>NZ_JAVTSC010000009.1:0-241762 GCF_032678725.1 Pedobacter heparinus
AATTGACTACCGGCTTTTCTTGTTTATAAAAAAACAGCAAGGGAATGTTAAAATATGCTAAATCTTTACCCTGCAGCTAATAAAACCGTATAATTGTATTTTACGTTAATCTACAGAAAGTCCTGAACTATGAAATCGAAAGCGATATTATATTTGATGCTATGCCTTTTCCTTAATACGGCGGTTTTTTCACAAGATAAAAATGTGAAACTTCCTGCCAATTGGTATAATTTAGATTTAATAAAAGATGGATATTTTGGTATCAGTACGGAAAAGGCCTACAATGAGCTTTTGCAGCATAAAAAGCCAAAAGCAGAAATTATTGTTGCAGTAATAGATGGCGGGGTTGAAACTACACATGAGGATTTGAAGGATGTACTCTGGACAAATAAAAAAGAAATCCCTGGAAATGGCATTGACGATGATGGGAATGGGTACATTGATGATGTACACGGTTGGAATTTTATAGGTTCAAAAAAGGGGAACCTGGCTTACGATAACCTGGAACTGGTAAGAATTTTCAGAGAATATCAACCCAAATACAGATCTACCATTAAATCTACGATTCTGGACAGTGCACAGAAGGAAGAGTTTGCGCTTTATACTAAGGTAACGGCGGAGTTTGGAAAGAAATATGATCAGGCACACCAGACTTTTGCTGTAGTGGCAATGATCAATAAAGTACTGGATTCAGTTGGGCAGATACACCACAAGGCAATCCCTTCACTGGAAGATGTGGAAGCTTATAAAGCCGACAGTGAAGAAGAGGAGCAATGTAAAAAGATCATCAGGCGTGGCGCAAAGGATAGTGGATCTATGGAGAAATTCCACAAAGAGATGAAAGATGCCTATAAGCAGTATGATGTGATGCTGAAGTACAACCTGAATCCCAAATACGATGAGCGCGCGGCCCTGGTTGGGGATGATTATTCCAATGCAAGAGAAAAGTTGTATGGCAATAATGACGTAACAGGCCCGAATGCCGAACACGGAACCCATGTTTCTGGTATAATCGGAGCGAACAGAACAAATGGCATAGGCATAAACGGTGTTGCTGATCATGTAAGTATTATGGGCATCAGGGTTGTGCCGGAAGGTGATGAACGGGACAAGGATGTGGCTAACGGCATCAGATATGCCGTAGACAATGGTGCAAAAGTGATCAACATGAGCTTCGGGAAGGGTTTTAAATGGAATAAGGAAGTGGTTGATGAAGCGATTAAATATGCAGAAGAGAAGGGCGTATTGCTGGTGCATGCAGCTGGTAATGATAATCAGAATAATGACCTGGAAGAGAATTACCCCAATAAGTATTATGACAGCCCGGAGGCTATAGCCTATAAGAAAGCACACAAGAAGCCCGACCTGAATGCATTGCTGTTCAGACCTAATGCTAACCAGCAACAAGGCGCAGGGATGGGCCGTAACATGCCTGCATTGCCATTAAAGCCTGTGCTTGATACCGCGAAGTTTAACCTGCCGCATGCTAAAAACTGGATCGAGGTTGGTGCAAGTGCCTATAAGAATGACGCCACTCTGAAAGCTTCTTTCTCCAATTATGGTAAATATACTGTAGATGTTTTTGCACCTGGATTTATGATCAATT
Source organism: Pedobacter heparinus (assembly GCF_032678725.1). GTDB lineage: Bacteria > Bacteroidota > Bacteroidia > Sphingobacteriales > Sphingobacteriaceae > Pedobacter > Pedobacter heparinus_A. Next base: position 1,607 of record NZ_JAVTSC010000009.1, read on the forward strand.
CCACAGTTCCGGGATCAAAGTATGAGGAATTTGACGGAACAAGTATGGCTGCACCGGTAGTTTCCGGATTGGCTGCTTTAATTTTGAGCTATTATCCTGACCTTAAACCGCATGAGGTACGGGACATCATCATGAAATCCGTTGTAAAAGTAGAACAAAAAGTGAAATATGAAAATTCCAGAGGCGAGACAGAGCGGGTAAATTTTAAAGAGTTATGCGTAAGCGGAGGCATTGTTAATGCTTATGAGGCATTGAGACTGGCGGAGCGTTATAAATAGTTACAGCAGTTTCAGGTAATCATGCCTGTAATTTGCCAGCAAAGGGTGTTCCGGAGGGAGTTCGGTAATCAGATAATTTATGTGATTGGCATCGCAAATTCTTATCCTTTGTGCGGTGTTCAGTTTTTCAGATATGCTGAGTACAGCCGCTTTTTTTGAAGCCCGTATAATGGCCTTTTTAACCTGAACAATATCCCAGTCCATATCTGTGAGTCCTTCTTCGGCTGAAAAAGCATTGGCACCCAAAAGGCAGAGGTCTACTTTGATGTCTACAAGCTGATTGATCACGCTTGCCCCGACATGGAGATTTGCATTTTTATTCAGTTTACCTCCTATAGTGATCACTTCAAGGTTACTATGATCAGATAAGGTGATGGCTACCTGCGGACTTATGGTAAAAAAAGTAACCTTAAGGTTTTCCGGAATCATTTTAGCCAGCTCTAATATGGTTGTTCCACCCTCCGTAAGAATGACCATCTCATTCTTAATGAGTTTCAATGTTTTCTCTGCGATCTTTTTCTTTTCGTTTAGCGCATAAACCTCATTTTGTGTATTGAAAGGAGCAACAAATGATTTGCTGGCAGCTCCCCCATGTACTTTTAGCAATTTTCCTGTTTCAGCCAGTTCCTTCAGGTCACGTCTGACAGTGTCATCGGAAATGTTTAACAAATTGCTTAAATCAGTAGATAGCACCTTATTGTGTAGGTTTATCTCTCTCATGATAAGTTTATGTCTTTCTTCTTTGCGCATATTTTTGAGCAGTTGTCTACAAATATAAAATCTATCCAGATATAGTCATTAATTTTCTTTGGAGCTGCTGAAGGTGACGGGTCAGGGAAAAACAATGAATTTCTGTATATTTTGCGGTTTTTAATGCCGCTATGTACAAATATGCAGTTTTTATGTGGTTCTTAGTGATTTGATTTTTATTTTCAAGTAAGGGTTTTTATGCTTTATCATTGATTTTGTTTTAATTGGGCTAAAAAAATCTTTTTTAAGAAAAATGTTGTTTGCTATTTTATTGCGTTTATATTTGTGTTATAAACGCAATAAAACCGCATTTGTCATTTCGTATTGGAACAGAGATTGAAAGTTACCTGTCTTCTAGTTGATGTAACAGTCTGGATGTGGGAAATGAGTTTTTAAGCAAATAAATACATATAAAAAAATTAAGAAATGACACCAATTACTGAACAACCATCTTTGTATGACCATCTGGAACAGCGGTCGGTTGAAGAATTAACAAAATACATTAATCAGGAAGATGAAAAGGTAGCGAAGACCATTGAGGGGGTTCTGCCAAGTATAAACAATCTGATTACAGCAATAGTGGATAAATTAAATGCGGGAGGTCGGATGTTCTATATTGGTGCCGGAAGCGGGGGGCGTTTATCTGTACTTGATGTAATAGAGTTGCCAACAACCTACGGAATACCTAAAGGTATAGTTAATGTGATACTTGCAGGCGGTATTGACCGTTTGGCGGATGCACTTGAAGAAAAGGAAGATGATTTGCACGAAGCCTGGACTAAGCTTGGCGCGGCTGAAGTTAGCACAAAGGATATCGTCATCGGTATATCCGCAAGTGGAACGACACCTTTTGTTTTGGAAGGGTTAAAAAAATGCAGGGAAATGAATATCAGCACGGGCTGTATCGTAAGTAATCCATCAACTCCGACTGCTGCATTGGCAGATTATCCTGTAGAAGTGGTAACAGGGCCAGAATTTATTACCGGAAGCACCAGGATGAAATGCGGCACGGCACAAAAAATGATCTTTGATATGATATCTACTACAGTAATGATCAGACTTGGAAGGGTGGAAGGAAACCAGATGACCAATGTGAAGCTCATCAATGATAAGATTGTAGACCGTGCAGTTAAAATGTTAATGAACAGAGCTGGCCTTGAAAATTATGAGGAAGCGAAACAAATATTAATGAAGCACGGCAGCGTTAGCCAGGCACTCAGATCTATGTAGAATGAACCATTAAACCTAATGTATGCTGATGAAGATTAAATTTTACCTGCTTTTTTGTATTGCGCTTTGCTGTACCAATGGTTTTGCCCAGACAGCTTATCATGCTGGTTTTGCACAGAAAAGCATCGAGCCACAAGATTATCCGTTTTCTCTTGCCCTGGCAGGATATGGATTGCCCCGCGATGGAAGATTTACATTAAAATGGGTAAAACAAACAACTCCGGATGCTGCTGTCAGAAAGCAGATGGAAACCATACTTTCTAAAAAGACAGGCGTTCCCGGATCAGTTGCATCAGTAGTTATCGGTAATAGGAGCTACATGGCCGACAGCAGCGGAAAAATTTCCAGTGCCGGCCTTAGTGAAAAACGCAAAACCTGGAAACAAATTACGGTATTACCCGGAATACAGAGTTTAACTGCACATGCGGGTGTATTATTTGGACTGACAAATAAGAACGAGATCTGGAAATACGATATACAGGAAAATAAGGAACCCTGGGTAAAAATTGCCCAGTTTAACGGGCTTGCCTATAACATAGAATTGAAAGCTATATTTTTTAATGGTAATCAGTTAATTGGCCTGGATAAGGACCGGTTGCTATATAAGGCAACACATCAGACAGAAGGATTCCTGGGTGTAGAAGCTTTGGCCATTGCTCAACAAAAGCAGCGGGTAGTGCTGGTTACTGTAGATTTATGTGGATTCAACGCTGACTTTATCAATGATATCAAAGCTGAGGTCTATAAAAAGCATAAAATTCCTGCCTCGGCGGTATTGATCAATGCTTCTCACACCCATTTTGCACCCGGGTCGCAGAGCTGGACTACCTGGGGGCCTCACAATCAGAGGCCTGATAAAGCCTACTTATATGGTGTGGTTCGGCCGGCGATTATCAGCAGCATCACCACAGCCATTTCTTCAATGGCACCTGCTGAACTTTACTTCGGAAGAGGAAAAACAGCTATCGGCTTTAACCGCAGGTTGAAAGGGGCCGATGTTCCTTATGATAATGATGTGGACGTTTTGCAGATCATCAACAAAAAGAACAAAAATAAAACGGTCCTGTTTTCTACAGGATGTCACCCTGTGGCCGGTAATGTTGGTTTAACGGGGATTACGATCAGTGCTAACTATCCTGGAATTACCAGAAATTATTTAAAAAAGGAAGGTGGAATTACCAATGCCATGTTTGTCCAGGGTTGCGGAGGTGACATCAATCCGAAGGAGGAAGTTGAATACATCAAAACAGGAGAGGCATTGGGAAAAGATATTTTAAACGTATTGCATAAAGAACTGCGTAAAATTGAAGGAAACATTACGTTTTTCATGGATTCTGTTAATTTTCCGGTTACGAAGTTGATTGCGGATGACCTGGAGGATTTTAAGGCAAAGAACAGTCTGGCCATAGGCGATGTGTATGCAGAGAAAAATGTAAGATGGGCTGAACTCATGCAAGACCTTAAAAAGAACAATAAGTTGCCCACTCAGATGCCGGTATACATCCAGACGGTAAATATAGGAAGCTGGAAACTGGTTGGGATTTCGCGGGAAACGGTAACAGAATACAGTATAGGCATAAAGGCGCTTTGGCCAGATCGCATGGTTAGCGTTGCAGGATATTGTAATGATGTTTCCAGTTACCTGCCAACTTCAAAGCACATCAGAGGAGGTGGATATGAAGGGTATGATTCTTTTCTGTGGTACGGGCAGCCGGCCATTTTCCCCGAATCTGTCTACGATACCATTCTGCAAAGAATAAAGGATCAAAATCACTAATGAACATGGATACAACTGTTAAAGAATCCATTGTGCTGAAAAGTACGCCTTCATTTACAGGGCCGCTGATTATTATAGGAGCTTTATTTTTCATATTTGGTTTTGTGACCTGGATGAGCGCCGTGCTGATCCCTTACCTCCAGATTGCCTGTGAACTCAATAACTTTCAATCTTACCTGGTGGCTTTTGCCTTTTACATTTCTTATTTCGTGATGGGGGTGCCATCTGGCTGGCTGCTGAAGAAGACAGGATTTAAGAACGGCTTGTCGGTAGGCCTGGTCCTGGTAGCTGCAGGTTCTCTCTTGTTTGTTCCGGCAGCAGTTTACAGGTTCTATCCTTTGTTTTTATTGGGTTTGTTTGTTCAGGGTGCTGGGCTCACGGTATTACAAACCGCATCGAATCCTTACGTGGCCATATTGGGACCGAAGGAAAGTGCCGCAAGGCGGATCAGTTTCATGGGCATCTGTAACGGCATCGCCGGAGCGATGGCGCCGGTTATCCTGGGTGCTGTTATTTTGAATGATGCAGATGATTTAAAAAACAGGTTAACCCTGCTAAACCCTTTCCAAAAAGCGCAGGAACTCAATGGCCTGGCTGCAAAAGTTATTGTCCCTTATTTGATCATTACCGGAATACTGGTAGTGCTTTCGATTATTATCCGTTTTTCTAAGTTGCCTGAAGTTAACGAAGAAGACAGCAATGAAGAAGATGCGGGGCTTGAACAGCAAGCCAAAACTTCCATTTTCCAATTCCCTCACCTGTTGTTGGGGGTGCTGATACTTTTTTTATATACCGGGGTAGAAGTTATTGCCGGCAACAGCATCATCGGTTATGGAGCATTTCAAGGAATTCCACTTTCTGTTGCTAAATTTTTTACCTCATTTACCCTCATTAGCATGCTTGTGGGTTATCTGATCGGCATTATCTGTATTCCCAGGTTTTTCAGCCAGGAAACTGCACTTAAAAGCTCCGCTGTGCTTGGGGTTTTGTTTGCCATTATCGCTATTTTTAGCAATGGAGTAGTTTCAGTGGTATTTGTGGCTTTACTCGGCCTGGCGAACTCCCTGATGTGGCCTTCCATATGGCCCCTGGCAATTGCCGGGTTGGGGCGGTTCACAAAAATGGGTTCTTCACTATTGGTTATGGCCATTTCGGGTGCAGCCTTGTTGCCTTTGTTATACGGTTACGTTACAGACCATGCAAATCCGCAACAAGCCTACTGGATCGTAGTACCCTGTTATATCGCGATCGGTTATTATGCCATTTCCGGACATAAGGCTGGTAAAAAGACAAATAAATAAGCTGCACATGATTTTAATTGCCGATAGCGGCTCTACCAAAACAGACTGGTGCCTGATAGATTCCAGCAAAAAGCAAAGCTATTTTACAACGGAAGGCTACAATCCATATTTTGTGGATGAACAGTATATGGTTAAATCCATTGAAGCGCAACTGCCTGCGCAACTGGATCGTCTGGGAATTAATGAAGTGCATTTTTATGGCGCTGGTTGCCAGGACGACAAGGTCAGTGTAATGCAAGGCGTTTTACAGTCGGTATTTCCAAATTGCAAACGGGTAAATGCAGTGGTTGACCTGTTGGCAGCTGCCCGGGGACTGTTGGGAAACCGGCCTGGTTTTGCAGCTATATTGGGTACAGGAACAAACACCTGCATCTATGATGGGAACCGGATTATTCATAACATTGACTCATTGGGTTTTATACTGGGCGATGAGGGGAGCGGGGCGGCCATTGGAAAAAAGATCCTGGGAGATTACCTGCGCAATAAAATGCCTGAAGCAGTGCAACAGGCATTTGAGGACCGATACCAGCTTGATGCGGAAGACATTATACACAAAATCTATAAAGAGCCCATGGCAAACAGGTTTTGCGCCGGTTTTACCCGCTTTCTGAAATATCCTGAGGTTGATGCGGCCTATGGCCATCAGCTGGTAAAAACATCTTTTACAGAATTTTTTCAAAACCTGGTTTCCTGTTATCCCGGTTACAGGCAATACAGCTTTAATTGCATAGGCTCTGTGAGTTATCACTTTAAAGACATACTGGAAGAAGTATTAAGCGACTTTCAGATGCAGGCCGGGCGGATCTTACCTTCACTGATTGCTGAACTGGCCCACTACCATCAGGAAAATTAAACTATTTCACTTTCCAGGTAAAAGTGCCGGATTTTACATCAGAAATCTTCCAAAATTTGCCCTCAGCGATTGCGCTGATCGCCTTACCGTTTTTCAATACCTGATCCGTTGCTGTTTTTTTAGGGAGGTAGAGTACAGCTGTTACGTTTGGCGGAATTATGGTTTGCAAGCTAAATAGAGTGTCAGTCCTTTTGAAAGCGATTTTTATGCTTCCCGGTAGGGTCAGGAGTTCTAGTGCAGCTGTTTTCAGATGGCCTGGCTGTGGCTTGATCCGGATCTTTTTGAAACCTGGAGACAGGGGTTCTAATCCCATAAGTTTTCTTACAATCACATTTGCAGGTGCCGCCCCCCAGGCATGGTTCCAGTCCTGATTGTTCTTATATTCGGTATCCCATGCCTCCGTAGTCATTGTGGAACCACTGCGGATCATATTGTACCAGCTGCGTTTGTCTGTGGCTGTTAACAGTTGTAAAGCATATTCTGCCTCATGACTGTCGTAAAGCCCGTCCAGAAGGAACTGTGCACCATATACGCTGCAAGCCATGCCCCTTGAACGGATATGATCCAGCACAGCGGTCTTATTTTTTTCAGGAACGAGGTTAAATGCCAGGGCAAACATATTGGCATGTAGCGAACTGTGATCCGTAGTTTCCCCATCTTTTATCGTTCCGGTAACAGGATTAATAAAAGCTTGCTGAAATGCCGACTTGACTTTGGCTGCCAGTGCAGTGTAAAAAACCGCATCTTTTTGTTCATTCAGCGCAAGGGCGATGTTGCGCATGGACAGGAGTGCCTGGTAATAGAATGCATTTACAACTGCATTGTAATCGGTAAAAATAAAACCATCGGTTTCACCTGGCGCTTCCTTCTTCAGCCCAAAACCGCCTTTTTGCGGCCAGTCCACAATGTCTTTCAGCGCTGCATTTTCATTGAATTTTTCGAAGTGAATGGAGCTGATAAAGGCACTGTCCTGCTTGCCTGTCCGGGTGCTGATCAATCCGTCTGTCCGGGCAAGGGCAGTCAGTAGCTTGGGCTTCAGTTGCGGATAAAGTGATTTTACAGTGCTGATATTGCCCGAATAAAGATAATCATTCCAGGCCAGCAACAGGTTTTGCAAAGACCATTCGGTAGGCCAGGTAGGATGATAAATAAGGTACTCAAGCGTTCTTTTTGCCATGCTAAATTCGGCATCGACGGCATAGTGTGACAGCTGGTTGATGAGGGCATCGGCTTCGTAAGGGATACGTTCGCGGTCCCCGTCTATATACAATCCGGTAAAGGAGGCCGCTTTGATGGTGTATTTTGAAAGTTCCCATACCTGGTTCAGGAGGCTGTCAGTACTTTTAAATACCGCTGCTTCATCGTCAAAAGGATAGTGCACAGCGTATCGTATTACCTCTGATATTTCTGATCCCTTAAGCGTTTTTTCAATTTCAGCATAACGAAAGGGGAGTACTTCACCAATTTCAGCAGGCATTTTTATGGCATTGGCGCCAGTATTCCGCTTATCGGGTAAAAATGTAAGTGGATACTGATGTTCACCTTTTTTCAAAGGCAGGCTCAGCAAACGATAACGAAGTGTACCCGGAGGTTTTCTTTCTACCTGTCCGGAACCGGTTGTCATTTCTCCGACGTGGATCTTTAAGGTATCCTTTCCGGAAGCAGAAATGGCCCGGATACTCAATTGTCCGAAAGCATCCTTGCCAAAGTCGTAAAGGGTATTTTTGTTTTTTAGCAGCTGGATCGCGACAGGGCGCTGTGCTGATTTGACCAACGGACGGAAGGCTGTCTGGTATGGTGTTAAAACCGGGGCTGTTTTAAAAACCGCCGGAGCTGAAAATGCACTTGCCGCCTTCCGGTTATTCCAGTTCATGACCTTCCAGTAATAAGTGGTGTTTGGAAGGAGTTGATTTCCCCGGTATAAAACCGCTGGCTGCCAGCCGTCCAATACTTTTCCGGAATCCCATACATCAGCTTGATTTGCTGCTAGTTTTTCTGCGGTAGTGGCAATGAGCATCCGATAGGCCGTTTGGTACCTGTTTTCGGCTGCGTCGTTCATCTGCCATGTAAAACCGGGCTGCAGATTAGCCGTCAATACCGGCTGCTGGGCGGTATCAGTGCGATTGCCTTGTAAAAGCAGGTCTACCCTTAGTGCAGACGGTGCTTTTAAAGACTGGGCCATTGTTTTTAGGATAGGAACTGATAAGGCAAGGATCATTAGAAAACATTTCATATGGTCATAAATAAATGAAGTGGATTTAGTATGGCATGCCTTCGCTAAAGTGAACGTCTCTTTATCACTTTTGTGGGATTTCTTTTTGTGATGATTTTGTCTTCCAGAATGGCTTGCACTACTGTTTTACCCATTGCTTCAAAATCTGTGGAGATCACGGTGATCCCGTCTTCAAGTACTTCTTTCACCAGGGTGTCGTTATAAGAGATCAGGCCTATATCTTTGCCTAATTTAAGTTTCTTTTTTCGGGCCAGCTTAATTAACATGACATCATCCGTGTCATACCTGCTAAAGGTTACATAAGCATTACCCTTCTGAAAGGTCTTTTCATCAATTTCAGATTGTATCAGGTAGGGATGTTGAATTTCTGTGCAATAATGTAAAAAACCTTCAATCACCAGTCTGGCATGTATCGCTTCGGGATGTGCAACCAGAATCAGCCGGTCGTATTTTTTCAATTCATCTTTTAGCTTATGAAGGCTATGGTAAATGTCATAACCATAATCCTGGTATATCGTGCTATAGTTGCCTGATAAGCCTTTCTCGTTTAAATCAATGATTATTCTTTTTTTATCCGGAATTAAGTTTAACAGAGAAGCTACATTTTCCTTTAAAAAAGTTGCAATGACATAATGTGTATATGCTCCCAGATTTTCTTTGATTAATTTTTCAAATACCTGGTAATTGTGATGGTGAAAGTAGATGTCTATATCGGCCCGGTCTTCCAATTGGTTAAAAAGGGTGCGGTAAAACTGTTCACGCAGGATATTCATTTTGTCGAGCAATAAAAAAACACGATAGGAGTGGTGAATGGATTTTTTCCGTACATAATACCCCTTCCTGTAAACGGATTCTACAATGCCTTTTTCAACAAGCTCATTTAAACCCTTAAGCAAAGTTTCTTTACTCATTTTTAATTGTTGCTGAAGCTGTTTCAGTGAAGGCAGCTGGTCTCCGATATGGAGCTGGTCAATTTCAATCAATGACATGATGTGATCGGCAAGCTGCTGGTATTTCATTTTACCTTGACCGCCTTTTTGAAGCGTATTTTCAGTTGGAACTTCTGTCATGGGGTTATTATTTAGGCAAATGTAATTAATCAACCAAACAAACCAAACCAGACAAACACAAATTTCCGGTAATCGTTTATCTTGAGCCACTGACGGACGTTTTTGAAATTTTATTTTTTTAATAGAAATAAAATGCATTATATTTGTTTAGCAGACCAGACCATACCATACTAGATCTTTTTAAGGGATGGAATTATTCAACAGAGCACGCCGTTTTGTTGAATTTTGTGGGGAGAATGCATGTAATACTACCAAACCAAATATAAATTGTAATATGAAACCAAACTTACTTTTAACCATGTTACTGGTCATTGGTATTCCGCTGGCCGGCCTGGCCCAGGCGGTAAAAACCATTACCGGAACTGTTACAGAAGAAAATGGGCAACCGCTGCCGGGCGTGAAAGTCATCATCCAGGGGAAAGCTGTTTCTGGCGTAACAGATGCTCAAGGCCGCTTTAGTCTTTCCAATACCAGGGAAAGCGACTTGCTGGTGGTCTCCATGATTGGCTATACCAGCAAAACGCTGGTTATAACCAGCCAGAACCAGTATAAAATTCAGTTACAGCCCAGCAATACGTCCCTGGATGATGTGGTAATTGTTGGTTATGGCGAAGTAAAGCGAAAAGACCTTACCGGTTCGGTGGGTTCTGTAACCATGAAAGACATGGAAAAGGCACCAGTGGTTTCCTTTGAGGATGCTTTGGCGGGCCGGGTAGCCGGTGTGCAGGTAGCCTCTAATGATGGCCAGCCGGGGAGTGTGAGCAACATTACCATTCGCGGAGGAAATTCCATTACCCAGTCAAATGCACCATTGTATGTGATTGACGGTTTCCCTATGGAAAGCCCTGACAACAATATCATTAACCCCGACGATATAGAATCCATAGATGTGCTGAAAGACGCTTCCTCTACTGCAATTTACGGAGCAAGAGGTGCCAACGGTGTGATCATGATCAAGACAAAACAGGGTAAGACAGGTCCTCCGGAAGTATCCTACAACAATTGGCTGGGCTATCAGTATCCAACAAAGCAGATAGCGGTGATGAGCCCATATGAGTTTGTGAAGTATCAGCTGGAATTGAACAGGAATTCGGCCACTGCTTTATATCTTAAGGACGGTAAAACGCTGGATGCCTACCGGGATGAGCAGGGAATAAACTGGCAGGACTATGTATTGCAGAATGCATTTATGCAAAACCATAACTTCTCTATGCGGGGAGGGACTGCAGCTACGAAGTATTCGTTAAGCAGTTCCTATCTAGATCAGAACGGAATTGTCATCAATGGCGGATATAAAAGGTACCAGGGGCGATTTCAGATAGATCAGCGTATTGCCAAAAACTTCAGGCTGGGCCTGAATACCAATTATACTTACGGAATCAAAAAAGGTCAGATTGCCAATTTAACCAGTGACAACCTGAACAGCAGCTCGGCCGGAAATGCCAGTTCGTATTTGATGTACAGCACCTGGGGTTACAGGCCGGTTACAGGCAATGCGGATGATGAAAATTTCCTTGATCAGCCATTTGACGACGATGTGGCCGGTAATACAGATCTAAGGATAAACCCGGTGGTAAACTCCAACAATATGTATATGTATGCTTTTAACAAGTCGCTTACTGCCAATGCGTTTGTGGAGTATGCTTTCCTTAAATATTTTAAGTTCAGGATGAATGGCGGCCTGACAGATACCCATTTGTTGTTTGAGCGCTTCAACAATTCTAAAACTGCAGCCGGAAACCCGCGTACCGTTTACGGGGCAACTTACGGGATTAACGGATCAATTGAGAACATGAATGTGCGCAGCCTGCTGAATGAGAACCTGCTCACCTATAACAGGACATTTAACAAGTGGCATAAGTTAGATGCGGTAGCTGGCTTTACCATGCAGAGAAACAGTACAGAAGGAGATGGCTACGTGTCTATTTTGCTGCCAAATGAGGCCCTGGGTGTCAGAGGGCTTGATCAGGGGACAGTACTTTCAAAGCTCATGTCGGGTTCCTATTCTACGCTGGTATCGTTCCTGGGACGTTTAAATTATACATTTAATTCCCGTTACCTGTTTACGGCCTCTTTCCGCAGCGACGGATCTTCCAAGTTTGCTCCGCAAAACAGGTGGGCGTATTTCCCTTCCGGGGCATTTGCATGGAACATCGGAGAAGAAAAGTTTTTAAAGAATGTTAAAGCCATTTCTGCTGCCAAGCTAAGGCTGTCGTATGGTGTAACCGGAAATAACAGGGTTTCAGATTTTGCCTACCTGAGTGTTTTAGATCAGGAGGTAGGGGCCAATACCGGCAATACCAGGAGCGGCTACTATTTTAACGGGCAATACATTAAAGGAACGGTACCTGTTGGTGTAGGGAACGAGGACCTAAAATGGGAACGTACCGGCAACTTTGATGCCGGACTGGACCTGAGTTTGTTTAATCAGCGCCTGAGTTTAACTGCCGATTATTATTACAAAAGAACCACAGATCTATTGCTGAATGCCTCACTGCCAACCTCAACCGGATACCTTACTGCCTTTAAGAATATAGGTGTTGTGGTAAACAGGGGGCTGGAGTTTACCCTGAATACGGTAAACCTGAATACAAAGAAATTTAACTGGACCTCCAATTTCAACATTGCCTTTAACACCAACAAGATTGAAGAATTAAATGGCGATCAGCCCAGCCTGATCACACGTGTTACGAACTGGAATTCCAATTTTAATAACTCCTTACCCTATATTGCATTACCCGGGCGCCAGGTAGCCTTGTTTTACGGCTATGTTTTTGACGGCGTATATCCTTTAAATGATTTTAATGTATTGTCTAACGGCAGCTATGAGCTAAAGCCCGAAGTGCCGAACAACGGGAGCGCCCGCTCTGTCATTAAGCCAGGGTTCATCAAATACAAAGACATTAACGGAGATGGGATAGTAGATGCAAACGACCAGACCATTATCGGTAATCCTAATCCTAAACACATCGGGGGCTTTTCCAATAATTTCCGGTACGGACAATTTGACCTCAATGTTTTTTTACAATGGTCATACGGCAATGACATTTTAAATGCAAACAGGATTGTGTTTGAAGGAGCGGAAGCCAGACAAAGCCTGAACATGTTTAAAACCTATGAGAACAGGTGGTCTCTGGAAAACCAGAACAGCGATTTGCCGGTTGCCGGTGGTTATGGCCCCAACGTATTTTCGAGCCGGAACATTGAGGATGGATCATTCCTTCGCTTAAAGACAGTTTCGCTGGGATATAACCTTTCCCGGGAACTGATGAAGAAGCTGAAGATACAATCGGCCCGGGTACATGTTTCGGCACAGAACCTGGCAACCTGGACCAACTATTCCGGTCTGGATCCTGAAGTTTCGGTACGGCATTCTGCACTTACACCCGGTTTCGACTGGAGCGCGTATCCAAGGGCACGCACCATCACCCTTGGTATGAACCTAACTTTTTAACGATAAATGTTTTTACAAATGAAAACGACTTTATTTTATATCGGTATGATGCTGGCATTGGTTGCCACCTCATGCTCAAAGATCCTGGACACCACCCCGCAGGATTTTGTATCGCCAGTAAATTATTACAATACAGAAAGTGACCTGCAATCTGCATTGGCAGGGGTATATGACCGTTTAGGCGATAACCGGGTTTATGCACAGGGAATGGCCTGTTATATGGTATTCAGTGACGAGTTCTTTATGAAAAATCAGATCTCTGGGATGAATGCCAATATTGTGGATGCTTCTACCCTTGAAGTTAACAGGCATTGGGAAGCACTTTATACCGGCATTGAAAGAGCGAATATGCTATTGGATAACATCGATAAGGCAGTTCAGGTAACTGAGGCAAAACGCGACGAAATAAAAGGGCAGGCACTTTTTTTAAGGGCATACTATTACTTTATGCTGGTCGATGAGTTTGGAGGGGTTCCTTTAAAGCTTAAATCCAGCAAATCACCTGAAGAAGATCCCCTTCCCGGCACTCCGGTTAAAGACCTTTACGAACGGATTGTGACGGATATGAAACAGGCGGAAGGCCTGGTAAAACTGGTCTCTGACTATGGTTATAATACGCGGATTACAAAAACTACAGTACAGGGTGTACTGGCAAGAGTTTACCTGACCATGGCAGGTTTCCCCCTAAATGATGTAGCAAAATATGCTGATGCCAGAAGCTATGCAGAAAAAGTGATGCAGTCCGGATCGCATGGCCTGAACCCTGATTTTAAACAGATCTATATCAACCATGTTCAGGAGATCTTTGACACAAGGGAAAATTTATGGGAAGTAGAGTTTAAAGGGACCAACCAGGGCGAAATACAGGAAGGTGGCTCGATTGGCAGTTATAACGGCATTACCTGCGGGATTATTGAGATCGGCTATGGCTATGATTATGTGCATGCTACTGCCAAACTTTACAATGCTTATGCAGCTGGCGACCAGAGAAGGGACTGGACGGTTGCACCTTTCAGGTATGTAACTACCGGACAAACGGCAGTAAAGACCAATTGGGCAGCAGATCAGATCTACGACCGCAGCAACGGGAAGTGGAGGCGTGAGTACGAACTCCTTCTGCCAAGAAATCAAAATATCACCGGTACCAACTGGCCTTTGTTAAGGTATGCAGATGTATTGCTGATGTTTGCAGAAGCTGACAATTACGTCAATAACGGACCCTCTGCGGATGCGTATAAAGCCATCAACATGGTACGTCGAAGAGGTTACGGAAAAGATGTGCTTACACCCGATGTACAGGCAGATGCCGCTGCTGGTCTATCTCAGCAGGACTTCCTGGACCTGATCAGGAATGAACGGCTGCGTGAGCTTGCTTTCGAGGGTCTCCGGAAGCATGATCTCGTACGATGGGGCATCTACCCATCTGTGATGCAGACGCAGGTAAGGGAATATCAGGCCAATATGCCTGCAGCTTTAAAAGATCCTGCTATCGCGCAGGCACAGCGGGTAACAGACCGGGCTGTTTTATTCCCGATCCCGAACAGTGAACTGTCTGTTAACCCAAATATCAAACAAAATACAGGATGGTAACCCTTAAATTGTATCAGATGAATAAGCTAATAATTGCAGCGGTTATGGTCTTTTTCCTGGCCTCCTGCCAGAAGACCTATGAGCTGGCCCCTCAGGATGATTTTTCTGTTGAACCCGAAAAAACCAGCTATAAAGTTGGAGAGTCCGTCCGGTTTGTCATCAATGGAAAACCAGAGAACATCGTGTTCTGGTCGGGTGAGGCAGGGCGAAAATATGAGTTCAGAAAAAGGACAGCAGTAGAAGGCAATTCCGTTTTCCTCAATTTTAAGACTTTTGCCCAGTTCGGACTGACACCCATCGATCAGTCGGTCATGAAACTGGTGGTATCAACCGATTTTAACGGGAAATATGAGGCCGAAAGTATAAGATCGGCCACCTGGGAAGACATTACCGGTAAGGCCGTTTTTTCTTCAGGCCTGGACCAGACCCCTTCGGGCAATATCGACCTCAGCACTTTTGCAGCACGCAATAAAAGTATGGCAGTAGCCCTGGTCTATAAAACTACTGTCATAAAACCGGAAGCACAGCAAAACCGCTGGGTAGTCCGTTCTTTCGACCTTAAGAGCGTTAACCAGCAGGGTGAAGAAACCATACTGGCCAATATGGCTACCGCCGGATGGACTTCCTTTAACTTTAGCGGGCCCGCTACCAACTGGAGCATTACCTCTGCCCAGCTGCTTACCGTCAGGAACAGTACCGAACTGGATGACGACTGGGTGGTAACTAAACAGTTTAACCCCAACAGTGCCCTGCCCGATACCGGAGAGCCCATCAAAAACATTTCTCAGAATTTAACAGATTACATTAAGGTTTACACTAAAGCTGGGGTATACAAAGTCACTTTTGTAGCAACCAACGCCAATTTAAAAGGCTCAGCAACAGTTGTAAAAGAAATAGAGCTAAACATTACCCCATGAGATTAAACGGTGTAATCATGCTGTTGCTTGCATCGGCAGGGAGCAGCTATGCGCAGCAGGCCGCCAAAGCAGCGTTAACCAACAATGTGATCCGCCTGAACTGGGAAGACAGCGGTACAGGTTATCAGGTAAAACAATTGTCGGTAAAAGGACAGCAAGGATGGCAGTCATTATCCGGCGCTCTGGGGCAGTATACCTTGCTGTACAGTGAAGTACAGCCTAAGATGGATTCAGAGCTGAAAGATAAAAACGGAAAAGCGCTCAATTTTCCAGAAGCGGAATACCGCTATATTATTCCGACCTGGAAAGCCAATACCTCTGCAGTTTCTTTAAATAAAGAAGGGCGTGCGGTTTCATTTTACCCCAAACAATACAAACGGTCAGGTAATTCAGTGGTGTTTCAGCAGCAAACAGCTGTGGCTACCATTAGGGCCGTATGGCAGTTAGACCCTGTTTACGAAAATGACCTGCGGGTTTCGATCAATTTAACCGCCGATAAAGATGGATATTATTCAATAGCCAGTCCGGCACTTCATGCGAACGATAAAAACAGCTTTGAATGGGCCTGTATTCCCGGAGTATTCCAGGGCAATAGCATCAACAGTAATTTTATCGACGCCTATGCTTATGGGCACGGCATTCCGGACAAACCAGTTGTAGTAAGAGAAAGAACAGCGGCAGCGCTTACAGCCATACTCAGCACTAAAGAAGGCATTACGCTGGCAGTAACAGCCGATCCGGGGACAGCCAGAGACCCATGGGAATATGATAAGTCTACCCAGTCTAACTGGCTGCTCGGCCTTTCACTCATCAACAGGCAGGAACAGCTGAGCCCAACCTTATATCACCCGGTACTGGGGCAGAAAAAATCTTATTTAAAAAAGGGAGAAAGCATTTCCTTTGATTTCAGGTATACCCTCAAAATTTCAAACTGGTACCAGGTATACCAGCATGTCGTAAACGATGTTTACCGCTTTGATGAACTGCTGCATTTAAAACAGACCAGCCAGTCCTTATCTGCCCGCCTGGAACAGCTTTTAGACTATGTAAAAAAGGACAGCACATCCCGCTGGCGGACTTTTGACTATCAGGGCCGCAGCATTGGGGCCCAGGAATACCTGGGAGGCGTATACGGGTCGGAAAAGGATGCCGTAAAAAATGCAGACTATGGGGCGATGTGGATGCTGGCCAATATCACACAAGACCCAATCCTTATCCAGAAGCGCCTTAAGGATGCACTGAACTTTAAGCTGGCTCAACAACATACCACTGAAGGCTTCTTTAAAGGGGCCGCTGCAGGGCAATACTACCTTTATCGTTCAAAACGCTTCACCGAAGAATGGGGCCCATATACCGAGCCCATAGCGACCACCTATTACATGCTGCTGGACATGGGCAATGTGGCGCTGTTTGAGCCGCACAACCAGCAGCTGAAATCGGGCATACGCCTGGCCGCCGACTGGCTGCTTGAAAAAATGAAGCCTGAAGGATACTGGGAAGTAGCGTACAATAACAATACCCGCCAACCTATGTTTACAGACCTGAAAGATTACCGGCCTACTTTTTACGGCCTGCTGGTTGCCTACCAGACCCTCCGGGATAAAAAATACCTGGATGCAGCTGTAAAAGCGGCCGACTGGTATATTCAGAACGCAGTAGCACGGGGATACTTTTTAGGTGTTTGCGGAGACGCCAGGTTTGCACCCGATTTTGCAACCGGACAAAGTGCCCAGGCGATGCTTGACTTATACGAAGTCACAAAGGAACAAAGGTTTAAGCAGGCTGCCATTAAAACGGCACAGTTCTACACCACTTCCATTTATTCTCACCCAATCCCTAACCTGAAAGCTAAAAAAAGCGGAACCAGAACACTCAAAGACTGGCAACTGAGCCAGGTGGGGCTTAGTTTTGAACATGGCGGGACTTTAGGCTCTGCCAACCCGAGCGGCCCTATCTTACTGGCCAGTCATGCCGGTATGTTTGTGCGGTTATTTGAACTGACAAAGGATTCCCTGTACCTTAAAATGGCCAGAACTGCAGCTTTGAGCAAGGATGCTTTTGTAGATTCGGCCACAGGGGTTGCCTCCTATTATTGGAGCGCCATGAACAAGGGCGCAGGGCCTTTTCCTCATCATGCCTGGTGGCAGGTAGGCTGGATCACGGATTACCTGATGGCAGAACTTTCCCTGCGCTCACAAGGAAGGATTGATTTTCCTTCCGGCTTTCTGGCGCCTAAAGTTGGCCCGCACAAAACCTTTGGGTTCCAAAAAGGAAAAATATTTAACGGGCAGGGAGACCTGATCTTAATGGAAAAACTGGTTTCCTTAGACAATCCCAATATGGACTATTTATGTGCCCAGGATAAACAGGAGAAAATATTTTACCTGTTTGTGCTCAATAACGATGATGAAACACAGGAAGGGGCTCTTCAGCTAGATCCGGCCCACTTTATGAAGCAGCACAGGCTGGAAACCGAAGGTGCCGGATGCCGTTCGGCAGCTGGCCAGCCCATCCGCTTCGCTTACGGTGATAAAATTAAGATCGCTCCGTACGGCCTGCAGGTATACACCTTTAAATACAAATAATACTTTAACGCTATGCATCAGAAAACCCGCTTATGTTTAATGCTACTGGCCTGCTTACTTGTAAAAACAGGAACAGCCATTGCCCAGCAGGAAAAATACCTGCTGCTGGGAACCGATTTTCAGTTTAAGGGCAAATGGTTTACTGAAACAAACAAAGAAGGCATCAGTGGCAGCATATTGAGGTTTCTGGAAGGGGGGAAGGACAGCACATCGGATGCACTCACGGTGATGCATATCGGCAAAGCCGGCCGCTATGCCATATGGATACGCACACCGGATTTCGAAACGGCTCCGCGAACCCGGCTGTTCCAGCTTTCCGTTGGCAATGCCCGGCTAAAAAAAGCAGGGGGACATGGAAAACCCGGATATGCCTGGGAGCACCTGGGCTATGCGGAACTGCAGAACGCGGAAGTACTGCTGCGCCTCCACAATTTTAACTTTGGCCGCTGCGATGCCATCCTTTTTACGCAGGACAGTGTGGTTAATCCAAATGCCCTGGACAAGAAAACACTTCTGTCCTGGAAAACACTTCCTGCCGCACAGGAAATCCATAGCGATGAAAAGAAGAACACGACACCTTCACTTCAGCTGGGCCCTGCCGATAAAGTCATCGCAGGAATTGAAAATGAGGCCTTACGGGTACAGTTTGTAAGGACGGGAGCAAACCACAAGGCCATCGCCTGTAAAACAGAAATAAAAAGGGACGGACAGTGGCAACAGGCAGGGGCTGCAAACACCGAAGATCACAGGGTCTTTTTAATCAGCACCGATGCTACTGCTATCCGGTTTAATAAATACTATCCAACCTGGGACAACCAGACACCAAAGGCATATTTTGTTTTTAATGGTCAGAAACATGCGGTACAACATCCCGGTGCAGACCTCAATCCTTTTGAAGCAGGCAACCTCAGTGAAGCCATTCCCATATCGGCAGAAGCAGTGGATAAACAAACCGTAAAAGTGCAATACATTACCCGCAATGGTTCCGGCATCACCGGTTTGTGGTCGTTGCCGCCGGGAAAGCAGCATATTGAGCTGCGGCTGATCTGCAAGGCTGCCCAGCCCGGGTATTACAGCATGGGTGTTGCGGCCTTTCAGCCTGTTGCCGATCAGGAACTGGAAAACGTACTTATGGCACCCATGTTTCAATATAAACGACTTTCTGATGGCCCGCAAATGATGATTACTGCTATGATGCAGCAACCCGTAGCCATAGTTTCGTCAAAAACACAGCAAGGCATTGTTTCCAGCTATGTTGCAGCCGGGCCAGAATTGTTTAAAAAAGACTGGGGATCAGTAGATTATTCGCCGGCGGGGTTTACCTTAAAAAACCATAACAACCAGATACAGCCGGTTATGTTTTCACCGGTTCTTGGAATGAATGATTCCAGATACCGTGCGGGAGAACTGATTGACAGACGTTTTATCATTGGTGTAAAGGCCGGCAACTGGGACGCGGCCATGGATGATGTATCGAAGGACGTATTTGAGGTAAAGGATTACCGGAAACAGGAACAGACCTCGCTTACTGATGCCGTGTTTAACATGATTGAACTGGTTAAAAATGACAATGCAGCGGGATGGGCCCCCAGGTTAAAGGGCTTTTATGACATCGAAGGAGATCCTGAAACAGCACCCACAGTGGTTAATGCTACGCCACTGGCTAATGTTGCACTCTCCGTACTGCAAAATGATGAAGAATTTTACATCAGCCGGTCGCTGCCAACTATAGAATTTACACTTTCCAGAAGCGGCTACCGCTGGGCCACCGATGTTGTGCCTACGGCATTTAATGCCACCAGAAAAACGCTGGAGCTGAACCCTTTTACCTCCCAGTTTACCACTTCTTATTACGCAGGTTTAGACCGTTTGCTGGAAGGATTGAATCCCTGGCTGAAAGCCATAGCCTTACCGGGAGATAGCCTGAGGGCAGTAAAGGGTTATTCGACCGATTTTCTCCCCTGGAACCAGGCACTTTGGGCCTACCGGCTTACAGGCCAGGCCAAATGGCTGCAACTGGCAAAAAAAGATGCGGATCTTTTTATTCAGCAGAAAATATATCACAACAGCAGTAAGTTGCTTAGCCATATTCCTTTTTACAATGCAACTTTTTATGCACCCTGGTGGGACCTGCTGGACCTGTTTGAAACCACAAAGGATAAAAAATATCTGGATGCTGCGGCATACGGCTCTTATTTTACGATTGCCGGGATACGCAGTTATCCCAAAGTGGAAGACAGCCTGCAAACCATACACCGGGGTAATCGCTATGATGGCGTTACGCGCATCTGGTGGAAGGGCAATGCGCCTTATCGCTTAGGCTTCCCCAGAAAAAACGGTGATGTACAGGAAAAGAAAGTACCGGAATGGCTGGTATCGCCAGTTGGCCTGGGCCTGGAGCAACCCAGCACCTATTTTACCCGGGTAAAAGGCCAGACTGTCCATCCGGTATTTATGAGCAGCTGGGCACCGCATTTGCTGCGCCTCTTTCAGTATACCAATAAACCCGTATATGAAATCTATGCCCGGAATGCAGTCATAGGGCGATATGCAAATTATCCAGGGTATTATGGTACAGGCTTTACAGATGTACCGATGTCGGCCGGTTTCCCTTACAAAGGACCTGATCTGAGTTCTATTTATTATCATCATATTCCTCCGCACATCGCTTTCAGCCTGGATTACCTGATCACGGAGACCATACAACGCTCAAATGGACATGTAACATTTCCTTATGGAAAACAAGAAGGCTTTGTCTGGTTCAATAGCCGGGTATATGGCGGAGGAAAAGGAAAGGTTTTTGGAGACCAGGAAGTAACGCTGCGCATGCATAAAGGCCTGGTAAGCATTCCGCATCCGGGGATCAATTACGTTACCGCAGTTTCTGATCAGCACTTCTGGATCCTGCTTTCTTCCGAAGCTGACTCCGCGCAAAAAGTAACTGTAAAATGGAGCGAGGCTACGACTGCCCTGAAAGCAGGGAAAGGCCTCTGCTATGCACAAGATGGCCAGTCGACCGCGCTGGATTTTAAAGAGGCAAAGGCTGAGGTTGTTGTTCCTGCAAAGGGATTCCGGGCAATTTCCGTTCCCCTGGCAACGGCGCCCGTATTAAAGAAATATCAGCCAGTTAAAGAAGGGATGAAAATAATTGATCTGGGTGCACCCTGGGGTCGTGTATTCCTGTTCCGCATCCGTTCTCCCTTTGGCTGGGATACCTGCTACGGATTTGCGGAAACAGCGCCGTTAAAGGGCTATTCGGTAACCGTTAACTGCAATGATCAGGTGCAGGAAATCAAACAGTACCCTTATGAGTGGAGTTTTAACAAGCTGGCCATGGGCGAGAGCGCAAAACTGGAACTCATTTTTAAAGGGGATGACGGGAAAACAAAATCAAAAAAAATAATACTTAACGGTAACGAATAAAACCGGGCAAAACGGGATTAGGCAGATAGATAATTAAAAAAATAAAGTAATGATACGAAAAGAGGCAGAGGAAAGCCGCAGTTTAAAAATTGAAAGGTGTAACGCAGATTTTGCTGTAATTGGTGGTGGGATGTCTGGTGTATGCGCCGCAATAACCGCAGCCAGACAAGGCTTGAAGGTAATACTGGTACAAGACAGACCGGTTCTGGGCGGCAATGCATCCAGTGAGGTCCGGCTGTGGATACTTGGTGCTACTTCGCACATGGGCAATAACAACCGCTGGAGCAGGGAAGGGGGCATCATAGACGAGCTGCTTGTAGAAAACACCTACAGAAACCCTGAGGGGAACCCGATAATATTAGATATGATCATCCTGGATAAAGTGAAACAGGAAGCTAATATTACCTTGCTGCTCAATACCGCCGTATATGAGGTAACTAAAATTAAAGCAGACCAGATCGACAGCATTAAGGCTTTCTGCAGCCAGAACGCGACAGCATATCTCATTAAAGCCCCACTGTTTTGCGATGCATCTGGTGATGGCATTGCGGGCTTTCTTTCGGGAGCTGCATTTAGAATGGGGGCAGAGTTAGCTGAAGAATTTAATGAGCCGATGGCGCCGGATACCAGCTATGGCGAACTGCTGGGGCATTCACTTTATTTTTACACCAAAGATACCGGGAAACCCGTTCAGTTTACCGCGCCCGCATTTGCAATGGATGTGCAGAAAGAAATACCGCGGTATAAAAGCTTTAATGCAAAAGAGCATGGCTGTAAGTTGTGGTGGGTAGAACATGGAGGCCGCATGGATACCGTACATGATACCGAACAAATCAAATGGGAACTGTGGAAGGTGATTTATGGGGTGTGGGACTATATCAAAAACTCAGGTAATTTCCCTGAGGCAGAAAACTATACGCTAGAATGGGTAGGAACAATACCCGGCAAAAGGGAGAGCCGCAGGTTTGAAGGTGACTATATCCTTTCCCAGTCAGATTTAATTGAGCAAAAAGTTCATGAGGATGGTGTTGCCTATGGGGGGTGGTCTATTGACCTCCATCCGGCAGATGGGGTATTCAGTGATCGCTCACCTTGTAACCAGTGGCATAGCAAGGGTATTTTTCAGATACCTTACCGGTCGCTCTATAGCAGGAATATCAAAAACCTGTTCCTTGCCGGGCGCATCATCAGCGTTAGCCATGTGGCCTTCGGTGGTACCCGCGTTATGGCCACCTGTGCCTATGTTGCCCAGGCAACAGCCGTTGCGGCATCGCTATGTCTGAAATATAAAAAGCTGCCTGCCGAATTGTATCAGGAAAATTATTTGCCGCTTTTACAAAAAGAGCTGATAAAAACGGGGCAGTATATTCCGGATGTGAGCTGGGAAGATAAAGAAGACCTGATTCAGGATGCAGACCTGCAGTGCAGCTCAAACCTGGTGTTTAAAGGTTTTGATAGGGAAAACTGCTTTTTTAAAGTACTTTCTGTTGCTGCGGGGCAAATGCTGCCCGTACAATCCGGCAGGTTGCCTTCCTTTACTGTTTTGCTTAAAGCTGACAGCACAACCCTATTAAATGTAGAATTAAGGGCCAGTAGCCGATACGGTGGTTTTACGCCGGATCACATTCTTGCTGTAAAGCATATTGAATTGCAGGCCGGAGAACGAGAGGTAAGTATCGATTTTGATGTTGTTATTGATCGGGAACAATATGTTTTTGTTTGCTTTTCCATCAACGAAAAAGTCCAGCTGGCTTATTCCGATGAAAGGATCACCGGTGTGCTTTCTGTTTTTAACGGGGTCAATAAGGCTGTTTCCAATAACGGAAAACAGCTGGCGCCCGAAGGATCAGGAGTTGACAGCTTTGAATTCTGGTGTCCACAAAGAAGACCCGAAGGCCAGAACATCGCTTTACAGTTCAATCAGACCCTTCATACCTTTGCAGTTGGGCATATCAGAAACGGAACAGACCGGCCAACCGTACAACCCAATGCCTGGGTAGCAGATCCGGCTGATCAGGTACCTTCCGTTGAAGTGTCCTGGAACGAAGTAAAATCCATCAGGAGAATCGATCTTGTGTTTGATACCGATACAGATCATCCTATGGAATCTGTACTGATGACGCACCCTGAAACCGTAATGCCTTTTTGTGTAAGGAACTATCATATCGAGGATGAGCATGGAAAGGTGGTTTACCGTAAAACCGGCAATTATCAGACGCGAAACCAAATCCTGTTTGATACACCTTTACAAACTAAAAAATTAAAAGTTATATTGGCACATCCATCTGTGCATGTACCGGCGTCCTTGTTCTCGTTGAGATGTTATGCGCCAAATCAACCTGAATCATGATAGATACCATAGTCATAGTCGTTTTCTCTGTTTTCATCATGCTGGTTGGCATCAGTTTTTCTAAAACGGGGAGAAACTTAAAATCTTTCTTTGCAGGTGGCGAATCTGTGCCCTGGTTTATCGGCGGATTATCCTTATTCATGAGCTTCTTTTCTGCAGGGACTTTTGTGGTCTGGGGGGCAATTGCCTATCAGCATGGATGGGTAGCAGTTACCATTCAATGGACCATGTGCATCGGTGCATTAATTACCGGGCTTTATCTTGCGCCAAGGTGGAAGGCCACCGGCAACCTTACTGCAGCCGAGTTTATCAAGGCAAGGCTGGGCAGCAATGTGCAGAAAAGCTATATTTTTATCTTCACCATTGTATCGGTATTCATCAAAGGATCGGTACTGTACTCTGTGGCCAAACTGGTTTCCGGCTCACTGGACTATCCGCTGATGCAGGTTACTGTTGTGCTGGGCATTTTAATGATTTCCTATACCGCTATAGGTGGGTTATGGGCAGTGATGGTTACAGATATCCTGCAATTTGTAGTGCTTACCGCTGCGGTATTGATTATTCTTCCCATGGTATTTAACGAGGTAGGCGGTGTACAGGGTTTTATCGACAAGGCTCCGGATGATTTTTTCAGCCTGGTCCATGGCGAATATACCTGGGGTTTCATCTTTGCCTTTGCCATATACCACGTTTTTTACATTGGGGGTAACTGGACATTTGTACAGCGCTATACCAGTGTAGACTCTACTAAAAATGCCTCAAAAGTAGCCTATCTTTTTGCAGGCCTGTATATTTTAAGCCCTATCCTTTGGATGCTGCCTCCTATGGTATACCGGGTGATTAATCCAGCACTTTCGGGATTGGATGCTGAGAATGCCTACATTATGGTTTGCAAACAGGTACTTCCCGCAGGGCTCCTGGGATTAATGCTGACGGGGATGTATTTCTCCACTTCCGCATCTGCCAATACAGCCCTTAATGTAGTATCTGCAGTATTTACCAACGACATCTATAAAGGGGCTGTAAATCCTGATGCAGATGATAAAAAGTTAATGTTTGTGGCACGGGCTTCTTCCTGGTTTTTTGGCCTGCTGATGATCGTGATTGCATTGGGGGTTCCCTATATTGGTGGCATTGTCGAGTTTACCTTAAGCGTGGGTGCTTTAACAGGAGGGCCGTTATTGCTGCCACCCATATGGTCCCTGTTTTCAAAGCGCCTGTCGGGGAAAGCCACTATTTATATCACCTTGATCTCGCTTTCGGTAAATGTGGTGTTTAAGCTGATCATCCCTTTAATCGACGGGAATAAATTGTCAAGGGCCAATGAAATGTTAGTGGGGGTTTTGCTGCCATTTTTTATGTTGCTGATCTATGAAATCATCAGGAGAAACAAAAAGGTAAGCCCTGATTACGCGCACTACCTGATCTATAAGGCAGACAAGAAACAGGCAGCTGTTGCTATAGACGATGAAGAGCTGGAGCTGATCAGAAAGCAAAATGTATTTGGTCTGAAAATGATCAGCTTCTCCTTGTTATTTATGGCTGTGTTATTGTTGCTGCTGGCTTTCATTACTTCGAAAGGAAATGTGCTGGTGGCTGTGATCGCAATTGTCATCATGCTGGGCGCAATAATTCCCTGGAGGGCATCAAGGCGTAAAGCAGCATGACGCTGTTGGTGGGAAATTGGGGAGCTGGCTAATTCCCTGGTTTCCCATCTGCCGAGATCAACGGTTTGGACGTTATGATCTTCAGCGCTGCATCCGAAGAGAAGCCTGTTTTAATCAATGCGTCGTAATAGTTTTTCATAATCCTGGCCAGCTGGTCAGTTGTGGCAGGGTTGCTGTACATATTCAATTGTGCAGTAAGCATGCCTGAATACATGTTGCTGATCATCGGGCCAAGATTTTTCATCTCACTTTTAGCAAATGAAGACGCAAAATCACCATTTGGTGGAACGGGTGGGGCTACAACTACATCAACCGTAGACACAGTTCTGCTACCTGGCTCCGGCTGAGATTTATTTAAGCTCACCTTAAAATAGTTAAAAAAGCTGAAGCCATTGGAATGCTCAGCTAAAGAACGGGCCCGTTCAATGACATTGATCTCTTTGGTGCCTGGCCTCAGCTTTTCAAAGTATACTTTAAAATTTACTTCCTGCCGATCTTCGGTGGCCACAAACTTTTCTGGTCTTAACGGAATACCCTCAGATCGAACATAACTATACCTTTCTTCACCGTTAGCATCCTGTAAATACATGCTTTTATTCAATTGTACCCAATTGCCTTTTCTTGAACAAATATGTTTGAAAGAAACTACAGTGTTGCGGCTGTTGGTCACAATTTCGGTTATAACTGTTGTGGGGCTTTCTGAACTGCCTACCATGGGAAACTTAATCGATTGACCAAATACAGTAAGGCTTAGCAAAACAAATGCTAATGACATTTTTATAGCTTTCATAGTTTATTTGATGAGTGCGTTATGGGAATTGTGTTAAATGAATAAATTTTCTTTATAAATATATGGATTAATATAAAGTTTGCAACTCTACTGGGAACTGTTATTAAGGAGCAGAAATATCGATTGAAAAAGCGCATTTTGATCACCCGTATAAGAATGTTTATAAATGCAAAAAACCCATCGAAAGATGGGCTTTTTAGTAGCGGGGAGCAGGATCGAACTGCCGACCTCAGGGTTATGAATCCTGCGCTCTAACCATCTGAGCTACCCCGCCGGGTGGTCTTTTTTCTAAAGAGTTGCAAATATAGAATAAATTACTTTTCTTTAGAAACAAATGTTAAAAATAGTCTAAAAAATTCAGGATATAAGTGCTTAACGATGTCAGAAAAGAAAAAATTTACCTTAGAATATGAATTGAGATCGTCTCCACGTATTTTATTTAGCTTTATCAGTGAGCCAAATGGCTTATCTCAGTGGTTTGCCGACGATGTGATTTTTCGTGATCAGGTATATACTTTTACATGGGATGATGAAGTGCAGAAAGCAAAGTTGTTAAGCATAAAAGAAAATAAACTGGTTAAGTTTAAATGGGTTGATGATGAACCCCATTGTTATTTTGAAATGGAAATTGTTCAGGACGAATTGACAAACGACGTAGCACTGGCCATCACCGATTTTGCTACAGATGATACACTTGTGGAACGTACGCAGATCTGGGATAACCAGATCAACTACCTGCATAGTGTATTAGGTGCTTAAATTTTCGCTGGCTTTGCCTACATTTGTATATTGAAAAAGATTCATTTACTATTGGTCAAGGCATTCATAAAGCCATTTTTCGTCACTTTTTTTATAGTGATGTTTATTTTGTTGATGCTTTTTTTATTCAAGTACGTTGACGACTTAATAGGGAAAGGCTTTGAATGGTATGTGATACTCGAGTTGATGTATTACGCATCGGCAGCCAATGTATCCATGGCGCTTCCGCTATCTATCCTGCTGTCTTCCATCATGACATTTGGTACCCTGGGCGAGAATTATGAGCTGGTTGCCATTAAATCTGCGGGCGTATCTTTACAAAAAGCGATGATGCCGCTGCTGGTACTCATTATTTTTCTTGCCATCAGTTCTTTTATTTTTTCCGACTATATGTTGCCAAAGGCAAACCTCAAGTTTGGTTCCCTGCTATGGGACATCAGGAATAAAAAGTTATCTTTTTTAATTAAAGAAGGCGTTTTTAACAACAGTATACCCGGTTATTCTATCCGTGTGGATAAGAAGGGAAGTGATGGGATCTCCTTACACAATGTGATGATCTACGATCATACAAGTAACAGCGGGATTGCTAAGATCATCATTGCCAAAAATGGCAAGATGTCGAAAAATGATGATTACCTGCTGTTAACCCTGCACGATGGAGTGCGGTATGAGGAATCAAATGGCAAAAGCGCTTCTTATAATCCAAGACAGGAACTCACCAGGATGCGGTTTAAGGAAACCGACCAGAAATTTGACATTTCCAGTTTTAAAATGAACCGTACGGATGAGGAGGGTTTTAGGGGCAATACGCAAATGCTTAACCTGAAAGGCCTGACCAAAAAGCAGGATTCACTAACGCGCGAGCTGGATAGTATCAATAAATTTGCTGCGCTAAATCTGAACAGTTATTACAAACAGAACAATTATACTAAGGGCTACACGAAAGTTGTGGTAAAGGCGAAGGCCTTTAAGGGAACTGTGCTGAGCACCATTCCTAAGGATCAGCGGCTGGCAATTATTCAAAGTGCTTTAGACCAGGCGAATGCAGTGCAGCAAACTACCTCCGGGCGGCTTCAGGACTATGGAGACCGGACCAGGGCCATCATTAAGGTGCAGATTGAGTATCAGAAAAAATTTACCCTGGCTGCTTCCTGTTTATTGCTCTTTTTTATCGGTGCCCCGCTTGGTGCCATCATTAGAAAGGGCGGCCTCGGCTTACCCGTGGTAATGGCCATTATCTTCTTTCTTTTCTACCATATCATTTCAACGGTTTCTGAGAAATCTGCAATACAGGGTTCATTGACACCCTTTTCCGGGATGTGGTTGGCTTTTGTGATTTTGTCTCCGCTAGGTGCTTTTTTAACCTATAAAGCTACGGTAGATTCCGCTTTATTTGATGTAAACTATTTCAAACAGCTCATTGTTAATTTTTTCAAAAAGAAAAAAACCAAAGCGCTTTAGTCAGGGGCTTAAACAGAATTGCTTATTCCTTACTTATTTATGATATTTTAAGACGTAAATTGTCTTTGAAGGTTGTAACTTTGCATTAATTTAAAGGAATCTTCGATCTCCTTGGAGCTGAAGGTTGATATACTCATAAAATGGAAATTAAATTGGATGCAATAGAAGATGCTATTGCGGATATAAAAGCAGGGAAGGTCATTATTGTTGTAGACGATGAAGACCGTGAAAATGAAGGCGATTTTTTAACGGCAGCTGAGAATGCTACTCCGGAGGTGATCAACTTTATGGCCACCTATGGGCGCGGGTTAATCTGTGCGCCTTTAACCGAGCAAAGGTGCGATGAGCTGGGTTTAGAATCGATGGTTGGCAAAAATACGGCAGCCTATGAAACCAATTTCACCGTATCTGTAGATTTACTGGGCCACGGTTGTACTACCGGGATTTCGGCCTCTGACAGGTCAAAAACCATTCTTGCCTTAATCGACCCTAAAATAGATCCTTCAGAACTGGGCAGACCCGGACATATTTTCCCCCTGAGGGCTAAAGATGGAGGTGTTTTAAGGCGTGCAGGCCATACAGAGGCCTCTACTGACCTGGCCAGACTGGCTGGAATGAAAGAAGCAGGTGTACTGGTAGAAATATTAAAGGAAGACGGGGAAATGGCTAGACTTCCGGACCTGGTTAAAATTGCAGAAAGACATCAGCTCAAAATCATATCCATAAAAGACCTGATTTCTTACCGGCTGAGTAAGGAAAGCCTGATCAAAGAAGAAGTAACGGTTAATTTGCCAACCCAGTGGGGTGATTTCAAAATGACCGCCTATACGCAGATAGACAATAATGCAACGCACCTGGCCATAAGTAAAGGTACATGGGCTGCCGACGAACCTGTATTGGCAAGGGTCCACAGTTCTTGCGTTACCGGTGATATTTTTGGTTCATGCCGTTGTGATTGCGGACCGCAGTTGCATAAAGCATTGGAAATGATAGATAAAGAAGGTAAAGGCGTAATAGTTTACATGAACCAGGAGGGCAGGGGAATTGGCCTGGTCAATAAACTGCGTTCTTATAATCTCCAGGATGCCGGGTTTGATACGGTTGAGGCCAATATTAAACTGGGTTTTAAAGGCGATGAACGGGACTATGGCGTTGGTGCACAGATATTAAGGGCCCAGGGGGTAACCAAAATGCGTTTAATGTCAAATAATCCTACAAAAAGGGCAGGTTTAATCGGTTATGGTCTGGAGATCGTTGAGAACATCGCTATTGAAATTGAGAGTAATGTACACAATGAGCTTTATCTAAAAACCAAGCGTGATAAAATGGGCCATCAGATTATGAAAGGTTAGTTATTTCCTTTTAAGTTTTTTCTCCTTATTGGTAATGGCTTCCTTGTTTGGAGGCGTCTGGACAGCAGAAGGGTTTTTTTCCTCTTCTGCTGTCTTTTTTTCCTGCTCTATTTTCTTTTGTTTTTCCTCTCTGCGTAATTTGCCGGAGATCTTTTGCACAAACTCTCTGAAACTGTCAAATTGCTGGGTATAAATAAGTCCCAGTGAGGTCACATTGGTATTCTGTAAGTTGGTGTTAAAAATACTCTGCTGTGTTGGCGGTTTATTTGCCAGCTTGCCCACCAGGGTCCCGTCTTTCTTGATCAGGGCCAGTACCTCTACTTCACCGCCCACATTATCTCTGGAAAATCCGATAGGAGAAAGATCGTTCCTGCTGTTCTTATCTACGATCCCGGCATTTAAAACAACCCTGTCCTGAAAAAACCGGAACGATGCGTTGGCCTCGCTGAGCGAGCGGATATTGATGTCCACAAAATCAAGGTTTAAAGAAGAGAGCACATTATTAAACTGGTTAAACAGCAATTCGGTAGCTGTACTGGCTACGCCCGAGCTTAGCTGCTTGCCAAGATCTTCCTTTCCGCTTCCGGGGGCAAAGCTGCGCCTGATGATCAGGCTTAAGGCCTGCAGGTTCCGGTTGTTGTCGTCATTAAAATAAGACTGCATCTCTTCTTTAATGGCCGGATTGGAAGGAAAAAATACATCCAGTTTGATATCTGGTTTTAAAAGCAGGCCGGTAAGGCCCATTTCCACTTCTGTAAGTACCCGCTGGTTGGCGTTGCCGCTTTCTCTGTTTGCAGCAGCATACAGATCGGTGGTACTTGCCCTGAGGGCATAGATGGCCTTTAAATTAATTTGGGCTGCAGAAGGATTGCCTGTCCATCGGATGGTCCCTCCCTGCCTGATACTGAATTTTTTATTGATCACTTCCTGGGCTGTAAAATCAAAACTACCACTTTCGATGATGTAGTCGCCCGACATTTCAAAATCGCCAAAACTATTGATATTGAGGGCCAGGTTTTTAGAATAACCTTTTCCACTCAGATTGCCCAATGTAGTAAAAATATTAGCCGTACTGTTTGCATCTACGCTGAGCTTTAAAGTCATGGTCAATCCATCAAAGCTGGTCTGTTTTTTCACGTAACCGGCAGTGTCTTTACTTACAAAAGTGATGAAATCTTTACTGGATACCGTTTCAGAGCTATTTAGAGGTAAATTAAATACCGTTCCTTTTTCCGTTTTCGCGTCAATGTCTATAGACATCTTGTTTGTAGGGCCCTTAAACTTAAAGATACCCGTTGCGTAGGCCTGTCCGAAATAAAGAGAATTGTCTTTACTTGTCGTATTTAAGGCCATAAAATTGCGGGCATTTATCACCACATCAATGGTAGGGTTATTGATGTCGTTTAAATCTACTGTTCCTTTGGCTATTGCTTCATTATTGTCTTCATCCAACAGTTTCAGCTCGTCAATTTTGATCACGCTGTTGTCAACCGTCACTTCATCTGTAATGCTATACCTTGTTTTCAGGTAGTTAATGGTCATAGTTGCTTCATCCAGTGCCAGGGTACCCTTGATGGCGGGCTTTTCAAATGGTCCTGTTACCTTAAGATCAGAAGATACATGTCCTTTTAAATTAGATACCAGTTTGTTGAGGAAGGGTTCAAAAACAGCAAGCTCACATTGATCCAGTTTTACATCCAGGTCTATTTCTTTTTTTTCCAGGTCAAGGTTTCCGGTAGCCCTTAGCGTTTCCCGGTCTGTAGTTACAATATTGGTAAATATATTGGCTGTATTTTTGGCCTTGTCATACGAAGATGTATCGGTTAAAGTGCCGATATAGGTATCGTTAAATACAAGGGAGTCTATCTTCAGGTTGTCGTGGACCTCGGGTGATTTGAGGATGTTGGATAACCTGGTCTCCCCGTTCACATTTCCGCTGAGCTTCAGGCCAAGGGTTTTTATAAAAGGGTTCAGGGTAGTTAAACTAAAATCTTTAAAACCGACGAGTACCAGGTCATTGGGATCGCTGGAAAGTATCCCGTCCAGCGTAAGCAGTTGCCGGCCATTGGTGAGGTCAAAATTATTGATCTCCGTTTTTCCTTCGTGAAAACTGATCCTTACTTTTTCCTGGATCTTCCACTCTTCATTGTTCACCACTAAAATAGAAGGGAGAATGCTGATGCGTGCAGTGGTATCGCTGGCAAATTCAATCAGACCGTTTAAATCCAGCTGATTTACGTTGTCCTCGTTGGAAAGTTTAACGTTCAGGGACAGGCTGTCGTTTCGCAGGATGTTAGAAATGTTAACATTTTTAATGTGCAGGCTGTCGTTCAGGTCAACCCTGTCAGAAGTGAAAATGGCCTGTAGCTGATTGGTACTCGTATTTTCATCAATAATGATGTTATTGACAACTATGCCTTTATATTTAAGCTTTTTGATGAACCCGTTTAAGGTTGCTGTATTGTTTGGAGAATCAAAATTACCTGCAAATATGGCCTGGTCTTCAATCTCCAGGCCAGGAACCAGTAGTTCAGCAATGGGCTCAAATCTTTTTACGACCAGGTTAAACTGAAATATCTGATCCCCGAATTTAACAATGTCTGCCTTTAATGACGGGATGTATTTCTTGGCGAGGGCCTTGTAATAGGATGGAATGGTATTTAAATCGTACTGCCCTTTGATGCTGGCATCAAGAATATCGGATTTGACCGTCAGACTGCGGTCCTTGCCCAGCCCGCTGGCCCTCAACTCGACAGAATCGATGTTGTAAATCCCTTTAACATTGTCCAGTCTTATTTCCTGAAGCCGGAGGGTACCTTGTATGTTGTTCAGGTTATTGCCAGAAAAATTGGTGCTGAATACCGCATCTATCTTCATGGAATCTTTGTAGAGTTTCAGGGCTTTAAGTTTCGCATTTTTTATGCTGGCCTTAAAGTTGAATACCGGAAGTTTAGGGTTCAGGTTTACCCCGCCATCAAAAACCAGTTGTACATTCTTATCATTGATCTTTAAGCTGCCGTCAAAATATTTTTTATCAAATGTGCCGTCAATTTTAACATTTCGGTACCTGTAGTTCTTGAAATCGATATAATCAATATCACCATTTAGTTTTTCAGAAAGGCTGTTGATCTCCGTTCCGCGGCCCTTTACATATAAAGAGGCAGAGAGCCTGCCCAGCAGTTTTTCGTCAATGAGCGTCCCGATATCAAAATCATAGGTTTTGACATTCCCGGTATAAGAAGGTGTTCCTTTGTTGTCTATCTTCATGTTGACATCCGATACCACCCTGCCAAGCCGGGTTTTGAACTCTCCGAAGGCAATAAAATCGTTTTTAAACCCTGTAAATGAACCGTTAAAATTAACGTTGCCAAATTTGTCAATGATTTTGGGAACAACCGTTCCTTTTTTGCCGGTGATACTGGCTACAATTTCGTCCAGATCAGTTTTATTTGTTCCGGCCATGTCAATTTTCAGGTCCATGAAGGTCTCCTTAATATAGGGCAGGCCTTTTAACACAAAATCGCCCTTAATATAGGTCGCTTTACCCGCCTTAACTGCAAGTTTTTTTGCCCTTAAGTTATTGACCAGCCCGGTAATGCGGCCATCCACATCAATGTCAAGGCTCATGTGGTCCAGTTCTGAAGTGAAAAAAGAAACGTCGCGCGAAGAAATGTGGCTGTCTACAAAGTTGGCGTTCATCCTTACTTTGTTGATGTAGTCGTTAAAATCAGCGAAACGCTTAAAACGCATCTGGAAATAATCGGACAGCCGGCTCCTGTTGGTTACCAGCATTAGTTTTTTGAGCTCGATACCATTGGTATCGACGGTGGTAAAGGCAGTCAGGTTTTTTAAGTAAAAGCCGCTTTTTTCTTTAAAAGTCAGGTCTTTAATATTGGCTTGCAGGAGGTGGTCGCTGGTATTTAACTTTTCAAAAATGCCGTTCAGACTGCTCAGCGCCACATCGTCGAAATTTATTCCCCGCATCACCGTATCCCGTCTGTAGTTTTTATATTTAAAACCAAAGTTGTTGAGAATGATCCTGTCAAAAGAAATCTCGTAAGGTTTCTTCTTTTTTACTGGGGCAGCACCCGAGTCAAAGTAATCGATAATAAAATCCAGGTTGGTAGAACGGTCTTTATACGATTTGAGGAAAAAAGAACCATTGTTGATCTGTACCGTATTTACTGCTATAATGCGCTTTTTTAAAGAAAATCGGGTGATGTCCACGAGGAACTTTGGGGTGCTGAGCAGGGTGTCTTTTTGCTGATCCAGCACCAGGAGGTCTTCAATGAGCACAGATTTGAAGGGTCTGACGTATATTCCGCTTAAAGAAACGGTGGTGTGGAGTTCTTTTGACAAATAAGCCGCTGCTTTTTTGGCGACGTAAGTTTGCACAGGCCGGAACTGGAGCGCAAACAGAATGACAGCAACAAGTAATATTACCGATGCAACAAGCCAAAGCAGTATTTGTAATAGTTTTTTAATAGTTTTGTAGCTTAATTATAAATGACCGTGTCTGTAATACTTGCTATAGAATCTTCTTGCGATGAAACTTCAGTTGCTATATGTAACAACGGCAAAATTACTGCCAATGTTATTGCAAACCAAACAATTCATGAAAATTATGGTGGTGTAATACCTGAACTTGCATCAAGGGTACATCAACAAAATATTGTTCCGGTAGTTCAACAGGCATTGACGGATGCTAAGGTAAGCAAAAAGGACTTAAATGCGGTTGCTTTTACCAGGGGGCCTGGTCTGCTCGGCTCGTTGCTGGTAGGGGTATCCTTCGCTAAATCATTTGCCTTGGCCCTTGATTTGCCATTGGTGGCCGTTAATCACATGCATGCACACATTCTGGCGCATTTTATTGATGAGCCAAAACCTGCATTTCCTTTTTTATGCCTTACGGTTTCGGGAGGTCATACCCAAATTGTACTGGTTAAGGATTATTTTGACATGGAGATTGTAGGGGAGACACTGGATGATGCTGCGGGCGAGGCTTTTGATAAGACCGCCAAGATACTGAACCTTCCTTATCCCGGCGGACCATTGATCGACAAACATGCGAAAGAAGGGGACCCTTTGGCCTTTAAATTTCCTGAACCACAGATCAGGGATTTAAATTACAGCTTTAGCGGCTTGAAAACGGCTATCTTGTATTTTATCCGTGCCCAGGAAAAGGAAAACCCCGATTTTATTGCCAGCCACTTAAATGACATCTGTGCTTCTGTACAATACAGTATTGTGCATATCTTGCTCAATAAGTTAAAAAAGGCAGCGGCACAATATGGCATCAGGGAAATTGCTATAGCCGGAGGGGTTTCGGCCAATAGCGGCCTTCGCCTTGCACTGCAAAATATGGCCGGTCAGTTAAACTGGAATATTTACATCCCGGCATTTCAATATTGCACGGATAATGCTGCCATGATTGCGATTGCCGGATACCATAAATACTTAAAGGGTGATTTTGTTGGGCAGGACGTAGCGCCACTCTCCAGAATGGAATTTTAAATAAATAAAAGATAATGAATGCAGCTAGCTATATTTTTTTCGGATTACTGTTAATCCCGCTGATTGTTTTTTTAGGTTGGTTGATTAAAAAAGACAAGAAAAAGAATTACCTCGGTTTACTGGTGCTGATTGCCATGGCTGTGATTGCCCTGATTGCCATTCTGAAATATGACAGCAAGTTTATGCAAACAGGGGCGGGGAGTACGCTGAAATCACAACCACCAAGTTACCGTTAATAAAAAAATCCGATCGCATCATGATGCGATCGGATTTTTTTATTTGCTGCAAATGATATTATACTTTTTCTTCCAGTTTTTCTCCGGTTACTTCTGCACGTATTTTTGCTTCAATTTCGTCAGACAATTCCGGGTTGTCCATTAACAGTTGTTTTACCGCATCCCTGCCCTGTCCAAGTTTGGTATCTCCGTAAGAGAACCAGGAACCTGCTTTTTTAATGATGTTAAAATCAACACCCAGATCAATGATCTCGCCTGTTTTAGAGATCCCTTCACCAAACAAAATGTCGAATTCTGCGATACGGAAAGGAGGCGCAACTTTATTTTTTACAATTTTTACTTTTACCCTGTTTCCGGAAACCTCATCCGAATCTTTGATCTGGGAAGTTCTGCGGATATCCAGACGGACAGATGCATAGAACTTTAGCGCATTACCACCGGTAGTTGTTTCGGGGTTACCAAACATCACTCCGATCTTTTCACGCAACTGGTTGATGAAAATGCAGCAGCATCCTGTTTTGGAAATGGTCCCTGTTAATTTACGCAAGGCCTGAGACATCAAACGCGCATGTAAACCCATTTTAGAATCACCCATTTCGCCTTCGATCTCTGCCTTTGGCACCAGTGCTGCTACGGAGTCAATCACGATCACATCAATGGCACCAGAGCGGATCAGGTTATCGGCAATTTCCAATGCCTGCTCGCCGTTATCCGGCTGAGAGATGAGCAGGTTGTCTACATCAACCCCGAGTTTTTTTGCATAGCCCTTATCAAAGGCATGTTCTGCATCTATAATTGCAGCTATGCCACCTTTTTTCTGTGCTTCTGCTATAATATGTGTAGCCAGGGTTGTTTTACCGGAAGATTCAGGCCCGTATATTTCTATGACCCTTCCTTTCGGTACACCACCAATGCCCAAAGCAATATCTAAACTGATGGAACCGGTAGAAATAGATTCAATAGGCTCTACTGCATTATCTCCAAGTTTCATCACAGTACCTTTACCGTATGATTTTTCTAACTTATCTAAAGTCAGTTGTAGTGCTTTTAATTTGTCTGCGTTTGTGCTCATAGTAATTATAATTCTTTGTTAAGATAAACATTTAGCTTAGTACAAAAATGTTTTATCTGTATGCTAATTATATTAGCAAATATAATGTAATTTAATTTTAAATCAACAAATAAAGTTTGTTTTATTTTGTAAGCCCCGTTGTATCACTAATTATTTTAGTTATTTTGTTATTGTTTTGATAATATTTACAAAAATGTGTGATCTCGCAAATGCTGCATTTGGGCGATCTTGCCACGCAAACGTACCGTCCATGCAGTATTAACCAATGATGTGCTACATGAATGGTGTGCTCCGGAAGGTGTTTGACCAGGTCTTTCTCTACAGCCAGGGGCGTTTTGCCATTGGTCAGGCCTATCCTGTTGGCTACCCTGAAAACATGGGTGTCAACCGCCATTGCAGGCGCATTATAAATAACAGAAGCAATGACATTGGCTGTTTTTCGGCCTACACCAGGCATTTTCTGCAATTGGTCAATGTCAGCAGGAACCTCGTTGTTGAAATCATGTAACAGCATATTGGCCATGCCGACCAGGTGTTTTGCTTTATTGTTTGGGTAGCTTACACTTCTGATGTAGTCAAATACGATATCAGGTGTAACTTCGGCCAAAGCCCTTGCGTTCGGAAAGCGCTGAAACAGGGCAGGCGTAACCTGGTTGATGCGTTTGTCTGTACACTGAGCAGATAAAATCACAGCCACCAGCAATTGAAAAGGATTGTTATAATGTAGTTCTGTTTCAGCATTGGGTTGCCTTGCAGAAAAATGGGCCACAAAGAGCCGGTATCTTTCTTTTTTGAGCATAGGCAAATTTAAATAAAAAAAGCTGCCGGGAAACCGGCAGCTTGAAGTTCTTTTTAAATTACGCTGCTTTTAGAGTAAGCCAGGATCCTCGCGATGGTTTCATCGGCAGGGTCTCTTTTCAGGGCATTCAGCGGTGCTTTAAGGTGATCATAAAACATCGTGTCCATTCCCTCAGTTTCATCTGCAGCACTACTGTCCTGCTTTTGTTGCTGGTAATTTAAGTTGTCAATTGAAGTAAAGGTTTCCATCATAAGCAATGAATAGGTATTGGTTTTTACTAATAAACGCAATAGCTATTCATTTATTTTAACCTTAACTATAATTATTTGTAATTTATTTTTTACAAATGAAATAAGCCCATTTTAAAGCGATAACGGCCTATAATCAGGAGATTTCTTTCACTTTCATCATTTTGCGCAGGTTGTTCAGTGCATAACGCATTCTTCCTAATGCCGTATTGATGCTTACATCGGTCAGGTCCGCAATTTCTTTAAAGCTCAGATCAGCATAATGGCGCATGATCAACACTTCTTTCTGGTCATCCGGCAATAGATGGATCATTGCCCTCAGGTCAAAATGTGTCTGTTCCCTCAGCATTTTATCTTCTGCGCTTTCTTCATGAAACTGGAGCAGGTTAAAAACATCGGTGCCATCTGCACTGGTAATAACCGGGGCACGTTTTTCACGTCTGAAATAATCAATCACCAGGTTATGAGCAATGCGCATTACCCAAGGCAAAAATTTACCTTCTTCGTTATAACGTCCTGATCTTAAAGTGTTGATTACTTTTATAAAGGCATCCTGAAATATATCTTCAGCCAGATATTGATCTTTTACCAATAGATATATAGAGGTGTAAATTTTAGACTTGTGTCTTTTTAGAAGTTCTTCCAAAACGGTTTCGTTGCCCGTCAGGTATAACTTCACCAATTCTTGATCACTATATTGTTGTAATTTCATAGGAGTATCCGTACTAAATTCCCTTGCTGCTTGCTAAAAAATTATTTAGTAGATGTTTTCTTCTATATGAGTTCTCCTATTAGTTTGTTTGTTAGTGGTTTGATTATCTGTTAATAATTCAAAAGAAGGATTTTTTTATCATAAAACCATATAAAAAGTGTTAAAAAAAATTAAAAGTGCGCTCAGAGCCTTATTTTTGCATTTCCACAAAAAAACAATATTGCGTTATTTGGGGTATATTAGCATCATTCTATCCGGAAGTCAATGAGTAAAGAAATCAATAAAGATCCACACACAAATATTATCATAAAGGGTGCCAGAGTTCATAACCTGAAGAATATCGACGTTGCTATACCTAAAAATAAGCTGGTGGTCATCACCGGAATGTCGGGTTCCGGCAAGTCATCTCTGGCTTTCGATACCCTGTATGCTGAAGGGCAAAGGCGTTATGTAGAGAGTTTGTCGTCTTATGCCAGACAGTTCATGGGAAGGATGAACAAACCTGATGTGGATTACATTAAAGGGATAGCCCCCGCAATTGCCATTGAACAAAAAGTAATTACTTCCAATCCGCGCTCTACGGTTGGTACCTCTACAGAAATATACGATTATTTAAAGCTGCTTTTTTCCCGGATCGGTAAAACCTATTCACCTGAATCAGGTGAAGTGGTAAAACGGGATACCGTTACCACTGTTGTTGATTTCATATCTGGTCTTGGTGAAGACAGCGTGGTCACTATCTTTTGCCCTTTATTCCCACACAATAACCGTTCTTTGAAAGAAGAGCTTGCCGTGCTCCTGCAAAAAGGCTTCCTCAGGGTTTCCTATAAAAATAAGATCCACAAAATTGAGGATATCCTGGAAGACCAGGATTTTAAGGATTTTGAGCTTACTGATGAGCAAACCATCCGGATCCTGATTGACCGGATTGTGGTCAATACAGAAGAGGAAACTTTAAGCCGTATAGCCGATTCTGTGCAAACTGCTTTTTTTGAAGGAAAGGGCGATTGCTATGTAGATCATGAAGGTAAACTGAGCCATTTCTGCGACAGGTTTGAGCTGGATGGTATCCGCTTTGAAGAACCAACACCTAACTTTTTCAGTTTCAACAATCCTTATGGTGCCTGTAAAAGGTGTGAGGGCTATGGCAGCGTGATCGGCATAGATGAAGACCTGGTGATTCCGGATAAAAGCAAGAGTGTATACGACAATGCCATTGCGCCCTGGCGCGGAGAAAAAATGCGCGAATGGCTGAACAAGCTGGTCAGAAACGCGGATAAATTCAATTTCCCGATTCACCGCGCTTATAGTGAGCTTAGCGAAAAGGAGCAAAAACTGATCTGGACAGGTAATAAGTACTTTGGTGGCCTGGATGATTTTTTTAAAGAGCTGGAAGAGCAGACCTATAAGATCCAGTACCGGGTTATGCTGTCCAGGTACAGGGGGAAAACCATTTGTCCGGATTGCAAAGGTTCAAGATTGCGTAAAGATGCCTCCTACGTTAAAATTGCAGATAAATCTATCATTGATGTGGTACTGATGCCGCTGGCCACCATACTCGACTTTTTTGAACACCTGAAACTTTCGGATACGGAACAAAAGATCTCTAAACGTTTACTGGCCGAGATTGTGAACCGGGTATTGTATTTAAACAATGTGGGCCTGGGCTATTTAACCTTGAACAGGCTTTCCAATACCCTGTCGGGTGGTGAATCGCAGCGCATTAACCTGGCTACCTCATTGGGCAGTAGTCTGGTCGGGTCCATCTATGTGCTGGATGAGCCGAGCATTGGGTTGCATCCCAGGGATACCAACAAACTGATAGAAGTGCTGCAGGCACTCCGGAACGTGGGCAATACCGTTCTTGTTGTAGAGCATGAAGAGGAAATGATGAAGGCTGCCGATCACATCATCGATATCGGCCCGGAAGCCGGAACGCATGGGGGTAACCTGGTATTTAGCGGTACCTATAGTGAAATTATAAAGGATAAGGACAGTTTAACGGGCCGTTACCTCTCTGGTGCGGAAAAGATCGCCATTCCTGCGAAACGCAGGGCCTGGAAAGACCATGTGCTCATTAAAGGTGCCAGAGAAAACAACCTCAAAAATATCGATGTAAAAATACCGCTCGGTATATTTACGGTAGTCAGCGGGGTGTCCGGCTCCGGAAAAACCAGTTTAATTAAAAAGATCTTTTACCCTGCCCTGCAAAAAGCCATAGGCAACTATTCGGGCGAACAAACCGGTGCATACGACGGCATCTACGGCAATTACGACCTGGTTAGCCAGGTAGAAATGGTAGATCAGAACCCTATAGGCCGCTCATCCAGGTCAAACCCTGTTACTTATGTCAAAGCCTGGGATGATGTGCGGGCGCTGTTCTCGGCCTTACCGGCATCAAAAGCAGCCGGCTTAAAACCCGCGGCTTTCTCTTTCAATGTAGAAGGCGGGCGTTGTGATGTTTGCCAGGGTGAAGGAGAGGTGAAGATCGAAATGCAGTTCATGGCTGATATCTACCTGCCTTGCGAAACCTGTGGTGGCAGAAGGTTTAAACAGCAGGTGCTGGATATCACTTACCAGGATAAAAATGTGGCGGATATCTTAGACCTGACCATCGAGGAAGCGGTAGCTTTCTTTAGTAATGAACCTAAAATATTGCATAAATTACAACCCCTGGTAGATGTTGGCCTGGGTTATGTGCATCTGGGACAGTCTTCCAATACCTTATCCGGCGGCGAGGCCCAGCGCATCAAGCTTGCTTCCTTTCTGATCAAAGGAAACAATGCCAATAAAACCATGTTCATTTTTGATGAGCCTACAACCGGCCTGCATTTTCATGACATTAAAAAATTGCTGATCGCGCTGAACACTTTAATTGAACAGGGCAATTCTATCCTGGTGATCGAACACAATATGGACATGATCAAATCGGCCGACTGGGTCATCGATATCGGGCCTGAAGGTGGTGATAAAGGCGGTCATGTAGTATTTGAAGGTACGCCTGAAGCGCTTTTATCGGCCAAAGGCTCTTATACCGCCAAATACTTAAAGGACCACATGAAACCGATATAAGTTTTGATGAAATCATTGTATCTTCGCCCATGCTTTTTTTAACACTCTTTCTGGGGATTGTATTAAATATGCTAGGTTACATCCCCCCGGGAAACATTAACCTTACTGTAGTCCAGATTACGATAACCAGGGGTATCCGCCAGGCTTTATACTTTATTGCTGCTTTTTCAACTGTAGAAATCCTCTTCACTTTTGGGGTGATGCGTTTTGTACAGTGGCTTTCCAGCGAGATCGATCTAGAAAATACCATTGATGTAGTGATGGTACTGATGTTTGCCGTTTTGGGGATTTTAACCTGGAGGTCGAGAAAAGAAATGCCCAAAGCTGATTATTCCAAAAAGGACAGCATCAGGTATGGCATGTTGCTGGGTGTTATCAACCCCATGCAGATCCCTTACTGGTTGTTTGTAGGCACTTACCTGATCTCCCATGAATGGATTGATATTGGTTATCTTTCCCTTTCTGTTTTCAGCATCGGTTCTGGTATTGGTGCAGCGCTTGCCTTATATGGTTTTGCCCGATTTGCCCAGTACATACAGGAAAAATTTGAGCTCAGCAGCTACATTGTTAACAAAAGCATAGCCTTCCTCTTCTTTGCCCTTTCCGCTTATCATATTGGTAAGATCACTTATATCCACTGGATCAGGTAGCCTTAACGAGCAGTTCGGGGACCTTTTTATTGTTCCCTACGATCCAGACAATATCTTCATTTTCAAAAACCATATTCGAATCGGGGTTCAGGATCCTTTCGCCCTGCCTTTCAATGCCAACCACCAGGCCTTGCGTTGTTTCTCTGATGCCCGAACTGCGGATGCTTTGTCCGTAAACGGGTGAATTGGTATTGATCACGATTTTCTGTAAGGTCATGTCTTTTTTAGGGAAACTCACTTCTTCCATCTGCTCATCCACACTACCCTCAAACAGTTCTTTGATCATAGCCAGCTGGGCATCTGTTCCAATAACCAGCACCTTGTCGTTAGGGTATAACCTTTCATCCCTGCTAGGCGTAGGGATCATGATTTTTCCCCGTTCGATCAGCGCGATGTTTACCCCGTATTTTTCCCTTATGGAGAGCTCAATCAGGGTCTGGCCTACCAGTTTAGATTCAGGCGCCACTACCAGTTCGGCAAGGTGGGTATCCCAGGGCAAAATCTCCGGCTGTGCATTCTGAGCCTCCCGCGCATTTAAGTTGAGTAAAAAACGACTTTCCAGCCTGTTGTAAAAGCCCTGCAGTTTTCTCGAAAATATGATCATTCCGGAAACGATCAGCACAATGGCAATGGTAATGGCCAGCCAGGTATTGTAAAACTGGAAAATAAGAAAACCTACAAAGAAAATGGCCAGGGCAATGCGCAATATCTCCAGTGAAATCAGCGGACCCCGTGTATATTTCTTATTCAGCCATAAATGGGAATATGCTTTTCTTTCTATCCTTCGGATGGCCAGGGCCCATAAAAAGGGTGTCATGAAAATTAAGGTCAGCACCAGGCTGATGATGATCCCCTTGTTCCCATTAATAATGTTGGCTGTAATAAATGGCTGCAGGTATTTTGCACCCAGAAAAACAAGGGCGATCAGGATTACCGAGTGGATAATGGTATTGAAAGTATAAGACTTCAGTAAGATCTTCCAGTCGCTCAATGTGGTAATGCCTGCCGTACTGGAACTGTACCTGTTCAATCCCTCTACCCACTTTTTAGGCAGTTTGCGTTCCAGGAAAAAATAAAAGGGTTCTGAAGCTTTGATTAAATAGGGGGTAGTAAAGGTAGTGATGGCCGATACCGCCACAGCGATGGGATAAAGAAAATCACTGGTCACCTTTAAGGTAACGCCCAATGTGGCAATAATGAAGGAGAATTCGCCAATCTGGGCCAGGCTCAAACCTGTCTGTACCGATGTTTTGAGTGGCTGGCCGGAAAGCAGTGCGCCCATACCAGAGCTTAAAAATTTGCCCAGAACCGTAGCCAGGGTGATGATTAAAATCGGTACGGCGTAGTCGATCAGGATACTTGGGTCGATCAGCATTCCTACCGAAACAAAGAATATGGCGGCAAAAAGATCTTTGACCGATTTGGTCAAATGCTCTATGCGTTCAGCCTGGGTGGTTTCCGCCAAAATAGAACCCATGATGAAGGCACCTAATGCCGGTGAAAATCCAACTTTTACCGCCAGTAACACCATGATCAGGCACAATGCGATGGAAACCACCAGCATCGTTTCGTCGTTCATGAGTTTTTTGGTGGCCTTTAAAAAAGTCGGTACCAGGAATATACCGCCAATGAACCACAATACCAGGAAGAAACAGAGTTTTAAAATAGAGACCAGCATTTCTGCGCCGGCAAACTGCTGGCTTACCGCCAGTGTAGATAGCAATACCAATAATAAAATGGCCACTAAATCTTCTACGATCAATACCCCAAATACCAGTCCGGCAAACTTTTTATGTTTTACACCCAGTTCTTCAAATGCCCTGATGATGATCGTGGTAGAAGAAACGGAGAGGATACCTCCTAAAAATATACTGTCCATGGTAGACCAACTCATTGCCTTACCCGCAACAAAACCGATCAACAGCATAAATATCACTTCAACAATGGCGGTAATGGAGGCCGAGCCCCCAACTTTGACCAGTTTTTTGAAACTGAACTCCAGGCCTAAGCTAAAGAGTAAAAAGATCACCCCGATCTCTGCCCAGATGTGGATGCTTTCATTATCGGTAACGGTTGGAATGAATTTGATGTGGGGCCCAACCAGTAACCCAGCCAGGATATAGCCTAGAACCAGTGGTTGCTTAATTCTTTTAAATAGCAAAGTAGTTATTCCTGCGGCAGCAAGTATTAAACCTAAATCAGTAATTAATACTGGTAAATGTATCATAGAAACGTGTATTTTATT
The DNA here is from genome assembly GCF_032678725.1 of Pedobacter heparinus. GTDB lineage: Bacteria > Bacteroidota > Bacteroidia > Sphingobacteriales > Sphingobacteriaceae > Pedobacter > Pedobacter heparinus_A. The sequence continues at coordinate 45,995 of NZ_JAVTSC010000009.1, forward strand.
ATGGTATAATGATATGTTAAAACGGGTTTAGCATATTTGTTTTACCAAAAAACATGTTTGGGGTACAGCTGGTCAAATATAAAGGTGTAGCAGCTATAGGTAAAAAACTGCTGAATCTTAGTTTCGGGCACCTGATGGGTACCAGGCTTTGACTGCGTCTCCGGGAAAAGGTAACATTCAAGTCCCGGTTTTTTAACAGAATAGTGTACAAAAGGGAGGTCCTCAAAAAGGATCTTTTTAACAGAAGGATTTTGCTTTTTACTGAGTTTGAAATGATAAGCGCTTATGCCGGCAGCTGTTTTTTGCTTTTTGTTTTTTAAGGCGCTGCCTGTTTTTCCCGATGCGTACTGCAGGGAAATCAGTTGTATAAAAACGAGCATTATAACACTGAAAAAACACCTCATTGCTGTAAATATAGCAAAAAAAGGCCTTTTATCCGAATGTTAACGCATTAAATTTAAATTAAGGCAGCTGGGCAAAGTAAGCTAAAGTGTCTTCTTTATCTTTTTGCAATTGTATTTTAAGGGCTTCCAGGCCTGTAAATTTAACATCATGCCTTAAAAACTGGAGGAAGGTCATGGTGATATCTTGCCCATAAATTTCCTGGTCAAAATCAAAAATGTTCACCTCAATATTACGGGTCATGCCATTAATGGTAGGTCGTTGACCAATATAGGCCATTCCTTTAAAAGTTTGGCCGTTCATATCCACCGTTACCGCATAGATACCATCAGAGGGGATCAGCTTATAAGTCTCTTCAATAAAAATATTGGCGGTAGGAAAACCTATGGTCCTGCCAATTTTGTCGCCTTTAATTACCCTTCCATACAAAGAGAAGTGGTAACCCAGGTACTCGGCAGCCAGGGCAACCTGCCCGTTTAACAAGGCATTGCGCACTTTTGTCGAACTTACCGCAACGTCGTTGATGTCCTGCTCCGGTATCACTTCAATTTTGTAGTTATAGGTTTTGGCCATGGCTTCCAGCTCAGGCATGCCGCCTTTCCTGTCTTTCCCAAAACGGTGGTCGTAACCTACAATCAGGTTTTTGACACCTATGGTATCTATCAGGATGTTTTTAATGTATTCTTCAGGGCTAAGGTTAGAGAAGTCCCGGGTAAAAGGGGTAATGATCAGGTGATCTACACCCAGGGCTGCTAAAATTCTGGCCTTCTCATCAATGGTGTTGATCATTTTCAGGTCCTGGTTTTCCGGGTCAATGATCAATCTCGGATGCGGAAAAAAGCTAAGGATCACACTTTCACCACCGGTGGCTCTGGCCAGCTCACATAGTCTTTTAATAATTTTCTGATGGCCATAATGTACCCCATCAAAAGTGCCAATGGTAACAACGGCATTATTTAATCTTTTAAACTCAGAAAAATGATGGTATATGTTCATTGGTATATATATGCTTTAATGCAGGGCCTGACGTTTTACCACCCCGCCTTTTATATCGGCAATTTGCTGCTGTATCACAAATGCATCCGGATCAATTTGCCTGATGGCAGTTTGCAGCTTACCCATTTCCAGCTTCGTTACCACCGTATATAATATGTCAATATCCTTTTTAATGCCGTAACCACCTTCGCCCTTGTATATGGTTACCCCTCTTTTCATCTGGTGGATGATGAATTTTCTGATGTTCTCATTCTTCTCTGAAATCACGGTAACACCGGTGTATTGTTCGATGCCGTTTACAATATAATCAATCGTATTGGAAGCCGATAAATAGGTAAGGATCGCATACAGCGCTTTATCTATCCCTAAAAATATGGCGGCTACCGAAAAGATCAGGATGTTCAGGATCAGGATGATGTTACCCACAGTAAGCGTGCTCTTTTTACTGATGTACAAGGCTAAAACTTCGGTGCCGTCAATTACGCAACCGCCGCGCATGGCCAAACCAATGCCGCCTCCTAAAAACAATCCTCCAAAAAAGGCGATCAGCAGCGGGTCGTGTGTAATGGGTTTAAAAGGGGCAACAATGAGCAAAATAGCCAGCAGAGAGATGGCTACAGATGTTTTAATGGCAAAAACTTTGCCGATCTGCCGGTAACCGAGTATCACAAAGGGGATGTTGATGATGACGATCAGGTAGGATAGTTTAAGCCCGGTGATGTTGCTCACCAGCAGCGATATTCCGGTAACTCCGCCATCAATGAAACCGCTGGGCAGTAAGAAACTCTTTAGTCCAAAACAGGCCGAAACAATACCACACATGATCAAAAACATGTTTTTAGTAAAGTTCAGCTTTTTAGTTTTAATATGCCCCCGCATCGTTATGCTTTTTTCTCTCTAAGGTAATCAACCAGATCTTTTACTTCAAATGCATTTTCCAGTAAAAAATTTCCGCTGCGCGTGCGCACCAGTTTGGATAAATAGGCGCCGTTTTTTAATTGCTTTCCGAAATCAGAAACCAGTGACCTGATGTAAGTCCCTTTGCTGCACACAATCCTGAAGTCGATTTCGGGCAGGGCTATCCTGGTAATTTCAAAGGCCGATACGGTAACGTTACGTAAACGCAATTCCGTTTCTTCACCCCGGCGGGCCTTTACATATGAACGCTCACCATTTACCTTCACCGCCGAATGGGCCGGTGGGTATTGTTGTATATCCCCGGTAAAAGGCGCTGTAGCGGCATAAATGGCCTCCGCTGTAATGCCATCCAATGGAAATTCCTGGTCAACTACTGTTTCCAGATCGTAGGATGGGGTAGTGGCGCCAAGTATCATGGTGCCTGTATATTCTTTTTCTTCGGCCTGGAAAGTGTCTATCTGTTTGGTCAGCTTCCCGGTGCAAAGGATCAGCAAACCGGTGGCCAACGGATCCAGCGTGCCTGCATGGCCCACTTTTAACTTTAAGGGTTTCAGGGAGTTCCTGATCTTCCCGACTACATCAAAACTGGTCCATTTATAGGGCTTGTTGATGAGCAGTAATTCTCCTTCGGCAAAATTAAATTCCCTCATAATACGTTCATTTCAACCCCGGAATAATAAAGTGCAATTAATACCACACCAATGATTATCCTGTACCAGCCAAAAATACGGAACCCATGTTTAGATAAAAAGCCGATAAAAGATTTAATGGCAATTATGGCAACAATAAAAGCAATCAGGTTACCAAAAAGCAGCAATTTTACGTTTTCCGCATTCAAAAGGTGGTAGCCTTTCAATAATTTATATCCTGTTGCGGCACACATGGTAGGTACGGCAAGGAAAAATGAAAATTCGGCTGCAGCATGCCTGCTCAGCTTTTGCTGCATGCCCCCGATGATGGTGGCCGCACTTCTGCTTAAGCCTGGAAAAACAACCGCCAAAACCTGGAAACAGCCAATTTTAAAAGCATTTAAATTGCTGATCTCCGCCTCATTGCTGATGGTTTGATTTTTAAAGAGTTTATCGATAAAGAGCAATACGATACCTCCAAGCAGCAATACTACTGCTATAAACAGCGGGTTACCTAAAGTCTCATCTATAAAATCATTGAGCAGAAAGCCAAAAAATAAGGCTGGTATTACAGCAATGACCAGCTTTACATAAAACTGCCATTTGCTGAAGTCAAAGAATTTTTTCCAGTACAGCACCACCACTGCTAAAATGGCTCCGAGTTGGATGGCCACTTCAAACAGTTTCACAAAGTCATCTTTCCCAATCCCCATAAAGGAACTGGCAATCACCATATGTCCGGTTGATGAAACCGGTAAAAATTCGGTTAATCCTTCTATTACAGCCAGAATGAAGGCCTGTAAATAATCCATGAAATGCCTTTATTTTTTTAAAATGGCATATACGCCAAAGCCAAACCCAAATAAAACAACCATAGGGGCCAGCAAGGTTTTCCGGAAATCGTAAATATCTGTTGTGCCGATCATCAGGATAAAACCAAGCACCACTATAGCAATGCTGATCAGTAACAACTGATAGTTCTTTTTGGTGAACACCAGTTCACTTTTGTTATCCTGACCTGCAGGAGATGATTTTTTTTCTGCCATTATCTGTAAAGATCGTAAATTTTTAGATTTAAATATCTGCTCACCGCAAATGAGGTGCTGATGGCTGTGATAAAGATGCCCACGCCAACCAGGCCCAGCAATACTATTCCAAATTCAGTATAGTTTCTTAGGATGACCATTTCAGGGATTTCTTTCTGGGCGTAATAAAGTATACCCAGCAAAATTAAGATGGCTATAAATGCGGCGATAAGACCATGGAGTGCAGCAATGAGGATAAAAGGTTTACGGATAAAATTCCGGGTGGCACCCACCAGCTGCATGCTCTTGATCAGAAAGCGCTGGGAATAAATAGCTAATCTGATCGTATTGTTGATTAAGGCAATTGAAATGATCAATAGTATAGCGGCAAAGCCCAATATGATCAACCCGATGGTGTTGATGTTTTTATTGACCATGTCGATCAGTGAGCTTTGGTAGATCACTTCTTTTACGATCGGGTTTTTACCAATGTTTGCTTTCAGGGCATCGATACTTTTATTATTGGCATAGTCCGCTTTTAAATAGACGTCTATGGTAGAGAGCAATGGATTATATCCTAAAAAGTTGACAAAATCTTCACCAAGGTCGTTCGTCAGGCTTCTTGCTGCCATTTCCTTGTTTACATAAACCGTACTTTTGATGGCCGGATTGGCATTCAGTTCTTTCTGAAAAGCAAGTACTGCTGTCTCCTTTGCACCTTCATCCACAATAATATTCAAAACAATATTTTCTTTTACGTAGTTAGAAAGGTTTTTAGCATGCACTAAAATCAAGCCCAGCATACCCAGCATCAGTAATACCAGCGCAATACTGAAAATAGTAGAAATGTATATGGTTTTTGTCTTCTTAGAAGCATCGCTAACTTCAAATTCTTCCATGTAATTTTATTTATGTTTTGCGAAAATAAAAAATATAAGCCATTAAAGTACAAAGCTAGAACGTAAAAAACTAAAAAGACGTATAAGGGAAAAAATACCGTTCTTTTTAGAGGGGTCATTCATGGAGAAGGGCAATTGGGGTTGTTAAGGGAGAAAGGTTCTTTTTTCATATATTGTCGCAGCATGAAACAAAATTTTATCTCTTTAATCACCCGGCCTGTAAGCATTCTGTGTTTGCCTTTTCTTTTTTTTACCTGTTCATCTGTAAAATCGTCTTCCGATCCGAAATGGACGCCGCTTTTTAATGGTAAAGACCTTAAAGACTGGATCGTAAAAATCAATCATCATGAGGTTGGTGATAATTATGCTAATACCTTTCGGGTGGAAGAGGGCGTGATCAAAGTCAGATACGACCAGTATGGTGCGTATAACAATCAATTTGGACATTTGTATTTTAAGGAACCCTTTTCTCATTACTGTTTGCGGGTAGAATATAGGATCACAGGAGACTGGAAAACAGACGCTCCATCTTATACCGTTAGCAATAGCGGGATCATGTTCCATTCTCAGGACCCCAAAACCATGCTTAAAGATCAGGATTGGCCGATATCCATAGAGTGTCAATTGCTTGCCGGTCTGGCTGATGGAAAACCCCGCCCTACCGGAAACATGTGTTCGCCAGGCACTGATGTCATATATAAAGGAAAGATTGACAGCAGGCATTGCATAAATTCTACATCCAAAACCTATAAAAAAGAGGAGTGGGTAACGGCCGAATTAATTGTATTGGGCGATTCACTGATCACTCACCTCATCAATGGAGATACTGTGCTGCAATATTCAAAACCACAAATTGGCGGTGGCGTGGTAAATAATTTCGATCCAGCCGTTAAACTTGACGGCAAGCTATTGAAAGCAGGATTTATTGCTTTACAAAGTGAAGGGCAGCCAGTTGATTTTCGAAAAGTAGCAATCGTTAATTTAGAAAAGTATGCAAATGATCCGGTAAAATTAAATGAGGTGGTTCGAAAGCTGATGACGGGAAAAAGAGTGGTAAAATATTGATTGAACGTAGTTGTATTGCTACACAATAAAAATGCATTCTTGACGCTATAGATAAATTATGAGTCTACCTTTGCGCATCACCTTTGAAGAAAAGGATTATACCTACATCGTTTTAACCAAATCAATTACAAAAGAAACGGATTCCATTCGGATAAGCCTGAATGGTGAAGAATATGAGCTTTGCCGGAATTTGAAAGGTGACTGGGATGATGCTGATGCCACTGTTAGTGATCATCCAGGATTGCTGAAGGTTATTGCACGAAATATTAAGCTGAGGTATAGGCTGTAATTTGTATTGGCCCGATTTATGCTAATGCATTTTGTGTAACATTTTTGTACCAAAACATTTTTTTCTTCGTTACAGTTCTAATTAATGACAATTAGAATTAATGACAATTAGAACTAAATAAAAAACTTAAAAACTTACCCCTATGAGAAAACAAATTACTTTCGCCCTAACCTTAATGTTAATAGTTGCTGGTATTACTGCTTGTCAAAAGGACGAACAGACCAGTAACAAAAAGAACATGATCGGCAAGTGGCAGCTCGCAAAAATTGAGACTACCGTTGCGGGCAGTGCCATGGTATCTTATACAGGTATTGCTTCAGATTATTTTGAATTCCGCAATAATGAAGAAGACGAGGTCGTGATCAACCTTAAGAGCAATAGCCATATCGGCACTTTTACGGTACTGGATGGGACTGGTGTAAACATCAATTATGGTGGTAAATTATACATTGCACAAATAAATACCCTTACGCCCAACAAACTGGAATTTACTGCAGATATACAGGGAGCAACACCAAAAACGACAGAAAAGTATTACTTGACCAGGTAATCTTTTATATTTGCGGGGAGCCATTTAAACTTTGCATGAGCTCGTTTTATGGTTAAAAAAACAACGCTGCCCTCCCTTATTGTTTACCTGCTGAAATGGATCACGTTAATTCTGATCGTTGGTATTGCTGCAGGAACTTTATCAGCCGTGTTTTTGGCTGCGTTAAACCTGGTTACCCTTTTCAGGGACCACCATACCTGGCTGTTGTACCTGCTGCCGGTGGCCGGGCTTATCATTGGCCTGGTGTACCACCATAAGGGAAAAGAGGTAGAAAGGGGCAATAACCTGGTATTTGATACCGTTCACAATCCAAAGGATGTAATTCCATTTAAAATGGTGCCGCTGGTACTTACCGGAACCGTAGTTACCCATTTGTTTGGTGGATCTGCAGGTAGGGAAGGTACAGCTTTACAGATGGCGGCGGCCACTGCTGACCAGTTGCATATCCCTTTTAAACTGAGTGCTGCCGACAGGACGATTTTGCTGATAGCGGGTTTAAGTGCTGGCTTTGCCTCAGTTTTCGGCACGCCACTGGCTGGTGTTATTTTTGGCATGGAAGTGCTTTTGCTCAGTAAAATACCAGTAAGGGCCATTGCCCCTGCAATAGCTGCAGCTTTTATAGCTGCTTATGTTACTGAATTGTGGGGCGTTGGACATACTCATTACCCGATCAGCCAGTTTTTGCCCCTGACATTCAGAGGAATGATATACAGTGCAATGGCTGGTGTGGCCTTCGGATTTGCAGCGGTTATATTTGTTAAGCTGACCGAAGGCTGTTCGCATTTGTTTAAAAAGATCAGCTACGCACCTTTGAGGCCTTTTGCGGGGGGTATAGTGCTGCTGCTGTTATTTCTTGTGCCTGGTGCTTATAAATTTACCGGGCTGGGTATACCTACGATACTGGAATCATTTGGCACTGCAAGCCAGGCCCAGGATTTTGCACTTAAAATCCTGTTCACGGCCATTACTCTGGGTTCTGGTTTTAAAGGGGGCGAGGTGACCCCGCTTTTTTTTGTTGGCGCTACTTTGGGCAGTGCGCTGTCCATATTTTTACCACTTCCGGTTGGTCTGTTGGCCGGAATGGGCTTTGTAGCTGTTTTTGCGGGTGCAGCTAAAACGCCACTGGCCTGTTGTGTGATGGCCATGGAGTTATTTGGGTTGTCTTGCGGCATTTATGTGGCCCTTGCGTGTATGGCTTCCTATTTTATTTCGGGCAGGCACAGCATTTATAATGCACCGGAAAACAAAGCACCAAAGCATTTATTGTTTGGCAAAATCAGGAACTTCTTCTTTTAACACCTTTATTTCTTTATTTTCGCGCTATAAAAAAGGAATAGCAATAATGGATTACCAATTTAAAGAGATAGAACAAAAGTGGCAGAAATTCTGGGCTCAGCATTCAACTTTTAAGGCCGAAGAAGCCAGTACCAAACCTAAGTTTTATGTGCTGGATATGTTTCCTTACCCCTCTGGGGCAGGATTGCATGTTGGTCATCCGCTCGGTTATATTGCTTCCGATATCTTTTCGAGGTATAAAAGGCTGAAAGGCTTTAATGTATTGCACCCAATGGGTTATGATTCTTTTGGTTTGCCAGCGGAACAATATGCCATACAGACCGGACAACATCCTGCTTTAACCACCGAAGCCAATATCAATACCTATCGCAAACAGCTGGATGGGATTGGTTTTTCTTTTGACTGGAGCAGGGAAGTACGCACCAGTGAGCCTGAATATTACAAATGGACGCAGTGGATCTTTATGCAATTGTTTAATTCCTGGTATAACCTGGAGACCGACCGTGCAGAGGACATCACCACATTGATAGAGAAATTTAATGCTTCTGGCAGTGCCGATGTTAAAGCCGTTTGTGATGAAGACACGAAAGACTTTATGCCAAGCGACTGGGCCACCATGAGCGATGAACAAAAACAGGAGGAGCTGTTAAAATACCGCTTAACGTATTTAAAGGAAAGCACGGTAAACTGGTGCGCGGCTTTAGGCACGGTACTGGCCAATGATGAAGTAAAAGACGGTTTTTCGGAACGTGGCGGGCATCCCGTAGAACAGAAAAAAATGATGCAGTGGAGCATGCGTATTTCTGCCTATGCAGAACGCTTGCTGCAGGGCTTGAATACCATAGACTGGCCGGAACCGGTTAAAGAGATGCAGCGCAACTGGATTGGCAAAAGCGTTGGTGCTTCGGTGAAGTTTAGAATTGAGGCTGCGGATCATAAGTCCCTGCCATTTGGTGTGGGTGCAATTGAAGTTTTTACTACGCGCGTGGATACGATATTTGGGGTTTCGTACCTGGTACTGGCCCCGGAGCATGAACTGGTAGCTGCATTAACTACACCTGAACAGCAGAATGACATTAACAATTATATTGCACAAACCAGGAAGAAATCGGAACTGGACCGTATGGCCGATACCAAAACGGTTTCAGGTGCATTTACAGGCAGTTATGTGATTAACCCGGTGAGTGGGGAGCGCATCCAGTTATGGATAGCCGATTACGTGCTTGCCGGTTATGGTACAGGGGCGGTAATGGGTGTGCCGAGCGGTGATCAGCGCGACTGGTTGTTTGCCAAACATTTTGACCTGCCGATTGTGCAGATCCTGGATGCGCAACAGGATATTGAGCAGCAGGCCGATGCCACCAAAGAAGGAAAATACATCAATTCCGGCTTCATTAACGGAATGAACTATACTGACGCTACCGCCGCTTTGAACACCTGGCTGGAAGAGCAGGGCCTGGGCAAAGCAAAAATCAATTACCGCATGCGTGATGCAATATTTGGTCGTCAGCGCTATTGGGGAGAACCTATTCCTGTTTATTTTAAAGATGGCCTGCCTTATCTCATCAAGGAAGAAGAGTTGCCTTTGCTGTTGCCTGAGATTGATAAATATTTGCCAACTGAAAGTGGGGAACCGCCATTGGGCAGGGCTGAAGGCTGGAAATATGAAGATGAATATGAGTATGAACTGAGCACCATGCCAGGATGGGCTGGATCGAGCTGGTACTGGTACCGTTATATGGATGCGAAGAATGATTCGGATTTTGCATCGAAAGAAGCCATTGCTTACTGGAAGGATGTTGATTTATACATAGGTGGTGCAGAGCATGCTACGGGTCATTTGTTATACAGTCGTTTCTGGAACAAGTTTTTAAAAGACCTGGGTTATGTGCAGGAAGAGGAACCTTTCAAAAAGCTGATCAACCAGGGCATGATCCAGGGCAGAAGTAATTTTGTATACCGGGTTATTGATGAAGAGGGAAGAGGGACCAATAAACTGGTTTCTTATGGCTTAAGGAAAGATTATAAAACGTCAGCATTGCATGTAGATGTAAATATTGTAGACAATGAGCTCCTTAATATCGAACAGTTTAAACTGTTCAGGCCAGAGTTTGCCGATGCGGAATTCATTCTGGAGAATGGCAAATACATTTGCGGCGTTGAGGTAGAGAAAATGTCTAAATCTAAATTCAACGTGGTAAACCCTGATGTGCTGATTGAAAGCTACGGGGCTGATACTTTGCGTATGTACGAAATGTTTTTGGGGCCACTCGAGCAGAGTAAGCCCTGGAATACCAATGGTATTGAAGGGGTATTTAAATTTCTGCGTAAGTTCTGGCGTTTGTTCCATAACGAGAACTGGACTTTCCATGTTAATGATTCAGTACCTGCTAAGGCAGAATTGAAGGCTTTACATAAGATCATTAAAAAAGTGCAGGATGATATTGAAAGATTTTCTTTTAATACTTCTGTTTCCAGCTTTATGATTGCGGTAAATGAGTTAACAGATTTGAAATGTAAAAACCGGCAGGTGCTGGAAGACCTCGTTGTAGTACTTTCGTCTTATGCGCCGCACATCTGTGAGGAGCTTTGGGTAATGCTTGGTCATGAAGCAGGCAGTTTATCGTATACACCGTACCCTACCTTTAACCCGGCTTACCTGGTAGAGGATGAATTTAGCTACCCGGTATCAGTAAATGGTAAGACCCGTTTAAACCTGAACCTGAGCCTTGCACTGGAGCCTGCAGCCATTGAAGAAGCGGTGCTGGCAAATGAAGATGTGCAGAAATACCTTGATGGTAAAGCGCCGAAAAAGGTGATTGTAGTGAAGGGCAGGATTGTAAATATTGTTTTGTAGTTTTTCTGGCGGATGTTTTTTTGGGTGTAAATAAATTTTGTTTGGATTAAATTATTGTTTTTTTAAAAAAAAGCATTAAGTTCAAAATTTAAACAGAATTTGCCGTCATTTTTGTGCGGCTTAACCAAACGAGTATGCCTGATAAATTATTTAAAAGTAGATATAGTGTCTTATTTTCGTTTCTGACCGTATTTATTTTTTTCTCTTTCCTGATCAGAACGGTATTATTGATCATTTCCGTTGGAAAAACTGATTTTAGTTTTTTTGGCATATTGCAGCTCTACCTGCTGGGTTTTGTTTATGACGTTGCAGTGGGCTTGTTCTTAACCGCATTATACAATTTGTACTTGTTGCTATTGCCCCGTAAATGGACAAATTCCAGGGTAAACAAGGGGCTTACCTATGCCTGGCTCTTTATCATTTTGCTCATCTCTTTCTTTTCGTTTTTTGCAGAACTTACGTTCTGGCAGGAATTTGAAAGCAGGTTTAACTTTATCGCTGTTGACTATCTCATTTACACCACGGAGGTAATCAATAACATTATGGAATCCTATCCTTTACCTTTGTTGGTTAGCGGGATCTTGCTGCTGGCAGTGCTGGTGGTCTGGCTTTTTCGCAAAAGGAAAATCTTTCAGTATAGTTTTCAGTCTGCCATGCCTTTCAGGCAAAGACTCAGGATATCCGGCACTTTACTGCTCATGACCATTTTATATCCCCTGGTGCTCAGTAATTCCTTTGCGGAGTCGGGCAGGAACCGCTATCAGAATGAGCTTTCCAAAGCAGGCATTTACTCTATTTTTGCGGCTTTTAAGAGCAATGAGCTCAATTATAATGATTTTTATGCCTTGCTTCCTGAAAATAAGGCATTTGCCCTGATCAGAAAAGAGCTGCAGGATCAGCACAGTACCTTTAAAGATAGTGGGTATTCCATTAAAAGAATGGTTAAAAGTGACCAGCCCCTATATAAGCCTAATGTGATCATGATTACAGTAGAAAGCCTTAGTGCTGATTTTCTGGGGCATTTTGGCAATACGCAAAATTTAACACCGGTACTTGATTCTTTATCAAACCAGAACCTGGTTTTCAACAATATGTATGCAACAGGTACGCGTACCGTGAGGGGAATGGAGGCATTGACGCTTTCTATACCGCCAACCCCCGGCAGCAGCATTGTAAGGCGGAGGAAAAATGAAAACCTGACTACCGTTGGCTATATTTTTCAAAGGGCAGGTTATACCCGTACATTTTATTATGGTGGTGATGGTTATTTCGATAACATGAATGAATATTTTGGAAGCAATGGTTTTGACATTACCGACAGGGGCCGCAACATGAAGGTAGGAGAGAGTTACCTGACCAAAAGAACCATCATTGCGGACAGGCAGGTAACTTTTGAAAATGCCTGGGGAATATGTGATGGTGATCTTTTTGATGCTGTAATACGGGGAGCTGATAAGGACTACCAGAATGGTAAGCCCTTTTACAATTTTGTGATGACCACTTCTAACCACAGGCCCTTTACTTATCCGGATGGGAAAATTGAAGCTAAGGTGAAAAACAGGGAGGCTGCGGTACGTTACACCGACTATGCCATTGGTGATTTTCTTAAAAAGGTGCAGAAAAAATCCTGGTACAAAAATACAGTGGTGATCATAGTGGCCGACCATTGTGCTGCCAGCGCCGGGAAAAACGAGATTGACATCAGCAAATACCATATCCCCTGTATTGTACTCAACTTACCTGTAAAAGGGAAACTGGTGATTGACAAACTGTGTTCGCAGATCGACCTTTACCCAACCTTGTTTGGTTTACTGGGCTGGAATTACGAAAGTAACCTGTATGGTCAGAATGTTTTAGAACCAGGTTACCAGGCAAGGGTGATGTTAGGTACCTACCAGAAACTGGTGTACCTGAAAAACGATAGCCTGGTGATATTGGGCCCTCAGCAAAAAACAGAAACCTTTATTTATCGTCAGGCAAGCAATGAGCAAATACCCGATCCATTGTCCCGGTCGGTAATTGATCAGGCTATGGCCAATTACCAAACGGCTTACGATCTGTTTAAAAACGGGGGGCTACATCAATAAATCACTTTAGCCGGGTATATACGGATTGGAAGCCATCATAGAAATTATCGCTTATACTGAGGCTATCGCCTTTTAGTGCGATGATCTTATCCAGCCTGGAACTTTCAGGTGCGGCTGCCGTAGCAGCATTGAAGCGGATGGCGTTGTCTGTTTTGCCGGTGTAAATACTTTTCACTTTAACCAGCTCGTAGGTGCCTTTTTCTGTAACGCTGTCGTTTAATGTTTTTTGAAATTCCTGATTTGGTTTAAATTCCAGAACCAGTTTTTTACCGGTTTCGGCTTCGATCCGTTTACCAGCGTAACCACCCATTGAACTTTTAAACTCCCACCTTCCGATCATGGTTTGTGCAAAACCGGCTTCAATTTGCTGCCTGGTACAGGTAGAGGCGGTTAGCAGGGTTGCTGTAATTATAAATGCAAATGATTTCATGGTACATATCTGTAATAATGGCTTCATGCCAATGTGATGTTGTTGAATTAAACGAATAAACAGCTGGAATGGTTTCTCAGGATCAATTTTTTTTCAGCTCAACCTGTAACAATCTTTATCTTTTGGCAACTAATTGTGGTATGAAATCCTCTAAGAAACCCCTCATTTTATTGTCTATAATTTTAGTTGCCGTTTTTAATGCCAATGCGCAATTTTTACTGGGCGGTGGCAGCACAAAACCTGCTGTTACCGGTCGCATTACTGCGCTTATCCTGGATTCCCTGACAAGGAAGCCGATAGATTATGCAAGTATTTCCCTGGTCAAAGTAAAGGACAATAAATCAGTAAATGGTGCGGTTACCGATGCCAGGGGTAAGGTAGTGCTGCAAAATGTTACCGCAGATGATTATAGGCTGACGATTGGTTTTATAGGGTATAAGACCAAAACTTTAAATGTTAAAACTACCCCTGAAAAACCGGACCATAATGTGGGAAGCGTTTACCTTAGTCCTGTTACTGGTAATTTAAAGGAAGTTGCCATCACAGGACAGCAGGCAATGATCGAGAATAAAGTAGATAAACTGGTTTATAATGCTGAACAAGACATCACCAATGCAGGGGGCGATGCCACAGATGTGATGCGTAAAGTACCCATGCTTTCGGTGGATATCAATGGAAATGTACAGCTGCGTGGCAGCGCTGTACGGGTCTTAATCAATGGCAAACCTTCAGGAACAATGGCCAATAGCGTTGCTGATGCCTTAAAAATGATTCCTGCAGAACAGATTAAGAGCGTAGAGGTCATCACCAGTCCATCGGCTAAATATGATGCTGAGGGGTCTGGCGGGATCATCAACATCATTACCAAAAAGAAAACTGCACAAGGTGTCAGCGGGAGTGTAAATACTACGGTTGGTACACGTTCCAATAATGGTACGTTTAACCTGAGTGCCAAAACAGGGCGTTTGGCGGTAACCGGAAATGTTGGGGTAAACCATGCTTATCCTCAAAACTCTAAAGTGGTAACTTTTAACAGCGCAACCATTGATGGAGTTACCAACACGGTTTTACAGGATGGTTACTCTAAATGGTCCAGGCTTGGATACAACGGAAGTTTTGGCCTCGATTATGACATTAATGCTTATAACAACATCAGCAGTACGGTAAAAATGAACCGTTTCTCCAATGGTGGTCCGGGCAGCTCAGAAATCCTCAGGAATGGTATTTCCTCTACCAATATCAGAGATATGGATATGAGTTTTAACAACCTGGACTGGAATATGGATTACCGGAAAACCAGCAAAAAAGAAGGGGAGGAGTTTAGTGTTTCTGCACAGCTGTCTGCCGGAAGAAATGGCAGCGATTTTACCAATCTGTTTACCAGCGCCGGCGTACCGGATGTAATGATACTGGGCCACAATACCGGCAAAAATAATGAGTATACTGTTCAAACAGATTATACCTATCCCTTCAGCAAAACCACCACTTTGGAAACAGGTTTAAAAGGGATCTTCAGGAATATCATCAGCGATTACGACCAGGCTGCACAGGATTTTGATTATGATCAGAATGTGGCCGCTGCTTATGGGGTAATGGGTTTTAAATTGTCCAAAAAGATTACTGTTAAAGCCGGTCTGCGGGCAGAATACACCAGGATAAACGGTCTGGCGGGCAATAGCTTTAATTTTGATAACGATTATTTTAACCTGTTTCCAAGCATGGTGATCTCGCAGACCTTAAAGGGTATGTCCACTGTAAAGCTGAGTTATAACCGCCGGGTACAGCGCCCAAGTTTATTTTACCTGAATCCTTTTAGAAATGAAAGTGATGTGTTTAATCCAATGGAAGGAAATCCCAAGCTGTTACCAGAGCTTTCGGACAATATAGAACTGGGCTATTCGACTTTTATAAAAGGCTCTGTCATTAATGTTTCCCTGTTTTACCGCAATACGCAGGATGTGATCGAAAGTGCGATCAGGCCATTTTTAGACAATGGAATAAGTAAAACCCTGAAAACTTATATCAATGTGGGTACCAGTCAGTCTTACGGTTTCAATGTGTTCGGTTCTTATAACCCAAAGCCCAAATGGACCCTGATGGCCAATATGGGCTTAAATACTTATGAGATCAACAGCACACAGAACAATGTAAATACAGGTACGTTTTTAAATTATACTGCTTTTTTACGTTCGGCTTATGCCTTGCCGGGCGGCTGGAGCACAGAGCTATGGGGCGTGCTGAATGCGCCAAAGCGTACTTTTCAGGGCAAGACCGATATGATGTATTTTTATGGCGGGGCAGTCAAAAAAGAGATCCTGAAGAAAAAAGCGACCATTGGATTAAATGTATTGAACCCGGTTAACCGCGACCTGAACATCAAAACCACCAACACCACGGCCAGTTCTGTCCAACGTACCGATATCCATTATCCTTTACGTTCATTCGGACTTAACTTCAGCTACAACTTTGGCAAAATGAACTTCAATGCCCAGCCTAAAAAGAAAAAAGGGATCAACAACGATGACCTGAAAAAAGAAGAGCAGCAAGGCGGACAAATGGGAGGGGGTGCTAACTAATTTTCCTTTTTTACTGTCTTCAGTATCATCAGGTTCAGGGCATTCATAGGTAAGCCACTGATATTGTTCTGGGTCATCACCAGTGACTGGTCATATAATATCGGCACTACATTCGCATATTCTACAATCATCCTATCCATTTTCTGATACAACAGGTAACGCTTCTGGTTGTCATTTTCATAATAACTCTGCTCAAAAAGGCGGTCAAAATCATTGTTGAAATAACCGGTGTAATTAGGGCCGTTTGGCACCTTGTTCCTGGAATAGAACATCGCCAGGTAATTTTCTCCATCGGGGTAATCTGCAATCCAGGAGCCCCTGAAAAAGTTTACGCCATTTTTAGAGACCAGGTCGCGCAGGCTGGCACTGGGACTAACATCTACCTTGGTATTGATGCCAATTGCACTTAGCTCTCCCTGGATGAATTCGATCAGGTCCTTGTAAGTAGTAGAAGTGCTCAGGGTGATCTGCGGCATGCCTTTCCCATTCGGGAAACCTGCTTCAGCAAGCAACCTGGCTGCTTTTTGTGGCTCATAATGATAGCCTTTAACCGCTGTGCTGTCAAAACCCGGCATGCCATGCGGAATAAAGCCTGAAGTGGCAGGCATACCAATGCTGTTCCTTAAATATTTGATCAGCTTGGGTTTGTCGATGGCATAGTTGATGGCCTGTCTTACTTTCTTGTATTTGAGCGGGGAGTTTTTGGCAATGGCCTTGGAGGTATCTACCAGTATACCCACATATTCAGTACACAGGTATGGGCCTTTTCTCAACTGAAATTTCCCTTTGTATTTACTGGTCATTTTCCCGCTTTTGGTTAAAATGTCATCGCGGTAGCTGCCATCTACTTTATCAAAATAATCCAGGTCTTTTTTAATGAAATTCATGAAGGCACTCTGTTTGTCGCTGATGAAAGTGACCTTAACTGCATCCAGAAAGGGCAGCTGTTCATTGCCCTGTTTTTCCCAATAGTGCTCATTTTTTAACATCACCAGTATTTCGTCCTCTTTCCAGTATTTAAACTTAAAAGGGCCGGTGCCTATAGGATGGCTGCGGAAGTCTTTGCCATAATGTTCCACAATTTCTTTTGGTACAACCGAACAATACTGCGTGGTCAGCAGCCCCATAAACGCAGGAAAGGGTTTCATGAGTTTGACCTGGAAGGTGCTGTCGTTTAGGGCAATAAAGCTATTGATGTCTTTGACTTTATCACTAAATATCCAGCCTCCTGAGGAGGCTACTTTAGGGTCAATGAGCCGGTAAAAACTGTATTTAAAATCTTCAGCCACTGCTTTGCGGCCTTTTCCGCCAGGAAAAATAGGATCGTCGTGAAAATAAACATCGTTTCGGAGATGGAAGGTATAGGTCAGGCCGTCTGCCGAAATATTCCAGGTTTTGGCAATGCAGGGCAGGGTGTTTAAAGCGCTGTCGATCTGTACCAGGCCGTTAAAGATCTGGTTGATCATCCAGATGGCATTCTGGTTGCGGGCAAAGGCAGGATCAAGGGAGGTCACATTTTGATCAAGGTTCATGCTAAAAACCTTTTTTTCTGCATTGGAAGAGGAGTTTTTACAAGCTGCAAATGTTAAAAGGAGCAGCAAAGAAAAAATATTGCGTATCGTTCGGCGCATCAGTTCAGGAATAGTAATTTTGTACAAAGTAATAAATAAATCTATATGTCTTTTTTAAATGCGGTTATAAATAAAGTTAAAGATGAAGCTTTGAGAGAAGACCTGCAGGAACGTGCAGCTATAATCCAGCATAAGATAAAGTTCATGGATAAAGTTCCTGTTGCCTGTCTGGATAGCCATAATAACTTAAATTATGCCCTGGAAGAGGTAATTGTAGATGCCGGCGGGCTGATCCATGATTTTATAGCTACTGCCAAAGTGGTCATCTATATGGAAAAGGGGCGCACCATGCTCGAATTGATGGGCGTTGTGCCAGCCTTACTGCAAAAGACCTGGCCCGCTGTGGCTTACAACAGGGTTTACCTGATGAACGGACTAGACCTGGATCTTAGTGATCCGGAAGACCTGATCGCGCTGCTGGAAGACATCGCTGAAATGTTGCATCCCGGCTCTTTTGTATTTGGCAATGAGGGTATTGACTGGCTGAGTTTTAAAACGCAATAAACTTGTCCATCTGCTGACCGGTAAATTTTAAAGTATCCTCTTTGAACAGGTTTCCCTGTTCGTCCAGTTCAGTTTTAATGGCAGAAATATGGATCCTTAAGGGCAGGACATTTAAATGCAGGTAGCTACAAACACCTCCAAAATGATCTATCCCCCTGATGTTGCCGTATTTGCCGGAAGAAAGACCTACCAAAGCCGCCTTTTTATCGTAAAAGCTTTCCGGAAAATTACAAGCGTCGATAAACGTTTTCAGCACACCCGGAAAACTCCCGTTGTATTCTGGAATGATGAACAAAAATTTGCTGGTTTCGGTAATCAGCTGCTGGATGGGTTCAAATCCCGCACTTCTTTTTCCGTAAAGGTCGGTTGTTATTATAGATTCGGGTAATTCTTCTAAATTAAAAAGCCTGGTTTGTAACCCTTTTTCTGCTAATGTTTTCTGATAATATTTTGCAACTTTTAAGGTATTACTTGCCGGCCTGTTTGTTCCCGATATGATGGTTACCATGTATGAATTGTTAATAAGATGTGTAAAACACTTATGGCATTAGTACTAATTTTGCCATTTAGTTTGTATCTTAGCTAATCGTTAAAATATGCCTAAATCAATACAAAAATAGCATTTTTTATAGATTACTTCAATGTAAATTAAAGCCTTATTAAATAATTGGTAAATTATTAAAAAGATAAATGAGTAAAATTATTGCATTGGCAAATCAAAAAGGTGGTGTAGGTAAAACAACCTCCTCTATAAACTTAGCCGCAAGTTTAGCCGTACTGGAATACAGGACATTATTGGTTGACGCAGATCCTCAGGCAAATTCTACCTCCGGTATTGGTTTTGATCCAAGAAATATCAAGAACAGCATTTACGAATGTATCATCAACGATATTGAACCTACAGACGCCATACAGAAAACGGAAACCCCTAACCTGGACCTGTTGCCTGCGCACATAGACCTGGTTGGTGCGGAGATCGAGATGATCAACCTGAACAACAGGGAATATAAAATGAAAGCGGTGCTGGAAAAGATCAAGGATCAATACGATTTTATCATCATTGATTGTTCTCCTTCCCTGGGTCTGATTACCATTAATGCGCTTACTGCTGCCGATTCTGTGATCATCCCGGTGCAATGTGAATATTTTGCATTGGAAGGTCTGGGAAAACTCCTGAACACAATTAAAATTGTACAAAACCGTTTAAATCCTGAACTGGAAATTGAAGGTATTTTACTGACCATGTATGATGTCCGTTTGCGCTTGTCCAACCAGGTGGTTGAAGAAGTAAAAACACATTTTCAGGAATTGGTTTTTGAAACTATTATTCAACGGAATACCCGCCTCAGCGAAGCGCCAAGTTATGGGGTTTCGGTAATTATGCATGATGCAAATTGCAAAGGGGCGATCAATTATCTGAACCTGGCACGGGAGATTGTCCGCAAAAACGGAATGGTTAAAGAAGTGCAGGATGTAACAACAGCAATTATATAATTATTTTTAATGACATCTTTTCAGCGAAAAACAGGTTTAGGCAGAGGATTAAGTGCGCTCTTAGATGATAGCGAATCGGCCAATCCGCCTAAAAATAATGGGGTTAACCCGGTAAGCGAAACCAGGCAGGAAACCAGCAATAGCAGTATTGGCCTGATCAATATCAGCGAAATCGAAACCAATCCTTACCAGCCGCGTACCGAATTTGATCAGGTGGCTTTAAATGAGTTGTCAGAATCCATAAAGGTGCAGGGGCTGATCCAGCCAATCACAGTTAGAAAACAGGCTGCAAATCAATACCAGTTGATTTCCGGAGAGCGCAGGTTACGGGCCTCTAAACTGGCTGGCTTAACCCAGATCCCCGCTTATGTAAGGCTTGCAAATGATCAGCAGATGCTGGAAATGGCGCTTATTGAAAACATACAGCGGGAAAACCTGAATGCTATTGAGGTCGCCCTCAGTTTTCAGCGCATGCTGGATGAATGTAGCCTGAAACAGGAGCAATTGGGTGAAAGAGTAGGCAAAAACCGGACTACAGTAACCAATTACCTGCGTTTGTTGAAATTGCCACCAGTCATACAGATCTCTATCCGGGACCAGAAAATATCTATGGGCCATGCCCGGGCACTGATCAACGTGGAACAGGCCGATAAACAGCTTTTTATCCACCAGGAAATTATTGATAAAGGGCTTTCCGTAAGGAAAGTGGAAGAGCTGGTCCGGAGCATTAACAGTGTGGAAGTAAAGCCCAAGTTCCAGCTTAAAACCAAATCAGTACCTGCCGAATACCAGAAATTACAGAAAGACCTGGCCTCCAAGTTTGCCACCAAAGTTAAGCTGAAAGTTGGCGAAAACGGCAAGGGCGCCATAGAAATCCCTTTTATGTCTGATGACGACCTAAACAGGATCTTAGAGCTGTTAGACTGGTAATGTATAAGATCCTGCTGTTATCGGTCCTTTTGTTTTTTGCTGGTTTTAGGGCAAAAGCTCAAAAGGTTTTGACCAAAAAAAAGGATAGCACAGTGCTCCAGACATCCAAAGGGGATTCCATAAAACCTTATGTAAACATGGGCAAGGTCGCTGGCCGCAGGGCGGCGATAAGATCGGCGATGCTGCCCGGATTGGGGCAGATCAGAAATGGTTTTACCTTTTACCGGGGGTTAAAAGTGGCTGGTTTATACACCGGCGCTACTTTACTTACCATCTCTTATATAGACAACAGCAAAAAATACGATATTTTTCTGGACGAACTGCAATGGAGAGCTGATCATAAAGACGAGCCTAAACCAGGAAGCCCTTATGCCAATTCACCAACCGATCGCCTGACCCAGGCCAAGGACATTTACCGCCGGAACAAACAGGTTATTATTTTTTCTTATGTAGGCTTATATTTACTGAATATTGTAGAAGCTTATATAGATGCACGCCTGGCGAATTTTGATGTAGGGGATGTGAGCCGGATTAAGGTCTCGCCGGATTTGATCAATACCAATACTTTATATGGCTTTAACCAGGCTACACCTGGAATAAAGCTCAGTTTAACATTTTAAAACAATAGAAGGATGAAAACTGCGCAGCAGCTTTCTTAACCTAAAAAAGATATATATGAAATTAGCTTTACTCGGTTATGGTAAAATGGGGCAGATCATAGAGCGTTTTGCCTTAGAAAGGGGACACGAAGTTGTCCTGAAGATCAATATTGACAATACAGCGGATCTGACAAGTGCAAACCTGTCGAAGGCTGATGTAGCCATCGATTTCAGTGCCCCTGATGCAGCATTGAGTAATATCTATGCCTGCTTTGACGCCAACCTGCCTGTTGTAGTGGGTACAACCGGCTGGTACGGGCAGTTGCAGGAAGTAAAAAATGAATGTTTAAGCCGTAACAATACCCTGCTTTACGGATCAAACTTCAGTATTGGCGTTAACCTGTTTTTTCACATCAATAAGGTAATGGCAAAACTGATGAACGATTACCCGGCTTATGAAGTGCAGGTAGAAGAAATTCACCATACCCAGAAGCTGGATTCGCCAAGCGGTACGGCAATGACCATTGCAGAAGGCATTATTGAGCAGATAGACCGGAAGACTGAATGGGTAAACGAACTGGGTGGTACCCAGTTTGACGAGGTGGTTAAAAAGGAACAATTGCTGATCGAATCGCTCCGCATTGAAAATGTACCGGGTACCCATACCGTATTGTACAGTTCGGAGGTAGATGAAATTGAACTGAAACATACTGCTCATAACCGTGCAGGTTTTGCACTGGGTGCTGTTGTTGCGGCAGAATGGTTACAAAATAAGCAGGGCTTTTATAACATAGCCGATATATTTAATTTTAAATAAAAGATATGAGTTGGAAATTCTGGCAAAAAACTAAAGAAGAAGACAATAAGCCAAGAAAGAAAAAAACAAGGAGCCGCGAGTGGCTGGATGCTATTGTTTTTGCCGTTGTTGCCGCTACCATTATCCGGGTCTTTTTTATTGAGGCCTATACTATCCCTACAGGTTCTATGGAAAGATCTCTGCTGATCGGTGACTTCCTGTTTGTAAGTAAAGTGAATTATGGGGCCAGGATACCCATGACACCTGTTGCTTTTCCTTTTGCTCATCATACCATGCCCTTAACCGGTACTAAAGCTTACTGGGATGGGGTGCAATGGAAATACCGCAGGTTACCAGGCCTGTCGGACATTAAAAGAAATGATGTGGTTGTTTTTAACTATCCGCAAGGCGATACTGTTGCGCTGGAAAGACAGGATGTTGATTACTACCAGATGGTAAGGAGTGAGGGCTGGTCTGCTGTCAATACCCAATATACTGTAGTGAGCAGGCCGGTAGATAAAAGAGAGAACTACATCAAACGTTGCATCGGCATAGCCGGTGATACCGTAAGCATGACAGCCGGACTGGTATCTGTTAACGGAAAGCCTGAAAAATTAAAAAATACGGGGCAGTTTTCTTATGAAGTCACCTTTAAATCCACAGATGTAAATTTTGGCATTTTCGAAGAAATGGGTTTTAGCATGAGGAGTGCAGATCCTGATATTATGCAAATGAGCCAGAATTCCTATGCCTTTACCGGTTCGGAACTGATGATGGACAAAGTCAGAAAACTCGATTTTGTAGCTTCGGTTAAAGAGCTCTCCAAACCAGCAGGACAAGCCGAAATAGATGTTTTTCCGCATGATCCAAACAGAAACTGGAACGTAGACAACTTTGGCCCGATCATCATTCCTAAAAAAGGCTGGACAGTTAAACTCGATAGTGCAAGTATGCCGCTTTACGAGCGAAGCATCCGTATTTATGAGGGTAACAAGCTGGAGAAATCTGGTAATGGCTGGCTGATCAATGGGAAGCCTGCTGATTCTTATACTTTTAAAATGGACTACTACTGGATGATGGGGGACAACAGGCACAATTCTCTGGACTCCCGTTACTGGGGTTTTGTTCCGGAAGACCACATTGTTGGTAAGGCCCTGTTCATCTGGATGAGCTTTGATACCAATGGCAACTTCTTTAATAAGATCAGGTGGAGTAGGCTACTCCGGGGAATCCATTAGGATAAACCGGCTATGCCCAGTTTAAGGGCAAGTTCATTTAAATCATTTACAACGGCATCTATTAAAGGGATGCCGTTTTTTTTGCGCTCCTTTTCAGCAGCATATTCCGGCTCTCCCGGGATGATCACCTGCTTTTCCGGATCGATAGGCTTTGCGCTTTTAAAACGGCTGATCCAGTTGTCGAGGTGGTCTTTAAAATCCTGGGCCGGTCTGAATCCATCTACCCGCATGGCGCCAAAAAAATGACCGATACCTGCTCCAACAGGATCGGAAGGTGGATCAAGAAAGGCTACAAAAGGAGGTACCCATGGGCCGTAATTGGCACCAGACAATACTGCAGATAGAATATCTACCGTTGCCCCCAGGCCGTAACCCTTATGGCTGCCATGATCTTTGTCGCTGCCCAGGGGCAGTAAAGAACCGCCTTGTTTAAGTTCGTGCGGATTTACAGATGTTTTTCCGTCAGCATCCTGGACCCAGCCTTCCGGTATCGGTGAATTGGCCCGCTGGGCAATCTCCAGTTTTCCATTGGCTGCTGCTGCGGTAGCCATATCTACCACAACCGGGGGATATTTTCCGGCAGGAAAGGCGTAACACATAGGGTTGGTGCCCAGTAAACGTTCTGTGGTATAGGTGGGCGATACCAGCGGACTGGCATTGGTCATGCTGATGCCGATCATATCCTGTGCTACAGCCATTAGGGAATGATAGCCCGCAATGCCGAAATGATTGGAGTTTTTCACCGCAACCCAGCCGCTGCCGTAGGTCTGAGCTTTTTCTATCGCTATTTTCATCGCAAATGGCGCAACCACAAGACCAAGTCCTCCGTCACCATCCACTGTTGCAGTGGTCGCTGTTTCGTGAACTACTTTTACTACCGGACGGGTATTGATGCGTTTCTTCTCCCATAGCCTTACATAGCCGCTTAAACGTGCTACTCCGTGGGAGTCAATGCCTCTTAAATCAGACCGCAACAATACATCGGCAGCCAGTTTTGCATCCACATCCGGGCAACCCATCTGCAGGAATACATTTTCGGTAAACTGACGTAAGTGTGCTTCGGTAAAAGTGTAAAATGTCATGGTGTTCAGGCAAATAATACGGTAAATTGATGATCGAGTGGCTGGAAACTGCTGATCAGCGATCCGATAAAACCGTCGCCGTACAATACAAACATCGGGGCAATGTTCAAGATCCTTTCCTGCAATACCCCGCCTGGGAAAAGTTTCTCCTTCAGGTTTTCTATTTGTGCCAGCGAAGTTTTATGTTTGCGTTTTTCAGCCCTTAGCATTTTCTTTTCCAGATTGGCCATCAACTTCAGCGCCTTGGTCTTGGCAGCATCTGCAGATTGTGACAGGCTCTTGTCTATTTTATAGGCATTCAGTTTAATCTGGTCAAACACTGCCCGTACGGCACGTTCTTCATCGTTTAGGGAAAGCTGCAAAGTCACATGGGCTTTGACCCAGTCGTTTTTAAGTGTTTCTGTATCGCTGAACAGGTGTTTATGACTGATGCCCAGTATCTCCATCTTCAGCTCGCTTCTTTTGTCAATCACCAGGGCGGAGTTGCGGAGCAAAAGTACAGGAAAATCGATTTGATAATGGTCAAAATTGCTTTTCAACTGCAGCCAGTAAGTAACTTCTGCACCACCACCTATATAAGCAAGGTTAGGTAAAATTACTTCCTGGTATAAAGGACGCATGACTACATTGGGACTAAAACGCTCCGGAAAGGTCATTACTTCCGTCTTAAGTTCCGTTTTACTGAAACTGATGTCGGAGTTCATTACCTTGTACAGGCCATCTTCTTCCACAATGCGCTCCCGAAGCTGGTCCGTCATGTAAAAGAAATTGATATCCCTGGGGTTTACCTGTGGCTTGTGGCCGAGCGCTTCCAGTGCCGCATTGCTTTCGCTGATCAACTTAAAACTGTGCTGTTCCGTAATGTCTTTGTAAATGGTTTCAGCAAATTGCTGTTTAAGCTGCCGTTCGTCGGCATCTACGCAAATCAGGCCGTATTTACCAAATAATTTATCCACCAGGTGGCGGGTGGCATCACTTAACTTGTTATGGCTGGTGTAGGCCTCGTTTACCATCTCAGAAAGCTCCAACCCGTTTTCGCTGATACCCAGGTAGCCTTTGTAAGCCAGTAAAGTATCTTCGATATCCCGGGTGTCTACTCTTCCGGTGGCCCCTGCCGCCTGTTTGTTCCAGGTCAGCATTTTATCCTCAATCTTTACATGATTGATCTCTTCAAAGTCATGGTCCTCGGTGGCCATCCAGTATACCGGCACAAAATTATATTCCGGAAATGCTGCTTTTAATTCCTTTGCCAGGTTAATGGCTGTTACAATTTTATAAATAAAATATAACGGCCCCGTAAATATATTCAACTGGTGGCCGGTAGTAATGGTAAAAGTTCTCTGATCCTTTAACAAGGTTATGTTTTCGGCAACCTGTTCTGATGTACGGATATTTTTATACTGGCTTTGTAAAGTTTCTGCCAGCAGCGTTCTGTCTGCCTTAAAATTGCGGTTAGCGATGGCTTCAGCGAAGCCTTTCAAGTCCGGACTATAACGGTAAAATGACCTTAACTGATCTTTCCCGCTGATGTAATCCAGTACAGCGGCAGAAAAAGCATTCGTTTCCTGATAAGAGATGTATTTAGCCTGCATTGCCACGAATTTAAGTTAATAAACCATAATTCTTACAGGGAGGCTTTTATTTTACAATTTGTCCATATAGATCGAAGTCTTCCGCACGGTCAATCTTCACCTGCACAAAACTGCCATTGGCCGCATAACCTGTACTGGCATCAATTAAAACCTCATTGTCCACTTCCGGTGAATCGAATTCTGTACGGCCGATGAAGAAGTCCCCCTCTTTTCTGTCAACCAGTACTTTATAGGTCTTTCCTACTTTGTTCTGGTTAATGTCGTATGAAATTCCCTGCTGCAATTCCATGATGGCATCTACACGCTCCTGTTTTACTTCTTCAGGTACATCATCAACCAGCATATGGGCATGTGTTTTTTCTTCATGCGAGTAAGTGAAACAGCCCAATCTGTCAAAACGGGTCTCTTCAACCCAGTCCATCATTTCTTCAAAATCCTGTTCTGTTTCTCCCGGATAGCCGCAGATTAAGGTGGTACGCATGGCGATACCTGGTACCTTATCCCTGATCTGGTTTACAATATCAATCGTCTTTTGCTTGGTGATGCCCCGGCGCATAGATTTCAGCATGTTGTCTGTAATGTGCTGTAAAGGCATATCCAGGTATTTGCAAATGTTCTCGCGTTCGTTCATGGCATCCAGAATTTCCATAGGGAAACCGGAAGGGTAGGCATATTGCAGCCGGATCCATTCAATCCCATTTACATCAGATAACCTGCGGAGCAATTCATCCAGGTTACGTTTCCCGTAAATGTCCAGGCCATAATAAGTCAGGTCCTGCGCAATCAATATCAATTCTTTGGTGCCGCCTGCAGCCAGTATTCTGGCCTCGTTTACCAATTCCTGCATGTCGCGGGAAACGTGTTTTCCCCGCATCAATGGGATGGCGCAGAAAGAACAGGGGCGGTTACAGCCCTCGGCAATTTTAAAGTAAGCAAAATGAGCAGGCGTAGTTAACAAACGCTCTCCAATCAGCTCGTGTTTGTAATTTGCACCTAAGGAATGCAATAAGTTGTTTAAATCATTGGTGCCAAAAAAAGCATCCACATTGGTAATTTCGGCTTCCAGCTCTGGCTTGTACCGCTCGGATAAACATCCGGTTACGATTACTTTACCTACTTTTCCTTCTTCTTTGAGCTGACTGTATTGCAAGATGGTATCGATAGACTCCTGCTTGGCATTGTCGATAAAGCCGCAGGTATTGATCACCACGATATCGTCCTTACCCATTTTATTGGCTTCATGAACCACATCCATGCTGTTGCCGCGCAGCTGTCCCATCAAAACTTCAGAATCATAGGTGTTTTTAGAACAGCCTAGTGTAATTACATTGATCTTAGGTTTTTTAACGGAAATTATTTTGGAAGTGGTTTTTGTATTCATTTTTAGTATTCAAAGTTAAATCTATTTAAACAAGCTCTCAACAAAGGCTTTTTTATCAAATAGTTGCAGGTCGTTCATGCCTTCGCCAACGCCTATATATTTTACGGGAATTTTAAACTGATCGGAAATGCCGATCACTACACCACCTTTTGCGGTGCCATCCAGCTTGGTTATGGCCAATGCATTTACATCCGTAGCTTCGGTAAACTGTTTGCACTGTTCAAAAGCATTTTGCCCGGTTGATCCATCCAGTACCAGCAGGATCTCATGTGGGGCAGAAGGGATCACCTTTTGCATCACATTCTTAATTTTCCCCAGCTCGTTCATCAATCCTATTTTGTTGTGTAAACGACCTGCAGTGTCAATGATCACTACATCTTCGCCATTGGCAACTGCCGATTGCAAGGTGTCGTATGCCACAGAGGCAGGGTCAGAACCCATCGCCTGAGCCACTACACGTACCCCAACACGTTCAGCCCAAAGTTTAATCTGCTCTACAGCGGCAGCCCTGAAAGTATCGGCTGCGCCAAGTACAACTTTCAGATTTTCTGCTTTAAGTTTATGGGCCAGTTTGCCGATGGTGGTGGTTTTACCTACACCATTTACACCAACAACCATAATTACATAAGGCTTGTGCTGTCCATACTCAAACTGGCGGAAATCGTTGCTGTTGTTTTCTGCCAGTAGCAGCTGGATCTCATCCCGAAGCAAATGGTTCAGCTCAGTTGTAGATAAATACTTATCTTTAGCTACACGCTGTTCAATACGCTCAATGATCTTTAAGGTGGTACTTACCCCTACATCTGAAGTAACCAGTACTTCCTCCAGGTTGTCCAGTACGTCATCGTCAATGGTTGATTTACCAGCAACAGCTTTCGTAATCTTGCTAAAAAAACCTTCTTTTGTTTTTTCTAATCCCTTATCCAGAGCCTCTTGCGCTTCAGGTGCAGTTTCTTTTTTCTTGAAAAAATCGAATAAACCCATACGAATGTACAACAAAACAAAAAAAGCCCTCCCGGTAAAAAGGGACGGCTTTAATATGATTAAATATTAAAATTATTTTCTAGATGCAGCAATAGCATCCTGAACGTGATCGTTGTGAACAATAACTTCTTTGAAAGAATAAGCACCTTTAGGTGATTTAGTCATTGTAATAACTTTCGAATATTCTTTTCCTTTACCCGTTTTAAGGGTTGCAACTACCTTTTTTGCCATGATTTAATGGATTGTATTTAGTTATATACTAAATGATATTACTTAATTTCTTTGTGAACCGTTACTTTTCTCAATACAGGGTTGAATTTTTTCAATTCTAAACGCTCAGTAGTGTTTTTACGGTTTTTAGTAGAGATATATCTAGACATACCAGGCATGCCGCTAGTTTTATGCTCTGTACACTCTAGAATAACTTGTACTCTGTTACCTTTTTTTGCCATTTTATTAATCTTAAGGTTGATTCACATCAACCAATGTTATTTACAAATATCCTTTTTTCACGAAACGGTTGATCGCTTCAGTAATACCAATTTTATTGATGGTTTTGATTGCTGAAGTAGATACTTTCAGTGTTATCCAACGATCTTCTTCAGGAATATAAAATTTCTGAAGTTGTAAGTTGGGATAAAACTTACGCTTAGTTTTAACGTTTGAGTGAGAAACATTAAAACCTGTCATTGCCATTTTTCCGGTTAAATCACAAACTCTAGACATGCCTTTATTTATATGTTAATTATACTTTCTTAATTTTTTTAAGAGTTTGCAAATATCAATAAAATATTTGTAACAGTCAAGTGGTGCTCAAAATATTTTCAATTTATTTTTAAGGAGTTAAGGAGAAAAAATGACCGTTTTCCGCTGAGGCTGCATGAATTTAGTTTTTCTGATTGAAAAACTAAAATAACGCTATGCCTCTTCGGAAAAGGTAATTTTTTTGTAAACCAGGTGTGTTAGCTTTGGGTGACTAAATATACTAGGCAAGTTGGATAGTTGTAAATGACCGTTTTCCGCTGAGGCTGCATGAATTTAGTTTTTCTGATTGAAAAACTAAAATAACGCTATGCCTCTTCGGAAAAGGTAAATTTTTTGTAAAGCAGGTGTGTTAGCTTTGGCTGACTAAATATATTAGGTAAGTTGGATAATTGTAAAGACCGTTTTCCGCTGAGGCTGCATGAATTTAGTTTTTCTTCAATTCCTGTTTATCCGGAGCTGATGATTTCCAGTAAAAACTAAAAACAGTAACTTTATTAAAAATAAAATTATGTATAGCAGAAAAATTCAGGAAGATTTTGATTGTCGTATGACAGGCAATAGTTTTTCTAGTTTCATTTTTGACCGGGTATGGGGGACTGTTCTTTTTACCTTTTTATTTTCACTGGCCTGCGCCCAGGATGCAAACAGGGATCGTCCTGCAACACCCGACTATAAAATACAGTTGGATGTGATCAGCTCTGGTTACAATGGCATAGATACCTGGTTTCATCCCCATGCCGGAATCATTCCAAAAAAAGGAACAAACGAAGTGGTCCTGACCATGCAAAAATGGCTGATTAGCAGGAGTGATGTTTTTTTTGCATTGTCACATTTAAAAAGTAAGGACCTGGGTAAAACCTGGTCTGATCCGATGGCAAACCCCAAAACGCTTGGGCGGGTATCCATGGCAAATGGTTTGGAAATGGGGTTGTCGGATTTCAGTCCGAAATGGCACTATAAAACAAAAAAACTACTTGGTACAGGACATACCATCCCATACAAAGACAACCACCACGCCAAAAATGAAAGGCGATACACAGCCTGGTCGGTTTATGATGACAAAAAAAAATGCTGGTCTGCCTGGCTACCCTTAAAGATACCTGATAGCAATATGTTTTATGATGCAGGCGCAGGAAGTACCCAGCGTGTAGATTTATCCAATGGAGATATTCTGCTCCCCATTTATTTTAAGGCCAGAAATGCTAGTGTGTATAATGCTACCGTGTTACGTTGTAGATTTGACGGTAAGAAATTGAGCTATGTAGCTCATGGAAACGTGCTCAGCCATCCTACCGGGAGAGGCTTCCCAGAACCATCGCTCACATTTTATAAACATCATTTTTACCTGACATTACGTAATGATTCTGCTGCCTACGTTGCTGTGAGCAAGGATGGGTTACATTTTTCCAAACCAAAAATCTGGCGTTTTGATGATGGAAAAGATCTTGGAAGTTACAATACGCAACAACATTGGGTTACACATAATGACGGACTTTTTTTGGTATATACCAGGCGCAGTACAGACAATGATAATGTTGTCCGTCACAGAGCCCCTCTTTTTATTGCCCAGATCGATCCAGAGCGGCTTGTAGTGATCAGGGCATCTGAGCGCGTACTGGTGCCGAATAAAGGTGCTCAGCTGGGTAACTTCGGCGTAGTTAATGTCAATGAGAACGAAACTTGGGTTACCACCTCAGAGGGAATGTCAGAACGTCAGCCAACCAAATATGGTGCAGACGGCAGGGTATATGCCGCAAAGATCATCTGGATGAAGCCTAATCACCATTGGAATAAATATTGAGGCTGATTATTTCCCGATGGCTACAGCTGGTTTTGTTTGCTGGTTTTGCGTTGCAGCACGCGTATTGTTATTGCATTTGCCCAACAATGTATAGATTAAAATGAAGATGATAATGGTAGACAGGCAACCGCCTCCCAGTTTCTTTGCGCCCCATGCGGCAATGATACCTCTGAAAAATTTATTCATAGCTGTAGTTTTTTCACCATGCTTCCATAGTATATACATTTAAACACGTATAACATTGTACGGATTAATATGTTTCAGCTGTTTTAAATTGATCAGGTCTTTCTTTAATGGAGTTGAGTCGCCTGCTTCAATAAGATGTTAACAGCGTGATGCCGGTTAAGTCTGCTTTCCCGCTTTTCAGGAATTCGTAGGTTATCCGATCTGCCTGGCAATCCACAAACCGGATCCGTTTAAACCTGTTGTTTTTAAAGAAAGTGTTGATAAGCGTTGAATTCTGAAATTTAACCCAGTTAAAGCTGCAGTTTTCAAAATAGCAGTCCTCCAATGTGCCATCAAACACAATATCGGCAATCTGTGTGTCAATAAAAGAGCTCTGGTTCCACACAGCATCTGTGAGTTTATTGTGCTCGAACCCCCCGGATTTAAATCTTATACCGGTAAAATTGGCACGAGAGAAATCGCAGCCTTCGATATGACTTTTAAAAAAATCAGCTCCTTTCAGCGAACAGTCCTTAAACAGGTTATTGCTCAGGTGGGAGCTTTGAATTTGACTGCTGCTGATGTCAGAATTGGAGAAGTCACAGCATTTGATATAACTTTTCAAGAATTTAGCTTCTCTCAGGGAGCTCTTCTTAAATAGATTGTTGTCTAAATGAGATCGCTGAATGTGACTGTTGCTGATGTCGGAACTGGAGAAGTCACAGCTGTCAAGATTATTGCTTTTTAAAAGAAGTCCCGATATATCTGAACCGATAAACTTGCAGCGCTGCAAATTGGATGAGCTGAATTTTTCCTGCAGGTTCTTCAACCCGGAAAAATCAGCATCTACCCAGTTTCCGCTTGACATATCCCAGCTTAGCTTTTTCTCTGGCTTTTCAGGTAGAGATTCAACAGTTGTCTCCCCAGCGATCTCAGGCATGAAGCTTTCTGAAAAATAGTTAAGATCAACACCCAGAATTTCCGCCAGCCGATTAAAAGTGGTAATGTCAGGCATTGATTCTCCGCGTTCCCACTTTCCGACTGCCTGAGCGCTGATGAACAGACGCTCAGCAAGCTGGGCTTGAGAAATGTTTAATTTCTTTCGTGCTCCTGCAATTTTACTGCCGATCATCTTAGTATTTAACATAGCTATTATCTCTTTGTTTTGACAGGCAAAGATATTCAGATTCATGCTCAGAACTGGTAAAAGAACAACAACTCTTAGTTGTATTTGCGCTACTTATAGTGGTATGGAGTAATAAACTTAGAATTTCATGTTGAATTCATGTTCATATTGGAACTTTGAGTAACTTATGATAAGTTCATCACCTTTAAAAACAGATTTAGTTATGAAAAAGTTATTTTTTTTAATCCTGCTCGCTATATCTGGCTTTATGCCTTCCCGGTCCTCTGCACAGATCAGTTTAAATGTTAACATCGGTTCTCAGCCACTTTGGGGGCCTGTTGGTTATGATCACGTAGATTATTATTACCTGCCGGATATAGAAAGCTATTATTACGTTCCAAAAAGACAATTTGTTTATCTGGATAATGGAGCCTGGGTGTTCAATTCCAATTTGCCGTCCAGGTATAGCAATTATGATCTATATAATGGTTATAAGGTTGTAATCAACTCGCCCCGACCTTATCTGCATTTTAAAGAACAGAAAATTAAATATGCCAAGTATAAATCCAATCGCGGACAAGCTGTTATTTTAAGAAGCGATAACCCTAAATACTATGTGGTTAAAGGGCATCCAAAAAATCAGCTTAAGGCCAAAGGTGGTCAGTCAAAACCAGCCAATGGGAATTTTAAAGGAAATGGCAAAGGTAATTCCAATTCCCAGGGTAAGGGAAACAAAGGAAAACACTAGTTTGATGAGAGAATGGCCGCAATAAGTGGCCATTCCTATTTTTGGCACATGTTTGGCATCAGTACATATATGAAAAAGATATATTTAATATTAACCCTTTCAGGTTTTCTGTTTTTAACTTCCTGCTACACGACAAGGACAGCTGGAAACAGTGGAAAAGTTCCTCCCGGACAGGCAAAAAAAGGGACTAGTTCAAAATCTGCAAAACCTTTTGCCCCAGGACAACAGAAAAAGAATTAACTAAGGGGGTATTGGTTCAGTTAACTCATATTTACACCTGTAAAATGGTATGAATTCTTTTCGTTTGTTCTAAAATATAATCTGGAAAAGGTTCGTTTAAAATAATTTGTTTACGTAACCGCTCTGGATGTGTCCGTGATGACTTTTTGCAATTTTATCTTATAAAACATACTATAAAAGTTTTGATAGCTTTTTAATAAAGTTATATTTGAACTTTAGTATCCGAAATAAATTAAACCATGCAAATTAAATCATTTGAAGAGTATCAAAAAACTTATCAGTATAGTGTAGATTACCCTGAACAGTTTTGGGAAGGAATAGCCAACAACTTTCAGTGGAGAAAAAAATGGAACAAAGTATTGTCCTGGAATTTTTCTGAACCAGACATTAAGTGGTTTGAAGGCGCCAAGCTCAACATCACTGAAAACTGTTTAGACAGACACCTTGCAGAAAATGGAGATAAACCGGCCATTATCTGGGAACCAAATGATCCTCAAAAAGAAAGCATTACCCTAAGTTATAAAATATTACATGAGCAGGTTTGCCGCTTTGGCAATGTGCTGAAAAAAAATGGAGTTAAAAAAGGCGACCGTGTTTGTATCTATATGCCAATGGTGCCCGAACTGGCGGTTGCGGTACTGGCCTGTGCCCGCATCGGTGCAGTCCATTCTGTAGTATTTGGTGGTTTTTCTGCCAAATCTATTGCCGATCGCATCAACGACGCAGAATGTAAAGTGGTTATCACCGCAGACGGTGCATTCAGGGGAAACAAACAGATCCAGTTAAAAGAAGTCATTGATGATGCACTGATCGGTTGTCCTACAGTAGAAAGGGTGATCGTGCTTACCCACACCCGTATAGCTGTTTCCATGTTGAAAGGCCGTGATGTATGGTGGGAAGATGAAATTAAACTCGTAGATACGAATTGCCCGGCTGAAGAAATGGATGCAGAAGATCTGTTGTTCATTTTGTATACTTCGGGTTCAACCGGTAAGCCTAAAGGGGTAGCACATACCATTGGTGGCTATATGGTGTACGCGGGCTATACTTTTTCTAATGTATTCAATTACCAGCCTGGTGAGGTGTTTTTCTGTACTGCCGATATCGGCTGGATCACCGGGCACTCCTACATCGTATATGGGCCACTGTCGCAAGGTGCAACCACATTGATGTTTGAAGGGATTCCTACTTTTCCTGATGCTTCGCGCATGTGGCAGGTGGTAGACAAACACAAAGTAAACATTTTATATACAGCCCCTACGGCCATACGCTCGTTAATGAGCTTTGGCGATGCGCCACTTAAAGACGTTGATCTGAGTTCTTTGCGGGTTTTAGGATCAGTAGGTGAGCCAATTAATGAAGAAGCATGGCACTGGTTTGATGAAAAGATAGGCAAAAGCAAGTGCCCTATTGTGGATACCTGGTGGCAAACAGAAACTGGCGGTATCATGATCTCGCCAATTGCTTTTGTTACGCCTACCAAACCAAGTTTTGCAACTTTACCTTTGCCTGGTATCCAGCCAATGCTGGTAGATGAGCAGGGTAAAGAAATTGAAGGCAATGGCGTTAATGGAAACCTATGTATCAAGTTTCCATGGCCGGGTATGCTGCGTACCCTATATAAAGACCATGAACGTTGCAAGCTGACTTATTTCTCTACCTATAAAGAACTTTACTTTACTGGCGATGGCTGTTTAAGAGACGAAGATGGCTATTACCGCATCACCGGAAGGGTAGATGATGTGATCAACGTATCTGGCCACCGTATTGGAACCGCTGAAGTAGAGAATGCCATCAACATGCATGCCGGCGTGGTAGAAAGTGCCGTAGTAGGTTACCCGCATGATGTAAAAGGACAGGGCATTTATGCCTTCGTGATCAATCCAAATGTACACAACGATGAAGACCTTACCCGTAAGGATATCCTGCAAACCGTAACCCGTGTTATTGGGGCCATTGCAAAGCCGGATAAGATCTTGTTTGTATCTGGTTTACCGAAAACCCGTTCCGGAAAAATCATGCGCCGCATCCTAAGGAAGATCGCCGAAGGTGAAACTTCGCAGATCGGTGATACTTCTACGTTATTAGATCCGGCTGTTGTAACCGAGATCATCGAAAAAGCAGGACAGCTGAAATAATACCTGGGTTTAATCCTGAGGCTATAAAAAGGGAATGACATTTTTGTTATTCCCTTTTTACTTCAAAGTCATAATCGCCATACAACACATCACTTAAAGCTACTCCTTGTACAATTATTTTGAACTTACCCGTAATGTCGCTGGTGTAAAAGCTGATTTCCTGTTCGTTTTTTGTTAAGACGATGCCATTGTTCCAGTAAATAGTAGATGCAAAAGCAGGTTCAAGCGGGTCTGCATAATCGTTATGATAAAATTCTTTTTTGCCGTAAATGCCTTCCATGAGGATCATTCCGGGAACATTGGGCGGTTCTTTGCAGGCCTGGTAAGTTTCTTTGCCCATGGCGCCTGATGGGGTCCGGACAGCATAAGTTCTGCCAGCAAGCGGCTGGGTATTTTCAGGATCGTAGTAGTGATTGATACAGTTGAGGATCTGGTATCTGCATACATAATCCCCGCAATTATTTGCGCCCTTCAGGCCTCTGAAATCGCTGTTTCTCGCCGTAATCTCCACTTCTTTGAGCCGGTGGGCACCTTCGTTGTTTTTGAGGGAAATTACCTGGTTGTTTTGCACTTCAGAAGGTACTTCACGAAATTCCGGATTAAATATCTTTGAATAGGATTTATGGAGTTTGGGGTAGGGGTCGCTTAGTTTGTATTCAAATTTTTTAACATTATCCTGGCCGGTAAAAAGGTAAATGGGTTTTTCCTTTTCGATGAGGAGGTCAAAGGGTTTAAATTCATAGGCGCCTGCACTGTCAAGAGTACGGAGGATAATTTCTTTTGGTTTCATCAGGCTGAAAGACAGGTTCCAGACCGGTATTTTCGTTCTTGGCTTTGCTTTGGCCCGCAGGTAGATCCTGGTATCGTCATAGCTTTTCAGGGTATCTGCGGGTTTTGCGTTCATCAGGTCCTGCCAGTTGTATTTGCGCCATCCTTTAACCAGTAATACGTTTTGGAGGTAATCCGGGTCTTCATAGCCCCGTTTGGTAGTATAGGGAGAAAGGACGCTGAGCTGACTGCTGAGGTAAATATGGCTTTCTATATCGGTGCTGAGCCTTGAAGAGAGGCGGTCGCTCTGAACACAGGCCACAGAGACCATGGCCAGGCTGTCAGGACTGTCCAGTTTGATTTTAAGGCTTACTTTTTTTCTGGTATTATAGCTTTTCTGGTTGGTGGTAAGTTTGATCTTTTGGCTGGCATCGAAATGGCTAAAGCACATACGCTCGGCCAAAGGACGCCCGAGGCTGTCTGTTACAGTTAAGGCACATAGGCCTTTGGGTACGTCTTTAAGGGGGATTTTGATAGATACTTTAGCGGCAGTTTCGGTAATGCTATTGTATATATAGGTTTCTCTGAAATTGTGGAGCCGTACTAAAACCTGTAGGTTACCAGGATTACTGAGTTGTACATAAAGGGTATCGGTTGCCAGGGCATTAGCCACCGAAATGCCTATACCCTGGTTTAAGGCAACAGGCAGCTGGTACGTGCTGTCGGCAAAACCATCATGCATAAGTTTAAGGCTATAGCTGCTTCCTTTTTCTGGCCTCAGAAAGAAGCTGCCCGTACCATAGCTAGTGGTTTCGACGGTATCTATTACTTTTTCGTTTTTAAACAATTGGGCTTTAACGCTAAGAACGGCTTGCTTCTGGTCTTTCGCTTCCCATGCAACCCTTCCCGAAATGCCATTCACCATATGTCCACCTTCAGGGTAAAAGTTTACCCTGGCTTTTTGTTTGCTGATGGGCAGCAGCAGATTTAAAAAGCTGCTGTCCTTCCCATATTTTAATTTCAGATAGATGTTGGGGTCGTTTATGTTTTCCTCTTCGTTTACTTTTAAGATCACTTCACCAGAGCTATTGGTGCTGGTTTTATCGATGGTTTTGCCATAGCGGTAATTGACGATAACTGGCTTGGGGAGAAACCTCGCGTCGGAAGTCGTGGCACTGATCAGCAACTGGTTTGGCTTTTTACCTGCACTGCCGCGTTCCAGGATTTTGATACTGGCTTTAAAAGCCGGTTCTATATTTGTTTTGATCAGGATGGGCTGTATAAATACAACATCCGGTTTGCCCTGACTAACCCTGCTGGTACTGGCTATGAAATGATAATCGCCGGCAAGTAAAGAGTCAGGCAATTGCATACTACCCGAGGATAAGCCCGATTCCATGATAAATTTTTGCTGTTTGATAATGGAACTGTCGGCGTTTCTGACCAGGATAACTGACATTAACCGATGTGCGGCAGTTTGCAGTTCATTGATCAGGTATCCGCTAAACCAAACCGTTTCGTTATTGGTGTAAATGTTTTTGTCAAAATGCACGAACAGGCTAGCCCTGTTTTTGGCCTTGCTGTATAAGTATTGCTGTTCAGCTAAAGGATCTTTAGGGATGGAAACCCCTGGCTGTGCCATGGCTATGTGACCAGTTAGCAGGAAGCAGCAGATACAGACGAACCAGTAGCGCATTTATTTCGGTTTAAAAAACAAATCTGAATGAGGGCTGTTTTAATAGCAAGCTAACAATTGTAAAACATATAAACAAGATCATGGATAAATTAGAATTAAAAGGAAAGTGGAACGAGATCAAGGGAAAAGTGAAACAAGCTTATGCTGATCTTACAGATGATGATCTGAAACACGAAGAAGGAAAAGACGAGGAGTTGTTGGGTAAATTGCAGCAAAAAACAGGCAAAACACGGGATGAACTGGTTACCTGGATAAAATCTTTATAAAGGGGTAAAATGAAGAGGGGGCATGAATTTCATGCCCCCTCTTTTGTGCGTAAATATTTAGTTTAATACCCAAATATCTGTTCTAATGTCAGTTTGGTTACTGTGCCAAATTTAGCCAGATCGTCCATTTTTATATTCTTTTCTGAAGCGACAATACAGTAGTTGAAAGCTTTGTTGGCTACATTGTTTTCATGAAATGTTTTAACGTCATCAAAATGGAGTGGTTTTAAACCTGAATACTCATCTATCCTGGAATCGTGATCAAAGCCGAGTTTTTTATCCGAAAAGTAAGCACCAATGATGTCTTCATTGGTAACCCTGCTGGTTGCAATCGAATTCAGCGCATTGTATTTTGAGGCATCAAAAGCCTTGTCTGTGCGTGGTAAATCGTTCAGCAGTTCGTTCATGGCATTTACGGCATCATTCATTTTATCGGCCTGACTGCCTACATAAGCTACCAGCGTATAATTCTTTTCTTTTTTGTCTGGTGAAGAGAATACCGCAAAAGTAGAATAGGCAAGGGCTTTGGATTCCCTGATGGTCTGGAAAACTACAGAGCCCATACCCCCGCCAAAATAGCTGTTAAACAGGGTTACTTTCGGGGCCCATGTCTGGTTGTAAGGACCACCGTTGCGTACCCATCGGATTTCTGATTGTACCATGTCATAATTTGCAAAGTACACCTGATTGCCATTTTCTGTTGCATAAGTGAATTTCTTTCCCGGAGCTTCTGGGGTAAATTCCTTTGGTAGCTTGTGCAGTTTGCCAATGTTTGCAGTGAATGCCGCTAAAGTTTGGGGCCCGTAATAGGTAATGGCATGCCTGTAGTTGTTGATGTTGTGCAAAATATACAGCAGCTGATCCGAAGTGATGTTTTTAACTTCTTCATTGCTCAGGGTATAATTGAAGGGATTGCTGGCACCATATTGGGCATAAGTGGTCAAGCCGTTTAATATGGAGGCCTTATTCAGTTTGTTATTTTCCCTTGATTTTAAGATGCGGCTTTTTAATTCGTTCAAGGCCTGCTCATTCGGTTTGCAGTTGGCAAAAATATGTTCAACCAGGCTTACTGCCTTGTCAAAGTTTTCCTGCAGGCCACTGATGTTAATGGTAGTTACTTCATTGCTTACATTAAAGCTATAACTGCAGGCGATGTTGTAGAACGCTTTGCTGATCTCTTCTGCAGTATATTTGTCGGTACTTAAAAAGCTAAGATACTGGGCAGCGTAAGGCTGCAACCTGTAGTTCCATGCGCCCATGTCAAACCGGTACGACAGGTTAAAAATGCTGTTTTCCTTGTTTTGTACCGTAATTACATCGGCAATTTCCACTTTTCCGTAGTTCAGGTCTTTTTTATAATCTAAAAACTTAGGCGCAATCGGTTTTACCTGCATCGCCAGTAGTTTTTTGGCAAATTCCGAAGTTTCTGAGGCATTGGTTTTAACCGGTGTAATGGCCGGTTTTTCCACCTTCCCGATGTTCTTGTCTTCACCTTTATGTTTGTATGCCACTACGTAATTGTCTGTAAAGAACCCGTTGGCAAAATCGATCACCTGTTTTTTAGTGACTTTGGCCATGGCATCCAGGGCATTTAGCGATTTGTCCCAGTTTTCGCCACGGTTTAAAATAAATTCATTGGTGACCGACTCCACCCGGAAAGGGTTTTTATCAAAAGCCTGCAGCAAACTCAGCTTGCTGTTCGCAACAGTAGCTTTGATCAGGCTTTCATCAAAATCGCCTTTTTTAAGGATGTTTACCTGGTCCAGCAACAGCTTTTGGGCATCGTCCAGGCTTTGGCCCTGCTTGGGTTGCGCAGCCAGGGTGAAAATACCATAGTCTTTCATCTGCTGGTAACCAGCACTTGCGCCTAAAACTTTCTGTTGTTTGTTCAGGTTGATGTCCAGTAAACCTGCTTTTCCATTGTATAAGATACTGGAGATGAGGTCGAGCAACAGGCTTTGAGTAGTGTTTTGTGCATAACCCCTGTAAGACATTCTAACGCTTTCAGCACTTGGGCCGTAGACGTCGATTTTTTGTACCTGGGTAAGCGGTTTTTCAGGCGCAGGGTTGTACAGCTCCAGGGGTTTGGCCTTCATGTAGGCAAAAGACTGATCTATCTTTTTGATCATCTCGTCGGGGTTCAGGTCACCGGCAAGCGCAATGACCATGTTATTCGGTACATAATATTTGTTGTAGTACTTTCTGATCTCCAGTAAGGAGGGGTTTTTTAAGTGTTCCACTGTACCAATGGTAGTCTGCTGTCCGTAATTGTGAGTTGGGAACAACAGGGCGCCGGTTTGTTCGTTTACTTTCCAGGAGTCATTGTCCAGGCCACGGTTCTTTTCTTCGTATACAGCTTCCAGTTCTGTATGGAAAATGCGGAAGACAGGCGCACGGAAACGCTCTGCCTGTAAGGCCAGGAACTGATCGGTTGCATTGGAAGGGAAATCTTCCTTATACACCGTTTCCTCATACCAGGTATGCGCATTGGTAGACTGCCCGCCGATGGCTTTCATCATTTTATCGTATTCATTGGCGATGGAATAGCTGGAAGCGTCACCTGATGTCTTGTCGATCAGGGCATAGATCTCCTTACGTTTTACCGGATCTTTGGTTTCATGGTATTGTTCATACAAGGCGTCGATCTTGTCCAGCAAAGGTTTCTCTTTGGCAAAGTCAAGCGTGCCAAATTTATCCGTTCCTTTAAACAGCAGGTGCTCCAGGTAATGGGCCAGGCCTGTTGCGGTGCGGGGATCGGTATTACTACCTGCCCTCACTGCCAGACGGAATTCAATGATCGGCTCTTTTGGGTTTGGAGACAATACCACCGTTAGCCCATTTTTTAAGGTGTAAAAGCGTGACTTTGTAGGATCATTGGTTACATATTTATAGCTGTAACCACCGGCAGAGGCTGTTTTCCATTGATAGGTGGATTGCGCCATCAGGCTTGTACCTGTTATCAGAAAACAGACAAGCAACAATAATTTGTTCTTCATTTAGATTAATTTAGTTTTTTTAATTTTCAAGGTGTTTAGTTTGGTTGCCGTCCCTGGATGACGAATTACTTTGACTGTACCCTGATGAATAAGTTCGGGGCAAATATAAGTTGATTGCTGAATTATGTGCCCTAATTCTTGTACTTTTACTTCCAGAAATGCCATAAGGCGAT
The DNA here is from genome assembly GCF_032678725.1 of Pedobacter heparinus. GTDB lineage: Bacteria > Bacteroidota > Bacteroidia > Sphingobacteriales > Sphingobacteriaceae > Pedobacter > Pedobacter heparinus_A. The sequence goes on from NZ_JAVTSC010000009.1 coordinate 87,127, forward strand.
GTCGTTTGTAAAATGGGTGATTTTGGCATATCAGTAATCCTGTTTGCAATCCAGATCATGCCTTTAATATATAAAATAAACATCATGAAGAAGCAAAATTTGAGACCAAATATTTTAGTAGTGAATGACGATGGGATCACCGCACCGGGCATCAAAAACCTGATAGAAGTAATGATGGAGCTGGGCAATGTGGTAGTTGTGGCCCCCGATGGCCCGCAATCAGGTATGGGGCATGCCATTACGATCGGCAAACCCCTGCGCTTTGATGCAGTAGACCTTTATCCTGGCGTGGAGATGTACAAATGCTCCGGCACACCGGTGGATTGCGTGAAACTGGCTGTAAATAAGATATTTAAAGGTAAAAAGCCGGATCTTTGTGTTTCAGGTATCAATCATGGGCTAAACAATTCCATCAACGTGATTTACTCAGGTACCATGTCTGCTGCGGTAGAGGGGGCAATAGAGCAAATTCCTTCCATAGGTTTTTCGCTGGATGATTTTTCCCAGCAGGCAGACTTTAGCCATTGTAAAAAATTCATTAAAGTGATCTCTGAGCTGGTACTGGAACATGGACTACCGGCTGCAACCCTGCTGAATGTAAATTTTCCGAAGGGTGACGGATTGAAGGGCATTAAGATATGCCGGCAGGCCAATGCCAAATGGGCAGAAGAGTTTGATGAGCGTAAAGATCCTTATGAACGCCCGTATTACTGGCTTACCGGCGTTTTTCAGAACAATGACAAAGGCGAAGATACCGATGTATGGGCTTTGGAACATGGTTTTGTATCGGTGGTTCCGGTACAATTTGACCTCACTGCACATCATGCCATTCCGGTATTGAATACCTGGGATTTTGGTGAGGTCGCTGCTGTGTCAGGAAAAAAAACAACCGGCAGGACCCCAGCGCCGGACGGCTTGTCACTTGGATAAAATGGATATGCAAGAACAGCTGAAACGCCTTAAAAATTCTGTATTTACCGGTCTGGGTATCGGGCTTGTTGTTCCAGGTATATTGATCGCCATTGTAATGTACCTGATGCAGCGCTTTGCATTTCTGGCCAAAGCCGATCTGTTGTTGATTGGCTGTATTGCTGTAAATGCCTTGCTGATGCACTATTTTTTTAAACTGAACAAGGAGAACATTGGCCGGGGCATCATCAGCGCCACTTTTTTATGGGCCTTTGCTTTCTTTTTTTATAAAATAAACCGGTAGATGAAATATTATTTGGTTGCAGGAGAAGCTTCCGGAGATCTGCACGGGGCCAATTTGATGAAGGCCCTGAAAGCAGCGGACGGGACTGCGGAGTTCAGGTTTTATGGCGGCAATAAAATGTTGGCAGAAGGTGGGGTATTGGACAAACATTACTCGGAAATGGCTTTCATGGGCTTTACCGAAGTACTACTGAACCTGCGGACCATTTTTAAAAACCTAAAGGCCTGCAAGGCCTCAGTATTGGCCTATCAGCCCGATGTGCTGGTCCTGATAGACTTTCCGGGCTTTAACCTCAAAATTGCCGATTTTGCCAAAGAAAACGGGATTAAGGTGTGTTATTACATTTCGCCGAAGGTATGGGCATGGAACCAGAAGCGCGTGCTCAAAATAAAAAGGATAGTGGATAAGATGTTCTGCATTTTACCTTTTGAAGTTGAATTTTACAAAGAATGGGGTATGGAGGTAGACTACGTGGGCAATCCTTTACTGGATGAAATTGCACAGTTTACGCCAGATACCGAATTCAGAAATAAGTACGGGCTGAAAAAAGAGGTGATTGCTTTGCTGCCTGGTAGCCGTAAACAGGAAATCGAACGCTTGTTGCCGGATATGCTGAGTGTAACATCGCATTTTCCCGATCATCACTTTGTAGTGGCCGCAGCGCCCAGTTTTGAGGAAGCTTATTACCGGCAGTTTATTAAAACAGAGAATGTAACCCTTGTTTTTGCGCAGACCTATAACTTACTGAACATAGCGAAAGCTGCAATTGTAGCTTCCGGCACAGCAACGTTGGAAACTGCGTTGTTTCATGTGCCCCAGGTGGTGGTATACCGGGGCGGGGCCATTTCGGTAGCTATTGCCCGCGCGCTGGTCAAGATCAGGTTCATCTCGCTGGTAAATTTAATTATGGACAAGGCTGTGGTTACAGAGCTGATCCAGAACGACTGCAATACTGCCAATATCACCCACAGGCTTGAAAACATATTGCAGGGACCTGTTCGAGCTAAAATGATGGAGGATTACCGGGAGCTTTCAGCCAAAATGGGTACTGCCGGTGCTTCGCAGCGGACAGCCGGACTGATCCTTGATTACCTCAAACATGAAGTAGTTTAAGGTTTAGCTATTTAACCGGAGGTTAAGCTTCAGGATGACGAATTCTGCCGGGCGTATGGCAGCCATACCAATTTCTACAATCAACCTTCCTTCCAGGATATCCAATGCGGTCATGGTATGGCCCAAGCCAATGGATACATAAAAAGCGTGCCCGGCTTTGCCACCCTGCAATGCACCTTGCCGCCATAAACTGCTGAGATAGTTTTCCAGCATCGTCCGTATCTTAATCCAGGTATTTGCAGTATTGGGTTCAAAAATGAAACGTTCCATTCCTTTTTTACAGCTCTGTTCTACCATGATGAACAACCTGCTAACCGGGATGTAGCGCCATTCGTTGTCGTTGCCGGCCAATGTTCTGGCACCCCATACCAACACACCTTTTCCGGTAAACATCCTGATCACATTGACCGATTTTCCTGCAACTTCATCTATATTAAGATTGTCCTGCATCTCGCTGGTGATTTGCTGTGTAGGAGCGGTCACCAGGTTCAGGCTTATATTTGCCGGGGCTTTCCATACGCCACGGTTCTGATCTGTGGTCGCATAAATACCGGCTATTGCGGCGGATGGCGGCAGGATGGCAGCGTTAAGGGTTGTTTTTAGAAAAGGGTGGTAGGCAGCACCATATTTTAAATGTGCATCACCTATGCCTTCCGCACCGCGCAGGGTCTGGGGATCATCTCCATAACAATCGATCAGTACAAAGCGGTCTTTGCGTTCGGCTGCCTGCAATAACGCCACATTATATACTTCATAAGCGGCAGCAGCTGTATTTAGCTGAACAGTTTGTGGAATAACCAGCAAGCTGGGCTGGTCGTATCTTGCCGCCATTTCCAAGCCGGCAAGCAGGTTGTTTTTTTCAGGTGTTCCTGTAGTGTTTCCTACACTAATGATATAGCAAGGGCCACCACCATTGGCAAAAAACAATTGCAGGTGAAGCTGCATGTTTTGAATGTCGGTACTTACTACCGCTGCTTTGCCGAAATAACTTTCGTATTCCAATAAGGAGCTGATCAATTTGGCCTCGCTTACCAGGATGTCATTGATCATTGCTGATGCCAGAAGTTCAGCGGCATTCCCGCCAGCTTTTTCGGTATAGCCAATAAATACAGGGATGGCTGTTGGTACCTGTGCCACCGATGGTGGTAAACCAGGTACTTCTTCTACATATACCCCCGGGGTTTTATAGGTTTTTGCCATACCTGAAGTTACAATTATTTTCCGTTAATCAAGCCAGTTTACAGCGCTCACCTGCCAGCAGGGCCATGCATTGCTCATCTTGTTCAGGGATACTCACCTGCTCCAGTTCTTTTGCGTAACTGCGCCGGATGTCTTTGCGTTCTCTGGACTCAATAAAGCGCCGTACCTGTTCATGGTTTTCCAGGATCAGTCCCGGAACCATTACGGTTTTATTCTGCTCATCTTTTGCCACCATGGTGAAATAGCAGGTATTGGTATGTTTGATGGTATTGGTTTTCACATTTTCAGAGATCACCCTGATGCCCACTACAAGTGAGGTCTTGCCTACATAATTAATAGAGGCCATCAGCGATACCAGTTCTCCGACTTCTACGGGTGCCAGGAAATTAACAGTGTCTATAGAAGCGGTGACACAATAATTGCCCGCATGTTTGGCTGCGCATACATAAGCCACCTTGTCCATCAGGGAAAGCAGGATCCCCCCATGGATTTTCCCCCCAAAATTGGAATAGGAAGGGATCATAAGTTCGGTAAGTACGGTTTGAGAAAAACTGACAGGTTTGTAGGTATTGGATTCAGTTTGGGGTGTTTTGGTCATGTTTTTTAATTTAAAATGTCAGTGCTTATTTAAACGGGCTTCTTCCAGGTCCAGGTTGTCTTCCATATCCCGGAGCACTTCGTGGTCATATTTTTTTGTTGCTTTCATTTTCTTCAGGCCTTTTCTCCGGAGGTCAATCAGCTCCAGCATGATCTGCCGGTATAACTTCCGTACCGAAGTTACCTCTTCTTTTTGCGATTGTTCAATCAGGGTCCGCTCTGTGGCCCTGATGCTTCTTTCCAGTTGCTCCTTAACCCGGGCTATGGTTTCAAACTGGTTCATTTCGGCACTATAATGCTCGTTCAGGTAGCTTACGCATTCTTTTGCCAGCTGCATCCGGATGGTCTCCAGTTGTTCATCTTCAGGGATATGTTCATCTATTTCTTCTACTTTAAGCAGGCGGAGGAAGATGGGCAGGGTTAAACCCTGGAACACAAGGGTAACCAGGATCACCACGAAGGTGATGAAAAGGATCATGTTACGGTGCGGAAAAGCCTCTCCTGTACTTAAAGTAAGGGGGATGGCCAGTGCCGAAGCCAATGAGACTACACCCCGCATGCCAGCCCATCCGATAATGAAAGGCAGTTTTAAGCCCGGGCTTTTTTCTCTGTTACGGATGCGGGAGCTGAGCATCCGGGGTACAAAGGCCGAAATGTATACCAGCACAATGCGGGCGACAATAACAATGGCGCTGATGATCAGCGCATATTTGATGGCTTCCTCCATGGAATAACCTTCCAGCCCGGCTACAATTACGGGCAGTTCCAGCCCGATCAGGATAAATACAAAGCCATTGAGCAGAAAGCCTACAGTAGCCCATACTTCCTTGCCTTGTATGCGGGTATGGTAGTTTAGAAAATCACCGGAACGGAAAGAAAGGAATAAGCCACCGCTAACTACGGCAAGTACGCCAGACCAGTGAAATTCCTCAGCTACAATGTACATCAGGTAAGGTGCGATCAGTGTGATGGGGGTGGTAATGTTAGATGATTTGGCCCAGTACCGGAGTACAAGGTAAAGCAGGTGCGCGATAACCAGGCCAACTACCACACCCATTACAGCGAGGATCAGGAAATCGGTAACGGCCTCCTGTAATACAAATTGCCCGGTCAGGATGGCCGCCAGGGCAAACCTGAATACCGTTAGTGAGGCCGCATCATTTACCAGACTCTCTCCTTCTAATATGGTTAAGCCCCTTTTAGGCATGTTTACTCCCTTTAATACGGAGGTAGCTGCAACCGCATCGGGAGGGGAGATGATGCCCCCTAATAAAAAGCCGAATGCAAGGGTAAAACCTGGAATGATGCTGACAGAGAAATAGGCAATGGCCAGAGCGGTGATGAGTACGAGCCCAAAACCGAGGGAAAAGATGGAACGCCGCCATTTCCAGAACTCATTCCAGGAGGTATACCAGGCTGCTTCAAATAACAGCGGGGGCAAAAAGATCAGGAAGACAATGTCGGGATTAATGTTAATGACGGGCATGCCTGGTATGAAACTGATACCTAGCCCGCCAATGACCAGAAATATGGGGTAAGAGATCTTCCAGCGCTGACTGAGCAGGAAGAGCAGCGCCATAGCAAAGAACAGGGCCAGGATTAAAAGCAGGTTGGCATGTATCATGTCCTAAAAATAGGAAATTGTATCAGAATAAGGCAGGTATGAATTGTAATCTTCAAAAAAAAAAGCCTTCCAGTAAAACTGAAAGGCTTTAAGGGTGGAGAATATCGGATTCGAACCGATCACCTCTTCACTGCCAGCGAAGCGCTCTAGCCAAATGAGCTAATCCCCCTTGTGGCTACCAATGATCGAAATCATCAGTGTGGGGCAAAAGTAATTAATTTTGGAAACCCTGCAAATTAAATGTTGAAATATGTTGCTGATTTTGTGCTTTATTTAAAGCTAATGCTAACTTTGGTACAACTAATCCAATCACATGAAGAAAATATTTTTGCTGTTTTTTACACTTTTCATTTCCAGTGCCTCATTTTCGCAGGGCCTTCTGAACCTTTTGGGTCGTTCGCAAGACCTTTTTATCCTGTTTTCTGAGGATAAGTTTACCGAGGCTTACGGGAATTTCGACCCTACTTTTCAGGCTAAGGTAACTGAAGCCAATCTGAAGGAACTCTGGACCAAAATCTCCGAGCAATTGGGTAAACTGGAAAATACCTCGGTATTGAGCAGTAAGAACGAAGGGGATTTCTACAGGGTTATCGTGGAAGCCAAGTTTACCAAGGATACCCAGAATTTTTTACTGGCTTACAATAAAGCAGAAAAATTAGTTGGACTTTTCCCTTTGCCAAAACCCAAATCGGTGGTTTATACCCCTCCGGCTTATGCCGATACCACATTGTATAAAGAAAAAGAGATTAATGTGAAAACGCCGGGACATAACCTGGTGGGCATGCTGACCGAACCGAAAAAGGGTACTGGCTTTCCTATAGTAGTATTGGTACATGGATCTGGTCCGCAGGATATGGATGCTACGTTCGGACCGAACAAACCTTTAAAAGACCTGGCTTTAGGCCTGGCTTCCAAGGGGATTGCCAGCATCCGTTACGTGAAAAGGACAAAGATCTATCCGATGGATTTTGTGGGGGCAAGTACGGTAAAGGAAGAGGTTTTGGATGATGCAATTGCTGCAGTTGCCCTGGCCAGGACACTGCCAGAGGTAAATAAAAAACAGCTCTATTTATTTGGACATAGTTTAGGCGGTGTACTGGCACCAAGACTGGCCTTGCTGGCGCCTGATCTGAACGGGATTATACTGGCCGCTGCACCGGCCAGGTCTTTAACAGATATCATTATTGAACAGAATAAATATATGTTTGCCCAGGCAAAGGACACCACAAATGCGGGAAAAAAAATGCTGGACAGTTTGATCAAAGAGTTCGATAAAACCAGGATCACCAAGCTGGGCACGATGAAGGCTGATTCCAGCTTGTTTGGAATGTCAGCAGCTTATTGGGTAGACCTGAACAATTACAAGCAGGTAGAAACGGCTAAAAAACTAAAACAGCGTATTTTTATTGCACAGGGAGGCAATGATTTCCAGGTTTCAGTAACCGATTTTAATTTATGGAACTCCGCTTTGGGAAAGAAAAAAAATGTCACGCTGAAGTTATATCCTGACCTCAACCATATGTTAAGTTCCCAGACAGAAAAAGGCACTCTGCAGCAGTATGAAACGCCCGCCAGTGTGTCCCCGGCGCTTGTTAATGACATCGCCGCCTGGATAAAACTTAAGATTTAGTTTACTTGTTTGAATTTATGGCAAAATTGTTGCTATGAAACCACTAGTTAAACGTAAAGCTATTTTATATTATGATCAAAAGAATACATGTGCTTGAAGATGATGAAGATATCAGATACATCATTGGTGTTTTGTTGAAAGATGAGGGCTATGAACTTCAACTTTCGTCTTCATTTGGTGAACTAAAAAGTAAACTTAAAGATTCTGTGCCTGATTTATTTATTTTAGATGTAATGTTACCAGACGGAGATGGCACTGATATTTGTACAGATCTTAAAACGGATGTTTTTACAAAACACATCCCGATCATTGTGATGTCTGCAAATGACAAGAACAAGGATAAGAGTCTGGCTGCAGGTGCAAATGATTACATCAGCAAACCTTTTGATATTGATTATATTGTTAAAAGGATCAACAAGCTGCTGAATTAAAAAATTAGTCTCGAAAATAAAAAGAAGGCCCGGCAATTTTTTGCCGGGCCTTCTTTTTATGCAAGGATAATGCTGTATGTTTAACTAGGCAACAATCACTTTTACGCCTTTATCTTCTATCATTTTTACAGTTTGTGGTGATACCTTACTGTCGGTGATCACGTAGTGTACCTGATCAAAGCCACAAACTTTGCCCAAGCCCCTGCGGTCAAATTTTGTGCTGTCGGCCATAATGACCAGTGTTTGTGCAGTATCAATCATCTTTTGGTTCAGGGTAGCCTCGGCTATATTGGTAATGGAGAATCCGAAGTCCAGGTCTATTCCATCCACTCCAAGGAACAATACCCCGCAGGAAATCTCAGCCAGGATCTTTTCCGCATGGGCTCCCGCTACGGATGAAGAATTTGGCCTGATCAGACCGCCAAGTTGTAATACCTCCACATTAGGGCGGTTGCTGAGTTCCAGGCCTACCTTTAAAGCGGGTGTAATTACCGTTAAGTGTTTGCTTGGGTATAAACAGCGTGCCAGTTCAAATACAGTTGTGCCCGAGCCAATGCTGATGGAATCGTTCTGGCCGATAATAGACAGTGCGGCTTTGGCAATTCTTTGTTTTTCTTCAGAATTGATAAACTCTTTTTCGTTGATGGTACGCTCCGTTGCGTAAGGATTGTTAATTGATCCACCGCCGCGCGTGCGAAAAAGAAGGTTCTTATCTTCGAGAAGTTTCAAATCCTTTCTTATTGTTACGCCTGAAACTTTCATCAGTTCGATGAGTTCAATAATATTTACTTTGCCGTTCTTCTTCAGCTGCTGAATGATAAATTCATGGCGCTCGGTAATGTTCTTCATTTATTAATGGCTTTAAACGCTATTTTCAGATTGTTAATATTACGAAATTTTTATAATACAACCTATAATTTTCCAAATATAGTAAACTAAAACAATTCACAATTCTTTAATACAGGTTCTCTTAAAGATCGGTAAATTTTTTTAATATCACTTTCTAAATATTTATTTCTCTTTTATTTTGTTTTATTATGTTTAATTTCATTCTTTTGATAAAAGAAACGTAATTAGTATAAAAACGGAATAACCCGAAGGCGGATAAACAAAAACCAAATATAAATGAAACAAGAATTAAACTCAGACAATTCCCTGCTCAGCAGGGCAGGTATCCCAAAGCAGCTGGCATGGGGCTATTTAGGAATCATGATTTTCATGATGGGCGATGGAGTAGAGCAGGGCTGGCTTAGCCCTTATCTGATCGGTCGCGGAATGACCATACAACAGTCGGCGTCACTGTTTACGGTTTATGGTATTACCATTGCCATCTCTTCCTGGTTTTCGGGTGTACTGGCCGAAGGCTTTGGTCCGAAGAAGACCATGCTGATGGGCCTGCTGCTTTATATTATCGGTACCGCAGGTTTTGTTGGCTATGGCCTGCCTGACCTGAACTTTGGTATGATGTTGATTACTTACGCTATAAGAGGCTTTGGCTATCCGCTATTTGCCTATTCGTTTTTGGTTTGGATAACTTATCGCAGTCCCGGCAAAAAGCTGGGTTCTGCGGTAGGATGGTTCTGGTTTGTTTTTACCGGTGGTTTAAACGTATTTGGTGCCTATTATTCAAGTTGGGCCATTGAGCATCTCGGCTATCTGGATACATTATGGAGCTCCATCTTCTGGGTTCTTTTAGGTGCTTTCTTTGCTTTGGTATTGAACAAAGATAAGTTTGAAGCTTCGGCTGGTAAAAATACTTCAACAAAAGCGGAAGAGCTCGCCAAGGGATTGATCATTATGAAAGAAGAACCTAAGGTTTTACTGGGTGGGATTGTCCGCATCATCAATACTACCGCACAATTTGCTTTTCCGGTATTCCTGCCTACTTATATGGCAGCTCATGGTTTTTCAACTACAGAATGGCTGCAGATCTGGGGAACGATATTTACAGCAAATATTGCCTTTAACCTGATCTTTGGTTTTGTTGGTGATGGTTTTGGCTGGAGAAATACAGTGATGTGGTTTGGCGGTGTAGGCTGTGCCATTACCACTTTATTGTTCTATTATTCGCCGGTATTGTTTGGCAGCAGTTTCTGGATGGTGATGTTCTGTGGTATTTTGTGGGGTGCACTACTGGCAGGCTACGTGCCTTTATCAGCGCTGGTCCCATCTCTGGTAAAAAAAGACAAGGGCGCGGCTATGGCGGTTTTAAACCTTGGTGCCGGTTTGGCAGTATTTGTAGGTCCCGCTATTGTGGGTATCTTTATCGGTAGCCTGGGTAACGAAGGTGTGGTTTGGATCCTTGCCGGGCTTTACGTGCTGAGTGCCATTCTGACCCGTTTCATCACCTTGCCTGACAATGCTAAAACTGCACATTCTGGTGAGCCTGCTGCAGTTATAGCCGCAACATAATAGGTTTAAATAAGCATTAAAACAATAATAATATAGCATATATGAGGATACTGATTACGGCCCCTTACAATGAGCGGGGACAACAAACACTGGCAGAGAAACTGGGCGAAGTGGTATACCGTCCATGGAAGGATCTTGGCCGTGCATTTCACGAGGACGAACTGATTGCGCTGCTGGCAGAAACCAAAGCCGATGCCTTAATTACAGAACACGATCATGTTACCGCAAAAGTTATAGCAGCGAATCCGCAACTTCAGTTTATAGGAGTGTGCAGGGGAACACCTTCTAATGTATCGTTAGATACTGCAAAAGAGATGGGGATCCCCGTATTTCATACCCCGGCCAGAAATGCACAGGCTGTGGCCGAAATGTTCCTGGCAACCGTAATTGACCTGATGAGGAATACGTACGCAGGCGTTGCCTGGCTGAAAGGTAAAAACTGGACAGCCGATGCGCATACCTCGTACCTGCAGTTTAAAGGTAACGAGATGGCAGGCAAAACTATTGGTATGGTGGGCTTTGGTGCGGTAGGGCAGCGGATTGCCAGCATGGTAGAGAATTTTCCATGCGCGATCAGATTTTACGATCCTTACCTGGAAAATTTTGATGCCAAATATACCAAGACTTCACTGGAAGATGTATTTGCCAGCTGTGATATCGTGTCGATCCATTTGCCGGTAAATGCCGCTACCATAGGGATGATCGACAAAAGCCTGATCTCTAAAATGAAACCGGACGCTATATTTGTGAATACAGCACGTGCAAGTGTGGTAAAACGGGATGATTTGCTGGAGGCATTGGAAAACAATCGCATCAGGGGCGCAGTGCTGGATGTATTTGACCATGAACCGCCTGATGAAAAGGATTACCGGATCATCAATCTGCCAAATGTACTGGCTACGCCGCACATTGCGGGTGCCACTCACGAGGTGGAAGATCACCATGTAGAGATCATGAACAGCAGGATCATGGCCTGGTTTGTAAAGGAAAAGGTAAATTAGATCAGACATGACAAATCAGGAAGCATATATTGTAATAGACATTGGTACAGGAAACGTACGCGTAGCTGTTGCAACTACTTCAGGAGAGATCCTGGGAATTGAAAGAGAGAACCTGCAAAACCAGAAGGATGAAAATTATCCGGAGGCGCTGTTTTTTGACCCGAATGCATTGTGGGAACAAATCCTGCGCCTGGCGGGCAAAGCATTGAGCCAGGCACCTGCAGGGATAAAAGTACTGGCTTTAACAGCAACAAGCCAGCGTGAAGGCATTGTGCTGATCGGCAAAAAAGGCGAATCACTGATCGGTTTGCCAAATATTGACCATAGGGGCAGGGAGTGGGACAGCATGATTAAAGACAAGAGTGCAGTTTACCAACTGACCGGTCGTTATCCGACTTCGCTTTTCTCAGCCTTAAAGATAGTAGGGATTAAACACAGGAGGCCTGAAATATGGAATGAGTTTGCTGTGTTTTTAAGCATCAGTGACTGGGTAGAATATAAATTGAGTGGTGTGCTGCACTATGAGCATTCGCAGGCTTCCGAGACTTTGCTTTATGATGTAGAAAAGCATACCTGGTCTGCCGAACTGTGCAATGTATTTGAAATTGATACTGCCGTATTACCTGAACTGACCTTGTCGGGCACAGTGCTGGGTACAATTTTACCTGGAGAGGCAGCAGCATTAAACATTAACCCCGAAGCAAAGGTGATTGTTGGTGGTGCTGATACACAACTGGCCATCATCAGTACCAAACCTTTGGAAAACGATGTGGTTATGGTTTCCGGTACCACTACCCCGATCATCAAGATTACCGGAGCATACATTACCGACGAACAGGAACGTACCTGGACAAGCAGGCATACGGATGGGCATAGCTTTATACTGGAAGCCAATGCCGGTGTTACCGGTTTAAATTACCAGCGCTTAAAAGAGATATTCTACCCTGTCGAAGGTTATGAAGTAATTGAAAGGGAGCTTGCAGAAGTTACCCATTTTCAGTGCATCGCTTCTTTGGGCTCTTTAGTAGCAGATGAAAAAGCGCCGCTTACCCGGGGTGGTTTTATTTTTGATGCGCCGGTTTCGCATTTGCTCACCAGGGGAAGTTTTGTATGGGCCACGCTATGGGATATTGCCTGCAGCATCAGTGAAAATTATAAAAGCCTTTGCGGCGTAACCACACACGACCAGGATTACATCTGGGCTTGTGGCGGCGGTGTACAAAGCGCTACATTGCGGCAGTTTATTGCCAATTTGCTGCAAAAGCGGGTGATCATCAGGAACAGTTACCGTCAATCATCGGTAGTAGGTGGAGTATATATCTGTAACAAAGCGCTAGGCAAAGCCGAAATTGAACCTTTTGTGCTGGAAGAAACACTACCCCAACAAAATGAACAGCATGCCAAACTGTACGAAGAATGGAAAAAAACCAGGGCCTCATTTATAGAAATATTCAGCTAGTATGGCACCTTATTTTATAGGAATTGACATAGGAACACAAGGCGCAAGGGTAGTTTTGCTGGATGTGAACGGAGTTGTTGTGGCAAGTGCTGGCGAGGTATTTCCGCTCAGTGAGGAGTCAAGAGAGGAGCAGTCGCCAGAATTATGGTGGGCGGCTTGTGTAGCTTGTTTAAAATCCCTGAAAACCAAGGCTCCGGATATCGATTTCGGACAGGTGATGGCGATGGCGGTTACCTCTACCTCAGGTACGGTAATCCCTTTGGATGCAGCAAACAGACCATTGCACAATGCAATCATGTACAGTGACAAACGCTCCGGCAAACAAGCCGAAGTGTGTACGGCTGCAGCGGTAAAATACCATAACAAGGGTTTTACGGCTTTTAACAGCTCAAGTGCGCTGGCTAAAATCGTGTGGTTTGGCGAAACTTACCCGGAAAAAGCTGTTCATATAGCAAAATGGATCCATGCGGCAGATTACATTACCGGTAAACTGAGTGGCCGCTGGGGCAAGACTGATTATACCAATGCTTTTAAAACAGGCTATGACGTAAGTGATTACGAATGGCCGGAATATTTATACACGCATTTGCCTTTGAAAAAATCCTGGCTGCCGGAGGTGTTTCCTTCGGGTACGGTAATTGGTACCCTGGATCAGACAGTTGCCGATTCACTGGGCCTGCCGGCAAGTATACAGGTTACAGTAGGTATTACGGATGGTTGCGCTTCGCAAATTGCTTCGGGTGCGGTAAAACCAGGAGAATGGAATACGACTATTGGTACTACGATGGTGATAAAAGGTGTAACCAAAAAACAGATTGTGGACGAAGAAGGGCGTATTTATAGCCATAGGCACCCTGCGGGATACTGGATGCCGGGCGGGGCGAGCAATACCGGGGCCGACTGGGTAACGAATGAGTTTGGTGATAACCTGGAAGCCTTGAGCAAAGCGGCAGAAAAGCTGATCCCTACAGACCTGATCTCTTATCCTTTGCGCCAGCATGGCGAGCGCTTCCCGATGGTGGCGCCGGACGCAGTTGGTTTTGAACCGGAAGGTTTATCGATGGCAGAGCGATTTACGGCCAATATGGAAGGGGTTGCTTACCTGGAACGCTTTTCTTTTGAACTGATACAGGGCTTTACCAATGAAAAGATCAAAGCTGTTTTCACTGCCGGTGGCGGTAGCAACAGCGAGGTATGGTTGAAAATACGCAGCAATGTACTGAACCTGCCCATTTATAAAATGAAGGAGGTATCGGGTGCGGTTGGTGCGGCAATTCTGGCGGCATCGAACACGCATTTCGGCTCACTGGCCGATGCGGTAACGGCTTTGACCACCATTGACAAAGAGGTGCATCCGGAGCCGGCACTGGCGGCTGTATATGATAAAAATTACCACAGGTTTTTGAATTTATTATTGGAAAAGGGATATATTAAAAAGGGAGAGTTACATGCTTAATGTTTATTTACTCCGTCATGGAGAAACGAAATACAATGCCGATGGAAACCGTTATTGCGGCAGAACAGATATAGACCTTACGGAGAAAGGCATTGCCCAGGCCAACCTGGTGAACAGCCAGCTAAAGGGGATGAGCTTTGATGCGGTTTATTCTTCTCCTTTAAAAAGGGCTCAATACACAGCAGAGATCGCATCGGGACTAAAGCCTGTACAAACAGATGAACGCCTGATAGAAGTGGATTTTGGGGGATGGGAAGGTAAGACCAAGGAAGAGTTCATTGCAGAAAATGCTGGTTTATGGAACAGCTGGATGGATGATCCGGCGGTAGCAAAAGCAGGTGGTACTGGCGAGAGTGCAGCTGAGGTTGTGGCCCGTGTAGATGATTTTTACCAGGAAATATTGCGTAAACATCCTTCGGGAAACATTCTTGTTGTCGGGCATAATGGTCTCAATCGTTTATACCTGGCCCATAAGCTGGGGATGCCTTTAAAACATTACCGGCGCATTGTGCAGGAAAATTCTTCCATTACGTTGTTTAGTCTGGATGAAACGGGGGAGTTGAACCTGAAATTGCTAAATAGTAGGATAAAATAACCGTTCTCTTCGGAGGCTGCATAACCACGAAGTGCTCTTGAGGACCCAAATCAATATGAGCTTCCGAAAAATTTTATTTTTTTCTGAGGAAAAAAATAAAAAGACGCTAGGCCTCCTCTGAGAAGGTAATTTTATTTTCTAGAAGGGGTTTTCATAAGAGAAGGTAATTTTTTTGCTCAAAGCAGGGAGCCTATTGTTGGTGTTTTTATATACTTAGTATGCTGGGGTGTGACATTATATGATTTACTTAAAAAATAGCACATTCCTTCTGAGGCTGGAATAAGTTTTTTCTTCCTTAACAGAAGAAAAAAATGAATCCTATGCCTCATCAGCAAAGCACTATTTTTTAATTGATTTGTAAAGACAGATACTTAGAAAAGATTTTTCAAATCAGGTTGTTAAAGGGAGGGGTTTGGTTAGCTCTTCCTTTGCAGCCTTTTTTTAGGAATGAAAAGTTGGCAGGCTAGCTTTTAGGAATCTTTGATGGGGTAACCATTTCGAGCAGGCTGTCGATCAGGGAAATTTTTAAGCTGGGGTGATTGGTTTTGATGACCTGGTCATCCGCATGCATGTCTTTCCCTTCCCAGTTGATATGGAGGCTCTTGGTGCGAATGGGTTTAATAGGAAAGAGGGGATCTTTGAGCCCGATTTTGTTGCTGAGATAGGTTTCCATTTTTTTCCTGTCTTTTTCTGTTACGATGACCACGTCAAAAAAACCATCTTCGGAGTCTGCATCTTTACTTATTTTTAATTGCGGACCCAGGTAAGAAATGTTCATGACCTCGATCATGATGGCCTTGTCTTCGATCAGCTGCCCATCAATTTCCAGTTTAAACGGAACGGATTGGTAGTTTTTACTGATGGAAAAAAGGGTTTCCAGTGCAAGTTTAAATTCCTGTTCAGGAGTTTTAATGTGGGCGGTGTCCATTTTTTCCAGATCCTTCATCAATCTGGGAAAAATACCAAAGCCAAAAGATTCGATAAAATAGGCTGTTTTCTTTAAGCCGACCACCTGGCCAACATCAAACTTTTTAAGGTTATACTCTGCCCAGGAATGGATATTTATGGCATTGTTTGAGGGGATGTTTAATGAACTGGCAATGTTGTTGGCTGTTCCAAAAGGCAGTAAGGCTATGGGGCGTTTGTACTTCAGTTTTTTATTAAGAAGAGTGATGATGGTTTTTCTGATCGTTCCATCACCGCCAGCGATTACGATAAATTCTGTCTCCGGTGATATGGATTTCAGTATTTTATTTTTAGAGGAGCTGTAAACGCAGCGATAACCGTGGGATTCGATCAGTTTAACGATGTTTTTCCTGGAATAATCACCTTCTCCAGCAGTGGGGTTGTGTACTAATCTTACCAGTTTACCAGGTTTTTTCATATCGACTGAACAATATGGACCTTAATAAGGTTTTAAATGTACCTAAATAATTTATCATGAAGATCCTGATTACAAATGACGACGGCATATACAGCCCGGGAATTGCCGCACTTGCAAAAATTGCGCTGAGGTTTGGCGAAGTAAGGATAGTGGCCCCTGATGTAGAGCAATCGTCCATGGGCCATGCCATTACTCATTCCAGGCCATTATCCATAAAAAAATCACCTATAGCATTTGAAGGTATGGAGGCTTACCGGGTAAATGGTACACCTGCCGACTGTGCTGCCTTAGGCTTACACATTTATCCGGATACCGATGTGGTGTTGTCTGGTATAAACATGGGGCCAAACCTTGGCAATTCTATGTGGCACTCCGGTACACTGGCAGCAGCCAAACAGGCCGTTTTACTGGGCGTGAAGGGAGTTGCCCTGAGTACTCCGGTAGGGAAAACCGAGCCGGATTTTGAAGGGCTGGGCAAGTATGTAGAACAGGCACTGGCAGAGTTGCTGAACACTACTGCTCTTGGTTTATACAATGTGAACTTTCCGCCCAAGCCTGTTGGGATCAGGTGGACAAAACAATCTGTCCGGCTTTATGATGGCAAGGTGGTGCCAGGAATAGATCCCATGCAAAGAAAGCATTACTGGATCACTGTATCGCCACTGGCAGCCGCAGAAGAAGGGACTGACAGATGGGCTGTTGAAAACGGCTTTGTTTCCATTACGCCTTTGCGGCTTGACCTGACCAATGAGACTGAACTGGCACAGCATTTCGCTGTTGCAAAGTAAATCGCTGAAAGACCGTTGACCCTGTTTTTTAATTGAGTGTAAATATAAAGTCTGTTTCTGCCGAATTGCCCACAAAGAATTTGAGCGTGGTTTTGGGTGATTTTACCAATGGGGCAACGTGAGAGATCGTATCTGCAAATTGCATTTTTAATACCTCCATGTCGGTTTCTTCGGGTACCCGGATCAAAAGATCGCCACCGCTGGTCCTGATCTTCCAATCTTCAAATGCTTCATCCTGCTGTAGCATTTTTTTCCATTCCTGTTGATACTTTCCCATAGCCCGCTGTTTATATAAAGTTAAGAACATTTGCAGACTAAATAAGGTTTGGAAATATGGAAAAAGAACAATCGCTGCATCTTATTGTTAACATACCAATAAATGAATACCAATATGCTTAAAATGATCAGTGCTAAATTCATGCTAACACTCGTTATGCTGTTAGGCTTGTCGGTGGCCGGTAAAGCCGATGTCATTACCTTAGTAGTAAAAGAAGAGCTGGCCAGTTGTACCGGCGTTGCGCCTATGACCTGTATGCAGGTGAAATACAAGAACAGCAAAAGCTGGGAGTTATTTTACAGTCAGATTTCCGGATTTACCTATATGCCTGGCTATCGGTATGTATTACAGGTGAACAGGACCAGGAGAAAAAATGTACCGGCTGATGCTTCAGCTTATGAATACAAGCTCAAAAAGGTGCTGAAAAAAATAAAAATGAAGGTAAACACCACTACTGCCTGGGATTTTGTAGTGAACCATAAATGGAAGCTGATCCAGATGAACGGGCAAACCCAAACGGAATCTCCGATATACATGACCTTTGACGGAACGAAAAAAAGGGTTGGAGGCAAATCAGGATGTAATACTTTTTTTGGTGGCTATGATAAAAGTGAAGGGAACCTTAGCTTTAAACAAATGGCAGGAACCATGATGGCTTGCAGTGATGAACTCAATAAACTGGAGCACCAGTTCTTGACGCTGATTGGCGACCAAACCTTTAAATATGACGTGGCAGACCAGACCCTGAATTTATACCAGAACAACAAGCTGGTGCTAATGTTTGGGGTGATGCCTTTGTAAGCGGTAAAATTGCCATTTGGTAATGTGCTATTCACTCGGCATCCGGAGGTGTATTGGTCGTGTTTTATTCGGCTTTGCTTCGGCTGCAGCCGAAGGAGACATGAAGTTGATGCGGCCAATACAGCTGGCTGATGAATAGGACATGGTAAGCTCAATTGGTCTCCGTTTTGCCTGAAGGGGAAACAGGTTGTAGTGTGAATGGAGTTGAGAAAGGTAGTAGCTCTACTTATTTTTTAATTCTTCACGGACTTTGGCGACGAATTCTATTGTAACTTCTGCAATATCGGCAGCCTGTTCATCAGACAGGCTTAATTTTGTAATTAAGTTTTCTACGAAATCGTGGTTTTTTCGGGCTTCGGCTTTTTGAATTCCAATTTCAATGCCTTCTTCTCTATCCAGCATTTTTAAAGTTTCTGTTATTCCCATTGTAACTTTTCCTCCTGTTAAGTTGCTAACCTGCTGATCAAATATAGCGTTATACTTTGAATTTTTAACTATTATAATTCTGTTCAAAAACAGTACAAATTCCTTGATTCTCACCTGATCAAATCTGCCGCTGGCCGCCATTTTATCAATAATCTTCATTCTTGTAGTATGCCGTTCGGCATCTTTTAGTTTCTTAGATAACGCTTCCTGTTGTGCTACAATTACCACCAAAGCAAACGGATTATCCATTGCCAGCAATTCGTCTTCTGTATGGTCAAAGATCTGATAAGTTTTAAATTTGAAACTGAGTTCTGTTCCAAGGATGCTGGATTTATAGCTATTTGGGCGCAATTGATTTTTTTTGCCAGTAAATACGGCCAATGAAACTACAGATGGGCCATATTTGTCGCGTAAACGGATGTAATAGTCGAAAACGCGTTCTGGAAAGGTGACATTGCTTACAGCCTGGATTTCGATATGGAGGTAGAAACATTGTACCGTCCCGTCCATTAAAAAGACTTTTGCCAGCAGATCTGTCCTTGTTGTTCCTCCAGACAGACCTGGATCAATATTTATTTCAGCCAGTTCATGGTTCAGGAATATTATCTCCTTATTGAAGTCGAAGATCTGATCTGCATTTGGGTAAGTAAAACGAAGCAGGTGGACGAAATAATCTTCAAAAGCCCCTTTAAAAATGATATCATTCTTTTTTCGGGGATCTTTTTCATCCTTCTTTTTATTTGATATTTGTGCAGCTTCAATTAGTTCTTCTGGCATTTATTGCTGTTTAGATGGAACAAAGCTACACTGGATATTGTTACGAAATTTAATCTTAGGAAAGATCAGCTGGAAACACTAAAGTTTTATGGATTTACCAAATTTAGTTTGGATTGAATTAAAATCTGGGTGTCAAACTGGTAAAAATGGCTGCCTTTTTATGGTTGCTGTCAGCCTTGAAATCAATATAAGTGGAAATTAAAATAGAGGAGGGGTGGTTACTTAATTAGCTTTTCCCTTGCAAGTACGCGATCCTCATTTTTACATACTTAATTACTTCTTTACGTTTTTCTGGATCAGGTTTGCTGGCCAGATACAGATGATAGTATTTTAAAGCAGCCTTTTTGTTATCCATTTTAAAATCGTTAATCAAGCCAAGATTATAGTATGCACCTCCGGTATTTTCGAAATCAAAACTTTTGTGATAGGCGAAATTTGCATCTTTAATCATGCCTGTCAATTCGTAGATCTCTCCCAAGATCTGATAATAGTTCGAGATGTATGGTGAAATCCCCTCCTTAATAGAGCGTTTCATATAGTCGGCAGCTTTCACATAGTTTTTTAGTTCCTTATAGCACAGAGAGGTATAGTAAAGGCTAGACTCTGTCTGCTGCTGCAGCCGTTCAATAATGGTATACATATCAATAGCTTTTTGATATTCCTTATTGAGGTAATATGCCTTTCCAAGATTACTGAGCACATAACCTGAACTATCGCCATAAACCATAAGCTTTACACCTGTCTGAATAGTTTCATTCATTTTTAATAGGGCGATGCAAACCGGCATTTTGGCTTTTAAAAGCGAAAGATTAGCGGTATCGGCAATTAATGCAACATCCAATACATGGTAAGCAGAATCATTTTTACTTAATTTATTATAGCCCGTTGCCAGATCAAATGCTACATCCGGATGTGTAGGGTTGATCTTGTTTGCCTTTTCAAGATTAGCTATTTTTTCTGGAGATGCCGGATTCAAAAAAAACGAAGCGAGTTGCTTGTAAACATTGAAATTCATGCTGTCAATCTTTATGATCTCCTTGTAAAAACTCATCGCCTTCCCGTCATCCCCCCTGCGCATACTGATAGCCGCCAGATTAAATAAAACAGGTAGGCTGGCTGGTTGCTGTGTGTATAACTTCAGATAACTTTTTTCCGCAATGGCGAGGTTGCCAGCCATCAGGTTTGTATAGGCGATTTGTGCAAGTTCTTTCGGCTGATCTGTTTCGGCGCCGTAAACTATTTGCAGATAAGCTGCCGCTTCCGTGAAACGCTGACTTTGATAGAACTCAATCAATTTTTCCTTGTCAATTGTATCAGAGGACTGAGCTAATGCAGAAGATGTGTATAGGATTAGGATAAAGTAGCGCAGCTTTTTCATATCTTTTTAGTTTATAACTAAGTTATTAGTTTTCAACTATTAATCCTAATTTAATTTCTTACATCGGGAATGATGATATAAAAAACTTATTGTGGGAGACCTATTGCTGATATGTATAAGTTAACATTCCGGGAACATCCGCATGTGTATGCTTAAAATCGCGGGGCATTAATGTAAAGCCGGTCTTTTCCAGCAGTTTTACAGAGGCGGGGTTGTCCGCGGAGGGGAATGCCACAATCGTTTTTGCGCCCATGGTATCAAATCCATATTGCAGTATACAAGCAATGGCTTCTGCCATAATGCCTTTGCTTTGAAACTGTGGAAGCAACTCGTAACCAATTTCTACCGTTTCATTGGATATGTCAAAATTCCAGAGGCAAATTCCGCCTAACATTGTGGGGGAATCTTTATAAGCTATTGCCCAAAAGATACTTTCATTGTTATTGATGAGGTTATCGATCTTATTGATATAGGCGGTTGCTTCGTCTAAACTGGTAAAGGGCTTTTTGCCTGTTAAAACGGCTACTTCAGGATCAGAGCGCAACTCATAAATTACAGGCGTGTCGGCTAATGAAAGTCTTCTGAGTAGCAGTCTTTGGGTTGTTAATGTTGGGAATGTTGAATAATCGGGCTGATTCATGGTTCTTGAATTATATAACTATCTTATGGTAAAGATAAATAATCCGGCTGGTAAAGTCAGTATGTTGTGCTAATATTTTTAGTAAATATTTGTCTGTATTTAAGTTTAGAATACCAGGTCTCCTTACCGGATAAAAAATTAATTTAAACAGGCTGGATTGATGAAGTATTTTGAATAAATTAGACGGAAGGTCTATGAACACTATGATGATCAAAATAATTAATGCTACCATAAAGATTACCGCAATTCTCTTTTTTCTGTCTCCGTTTGTAGGTATAGCTCAAAGCAATACGGCGTCTACCTTAAATTCAAATGCCAATACTTTTAACCTTGCTGGTAAATATGAAGAGGCTTTGGCCGCCATCAACGAAGCCATTAAACAGAGCCCCGGTGAGGCGTATTTATACATCACCAGGGCGCGCACCTATAATTTTAAGAAAGACAGGACCAGCGCAATCGCGGATTATACCGAGGCACTCCGGCTGGAGCCTCAAAACCTGATCGCATTGACCGGCAGAGGGTACGCCTATTTTAACGAGAAATTATACGATAAATCTATTGAAGACAACAATAAAGCGCTTCAGCTTGACCCTAAAAATTTAATGGCCCTGGCCAACCGTGCAGCATCCTACAACAACTCTGGTGATAAAATGAAGGCACTGGAAGATTTAAGTACGCTGGTGTTGCTCGATCCTAAAAATCCCATTCAATGGGCCAAAAGGGGATCGGTTTATGTTAATATTGGAGCGTTTGAAAAAGCAATAGCAGACTTAAATGCCAGCCTGAGTATGAACCCAAAAAATGCCGTTGCGCTTAACAACAGAGGCTGGTCATTTGCCAGAACAGGCCAGTATGAACGCTCCGTTGCCGACTATAAAACACTGATCAGTCTTGACCCAAAAGAATCGAGGGCATACATCAGTTTGATGCCATCGTTGATCAGGATGGGTCAGTTTAGTGAGGCAAGGGCAGTTTATAAAGACTACCAGGCAAAAGGATTAACTTCATACATCACTAATGATGACTGGAAATTTTTTATCCACTATCTAAAGGCCGCTACGGAGTATATTCCTGCTGGAATGTATCAGGAAGCCCTGAACGGCCTCAATCAATCCCTGAAAGAATATGGTTCTGAAATTAAGACAGCAAATAAATCCGGGTATTCAGATGTACTTGCCTTAAAGGGTTACGTATTGGAAAAGCTGAACCGCGACGCTGAGGCGGTCGATGCCTATAACCAGGCCTCTGTAATCAACTCCAATCAACCCGATGTGAGTGAAGCACTTAAACGCATAGCTCAAAAACAAAGCATTGCAAATCAGAAAGACAATACCCAGCCAATAATTGAGCTGATCAGTCCGCAAATTACGCGGGGCCTGCAAATCGTAAAGAATGAGACGAAAATTGAGATTGTAGGCAGGGCAAAAGACGAATCAGGGATAAAAAGTGTCACTGTAAATGGGCTGCTGGCACAGAAAGTAGAGGACGATGGTTTGTTTCTAACTACCATAGCGCTGAAGGAAGGTCAGAACAGCATCAGCATCATCGCCACAGATAAGAATAACAATACCGGGACAAAGACTTTTCAGCTCAATGCATCCGTACCTCCAGTTACTGCGAAAAAAGAAGAACCTGCGATCATTCCTGTAGACGTAGATAAACCGCCGGTCTTTCACGCCCTCCTGATTGCGGCAAATGAATACCAGGACCCAGGCATAGATGACTTGCAAAACCCAACCAGGGATGCCGAGTCGCTAAAGCAGGTATTGCAAAGCAACTATACTTTTGAAACCAGTAACATTCAGACCGTGTACAACAAAACACGTGAAGAAATCATGCAGACCATTGTTCAGAAAGCGAATTCCTTAGGTGACAATGACAACCTGCTAATTTTTTACGCCGGGCATGGCATTGCTGAAAAAGACAAGTTTGGTGATGTAGACGGCTACTGGATCCCAGCTTCCGCTAAAAAGGGGATGAACTCCACCTATATTTCTTCGGATGATATCAACAAAGCATTGAAACGCAGCAATTCCAAACACATTCTCGTCATTGCCGATGCCTGTTTCAGCGGGGCCTTTACCAGGTCTATCGATAGCGACGCACCAAAGGATATACAAGTTCAGTATACTTATCCCAGCCGGAAAATTATGGCCAGTGGCAATATGGAGCCTGTGCCTGATAACAGTAAGTTTATCTATTACCTCAATAAAAATCTGAAAGAAAATAAGCTAAAATACCTGACCGCCAAAGATCTCTTTAATAATTTTTACAAGGCGATTATTAACAACACGCAAACATTCCCTCAATATGCAGCCATAAAAGGGGTTGGTGATGAAGGTGGCGAGTTTGTGTTTATCCTGCGATGAGCGCGGTTTTTTCTTTCCTGCTCTTCCAGGAATATTCGCTGGCCGATGTGCCAGTACATCAGTACCCGCTCGGTGTCTACTGCGCGGATGGCCTTAGCGCTACTTCAGCTATCCATGCTGACACTTTTTGCAGCACCTTCGGGTTAACTGTTTCACTAATCTGGCCATATTCCACTGTGCCGCCTGTGGTAGCTTGCTGAAAAAGGTGATTGAGGCCTGGCAGCGGCATGATGTCAAATCTGGTATTGCCTGCTTTTTGTAAGACAGTTTGGATTGCAGCAAGGTTCGTGTCACTTTTTATCTGCATATCCAGTGTACCGTTAAGGGCCAGTACCGGGCATTTAACTTTACTCAGGTATACCGCAGGGTTAAAGGATATAAAGTACCTGAACCATGGCGTATAGAATGTTTTTGACAGCGTTCCAACAACTTTGTTAACGTCTTGTCCTAATAATAATTCCTTTTGATGGGTTCGGAATTCATCATACATAAGGGTATCTATTTTGGCTTTAAAAGCGTCAAATGGCAAGTTTTTATATTGGTTCATGGCCTGATAGATCTTCGTGTTTGTGGCTGCAGATAATGCTATTGTACTAGCCGGGGCACCGGATAAACGCATAAGATCCTGGTTTTGCTGAACCATCAACTCTGCTATTGGTACGCCAGTACCGGCCAGCAGTACTATGAATTTAACAGATTTATTGCGGCTGGCTACCATAGGGGCAATCATACCCCCTTCACTATGACCTACCAGGCCTATGGAAAGATGTTTCAGATCCGCCCTGGAGGAAATGTAATTAACAGCTGCTTCGGCATCATCTGCAAAATCGGCGCTGCTGGCTTTTGCAAAATTGCCGGTTGATTTACCTATTCCCCTGTCATCGTATCTTAATACAGCTATTCCATTACGGGTTAGCCAGTCGCTCCATACCAGAAAAGGACGGTGGTTAAACGGAGCTAATTCTTCATTGCGGTTTTGAGGGCCAGAGCCACTGATCAGTATTGCGATCTTTGAAGCCTTCCCATTGGAGGGCATGGTCAGGGTTCCGGCCAGCTGGTTGCCGTTTTTGACGTTGACAAATGTTACTTCTTCTTGTTTATAGGGAAAGTCTTTAGGATCTTGAGGACGGATTACGGTTACAGCTGTAGCAGTTTTTTTACTAAGCGTGAGCGGAAAATTTCCTGTACCCTGAGTAAATGTTCCGGTAATTTTACTGCTGTCAGGAACATAGCTGCCCGTATAAGTTAAACCAAATTCTGCAGCACTGATCGTAAGCTGCTTACCCTGTATGGTGGTCTTATCTGTTGCAATGCCGCTAACACCCTGATCCGGGCTATCCATTGTAGTGGTGTAAGCGTCTCCGGTTTTAGAAACGTGAAACACTATACGTAGTTTGCTGCCTTTAGTATCGAGTGTACCATACCAGGTTCCGGTCATTTCCTGGGCGTATGTAGAGGTTATTGCTAAAAGGAGCAGGAGGATAGAAAGCGTTTTTTTCATATAGGCAATTTATGATTATTTATTGTCTGTAAGAAAATCCACTCCCAAACTCAGGTCGTAATTGTTCTGAAAGGGTCTTAGCCAAAAACCTTCCGTAGTATTTAGGGATTGTCGCAGAGCGTGACAGTTGGTTTGATAGCGGTATCCATAATTAAGGTTAGGGAGCATTACAGGGCTTGGATTTCTTCAATAGTAAGGCCTGTTAACTCTATAATTTCATCAATAGGAGTGCCTTTGGCTAGGAGTTTAAGAGCCATCTTAGCCCGTTCTTCTTCGCGACCTTTCTGCTCAGCAGTTTTAATGGCATAATCCATCACATTTTCATTATCCCACTTGTGCTTTAAACTATCGTTGTACATATTTCTTTCCTCTTCGTTTAAATTGGCATAGTTTGCCAGGTCAAATAATGGATCAAATTCTGAGCCGTTTAGATATTGAGGACGTTCCTTAAATTCGGTTAAGTGCTTTAAAGCGTATAACCATTTGTCAAGGTCGGTCTCCAGCTCAGTGGGGCTCTTTACAAAGCTAAGCATCTCTATGAATATAAGTCCCATTTTATCGTAGAATATTTTGCCGGTATACCTGTTTGTCAGACAGATATCATGGACATATGCTGATGGAAGAGTATTGGGTAATCTAATATTGTGCTCTCCTTAACATGGGCCGTAAAACAGGGGAGCTGCCAGATTGAATTTCTCCTATTACCTCGAAACCGTGACGCTGATATAGCGAAATATTTCTGGGATTTGAAGATTCGAGATAGGCCATTGATCCATTACGATCAACGGCCTTGAGTGCTTCGGTCATCAGTGCAGCGCCTGCCCCCGCACCCTGATGTACCGGGTCAACACCTATCATCGGCAAGTACCAGTGCGGTTCGGTTGGATGAAATTTTTCCATTTGCTCAAAAATCCGCTGCATATCCTCTTTTATATCGTTGTCAGTGTTTTCGTCGAACAGTCTTGTCAGGGATTCTTCATCAGATCTGGCACCAGGCGGCAGCCATAGGGCAACGCCGGTGATCCCATTGGCCATGTAAGCAGTTCCCGATTCGAACGCTTTTCCACCGAAAGCCTTCGCTATCGACGGAAAAGCTGCCAGATATTTTGCCGGGTCCGGCAGTGACCATCTGGCCATCGGGTCAAGGCTGAATGCCAAGGTTAATACGCCAATGGCGCCGGCTTGATCCGGTGCCGTGGCTATTTTTATGATATTGTTGTTATCTGCCATGGCTTTATTCTTTAGCTATAAAACCAAGGGAATCGTATAAATGTTTTTAAAGGTAGACCGCACGCTTCCCGTTGATCAGGATAAAACCCCCGGATGGAGTGAGGGGCCGGTGTGTTGACAATTGGAAACGTGTGGTAAAACTGGCGATGCTTGTAGTGATCCTATCGATGAAACAGGATCTATAATATAAAAGGCCCTGGAATTTTCCAGGGCCTATAAATTTTTATATAAAATTTATAGCTTTTCGATTTCTTCGATGGGAAGACCTGTCGTTTTAGATATTAACTCGATTGATAGTCCCTCATCTTTGAGGCTTTTAGCAATTTCAATTTTCTCTTCCAGTTTTCCTTCTTCCTTTCCTTCTTCCTTAGCCTTTTTTTCTGCGTAACGAATACCCGCATTCCAGTCAGATTTTGCTTTCACATCTGAGTGGTACAATTCACGTTCTTCTTTAGTCATTTTACTCATCTCCGCAATTTTAAAGATTTTTAATCATTGATTGTTTTATTTTTCTTGCCGTCATCTCGACGATAAGAGAGACCTCTTGTTTGAGCGTGCTTTAACGTGGATTTGCATAGTTCAAGGGGTTTCTCGTCGCTTCGCTTCCCTCGAAATGACGTGAAATGGTTATAGGCTGTAAGCGGATCGATGTAGCGGCTGTTTTTTTCTGTCATAGATTTTAAGTTAGTCAGGTGAATCTAGACAGATTTGAATTTAGTAACCACAGAAAAAGCAACATTTATTTTTTTAAGTATTTGACTTATAGCAATATATTGTTTAAATATTCAATATTTTGAGATGAGTTGCAAAGATTTAATAGAGCTCTGTATAAGACAAAACATAAGAATTAGATATTGGCTAGTTTTAGGGGTAAATTAACGAATGATATTGCGTTTTGGCAGGCTTTTATACGTAATGTGAAACTCCTTGCACAGCGCAAGGATCTGCTCCGGGGCTAACGTTAAGTTGCCTATGGAGTGGTAATGGTCCCTTTTATCAGGGGCACCCACCATAATGAGCGTGTCGAGCCGAACAGTCATGGTGCCACCCTGATCTCCATTGGGCCTGTCTTCATAGCGGGTATCGAGCATGAAGTCTTTGACCTCATCCCATTTGATCAGCGCTTCATGAATTGGGTAATATTTCCTAACCAGCGCCAGGCCGCTGTATCTTTTGAGATTGGAAAAAAATGTGATCCCTTCTTTGTTGATGATCATCGACGGACTTAAAGGCAGCCTGGAAACCAGGAAATATTCGAGCGGAACGGCGAATAGAACAGCAATGAATCCGGAGAAAAACCAGACCTCAAAGCTATGTTTGGTTGTTGCGATCTCGTATATGGCCCAGATAACCGGGATGATAATGATAAACAGGCAGCCAATACTTGCGTTTTCTTCTCCGTCTCTGGACTTTTTAATGATTACAGGCTCCATCAGACATTTTCTTTATTTATAGATTGCCCTCAACAGCGCAGCTATGGGCCGAAAGCAAAATCTCATTGTATTTCCTGAAATCGTCTATATTAAAACTGTCAACAATAGTTTTGTTGTATTCTTGTACCAGCGCATCGTAGTTCTTCAGCAATTTGTCCATTGACGATCAAATGTGGTGATTTATCACCACAAAAATAAGGTAATTTTTGCGCGGAACCAATGGTATCTTTACGCGTTGAATTGGCGGGTGAGCTAAAGTTCTTCGATCTCTTTGATGGTAAGGCCGGTTAAATCCGCAATTTCATCAAGAGCAGTACCTTTGGTTAAGAGTTTGAGCGCCATTTCTACAGCTTTTTTGTGTTCGCCTTCAGCCAATCCCTTTGCCCTGGCTTCTTTTTCGGCGTAGCGTAGCGTGGCATTATTGTCACGTTGTATTTTTAGACTTTGCTGATATTCGTTCATCTCTTCAGGTGTTAAATTGCCAATTTCTGCAATCTCGAATACTTTTTTATATTCTTCCTTTTCTCTCAAAGATACAGGAATCTCCTCAAATTGTTTTAAATTATTTAAGATGTACAGCCATTCTTCTAATTCGTTTTCGAGTTCAGTTTCTGTTTTTTTAAACTTGGGCATCTCTATAAAAATATAGCTCAATTTTGGGAAAAACTCTTTGTTGGTATGAATTTCTATCAACCTTACGTCGTGTATAAAATGGTCGGGATGGCTGTCGTCAAACTTAAAATCCATGATGGCAAGAAAGTAAATCTCCGGTAGGAGGTAGTCCCAGTCGGCATCTACGTCGACACCTTGCTCCTGTATCAGATTGGTTGTGTAGAAGATGCTGCGGTCTATGAAATTCTGGACTTTTGCTTTTTGCATTTCGATGATGAAATTTTCGCCTTTATCCCCGGTACAGTAAAGGTCAAAGATGGTTTTCCTGTACTTTTTTCCCGGACCTTTGTACTCCGTGTTTTTATATTGAATGTCGACAATTACTTTTCTGCCTTTAAATACGCCGTTTAAGAACTTGATCAGTAAATCGCGATTTAGTGCTTTTCCGAACAGATGCTTGAATCCGAAGTCACTGTATGGATCAATAAAGCGGGTAAGTTGATCTTGATCCAGGATTGTGGTATCGGTAGTTGTACTTGTTTTTTCTGACATTTATTGCTGGTTAGTTTCAGCAAAGCTACGCTGACTATTATTGCGAAATCTAATTTCCGTGAAGATCAGCTGGAAACACTAAAGTTTTAGGGTTTTGCGAAATTTAGTTTGGAATTGGAGGTTTCCGGAATGTACTTTTCAGGATGAAATTCTGTTCAAAAAAAGGGAAAAATAGCATTAGATTGTTAGTAAACCAAAGATTCTTATATTCGTGAAAATTCGCTGTCATGACTAAAAATTTTTTACGCTGTACCTTGATTCTGATTATTTATTGCCTGAGTTCCTGTACCAGTTCGGATGATGAAGTAGGTTGCTGGAAGTGTACCATTAAAAAATCAGGATCTGAAAAAATCAGAACTATATGCGACAAAACGTTGCAGGAAGCTAGCAACATAGTGCTCAGCGAGGAACTCGGTTATGGCGGCAGTAGTGCTAAAAATATATCATGTAAACCGGATTAAAGTTAAAAGTTCTCCTTCATCGCTGTTTGCTGCTTACCGTTCTGAAAAAGGATCAGCTTTTGCATTTGCTTCTTAATTCAAATATTTACTTTTTTGAACTGCATTGTTTTTATTGCATAAAGGACAAGCTGCATGTATTGGCGGGTGGGCTAAAGTTCTTCGATCTCTTTGATGGTAAGGCCGGTTATATCCGCAATTTCATCAAGAGCAGTACCTTTGGTTAAGAGTTTGAGTGCCATTTCTACAGCTTTTTTGTGTTTGCCCTTTTCTAAACCTTCTGCTAAACCTTCAGCAAATCCCTTTGCCCTGGCTTCTTTTTCGGCGTAGCGTAGCGTGGCATTATTGTCACGTTGTATTTTTAGACTTTGCTGATATTCGTTCATCTCTTCAGGTCGGACCTTGCGATTGAAAGTTTAGATTGTGCTTTCCTTTATTGATTCAATGAACTTACGTGAGCTTTCTAACTTCTCTGGGAATAATACCCTATCCTTCAGGCGATCTGCCACTAATGACAATAGCGTTTTTTCGGATATTTTTACCAATTTATCAGTATTTCTTTTCTTGGTTCTCATAGTACAAAATTAAACAATTTTCGTTGGTAACAAATACGGCCTGGTACTTTACAATATTAGAATTTCCATTACTTGTGAAGTAATATTTAATTCCAATTTCTGTATGGTGCCCTTTTAAAACGAAATAACCAGAATTTGACATAGATACAAAGCTACGCTGACTATTATTGCGAAATCTAATTTCCGTGAAGATCAGCTGGAAACACTAAAGTTTTAGGGTTTTGCGAAATTTAGTTTGGAATTGGAGGTTTCGGAACTGGGCTTTTCAGGACGAAATTTTGCTGTTAATTCTGTTTAGGGTGGCCATTCGTTGTTACCGGATGTACAGTGGAAGATTCCATTTTTCGAATTGGATTTTTGATGGTTTGAGCTTGGTTTTGGAGGCTAATTCCTTGTGTGTAAGCGCTACACTAAGTAAAAATTACCGAATAATTTGTGGTTAATTATTTAAATTATCGGTAAATTTACAGCTACAAGGGAAACCGATGACAACTTATAGTTCATATACTGACCAGGAACTGACGGCTTTGCTGAGGGCAGGGAACCACCAGGCTTTTACTGAAGTTTTTAACCGTTACAGCAGCTTATTGTATGCCCATGCTTTTAATAAGCTGCGGGATGAAGCGGATGCGCGTGATGTGGTTCAGGAGATGTTCATTGCCCTGTGGGCTAAACATGACCATCTGGATGCGGGCAATAACCTGTCGGGGTATTTGTATATGGCTGTGCGTAATGCCATCTTCAACCTGGTGAAGCATAAAAAGGTGGTATCTGCCTATGCGGAAACTTTTACCAAAATAAACCAGCAGATCACTGCGCCTACTGATTATTTAATCAGGGAGCGGCAGTTTGCTGCCATGATTGAAAATGAGATCGCTGCGTTGCCGCCAAGAATGCGTGCGGTATTTGATTTGCGCAGACATGAAAACTTGTCTAACAAGGAAATTGCCGAGCGCCTGGGTATTGCAGAGTCGACAGTGGCGGATCAAATGAAAAAGGCGTTGAGGATATTGAAACCAAAGATTGGATTGATCCTTGTGCTGATCTCCTGGATGGATTCTTAATTACTAATTTTTATACAGTTTGGTGGAACGATTAAATTTCGTTACTATTGCACGATATAATTGTAATAGCACTACATAATTTAATTGTAATAGCCCAGAAGGATATAATTGTAATCGTACGAAATAAGTCATGGCTACTCCGCAAGAAAGATTTATAGAATCGTTAAAAGAATTGCAGAAACTGCAGGATAATGGTGTTGTTGCTATTCACACTGATGAAATTCCGAACAGAACATATAAAAGCATTTTAATTAGAACGGGGTTTTTAAAAGAGGTTTCTAAAGGATGGTATATTGCAACTAGTCCCGAAGAAAGATCTGGTGATACCACTTCATGGTATACTTCCTATTGGGATTTTGTAGCTAAATTCGTAACCCATAAAAACGATACTAAATGGTGTATATCAGCAGACCAGTCTCTACAGTTGCATGCCGGTAATTGGTCCGTTCCTGCACAATTGATTATACGATCTCCAAAATCAAATAATACGACAACCCCGCTGCCAAATAATACCTCTCTGTTTAATTTAAAAGCGGATTTGCCGGATGAAGACTTAATTGTAATGGAAAAAGGCATTAGAATGTATAGCAAGGCCGCTGCATTAATTTATGCTTCTACATCTGTCTTTTCCAATAATTCCTTAGATGCCAGGACTGCATTGTCAATGATAAGCGATGCCTCTGAATTATTACCGACTTTGCTTGAATATGGACATACTACACTGGCCGGCAGGATTGCAGGGGCATTTCGAAATATCAATAGAGAAAAGATATCTGATCAAATTGTTGATACCATGAGGCAGGCTGGCTATGACGTAAGAGAAATTGATCCGTTTGAAAGTAAATTAAATATCGATCTCTCTGTTCGGGAGAGATCACCATTTGTAAATAGAATTAAGCTGATGTGGATGGAAATGCGGGAAATTATTATCAAGGCTTTCCCTAAAGCACCAGGTATTTCTGAAGAACATGGTGCTTATATTTCAAAAATAGATGATGTGTATACTACAGATGCATACCATTCCTTATCTATAGAGAGATATAAAGTAACGGCCGAACTGATTGATCGCGTGAGCAGTGGTATGTGGAACCATAACATCAATAAAGAAGATAGAAAACAAAAGGATGCTATGGCAGCCAGAGGCTACTACCAAGCCTTTTTAATAGTAAAGGAAACTATAATTAAAATTCTGAACGGAGCTAATGCGGGCAAACAAGCCGATGTTGATCACCAAAAATGGTATCGTGAGCTTTTTGACCCGAGCGTGGTGGCTGGTTTGTTAAAATCATCTGATCTGGCAGGATACCGCCGTCATCAGGTATATATTGGCGGATCTAACATGTTCCACTTAGCGTTGAGGCGATGCGTGACGCAATGCCTGTACTTTTTGAGCTACTAGCAGCCGAAACAGAGGCGTCGGTAAGGGCAGTACTAGGTCATTTTGCATTTGTATTTATTCACCCATATATGGATGGGAATGGTAGAATTGGCCGTTTTCTAATGAATGTGATGCTTGCTTCAGGTGGCTATCCCTGGACGGTGATTCCAGTAGAGATGAGGGCGGAATATATGGAAGCCCTGGAAAAGGCAAGTGTAGCACAAGATATAACAGCATTGACTAAGTTCATAGCACATTTAGTTAATGAAGGCATGAAAGGTAGACCTGTGGCTCATCTTCCCGAATAACGTTCCATCAAACTATTTAAAGTGTTATTCACAATTATTTAACATTTTTTTCATTTCGCATACCCAATCTGGTTTGCTGAGTTGTATTACATATAGAAAGCAGATCAATTAATCCAGATAGCGATGCAGGAGCATGAATTTAAAGCGTTATTAGAAAGGTACACAGCAGGTAAAGCTAGTGAGGAGGAAATTGCCTGGCTGGAGCATGCTTACCTGCAGTGGAACGAAACTGATAAGCTGGCTTTAACTGCTGAGCAGCTGCAGGCTGCACAAAGTTTAATGTGGGCAGTTGTTGAGCGGGAAGCAAAACCGATCAGGAAGGTGAAACTCTGGC
This sequence comes from Pedobacter heparinus, assembly GCF_032678725.1. Lineage (GTDB taxonomy): Bacteria > Bacteroidota > Bacteroidia > Sphingobacteriales > Sphingobacteriaceae > Pedobacter > Pedobacter heparinus_A. The sequence continues at coordinate 120,143 of NZ_JAVTSC010000009.1, forward strand.
CGCGTGTTATTGGCGTGGCTGCTGCGGTAGCAGCAATTGTTTTTGGGGTATGGTTTTATAATAGCGATAAGATCCTTCGCGGTGCTCTGGATGACAAAAGCCTGGCGTATCAAAATGACATTGCACCCGGCAAGAACACTGCAACGCTTACGCTTGCTGATGGGAGGGTGATTAATTTGAGTGATAGGAAAACGGGGGTTGTGGTGGGGAGTGAGTTGAGATATAATGATGGTACTATTTTGTCATCCAGAGCGAATGCGAAGGATCTCTTGAATAGCACAAACAAGAGATCTCTCCCATACGGTCGAGATGACGGGCAGGGCGCTGATAGCAAGGTGCAGATGCTTACTGCAACTACGCCGAGAGGTGGGATGTACCAGGTGGTTTTACCGGATGGCAGCAAGCTTTGGTTAAATGCTGATTCAAGAATAAGTTTCCCTTCACAATTTATTGGTAAGGAACGCAAAATATTGTTATTATACGGCGAGGTGTATTTTGAAGTGGCTAAGCATAAAAAAATGCCGTTTATAGTGGAAAATATGGCGCAGGAGGTAACCGTGCTTGGAACGCACTTTAACATTAGTGCTTATAAGGATGAAAATGGTGTTAAGACTACGTTGTTGGAAGGTAGTGTAAGGGTGTCGTCGTCAGGGCCGACCATCACGTCGTCCAGCCTGAACACCCCGTCATCCAGAGCGAATGTTTTGTCATCCAGAGCGAAAGCGAAGGATCTAGATCCCTCGGAACTCGGGATGACAAATGAACTCGGGATGACAAAGAGCATAGGCACAACAGTATTAAAACCCGGTGAACAATCCATTATTACCAACAACAACCGCATAACCGTAAACAAAATCGACGTGGAATCTGCCGTTGCCTGGAAAAACGGCGAATTCGTATTTGAAAATGAAAAGATTGGCAGCATTATGCGCAAGATTGCGCGCTGGTATAATGTGGATGTGATTTATGAAGGGGATGTAGCCAATAAGGAGATCTGGGGATCGGTATCGAAATACGAGCAGGTGAGCAAGGTATTAAAAATGCTGGCCGGTGCGCAGACCGTAGATTTTGAGATCAACAATAAAACCATTGTAGTAAAACCATTTAAAAGGAAATGACAGCAGGAACACCCATCGGACCCGTTATGTACGATACAGAGCCTAGTCCGGGAGCTTTTAAGGGATTGTACGTATCTCCTGTAATGCTGATGGAGCAATTGGATGCCTTGATTAACGAGCATTTCAGGGAAGAAAAGAGCCCTGATTTTTACAGCAGCGCGCTGGCCCATATTACCCGAACGCTCAATAACATTACCCATCAGGAACGTGGCAAAACCGTTTTTGCGATGGTTCAGGACCGGGTACTGGCAGAAGCCCAATACCTCCTGCGTACTACGCGGATGCATATAAGAATCCTGGCGTTTATCCTGGGTTTTGAAGATCCGGGCTATTTCAGCCGGTTTTTTAAACGGATGACCGGAATGACACCCAAACAGTATAGAATCAACTCGAGAACCAAATAAATTGCTAACCAACAAACCAAAAGATGAAAAGACTTTACAGGAACGACCCTTAACACCATTTACAAGCCCATAAAAAATAAACAGGGATGCTTGAACACCCCTGTTTGTGCTGATGGCAAATTATGAATTAAACACAATTTAATTACGTGTATGCCAACGTCCTGGAAAGATATCAGGCATACACCGCGTAAACCAAGCAAGTAAATGTATAGAAAAAATATGAAGTTTTTAGGTAGGCCAGTTCCTTACCTGAAAGACCTTAATCTATTATTAGCGATGAAGATCAGCATCCTTATATTGATTGTCAGTATGGTACAGGTAAGTGCATCCACATTTGCACAAAGCCTGACGATTACCGCAAACAAGGCACCGATGGCGCAGGTATTGAAAGAAATACGGAAGCAATCGGGGTATAAGTTTATTATAGACGGCGATCTATTGAAGCGCCTGCATCCGGTATCTGTTTCCGTAAAAAATGCAAGTTTAGAGAAAGCCTTGTCTGCATCCTTTTCCGGCCAGCCGGTTAGCTATGAGATCGTAGAAAAGACAATTTTTATAAAAGCGAAGGAGTCTTCTCTTTTTAATGTCATTCAGAGCGCAGCGAAGAACCTGTGGAAGGATCTGACTGTTAAAGGTCGGGTTGTAGACCAGGACGGGAAACCGCTCCCAAACGCCAGTATCCGGGTAAAAGGGAAAAGTGCTGTTACGAATACTAATGCGGATGGTGAGTTTGAGATTAAGGGTGTGGATGAGGATGCGGTTTTGCTGGTGAGTTACGTGGGCTTTAAGACTTTGGAGATTAGTTTGAAAGATGCGGTGATGCCCTTAGAGATTAAGTTGAATGTGGCTACTGGAGAGTTGGAGGAGGTGAATGTAACTTACAGTACCGGTTATCAGAATATACCTAAGGAGCGTGCAACGGGAAGTTTTGTGCAGATTGATAAGGAACTATTTAGCAGAGGAGTAAGTACGAATGTACTAGATAGAATATTGGAGGTAACTAACAGTTTAAAGATAGAAAAGACTCCTCTTGTGAGTTCTAATATTACAATTAGAGGCTTAAGTACAATTAACGCAAGTATGAAACCACTAATCGTTGTTGATGGATTCCCTTATGAAGAAGTAGGAGAAAGCACTACCAGAATTTCTTTGAATAACCTTAATCCTAATGATATTGAGTCAATAACAATTTTACGTGATGCCGCTGCCGCATCCATTTGGGGGGCGAGGTCAGGAAATGGTGTGATTGTAATTACTACAAAAAAAGGAAAGTTTAATCAAAATACAAATGTGTCCTTTCAAAGCAGTGTTAATCTCGTTGAGAAACCTCGATTGGATAAAATGAAAGTGATCGATCCAATGGAAGCAATTGAATTTGAGAAAAAGGCATTTTCTGTGGGTTCTTATAATGTTTATGATGATCTATATCCTTCTATTGATTATTTTCCCGCTCTTTCACCTGCGGTGGAATTGATGCTTGCTGCTAGAAAGCAGCATATTTCTACCCCAGGATATAATGTTTTAAAAGATCCGGAAGTCCTTGCGCAACTGGCTGCAATGGGAGGGTATGATATCAGGGATGATATTAGTAAATATTTGCTACAAACTGCTGTTAACCAACAATATTCTTTTAACATTAGTGGGGGTAGTGAAAAGATGAAATATTATACTTCGTTTGGGTATGACAATAATTTGCCTATCGAAAAGGGCAATCAGAATGATCGGGTTACCTTAAATTTTAACAGCACTTTTAAGCCAATTAAAAATCTTGAATTAAATACATTTATTGTATACACAAAACGTAAGAATACAGCTGCCTTCGGTGTTAACTATACTTCATTTCTCCCTAATGCACGTGGAACTGTTGCGCCATATAGTCGCTTAGCTGACAATTATGGAAATAGTTTGCCATTAGCTAGAAATATTGATTATAGAGTAGCCTATCTTGATACTGCAAGTTATCCCGCCCTCCTGGACTGGTATTATAGACCTTTAGATGAAATGGAAAATAGTGATAATACAACTGATTTAAATAGTACGCGTATTGGAGGTGGAATTAAGTATAATCTTCTTCCAGGCATCGCCATTGCAATAAGCTCCCAATATGAAAACGTAAATTCTAACAACAATAATTATAGCAGTATTAAGTCGTATGGAACGAGAAATACAATTAATAGATTCATGTACAAAGATGCATCTGGTAAAATACAGTACCCAGTTCCGCTTGGTGGAATATTAGACTTTACCAATAGCGAAAGTATAGACTGGAATATTCGCAGTACACTTACCATAGATAAGAAATGGGCGAAGCATCAAATCAGTGCAATAGCTGGGGTTGAAGCAAAAGAGATTAGCTTTTATAGTAATACTGAAAGAAAATACAAATTCGATCGCAATACCTCAACATTTTCGACCAACATGGATTTCAAGAATAGTTTTGCAATAAGACCAGCTGGACACGTTGGTGCTTTTGGTACGATATCTTCAGGTGAATCAAATAGTGGAATTCTTAATCGTTTTATGAGCTATTTTGCTAATGCCGGCTATACTTATAACAATAAATATACCTTGACAGCAAGTGGAAGAATTGACGGAAGCAATTTTTTTGGATCAAAAGCCAATCAACGGATTACTCCGCTTTGGTCATCCGGAATATTATGGGATATATCAAATGAAGATTTCTATCAATTAAAATGGCTGTCTTCTTTAAAATTGAGAGCTACCTATGGCTATAACGCTAATATGAACAATAGAGCTACCGCCCTTCCAACAGCTCAGTATAATAATCCCACTGGTACATATAACAATGAAATCTATTTGACTTTATTAACCCCACCCAATCCGGGATTGACTTGGGAGAGGGTTAAAGTGGTTAATCTAGGGGTAGATTTTGGAATTCTAAACAATAGGATAAACGGCACTCTAGAGTACTATAAGAAAAAAGGAGTTAATTTAATAGGTGCTAAAATTATTGAATCAACAGTAGGAGTTTCAACTTATAGTGGGAATTACGGCACTATGACTGGTAAAGGATTCGATCTTATATTAAATTCGGTTAACTTTGATCGAAAACTGAAATGGGCAACTAGTCTTAATTTGAGTTACAATACAGATAAAATTACTAACTATGAAATAAGCCAATTTAATAAGAATAATACTTCAAATTACTTTAGTCCTACATTCTTAGTATTAAACGAACGTCGTTTAAAAGTCTATAGCTACCCTGCCGCAAGTCTAGATCCATTAGCTGGACAGCCAAGGGGATACGTAAACGGGCAAATAGTCGACTTTATTCAAGTCATTCAGCCGTCTTCCTCTGGTGGGGCTAATCCTTCAGATTTGATTTATCATGGTTCAGCCACTCCAGAGATTTTTGGCAATGTATTAAATACATTGAATTACAAGCAAATTTCTTTATCCTTCAATATCGGGTTTCAACTGAAATATTTCGTGCGTACAACATCAATAAATTATGCCAGTATGCTTTCTGGATGGGGCAAAGCACATAGTGACTATGCCCTGCGCTGGCGAAAACCAGGTGACGAAGATTTTACAATAGTCCCTTCTATGCCTAATAGCAATGATGGACGAGATGATTTTTATATGAATTCTAATTCCTTAGTTGTCAAAGGAGATCATATTCGGTTAAGAGATATCCGTCTTTCGTACGCTCTAAATAGGTCTACTATTAAACGTTTACCATTCACCAACGCAAATTTGTTCGTTTATACAAGCAACTTGGGCATATTATGGAAAGCAAACAAAGATGGTATTGATCCGGATTATCCAGATAATAGCGTACCACCAGTTCAACGTAGTATAGCAGTTGGTTTAAATTTAAACTTTTAACAATATGGAAAAGTATTATATGGAATTTAGAAAATATGCACTTTTATATCTCGTTGTGATAACTACATGTTTAATTGCATGTAAAAAAAATTGGTTGGAGGTTAAATCCGATAAGAAACTAACGGTGCCAATATCTTTAAATGATTTTCAAGGATTACTGGATAATGTTAGTGCGATGAATCAACAATTTCCCAATTTGGGAGAAGTTGCATCAGATGGACATTACGTCACAGATATTTCATATCAAAATACGACGAAAAATGCGACCTCGGATGGATACGTTTGGAGCAAAACCGTTCTCCATAATACAGTGACAGATTGGAACACTTCCTATTCTAAAATTTTGATTGATAACATTGTTTTAGATGGCTTAAATAAACTCACATTAACTGATAATGCTGATAAAGAACAGTGGTCTAACATAAAAGGCCAAGCTTTGTTTCATAGGGCAAGGATTTTCTTTGAACTTGCTCAAATCTATTCTCCACCGTATAATTCTTCAACTGCTGACAGGGATATCGGTATTGTTCTAAGACTCAGTTCTGACATCAAATCTGTTTCAAAGCGCAGTACTGTCAAGGATACATACGAACAGATTTTAAAAGATTTAAATGAAGCCAAGAATTTGTTGCCAATCCGACCTTTAGTTCTTACTCGTGGCTCTTCTTCTGCAGTTGATGCATTGCTAGCGAGGGCTTACCTAAGTATGGAGGATTATGACAATTCTTTTAAAGCAGCCGATAATTGCTTGAAGCAGTATTCTTCATTATTAGATTATAATGAGGTCTTAGCATCAGCCAATTTTATTGGACGCTATAACAAAGAAGTCCTATTTCATACAAACTTTGTAGCATCTTTTATAACAACAAACTGTCTGGTAGATCGTAACTTATTTGATGCCTATTTGAGCAATGACCTAAGAAAAACTAGATTTTATAGACAAAATGCAAATAATACTATTAGTTTCAAAGGAGCTTATGAATCCCTTACTAATCAGCAGTTTAACGGTCTATCGACCGATGAGATTTACTTAACTCGATCCGAATGCTATGCACGAGCAGGTAAAACGGCAGAGGCCATGAAGGATTTAAATGATTTGATGATCAAAAGATGGGATAAAAATGTTCCTTATCCTACTATCACTGCAACAAGTGCAGACGACGCCTTAGTGAAAATTTTGGAAGAACGCAAAAAAGAGCTGATTTTACGGGGTGTTAGATGGATGGATTTGAGGAGGTTGAACAAAGACCCAAGATATGCTGTGACCCTAAAACGGACTGTGTTGGGAGTTGAATATACTTTAGAACCTAATAGTTATAGGTATACTTTTCCGATACCTGATGACATTATTCAACAGACGGGGATACAGCAAAATCCAGGCTGGCCATGACAGGGATGTTAGTGGTGGCGTCCTGATCAGCCCGTCATACTGAATTTATTTCAATATCGCCGAAGAGAAAAGTCGATGGGCTAGATGTGAATAGGGAGGGCGGAGATCCGAGCTTACATCAGGATGGCGGTAATTTAATTTATGATGACAAAAAACACTTTAACAACTTTAAATATGGGTGTGAGGCGCTAGCTATATAAAAAACTTCTAATCAACACGCAAATTTAAATACAAATGAACATGAAAAATTTAATCATTATTATAGCGATTGTTGTCTTTTCGATAACAAAGCTGGGTGCTCAATCCGCACCTAAATCTAAGGCTGACCTAGCTTGGGAGGCACTAAATGCAAGACTAGTTTCTGTTGGAGTTGAAAATGACAAGCCTAAACAACTGAAAGAACAAGAAATTAGGAATAGAAAATACCTAGAAGAGGGGTACAAATTTTGGAATGATTTCCCAAATGATAAAAGACGAATAAAGTGGCTTCAAGCGACAAAATCCTATTGTGCACCAGATTTTTGGATGGATCTAAATTTGGGTGCTAAGGCGAAATCAACTTTAGAATTCTACGATGCGACGTTTGATTTTCAATTGTATGACAATTGGGAAACAAAACTTCTAAGAGTAACTGGAAGTGTTTTGAATGATTCAAAGATTTCCGAACGAGAAAAACAAACGATTAGTTTAGGAGAATTTCAAACGGAATTGGTTCGATCAAAAAACGCCTCTTATAGAGGAGATAAAGAAAAATTTATTAAAAAAATAAAAGCACGATTTATTGCTTCATTTTCTCAGCTGAAATTTGGGCAAGATTATAGTTCGTCAATTAGGTTGGCGGAGATGCTTTTTTTGGATAAAGATGGGTATGGGTTAAATGATAATGATTTAAAATCATTCACCCTCAACTTCAAAAAAAATGAACATTTCGAAATACAGAAATGGGCTTATCAGAAATTATCTATTTTTTCTTTACAAGAAGAACCATTCGTTCTAAAGCATCCAACGGTAAATGGGAAGGACGTTGACATTGCTAAACTGCGAGGGAAAGTAGTTTTGTTAGACTTTTGGGCGACATCCTGTAGTGTTTGTATTGAGAGAATGCATGTAATTAAGAGAATCTACGATAAATATAAGGATAAGGGATTTACGGTTATTTCAGCTGCATATAATCCAGAAGAAGATATTGATCAAATTCTTAAAATACATCATGAAGTTGGTGCCGAATGGCCATTAATGTTGCTAGGTGGTAATAGTGGTAGATCCGGAGTTGTAGCAAAAAATAGCATTGGAAAGATGATATTTGAAAAGTATGGGTTTTCCTATGTACCTCAATTACTATTATTAAATAAAGAAGGAAAGCTAGCAATGTATAATGGGCTTCTGATAAATGGAGACTTTGAACCCATTATTAGAGAATTGTTGATTAAGATCGATACGAACAACAGTTCTGTCCCACTCGAGAGAGAGTTGGCGGTAAATGATAAAAATTACAATACTGATTCTTATTACAAATTGGATGATGGTTATAAAGATCATACAGAACGAATAGCTGCTCCATTTAGAAAAGCATTAAAAGATTATCAAAATAGAATGGAGGCTTTTACCGGAAGCAAGTCCATTAAGGATTGGATGTCATCCCTTAAGAAAAGTGCTGGCTTAGACTCATTAAGAATGGCGCTAACACATCAGACCTACAAGACCGCTATAGAGGCTTATGTTAAAGAGACTATTTTATGGATATGTAAACATCCAGAGTCCCTTTATACTCCCGAGTTAATAATGATGTGGTGGCCAGGTGACGATTTGGAATTTGCTTACAACATTTTAAATCCTGAAATAAAAGATAGTTTTTGGGGGCTAAAGTTGCAAGAAAAATTGAAACAGATTGTTGAAACTTATGTAAAATAGATTAAAAATGAAAGATCTCAATTCTATAAAAATCATATTACCAATAGTATTTTCAGTTATGATGAATAATTACAGTTATTCACAAAAAATCTATGAATACATTGTTACAGGAAAAATAAGAGGGTTACCAAATGGGGTCAAACTTTCTTTAATTACTGCAAATAATCAAAACTCAGATATCGCAGATACATTACAAATTGTAAGAACTAAAGGTGAAGGCTTCCAATTTAAAATTCAGAATCCTATAAAAGGGAAAATGTGCTTTTTAATAGTGGATACAAATACTTTTAAATTCTCTAACAAACGTGTTAATTGGATAAGACTTATACTCGATACTAGCTCAATCAATATTGATGGGAATTCTGACATTTGGCCTTTGGGAGTTGTCACGAGTTCATTAGCAACATTGATTTATGAACAATATCATAGGTTAAACGATAGCTGCAAATTAGAAATTGCTGCATTAACTAGTGAGATACCAAAGGATAGTTTAAGAATCAAAAACGCTAAAGAAAATCACAAAAAAGTATTAAATGATTATTTTAAAATGAATGGTAATTCTTATGCCGTTCCTTTACTAATTATGAATAGCTATACTCTTACTACTGCGGAGAAGATTAAGGCTTATGATTCATTATCCGATAAAATAAAAATGAGCTTCTATGGTCAACAACTAAAAACTGCGAATCAGATTAACTTTGGAGAACAAATCCCAGATTTTAGTATAGTCACAGCCAATAATAATAGTATTTCATTAAAAGGATTGACTACCAAAAATAAAATAACATTAATTGATTTTTGGGCCAGTTGGTGCGTTCCTTGCAGATCCGCTATTCCACATCTTAAGTCGGTATATAAAAAATTTAAAGACTTCGGGTTTAATATTATTGGCATATCAACTGATAAGGATGAAATACGATGGAAAAAGGCTCTGTCGGACGAAAACATGCCTTGGGATAATGGGCTAGATGTTGCAAATTTTTCTAAATCCTTTTTTAGTGTAGAAGGAATTCCTGCTTATATCTTACTTGATGCTACTGGGAAAATTATAGCATCTGATGTAATTAGTTTATCAGGGAAAGGAATTGGAGTTAAAGGGTATAAAATAAGAGGCGAAGAACTGGAAAAAACTTTAGAAACACTGTTAATTGGAAACAATAAATCAAACTAATAATCATGAAAAGACTAATAATCATATTTATAGCAACTATAAGTTTATTCTCCTGTAAAAGTGAAGATCAAGCTTTACCAGCAACAGGTACGATTTGTGTAATTAATGCTGTAACTGATGCCGGAGCAATAAAGGTAAATTCTTCCGCGAAAAACATTGCCTGGTCCAGTCAAACCACAACAACAGCCTATTTAGCAAGAGGGTTTTACTATGCAACGGAAGGGAATCCTAATTTGATTGTTGTTCCTGCATTGGATACCAATGCAATTTTATTTAATGCGTCGCGTGCAATTAAATCAAAGGTTTATACCATGTATTTATCAGGTACAAAAGTCGCAGTAGATACAATTTTCAGAGAGGAGATAGATTTCCCTTATATCGTTACCGATGTAAGGATACCATCATCGGCCGATAGTGTGGTCAATGTCCGATTTGTAAATCTATCAATCGGCAGCCCCGCTTTAAAGATAAAACTGGCTACAGGAACTGGCAATGAAGCAGATAATCTGCCCTATAAGGGCATCTCTACATGGAAAGGATATCCAGCAAGATTGGCGACAACCGTTTATAGTTTTCAAGTCAGGAATGCAGCTACAGATGCTTTGATTACAACTTTCAATTTCAGTGCCACTGCAACCAACAGATTTAAAAGTGTAGCATTGTTGATCAGAGGAGTGTTTGGTACGACGACAGGAAGTGCAACTTTTGGAGTCACGGCAGTGAATTATTTCTGAAGAAACCCAATCAAATAATTATACTATTGTTCATTTTAAAATTTAGCCTTTTTCAATAAAGGTAGAAAGTTATGAAATTTAGAAAGAAATTATTGCCTGTCTTAGTTTTGCTTATAATTATTGCAGGAACAGCTTTCACACAGATCGGTAAATCAAACATCACTAATAAGAAAACAAATGTCGATTATGCATATTGGTTTCAGTACATAGGACCAACCAATGAGCCAATATGGTTTAGCGATTACACCAATCCTAATAATTATGTTTTTTTGGATAGTCAAGATCCGTATGAATTGTGTGGATACGGTCAAGACGCTTTATGTAGCGTTTTAACCGAACGCAATTGGAATGGTTTTGAATGGAAACCTGATTTTTCAAATACAGGTTATGGAAGTGCGTATTCAGGATTGTATTATTTCTACACCTCCGGTATTCCTGGTACTACTGCTGTCCATTTAAAAGCTCAGTAAGTGAGAAAGATTGATTTGGCTAAATGGGGAAGATTAAACCACATCCGCATCTTAAAAGACATAATTAAATGAACCTTGGTTATTCAAATTTTATAAGATGTGCCTTATGAATCAACGTTAAAGCATTTGCACTATTAAAGAAGGCTTATCACATAAAATTGGAATACCAGGTTCAATAAGAAATTAAAATGAAATTAACCGTTTGAGGTTTGGTTGAACGAAGATGTCCGGAGGAGTTTCTAGGTGTACTCTTCCGGCTCTTTAAAAGGAAACAACAATTTATGTTATACCTGAAAATGAAAAAACGAAGAAATCAATTGAGCCCGGTGGAACCGGACGTATTAAATACACTGTTTATCTTCCTGGCATTGTCGGATGATTTTCAGATTACTGCAGAAAATGCGGGCTTCAAGACCTTTCAGGATTTGCTGGATAACCGGGAGCGGGCATTGGATGGTTCGATATTTACCCCGGCGCAGGAAATGGAGTTATTCGACTATGCGGAGTTTCATGGGTTTGTTCATTTATTGGGATCAGAATAATGTACCATACCACCATCAACCAAAAAATAAGAGCCCTACGCAAAAAACGGCACTGGAGCCAAAAACATATGGCAGGACTATTGCATATTTCTGTACCGGCATACAGTAAGATTGAATGTGCATTTACAGAGGTATCTGTAAGCCGGTTAAAGTTGCTGGCTGCTATATTTGAAGTGAAGGCCAGTTGGTTGCTGGATGAAGAGGAGGCGGTGGTAAAGAAAGAAAATGAAATATTGAAGGAGAAGCTAAAAGTCAGTAATATTGAAATCATGGCGTTACAGAAGAAATTACTGGCTTGTTTTGAAAGTAAAAATAGCCGTTCTCTTCTGAGGCTGGAATAAATTTTTTCTTCTTTAACAGAAGAAAAAAATGAATCCTATGCCTCTTCAGAGAAGGCAATTTTATGGTCAACGGAAGGTGCAGAGGGCTTCCGGCTCTTAAAAAATGAAATGATAACAAATTAACAGCTACTATGAAAAACAAAACAAACCCAAAAATGCCAAAGCTTCCAAAAAGCTTTACCGACAACCTGGAAGCAATTGCTAAAGGCTTACATGGCAGGCCCATAAGTGCAAATTTTGCCGGGGAGTGGAAGATATCGGAAAAAGAAGCCACGGAAATGCTGCAATACCTGGCCGATACCCATATGATTCAGATCAGATGGCTGCCAGAAAAAAGTGCCCTGTGTTTTATCAAAAAAGAACTGCCGAATTAAACCTATACTATGAATAACCTACCTAACGAAGAACCAGATTATAAAATCTTATACGAAATTGCCCAGCTGGACTTAGAAAACCTAAAGGGCCAGCTGGAACATTGGGAATTGAAAGCGGGCATGTTGCGCAAGCTTATTGAACAGCAGTACGAGTTCGCAACTGCAATTGAGTTGAAAATAGAACTATTGAAATCTGGCACTATAGATATAAAAAGACTAAGCTTAAAATAAAGAAATAAGAGCGTGGCGGGGTTAACCTAACAATTTGAGCGTTGTATTTTCGACACCTGCCCGCTCTTTATTTAGTAAATTGTAAACAACCGTTCGCTTCAAAGCCTGCATAATGGGACTAAACAACCATTCGTTTCAAAGCCTGCATAATTCCCGATGAAAAATCGGGAAAGAAGCTAGGGCTTTTCAACGAAGGTAATTTAATTGTCAATGCAGGGTGCGGAGGGATTTAACATACTTCACCTGCCCGCTCTTTATTTATTTAATGCGACATCAAGAAAATCCGGGATCATAGCCATCAGCAAATCTGTTTTTTGCGTTAGTGCAGAGTGCATGGTTCCGGGCAATATGGCGAGCTGGGAAGTGGGCATTGACAGCTCACCTAAGCTCCCACCACCAAATAATTTATACAAGGCTATAGTATGTTCGGGCTGGATGATATCCGCATCACCGGCTATAATCAAGGCGGGAGCGATAATCGCACTGATTTCTTCGGCCGGCCAATCCTGCACTTCCTGTTCAAAAGCGCATACTTTAGCAAGCTGTTTAGGCCAGTCTTCGGGTCTTGGGGCTGTGCCCAGGTACTCTGTTTCATATGGCGAACCTTTCAGCCCTTGCGCCATGAACTCCGGATTAAACAGGGTACTGAGATCTGGATGCCGCCCGAGGCTGTTATAGCTGACCGAGGCCAGTATGAGTTTTCTGACTACATCGGGCCTGCGGATAGCCATCAGCAAGGCCACCCCTGCGCCCGTACTGTAACCGAAAATGTCGGTTTTCGGGATATTCAAAACATGGAGTAGTTCAATAATGTCATTTGCTAGCTGTTTGTAAGAAAGCGGGCGTTCCGGGATATCGGCTGTATGGCCATATCCCTGAAATTCTACCGCGATAACTTGTCTTTTTGCGGCGAGCAGATGGATTAACTTGCCGAATGCGGTGCCGATTCCTGATAGTGCACCGGGTAAAAGGAGCAGCGGCGCTCCAGTACCATGTATTTCATAATATAGCTGTAATCCATTAATGCTAGCATAGTTTCCACGATTTTCCATTTCTTTTGTGCTTATTTATTGACAAAGGTGGGAACTCCCGGGGAAACAAATCTTGGTGTACACCAAGATCAAAATTTAACGTTGTTGAACAGCTTGCTGAAATTGGTGGGGTCTATGCCCAGATAGGAAGCGATGTATTTGTGCGGTACAATTTGGAGTAGGTGTGGGCTTTTCCGGCAAAACTTTTTATACCGTTCTTCGATATTCATTGCGCGCAGCTCGATATGCAGATCAATCATGTCTGCGAACATGGCTTCGGTCATCCGGCGGAAGAGCCTTTCTATTTGCTGTGACTGATCGACCAGCTTTTGTAGATTTTCATAGCTGATGTAATCCAGTTCGCTGTCTGTTAAGCAAATTAAATGGTATTTTGAAGGCACATGAAATGAAAAAGAATCAGCTATGGCACATAGATGCGGGAAATAGGTGAAAACCAGTGTGTAGATTTTATCGCCGGTTTCAAAGTAAGACATTTGAACGCCGCTTTTTACAAAATACAGCTCCCGCTGGATTTGACCGGGAACGGTGATGAAATCCCCTTTCTTGAACGATTTGGTTTTAAGGCAATCGGTTAACAGATGGTATTCGGCCAGGCTAATGTGGTGGAATTGTTTGAAAAATTCATAGCGCTCCATAAGGGAAGGTCTGTTTTAGCGAATAAATATAGGGAATTTATGGTGGGGGGATATTTTTGGGGGGGTGGATAATGGTGGTGTTGTATGAGGAGTTTACGGGGCTGATAGGGAGGATAGAGATGATGATTAGTGGAGAATATAAGGAGACGCATTATATTTTGTTTATTGCTATTATTTATCGACCGTAAAATTTATTGATAATATCGTAATAATATGTTATCATTGGGTTGCCAAATATTATTCCGTAACGCCTTATCAAGAATATCAAATAATTGTTCATATGTCACTTTATACTTACGACTTAATGACGTACAAGAATATTCTAGATTGTAATTTTTTATTACAATGAATAGTGTAGAGAATTTGCATAGTGCTGACGGTAGCTTTTTAGGTTTTTTATATCAAATTGAAAGAGCTATGGAATGGCTTAGTTCGTCTAATCTTGAAGCGGTGGTAGGTGTTGAGGTTGACGATGATATTACGGTGAAGCTTAGTGCTGGTGATAACATTCAAACAATATATGAACAGTCAAAACACAGTATCAGTAAAAAAATACCCTATTCAGACAACAGCGAGGATGTTTGGAAAACATTAAGCATCTGGGTTGAAGCTGTTCAATCAGGAAGATTTAATGTTAAACATTCGATATTCTCTTTTTTGAGTAATAAAAAAATACCTTCAAATAGATTGATTGTTATGCTTGATCGGGAGAGACTAAATAATCCTGAAAACCTAGGCCAAGCAAACCAGTCGATTAGAGCTCTTGCTCAAAATTTAATTGAACGTGCCGGTAAGCTTCCGAAATCATTGAAGAAGTATGGTCAGGTTATCTTAGAATGCCCATTAGAAATGTTGATTCAAATAGTTGATAAGATCACCATTATGGATATGCACTACACACATAATTCACATAATGCAAAGTTGAAACTTCGTAATAATTTAAGTATGTCAGAAGATATTCCTTTCGACCACATGTACAAAGCTTTGTTCGGATATGTTGCGGATACATTGATTATGCAATGGCGAGACAGGCAGCCAGGTTGGATTTCTGTTAAGGCTTTCAATCAGCAATACACACAGTTGCTGACAGATTTTAAAAAGAAATCTTTCTTTGAACAAACAGTGGACTCTTTGCCCGTTGGTAATATGGACATTGAAAGGAACAGGGGGAAATTATTTGTTGAGCAACTAGGTTATATTGGCTGTAATGAAGAAGAAATTATTGAAGCAATCCATGATTTTGTTAGAGCAGCATCAGAGCGCAGCCGTTTTGCAAATGATGGTGAGATTTCAGAACAAAAGTTTAATAACTATTTCGATGATCTTATTAGTCATTGGAAAAGTATATCTAGACCTATATTCAAATTTGCACAAGACAAAGATCATAAGAAGGTTGGCTACGAGGTCTATTACAAATCTTTATTATACAAAGGCAGACTAAACAATTATGAGCCTGAACAAAGTTATACCCACAAGGGATCTTATCACTATTTAGCCGATGAGACACAGTTGGGATGGCACCCGAATTGGAAATCACTTATAGATAAACCTGATGAAATTAAATGAGTTTGAGATTTTTCAGAACAAGGTAGTCGGTGCTCATGCGATATGGGAATTTTCCAAATATTACCAAATGCATCATGTGGACAAGTTTTGTCCCTCACTAATCTGCACCATGCCTGTACTCCCTCTATGTCTAAACAGAAGGGTGATAGAGAATGTTAAAGAACGGAAATTTAAGGAAGGCAGTTTGTTAAAAACATTGGATGAGAATAAAGATCTTTTTTCAGGACTACAAGATAGAATGGAGGGAATGGCTGAATTGACACTTGAATCTATATATCTAGGAGCAGTGACGGGTCTTTTCTATTATGACCGTGAGAACAGTCTTATTATTCCAAGAATGAAATTCTTGCCTGCGAAAATTAAAGATGGTCTAAATTCCAATAAAGATTATTCAGATATTATACATACTTCTAAGCGCGTTGGGGCATGGTTCAGCCAGTTTAATCATTCAGAGTTATTATTTTACTTTAATCTTCAATTTTAATGGAATTTAGAATCAAATCTATTTTTTTACTACCTAAAAATTCCGAAAAAGCGATTAGAATGATAGCATTTGCTCCTGACAAGGTTAATGTAATTACGGGAGGCAGTGAAAAAGGAAAATCGACGTTAATCGCGATTGTCGATTATTGCTTGGCAAGTAGTAAGTGTCGAATTCCGACAAGAAAAATAAGAAGTTTTACAGAATGGTTTGGAATTCATATTTCTCTGGCGGATGGACAAGAATTGATTTTGGCAAGAAGAGAGCCGGGAGAATTGATCGCATCAGGAGAAATGTTTATGCGGCATGATGTGGGATTAATAGTCCCCCAAAAGATTGAGAGTAATTGCAGTGTAACAGACGTCAAAAAACGATTAAATAATATTGCAGGGTTATCGGATCTTAGTTTTGCTGAGGATGGTAATAAGGTGGGCTTTGATTCTCATCCAAGTTTTCGAGATTTTACTTCCTTTCTATTCCAGCCACAATATATTATTGCTAACCAAGCAAGTCTGTTTTATAGAACTGATTCCATGGCCCATCGTCAGAAACTCATCAGTATTTTTAATTATGTATTACAGGCGGTTGACAATAGTTACTTGGAGCTGAAGGAAGAGTTAAAACTGATCGACCGAAAACTTTATGAACTCAACCGTGAGCTTGAGAAAAAACAGCGTGGGATTAACCGCTGGCTAGGAGAGGTCAGAGGATATCATATGCAGGCGAGAGAATTCGGACTTTTATCAGTCAGTGAAGTAACAGACGATTGGACGACCATTGATTACATTAATAGCTTAAATATTATTCCACAAAGGTTAAATTCGGGCGTAGCTATAGAAATGCCGCTCGATTCTATTACCAAAACTTCGAATAGAATCTCCGAGCTTACCTCTCAGGAGTTAAATGTTGCTTATGAATTGCAAGGTCTCAAACATCGTCAGGAACTATTGAACCGTTTAATTGATGGGAATGTGACTTACAGGAATGATTTATTGAAGCAGCATGGACGGCTTAAAACCAGTAGCTGGTTTAATACGCTTTTGTCGAAACATGTGGAGGAATGCCCATTCTGTTTATCCAAAACAACCAACGGTAAAGATTACATCGCTGATCTAATAAAAACGAATCAGGAAATTATAGCAAAGGGGGTTCAATTAAATGATAATTCCACTGTCTTAAAAAGTGAACTTAGGAAAATTTCTAATTTGGTTTATGAAAAGGTTGCCAATTTGAATATTATTCGACAGGAATTGGATGTACTCAGGAAGAGTAGCGAAGACAATAACAAACAACTGAATACTATGAATTCGATTTATCGTTTTGTGGGAAATCTGGAAAAAGAATTGACTAGTTACCATTCATTTTCAAATGACACGATTACAGAGGTTGAAATCGCTAAGTTGGAGGCAAGAAAACAGGTGATTTATAAACAGATCAATCAGGACGTGATTGAAAACAAAGTGAAGAAAGCCAAGCGTAAAATAACAGATGCAATCTCTTTCTATGCAAACATTTTTAAGGCTGAAAACCATACAGAACTGATCCAGTTTAATGAGAAGGATCTTACTTTAACTTTTCTGTCTGATAGTGGGCGTACTGACGCACTATATGAAATAGGTTCAGGATCCAATTATATGGCCTATCATGTTTCTACAATCCTTGCATTTCATGAATTCTTTTTGACAAAAATTAATCATCCTTGTCCAAATTTCATTTTTTTTGATCAACCTACTCAGGTTTATTTTCCTGAAAAGAATGATAACGAACGGACTGAAAAAAATGAAGATGAGATTCGAGTGAATCGAATATTCGAGGCGCTAAACAAAGCGATTGTCCGGACAAAAAATAATCTTCAAGTCATTGTTCTTGAACACGTAGGTGAATATGCCTGGCAGGGGTTGGAAAATGTGATTAAAGTTAAAAGGTGGAGAGATGATGAGGAGGATAATGATGATAGAGCATTAATCCCGAATTCGTGGTTTGACTGACATAAGCAATAATTTGTCCTTAAATCAAAAAGTTTTAGAGTTAGAAGACTATATTTATTAATTGTTGTTATAATGTGTAATGTGTATATAATATGAAAGTTTTCATTAACTGGTCGGGCGAAAAGAGCAAGCAGGTTACAGAATTAATCGATATTTGGCTTTAATGTACGATACAGACATCGGAACCATGGCTTTCCGGTAGGTCGATTGATCGAGGTGCTTTATTGTTTTCAGAAATTTTAACTGAGCTTGCTGACACTAGTCTTGAAATTATCTGTTTAACAAGAAAACAAAGATAAATCATGGAGTTTATTTGAAGCAGGGCTATTGCGAAAGGACTCAATTAAATAGATCGATGTATTAGATCGCCATAACAAAATTGAACAAGGTTACAGAACATTAATCAGACTTTACGGAATACTTCAATGCAAGTATCCAAGATAAAAAATATGTCTTTTAATTCGATACTTTTTTTGGTCTTGTCAATTTCTCCGGTATCATGCGCTGCAAGATTACTTCGAAGGTAGGATGCTTCCATGATCATTTCGAGTTGGGCATCAGGATGCGCAAATCTATATTTGAGTACAGCTAACAGCCTTACTAGCCCACGAGTGCCGCAGCCAGGTATCTTACTAGATCTTGAGACTGTTGTTTGGTGGAAGGTTGCTGCAATTGGTGTGCGCCCATCTTGTGTTTTTTGATAACTGTAATTGCCCCTGTTGAATTCAATACAGGTATTAAAGGTGTTCCCGTTCGTGTTAAAGTGGCAATGTTCACTTCCATTTGACATAACTATGACTCCTTCTAATTCACGAACTTTTTCATTATAAAAAAGATTTGCAAACTTTTCCAGCATGACAAAACACTCCAGGAAAGCAGCGCCGATTAGGTCAGGCTCCTTGGCGTTCAACAATTTAAAGATTTTTTCCAAAAACCCACCCTTACTAGTAACAGCTAGATGAAAATCTTTCTCCTTAGCTATTGTTGATGTAGAATAAACATCTAGACTTCTGATTTTCTGTAACTTTCCATAAATATTTGCTAGAAAGGAATATTCAGCAGCAACCCTTATAGTTTTGGAAAATGCCATGAATTGCATCCAACTTTCATCGCGGGTCAGCACATTTTCGGGACTTTCCTTAATGATGTATCCAGTTGTCCTTAGCTCTTGTGCTCTTTGTACATTCTCGGCCTTTTTCGAGGCTGTAAACACAACTATTTGTATTCCAGGGTTCAATATTTTTATTCTTTCTATAATTTGAAATCCCGTAGGCACTGCACCTTCTTTAAAGTCAGCATCGAACAGTCGGAGGTCGATGATAAAAACGTTGTAATTTTCTTTATGGATTAGCTCTTCAATCTTTGCCTCAAGGGAAGCAAGCTGCATTAACCTGTCGCCGCCCTTTTCAAAATCCTGAAAATAAGCGAAGGAGTTCTGATCTGTATATTGCTTGAAGATCCCATCCTGAAACAATACGCCCCATCCTTTTTTTGCTTCATCATCTATATAATATATCTTAACATCTTTTACATAGGGAATGATCAATGTTTCTCTCATGCTATCCTTTTTGAACGCCTGTCTGCCTTCTTTTTCTAATGCAAAAAGGTGTTTTCTTTCTAGGTACTTAAAATACAAGGTACGGTTGCTTGTGTTGATTTCGCTGAGCTTTGTCCGTAGGCTTTCTGAAAAATTCTTACCCATTTCTGCCCAGCGTAATATACCCCATTCGTTAGCAAGGGAATGGCGTGATGTGTAGTTTGCCGGCGCCGGAATTCTGATTTTGTCCAAAAACGATTTTTCGTCCTTCACTGGTTTAAGTTTTCCTTCGCTGAACATTTTAGCATATCTGTCGAATTCGTTCCTTGAGTCCTCCATAATATAAAGCCCTGGGGTGAAAAGGATTTCTGGGAGTGTGCTTGTTAGTCCAATGAGCTGATAGGACTCCTCACAGACCATAATGATGGGGATAAATCTTTTATTCCCCAATTTTGTAGTAAGCCGAATATGATAGGCCAACCTCAACCCAAGGTACTCAAGATAGTTTATAGATAAGGAAAGTCTAATGAAAATAATATCGCTATCCATTATCTTTTCGTATAGCTCGCCTTTAGAAAGAGCCCCATTGATGAAGTGGTCAAGATCAGTTTCCGAATTGTCAACCTTTAATACATATTGTTCGTTTGCCGAAAAGACATGCGGATTCGCAATGATTGTGTCTTGAGAGTGTATAAGTAGTTTTTTCATAACGATTCGTTAATGAGTACCTTAAGTTTCTGTTTGAGTTCACTGATCTGTTCGGCCGATACGGCTGCCACGGGATCTGCGGTTAACCAGTCTAGTCCACCTTTCTCAGCTAATTCTTCGAGGATATCTTTCGGTAGTTCAAAATCCCTCATCCGTTTGATAGCACCCACATGGAATTTATAGTTAATCACATTTCGCGCATTGAGAAGAAGGTTGAGTTTCCATTGTTCACCGAACTGGATGATTAATAAGTTGATGTCTGCACGAGTTTTAATATGTTCCAAGAACAGGTAAATGTTTTGTGAGTAAAAATCTTTGGAATTGATATACAGTAGAGGGGAATTTACATCTTGATAGCTGCTCGATGAAATGCTCCCCGAAAAGAAAACCAACGGTATTTTTCTTTCAAGGCAATATTTGATCACCAGTTCCCTTTGAGCTATATCTAGGCCTGAACGGTGTGACATGATGCAAGCATACTTGTCGAGGCCATCTAATTTTCCCACGTTCAGGTTGGCTTTTAGTTTTTCGAATGCATTATCGGTGATTACATCAAGAAATTCGATATTCATCAACTTCTCATCAGCATAGTTCAGCAGTCTGTCCAAACGATCTTCTATAAGGGCTATTCGCATAATTATTTATAAAATCTAAAAATATGGGTGAATCCCACACAGCTGTCCACTTGATGATCTTTTGGCGCAAGATAGTCGGATGTCAAAAAGTTTAATTGAAAGCGGCCTTCTAGGAATTCGGTTTCAATGCTCCAGTCACAGAGGTTCAACAGATTGGATTTTATGGTCGCAAAATCGCCTCTGGTTAGACTGAATTTTCCATCAGTTTTGGAAAGCCCGCGGGAGAACGAATCATGGTGAGCAATTTTTAAAGTGTAATATTGCTCAGCTTCATCAAGGATATAGCTTAGCCTATTAGGAAAGTCTGTCTTCTTACGTGCTGCTATGCTCTCAAAAATAATGATGAATACTTTTCTGAGATAGTCAACATCAGTATAAAAACTTTTGTTTTCCAAGTTTTGGAAACTTACAATCTCGAAATCCGGCAGATAATGGTCATGGTATTCCAATAATATATTCGGCAGAGCAGAATTATTGTCCCTAAGCTCTATCTCGTTCTTAAAGATGTCAATAATCTGCTTAAAGCGCTGAATGGTATGGGAACTACCGTTATAAGTTTTATAAAATGTCCGTGCGTAGATAGGTATTGCCAGTTCTTCTGGTTTTGTATCGGGGTTTGTTTTCATAACTTCCGCAAGTTCTGGTGAACTCCATCCAAATTTGATGCGCATTGTTCCCCATCCGTTATGTTGTACTTCTTTATTGAAAAGAAAAGAGAGGATTTTAGCTCTGAGCTGTGGTCTTAACTGCTGCAGAACATTATTTACTTTGTCAAATTCTATTTTTGCTTTTTTAATAAAATCCTCGTAGCTCTCAAATCTACTTTCGTCTCTCCCCGCATCCCAGGTATGGGTGGCATACTTGAGTATCGAGTTGTCGACAGTGAACATCTTCAATATCTCAACTAGTTCACGTGGTTTATGTAAAATGGGAAGCTCAAAAGAATTTTGTTTCTTGATATCGTTTGCTTCTTTAACGTTTATATTTTCTATTTTTAATTCTTGTTGTTTTAATGCTTTAGATAAATCATCAAATTTCATCTTAAGCTTCAAATATGTTTGATCCTCCGCACCCTTAACCATTTTCAGAAAGTTCAGTTTTCCAGAAAGTACACTTTGAAGATGTGTCGAGCCTTTATGATCTTGCTCAGGAGATTTAAGCTCTTTGGCAAACAATTCGGTTGCCTTGTCGTATCCATAAATTTCCCAAAGGTATAACCACATTTTTATTGTTTTTCGATATTTAGGTGGTAGATTGGGATTATCGTTGACTATTAGACCAGTTACCCTTTGCCGATATGCAGACTTTTGAATTCTTGTTTTTTCCTCTTTAATATGAAAATTCTGCGTTCCTATAATTCTTTTTAACTCATTGATAAATTCTCCGCCCTTATGGTAGACATTATGCATAGAACTAAAAGTTATATCATCGGCGTACCTAGAATAATTTATTCCAAAACGTCTAGCCATAGCAGACAAATAGTAATCCAGTTGTTGGCAAATTATATTTGTTAGCGTCGGTGACGTGGGTGCACCTTGAGGTAACACATTTTTTTTTATAATTACCCATTTGCCTTCTGGGTTCAGTCGTTCTACCTCAATTTCGTGGCAGCATAAGGAAGAAATTACATTAGCTAACTCTAATCTCCCAAAACCCTTATTTAGATTAAACGGCTTATTTTGAAGTCTTCCCCATATTCTGGCCTGATCTACACTACCAAAAAAGTCTTTTAAATCAATGTTATAAACATAATTACAGCCTTTATGCATAGCGGCATTAGTTAAAATAGATTTTCCTGGCACAAAACCCGTTGCAAAAATTGAAGGTTCATATATTACTTGAAAAATCATATTCAAGCATCGCTGAATACATTTCAAACCAGCATTAGGTGAGTTTATTACTCGTTCTGAACCTGAGCGTTTTTGAATGGTAAATTGTTTATATCTTTCTAACCTTCTCTTGGGATTGGCATTAAAAGTTAGTTGCGCAAGGGATATAGGAAAGGAATTTTTACCGTAGAGGAATGGTTTGCAATAATTAAGGAGGTCAACTAGATCTTGCTTACTTTTCATTTTCTGAAAAGATTTGACAATATATTTTGTGTTTTCCTTTGTAGGCTTCATTCAGTTTGAAAAGTAGTTTGATGCCCGCTGTTGCTTTCTTTGTTTATGTAATATCAATAATATCAGTAATAGTACTGTTTAAAAAGTATATGGATAAGATTATCAGAGTATGGTGAATATCTCCGAATAGCCAGTCACACATTCAGTTACCGAAAATATGGTAACTACCAACCGATCATGAAGTATAACCCCAACAATTGGCACGTCAAAATTTTAAGCGGGCATCAAAGAACATAGATAATCGGGTAAAACCTAAATTATTATCAAATGTACCCAATTCAGTACGTAATAAAAAATTACTTATCTGTATTGTTAGTCATTGTAACATAAATCAAATAAAGTATCTGTAATCGTAGGTCGCACCTTCGCGTTTTGAAAGTAGTTTCCCAATTCGAGCGATTTCATTCGAAGAATTCACTGTTGCAGGCAATTGACTATATAAATCGAAGGAATTCCAATTCATTTTAGTAAGACCAAGAATTTCATTTGCTATAGTACTTATGTTGCTTGTTCCTAAGTGTTTGATTATTTTCAGAGGTCCCGGTATGTATCGTCCCCCTAGATAATACTTCTGATACTGGCTTTGTACCGATTGAGTAACACCATGAGTCCATAGTAAAGCCGAATTACTATTTAGGAGGATACAGGTTCCTCTAGGAACAGCATAGCCATCAATTTCCATTTTTCCCATTTGGTTTATTTTGCTTGCGATAAATCTTATATCATCTTCAAAGTTTATCTCTATGAGTTCTAAATCCAAAATTCCATTGCCCATTAAACTGTCTTTGAGTCCTCTTAATTCTTGCTCGGTAAAATAAGTCCGTTTATGTATCACTACTCTTTTTGGCAGCTCATTCATGGTATTATAAAACATTTCTAATATAGAGTATCCAAATTTATACGCGTCGTTATAAGATAAGTGCGGTCTCTCTTGCCTGTCCCAGAATAACTGATCTTCTACTTTAGAGAGCCTATACTTTAGTCCTTGCCCTTTGGAATTGTAGATGTGGCTACATCCAAGCACTATTTGACTATTATCACCCTTTCCACTAACACTATAGCCAATTCCGGCAAAAGCAGTGTGCTTATCTAGGTTTTCAAGAACCCATGGGGTTCTTATGGATTTCACGAAGTAGGATAGTGATAACCACCAATTTATCTGACAACTTAAGTCAGAATCATCTATGGTATCTTCCTGTATAAATTGGGTTGCGATACCTTTTTCAGCGCAATATGCTTTAATATAGTCATGAAGATCAAAATATTCATTTTCAATGTCATAAGATGTGTAATCTAACCATCTAGTAGGAATAATAATTACAATGACCTTATTAATCGAATCTCGTGTTAAATGATTTATTTTTTCAATTATTTTATGCCTTAAGTCGAGTGCCGTGTCTTTTAAGGTTCCTTTTATTGTAGGCTCTTGACAATTCTCCCAGTCAACAGTACCAATTTCTGGAATATTTAGATTGACCCCATATGTTTCATAAAAACCTGGATAGTCAATTAGGTAGGCTTTATTTATACCATTCGAAGAAACTTTAGTATTGTGCCTTTTAAGAAAAAGGCTGACTTTGTTTCTCTCCTGCATGGGGCAAATCACCCCAAGTTTTATAGATTGATCAAACAACAGTGAATTTAGACAATGATCATATGGCTGATTATTAGAAATACCGCGCATAGGATGAAAATCCTTGGGAAATTCCAACATGCCAGGGAATTTACTCCCAAACAATAATTGTGGTTCTGGATACTGTATGCCTTCAAAGCGATACAGGTATCTATCTTTGTCCGTCACCAAATTCAAATGCCTTGAATCTTCTACTTTCATAATTTTAGAAAATGCAGGAAGCTTACTAATACTATAGGTAAAACCCGTGCCCGAATCACACGGGAATTCGTACTCAACGAACTTTTCAGGTGTTTTGAATAAAAGTGATCGCCATTCGTTTATATATTCATTGTAGGCTTGATTTCTAATTTTGTCGAAATAAGTCCGCCCAATTTCTTGTTTAATTTGTTTAGTTATTTTAATCTCCTCTCGATCTGATCCAATGTTAAAGTCAGGAACGATTGAAAGATAAAATTTATAGTTATTATAGATCAGTGCGAGCTTGATACCTTGAAAAGTATAATAACCTACGTTGTCAATGATTCTATAATCAATATGTTTTTGCTTCCAAAGAAGATCCTTGCCATTCGTATTTAAATTAAATTGCTTTGACAAAACCTTTATCAAACCTGATAGTATTAGATTGTACAGAGCTGTGTCCTTCCATAAGTCTTCATTTTTTAATGGTACCCTTAAAATCTTACCTACAATTCTGTTTTCGAACGCACTATTTAAATCGGAAAGCATTCCGAGTGACCATACGAGTTTTTTATAAGGTACAGCTGCAATATCAAATTTTTTAATTATCCCTTTGATTGTCTTCCAAGGACGCTCATCTTGCTCATACTTGATTTCAAATTGAAATACCTCTTGTGGAAATTTTATAGGAAATAAGTTACTTTTTAGACTTGCGTTAATTCTATTAATATCCAGAGTAAAAGCAGTGCTTAAATCCTCTTGTTTCTCCGTCTTTAGAGTTGCATCATACTGGTCTTTTAGAGCCGAATTCGTTTTGGTAAAAAGACCTGCGATCCCCATGGCTAATTTGTCAAATCCCTCAGTTGGGATGTAAAACGCTTCACGTCCACTTGCTCTGGCAATGGTAATCAGCTCAATTACTTCTTTTGAAATTTCTCGACCTCTACCACACCAATAAAGCCTCCCTGATCCTTTTTTCTTATAACTTTCTGTTAAAGCCTCCATAACAGAAATATCCCGTCCACTATAGCCTGAAACAACCAAATGCTTATCACTAACATACTGAATTAGACTATCCCTAAATGTTTCATCCTGCTTATTTAATTCTTTATCTGTGTTTTTTAGCGCACCATACTTGAAGTCCCCATGAAGTTTAATCAATAGAAACTCAGAGTTATTTGTCGGTCTTATTATCCTGTCCACACTATCTAACGAAATATCAATCACTGTATGACCGCATCTAATAAATGAATCTCTACATAGATCATCAAAGTTTGTACTCCAAACGGATTTCAATAGTCCTGATTCGAATAATAATGGCAAGACTTTATAGCCAATTCCAGGTTTTCTGTTTTCACATAATTTTTGAAAATACTTCCTCCTGTCATCCTCTATTGGATAGCAATAAGTAACGTAATCTGAATATTCTTTTGGAGAACCTGCTTTTGGATAAATGCCCTCGGAATCCAGCCACCTCTGTACATGCTCTCTTGCCTGACTGGAATTCCTGTCCAATATTTCGAAAATATTAGCGTCAGATTTAGTTTCATATATACTTGTCTTCCAGTGCCAGATGCATTCAGATGCACTTGGTATTCCTGATGTAACTGAAGCTCCTGCACCCAATAAAAAACTAAAAGTATCATTCTTACTTATTTCAACTGATCGTAGAAACTGATCATATTCGAGCATTAAATCGTTCATTTTAAATCACTTATTTGTGACAAAATATATAAATTTTAATTAAATTTTGCAGTTTATTATCCACAATACAGTTTTCCTTAAATAAAACAAAATTACGATCCGATTTGGATAGACTTACAGGAAGCCAAATTACATTCCCTCAGATTTACTGTGTCAAAATCAACAAAATGTGAATACGGCTTTACAACTAACCCTAAGTGTAAGACCAGCAGTTTCATAAAGGGAGGCATACTCGATTAACTTTAATTTATATTTGATGCTTATGCTAAAATAACCGTAGACATGTGCAAAACGCTAATCAGAGTTAAATTGAGTAAGCCAATTAAGGGAAACAAATTAACCAGCGATATATTAGAGCTTAGTCCAAGATACGAGAAGGAAACATTTAAACCGCTGCTACGGTATGCTTCGGTTAATGTAGGCGCGGCTTTGATAGTTGAAGGATCTGAGGAGGTTGATTACATAATTATTGGATCGGTAATATTGGATTAAAATCAGATCATCACAACAAACTTACCACGCATCTCCAGCCTTCTTGATCTTCACATTGTCGAAATAAGCAGTGCCTGCAGTACTCTTGTAGCAGTTTTCCAGGTAAAGCCTTAAGTTAGGACTTGTAGTTGACGGAGTGGTAACCGTAAAGCTATGATGCGTCCAGGAAGGGCTGGAGGGAACGTCCTGAACTGTACCCAGAATCGTTCCGGCGGTTACATTTTGAATAAATATCCGGCCTCCGTTAGCACCACTAGTTTTCACATCAAAAGAAACCTCATACGCTGTATTTGCTTTCCACTGCTTCCAGTCCTGGTAAAGCATCTGCCAGATGTCGTCTCCGGTTGCTGAGGTAATGGCAACGCTGGCCGTACCCTCACTTTTATCGGCAGTGTATCTCCGGATTTCTGCGGATGTACCGCCCAGACGGACCCACTGTGCGGGCAGGGTAAGATCGTGATAGGCTTTGTATTCAAATCCCTGGTTTATGACTTTTTCGAGGTCCCAGGCCATAATCTGAACCAGGTTATAGGCATAGTTATGGTTACTGGCTGTAATGGTATAGTTTCTATATTGCCCGGCAGCGATCAGCCATGCGTTCTGGTTAAATTGTGTCATTGGGATCCAATCGCCAATATATTTGGTATATACGTAAGAAGTGCCTGTACCATCCACATTGTCTTTAACCAATGGGGCGCTTACAGACTGGTTCCACATGATTCCGGTAAATGCGTAGGATATTTTTGCAATATGTGTTCCGCTGATTGTGCCTGCGCGGTTAAATGACTCACGGGCCATTCCAACATCCAGATTACCGTGTGAAGTATCTTCGATCTGAGGAAGAACGAAGCAATATTTCCATTTATAGGCAGAACCATTTACGGTTAAGCCATTTTTGAAGTATTGGGCCATTTGATTGGCCCTGTTATTATAAGATGCAATTCCGTTTACGTCGTACATGGCCCACAACATCTCGGCATAAGGCGCCATCATGTTATAGGGTAGCTGCGTATAATTTACACCTGGGAAAGCATTAAATGCGGGTTCTTTATAGTAGCCGGTACTTGAACTGAATTGCACCCAGCAATTTCCCATATAGCTGCCGCTGTCTTCCCACTTGGGTACAACATGTGTTTCAATAAAACTTCGGTAGGTTGCTGCCTTTGCTGCGTACGCGGCAAGCACTGTAGGCCACTGGTGTACCAGTCTGATAAATTGAGCTATTGGCAAGGCAATCATGCCATCATGAACCAGGTAAGGATACTTTCCTCCGTCGCCATATTTTGTTGTTCCCCAATCCAGGTATCCGTCAGCACCGAGGTCGGATGCATTGGCGATAATTACGTCTACATGGGTAGTCAGTTTGTTTAGCCAGTAGGTATCTTTTGTAAGTTCCCACATTTTTACATAGCAACGCAGTATGTAGCTTTCGCCCCAGGCGAGTGTTGCGGTACTGGTACTTGCATAGCTGTCATCTCCGTATACGCTTTCATATGCTACAAATTTATCGTACCAGAGGTTACCACTTGATAGCGTTGTGAATAGTTCAGGTGATTTGTTTGAAGTGGGGTGGGGTTGTTCAACTAGCTCCACAGCTTCTTTGCAGCCAGAAAATAAACATAACATTGTAGTGAGGAAAATAGCTGTGGTTTGTTTTAGTTTTTTCATTGGTTAGATGTATTTGGTTTCTTTTTAAGAAAACAGTTAAGAGAACCGTTGGTAGTATATGTTTTAAAAAAAATCTGTCTTTTTGTAATCAAATTCAATTTGGAAGTTTAATTGGTATTATCCGATCAAGGGATGTTGATAAGGCAAAGTTTAATTGCATGTGGACAAGGACAATTATTTTGAGTATTATTGAAATTAGTACCGCTAATATAAAATGATTAGAATTAGAACCTATTAACAGCTTGCGTCTAAATGTCTAGATATTTACTGCCCGAACAACTCAAATCAAATCTCCGTCTAGGTAAATCGGTCGAACAATGGCTTGGCCATCAACAAGAAGACGGTTATGTAATATTGAAATACATTGCTATTGAAAAGGAACGGAATGGAGAATACTCGCTGCTTTATATGGAACACATTGACGAGGGAAATGAAAGCTTTCTTGATATCTATGACTTCTCCTATGTAGATCCAGATGAACCGGCAGTTATTAATTTATTTGATTCGGTAGAAGAAGTATTGGATTTTGCGCTGAACACCTATGGTGCATCTTTGGATAAATACGTATCAGCCGGAATGATTCAGGAAGAGTATGCTGATTATTTAAATGAACGCTGAGACATGAAAGCATTTATTACCTACGAGGGATTACCGCTAAAGTCGGGTGGAGGGCATCATTTGGGATCAAAACCGGCGAACCAGGTATATTCAATATCGTAGTTTTGGTCTATTATGAAAAAAGCATTAGCGTTCCATATTCCTTTCCATTGATAAAGAACTTTGGCTAGAACATACAGCTGGATTTATCATCATTACGTGACTTCCAATTGAGATTTTCTCCGATTTTCCGTTTAAATTGTGACCAATGTGAACTTAAAACGGAAGTATAGTTTAGCATCAACTGGTTTACCATTTACCATAATAGGCACCCAGGTTGGTGGGATTAGCTTAAATACGCGTAACCATTCTTCTTCTAAACCAAAGCCAAGCTGGCTCTCGGCTTTTTCATTAATGATTTCTCCTTCTTTGGTTAGGGTTGCCGACAGTAAAGCTTCACCCATTACATTGTTTTCCATGGCCTCCCTGGGATATTTCAGGCATTTTTTAACGATTGTCAGCATTTTTGGATCTCCGCCTAGATAGAAGTTTTTAGCTTCAATTTCCTTACCTGGCTTGTCATTATTGTCCTGCAGAATGATTTTTTTAATAAATTTAGATGGTTGGTCCGATAGGAATTTACCAGTACTAAAATCGAACTTTTGATGTACTTCAGTATTTCTGGAAAATTCCCATATGCCTGATTGCTTGCCTAGATTATATTGTCCTTTTTCAGTGTACGTAAGTATCTGGGCTGAATAATCGCCGTGTTTTACCTCTGAATCTGATTTCAGTACCTGGTATTTTTCAACTAAGGTACAAGCGTCTATTTTAGTTTTTTTAGTGACTTTTTTTAATGCCTGGGCAAAGCTGAAGCTAAAAATCAGGCTAAAGCAAGTTCCGAGTAGGAGTGATTTCAATTGGAGCATATGATTTAGAATAGGCAGAAAGTTATTAATAATTCTGGATAAAAAACAAACTGCTGTTTAGGATAGTGGTTTGAAACGTGCTGATAAGGATTTTGTGCTGGAGACGATGAAGGATAGGTAAGGGTGAGGTGTAACCTTAACAACGCAGCAATTCAAGCTGATATTTCCGCTCGTTAATCATGTCGGCATGTTCATCAATTTCCTTTTCTGTTAAATCAGGGTGAGCTTCGCGAAGCTTGAAATCTACGGTATCGGTCATGTAGGTGCTGATGTCGAAAATCGATGCCTTATCACCAGTAATTAAGAAATCCAGAAGAGTAATAACTGAACAACCTGCATTTAACGCGTAGCTGCCATCAGAGTCTCCGAAATCTTCAGTGTCGGGAGTTACTGCGTCAATGCGGTTATGGTAATCCTGAAGTTTGGTTTTTTGCATCTCATTTATCTTATGAGATTCGCAATAGTTGATGACTTCTGTTAAAGCACCGGGATCTCCCCATTGATGTCTGTCGTAAAATTTGATGTACTCCGGTAAAAGTCGCTTGCAGATATTCAGGCCAAAGGCTAAAAGCATTTCCTCAGGTGATATATCTATCTGTTGTTTGAGTTTGAAATTGAATTCAAGATAGGGGTTGTGAAACTTTTCTTTTTCAATATCTATATAGCAAACCAATTGTTCATTGTGGTCGTAAACATAAATTTCAACAGTAGCATTTGCCTTCGCTATTTCTCTGGCGGTGTTTATTGCTTCCTCTATATTACCAAACTCGGTATATACTCTTTCATGATCGGAGCCAGCATATTTGAACTTTTCATTTAGAACGATGCCTGTATTTCTATCTGCCCTCGACAAAGTATATTCACCATTCTTCTGTTTTGGGAACTCGAATACATATGAAAATTGACCAGCTTTGGGCTTACCATTGATTATGTTTTTGATCAGGTTTAGAATTTTCATTGGTAACTCGCAAATTAGATGCTCGAATTTAACTAAATTGTATTCTAAAGTGCGGAATATATTCGTTAGTTGACGCATCAAATGAAAGAAGAAAAACAACACAACTGCAGGGAGATAAAATTGAATTGCTATCTTGGAATAAGAACTAACAACTCGACTAAATAATTTAAGTTCTAACTTAGCGAAAAAAATAGTCTAATGAGTAATATTATCGAATTCTTCTGCTATCAGAACGACAGTCCATTAGAAATACAGTTAGAACCAGAAGCAGTAATTTTCATTGCATCACCAGAAAACGCTATAAAATTTGTCGCAATTAATTGCCAAGATGATTTTAAGTGGTCGATAAGAATAGGAAGTGAGGACGGAGGTCTACAGCTGTTTCCCCAAACTCTTGGTGACTATGACATTGAGGTTTACGAGAATAATGAGCTAATCACAGATTTCTATAAGTACATGAAATAACAAGTTGGCTACAGGCCGCACTGATCAGTGCAGTTACAGGTTAGCTACTGAAATTTTTTACGGCCAGGATATGTTTGCAAAATAACATCCGATATCCTTTTCGCTACAATTTGTATATTCGTCTGGTTGACGCATCAAATGAAAGAAGAAAAACGACACAACTGCAGGAATGATGAAAAAACAATTTCTGATATAGAGAAATATGGACTTTCAGTAATCCTTATTGAGGCAACAGATTATTTACCATCTTTTGCGTACAGCATTGGCCTCTGGCAAAAATACGACCACCCTGAAATTATTTGCTTTGGTTTGAGTGTTCAAACTTTGCACATCATAATCAATGACGTTGCAGAATTAATCAAAAATGGTCATATTATTGAAACGGGCAGACCCTATGATGATTTCTTCGAAAACGGGAATGCTGAATTTTTAAAAGTAGATTGCAGGAATATAGCGGACTACTTTGGAACGGCATTAGATTTTTACGGGGTAAAGGATATACCTGCACTTCAGTTGATCTGGACAGACCGGAATGATAAATTCCCCTGGGATGAAGGTTTTGAAGAGGAGTTTATTTACAGGCAACCCTTGCTGGATAGGAATGCTGATTTTAAACAAGAATTCTGAATTTATAAAATATGAAGGCAGTAGCATCTACGGCGGAAGTTCTAGTATATAAGATACTGAAAAGACACAACGAAAAAGGTTGGGTAAATTGGGCATACGAAATGCTTGTGGCTGGTTATGAAACAGAAAGTCTGCTTATTCTGGCAGGAATGCGTGGAAATCTGGAATACTTTGAGATGTGGACTTTGACTGATAAGGTATTGAAAGAGCTAGAGATAGATTACGCTGATCAAAATAAGGTAATAACTGGATATATTTCCTATATCGCTCAAAGGGTACTATCTGGAATGGAAAGCCCTTCAGTTGCTTTAAGCATATTAAAAAATCTGTATTTCGATCTTGACCATGAGCCACTACTTTCAGATTTCTACGATTTATATTATGCGTGGGAAGATCTTCAGCATGGGGAAGATCAATGGTATGTAGCTGGTGTTGATCGCTCGAACATTGATCAGGCTATTACAGCCTGTTTTTCTAATGCTGAATTACTGAGGTAGGTAGTAGGTAATATATAGTTACAATTTAAATTAAATATCTATGGCGCGATTATCATCTTTTTCCCAAACTACCTGTCTATTATTTATTGGAATATTTTTATTGACCATCAGCTGTAAGCAGACTGAGGAAAGTAAAGTTAAAGAAATAGCAAACCAGTATATGAAGGGGCGTATTAAACTTAAAAGCGGTGACAGCGTACAACTAAAGTCAGTCACTGAGCCTTTGTTGTTTAGGTTTATCAAACTAACCCAGGAGTATCTAAAAATAGTTGATGCTCCTGTTATAGGTGAGGACATAAGTAGAATCAGTGCTGGTGAAGTTAAGATCGAGGGCCAGAAAGCCACCTGCCGCATGATTGGGCATGACTATTATACGATCCATTTGATCAAGACAGGCGATAGTTGGAAAGTGAATGGAGAAAATAGTGAATACATGACCGTAGAGAAGATTGCCGCACTACGTAAGAAGATAGTTGATCAAATCGAGTTTAAAAAAAATAAACCTGCAATATATGCGCTAATAAAGGTTGTTAATCTGTTTTTTGAAGGGGTTAGAAAATATGTTAAAGAGGGTAGCCTCAATGAACTTGAAACCATCACCACTCCAGATACCCGGAACATGGTCCAAAAATTTTACAGCTATGCCAAACAAAGATCAGGTGAAGATGTCCTTTCGAAAGAAATTGAAAAGTTTAATTTGGTATTGGGCGATGTCACTTTTGAAAGTGATAGAGCGGAATTCAAATTCTATAACGAATCCAGAACCGTAAATCTGATTAAACAAAATAGCCAGTATAAAATAGCTGGTTTAGAAGGATTAAAATCTAGGGAGATCAGCCTGCAAATCATGGAGGATAATTATTTGAATTTGCTCAGGGCATTGAAACTAGTGCGAAAACCGGAATATCGATTACCTGAAATTAAATAACGATAAACAATAGAGTAGAAGTATGCAAGGCAACAACCGGATGAATTTGTTAGATTAAAGAGGAATGAATAAAGAGAGTTATAAAACATATAGGATTTTTAATGATTATGGGTTAGTTCAGGAACTGGAAGTGACATTGGCCGAGCATCAAATTGACTATGTTACTGAAAACTCTTCTCTTCCATTCGATCCTTCATTTGCTAATAATCCGGTGAATCAGGAATACAGGGTAAAGCTGAAATCGGAAGATTTCGAAAGAGCGAACGCAGTGCTGATAAAAGAGGCTTCAGTGCAATTGGAAGAGACTGATCGGAATCATTATCTGTTCACTTTTAGTGATGAGGAACTGATGGAGTTGATTTCAAAACGTGACGAGTGGAGTAATTATGATTTTCTATTGGCTCAAAAAATTTTAAAGGAACGGGGTAAGGTGCTCGGGAATGGTGAGTTGGCTGAGTTTGAAGAAAAGAGACTTCAGGAGTTAAATAAGTTTGAAAAGGTAAGCCCAGGTTGGTTGTATGCTGGTTTCCTGTTTGCATTATTGGGTGGGGTATTTGGGATAATGATGGGCTGGTTCATTTCATCTAATACCAAAACATTACCGAACGGTAAGACAATGTATTGTTACTCCGATGCAGACCGAAAGAAAGGGAGGGTAATGCTTATTGTTGGAATAGTGGTACTGGTGTTTTGTTTGATTTTGAGGATTAGTCAGCAGTTTTAAAAAAATCTGGGTGATCTGCCGGGACAGATAAAATTGAATTGCTATCTTGGAATAATCAATTTACACTATGAATTCAATCGCTATTCAGCTTGCTGGTCCGGGATAAAGAATGATAAGTTGAAAATTTAGATAATAAAAAAGCCTTTCAGTAGGAAAGGCTTATCAAATATTTTTATGGTAGTAGGTACTATAGTGCCTCGATTTCTTCGACAGTAAGGCCGGTGAGTTCAGCGATTTCAACTTGAGGCATATTTTTGTGCTTTAATTTAAGTGCCATTTCCACGGCTTTTTTGTGTTCACCTTTGGCTTCTCCCTGTTGCAGGATATATTGATCATGGTTGTAATTGTCACGTTTTATTTTCAAGCTTTGTTGGTATGCATTCATTTCTGCTGGTGTTAAGTTACTCACTTCGGCAATTTTGAACAGTTTATTGAATATCTCGTCGTCCTTCAAAGATACAGGAATATCTTTTAAATCTCCCATATGCTTTATACAGAACAACCACTTGTCTTCATCTGTTTTTAGTTCTTTTTCGGTTTTATTGAAGCCAGGCAGCTCTATGTAGATGTAACCCAGCTTTTTGTAAAAGGGGAGATTACTTTTGGTTTCTACCAGGCTGACATTGTGTATGTACTGATCTGCCGGCATACCTGCAAACTTGAAATCCAATATGGCTACAAAATAGATTTCTGGTAGTTTATAATTCCAGTTGGCATCCACGGATTTGCCCTGTTCCTGGATCAGGATTGCAGCGTAAAACAGGAGCCGGTCTGCAAAATAGGGGCTACTTTCCTTTTGCATCTCTATGGTGAATTTCTCGTTATCCGCTCCGGTACAATGCACATCAAATACGGATTTCCTGTCTGTCTTTTGGTTCCCTTTATGTTCTGTTTTGCTGATCTGGACCTTAGTGATTACTTTTTTTCCTTTGAATACGGCATTCAGAAAATGCATAAGCAGATCCAGATGGGTCTCTTTTGTGAAAATATGCTTGAAGGCAAAGTCGTCTTTTGGATTTAGATATCTGGAATTTACCTTTTTTGTATCAGGCTTACTGATTGTAGTTTGATGGTGTTGCTTTGGCATAAATAGCGTTAGTTTTTATTATGCTAAGCTCCGCAACAACGAGTGTAAATGGTTTAAAATAATCAGCTCGTTTTACTGAATTTTTAGGGGTTTTCGGAATTTAATTTGGTGAGTTGGAAAGGGCTTTTGGTTTAGATAAATCCTATGTCACTAAGGATGGAGAATTATGGTTACTGATAGTCGGATTATAGGGATTGGATTTCTCCTATTGGCAGGCCGGTAGCTTCAGCAATGATTTTTAGGTCAATATCTTTGTTTTTAAGATTACGGGCGATAGCTTTCTTTTCTTCTAGAGCTTTGGCCTCAGCCTCTTGCTTTCCCCATTTGTACATAGTGTCACGTTCTTTTTTCCAAAATGTATTTACTTCCAGCATGGCGGTATCTATTTGTTTATCAAAATTACGCAATTGCACAATGATACACAATTGCTGATAATATTTATTGTTTGTTAATCTAAAGGATCTATTTAAGCAAAGACTAAATCCTCATAACTGATTAATCCGGTTGCGTAAAAAACAAAGGCATTTCAGAAATGTTTATAATTAAAAGTGTCTTAATTAGCTTTACCACTTTCTATGATTTAGCCAACGCATTTATGGAACAAAAAAACGAACGTTTTGATACTGCTTCCCGTGTTATTAAAGCACCCGCACACCGTATTTACCTTGCTTTTTTAGACCCTGAAGCTATTGCCAGTTGGCGTCCGCCTGCTGGTATGGAATGTGAAGTGTATGAATTTGAACCCAGCATAGGCGGAAAGTACAAGATGGCTTTTAAGTATACAAGATCTGAAGACGCTACTGCGGGAAAAACCTCGGCAAACGCGGATGTTTTTAATGGGATTTTTGTAGAACTTATTGCGGACAGGAAAATTGTGGAACTCATCAAATTTGAATCTGATGACCCTGCCTTTGCAGAGGAAATGAAGATGACGACGCGGCTGACCCCAGTAAAGGATGGAACAGAAGTAACCTTTATTGCAGAAAATGTGCCTTCTACTATTAAAAAAGAAGACCATGATGAAGGTATGCGATCTTCACTGGAGAACCTTGCGAAATTTATGGAGCAGTGAAAACACTCCAAGAGTATTCCATTCTTGTTTGATTTTATTTGAAGGTTATAAATATCATGAAATAGCTGATGACTGAATTCAATAAGCAAATTTTAGAACAAGCCAACGCCGCAGTTATTGCTGGTGACTACGAGGGCTTCCTTTCCTACTGTACCGAGGATACTGAATGGAATTTCATTGGGGAGCAGGTTTGTCATCGCTGTAGGAAAGATCAGTCTGAAAGATGAGCATGGAACATCAACCAAATATGATTATTGTGATGTCTGGCAGCTCAAGGGGGGCAAATTGCATGAACTAAAAGCATATGTAATCTCAATTGACAGGTGAAAGTTTAGTAGAACTCAAACCACTTTTCTGCCAGGTTGTTTAATAATAAAAAAAGCGTCATGGAAAACTACACCGTTGTTATCGGCCCGGAGCATCAACACCACTTTCAGGTTGGTCAATACCTGCATCATGCTACCGGAGGCTGCAAATACAAGATCTTTCAGAACGGTAACTTTGTAGCCAGCCTGGAGTCTGACGGACAGGACTTTTTACATGTGTGCCAGAACCCGGGAGGCATAGACCTGGAAATCCTGCACCTGTTGGCTGAGCAGATCGAATCACGGCACCCGAACGCTCGTCACTTTGGAACACTGGAGAATATCGAATTTGACAGTGACGATGAGCTGGAAGCACCGCCGCAGAAAACGCCGGTTGACTAATCTTGACCTAAAACTATGTACGTTGACTATTTGTTTTTTGGTTTGTAGTTGAAATTATCAGCCTGGAAAATAGAATACTAATCGCTTTCCAGACTGACAAACAAGGGTTCCGGTATTTGCCCTTTTGTGTTTCACCGGGATGGGCTTGGCTATGCTTTCAAAGGGAACTAAAAAACGATAACCGGAGCAGCTTTAGAGAAACTTCCTACGGCATCGGCGACCGCTTCAATCGGTGTCCCCAACTGAATACCACCCCGTTTAATCACCAAGGTTACTTTCTGGCCAGCAACTCCTCCATTTCCAGATATGGCAATAATGGCTGCAGTTACATTTGTGGCGTAAGTAATTTCTTTTGTCCATGGAAGTGAAGTGATCGGATCATTATCTGTGCCACCTCCGGCGGTGGTGTAAGACGCAATCAGCGCTGATCCTGTAAAATTTCCAGTGATTTCATAACGGATGTTACGCGAAGTTGTATCAGGCTTTTTATCTGAATCTTTCTTGCAGGAAACAAAAACTGTGAGCACCATCAGTAGTGCAAAAATTGACTTTTTCATAAGGTATTTTTTTAATTAAAATTTAAGTGCTATTCCAATTCTGGCATTGGTACTGCCTATAGCGCCAAGCTCAGTAAATGCGCCGAGGCTATTGCTGAAGAAGTATTTGCCCCCAACGTATGCGCCCAGAAACAGTCCGCTTCCGTAACTATCGCCCAGGTCTTCACCATTGTCTTTCCAGGAAAAACTTCTGTAGCCAAGGGTTGGCCCTCCATATAAATCTATTTTGTCGCCGTTGATTTTTAATAATTGATTAACATGATAAGACGCTCTTACGCCAAAGTAAATGGCTGTAAATTTGAGGGACAGGTATTCATTGGAGAGATAATCTGCATTTGCACCAATGCTGATGCTGCCTGTGATTCCCTGTTCATAAGAAAGACCAACAGGTATGCCTCCGTCATAAGAGGAGTTTACGCCAATACCGATATTAAGTAATTTATTTCCTTTTTTAAAGGCGCCATTTTCTTGGGCGAACAATGTTGTGGTCGTAAAAAATACCAGGATAAGGGTGTTAACAATTTTCATTTTTATCATTTTTAATAGTTCTATGCAAACATAAAAATGATAAAAGCCTAAACTCGTTAACTTAAGTTAAGAAA
The DNA here is from genome assembly GCF_032678725.1 of Pedobacter heparinus. Lineage (GTDB taxonomy): Bacteria > Bacteroidota > Bacteroidia > Sphingobacteriales > Sphingobacteriaceae > Pedobacter > Pedobacter heparinus_A. The sequence goes on from NZ_JAVTSC010000009.1 coordinate 158,830, forward strand.
GGATTTAAGAGGCTTTTTTAACCAGTCTTTTTCTCATTCTACTTAAAGATTGCGGAGTGATACCCAAATAACTGGCTAAATGGTATTGAGGGATTCTTTGCGCCAAATCCGGCCTTATTTCCAGCAGATTCAAATAGCGTTGCTCTGGTGTAGAAATCTTAAAATTATCAAATGCTATTTGACTTTTTGAGTGTAAATCTTCGGAAACAAGACGACACAGTTTTTCCAGGATAGGGTATTTTGCAAAAAGTTCTTCATCTGTTTCTGAATTGGCTACAATCAAAATAGAGTTTTCCAGACAATCAACATAGTATTCAGATGGGGTATTGTTTAATGCGCCCGGAGGGTTAAGGGTTTCAGTCTCGGTATAAAAAGCAGTAGTCTTTTCTTCTGTATCAACCAAATAGTAGCACCTGATGCATCCTTGAAGCACAAAATAGGCATCTTTTGAGCGTTGACCCTCTTTCAATAAAATTGTTCCTTTCTTAAAACTTTTAAAAATGGCTAAATCTAAAATAACATTTTGCTCCTCTTCGGACAGGATTACATACTTCGCTAAAAAATTTAACAGGATTTGATCCATTTTATCATTAGTCAATTGCATTTTTCTAATATTTAGGCGATACGGGTGTCAATTTAATATTTCTTGATGATATATTAAAGACTATAGCGGAAAACACAGGCTAAGGTTTTTTCTTAACTTAAGTGAACGAGTTATGGCCGCTCGCCGATCTACCTTTGTATTATCGTTTAACAATTAATGATTGATATGCAAAAGAATATTTTATGGTTCGCCTTGATTTTAATGATGGCAGGCACGCTACAGGTTAAAGCTCAATATTCCAGACAGGACAGTACTTATAGAAAGTATTTTATAGGCAGTACCTTATTTATGATTGCTAATATAGTAGCTGATAATAATCCGCCTGAAATGGTTTATCTGAACTTAGGTTATCGCATTACAGGAAAGGATGTCATTTCACTTGAATTTAAAACCTGGAAATATGCCTGGCCAATTGGCATTCCTTATGGAAAATCATTTGAAGCAGAGGGAGAAGGGTTTCCGGGTTATATTCGTGAATACGGTGTTTCATTGAATTATCAAAGGTTTTTATGGAAGCAACTTTTTGCTCAGGTTGACGTGATGCCTGCTTTGCAAACCTTTGTAAATGATAACGGTGAGAAGATTGACAATGGTTTTCAGATCTTTAACACTTATTCCATTGGTTACCACATTAAACTTTTCAAGGACAGGCTTTTTTTTCAACCTTCAATAGCAGTGACGCATCGTCCTTATCAATCAACAATGCCTGATTCTTTTAAACAGGTTGACGATAAATGGTCAAGATTCTTCTTTGGGCAGCCGGGCTTGCATTTTGGGTATAATTTCTAGTACTGTTGTCTTATCTTCTATCCAATTGTATTCAATTTCAAACGCAACTTGTCTTGCAAATTCAATCCCGTGCCTATCGCTTAAAAAGCCTAAAGCCATATCCATTCCGGCACTTACACCAGCAGAGGTATAAAATTTTCCGTCAACAGTCCAGCGAGCTGTTTTATTCCATAGTACATTTGCGCCGTTTGTTATTACCCAGGCAAATGCCCTTTTATTAGAGGTTGCGATTTTATTGTCCAATAAACCGGTTTTTGCGAGTAATGCACTTCCTGTGCAAACAGTTAATACATAATTGCTGATATTGGAAATTTCTTTGATCTTGTTTATAAGTGCTTTGTTTTCAACTTCTTTTCGTGTGCCCAATCCGCCTGGAATTAAAAATACTTCGGGCTCATTGCTGATGTTTGCTAATTTATCTGTCAATGCGGATACTCCGTGTTGATTTTCTATTTGACCGCCCTTTAAAGAATAAAATTTAATGGTGTATTTATCAAGGCGCCCAAAAATTTCTACTGGTCCGTAAACGTCTAAAGTTTCAAAGTTGTCAAAAAGTAAAACTGCTACTTCCATAATTGCTGTTTGTATGAAATAAAGCTAGAAATTAAAACCGACATTTTGAATTGGATGGATAGCTTCTCCTATCATTCTCAAAATATTGATGCTTGTTTTAGTAAATTGATAAATGGTGTAAAATATTTCTCATTGGTTAATATATCGGGTTTTGATTATCTTTGTTCAACCAATAGATAGAGATATGGCGGACATCATTGCACTTACTCCAGAAACTATAAAGAATCAGATATATACTATTCGTGGTAAACAGGTGATGATGGATCGGGATTTAGCGGCGTTGTATGGTGTGGAGACAAGAAACCTTAATAAAGCAGTTAATAGAAACATTACCAGATTTCCAAAAGAATTTATGTTTCAGCTGACCGACGAGGAGTTTAAAAACTTGATGTTCCAAAATGGAACATCAAGTTGGGGCGGAACCAGGAAACTTCCATATGTTTTCGCCGAACATGCAGTGCTGATGTTGAGTGCAGTTTTAAAAAGTGAAACTGCTGTTAATGTAAGTGTCCAAATCATTAGTGCATTTATAGAAATGCGGAAGTTTTTGAGAGATAATGCAGAGGTGCTTACGAGATTAGACAATGTAGAACGTAAACATGCTTTACTTCAATATCAAACTGATAGCAAATTTGATCAGGTTTTTAATGCTTTAGAAAGTGGTGACTTGAAACCTAAGCAGGGGATATTTTATGATGGGCAGGTGTTTGATGCGTATGTTTTTGTTGCTGATTTGGTCAGGTCTGCTAAACAGTCGATCGCATTGATTGATAACTACGTGGATGAAACGGTGTTAAATATGTTTACGAAACGGCCTAAAGGCGTTTCATTTACTATTTATACGAAAGAAGTCAATAAGCAACTCTTGCTGGACAAAAAGAAGCATGATCAGCAATATGAGCCTGTGATGATTAAGCAGTTTAAAAATGCTCATGATCGATTTCTGATCATTGATGGCGTTGCGGTTTATCATATTGGAGCATCTTTAAAGGATCTTGGTAAGAAGTGGTTTGCATTTTCGAAAATGGAGATGCATGCATCTGAGTTATTGAAGAGGCTGGTGTAAAGAACATTTATAAAAAATGGCGTTTTTTACAAATGAAAAGAGGAGCGTTCGTAAAAATAGCCCGGAGAAAATATCCCCGGACTATTAACCTAAAACTATGTACGTTTACTATTTATTTTTTGGTTTTGTAGTTGATTTGACGGATACACCTGATTCATTGATTGCCCTTGAGGCCGGATTGTATAGCACGTTTTCTCCAGTATTGCCAGAAGGTGTATAAAGCGGGTTAACCTCAATCGCATTTGGATCGCCTGTTTTATTGCTCTTTAAAACTTCGACTCTTCTTCTTTCTGCTGAATTTTTGGTGCTGTCTGCAGGGGTGGTAGTAGGGGCGGCCACTCTGCCTGTAGCGGCATAGGATGCAGTTGCTGCACCGCCACCGGCTCCGCCTGCAAGTGTGCCTACTGACGAGACGGCTTGTGCAGGAACAGCAGCCTGGCTTTGAATTTTTACTGGTTCCTGATTTTGTTTTTGAACTGGCGACTGGGCGATGGCTACTGCACTGATCAGTGACAGGATAAAAGCTGGTAGTATTGATTTCATGATCTTGATCTTAAATGTTAATTTCTGTTTGTTTACAGGTATATCAATCAAGGCCAGATTTTGTTACCCTCATACATATTATCGAAGCCAGGGCCGTTATTTTAATGGAAGTCACATCATGTGACTTCCAATAAAGAAATAATGGGATTATGAAAATTGCCATTAGTATTCGATGAGCAGAGAATTCGAGCAGCTCCGAACTGGGGAGGTCTTGAACAAGTGCTGACCTTATGGTATAGGCAGATCAATGTATTTGTGATTAAATTTTAAAGTCAAACTCATATCTTAGGTAAATGATAATGCCCTCAGATAAAACTTATAAGATAACCAAGCGGATAATGCTTGGTGAATCGGTAATGAACCCTGACTTTAGGCTACTTGCCGACTTTATAGATCAAACTTTCGGAGTAAAAACCATTAATATTATTTATGATACTTTCGGTGTTGACAAAAGGCCAAGATTGAATATTTGCTTTGAATTTGGAAGAGAGCAGCAAGTTTTTAATGAAAATAATGCGGCTTTTAATTTTGACAGTAAAAAACAACAGTTGATTGCGCGTAAGTTTAAAGAAACATTGAAGGAACAGGATTTGGGTGGTAAAAATGGTATATGGAGCATTTTTACAAATTCCGACAATGATAAATATAATACGAGGAATGTTTTTGTTTGTTATAGTGCCTTTGAGCCAATAGCCAGAATTGAAGCTTATGAAAAAATTCAGGAGCAGGATGTTGCTAGGTTGAAAAAGGAACTTCGCAACCAGGACCTTTGGACAATATCCCGTGCTTTTGGAGAGCCTACATTCTTTTTATACACAGACGAACAGGTGCAGCACTATGAAAATAGTGATATGAAAAAAGAATGGGCGAATAAGTATTTTGATTTATTGGTGCCCAATGATGAATTCAGGTATTTTACCAGGGAAAAGTTTAACATTTGCCTTGATAGCAGAGAGAATTTTGATACTAATTATAGTAGTAATTGGTTTTATTACTATAGATGACAATACGGAGGGAAACCGCCTAACGGTCAACATGATTCGCTCTTAAATTCTTGATTCGCGATTTGAGAATTTTTGCTTAACTTTATTTTTGAAAGCACATAGTGCGATGCGGGCACATGACATTGTGGTCACAATGGGGGAAACCTAGCTAATCTGTGCATTTTCTGCCCATTGCAAACCTCCAGACAGTTCCTGATTGCTAAATTCAATATGAATCACCCTTCTTTTGTTATTGTTAGTTGTTCTATTGGAACTATGCAACAATAATGGCTTCATGATCATTACGCCTCCGAGGGGTACAGAACAGACGGCCTCGGTCTCTGTTTTCCAATCAATATCTTCAGAACGGTAAATTCCTTTAAGATGTGAGCCGGGCACTACCTTCAGGGCTCCATTGTTTTCATCAGTATCATCCAAATGAATTCTGATGGTAAATCCCTTTTCCAGGATGTTTAATGGTGGCTGCACCGCAAACTGCTCTTGCTTAACCGTCCATTTGGTATAACCATCGACTTCAGTTTTTTGATCTACGGAAATGGTCAGGTCCTGATGATAGGAAACAAACCAATTGGATTGCTCTGGCTTATCGAAATAAATGGATTTCACTACGAAATAATCACTTCCAAATAACCGGGTGATTATGTTTTTAAATTTTTCAGTAAAAATGAGCTGCTGGATTTCCGGTATTTCTTTGAGAAACTGCCTGATGGCAAAAAGATCGGCTGACCTTCTGAAGGTTTCGCTCGAACCATTTGCAGTACCTATGAGCGCACAGAGCTGCTGCACCTGTTCATCTGAAAAGACATTATTAAGGATAGTAAATCCAGCTGTTTCAATCTGATCTATATGGCTTTCCATGGTGCACAAAGATGATAATTTAATGGCGTGAACCATGCTTATTTATAAAGGCATTTGTAATATCTGGAAAACATCTTTTAAAGATCCGTTGATTGAGATGAAAATGTCGTTATCTAACCTGCTCGTTATTCCGTTCGTATCATCGTCCTTGCTTTTCGTATCATCAAGATAGCCTTTCGTCCTAAAGATTTGGATTTATCATTTATAATAATCAGGAGTAAATTTTATATTTAAACAATGGAAAACGACTTAGAAAATCTTAAATATCCTATCGGCCGCTTTGTTCCTGCCAGACAATACAACCCAGATACGCTGGCATCCTGGATAGGTGGCATCAGATCGGCACCCTTACTGTTCGATTACTGCATCGAAAACCTGGATGAGGCCCAGTTGAATACGCCTTATCGCCCGGATGGCTGGAATGTGATACAGGTGGTGCACCATGTTGCAGACAGCCATATGAATGCTTACATTAGGTTGAAACTGGCATTGACAGAAGATACGCCCACCATTAGCCCTTATGAGGAAAATGCCTGGGCTGAACTTCCGGATGTACAGCTTGTGCCGTTGAATGTATCGGTTACTTTACTACATGCGCTGCATAGGAGATGGGCAACGCTGCTGGAAAACTTAAAGGAAGAGGACTGGACAAGAACCTATTATCATCCTGGAAATAAGGAGTACATGCCGGTATGGCAAATGACCAATCAGTACAGCTGGCATGGTGCGCATCATGCGGAACAGATTATTTCGTTAAGAAAAAGGATGGGGTGGTAAAGAATTTATTATATTTAACTTATGGAAATTAAAAAATATTTGCCCCGGTTCTTTTTTGGCCATCGTGTTTATTTCTTTGTGGCCTTTTTGATTATTGACATTCTGGTCATGTTTGTATTGTTGAGGTAGGGATTTAAAAGAGGCTGCATGGCAAGGGAAGAAAATCATTAAAGCATTCTTATTCTGCTTTATTAATGGTCTTTTTCTTTGTTGTGAATCTTCTTATTAACAGGATAACTCCTGCAATTATGCCAAGTATAATTGCCCAGGCCGCAAGTTTTCCAATTATAAATCCAATAGTATATTCTACTGGATGATCAATCCCTTGTGTTAAGCTCGTTTTGTCGGCGGTTATAGTTAATGAGTTTAAAAATTGCGTTCTGTCTGTTTGAGTAGCCTGCTTGTTTTCTGACAAGGTCATAAAATTTACGGTAATCAGGGTATTATTTAAAAGTATAAAACGTGCAAATCTTAAATCGGGCAGGTTGGGGTTCGAGGTTGCGACGAATTCTATTTCTATTCCTTTTAATCCGTCTATTTCAAATGGTTTTTTACTAATTAGCTTACCCTGGGCAGCATCTAAAAAGCCATTGATGGTGCTGTCATAAAATTCTGGCAATTTTTTACTATGGACCTGCAGCAGCTGATCAGCATCCAATTCTCTGGTTATCGTAGAGTAAATGGCTGCAGAATCGATAAACTGGGTCATACTATGCCCCAATGTATCTAACGTTTCAGGTTTTTGAGGGAAGGTAATGGTCGCGAGATTCGCCAGGTTTTGTTTTTGAGGATTTTGGGCGAATAATTGGAGAACAACAAAGAGGAGTAAAATGGTACAGAAATATTTTTTCATAAAAGCGTTAATTTATAAGTAATGATAGGAGTGCGTGTTCATTCTAATGCTGAAATAAATATACAAATCATCTATTTAAACAATGGAAAACGACTTAGAAAATCTTAAATAAAAAAGATGGGGTGGTAAAGACATATGATAAATTGTAGTATACAATACCAGCGTAAGGGTATTGGCAAGATGCTGATGACAGCTATCCAAAATTACTGCAAAGAGATAGGAGTGGAAGAAGTATTTGTGCAGGCAGATGTGGCAGATGATTATGCCCTGGATTTCTATCGTTCTACGGGTGCAACAGGGGAGGATGTGGTACACTTTTATTATCCGTTGAAATAAAGCCCTGGAATGATTTTAATTATCTATATTCACACTATGGAGATTAGAAAGAACATGAATAGATATCTTCAAATTTTAAGCTTGTTTGTGATAACAACTTTAATACTAACAACAAATAGCCAGGCGCAAAGCTTTCCTAAAATCGGGGATACATGGAACGGTGCAATTGATGCTAATAATAAGATGTATATGCCGCCACCATATGGTTTTGAAAACTTAATTGAGTTTGAACACAATGGCAGGAAATTTAGCGGGGCTGTAAAAGAAGGCAAAATTGTGGGCATACTCACAACTGACACCACGTTCGAAATTAATAAGATAAGATACATGGATAGGCCCTTATCGGCTTTCCAAAATAAAGATAAAGTTAAACTTATCCTGGGCTGGGCTAATTATTTGCCTGTTGAAGATGGTTGGTATGCAGCTTTCAGTTTTGATAGATTAACTGATGCTTCAAAAGTTGCCTTTCTTTTTAAGGTGGATTTTGAAGCAAACTAGGAGTAATCTGGTGTTCTTCGCAATGTAAAGCATGGAACAAACAGCCGATAATTTTGTAGTATTGATAAAGCAAATCGTTTATATGCAGAATTACAAAAATCACATCCGTTTTTATATTCCACATCACTTCGTATTTTATCCATTAATAGGAGTGCTACTGGCTTTGGCCATCAGGCAAACCTTCATCGATGAGCTAAATTCTACGATGTGGGTGTTTATCTCGGCAATACTATTGCTTATAGGCTGGCTTTCCTTTATGCTCCGACAGCATTATGCCATGACCTTGCAAAACCGCGTTGTGTTACTGGAGATGCGGTACCGGTATCTTGCCATCACCGGGAATAGACTGGAGCCGCTGGAAGAGGAACTTACTTTTGGCCAGATCGCTGCGCTGCGTTTTGCATCCGATGCTGAACTACCGGGCCTGCTGCAAAAAACTATAGCTGAAAAACTGCCGCCCAATCAAATTAAGAAATCTGTGCAAAATTGGCTTCCTGATAACAGAAGGGTGTAGGAGCATTTGTCGTAAGTTAATGATCGTTCCATGAGATATATCAGCTATTCGAGATCAGCATTTTGTATTGAATTTTCAATCATAGAGATAGCTTCTTTTTCCTGAGCGCTGTTAATTTCTGCTGATAGTACCGTATAAGTGAGCACTGCTATTATTTTCTGTGCAGTTTTATGATTAATTAATCTCCAGGTTACGAGCGTAATGTTTATACCGTTTTCGGTGGTGTCAAAGTATGTAGGATTGGTTAATAAATATCCTTTTGACGTAGTGACGTAAGGTAGATTGTCGGTTAGTGCTTTTATTGCCTCATCATCAGACTGTTGGGGAGGAATGGCCTTGATTATATTAATGCGCAAGGTGCTTTGTGATTTCGGATCATAACAAGATTGTTGTTCGCCCTCTTCCAGTTCATATTTCCAATGAGAAGGAAGTTCAATCGACAGATTCTTATACTGATGATGATGAAGTTTGTTTTGCCTTTTTTTGAATAAATTAAACATGCAAATGATAATAATATAGATTGGCTGGTAGTGGTTTATTGGACAAGATAAGTAATATTCCAAAAGCAATTATACTTTATGATGCTATAGCGAACTAAATATACAAATGATATATTTGATAGAGGAATTAACTGGAAAGCAGAAAGATTGATATGCAACGTTCAAAAAAAGCAGAACAACTCCTGGGACAGATCAATAGTAAGACTAAACTTGGCGACCTGCGGAAAATGGCAAAGGAAATTAAGATGGATCATGCCCTGGCTATTGAGCTTTGGAGCAGCGGCGATTTCCTGCCCAGGCAGCTGGCCATCTTAATTATGGATAATAAAGTGCTTACGCAAGAACTGGTCGATAATCTGGTACAGGATATTCAGGGCCACCCGGTTAACGAGCGAAATCAATTGATAGACTGGCTTATGGCCAATCAACTTACTAAAAACAAGAAAACTATTGCATTGATGGAATCCTGGGAAAACAGCCCTTTGCCTCTCCAAAGGCGGGTTTTCTGGTATTATCAGGCACGCTTGAGATGGGTTGGGCAGGTTTCTCCTGATAATACTGCATACTTGCTTTCTGCAATTGAAGCCAACATTGCCGGGGAGGCAGCCGAAGTGCAGTGGGCCATGAATTTTACTGCAGGCTGGATAGGGATTTACGATAAAAAGTTCCGGGAACGTTGCGTTGCTATAGGCGAGGCAACTGGTCTTTACAAAGGCGAAATGGTGTCAAAGGGATGTACGCCGAATTATTTACCGGAGTTCATAGCAATTGAAAGTAATAAACGGGGGTTGGAATGACACGACCGGCTATGCCTGCAAGTGTGGCCACTGAAGAGACAGCCTCTGCAGGATTGGCAAGTTTTTAGCGAGCCTCTCTAAACTTTTTAGGTTTCTTCTCTGCCCGGTCAGCATATACGGTTAACTTTAGTGCCGCACCAAGAACAGGTGGTGTAGCAGACGACGTGATCGCAGGTGCATAATGCTCCAGGCTGTATCTGTCATTGATAAAGACCCTGGCAGGAAGATCAAGAAATATGGCGAGCGACCTGGCCATATCTAAAGTAAGCTTTCTTCGGCCGCTTAGTATAGATGAAACATGACTTTCTGAACCAACAACAGGAATAAGATCTTTATTTTTTAGTCCTATTTCATCCATTTTTAGTTTAATTACTGCTATTGGATCTGGCTCTGGCATTGGATAATGCCTGTCTTCATAATCTTTAACCAGTAAGCTTAGCAGTTCTAGTTCATCAAATGCTTCTGACCCTGGTTTAGCATTGAAAAGTTCTTCAATCCGGTAAATAGCAATATTGTATGCTTTTTCTGTTTTTAAAACCTTAAATTTCATTGTTTCTGCTCCTTATCTTCAAACTTTACTATTTCAACATTAATTCTATCGTACTCGGCATGGCTGCCAAACCAGATCACATAACATACGGCGGCCTCGTAATTTATCATAACAACCAGTCGATATTTATTACCCATAATATTAAATACCACACGCTGGTTGGCAATTATACTAGCGTTGCCATATACCTTCTTTAAGGCTTGTGGATTTTTAAAGGACTGCTCCGGAAATCCTGGTACCATACGTCTAAAGCTGTTTCGGCTTGTCTGTACTTTTCATTATAATACTGAATTGTTGGGCGCTTAATGATGTTCATCATGCAGTTCAAATATAGTAAAAACTTTTCAAATTGACAAGTTTTTGTTTGGTTTATGAATTTAAGTTTTTGTCCTATTGTAAACCTATATAGATTTGAGTTTATAGTAGTCAAGAAACCTGAAATAATTTTTTGTTGAACATGGGGCTTTGAACTTTACCTGATAGCATAATCCCAAAGTTTTTCTGAAAAATACCGGTTTCTTTTACGTAGAAGCGAGAATATTGCGAGCTATGATGAAAATGAAACTTATCGCTTTTGCCCAGGAGCCTATATTGGATACTGAAAGCCTGATGGCCGGACTGGGTATCTCCAGAAAAGAAGCGAATGACCTCCTATGGGATTTATTCGAAAAAGAATACATCGATCTGATACCTGTACTTAACGAGGAAAAAATAAAGCCATTCCTGGCAAATGAATAAAACAGAAGAAAATAATCTGGACCATGTTGCTGCGCTTTCTGCTTCGCTTTTGGATGTGGCTTACCTGGGAGATGTATTGCCATTTTATCATACTGATGACTTGTTATTTTTACTGATGAAGGAATTTAAGCACCTGAGCCAGGAAAAGGATAAAGAGCTGGCAATGGCTAAATACCAGCATAGTAAAACCCAGTTGCTGCAGCTGCAGGAAAGGATACTCAAATTATTAACTGATGCAGGTAAAAGGCAGCGGAAAGTAATTGTAAATCTAAATGAAGAATTGACGAGGATGATGAATTTACTGGAGCTGATAAAAACTGAAAGAATTGATCCGCTTTTTTTACCGCCTAAGCTATCAAAATCTTGATAATCGTTGAAAATACTCGAAAATATATCCATAAAACAATTGGATAAATACACTAACCTATCTATTCACTAAAAACAAAAAACTATGAAAGACACTTAAAGCAATAATTTTTTTTAGGGAATTAGCGATCATAAGGGGGAAATAGGGATATATGAACGCTGTGCATCAATAATTAACTAATTAAAATTAAACATGAACAAAAAATCATTTAAATTAACCGAAGCTCAAATACTGGAATGGAAACAAGAGGTGGTAAACTACCTGGCCTCTTTATTACCTGATTCAAATTCCATGGGTGCACTTGCCCAGGTACTGATGAGTACTTTAAAGCCCCATTTTAAACTGAAAGGCTATTTCCTGTTGCAACCGGATATGCTGATGACAGAAGCCCATTACCTGCGGAAAGGGCTGATTAAACTGTATAGCATTGATGCACAAAGCGGTGAAGAGAAGATCCGCTTTATATGGGCTGCCGGAAGTATTGTTGTTTTACTGGAAGCTTTCAGGGAACGTTTGGTAAACGAAGTGTTGTATATAGAGCTAATGGAAGATTGCGAGCTGGTCAGCATCAGCAATTTTTGCATGGATGATATCTATGAAGAACATACTGTTGCCTATAGGCTAACCGAAAAGATCAGGGCAGCGGAAATTATGCGCAAGGATTCGCAAACAGAGATACTGCAGATGGTAGACAAAAAGATGCGCTATTGCGTGTGTAAGCAAAAGTTTCCTGAATTTTTGGTTAATGGGGTATGGAGATTGAGCAACAAGGAGATCTGTAGTTTTATCGGAACAAAAGAGAGTACTCTTCTGGATGCAAGAAAGATTTGCCCTGATTAGTATCAAAAAACCTTGAAAAAACTGTTTTCAAACCACGAAAACAACTTTTAGCCTTCCTTCTGGGAGGCTATTTTTGTTTCAAATCAATAACAAATATATGAAGGCAAAAATGATACTTATCGAAATATGCATAGCACTACTGATACTATTGTTTGGCTACACCGCACTGAGTAAGCTGCTGGAATATGACAAGTTTATTTTCCAGATGAGAGATTCACGGTTAGTACTGATGCAGGCCTTTGCCCCGGTGCTGGCCTGGCTGGTGCCATTGGTAGAACTGGTTATCGTGCTGGCTTTATGTTTGTCCGGCTGGCGCAAGAAAGGGTTGTGGGCTGCACTGATTTTGCTGGGCGTGTTTGAAGTTTATATAGGCGGGATGTTACTGTCTGGTTTAAAGCTGGGCTGTACATGTGGGGGTGTAGTGAATTTGCTATCCTGGAAGCACCACTTGGTTTTTAACGCCACTTTTATGTTTATTGGTACGGTTGCCCTGTTGGGCTTGTACAATAGGTGGCCCTTGCGGGCCGGAGCCTATTCTGTTCTCTTATTTAAGCATAGTTCAAGAGATCTCTCCTATCGTCGAGATGACGGCAGGCGGGCCAATGACGGGGTGGGGCATGCACAAGAATGAGGTAAGGGTGCTTGATGGCCAAAGCATTAAGCCGCAAAACTAAATCCTGAATATACCGGGCGTCGCGAAGCCCGTTGTAGACTATAATTGTTAAATTTTTAAAACTTAAAATTCAAAAAAAATGAAAATTGATTTCAAAAAATGCATGATGGCTGTTGCGATGTCATTAGCTGTAACCGGTGCGATTGCATCGAAAGTGGTAAATCTGCCAGGTGCGAATGAAAACGAGTACAGCTGGACCCGGACCGGCGGTGAGCCGCTGCCTGAAGAACAGAATCCTTTTGTTGGTACTAAAACTGATGCCCAGAATTACTTTGGTTGCAGTGGTACTTACGACGAGTGCGCTGTTGGAACATCAACCAGCCTTGGTATACCACCGGAAGTGATTTACCAGCACTAAGCTTTAAGGGTTAAACAGGGGCTTTGATTTTTGGGCAAGGCCCTGGGGGCAGGAGGATGGTTCCTGCCCTCAATTAAAATTAACGTTTTGATTTAATGCGTAATAATGAATTGCTGCTCACGATTTATAAGATGAAAGACCGGCAGGGTTGCCTGGTTTTCCAAAGTAACGGTAAACTGAAAAGAATTTTTAACCTGATAGAGGTATTGCATTTTGTTGGCGAAATGAAGCTGCATAGTGTAGCGATTGATACGGGTGCCGAGCAAGACTGCAGGCATCCTTACCCTTTATGTTGCGCCGATGGTTTGGAACGATTGCTTACCTGTCATTTTGTACGGGAGGTAGTAGCGCTGGAGCTGAAGGTTAAGCAAAGAGTGAAGTTTAGCTGGGAGGGTACAGCAAAGGAGTTTAAGGCTGCGGTTGACCGGATGATAGCGAAGTTGCCGCGGTTTTTTTAACCGCCATGGCGTCTCGATTCCTTTGTCAATGGTAGGTGCGAGGAACCTAGATCCTTCGCTCTGGATGACAAACGCATACGCTTCGCTTAAAACAAAAGAAAAACCTGATTAATAACATTGCTAACAACAGGCTAACAAAGTTGCAATCGTAAAATAACCCATAAAAAAGATTAACTATGGGAATTCAACATTGGGGAGCCTTCGGTGGCTTCCAGGGAAAAGCTGGTGCCTTGGTTGGGCACTGGACAAACGGGCAGAATGTGATTACTGCCATTCCTCACCCTTCACAAAACCCACCTACGGTGCCGCAGTTAAACGTGCGGGCCAAATTTAGAACAGTGATTGGCTTTTCCAGGCGGTTAACCTCGCTGATCAGGGTAGGTTATCAGAATGCGCATAAGGAAAAGCAGAGTGCTTTTAATGCAGCCTTTGTAGACAATTATGCTAACGCGGTAACGGGTATAGCACCAAATTACTTAATTGACTACCCTAATTTTGCCTATAGCAAGGGGCAGTTGAGCAATGGCTATAATGCCGAAGTGGTAACGGCCATAGCGGATACAGTTCAGTTTACCTGGCTGGGTACGCTTGCTACGGGTATTGGCGGGCCTACAGATATGGCTACGCTGGTAGTGTATAACCCGGTAAAGGACCAATTGGTTACACTGGTTGGTGCAGCTGCACGCTCGGCGCTTACTTACAGTATGCTGGTGCCAGGCGACTTTAGCGGAGATGATGTGCATTGCTGGATCTCGTTCGTATCGGCGAATGGTAAGGTGACGAGTGATTCGTTTTACGTTGGTGAGTTTACGGTAGTTTAGTTTGAGGGTGCCTGCGGGCACCCTTGTTTACCATTTTTGGTGCTTGCCCCATCACGTCATCTCGAACGCATGTGAGAGACCTCTTGTTAATGCATAGTTCAAGAGATTCCTCGTCGCTGCGCTTCCCGCGGGATGACGAAGCGTTTTAAAAATTAAAAAAGATGAAAGATTTAAATATCAAATACTGGGGCTTAAATGTCCTTAACCTGATATATGAGGTTAAAAAAGAACATCGCTTAATGATTGTATTGATGCTGTTATGGAGCATTATTACCCATGTGTTTAGCAGCCCGGAGTTTAGTGCGGGCATTAACCAGAGTGTGCCGATCATGATTGTGATTGGCCTGATGACTTTTTTGATTTTGCTGTACCTGGCGTACTGGTTATTGGAAAGGTATTGGCAAAGAGTTGGACTCCCTGGAATCGGGAGTATGGTTTTACAGTACAAAGATTTAAAAATATGGCAGCAGCTAGGATTTTATTGGTTATCGTTTGCCTTACTGCTCTTTCTGGGTTTAGGTTGCCTGGCGGTGGTATTGTAGGTGATGAGAAAGGTTATAAAGAGATTGTCACAGGGCGAAGGGGCCCTCACAATGACACCAGGCGACTCATCGAAATCGCCAGGAAAGAGATTGGTATTAGGGAATTTACTGAAAACAGTAGTCCAAGAATTGATCAATACCTTAATTATGTGGGGTTTAGAAAAGCTCCGTGGTGCGCCTGTTTCGTCTCCTTCTGTTTCGGGCAGGCAGGATACAAAGCACCGAAAACGGCCTGGAGCCCAGCGCTCTTCCCGAAAGAGAGATTAGCAAGGGATGCCCTGCCGGGTATGGTAATGGGAATTTATTTTCCATCGAAAGGGCGCATAGCGCATTGTGGGATTGTAGAGTCGCTTAGAGGGGATTATATTATTTCAATCGAGGGCAATACCAATGTAGCTGGAAGTAGGGAAGGCGATGCGGTAATGAGGAAGCTGAGGCATAAAAGGACAATTGCGAAGTATGCGGATTGGTTGTAGTATTTAACCCGTCGTCTCCTTAGCGAGGGATCTCTTGTGTATGCTTAGGCAAGAGATCTCTCCTACGTCGAGATGACGAAAAACACAAATAAGACATGGGTATTTTAAGAAAAGGTGTATTTGATGGCTTTGAAGGAAAAACCGGGCCATTGATTGGCCGTAAAGTAAATGGTAAATGTGTGATATCGGGCTTGCGGCGTAAGGCTACAAAACCAAGAACGCAAGCACAAACAGATCAGCAGTTGAAGTTTGCACTGGTGGTTTCCTTGTTGAAATGGTTTAAAAGTTTAATAGCTGTAGGATTCAAAGATCCTGAAGGTAAAAAGAACAGTTTTAATAGGGCCGTGAAATACAATTTCAAGCAAATCGTTGTTGGAACTTCGCCGGATTACAGTATTGATTACAGCAAACTGGTATTTAGCATAGGTAGTTTGGTAGGGCCAAATAGCCCGGCAATCAGTTTGGGTAAACATGCTGTAGTGATCAGCTGGCAGCCCGATGTGCAAACGCAGTTTAACCGATATACAGATAAAGCAAGTTTTATGATGTACTGCCCTGGTAAAAATCATAAGGTTATAGTAATCGGAGCCGCCGAAAGATCGGCCTTGGGTTACGTTATAGCGATACCGCAGGATTTTACTGGCTATGAGATGCAAATGTATATGAGTTTTGTGAGCGCTGATGGGAAAGTGGTTAGCGACAGTGTTTATTTAGGTTTAATTTAAAAACAACAAAAATGGGAATTTTAAAGAATGGAATAACCGGAAATTGTACCGGAAAAATTGGTGGGCTTGCATTTTATGTGAGGAATGGTAAACAGATCATACGCACCATTGGCAAAATGACCAAACCAGCCACGCCGGCACAGTTGCAGAACAGGGAAGAACTGGCGGTTGCAGTGGCCTTTTTAAGACCGGTTAAGGAATTTGTGAATGCTGGCTTTAGGTTGCGGGCAGCCAATAGCACCAAATCGGCTTACAACCTGGCTGTGGCTTACAATAAGAAAAACGCGCTAACGGGTATTTACCCAAATGTATCGGTAAATTATGAGAAAGTACGGGTTACGGAGGGTACAATAGGAGGGGCAGATGAGGCTGCGGCTGAGCTAACCGCCAATGGCCTGAAAATTACCTGGCTTTGCCCGGGAAGCCTAGGCTGGCCGAGGCCATATGATGAATTGATGCTCCTGGTTTATTTTCCGGTATTGCAGAAAGCCATTTATATTCTATCAGGTGCCAGCAGACAGCAATGTGCTGAAGTGCTGGATTTACAACCTGATCTTATCACTAAATACATGGAAGTTTATATTTCTTTTGTTACACAGGACAGAAAAGGGATAAGTAACAGCGCTTATCTGGGGAGCTTCAATAAGTAAATATTGTTTTTTTTAATGCTTGAGATACTGTTTTAAGGCGTTTTTGAGGATTGTCGTTAAGTTTTATTGTGTTAATATTTTATTGTTTTTTATTGATTTTAAAGCTTAATGCTTGTTTAATATTCTTTTAATATGTTATAAATACTTTCGAAGCCATGACAGTACATAACAGTTGTTAAAGGATTAAGGGATAATTTAGATTAACCAAGTATTAAAAATTATGAAAAAACACTTTTACAAAACGTGGTCCGGTTACAAACCATGCAGTCTGATCTTAACGCTGCTCTTGTTTGCAAATTTTGCCTTCTCACAAAACAATACCGGTGTCATTAAGGGAACGATCACTGATGATTCAGGTATTTTACCGTCGGCATCGGTTTTGATAAAGGGAACCAAAAACGGAACAACAGCCGATGCGCAAGGCAATTTTACCCTCGTGGTTGCAGAGGGTACCTATTCACTTACTGCATCTTACATTGGTTATACCCCATCAGAAAAAGCAGCGGTAAAGGTAACTGCAGGAAAAGAAACCATTGTTAATTTTAAGCTATCATCAAACGTACAGCTGCAAGAGGTGGTTGTAAGTTATGGTAAACAAAAAGCAAGGGAGGTTACCGGAGCTGTTGCCCAGATTAATGCTGCCGATCTGCAGGATATGCCTGTAGGGCAATTTGCCCAGCAGCTACAGGGTAAAGTAGCCGGTGTGCAAATTGCGCAGAGCAGCGGACAACCCGGGCGCGGGATGGAATTCCGTATCCGTGGCGCGGCATCGCTTTCGCTTTCCAACCAGCCCTTATTCGTAGTAGATGGTTTACCCATTACTGGTAGCATCAATAACATCAACCCTTCGGAGATTGAAAGTTTTACTATACTAAAAGATGCTTCATCTACATCTTTATACGGTTCGAGAGCAGCCAATGGTGTGATATTAATTACCACCAAACATGCTAAGCCAGGCGACGCCAAAGTAGAATTCAGCAGCAATTACGGTATCCAGAAAATTCCGCAGAGCTTTGTTCCGGATATGATGAATGCAAGGGAGTTTGCTACCTTCATGAAAGAAAGATATGAGGACCAGAAAATTTTTCAGCCAAGCTATGTAGTGCCCCCTACCCAGCTGGAAGCTTATGGAAACCCGGAACAATATGGCGAAGGCACCAACTGGTTTGACGTGCTTACGCAATCGGCACCCATCCAAAGCTATGACCTTACTATACAATCGGCAAACAACAAGTCGTCTTCTACGATTATTGCCGGTTACCAGGAGCAGGAAGGTGTGATCATCAATACCGGGACCAAGCTGTTCAGTCTGCGGCTTAATCAGGACCTTACCTTGAGCAACAATAAGCTGAAACTGGGCTTTAACCTTGCACCAAGCTATCGCCTGGACCATAACAACCGATTGACTACAGATGGTGTGAATGGATTTTTTGAAAAAGTTTTGGAGGCAAGTCCGCTATTCCCTGCTGTAAATCCGGATGGCAGTATGCCAAAGCTGGTAACTTCGCCAGGTATGGTAGCTTATATCAACCCATATGCACAGTTTACCATGGCCAAGGACGATTATAAGACAACCCACATACTTGGAAATGCTTATTTAAACTATGAGTTTCTTGATGGTCTGAGCCTGAGAACAAATCTTGCTGCTGATAAAGGTGCAGAATCTCGGGATCAGTTTACCCCTGCTTTTATCACCACCAATTCTATAGCAACGGGATTAAGCAGTTCTGTGGATAATTTTTCATGGACAGCAGAAGCAAACCTGCATTATGCAAAAGCCTTTGGTACAGATCATAAAATTGAAGCCCTTGTGGGTTATTCTGCACAGAATTTTCAGCAGACCAGCAATTCGGTTTCCGGTACCGGCTATCCAAGTGATGATGTATCTTACCTGAGTGCTGCAACTGTAATCAGTGCGGGCAGCAGTAATGCTACGGCTTATTCCTTACTGTCAACCATTGGCCGTTTAAATTATAGCTATAAAGGCAAATACCTGCTCCAGGGGGCGATTAGGAATGATGGATCTTCAAGGTTCGGAAATAATAGAAAATACGGGTACTTTCCATCTGTATCTGCAGGCTGGATCCTGAGCGATGAGGCATTTATGCAGAAGTTTAAATTTGTTGATTTTCTTAAACTTCGCGCCAGTTACGGGATAACAGGGAATAACAATTTAGGCAATTTCCAGGCCTTATCGACGATCGGGGAGTATAACTACATCCTCAACGGAGCCCTGGTGTCTGGAAATACCATCGCGGGGCTTGGAAATTCTGAGCTCGCATGGGAAAGGAACAAGCAGTTTGACATTGGTTTAGAGTTTGCAATACTTAAGAACAGGATATCGGTTAACTACGATTACTATCATAAAATAACTGATGGCATGATCCAGGACAGGCCAATTCCAAGAGCTTCGGGTTTCCAGACCATTAAATTTAATATCGGTGAATTTGAATTCTGGGGCCACGAGATTGCGCTGAATACGGTGAACCTGACCGGTGGCTTAAAATGGAATACCGGCATTAACGTATCTTTTGAACGAAATGTTATCAAATCCCTGGTAGCCCCCGGTTTTATCCGCCGTAACAATACTGTAACTTCGGATTATTTCCGCAATCAGGTAGGACACCGTTTAGGTGAGTTTTATGGCTTCGTTTTTCAGGGATTATACAAGGATGCTGCCGATCTGGCCAGTTCGCCTAAATACGGATCATCTTCCTACGTAGGTACGATCAAAATGCAGGATGTCTCTGGTCCTAATGGTGTTCCGGATGGTGTGATCAGCGATGAATACGACCGTACTTTTATTGGGGACCCAACACCAGACTTTAGTTTTGGGATCAGCAATAGCTTCCGCTATAAAAACTTCGACCTGAACATTACCATGTCTGGTGCTGTTGGTGGAGATATTCTTTCGCCTGCAAAATGGGCCTATTTAACAAATATGGATGGTTCAAGGCTTCCGCTTGCAGCCATCAAAGACAGATGGAGATCGGAACAAAATCCGGGTTCAGGGATTTATCCTTCAACAAGGGGCGGGACTACGGCAATAGGCCGCCAGGTAAACAGCCAGTGGATAGAAAACGGCTCGTACTTAACTGCTAAAAACATTTCTCTTGGTTATACCATTCCTTTGAAAGATAAGCTGCTCCTGAAATCTTTAAGGGTGTATGGCTCGGTACAGCAGGCTTTCGTTATTACCGGTTACACCGGGTTTAATCCTGAAATCAACCTGAACGGAACGGATGCTACCCAGGGGATTGGTGTGGATGAAAACGCATATCCGGTGCCAAGAACTTTCTCTATTGGTATTTCAACAACATTTAAATAGGGTAATCCAAAATATAAGAAAAGATGAAAAAGATATTGATATATATAGCCATGCTTTCTTTTACAGCAGTATCCTGTAAAAAAAGCTTTATAGAGTTGACACCAAAAGATTCCTTTTCTGTCGAAACTTTTTTTAAGACAGAAGCCCAGTTCAGACAGGGGGTTATTGCCGCTTATGTGCCGCTAAGGGATTTAGCTAACCAGGATTTTTATGCGGCTGAAATGCGTTCAGACAATACGCATTATCAACCTTATCCAAGCAACAGGGGAACCGCCTATCTGTTTAAGGAAAACATTGATGATTTTGTGGATGGGCCAACCAATTCGAATACAAATACGATTTACTTTGCCTGTTATTCTGGCATTGCAAAAGCAAATATTGTAATAGAACGTTTGAAGGATGCAGATATCCCTGCAGCAGCCAGGAATGATATTGAAGGGCAGGCTAAATTTTTACGGGCATTTTATTATTTTAAACTGGTACGTTTCTTTGGCGGGGTACCCTTGTATTTAAAAGAAGTAAAAAAAGCTGATGATGCTTTTGTTTCCAGATCGACGGCAGATGAAGTTTATGCGCAAATTACGGCTGATGTTAAAGATGCCATCACTATGCTGGCGGCGCCTACAAAACTACCAGCGAAGGAAAGTGGCCAGGCTACCAAAGGTTCTGCTACTATGTTGTATGGCGAAGTACTGATGACACAGAAAAAATATGGCGAAGCTGAAATTGTACTGGGCACCCTTGCGGGCATGGGTTATGGTTTGCAAACCAGTTATGCTGAGGTTTTTTTACCTGCCAACAAGAACACCAAAGAATCAATTTTTGAGGTACAGTACCTGGAAGGCGAGGCGGCAGGCACAGCCCCAAGTAATTTTATTTACCAGTTTTTACCACGTACCGCGCCCAATGACTATACCAAACTGATTACTGGTACAGCCACCAATAATGGGGCTACAGGAGGATGGAATACGCCTACGCAGGATATCATCGATGCATATGAAGCTGGCGATACGCGGAAAGATGCCTCCATAGCCATCGCTGAAGGGGCTTATAATGGTAGTGACCTGCTGGTGGTTTCAGCCAACAAAAGTATTGTCAATTATACACCGGCAGCGGGCAAAGTGGGTATTCCGTACATTAAAAAGTATTTGCATACCCCGCATCCGGTGGCTAACAATACCAATGACAACTGGCCCATATACCGGTATGCTGATGCATTGTTGCTGCTGGCTGAGGCTTTGAATGAAAATGGAAAATCTGGCCTGGCATTGACGCCATTGAATACGGTAAGAGCAAGGGCCTTTGGTAATGCCACGCACAACATTACCACTACTGATCCGGTTGCTCTGCGTGACATCATTGATCATGAAAGAAGGGTAGAGCTCGCCTTTGAAAATCACCGCTGGCACGATTTGGTGCGTACTGGTAAAGCTGTACAGGTAATGACTGCCCACGGTATTAAAATGAAGCAAATGTATAATTACCTTTCGCCGGCTTCTTATAACATCACTCCCGCAAAATTATTGTACCCTATTCCACAGTCAGAAAGGGAAATCAATCCAGATCTGACCCAAAATCCTTTATAAACATTTAAACCAGGGGGCGTTATGCCCCCTTTATACTAACCAGATATGTATAGACGACTAAACACTGCATATTGCCTGGCAATAGTGGCCATGACATTTGTATCTTTTAACAGGCTCAGTGCACAGGAAAAACCAGTTTCTATAAACTGGAGTAATACCCTTACCGTTTCTAAAACCACGCCTACACTGCAGGTGGTATACAATCCTATGCTGCGCGCAAATTCTCCGATACATAAAGCGACTTTTGAAGCTTTAAAAAATATGGGCGCTGATTATGTGCGCTACGTGCCCTGGTTTCCCTATCCTAAAGCGGCGGTGGCCGAACTTAAGTCACCAACTGCTACCGAGACCTTCTGGGATTTCCAGTATGCGGATCCTGCGGTGATAGATTTTATGGAAGCTGTAAAAGGCCATCCTCCGGTGATGAATTTCAGTACCATCCCGGTATGGATGTTTAAAAACGCTAAACCGGTCCAGTATCCTGATGATCCCGATCTGCCTTTTTGGGAATATAACCAGGGCAAAGAACTTCGCGATACGACCTGTAAGGAAGTTGCAGCTTATTTTGCAAGAGTTTTTAGCTGGTATACGAAGGGTGGTTTTACCGATGAACTGGGTAAGTTCCATAAATCTGGCCACCAATATAAATTTCCTTACTGGGAAGTATTGAACGAGCCGGACCTGGAGCACCGTATGTCGCCCCAGCTGTATACCAAAATTTATGATGCCGTGGTTACTGAGCTCAAAAAGATTGCTCCGGAAACAAAATTTGTAGGGATCTCTGTTGCACATGAAACGGATCCGCAATGGTTTGAATTTTTCCTTAATCCGGCCAACCATAAACCTGGCGTGCCGCTTGATGGTATTTCCTATCATTTTTATGGCCGTCCGGCCTCTATTGACCAAAATATTGACAGCTACCAGTATTCTTTTTTTGACCAGACCAATGGTTTTCTTGACCGGGTAAGGTATATTGAAAATATCCGTAAGCGCCTTGCACCAAATACATTTACGCAAATCAACGAGATCGGGAACATCCTGCAGAACAGGGATTATAAGGGTGTGATACCGGACGGATACTGGAACCTGTCGGGTGCCATGTTTGCCTATCTTTATGTGGAGCTTACCAAAATAGGTATTGATGTAGCGGGTGAATCACAGCTGGTGGGTTATCCTACACAGTTTCCTGATGTAACGATGATCAACTGGAAAAACGGAAAACCCAATGCAAGATACTGGGTGTTGAAACTGCTGAAAGATAATTTTGGCCCGGGTGACAAGCTGGTTGCGGCCAATTCCTATAGCCCTGATGTAGTTGCACAGGGATTTGTAACTGCGGGCGGTAAAAAACTGCTGCTGATTAACAAGACCAATAAACAGATTAGCCTGAAGCTTCCTGCAATGGATGGTGCAGCGCTGCAAACGGTAGATGTAACAACAGGTGATAACCCGATAGCGGCAGGCCAGATCAAAGGGGACACTTTTGTGGTAAAGCCTTTTGCGGTTACCGTTATTAAAATGAAAAACTGATAATGGAAAGAGTGGCCTTTAAAATGGTTCTACGCCCGGGATGTACTGCAGAATATAAAAGAAGGCATGAGGAAATATGGCCGGAAATATCTTCCCTGTTAAAGGATGCAGGTGTAAGTGATTATTCCATCTATCTGGACGAGCAGACTGATACGCTTTTTGCAACCATGAAAATAACAGACAGGGATGCGGTGGATGCGTTGTCTGATAAAAAAGTGATGCGTGAATGGTGGAAATACATGAGCGATATTACAGTAAGTGATGCGGAGGGTGTCCCTATTCTGACTACTTTAAACGAACTGTTCCATCTGATCTGATCTTACAATTGATTGAAATAATATAATTAGACCGTAACCTAGCCTTGTATGTCAAACCTGAACCGAAGAAAATTTATACAGATCAGCTCCGTTGTCGCAGCAAATATGGTTGTATTCAGTTTAAATAGTAAAGCCAGTGTTTTTGATGAAAACCTGACAGCTGAAGACCTGACCTTAAAGCTATTGAAAGCTGGCTTTATGAGCCCGCCTGATAGTGCCAAAACATCCTGCTACTGGTGGTGGTTTAACAGCCTGGTAGATGAGGAAGGGATCAGTTTAGATCTGGCAGAATTTAAAGCAAAGGGTATGGGTGGCGTATTGCTGATCAACTCGATCAGTGGATTTGGCAGTGGGCCTATACCAGAAGGTCCGAAGTTTTTATCGGAGGAATGGCGTTCGCTTTTCCGGCATGCGTTAAAAGAGGCCGACAGGCATGGTATTGAAGTTGGGGTAAACCTGAGTACGGGTTGGGCAATGGGTGGTGCCTGGATTAAGCCGGAAGATTCTGGCCGTTGGTTGCTGCAGGCTAAAACAACCCTCAATGGACCAGCCCGTTTTTCCGGAAAACTACCTTTACCAGGCAGCAGGGATGGATATGACAATGCAAAGCAACTTTTTATTAAAGACTATATTGACTTGCCCATGGACCAATTGGACTACCGCGATACTTCGGTAGTCGCTTACAAAGAAATCCCTGGTGCAATATCTTTAAAAGATGGTGACCGGGCCAAATCATTTGCTGCAAAAAGCAACCGGCTGGATGCAAGCAGTCATGCAGAAGCCGCAGAGGTAATGGAGCCCACTTTGTTGCCCTGGACTGCATCAGCTGATGATCAACCTGTTTCTTCTTCGGAAGTTATAGACCTGACTTCAAAGGTAAAGGCTGATGGTCAGCTGGACTGGGATGTTCCCGAAGGCAGCTGGACAGTGATCAGGACGGGCCACCGGATGACCGGCGCGCGTACTGCCTATGCATTGCCTGAAGCGGCAGGCCTGGAGATCGACTGGCTGGATAAGAAAGGGGTAGAGCGGCAGTTTGAACATCTGGGCAATATCCTGCTGAAAGAAGCAGGGGAGTTTAAAGGCAAATCGCTGAAGTATTTTCATGACGATAGCTTTGAAGATGGTTTCCCCAACTGGACAGCTGGATTTTTAAACCATTTTAAAACTTACCGTGGCTATGACGCCACACCTTATTTGCCTGTATTTGCGGGTGTGGTAGTAGATAGCGCAGAACAATCTGAACGGTTTTTATACGATTACCGGAAAACGGTAGCCGACTGCATGGCCGACGGGCATTACAAACGTTTTGCAGAACTGTGCCATGAGAACGGACTTCAGGTACAAAGCGAAGCGGGTGGCCCCAGCTGGTCGGGTACGATGTGTATGGACGCACTCAAAAATTTAGGCCGTATGGATTTACCGATGGGTGAATTCTGGCAAGGTAAAACCTTTGTGCAGCATGACCAGAACCAGGTGGGAAAACTGGTGGCCTCGGCGGCCCATATTTACGGCAAGAAAAAGGTATCTGCTGAAGCGCTTACTTCATTTAAGCCGCATTGGAGTGATTCGCCCGAAAGCCTGAAGCCGGTGGCAGACCGCGCTTTCTGCGAAGGTATCAATCGTTTTGTGATCCATACCTCAACAGCCACACGTCCACGCGATGGCAAACCGGGCTATGAATATGGTGCGGGCACACATTTTAACAGGAACATTACCTGGTGGGAAAAGGCAGGCGTATTTCTGGATTATGTGAACCGCTGCCAGTTTTTGTTACAGTCGGGACTTTTTGTAGCAGATGTGCTGTATTACAATGGCGACTGGGCACCGAACCTGGTGGCTCCAAAACGTACGGACCCTGCTTTAGGGAAAGGCTATGATTATGATGTGTGTAATGAAGAGGTGTTACTGACCAGGCTGAGTGTAAAAAATAAACGCATTGTATTGCCTGATGGCATGAGCTATGCCCTGATGGTTTTGCCTGATGTAAACCATATGCCTGTGCCTGTAGCCAAAAAGATCCGGGAGCTGGTAAAAGGGGGCGCCACCATCATCGGCCCTAAACCGGTAAAAGACCCAGGCTTAAAAAACTATCCGCAATGCGATACGGAACTTAAACAAATAGTAGAGGAGACCTGGGGTAGCACTGGGGTGATCACCGGAGAGAGCGTACGAAATGTGTTGCTGGGGAAAGGCATAAAGCCGGATTTTGAATATACCGGGGAAGCCAATTACATTGATTTTATTCACCGTACAACAAAAGATGCAGAAATCTATTTCCTGGTAAACCGAAAAGAGATACCTGCTAAAACTACCTGTATGTTCAGGGTAGCTTCAGGCTATCATCCGCAATTATGGGATGCGGTTAGCGGTCGCATTTTACCGCTGCCAGCCTATAGAACGACAGCCGGCAGGATCGCTATTGATTTCGATTTTTTGCCTTCCCATTCCATATTTGTCATTTTTGTAAAATCAGGTGCTGTAGCTTTAAAATCAGCGGATGAATGGCTGTTCCAGGGCAGGTCTGGTCTGGCTGCGGTGCAGGAGCTCAGAGGTTCCTGGATGGTAAGCTTTGATCCCAAATGGGGTGGCCCTGAAACCCTTAAATTTGACAGTTTGCAGGATTGGAGCAAGCACGAAGATGAGCGGATCAAATATTATTCCGGTAAAGCGGTATACCGTAAACAGTTTGACCTCAGCGCAGCAATAGTTAAAGGGAAACAGTTGTTCATGGATCTGGGGGTGGTTAAAAACATAGCCAGTATAAAGCTGAATGGTAAAGACCTGGGCACGATATGGACCGCGCCCTGGATGGTGGATATCAGCGGAGCGGTTAAAGCTTCGGGCAACCAGCTGGAAATAGAGCTGATCAACCTTTGGCCAAACCGTTTGATCGGGGATGCGGCATTGCCTGTTGAAAAACGACTGACCAACACCAATATCATTTTTAAGAAAACAGATAAATTGTTGCCTTCGGGATTGTTAGGGCCGGTTACGATTCAGGCCCGCTAGCTAAGGGATTTAAATTTTAAAGTATACTCAGGCCTGTGACATGGTAGTTTTCAAGTTTGGCGTCTTCGGGATCTAATTCAGTGATCAGGTAACTGATATTTTCCAAGGCGGCAACTTTTATCCTTAAGGAAGTATTTAGCTTATCGGAAATACAGAGCACAGCCGATTTTCTGGCAGCGCCAAGCATTGTCTTTTTCAATTGGTTAATTTCCCAATCGGTGTCTGTTAACCCGTCCAATGGATGGATTGCGCTTGTTCCTAACAGACACAGGTCTGCTTTAATTTCCGAAAGCTGGCTAATCACATGGCCTCCATAAGTAACCTGGGAATTCTTAGAAAACACGCCACCAACTAAAATAACCTCTATTTTTGGATATTGAGCCAGTTCGATTGCCACAAATGGACTGATGGTAAAAAATGTAGCCCGTAGTGTTTTGGGGAGCCGTTTAACAAATTCAATAATTGTAGTTCCGCCTGCTGTTAAAACTACCATTCCGTCTTTAATCAGCGGAGTAGTTTTTTTAGCAATATGCATTTTAGCGGCTTTGGCATAAACAGTACTGCTGTCAAAAGTAGTGTGATAAGGTTTAGAAAGTGCACCACCATGTACCCTGCACAATAAATTGCCGTCAGACATTTCCCGCAGATCTCTTCTGATGGTATCTTCAGAAACATTTAAAAGCTGAACAAGATCAGCAGTGAGGACGCTATTGTGCAAATTGATTTGCTGCATCACAAAGTCATGGCGTTCTTTTTTTAACATAAATTACCTTTATGGTAATGACACCAAAGTTTAGTTATCTACTTATTCCTGGAAAAAATTAATTTGGCGATGGATTAAAGGTTATTTACGGTTTTCTTCATCAAATTTAAAAGCATTTGAACCAGAACTGAAACTATTTGAAGTGGGATTCTCCTAAATTCGCTTTGATACTTAAATACAAAAACCAAATAAATGGAGAATAAGAGCTTGAGGATAAACATCAGGGCAAAGAAATGGATAGCCAGCTTTGCCTGCATTGGATTGGGTCTGCAGTTTATCATAGCATCCGCTAATGCGCAAAGTGCCGCCCGTCCAAATATCCTGATCATCATGACAGACCAGCAAACAGCTGATGCCATGAGCAATGCAGGTAATAAAGATTTGCACACACCTGCAATGGACCAGCTGGCCAAAAACGGCGTGAAGTTTACCAAAGCCTATTGTGCCCAGCCCTTGTGTACGCCATCACGGACTGCTATTTTTAGTGGTAAAATGCCTTTTGAGACAGGATTTGTTGGTAATACTCCCGAAAGAGACGGGCAATGGCCGGACAGTTTGCTGATGATGGGTAAAATTTTTAAGGATGGTGGTTACCAGACTGGTTATGTGGGTAAATGGCACCTGCCGGTACCTACAACTAAGGTCAGCCAGCATGGATTTGAATTCATCCAAAATACCAATTTCCAGGATTATAATGATGCCGGCACACCCTCGTATTGCGCCAGGTTTATCAAAACCAATAAGGACAAACCATTTTTGCTGGTCGCTTCTTTTTTAAACCCACATGATATCTGCGAATGGGCAAGGGGCGATGCAATGAAGATGGATGTGCTGGCAGATGCACCACCGGCAGCTCAATGTCCGGAACTGCCGGCCAACTGGAGTATTGCAGCCCATGAACCGGAAATTGTCCGCGAGCAGCAGAAAGTAAGTCCCCGTACTTATCCAACAGTAAACTGGACCGGCGATCAATGGCGTCAATACCGCTGGGCTTACAATCGTCTGGTAGAAAAAGTAGACAACTATGTAGGCATGGTATTGGCTTCGCTAAAAAAATATGGAGTTGAAAAGAACACCATTATTGTTTTTACAGCCGATCATGGTGATGGTTATGCGGCCCATCGCTGGAACCAAAAACAGATATTGTACGAAGAAGCGGCGAAGATCCCGTTTATCATTTCTAAAATAGGAGAATGGAAAGCCCGTACAGATGAAATGCTGGTCTGTAATGGCACGGATATTATCCCAACTATCTGTGGATTTGCAGGCATACAGCAACCCGCTTATTTAAAAGGTGTTGATATCAGTAAAAAAATAAATAACCCTGCAAAAAACCTGCGTGACACTTTAGTCATAGAAACGGACTTTGCAGACAACGAAGCATTATTAGGTATCAACGGGCGGGCTGTAATTACCAAAGATTTCAAATATATTGTGTACAATAAAGGCAATGTGAGGGAGCAATTGTTCAACCTGACAAAGGACCCGGGTGAAATGAGTAACCTGGCGGTAAATGCAGCGCATAAAAAAACGCTGCAGTCCATGCGAAGTTATCTGAAACAATGGTGTAAGGCCAACGGAGATAAGTTTATGTAAAAACGATGATCAACTCTGCATATGAAAGCACAATTAAAGCCAGTTTTTTTATTTTTAGTAATCATCAGTTCAGGTAACTTATTTGCACAAAAGAATCCTTATCAAACTACATTGCAATCTTTATGTGATGTATTACTCCGTACGCAGATAAACAAACCTGCTGATCCAAACTTTGGTGCTTTAGTTTGCCCATCGGTAAATCCGGATGACCACCCGATACACTCACGTGCGGCAGAGGCCATGTATCCTTTTGCCATTGCTTATAAGCTAACCAATAAGGTCCAATATCGGGATGCTGCTATTAAATTGGGCAACTGGCTGATAAAAATCCAGCAAACCAAGGGTAAAAATGCAGGGGGCTGGAGTGAAAGCTGGCCCGATCCCGAACAAAAGGGTTGGCATGGAACAACTACAGATCAACTGATATCGCTGGCGGGTGCTTATGCCATTTTAAAACCCTGGCTTAGTGCTGCTGAAATTGAAAAATGGAACCAGTCTATGCGTGTCGCAGCCGATTATATTGTGGCAACTTTCCCTCTGGGAAATATCAATTACAATCCTACCGGCGCTGCAACTTTATTATACACGTACAAGGTTGCGGATCATCCCAAACAGCGCTGGCTGATAAAGGCCGATTCCTTAATGCATACCAGTACCTTAAACTATGTTACCGCTGATAATTTTTTGAGCGGTGAGGGGAAGGGAGTAGATGAAGGGTACAATATGGCCCAAAGCATCGGTTATATTGCACTTTATGCCATTTTGAAAAATGATTTGCAGATTAAACAAATCGCAGCCGACCTGCTTAAAACACATGCGCTGTTTGTATATCCTAATGGTTCCATTGACAACTCATGGGGTACACGATCTTTTAAATGGAATTATGAAAGCGGAACAAAAACTGCGCCCGGCGTATATTTCAGTTTTGCATTATTGGCCGATATGGATCCGGAATTTGCAGCTGCAGGATTAAAGTGTCTGGACTATTTAAATACAAGGTCCATGCAGGATGGCTGGATTGGCTATGGCCCGCATGCATCAAATCGTGCCAGCAGCTCGCCACCCTGCAATTACTCTACTTTTGCAAGGGCACAAAGTATTGCATTGGCTATTGAATATGGTGCAAAAATAAAAAGACAAAGTAAACCTACCTCAGTCCCTGAAAAACACAACTGGTATAAATTTTTTCCGGATATTAAAGTAGCGGTTATTCGTACCGCTAAAATAATGGCTACGGTATCTGCTTATGGGGAAATAAGGAGATATCCACGCGAATCTGTATGCCGGGGCGGAAGCATTACCAACCTTTGGTATGATGGATTTGGAGCCAATGGTTTTTTGCAATCGTCATCTTCCTCCTCCTACCAAAGAATTGAAGAAATGCATATGCCCATTGAAAAGGACCTGCTTCCATTAACACCGAGGATTGAGTTTACAAACGACACCACCTACTACGCTAATATATTTGAGACAGCAGCCTCAATGAATGTGTTGAAGGAATCTGATCATGTTAAAGTGGTAACCGCTGGCCATATGCAAACGATTAAAGGGATAAATTCCAATACCAGTTACAGTTTAACCAACCGGTTTTATGATGATTATGTTGTAAAAGAGATAACCGTTGCTGGAGAAAGACAAAAATACAGTATTGTTGAACCTATCGTAAAAGATAAGGGGAGTACATTTTACCTGAAAAACGACAGCACGGTAATGATAAAAACAGCTGGCTCAAATGCAGAATGGGAGTTAAAAGTGATGCGCAGCACAACACCTTATAAAATCACATTGGGAGCAGATGCAGACAAATACTGGTCGCCATTTCCTGGGGTAGAGGCTTATCCAATTGTGATCAGTTTTAACACTATTTCAGAAGCACCTCAAACCTTAAAAATATTTCTTGGTAAAAAATAATCGTATAATTATGATTTTAAGAACTCAACCGATTCGGGTCATCTCTTTTTTAGTGTTAATTACAATGGCTTCACAGACGTTTGCCCAAAAATCAGACAAGCCTAATGTGTTGTTCATTGCTATTGATGACCTGAAGCCCATTTTAGGTTGCTATGGCGATCAGTTGATAAAAACACCCAATATAGACCGTCTGGCAAAAATGGGTACAGTTTTCAAAAGCAATTATTGCCAGCAGGCAGTTTGCGGCCCAACCAGAGCTAGTATCATGACCGGAATGCGCCCTGATGTTACCAAAGTATGGGATTTAAAGACCAAAATGAGGGATATGAATCCTGATATTCTGACCATACCACAATATTTTGCCAGTCAGGGTTATTCTACACAGGCTATTGGTAAGATTTATGATCCAAGATGTGTGGACGAGGATCTGGATAAACCAAGCTGGACCGTTCCGCATTACAGAACAGATAAAAAATATTACGCGACTTCTACCGGGCAGCCTGTTTTAAATTATTACCAGGGCAAAGAGATCAAAGCGCTGGTTGAAAAACGCAGGGCTGAAGCTAAAGGAAAGACGGTAACTGATCAGGAGTTGCTGGCTACCATCAAGCCCTCGGTAGAATGTGTGGACGTACCTGACCATGCTTATATTGACGGAGCAAACATACTTCAGGCAAAGGATGTGCTAACAGCACTTCAAAAGAAAAGCCAGCCATTCTTTTTTGCAGTAGGCTTTGCTAAACCTCATTTGCCTTTTAATGCGCCAAAGAAATACTGGGACCTCTATCAACGGGATGACATGCCGGTTGCAGCGTTTCAGGAAAAATCAAAAAATGCGGTGGATGTGGCTTACCACAATTCAGGGGAACTCAGGGCCTATTCAGACATTCCGGAATTGCTGTCTTTTACTGATCAGAAAAGTTATGGCCTTACTTTGCCCTTGGCTAAACAAAAAGAACTGATTCATGGCTACTATGCTGCGGTTTCGTATGTAGATGCACAGGTTGGCATTTTATTGAACACGCTTGATTCATTAGGTTTAAGTAAAAATACAATCATCGTGCTTTGGGGTGACCATGGTTGGCATTTGGGCGATCATAACCTTTGGTGTAAGCATTCTAATTTTGAAGAGGCTGCCCATAGTCCTTTGATCTTTTCGGCTCCTGGCATTAAATCCTCGGCTACCACTTCCATTTCAGAATTTGTAGATGTTTTTCCTACGCTATGTAATCTGGCCGGTATTCCTGTGCCAGCACATCTGGAGGGCACAAGCCTGGTTCCGCTGATGCGAAATCCTGCGTCTTCGATCAAGGAGTTTGCCATCAGCCAGTATCCCAGAAGCTCCACCGTCATGGAAACACAACGGATGACAGATGCTTCAGCGAAGGTTATGGGTTATTCACTTCGCACAAAAAGATACCGGTACACCATTTGGATGGAGAACTTCAGGAGTAACCTGCCATTTAGGGCATCCTCCATTGTTGGCGATGAATTGTATGATTATCAGAAAGATCCGCTTGAAAAAGTTAATGTTGTGGATGATAAAGATTATGCACTGATCGTTAAAAGTTTAAAGGATAAAATGATCCGGTATTTTCATGCCAAGGAAAAGCCGTAAATAAATGGAACTACTCATACCTCAAGGCTTCAATTGGGTCCAGGTTTGAGGCTTTTAAGGCAGGGTAATAACCAAAAAATATACCCGTTATCGCACAAACAAGAAATGAGATCACAATAGAGAACTCGGAGATTACTGTTGGCCAGTTTAATATAGATGGTAAAATCAGGGAGGCTGATATCCCCAACAATACACCTATTACGCCGCCCGTTACACTAATCATCACTGCTTCAATCAGAAACTGAAGTAAAATATCTATACCTCTGGCGCCAATAGACATCCGGAGGCCAATTTCCCTGGTTCTTTCTGTTACAGAAACATACATGATGTTCATGATCCCGATACCGCCAATCACTAATGAAATACTGGCAACTGCTGTTAACAAAGCAGTCATCATGCTGCTGGTTGAATTCATCATGGTCATCAGCTCAGCCTGGGTTCTTACCTGGAAATCATTTTCCTGTCCTTCCCTGATCCGGTGGGTTTCCTTCAGCGTACGTGTAATTTCGGCAACAGCTGCGTCTGAGGCGTCTTCAGCAATTGCTGATGCATAGATCTGGTTGAAATATATAGAGGATAAAATTCTCTTTTGTACTGTGGTATATGGAGCGATGATAATATCATCCTGGTCCTGGCCAAAATTACTTGTGCCTTTAGTTGCCAGAATACCAATTACCTGGAAGGGGATCTTACCAAAACGAATGATCTTACCGATGGGATCTTCTCCGTTAGGAAAAAGATTGTCAACCACAGTTTTTCCGAGCAGGCAAACTTTGGCGGATGTTTTGATGTCTTGTTCAGAAAATACAATTCCTTCTTTTATAATAAGCTTTCTGATGTCAAGGTATTCCGGACTTACACCCTGCATACTCGTTGGCCAGTTGTTCGCTCCGTTAATGGATTGTCCGCTGGAAGAAACCAGGGGCGAAATCCCGGCAATACTTGGTGCATTCTTTTTTAGTGCATCTACATCTGCAATGGTTAATGTTTTTAGGTTACTGCCCATCATTCTTGCTCCTCCGGGTTCATTGCTGTAGGGCATAATGGTAATCATATTTGAACCCATGCTGGATAAGGAAGCATTGATGCTTTGTTTCGAGCCTTCGCCAATGGACATCATGGTTATTACAGATGCCACACCTATTATGATGCCCAGCATGGTTAATAAAGCCCTTAATTTATTTCTCTGTAAGGCTAATAATGCGAGCCTGATCAAATTTGATATCTTCATTTCAAATGCTTTAGTAATCGTCTGATACCGGTAAACCTGCCAGGGCTTCCTTTGCTGATTTTGGATGCCTATTGTGGGTGTCTTTCTGTACCCTGCCATCCCTGAGCATCACAGTTCTGTTGCTGAATGCGGCAATATCAGGCTCATGCGTTACAAATACAATGGTTTTTCCTGTGGCATTCAATTCCTGCATCAGCGACATGATTTCGTAGGACGTCCTGGTATCCAGATTCCCTGTTGCCTCATCAGCCAGGATCATTACCGGCTCATTTACCAATGCCCTTGCGATGGCTACCCGCTGCTGTTGTCCGCCAGATAGCTGGTTTGGTGTATGGTCCATTCTTTCTGCCAGTTTTACAGCTTCCAATGCGGCCATTGCTCTGTCCCTGCGTTCTTTATGTCCTATTAACGGATTATACAATAAAGGCAATTCCACATTTTCCAGGGCTGAAGTTCTTGGCAATAAATTGTAGGCCTGAAATACAAAGCCGATTTTTGTATTTCTTAGCTTGGCCAGTTCATCCTTGGTTAAATTTTTCACATTCACATTGTCCAGCATATAAATGCCTTCGGTTGGTTTGTCCAGGCAACCCAGCATATTTAATAAGGTTGTTTTTCCCGATCCGCTACTGCCCATAATGGTCACAAATTCCCCGGCATCTACATCAAAAGAAACTCCTTTTAAGGCCCTTACCGTTTCAGTGCCCATTTTAAACTCACGTTTTACATTCTGAATTTCAAGGATCCTGCCGCTCATCGTCTGCCTCCTCTTCTCTGCGGCATGAACGGACTTGCAGCTGCAGGCGTATTGCCAGCGGCCGCGCCCTCCATTCCGGTAACTACAATATCATTTTCATTCAGTCCTTCCAGTACTTCTACATGGGTGTTGTCATTTAAGCCCGTTTTTATCTTTTTCTGGACCAGCTTTTGTCCCTGTAATATCCATACAAAAGAAGGTGGTACCTTTTCTGTTTCCGTATTTGATCCGCGGGCAGTACTGTCTTTCTTCATTTTGTTCCTGCCGTTTTTACCGCCTCTTTTTCTGCCCGGTAAAGGAACAATTTCATAGTTTTTAAGGGAAGCGGAATCCGGATAATATTTTAATGCCTGGGCCGATACCAATAGCGCATCATTTACTTCCTTTGTATAAATGATGATGTTGGCTGTCATACCAGGCTTTAATTTTTTATCATCATTTGGTGCGTCAATAAGTGTAGCGTAAGTTACTACATTGGCAGATATTGAGGGTTGTAAGCGGATGTCTCTTACTGTACCGTTAAAAGTATCATTGATGAATGCGTCAACCGTAAAAGTGGCACGCTGGCCTTTAATCACATTGCCTATATCGGCTTCATCAACTTTTGCCTGAACCTGCATTTTAGTAATGTCTTTAGCTATAGAAAAAATAGTCGGTGTATTGAAACTGGCCGCTACTGTTTGGCCAATACTCACACTTCTTCCCAATACGACTCCATCGATGGGAGAGTAAATCTGTGTAAAAGAAAGGTTCCTCTCTGCCGAGCGCAATTGTGCTTTGGTATTACTCACATTTGCTGAGGCAACCTGTAAAGTGTTCAGTGCCTGGTCATATTCAGCTTTGCTGATTGAGCCTGTTTCAAACAATTGTTTCTGACGGTTAAAATTTGCCTGCTGATAAGTCTGATTACTTTGCGCCTGGGCAAGACTGGCCTTGGCCTGATCAACGTTGGTTTGGATCAGTGTCTTATCCAGCTCAGCAAGTAACTGGCCTTTTTTTACTGTAGAATTGAAATCGGCATACAAGGCAGAAATGGTTCCTGAGACCTGTGTGCCGACAACCACTGTATCTACGGGCTGTACAGTTCCTGTAGCGGTTACCGTTGTCGATATGTTACCCCTGGTTGGCTGTTCCTGTGTAAGTGTAACCGGTTTTTCTTTACTTCTTAAAAAGAAGTACCATACCAATCCAATTGCAACTACAATGGAAACAATAATGAGTATGTTTTTTCTGGACTTCATAACTTATAATTTAATTGGGGTTCCAAGGTAAAATTCATAGATCCTTGCGGAAAGTGCGGCGTTATATTTGGCTTGTATATAGGATTGCAAGGCCTGCACATATAAATTCCGTTGCTGGTAAAATTCAACAATATTTGCAGCCCCTATTTTTAATTCCTGGTTTGCAATGCGGTACACTTCCTGGTTATACTTAAGCTGTTCTACGGCAGAGCGATACTGGTTTTGTGAGTTTTGAGCCGTGATGTAGGCATTTTCTGTATTTAGCGCTAAGGTTGTTTTGGCGTTTTCGAGTGTTAGTTTCGATTGGGCAATGTCAATTTTTGCTTGAGCAACGTTGGTTTTGTTCTGCCTTTTTGTAAAAATCGGTACAGATAAGGTTACGCCAACCTGTTGATTAAAATTGTTGTCAAACTGCCTGAATACATTGTAATTCGGATCATTCGCATAATTTGTGCCGATGCCTGCACCTAATGTCAATGAAGGTAAATAGCCTGATTTTGCTTTTGCAAGACCAAGGTCAGCGCTTTGTATGCCCAATTCCGCATTCTTTATTTCCGGGCGGTTTTGTAAGGCATATTGCTGTACAGTTTTTAGGTCTGTAACGCTTGCCGAAGACAATACAGTGTCGGGTTTAACTACATCAAAATTACTTTGATCCGGAAGTTGGAGCAATTGCTTCAGTGTTATTTTGTCCTTACGTTCTGCATTTTCGGAAGCAATGAGATTGTACTTGTCGCCAGCAAGCTGTGCTTCAAATTGTGCGACTACCTTTCGTGCTACAGTCCCGACAGCGAACTGACGTTGTGCCTGTGCCAGTTGCGCTTCCGATGTTTTTACCAGGTCCTGGTTATAAACTATACTTTCTTTATCTACCAGGATATTCAGGTAAGCCTGGGTAATCTGCAGGGTGATGTCATTTTCACTCTCCAGGATACTCAGATTTGCGCTTTGTATGGCGAGGTCTTTTTGCACAATATCAGTTTTAAGATAGCCTCCTCTATATAAAGTCCATGAAGAACTCAGCCCAAGGGAACCTGATGAATTCAATGCATTACTGTTTCCACCCGTGGTCTGGTTGTAGTGATTAAAGGATTGTGAGGCGGAGCCATACAGGTCGGGGAGCAAGGCCGACTTTGCCAACAGTTTATCCTGTTCGGCACTTTGCTTATCCAGCTGCAAACTTCTGATCTCTATGCTATTGGTTTTTGCATATTCCAGGCAAGCCTCCAAATCCCAGACTGGTGGTAATGCCTTTGACGTAGTGTCCTGACTAAAGCCTTGAAAGACAAGGCCGCTGAGGCATAAAAGTAGCAGAGTTTTAATGGTTAATCTTGACATAAAATCTGTATTTACCTGTCAAATCAACTGCAATATATCCGCCAAAAAAAACGAAATAGATGAATACCACAAACATACCGACAAGGGCGCAATGGCAATCGACGGAAAGATTTGTACTTATCTTTAACTGTTGCCTACCTTGTACATGTTTAATACTGACTTAAATTTTGACGAATGGTTTCTGTAAAAAGCCGTTATTATATCACCATCCTGCTCCATGTGTTTTTGTGGATGTTGTTTGCATTTGTACTGTTGTTTCATCAGCCTTTATCCTGGAGTATTACTGTACCTCCCCAGTTTTGGATCAAGCAAGGATGCGTACTGGCGATGCTGGTGGTTGTTTTTTATGTAAACAGTGAATTTTTAGTACCGCAGCTGCTCCTTAAAAATAAGATTATAGCTTTTGTAGCGATCGTACTGGCTATCGCAATTTTATCAGGCCCTTTCATAAAAATTATCGATCAAGCCCTTAATTTGCCTGAGTTGATGAACAAGGCTTTTAGTGAAATTGGTATTGTCCGTCCGCCCAAAAGATCAGACAAGATCGATGTTTTTTTATTGATGATGACTTTGTTTATGATAGGTATCAGTACCAGTGTAACCATGATTCGTAAATGGCAGGCTGATAAACAAAGTCGTGAATCCCTTGAAAAAGAGAAAATCGGCTCTGAACTTTCTTTTCTGAAAGCGCAGATTAATCCTCATTTCTTTTTCAATACACTCAATAACATCTATGCGTTGACGCATGTAGATGTTGAAAAATCCAGGATGGCACTGCACAAGTTATCCAGAATGATGCGTTACCTGTTGTACGAAACCCAGACTGGATGTACGCCCTTAAGTAAAGAAGTATCTTTTATTGTGGATTATATGGAGTTGATGAAAATCCGGTTAAACGATGCGACCACAGTAGTTTTTAAAGAGCCTGTGTTAACCAACGACCCGCTCATTGCCCCGATGTTATTTTTGCCTTATATAGAGAATGCATTTAAGTATGGCGTAAGCACAACCGAACCCTCAGTCATTTCTATTACCCTTGATGTTCAGGGCAAGGATTTAGAGATGAATATAAAGAATCGGGTTTTTAACCATCAGGATATGACTGCAGATGAATATAAGGGTATTGGATTGACCAACACCAAAAGAAGACTGGAGTTGTTATACCCTGGACGACATGTTTTTTCGGCTGGACTTACTGAAGATGGCGGTTCGTTTATTGTTCACTTAAAACTTATCCTTGATGATACTGAATTGCATAGCAGTTGATGATGAACCACTGGCACTTGGCTTGATTGTAAGTTTTATAGCGCAGACACCATTTTTGAAATTGGCTGGAAGCTTTTCCAGTGGCATTAAAGCACTGGAAATTTTAAATGAACAAGCCATAGACCTTATTTTTCTGGATATTCAGATGCCTGACCTTAGCGGTATTCAGCTGGCCAGGATTTTAGATGATAAATCTGCAGTGGTAAAACCCCGGGTTATTTTTACTACCGCTTTTAATAATTACGCGATAGAAGGTTATAAAGTAGATGCCCTTGATTACCTGCTAAAGCCATTTGATTATGAAGAGTTTTTAAAAGCAGCAAGCAAAGCGCTGAGTTATGCAGAAAAATTAAATGCCGGAAAAGCTTCTTCAAATCCCGAACAGGAAGAATATTTGTTTTTAAAAGTAGAGTATCAATTGATAAGGATTGCTGTAAAAGACATTTTGTACATTGAAGGGTTGAAAGACTATGTTAAGATTTACCTGGATCATACAGATAAGCCGGTTCTTACTTTAACGAGTCTTAAAGCATTGGAGCAAAAGCTTTCACCTGGAAAATTTATGCGGGTACACCGTTCTTACATCGTGCAGCTTGAAAAAATTACTGCAGTTACGAAAAATGCAATAAATATTGGGGAGCTGAGCATCAGTATTGGTGATCAGTATAAGGAGGCTTTCAGTGTCTATTTAAGTAAGTGGCTGTGACAACATTGAGGTATCAACAACAAAAAAGGTTTTACAGTTCAAAGTAAAACCTTTTTTGTTGTTTAATCTATTGCTCAAACGTTATGGGTTCCACCATAACTTCGTAGTCACTTTATCCGGACCGCCAAGTTTACTAAGGCCCGATGCCAAACCACCGGCATTGGCAGAGGCTTCGATAGGAGGATAGGTAAGTCTTTTTACGCTGCCTGGATCACTGGCAGGTGCATCCGTATTGTCAGAGTTTAAGCGGGGATACAATCTGGGGAAACCAGTTCTTCTCACTTCTGCCCAGGCCTCCAGTCCGTATGGATAAAGTGCCAGCCATTTTTGAGTACCAATCTGTTCCCGCTGTACCACTTCAGTGCTGCCAAAAGCAACCGGACTACCTGCCATTGCAGGTGTATTGTAAATGTCACCCAGGGCTGCTGGTGTGCTTGTGCCGGATTTGTAGGTGTTAATGACTGTAGGATCGGTTACGCCCCATTGTGCCATGGACGCATCAATGCCTTGCTGGTAATAGCTTTGTGCTGTACCTGCACCTGCAGTCCAGTTGTTCAGCTTAGCCTCGGCCAGTAAAAATAGTGTTTCAGCTGCGGTAAAGATTGTATAAGGCGCTACACCACGGTTAGCGAAACCAAATGAAGCATTGATATTGCTATTGTTGGCAACGTTGTTTTGTGCAATACCAATTTGCACCTGCGACAATCCGTTTCGGATACCTTTATAAGCCCCCGAACTGTTAGGGTCAAAAAACTTTTGCAAACGGGGGTCGTTATAACCTTTTAATACACTTTCCATAGCGGCGCTCATGCGGAACTCGCTAAAATTTGAGATGGAAGCCGTAAGATGTGGAGTTGTTAAGCTGGTCCTCATCAGTGCATTATCAGCATTTGAGGTGATCATTCCACCTGCTGCGGCAATAGCAGCTTCTGCCTGCTGACGGGCCAGTGCAGCATCTTTTTTCGATACCCGCATGGCTGCCCTTAACCAAAGGGAATTACAGAATTTTGTCCATTTTTTTACATCTCCACCATAGATCAAATCTCCTTTTTCAAAAAATCTGGTGGTGCCGCTATAGGCAGATAAAGTAGCATTGGCTTCTTTCAGCAATTTAAAAAAATCTTTATAAATGTCTTCCTGGCTATCGTACAATACCTCGGTGCCGCCGTTGCCAGCCTGCGAATAGGGGATGGCACCCCAGTTATCTGTTACCGGCATAAACATAAACACTTTCCAGACTTTGGCAATCGCATGCTTTATGGGGTCCTGAAGTGCAGCACCATCTTTGGTTTGTTCCATTACCACACTTAGCTGGGCGTTGGCATTGCTGTAAAAATGTACCCATCCGTCATTAAGCCAGTTGCCTACCATCACGTTTCTGTCCGATTCGGCAGATTGTGAAGTATTGGAAAAATATTGGGCCTGTGCATCCGAATAACGGTTTGCAAACCGCTGGAAAGGGGTGGCACCGGCATTGGTGGTATTGGGACCAAATGTGCCCCGGTATTGCGCCGCCGAGAATATGTATTCAAGTGTTGCGTTGTCGATGGTTGAAATTTTGGTGCCATCTGTGTTTAGCTCTTCAAAATTTTTGGTGCAGGAACTGAAGGTCCCTGCAATCATTAAGAAACATAATATGTGTTTGATGTGGAATGTTTTCATCTTATATAAGCTAATAAAACGGTTAAAAGGTAAGATTTAGAGATACACCGAAGGAGCGTGTAGTTGGCGGAGAAAAAGCTTCGATACCAACAGTGGCATTTCCGCTTCCAATTACCTGCTCCGGATCAAAACCATCGGCACGGTTCAGCAAAAAGAACAGGTTGCGACCGGTTACCGAAATGCTTGCCGATTGAAAAGGTTTGCCATTTAACAATTTGCCACTCAGGTTATAACCCAATACAAACTCTCTTAAACGGATGTTAGATGCATCGTAGGTAAAAACCTCGCCTGCAGGTGTGTTTCTTCCACCTACTTTTTTCCAGTACTGTTCTGCTGTAATCATTTTATTGTTTGCAGTACCATTGGCAAATACACCATCAAATATAAATCCATCGCGGTTTTCGGCAGTTTTTGCGGCAACACCATCTGCATAAATATTGGCATTGGTAAATGAGGATACTACACCACCCATGCGGGCACTGATGACAAAGCTGGTAAAGAAGTTTTTGTAAGAAAACCTGTTGACTACGCTACCCATCCAATCCGGACGGGTATTGCCCACATATACATCCTGGGCACCGCTGATTACAGGAAGGCCATTGGCATCTACAGTAATCTGGCCATTTGCATTGCGCACATAGCCACGGCTATACAACTCGCCAAAGGGTTTACCTTTTACGATTTTAACGGTGTTCATGAAATCGCCCCCGGTGGTTAATAAAAACTCGTTCAGGGTAGGGGATATCTCTAACACTTTATTGTTGTTTTTAGCATAGTTAACAGTTATGTCCCATTTAAAATCTTTGGTTTTTACCGGCGTACCATTTAAGGTCAGTTCTATACCGTCATTTTTGATGTTACCGGCATTGATGTATTGGCCAGACCAGCCAGAGCCGGCTGGCAGTGTAACGGCCAGTAATTGATTTTTAGAATTGCTGTTGTACCAGGTAAAATCCAGGCCCAAACGGTTGTTGAAAAATTTAGTTTCTAAACCAAACTCCTGGGCTGTAGTTAATTCTGGTTTTAGCCCTGGTATTGGTTTGGTAGCATCCCGGCCAATAGTAACGCTATTGCCGCCCTGAAACGAAGTGTAGGTTTGGCTAAGGTTATAAGGG
Source organism: Pedobacter heparinus (assembly GCF_032678725.1). Lineage (GTDB taxonomy): Bacteria > Bacteroidota > Bacteroidia > Sphingobacteriales > Sphingobacteriaceae > Pedobacter > Pedobacter heparinus_A. The sequence goes on from NZ_JAVTSC010000009.1 coordinate 200,717, forward strand.
TCGGCATCGTTACCTGTTTGGGCAAAGGAGCCTCTTAATTTTGCAAAGCTGATGAAATCCGGAAGTTTAAACATTTCGGAAACAAGGGCACTAAGACCTACCGAAGGAAAAAAGTAACTGTTGTTTTCTTTAGGCAGGGTTGACGACCAGTCGTTCCGGCCGGTAGCGGTTAGGGTTAAATAATTCTTATAGCTCAGATCGGCTGTTGCATAAAGTGCCTGTTTTTCTTTCTCATAAATACTTCTGGTTGGGGTTGAACCATTGGTATTGCCCACCGTAAATAGATTTTCGATGATTAAGCTATTGTTCCTGATCCCTGTAGTTACGATATTGTTTTTTTGGATATTGCCCCCAAAATTGGCACTCAAAGTAAAATCAGGCGACAGGGTCTTGTTGTACGAGAAAAGAAAATCGTGGTTGATTTCGCTTACATCTCTTTTGGAAAGCTGATAATTGCCTAATGGTGCAATGATGTAAGTGTCGTTATACCATTTAAATTCTCCGTCATCGGTATATCTGTCTACACCAGAGCGGAGCATTACATTTAAAGATGCTGAAATTTTATAGGTTAAAGCAGCAAAGCCGGTTAACCTGTTTCTTTCTTCATCAGCAAGATTGCGGTTTTTTGCCCAATATGGATTGGCAGCAGCGGTAGCGCCCGGGTTCCAGTAATTTTGGCGCAAAAATCCAGAACCTGTAACATAATCGTAGTTTAACAGGTCTTCGGGAGCAATATTAATGGGTACGCGGTAGATGCTAAAGTTGGGATTGTCGCTGCTACCACCAACAGCCGGGCGGTTTTTGATATCCTGGTTCAGGTAAGTTGCTTTGATGTCCGCCGTAAATCTTTCCCCAAGTTTTCCGCTGGCCCTTAAGTTAAAATTATGGCGTTTCAGTTTGTTGTTGTCTACAATACCTGTTGCATCGGTATTGGTATAAGAGAAATAAACCTGAGCCTGCTCTGTGCCGGCATTTAAAGCGATGCTGTTTACCAGGTTGGTCCCATTGTTATAAAAATCTTTATAATTATTTGGATGTGCAACATAAGCGTTCGTTTTGCCGGCATCAGCAGGGTCTTTACTCCAGGTCGGTACCATTCTACCGTCAAGTTTTGGCCCCCAGCTTTGTTCGCCCGAAGCACTAAAAATCCCTGAAGCCCCCTGTCCGTATTCGGTTTGGAATTTCTGTAAAAAAATAGGTTGTTCTATTTGCAGACCACCTGTATAACTGATGCCTACGCCTTTGCGTTGTTTGCCTTTTTTTGTGGTAATGATGATTGCCCCGTTAGATGCCCTGCTTCCGTATAAAGCCGTAGCCGAGGCACCTTTTAAAACGTTTATGGATTCGATATCATCCGGATTGATACTCGATGCACCATCCCCGGCATCTCTGCCATCGTTAACCCGTGTTGCCTGGGCACCCGAATTATCAATAGGTACACCATCTACCACCATCAGTGCCTGGTTATTGCCACTTATAGAGCGGTCACCACGTAAAGTTATTCTTGATGAGCCTCCTAAACCTGATGAGGAGCGGACCACATCAAGTCCTGCTACCTTTCCCGACAGGGAGTTCACTACGTTTAATTCCCTCGCTTTTGTGAGTTCATCGGTACTTACCGTTTGGGTAGAGTATACCAGGGTTTTCTTTTCTTTAGTAATACCCAATGCGGTAACTACTACTTCATTTAAAGCTTTGCTATCGCTGATCAATACGATACGCAAAGTGCTGCCGTTTACTTGTTTTTCTTGTTGTATATATCCGATATACGAAAATACCAGTGTTGCAGCTGAGGGTGCTTTGATCGTAAATGCACCGTTCGGATCCGTTGTCGTAACCGTTTTGGTGTTTTTTACAGTTACGGTAACACCAGGCAATGGCAGCTGCATTTCATCTACTACGCTGCCCTTAACCTGGGCCAACGCAATTGCAGAGATACAGCAAAGTCCAAATAGTAAGGATAGTTTTCTTTTCATATGTTAAATAGTTTGGTTAGAGACCAAATCTATCTATCACTATGCGCTTTAAATTTAGGTTTTGATTTTTTTAGTTTAAGTTTTGGCCATTTAAGCTGTATTTCTATCAGACTGCCTGTATCGCCTCCTATTCAGTTTGCATTGGCGGTAGTTTTGGTGGTGCTGTTTTCTGCTGATCTGGTTCTGGTAGTTTTGCATCGCTGGGTAATGCTATAGGAGCTGACTTTGCCGCGGCAGAACGATTTGTTTTCAATGTTTGTGCTGCTGTGGATGGCACCCCCCTGGTAAAGATAACGGCCCTGATATCCCCCTTTGTATCTTGTTTTGGGCCAGCTGCTGAAAACGCTTGTTTTTGCTGAGGCTCGGGCCCATATTTTTGCCCTGGTACCGAGTTTTGTTTCAATTGGTTTCCAACACGTTCTGTAGTGTTGTATTTTTCCTGTGCACCGGCTGTTGAGCAGATCAGCAAAGCAGCGCTGACCATCACTACATGAATTTTATAAATAGGTTTCATATTCTTGTTTTAAGCTGATTTATTTTATTTAATACTTACCAATACTTTGATTTTACTGATGCCTTTAGCTTCATGAGCTTCAAGCGCTTTTCCCAAAACCTGTCCAATTTTAACTTTATCAGGATCTGCTTTCATCGCCACACCTGGAATAGAAGAGGTCACCAGCAGATCGCCACGCAAGATGGCACCGCCTTCTGCACAAACCTTAGTAGGGATAACCCCCACAACACCCATAGGTACCTGGGTACTCAGATCGGTATCTATGTCTTCTTCTGTTAATAAAACCCCGGGTTTTGTGGCGTATACACCTGCAACTAAAGTAGAATAGGGGCCTGCAGACTTTTCTACGGTACGGTCTTTACTGGTAGAGATGACAAGGATATCGCCAGGCTCGTAAGCAACTTTGTTTCCCGTAACTTCAAAGGATTCGGCGATATCTGCTCCGCTGTTTTGTGTTCCTCCATTGAAAAAACCTTTGCCTGTTGCGTCTATACGGGCTACGTTTGCGGTAGCCGGATTGCCACTTTTGAACAGGGCAATGCTGCCGCCGCTGTGCTGTTCTACAGTAAGTACAGGGTTAACGTTAGCCGTGTTGAAATTGACAAGCCTGGCTGCTTTACCGTTGCTAAAATTAGGGGTCCATGCATACAATGCATTTCCTGTTCCATCTGCGGTTGTTTCTACACCGTCTCCGGTATTAGTGGCATTGGCAGTAATGCCATTGCCATTTCCATCGGCTATTGCAATCAGGGCCGGGCCATTACCAGCAGGATTGGAGGAATGGAACAGACCTGCAAAACCACCTGTACCTGATGATATACCATAAATACCTGCAGTGCCAAAATTTGAAAACTGTGAGTTCACTTCACCTTTTACGGCCGCGGATGTACCGGTAACCCTATCTACTTTAAAATTTCCTGCAATTCCATTTCCAACAGTGGTTACCGTAATTACGTCACTGGTATTGGCATCATTGAAGATGTTAAACCGACCTGCTCTTCCCGTAGCAAATGTAGGCACCCAGGCATAAAGCGCATTACCGGATCCGTTGATGTTTGTTTCTATGCCATTACCCAGTTTTTCTGCATTGGCGGTAATGGCATTGCCATTGCCATCGGCGAGCGCAACCAATGCGGGGCCGTTTCCCGCAGGATTGGATGCATGAAAAAGACCTGCAAAACCACCTGTTCCGGAGGAAACACCAAAGACACCGGCGGCACCAAAGTTGGCAAAAATGGTTTTTACTTCAGAACGCAGGCCCGCTGCGACGCTGTTGGTGTTGTTGACCAGGAAAGAAGCTGCGTTACCCTGTGTGTTGTCCGGAATGTTTCCATTTCCATTGGTTCCTACTTCGAGTGTGTTTCCAAGGGTATTTGTTGTACTGACGTTTTCGAACCTGCCAGCCCTTCCGGTACTTCCACTTATACCAACCCGACCGTATACACCTATTCCTGTACCTGTTGTATTTGTAGCAACAAATCCGTGTACACCATATCCGCCACCATCATTGCGGCCAACAACGGCACCTGCGATGTCGCTGGTTGTTCTGCCTACCACTGCTTCACCTGCCCCGGTATTGTCGCCAATAATTCCAGCAGATATTTGGGCACTGCTGATGCCATGAACCGCAAATCCGGAACCTGTTGAACTTTTTACACCTGCGCCAGTACCCGAACCTGTTACCGCTATTGCGGTACCGTTGCCAAGTGTGGACACATTGAGCGCATCGTTGAGGTTTGCATTGTTGGATATTGATATGGAAGCTGCTATGCCATTGTTACTTGTGGCAGTTAAGCCTATTCCAGTATTGCTGTTGGCATATACGCCGGTTCCGCCAGCTGAGCTGTTACCATATACCCCCAGACCATTTGGCGTTACACCGTAAACTCCCCAGCCACTGCCTGCATGAGAACCCCAGACACCGATACCCAGTCCGCCGGTACCATTGTTGGTTCCCCTTACAGCGGATGAAAATCCGCCGGGATTGGTTGGACTGACTATTCCTCTAACCGCTGCAATGTTGGACGTGGTTGAATTACTGATACCTTCGAGGGAAGTTCCGTCGCCGTTATTAGTCAATGCGAATAAACTTGCCGCATTATTTTCTGTTGCAGCAAAAGGCAAAACAAATGCTCCGCCAGCACCCATAGGAGCCGGTGCCCAGGCGGCACCATTAAATCTGAGCACATCATTTAATGCAGGTACAGCAGCAGTAACAGGTCTGGATTGCAATTGAGCTACTACCGGATTAGGATAGGTGCCTGAAAGGTCGCCACCGGCTGGGCCGGTTAATACGCCATTCGCACCTGCAGGGCCCTGGATACCTTGAGGACCTGTCGGACCAGCAGGCCCTGTAACTCCCTGCGGGCCCGGGGTTCCCGCCGCTGCATACAGGGCAAAAGGAACACTCATTAATTGAGTAGTGCCTAATGCAACGTAAGCTCCCCCGCCGAGCGCCATTTCTACTTTTGCATACTGATTGGCATTTTGCCAGGGGATTGCGGCAAAAGTTCCTGTTCCTGGTGTGCCTTTGCCTATTTGCAAAGTAAAAAGTCCAAGCTGGTTGGTATTTAAAGCATGTTCCTCCATGTACTGCACCGGGCCGCCGGCTCCCCCGAGTACAGATATTTTAACATTAACAGCCTGGTTGGACAATACCGTTCCATTTGTATTTCTGGCTACCCCCTGGTAGTTTATACCGGTTAAGCCAGTTTGTGCCTTAACACAAGGGCTGGCTAAAAGCCCTATTAAGAAGGCGAATACAGTAAAATGTTTCATATAATTAGCATTTAAATAGATATATAAGGATTATTTTTTGATGGGTTTGCTTAGAAGAGGGGTATAACTTAAGGTGAACCGCATGGTGTTGCGCAACACATACCTGTCCGAACTGGGAAAAATATAACTGACATCTACACGGATGGGATTGGCATTAAGACCTATACCTGCTGCAAAGTGCTGACGGTTTCCTTTTTCAGGGTTTTCATAGAAATACCCTGTACGGAAAAAAAACTGGTCATCATAGGAAAACTCAAGGCCACCAGCTATCGTAAATTCCTGAAGTTCTTCTTTAAAACCACCAGGGGCGTCAAATAACGAAGTAAAAAGTGCACTGGCTACACCTCTGTCCGGGTCCTTTCCTTTTTCAATCTGGTTGGTCATATTTCCATCCGGATCAACTTTATATTTCGGCGGGGTAGGAGCCATGAGCTTATTTACGTCAAGCAGCAGGGTTAATCTGTTTTCGGGTGTGGCATATAGCGAGTACCCGGCGCCAAGTCGAAGGTTCATTGGCATAAAAGTGGTCTTCACTTCATTGTACTTGAGCTTGGTGCCGATATTACTTAGTGCCAGACCCCAGCTAAAACGTTTGCCGTACTTTCCATTTTGTGATGCTTTCTCGGAATACAACGAAATGTCAGCTGCAAAAGCATCTGTACGCTTTAACAGTAAATTGTTGTAAGTGCCGGAGCCGATATCGCTTTGAAAATAACGGGCCGTTAAAGCCATCCCAAAATTTTCTCCGAACTTACGGCTGTAGGCCGCATCAATTGAAAATTCACTGGCCTTATATTGCTCCAGCAATTCACCGGCTTCATTACGGAAACTGATGACACCAAGGTCAAGGTATTTAAGGGAAATGCCAATAGCTTCCCGCTCATTCAGATGTCTGTAAGCTGTAAGGTAACCCAGGTGAGAATCTTTGGTCAGTTCTTTCATCCAGGGTGTATAGGAAACGCTGATGCCAGTTTTTTCGCCAAACATCAGTTTCGCGGCATTCATAAACATGGCATTGGCATCCGCAGGTAATCCGGTGCCAGCTTCCGCAACCCCCGCATTCCGTGCATCGGGGCTCAGCAGCAGGAATCCGGCACCGGTACTGACTACCCGATTGTCTTGCTGGCCAAAACTTTTTTGATCGCAGCAGATCATACAGGCCATATAGAATAAAGCAAGGTAAATGGTACTTTTCATAAGCTTATTGTATGACTAGTTTTTCTGAATACTGCCGGTTTGCAGCTTTAAGCACCACATAATAAAGTCCTGAAGAGAGCCCTGATATGAGCATGGGATACTTTATTTTACCAGCCAACAGGATGACAGAGAAATTTCTGACGGTTTGCCCGGCATTATTGACCAGTTGCAGGGTAATAAATCCGGACTTTAATAAGTCAAACTCCACATTGGTTGAACCGGTTGCCGGGTTAGGGTAAACGATAAAGCTGTTGACAAAATTAATTTCAGGCTCGGTTTCATTACCTGCAATTTCAGGTTGCTGAAAACCTTGTGTGACCAGCAACGGAGGGCTATCAATGGGATCGATGAGTACCTCACCAATGGTGTACTGAACGACAGTGTTGTTAATTTGCGCAGTACCGCCGGTACTTGCAATAACCGAACGCTGGAGCTGTGCCTGTTGCGCCGAGGCTGTTGCACTAACTGCCAGAAAACAGCTGATAGGTAGAAACTTTTTCATACCTAAAGCTATTTATCCGGTATCTTTTATTTTTAACGGATGAGTGAAGTGGGCGTATTAATGAGTGAGAAGAGGTATGCAGTGAGTATGGTCGGTTGCTTTAGTCCAGATCAAACACTATAATTGGCCTTGGCGTTTGGTAACTGGCTTGCTGCAAGTGGTTTGCTTGTTTACGTATTCGGGGCACCATTATTGGATGGTTATGTAAACACTTACAATTAAAACTATGAATCAAAGCGCATTTGTGATTTCCGGATATCAGATCGGCCCCTCTGAAATCATGTTGGTTCTTTTTGGGTTTTTTGTCTTGTTCCTGATTGTGAGGAACATTATCCTTTACCAGCTTAAACCTAAAGACAAGTAGCGGTATAAGACAAGCTAGGGACAATAGTATAGGTAAATATAAGAATTATCTATTTCCATAATTCCATAAATAATACGCTTATCGCCTTTTTTGAGAGAAGAGCCAATCAAACAATCCTGGTTCTTCATATGCTTTAGTCCAGCTGTTGTGTTTAACTCCGCGATATTCTGTGTATTTGGGTTTTCCTTTATGGTTTTCAAGGGCTGTTATCATCAATCTGGAATATTTTACATGGTTTACCTCGTCCTGATCGCCATGAAATGCCCATATCGGTACTTTGTAAATCAAACCGGCTTTAGCTGTATCTGATACGGAGCAGATGGGGATCGCTGCCGCAAATAAATTTGGGCGACGAGATAAAAAGTCAAATGCGCCTTCACCACCCATGGAGTATCCTGTTACATATATACGCTTACGATCAATGGGAAGATTTTTAATGAGCAAATCCAGTTTTGTTAGCGTTAACCCGGCACTTGGCGTAGCCAGCCTGGTGGTTTCTAAACTAGCAGGAAAATTAGGAAACTTAACCCATACATCTTTCTTACTACATTGTGGTACAAGAATAAAACAGGGATATTTTGCTCTGCCTGCGGAATCTGTTAAACGTTTTGGTACACCAATCAACTGGGCCTCATTGTCATTTCCACGCTGCCCTGATCCATGTAAGAAAACCACAATTGGATATTTTTTGTGCTTGTTATAGTTTAAAGGATATAAAAGTCTATAAGGTAAGCTGTCTTTCGATGTAACATAAATAGCCCTGGTGTAAGCTGAAGTTTCTTGCGCTTTTATGAATTGGCTACCCAAGATTAAAGTAATGACTAAGGTCAGGTATAATTTCATTTTAGTATACCTTAAAACTTAATTACAATCTTCCCGATGGTAGTATTATTTTCCAATTGCATATGTGCTTTTTTAAAGTTCTCGGCGGTAAGTCCGCCCAGGGTTTCCTTCAACGTTGTTTTCAGTGTGCCATTATCTAAAAGATCGGCTACTTTATTCAGGATGTTGTGCTGTTCTATCATATCTTCCGTTTGAAAAGTAGAACGGGTGTACATCAGCTCCCAGGAGAAACTGGCACTTTTACCTTTTATTTTGTTCAAGGCAATGGGATCAGCCGATCCGGTGATTGAAGCAATGTGTCCCTGTGGTTTGATGAGCTCTGACATCACATCCCAGTACATATAAGTGTCGACAAAGTCCAGGATAAAATCTATATTTTGAAAACCAGCCTGGTGCACTTCGTTTACCAGATCTTTGTGGTTAACCACATAATCGGCACCTTGCAGTTTGCACCATTCAACGGTTTCAGGGCGACTGGCAGTAGCAATCACTGTAAGGCCGGCTACTTTCTTTGCGAGCTGGATAGCAATGGAACCCACACCACCAGCGCCACCGATAATTAAGATGCTTTTGCCTTTATCTTTTTCATTAATGCGGATACGGTCAAACAAAATCTCCCAGGCTGTAAGTGCAGTTAGCGGCATGGCTGCGGCTTGTTCAATACTTAGGTTTTTTGGTTTTTTGCCTACAATGCGTTCATCCACGAGTTGGTATTCGGCATTACTCCCGGGTTTATTGATATCTCCCGCATAATACACTTCATCGCCTACTTTGAACAAACTTACTTCGCTGCCAATGGCTTCTATAGTACCCACCGCATCCCAGCCAATCACTTTGGGTGCCTCCAGTACTTTGTCTTTGGCACTGTTCTGTCGTATTTTAAAATCAACAGGATTAACAGATACCGCCGCAACTTTTACCAGCAGTTCCCTTTCTTTCGGTGTAGGTTTTTCCGTTTCAAATTCTAAGAAACTATTTTCATCGCTTATGGGCAACGATGTTCTAAATCCTATAGCTTTCATTGTTTATCTTTTAAGGTTTTTAATAATTATTCTTTCGGTTCATCATGATAATGATGAACTGAATTTATTATTGATGGATTAACGATATTTCTTTTAGTTTGCGCAATTCAGCTGTCGTATCCGGGTTTGCCTGATAATAAATCGAATAATAGGATAATTCATTTAGCTGACTAGTATACCTGGTTTTATCATAATCGATTTTAAAATTACTTATACTTGGATTGATCTTACTAACAGGCAGTGCAACGCTATTGATAAGTATGTTACCAAGCACCGAAGCAATAGCACCATCTTTTATGTCTGTTAAGGAAGGTTCTTCATTACCCCATTCATCAACAAATTTACCTTCAGCGTTTTGCCTGTAATTTGTGTTTTTATCCGTATCGGGTGTAAAATTCTTTAACTTGTAGCTTTTCTTAGGCACCCGAATTTTGATTGATTTTATAAACTCAGAAGGAATAGTTTCGAGCCCTTTTTCAGAATTAATAACTACATTATTAGAATCAACTCTTTGTAATATCCCCTTATGACTGGTATTATTTTTGACTTTAATTATAGCCAAATAAAGCTGAACAGATTGTGCATGGGCTGTAATAAAACTGGCAGTGATGAATAATATGGTAAGGCTAATAAATGTTTTCATAGGGGTAAAATTTTGCATTGAAATTTGAACCGGAACGTTTTTTCAATTGTTGGTTGATTTTTTCAAATCTAGTTCAAATTTAAATAAAACAAAGTCATTTAGTGTTAATTTCAGTCTATTCTATACCTGCCATTATCGGTATCTATTCTAACCTGGATGTGGATTACAGTAAGGTGGTTACCTGGAGCAAAATATAGATGGGGGCGCATCATTTGATGACCAGCTGATGCTGAGCAGGAGGTGCTGTTGCTACCTGAGTTGTAAACCCTGTTTTTCCGATTTATTCGAAATTTTGATAGTTTTAAATACAAAATTGAAAGTCTTTTTGAGCCCATACCCTTACATTCGTTTCAGTAATCAAATATATTCGATATGAATTATCAGAAACCAATTGTGATGTTAAAGCAGGCCATTGTAATATCATTACTGTTCTGCCCCATGTTTTTGTCGGCGCGTCAAACTGCCGATTCCACTTTGCAGACTGCTTATGTTTTGAATGTGATGCATCGCGTAGCCGATTGGCAATTGAAAACATGGGAAAGTTCTGGTTTTGCTTATCCCAAAGTAGATTGGACAAATGCAGCCTGTTATGTCGGTATTTACGAGCTTGGCAATATATCCGGTAACGAAAAATATCTGAATTCATTGCAGCAGATAGGCAATGATCTGAACTGGAATACTGGTGCGCGTCGCTTTATGGCCGATGATTATTGTATAGGCCAGGTATACGCGCAAATGTATATGCGCTATAAAGATCCTAAAATGATAGCTGCCTGGAAAGCGCAGGCTGACAGCATTATTGTCCAGCCTCATAACGAAAGCCTGGAATGGAAAAACAAAATTGGCTTGCGTGAGTGGGCATGGTGCGATGCCTTGTTTATGGGGCCTACTTCATTGGCTTATTTAAGCAAAGCCACAGGCGACAGTAAATACCTCGATGCTGCAAGTAAGCTCTGGTGGAAATCCACTGAATATCTGTACAACCCCGAAGAAAAGCTATACTACAGGGACCAAAGGTTTTTTGGTAAGAAAGAAAAGAACGGTAAGCCAGTGTTCTGGTCGCGTGGTAATGGTTGGGTACTTGCCGGATTGGTGCGTGTTTTAGAAAATATGCCGGACGATCATCCTGATCACCAACGCTTTGAAAAGCTTTACAAAGACATGGCTGATAAAATAGCTTCCTTACAGCAATCTGACGGAAGCTGGTACGCTTCATTGCTCGATCCGGAAAGCTATAATGTAAAAGAAACCAGTGGTACCGGGTTTTATTGTTATGCCTTGTTGTGGGGGGTAAACCGTAAGCTATTGGACAAAAAAGAATATTGGCCAGTAATTAAAAAGGCCTGGGCTGCATTGGTTTCATCGGTACATCCAAATGGCATGTTGGGCTACGTACAACCTATCGGTGACAGTCCGGATAAAGTGAACTATAATAGTACGGAAGTATATGGTACAGGGGCCTTCTTACTCGCCGGAACACAATTGTATCATCTGCTTTCTGCACAGGGGACTTCTTTTGAGTAAATATCTAGTAAAATAGCGTCTGCAAGTTACCAGAAAATTAAATATTACCATTGATCGGGATATTCAGTATATTTATATATGCCTATGCAGCGGAAATTAGTAACCTAAAACATACGGTATTTAAATTTTGATGGAACTTTATAATAAACTTTCGGATGTTGATTTGATGACCTTACTTAAATCAGGAGACGATTATGCATTTACAGAAATCTATAACAGGTATTGGTCTGTTCTCTATTTACATGCACGCCGCATGCTGCACAACAGTGATAAAGCTAGGGACATAGTCCAGGAGGTTTTTACCAACTTTTGGAACAAAGCAAAAGAACTGGAATTGTCCACCAGCCTGAATGCTTATTTATATCGGTCTGTAAGGAACAGTGTGTTAAATATGATCCGTAAGGAAAAACAGGAAAATCATTACCTGGCTGAACTGGGAAATTTTTATGATAAGGGGGATTTCTGTACAGATGTGCAAGTAAATTTCAATGAACTAAAGCGGTTGATCGATAACGAGGTAGAAATGTTGCCAAAAAAAATGCGACAGGTTTTTGAGCTGAGCCGAAACGAGAATCTTAATCATGCCAAAATTTCTGAAATGCTGAATATTTCTGATCTAACAGTCAAAAAGCAGATCAATAAAGCACTCCATATCTTACGCCGCAAGTTAAATATACCCCTTTCTCTTTTGTTTATTTATTTAAATACCAGATCCTGATATTGGTTTACCATATAATTGGATTATTGACTCAATTGATGCTAATATAGAGACATAAGTCGTCAATATTCATTTACATTTCTTCTGCAGATGGCTTTAACTTAGAGTAGACCAAATCCTTAAAAAATGAAGAGCTTTGTCTTGTCGTTAATATCGATTATTTTTAGTTTTCATGGACTTTCAAGCTATGCCCAATCCAGAGCAGATGTAATTCCTGCCGATGATTACATTATGTTACGATCAGGCTTAGCCAATACCCAAAAAAAAATCAGGAGTGGTAACACGACAATAGCTTTTCTGGGAGGATCTATCACCAATATGGAGGGATGGCGTCAAAAAATCTGTCATGCATTAAAAATGCAATATCCTGATACCCGTTTTAATTTTATTAATGCGGGTATTGGATCTTTGGGTAGCTTACCGCATGCTTTTCGCTTGTCAACAGATTTACCCAATTTAAATAAAGTTGATTTATTATTTGTTGAAGCTGCAGTTAATGACCATGCCAATGGAACCGATAGTTTAACCCAATTGTTGGCACTTGAGGGGATTATCAGGCAGGCGAAACATGCTAATCCGAAGATAGATATTGTAATGATGGAGTTTTCCGATCCAGACAAGAATCAGAATTATGATAAGGGTAAAGTGCCTCTTGAAGTTCTGAATCACGAAAAAATTGCTGCATATTATCAACTTATTTCTATCAACCTGGCAAAGTTAGTACATGATAAAATCCAAAATGGCGAGTTTAGCTGGGAAAAAGATTTTAAAAACCTTCACCCCAGTCCCTTTGGCCAGCAACTTTATTTTTCTGTGATCAAAGCAGCTTTAGACAAAGGCTTAACTGCCAAAAGCGTTAGCAGACCTGCTCAACGACTTAAATCAATAAACCCTGCTAATTTTCAGTATGGTTATTATGGCATGCTTTCATCTGCGAAATTGCAAAGTGGCTGGATATTGAAAAATGACTGGCAACCTGCTGATAATATGCAAACCAGGCCCGGTTTTGTGCACGTACCAGTATTGGAAGGCGATAGTATAGGGGCAGTGTTAACTTACAATTTTAAAGGTACTTCAATCGGATTGGGGGTGGTATCGGGGCCAGATGCCGGGACAATTGAATGGAGTATCGATGGTAGCAATTTTATAAAGCAGGAATTGTACACACCCTGGAGCAATAGTCTGCATTTGCCCTGGTACGTATTGTTGCAAAGTGGATTGCCAGATCGGGAACATGTGCTTAAAATAAAAATCAGTGAGATTAAAAATGAGCGGAGCAAGGGCCATGCCTGTAGAATTGTCCATTTTTTGGTGAATGGTAACCGAAAATGATTTTTATTTTTAAAAAATACTACCTGAACAAGTTTCATGTGTCTTATCAATATAAGGGGTACTTTCCCCAAGCACCAAATGGAAAATAAAGAAGCATTGGCATTACTGGAAAAATATCACAAAGGCACCTGTACTGAGCAAGAAAGGGCTGCTGTTGAAGCCTGGTATAATTCGTATGCAGTAAGGCATAGCGCTGATGCTATTGATGAGGATCTGGAACAGGAAATGTCCCTGATCTGGAAGAATATTCAAATGAAACCTCAGTCAAAAATTGTTTTGTTTAGCTACAGCAGATTGTTTGCCTATGCAGCAGCAATTGTGGTAATCTTTACAGTGGGATTGCTGTTTTATCTCAATTATTCCAATAAAACTAAAGATGAAGTATTTCAGATGCAGGTACATGCCGGTAATATCAAACCCGCAAGAAATGGGGCTACCCTAATACTTGCCAATGGGAAAAAAATAAGGTTAGCTGAGGCAGCAAACGGAGAGTTGGCTAAAGAGGCGGGAGTCGTGATCCGAAAAACAAGGGATGGGCAGTTAATTTATGAAATACAGGGTCAGATAACCGGAACAAATACAATAAATACCATTTCTACCGCCAAAGGAGAAACCTATCAGTTGCGCTTGCCTGATGGTACTGTGGTATGGATCAATGCCGCGTCAAGTTTAACTTATGATGCTGTAATTAATAAAGCTGGATTACGAAAGGTAAAGTTGGAAGGTGAGGCCTATTTTGAAGTGGCTAAAGATAAATTACATCCCTTCATTGTGGAAACGGATAAACAACAGGTAAAAGTTTTAGGCACGCATTTCAACGTCAATGCGTATCCGGATGAGGTGCTTACCAGGACCACTTTACTGGAAGGAGCTGTACAATTAAATAATTCGACAGTACTTGACCCGGGTGAGCAGGCCGTATCAGGGCTGTCGGGGAAAATTGCTGTTGAAAAGGTGGATGTAACTGAAGCTGTTGCCTGGAAGAATGGTAAATTTATATTTACATCGGAAGATATTACCAGTGTAATGCGGAAGCTCTCCCGTTGGTACAATGTGGAGGTGTTGTATAAAGGCGATCGGCCGGTTACCACCTTTACAGGGGTGATCAGCCGTTATGATAACATTTCAAAGATCTTAGATAAAATTAATTATACGGGGGGCGCCCGTTTAACTTTAGAAGGAAGGAGGATTATTGTTATGCCATAAAATTTTACAAATCAGGCAGTAATATAGAAAAAGCGGGAATGCTTCAACCTACTCCCGCTTTGCGATTTGGTACTGTCAATATCCTTTAAAGAACTAAACGATCAACAAGAACCAAAACAACCAAAATTAATGAAAATTAACGAGAATGTTGGGATGGGCCGTATTGTCGGCATTCCCATGCAAATTTTACGGATTATGACCTCGAACCCGGTCTTCCGGGAGAGCAGGTATCATACGAGTAAAAATAAATTTATACTTGTAATGAAACTAACCATATTCATTATGACTGCATGCCTGCTTCAGCTCAGTGCTTCAACCAGGGCGCAGATTACACTTGATGAGCGGGGTAAGACGCTTCAGAAAGTATTAAAGTCAATTAGCAGTCAAAGCGGCTATGATTTTATCTATGCTGATCAGGCATTTAGAAAATCTAAGCCGGTAACTGTTAAACTTAAAGATGCTGATATCATCAGTGCTTTGAAGGCTTGTTTTGAGGGGCAGCCCTTGATGTACGAGATTTCAGATAAGACGGTAATGGTGAAGGTAAAGAATGATGATTCTTTTTTTGGCCGGATCATAGTTGCGCTAAATGCAATTGATGTGAGAGGAAAGGTTGTAGACCAGGATGGAAAACCCTTGCCCGGAGCCTCTGTAAAAGTAAAAGGTATTGTAAATAATGCTGCCACCACCAATACCAGCGGTGATTTTTATTTGCGAAATGTGGATGAAAATGCGGTACTGATCATTTCCTATATTGGTTACCAAAGTAGGGAGGTGGCAGTAAATGACATAAAAAATGGAACGATTGTACTTTCCAATACTGAAGAGCTTCTGGGCGAAGTTGTGGTAACCGCTTATGGCAGGGTTAAAAAACAAAACCTTACTGATGCTGTAGCCTCTATTGACGGCAAAACACTGCAAGACCGCCCTTTAAAATCACTGGCTGAAGGTTTAAAAGGACTGTCGCCTGGCTTAAACATTAGTATCAATAGTGGGGCGCCAGAAAGTTCTCCTTCATTAAATGTAAGGGGTTTTACTTCTATGAATAGTAGCGGAAGCCCTTTGGTTTTGGTAGATGGTGTAGAAAGACGTATACAAGATGTAAACCCAAATGATGTAGAGTCTATTTCTGTACTTAAAGATGGTGCTTCTAGCATCATCTATGGTTCCAGGGCACCTTATGGGGTAATCTTAATTACTACCAAAAGTGGTAGCAATGGCAAAATGGTCGTAAATTATACCTCCAACTATAAATTCTCTACAGCTGCCATGATGCCAGAACTACCTAGTACTTATGATTGGGCAACTTATCTCAATCAAATAGCGCTCGCTACGCCAAATGGTACAGGAGTAAAAATAGTTGATGATTTATCTTTAGAAAGAATTAAAGCACATGCCGCGGGTGATTATTCCAATCCAGTTTTTGCGGGTTTAGATATGAAATATGTCATCAATGGCTCTTTCCCTGTGGGCGCTGGTTACAGCAGATATAACAGTTTTGGTACCGATGATTATAATGATGCGTATTTCAAAACCGCCGTGCCAGCTACAGACCAAAACTTAAGCTTTTCTGGTGGTAGTGAACGCGTTAAATATTATGTGGGTTTAGGTTACAACAATACTGCTGGTGTACTAAAACCAGTAGATAATTATTACAAAAGATATAATGGGCTAACAAAACTACAATTTAAAGCTACCGATTGGCTGGATTTAGATGCCAGTTTTAACTATGCACGTGCAAATACCTTAGGTCCGAATATTATGGGGCAGGGAAATAATTACAGTACCTTTTTCTCTTTCCTGGGCCGCGAATTTTTAAACAACCCACTCCGTAATCCAGATAATCCAAACTACTATAGCTCACCAGTTTATCTGTCGTCAATAATAGGAGGTTCAGTTGCCGCTACCAGTAACGATTTAATATTTACCGGAGGCTTTAACTTAAGACCACTAAAGGGGATTACCATTAACGGAAGTTATAGTTTTAGGAACAATACTTTTTTTAATGAGACTATACAAAAAATTGTATATTCTTACAATCCGAACGGCACCGTTACCAATGGGTTCAGAAGTGCAGCAACTAGTGCTGCAAGTAAATCATTTGGTAGTACCGATTACGGTTATGGTAAACTATCGGCAGAATATACCAAAACCCTAGCCAATGCGCACCATTTTTTGGCGCAGGTTGGCGCACAGGTAGAAAACAATCAATATAAACAATTAGATGGGGCTGGCCAAGGATTATTCGCTCAAGATGCGGTAACCAGTATAAGCACTACTGCCGGGCCCTTTACAGCTAATGATGCTTTATACCATTGGGGAACTTTGGGTTATTATGGTGTTATTACTTACGATTTTAAGGAAAGATACCTGTTTAAATTAGCAGCCCGTGCCGATGCCAGCTCAAGGTTTGCACCACAGTCGAGATGGGGTTATTTTCCTTCTATTTCTGCAGGTTGGAACGTAGCCAATGAAAATTTCTGGAAATTTAAAGATCAGGTATCACAGTTTAAAGTAAGAGCTTCCTGGTCTAAAACAGGCGATTTGGCTTCCGTTGATGCACTTACCGGCGCCCCGAACTATTATGCCTATTTACCCACCATGCCTAAAGCAACAAGTTCGCAAACATTGTTGGGCGGTAATTTAATCAACTATTTGACCCCATCTAATTTGGTAAGCAGTACCCTAACCTGGACCAAACCAGCTGTACTTGATTTTGGTGTTGATATTACAGCATTAAAAAACAGGTTAACCATAACCTATGATTGGTACCAACGCACCGTATATGATCAGGCTAATCAGGCCAGGCCTATATCACAAGTATTAGGGACCGCTACTCCACCTGAAAATACTGCCGTATCCGAAACCCGTGGATGGGAAGTAAATATTGGATGGAACGATAAATTTAAATTGGCAGGAAAAGACGCCGACTATGGTTTGTCATTTTTAATGAGCGATTATATTGGCTATGTGGTAAAATACAACTTAAACCCTACCGGTGCCAGAGCCTCATTTACACCGGGTGTACTTTTTGGGCAAAACCTGGTTTATACCAGCCAGGGCATTGTACAAAATACTAGCGCTTTAAATGGGAAGGTTTTAAATGGAAGTTACGGCTATCCGGGCTATATTACTTATGCAGATAGTAATGGAGATGGATTTATTAATGGTGGAACTGCCGGTGCTTGGTCAAGTACCGGAGATTTAAAAACCGATGGCTTTAATTATCCGCGTAAAAGTTATTCAATATTGCCATCTTTCTCATGGAACAATTTTTCGGTATCTGCAATTTTAGAGGGCGTAATGCAATGGAAACAATATGTGAATAATGAGCTCGTTTTTGGTCAGGCAGGACAGTTTTTCTCTCCGTTTTACCAACAAACTTTAGATAAAGGATTTTGGAATACAGATAACCGTGACGCATTTTTACCGGCTGTAGGTCAGGTGCCTGCAATTAACGATCAGTACATGTTAAATCTGGCTCATCTAAGGGTACGCAATGTTACTTTGGGCTATAACCTGCCAAGCAAGTGGTTGCAAAAAGTGAAACTGCAAAAAGTTAATTTATATATAAGTGGCGAAAATCTGGGCTTTATTTATAACAAAGCTTTTGTAAACTACGATCCTGCATTACTTTCTGCAGCTGGTGGTATTGGTTATCCGCCCATGAGAACCTATTCTTTTGGATTAAATGTCTCCTTATAATATACCAGTTACATATTTGATTTAATACAATATTAAAGATACGATCATGAAACATAAACATATAGCAGCAAAGATAGCGTACTTGGGCCTGCTTTGCATTACCATATTCGGCGCCTGTAAAAAGGATTTTTTGGATCAGCTACCACAGGATAGAATTGCACCTGAAGTTTTTTTTAATACCGCATCAGATATCAGGACTTACGTAAATGCAATGTACGAAACCCGTATGCCTTTCTATATTTTTAATACAAATGCCGATAATTCGAGGCTTGATGTTGGCTCGGATATACTGATAGATGGTATTATAGTTACGGCTACTTTAAACCAGGCAAGTGCTACAGGTATAGCTGGAGCAGAATCCAGTGGTTGGTCCACTGGTTTTCAACGCATTCGTCAAGATAATTATCTTTTTAAGAATGCCATAGGCAAAGTAGAGAAAACCCCTGCTGCAGATCATTTTATGGGCGAAGGTTACTTTTTTAGGGCTTTTGATTATTTTACCATGTTAAAACTGTACGGAGATTTACCAATCATTACCGATTTGGTTACTGACAATGATGTTCCCAATTTGTACAAACCCCGACAATCACGCAACGAGGTGGCCAAACAGATCATTAAAGATCTGGACTCGGCCATTAAAAAACTGTATTGGAAAGGTCAGGGCGAAGCTGTTGCAGGCAGAATTAATAAAGAAGCCGCCATTGTATTTAAAAGCAGAGTGGCCTTGTTCGAAGGTACCTGGGAATATTACCATGGATTAAAAAATACCCCTTTTGCTGTAGCTGGTAAAGATGGCAAGGAATTTTTAGCACTGGTTGAACCAGCCATGCAAGAGCTCATCAATTATCAGGGAACCCGTATTTATAAAACAGGTGCCGAACCCTACAACAGGTTGTTTGCCCAAAATGATATGTCAACTGTTGATGGTGTGTTTTGGTATAGGGCATACGATGGCGCTAAATTAACACAAAGCAACAACTTTTACCTAAAAACAAACGATAATGGACCATCAATTACCGACCATTTGGTTGATATGTATTTGAACAAAGATGGTTCACCACAAAACCTGACTACTCCATACAATAAATTAAATACCCTTTCTACCCAATTAGATCCACGATTTAGACAAACCATTTATACACCAGACCGTGGTCCATACGGAAAAATTCCGGGAAGAGAATTTGGCTCGCAGAACTTAAGTTATCCTCTTCCTGCATTGATATTATCACAGCCTGGTGTTACAAGTACAGGATACCGTACTTTTAAAGGTGTTGTATTAAATGCTGCAGAAGTATACAAAGGAGAAACCGATGATATTTTTATCCGTTACGAAGAGGGTTTGTTGTCTTTAGCAGAAGCAAAAGCTATTTTAGGTACCATCACCCAGGCAGATTTAGATAAAACTGTTAACGTAATTCGTGGTAGGTTTGCTGGAACAGCTACTACCATAGCACCAATGAATTTAGCCACAGTACAAGGTTTCCCTTCTTCGGCGTACCGCGAGGATTTGGGCTTTACAGCCGGAGCTCCCAATATTGTTAATGAAATAAGACGCGAACGAACCATAGAATTTGCATTGGAAGGATACCGTTTAGATGATATTAAACGCTGGGCTGTTTATGATAAAACCATTAATGGATATGTACCTAAAGGGGCACAATTACAGGAGTTTTTGGATTATTTTAATACACCAGGCGCCTTAGCTGCTGATGGTTTTAATACAGCTGGAGTTATTTTCCCGCTGTTAAATACAAGTGGCTCAAATGCAAATGTAGGTGCTTTTACAGGCAGTGGACGTATCAATCCATATTTCAAATCTGCACAGTTTCAGAATGCAACAGCAGCAGGTTTTTACATTAACCCGGGCAGGGATTACCTCACATTTGTCCCCGTATCACAAATACAGGTTTATAAGGCAAATGCCAATGTTACACTTACTCAAAACCCAGGTTGGAACTAATTTTATAGACATTTAATTTAATTAAAATGAAAAATAATAAAATTCGATTGATAGCTTTTTTAATGATATTAAGCCTGGGTGCTTGTACCAAAGCCCGTATAGAACCTGATTTTTCTATATACGGAGATAAGGCGTTTATCACTGCGGTTACAACCTTTGATTATATCACCGTTACCAATCCGCTAAATTACAACGAACCGGTAACGGGTTACCAGGTGCGAGGGCTTAGCAACACCACCACTATTGATCGGGTGAACTTCAAAATCAATGTGGTTGTTAATAATCCAACAGGTACGATTTCACCTTCAAACCCAGCCTTGGATATCACTAAAATGGGTATCCGGTTAGCAAATGAGGCTACCAAGATAGAACCGTTAAACGGAGCACCTGCTGCTGGCGTTATTGCCGATTTTTCTAAAGGGCCCTATGTTTACCGCGTTTACTCTGCTGATGGATCACAACACGACTGGACCATAAGCATCGCCAGGCAGCAATAAAATTAAAGGCATCCGGTCGCCTGGCCGGATGCCATTTTATTAATAATGGTGGCCGGATTATCCTGGCCTCAGGTTAGAATAAAGGATTAAGAACTTTTTTTGACGGATAAAGATGAATAGAAGACAGTTTATTGGTAAAGCAGGAAGTACAAGTTTATTTTTGCTTGCAGGCATTAATTTATTTGCCAATGTGAGCAAAGAAGCCTTTAGTGGAGAATTTCTTTTTTTAGAGGCTGAGCAATTTGCGGATTTGGGCGGATGGGATCTGGACCAGCAATCTATGGATCAAATGGGTTCACCATATTTATTGGCCCACGGTTTAGGGGTTCCTGTTAATGATGCCAAAACCACCGTCCAGTTTCCTTCTGCCGGCCAGTACCGCATATGGGTACGCACAAGGGATTGGGTAGCGCCATGGAAAGTGCCGGGTGCGCCTGGTAAATTTCAGGTTGTTATTGACGGTAAACCGGTAAAAGAAGTTTTCGGTACTAAAGGAGAAGAATGGCATTGGCATGATGGTGGTTTGGTAAGAGTAGGTAATAAGGCGAGTGTAGCATTACATGATTTAACCGGATTTGAGGGACGATGCGACGCAATACTTTTTTGTAAAGACAAAAAATTTAAGCCTACAGATGAGGTTAAAGCCTTAACTAAGTTCAGAAGAGAATTACTTGGCTTGCCAAACCAACCTGCAGATGGCGGTGCATTTGATTTAGCGGTAGTTGGTGCTGGATTGGCAGGAACCTGTGCGGCCCTGGCTGCCGCCCGCAATGGTTTAAAAGTAGTTCTAATACAAGACAGGCCTGTTTTAG
The DNA here is from genome assembly GCF_032678725.1 of Pedobacter heparinus. Classification (GTDB taxonomy): domain Bacteria; phylum Bacteroidota; class Bacteroidia; order Sphingobacteriales; family Sphingobacteriaceae; genus Pedobacter; species Pedobacter heparinus_A. The sequence continues at coordinate 222,310 of NZ_JAVTSC010000009.1, forward strand.
GAGGTAACGGAAGTTCAGAAGTAAGGGTATGGCCGGAAGGTAAAACCAGGCAAAAGCCGTTTATACACATCGGTGACATCGTAGAAGAGCTGATGCTTCCAGATCTTCCGGACTTTGTGTATGGTTCAAGAAATGCAGTACAAGGCCAGTATTTTGGCGATGAACGCAAGCTGAAGATAGTTGCCGATGAACCAAGGATTACTTTGCTGACGGAACACCGGGCAATTGGTGTAGAACATACAAAGGATAAAATTTCTGCAGTAATTGTTCAAAGTACCAGAACAGCTTTGCAAAAGAAGATAAAGGCTACTTATTTCGCCGATTGTACCGGAGATGCCGTAATTGGGTTTATGGCGGGAGCGGATTACGAGATTGCAAGCTCAAATATCATGGGTGTGTCTAATTTATGGAATGTTTTCGATGCTGCCGATGCAAAAAAAGTAATAGAATGCGAATGTAAAGATAAAACAGCACTGACCTTATCATTGGATACCGGTAACCTGGCGCAGCCTTTTCCGCGTTGCCCATGGGCGATAGATTTGAGTGATAAACCTTTTCCGGGACGCAAAAATTATAAGGGTCAGTGGGGCAGTGAAGATCCCTTAGGTAATTTAGGTGGTTGGTTCTGGGAAAGTGGTTTTGATAAAGATCCGATTACAGATGTCGAAAAAATCAGGGATTTAAACTTAAGGGCTATGTATGGCGCCTGGGATGCGCTAAAAAATGTTGATAAATTATATCCCAACCATCGTTTGGGCTGGTGTGCATTTATAGCAGGTAAGAGGGAATCACGTAGATTAATGGGAGATGTTGTACTTTCTGGCGAAGATTTTCTCAAAAGAAAAGAATTTGACGATGCAGTTTTTCCATGTTCGTGGCATATTGATATACATAAAGCAAACGAACAATTCGATAAAGGACTAAAAGGTCAGGAATTTATATCACAGGCATCTACCGGCGAAGGTTATGTGTACGATGGTGTGTATTGGGCACCTTACAGGATTCTTTATAGCCGTAACATCGATAATTTATTTATGGCCGGCAGAGATATCAGTGTAACCAATGATGGCCTTGGCCCGGTAAGGGTAATGCGCACTTGTGGTATGATGGGCGAAATTGTTGGCAAAGCTGCCGCTATTTGTATTCAGCAAAAAACCACCCCGCGTGGTGTTTATAAAGATCATTTTAACGAGTTGAAAAAACTGATGGAGCAACCGGGTAGTACCCGTGTAAGCTAGCGTTTTGAGCTGCCGGAATATGTAAACGAATTTGAACTAACTAATGAAACCTAAGATAATAATTGTTTTATTATCCTGTTGCTTCTTTTGCAGGTTTTCTGCTTTCGCACAACGGGATACTATCCCCTTAAACGTCAACTGGAAATTTGCCATAGACTTAAAGGGAGAAGGCCTTGCCAAAAATTGGTTCGAAAAAGACTTGCCCAATGCCAAAATGGTAAATTTGCCACATACCTGGAATGTGGATGATGCTACTCAAAATCACTACGGATGGGGCTGGTATAGTTATACCTTAAAAGTGCCGGCCAGTTGGAAAAATAAAAATGTACTACTTCGGTTTGGTGCTATTAACCATACTTCAAGTATTTATGTCAATGGTAAAAAAATAGCTGAAAATATTGGAGATGGCTTTAACCAAATCAGTGTTAACCTGAGCGGCAAGCTCAGCTTTGGTGCAGATAACAAAATAATTGTAGCCGTAAATAATGCGTACAGTGAAAAAAAGGTGCCGTTTAGTAATTCTTTTGACTGGCCCAACGATGGCGGGTTGATTAGAAAGGTGGCTTTAATTGTAAGTGGAAAGCCTGCTGCGCAATATATACATGTTGTGCCAAAATTAGGTTTGGCTGACAGTAGCGGGCACTTAAAAATAAAACTGGGTTTCCATCAGCCATCTAAGGATATTCAATACTCGATCCAGGTTACCGAAGACAATCAAAACACCCATAACATGGTATTTACAAAAACAGTAAAACCTAAATGGGATGGCACCGAAGCATTTGCAGAAGTAGATATTCCAAAAGTAAATGCATGGCATTTCGATTTTCCAAACCTTTACAAGGTACAAGTAAAAATAATGCTGGGCAAAAAGGCAGTAGATCAGGTTACAACGAGTATAGGCTTCAGGGAATTAAAAACGCAGGGTGGTCAGCTATTCTTAAACGGCGAAGCAGTGAAGCTAATGGGAGCAGAGTGGACGGCGGGATCCAATCCAGATTATGGGTTTGCTGAAACGGATGAAGAGATTATCCGTCATTGCAAACTGCTAAAGGATGTAAACACCATTTTTACGCGGATGCATTTTCAGCAGGATGAGCTATTTTATGATTTTTGCGATAGGAACGGAATTTTGGTGCAGCAGGAAATTCCTCTTTGGGGTCCGGAAACGCCTGCTAATAAAGATATCAGTACTATTGCTATGAAACAGTTAGAACGTATGGTTGATAATTTTTACAACCATACTTGTATATTTTCCTGGGCGGTTGGCAACGAGTTGCGTGGGCGGGATGCAGATGTAAAGGAGATGATTTATCACCTGATGAAGCGCAGCCGGGAGCGCGATCCGGACCGTATGACGGCTTACGTAAGCAATACCCTGACCAGCAGTTTTTCAAACCATCCCAACTTTGTACCAGATGCTGCCAGCCAGGGTGATTATTTAATGATGAATGAATATGGCGGCAGCTGGTGGCAGATACCAATAGCCAAAATTGGTAATTATCTGGATAGCATCCATATGAGTTATCCTGACAAAACTTTTATCATTTCTGAGTTTGGTCTGTGCGAGCCTAATTTTAAAGGAGGTGATGAGCGACGAATTCATGATCTGATATACCATATGGCTGTTTTTGAAAACAAGCCATATGTGCAGGGAGCTATTTATTTTGATTTGACAGATTACCGTACCCATTATCCAGGTACCAGCGAAAGCAGCAGATTTAAAAGGAGGATACATGGCGTATATGATATGTATGGCAAACCCAAACCATCGATGAAAGTGCTCCGTGAGTTGTCATCACCTGTTGAGGTGCTGATAGACAATAATCCTAACGGAATAAAAAAAGGAGCAGTACCATTAACCATTTTCGGAAGCATCGGTTTGCCTCAGCATACCGTAAAAGGATATAAACTTTACCTCTCAAAGGAGTCAAAAGATTATAAAAATGGGAAAACATATATGTTGCCTCCAATAAAGCCTGGTGAAAAGATCAGCTTAAAAGTAGATAAAGGTTTTGAGGGCAGAGCAGTGATCACTGTAGTAAGACCGACAGGCTATATTGTATCACAACAGGAGCTACACTAAAAGCAGTTTATAATCTTTCAATTAACTTTTGAATATAAACTATTAACCTAACCAAAAAAACTAAAGTATGAAAAAGCAAAAATTATTAACCATGGTTGCAGCTACACTTGTATTATTCAGTGTTGCTATGCAATCTTGTAAAAAATCACCTGCTGTTGCAGAGACAGACAATGCTAAAGAAAAACCTCCATTGAATGGAAAGAAAGGCATTCTCGGGCATCCAGCAGGACTCCAAACCAATTTACGCATGTACGGTTACTATGCTATTTTTGGAGGTTCCTGGGAACAACAAATGGATTCGGTAAACATTGACCAGCTAACAGATGTTTGTATTTCGTTCATCAATCCAAACTCTAGTGGTGTATTTACCATTAGTAATGATATTGCACAGGCCGTAATAAAAGGGCATAACCAGGATGTAAGGATGCATTTCTCTTTTGGCGGCGGTGGTGGACCGGCCTATTGGGACAATCTGATCAAGCCAGCCAATAGGGCCCAGGTAATTTCAAATATCAGAAAAGTACTTACTGATTATAATTTTGACGGCGTGGATGTTGATTTGGAAAATGAGCGCATTACGGCTGATTATAATGGTTTTGTAGTACAGCTTTCTGATACGTTAAGATTATACAATAAACAGCTTTCGGCAGCATTGTCAGCCTATCAAAGAAATCAATTATCTGCCGCAGTATACAGCAGGCTGGATTTTTTAAATGTAATGTGTTATGATTACGGTAGTTCGCCTGGTTCACATTCATCTTTTGGCCAGTTTCAACTTGATTTTGCTAATTTTAACACCAAACTACCAGCATCAAAAATTAATATGGGTTTTCCGGGCTACGCCTGGCAATACCTAAACGGCGTTAAGAACACGCAGGTTTCGTTAAAAACTATCCTCCAACAATCTCCCAAAGCCTATGCCTTAAATTATCAAACGCCTACCGCAACCAAATCCTGGTGGTACGATGGACATCCTGTACTAAGGCAAAAAGTAGCCTATTGCCTGCAACAAGGTATCGGTGGTATGATGATGTGGCAAATTATGCACGATCCTAAAAGCGAAGAAAGCTCGTTGCTAAAACTGGTTAACTTTTGCGCCGGCAATCCGGCCAACAAAGGCTTTTACCCTACCGTTCCTTTTACACTAATTGCAAGGCATAGCGGAAAGGCCATGGAAATTATCAATGCTTCTTTAGCTGATGTGGCGGGCGTACAGCAAGGAACCAGAGATTTAAGCGCAAATCAAAAATGGCTAATTGAGCCCGGTGGCGCAGATCTTAAATTAACAAACTACAATAGTGGCAAAGTGTTAGATGCAAGGGATGGAACCGCTACAGGTCTTGGTTTACAGTTTGCCCAAAATTCATGGAATGAGGGCGGAAACCAGCGCTACAGGTTGCTTCCAAATGTACTGGGATATTATCAGATTGTAAACATGACCAGCAACCGTATTGCAGGGGTTTATCAATCGTCTACAGCTAATGGGATGAGGATAGTACAAGAAAACAATACCAACGGACAAAACCAGCAGTGGATGATTTTTAGGGAACATCAACAATAACCAATAAGTAGTGGTTCTTGTCAATCAAAAAAACTTAGCTTCAATAAATGCCGTTCATTTTTTATGAACGGCATTATTAAAACACCCACAATGAAATTGAACCAAAAAATAGGCTTGCTATTCATCACTGCTTTTATTTCACTAAATGCATCAGCCCAACAAAAAAAACTTACCTGGGAAGCATTACGTAAAGACTATCATTTTCCAAAATGGTTTGCCGAAGCGCGTTTTGGAATATGGGTACACTGGGGGGCTCAAACCCAGCCCGAAAAAGGAGGGGGCTGGTATGCACGGCATATGTATATGCAAAATGTCGGCAGCGAAACCTGGGGCGCCGAAGCTTATAATTATCATTTGAAAACTTATGGACATCCTTCTGAAAAAGGTTTTAAGGATGTAATACATGCCTGGAAAGCAGATAAGTTAAATACCGATGAACTCCTAAAGTATTTTAAAAGCATTGGCGCCAAGTATTTTGTAGCCCTGGCCAACCATCACGACCACTTTGATAATTTTGCCTCCACCTACCAACCATGGAATTCTGTAAATGTAGGGCCTAAGAAGGATCTGATCGGGATGTTCAAAAAGTCGGCTTTGAAGTATGGGATCCCCTTTGGTGTCAGCTCTCATGATGACAGGTATTTGGATTGGTGGAAAACCGCTTTTGGTGCAGATACTTCCGGACCAAAAAAAGGGCTAAGATACGATGGCTGGATGACCAAGGCAGATGGAAAAGGGAAGTGGTGGGAAGGTCTTGATCCTGCAGATCTGTACGGTTTACCACCTGAAAAACGTACACAAGAATGGATAAAAGGTGTGAAAGAAAACTATGTTAAGCGTCATGAAGAACTGATAAGTAAATATAAACCTGATATGCTGTGGTTTGATGGCTACGGTTTTCCATATGGAGACTATGGTAAAGAAGTTTGCAGCTATTTTTACAACCAGAACCTGCAGAAGGATGGGAAAGTATCAGTGCTGGTGGCGGGAAAAATGGACAACGAACCTTCAGTAGCCAATGACTTTGAACGCGGGGGTTCCAGAACGATACTATCTCAGCCATGGCAAGGCACATTAACCTTCGGCAGTTGGTTTTATAAAAGTGACAAGCCATTAAGGCATAATGCCAAAACGGTAATTGAAACCCTGACAGATTACATGAGCAAGAATGGAAACCTATTGTTAAACGTAGAACTATTGCCAGATGGAACTATTCCCGCAAAGCATAAGCTGATTCTTGATACCATTGGAAGATGGGTAAATGCAAATGCTGAGGCTATTTATGGCAGCAGGCCATGGAAAATATACGGCGATAACCTGCACGGTGGCAGGCAGGAAAAGAACATTAGCGAAACAGATCTGCAAGCTAATAAGCAGCAAGAGAATGAAGATTTTAATGAACGGACAATCGCCAGCCCTGCTTATCCGAATAACGAAGTGCGCTTTACGACAAAAGGTAATGTATTATATGTTTTTGTACTCAACCCGGTAAAGGGCAAAATTGAAATACCGGCTTTAGGCTGGCAATCTGCTTATAATACCAATAAAATAACTGCTGTTAATTTACTTGGCGGTACAGAAAAAACAGATTTTGAACAGCTGAAAGATAAACTTGTTCTTTCTGTTGATGTAAATCCGAGGTTTAATTACATCAATGTATATAAAATAATGGGCGTATTATGAAAATCTAATGCTTCAAAATGAAAAATAAAATACGGATTTCTGATCTATTCAAAAATTTTCCCTTGTGCTATAGTTTGATCTCCTGCTTGTTGATAATGGCTGGCAATGATATTTCGATATACGCCCAAAATAATAAACAGCCCATCAGCAATCAAACCTTATGGTATGCCCAGCCTGCCAATCATTGGCTGGAAGCTTTACCCATCGGAAATGGCACCTTGGGTGCCATGATTTTTAGCGGCACTGATACCGAACGCATCCAGTTTAACGAAAGCACATTGGTTACGGGCACTACCGAAACCATTGGGAGTTACCTGCCCTTTGGTAATATTTATTTAAAATGGAAGCATAAAAATTCAAGTGGTTACAAAAGACAGCTCAGTTTAAATAAGGCTTTACAAACCGTAACTTATACCAGCGGCGGTACCCATTACTACCGCGAATATTTTATCAGCCATCCCGATAAGGCGATGCTAATGCAGGTAAAAGCATCTTCCCCAAAAAAAATAAATGTAGAAGTGTTGTTGAAAGATGTACATCAGGGAAAAACTGTAATTACCGGTAATGGACTTTCATTTGCAGGTACTTTGGAAAACAAAATGCAGTACGAGGCTCGCTTACAACTAAAGGCACAAGGTGGGACGATGAGCAAAACCGATTCCTCCATCGTTGTTAAGGATGCCGATGTATTTACTTTATATCTCGTTGCCGGGACCAGTTTCAAACCCTTTTCTGGTAAAAATTTTTTAGGAGAAGCTCCACATCACAAATTGGTAAAACAGATGGCTGCTGTGGTGGCAAAACCTTATGCTGTTGTAAAAACTGAACATGAGAAAGATTTTGGCAATTTGTATAACCGTGTACAATTAACGCTGGGACAGGCACCCAATAAAAGTACCATTACCCGCTTAAAAGACTATACACAAGGTAAAACCGATCCTGATTTTGATGCCCTGCTGTTTCAGTATGGAAGGTATTTGCTCATTAGTTCATCACGCAAAGGCGGTGTACCTGCCAATTTGCAGGGTATTTGGAATGATGATGTGAAGCCTGCCTGGTATGCGCAGTATACTACTAACATTAATGTACAAATGAACTATTGGCCTGCCGAAGTTACCAATTTAACGGAATGCCATTATCCGATGTTAGATTGGGTGCAAAACCTAGGTAATGTGAATCGGGGCTCGAAAGACAGCTTGCTGAACCTTAAGAAAGGCTGGGTGGCATACAGCACCAATAATGTAATGGGTGGGCCCAGCAGATGGCGGCTGCATCGTCCGGGAAGCGCCTGGTTAGTACAACATTTTTGGGAACATTATTGCTACACTGGTAATTTAACTTTTCTAAAGCAACGGGCTTATCCGCTATTAAAAGAACTGACCGAATATTGGGAAAGCTTCCTGGTACCCAATAAAGACGGTAAACTCATCAGCCCCGATGGCTGGTCGCCAGAGCATGGCCCTGGTAAAAAAGAAGAAGATAAAACAACTTATCCCGGTGCATCTTACGATCAGCAGATCGTGTATGATTTATTCAGCAATTTCATAGATGCATCTAAAGTTTTAAATATTGATGCAGCGTATCGCAATAAAATTGAGGGTGTGCGAAAAAATATGCTAGGCCCGCAGATTGGCCGGTGGGGACAATTGCAGGAGTGGATGGAGGATGTCGATGATTCTACCGACCATCATCGGCATAATTCGCATTTATTTGCCGTTTATCCCGGCAGACAAATAGCCCCATTAACAACACCTTTGTTGGCAAAGGCTGCCATCCGTTCTATGGATGCAAGGGGTAAAGGCGGAACTGGTTGGAGCGTGGGATGGAAAATAAATATATGGGCCAGGTTATTTGATGGCAATAAGGCATATGATATGGTTCAACAACTCATCCGCTTTGTGCCCGCAACAGAAACTAGCGGTTACAAAAGTGGCCTGTACGCCAACCTTTTTGATGTGTGCCCGCCTTTTCAAATTGATGGGAATTTTGGATATACCGCTGGCGTAGCTGAAATGTTGTTACAAAGCCATGAAGGAGAAATTCACTTACTGCCTGCGCTGCCGGATGCCTGGAGAAATGGAAGCGTTAGCGGACTAAAGGCTCGAGGAAATGTAGAAGTGAGCATGAGCTGGAAAAATAAAAAATTAACTCAGGCTAATTTAAAAGCATCAAAAGATAGCATTTATACCGTCAGGTACGAAGGCAAAGTAATAAAAATAAGGCTTAAAGCGGGCACAATAAAAAACATCAATATTTAAGTATAGAAACATGAAATGTAACAGTAAAATAATAAAGGTAGTTTTAAGTATGGTCATGCTATCTGCAAGTTTTTACAGCAAGGCCCAAAAGCCACAGATAGATCAAAACGGCAATCTGGTATCAATGGATAACGTTGATATTTTTTCTATGATACAGCCAATCCCTCAAACCAATATTTTTGGCGATAAAGATTACGACATTTGGTGTGGCTCTGTGGTTAAAGGTAAAAATGGTAAATATTATATGTTCTACAGCCGATGGCCACGCAAGGATGGCCATTATGCCTGGGTGAACAAATCAGAAATTGCATTGGCAAAGGCCGATAAACCGGGAGGGCCTTATAAACACATTAAGGTAGTATTAAAAGCAAGGGGCAACCAATATTGGGATGGTACTACTACGCACAATCCTTATGTTATTGTACACAAAGGGAAGTATTACCTCTACTATATGGGTACCACTGGCAAAAGCACGTTAAAGCAACCCATTACAATGGCTGATAAAAACTGGTGGGAATACCGAAACAACCAGCGGATTGGGGTAGCCGTAGCCGATAACCCGGAGGCAGAATTCAAACGTTTTGACAAACCTGTATTGGATATAAGTCTGGATAGCACTGCATTTGATGCCATGATGGTGAATAATCCGGCGGTTGCAGTAAATGATAAAGGCAAAGTAATACTGATTTATAAAAGTACTGATAAAAAAGCACCCAATGGCAGTAAGGTAAGCTTCGGTGTGGCATTTGCTAATGCTCCATTGGGCCCATTTACCAAACATTCCGAACCTATTTTTACTTTTAAGGATATACAAACCGATGCGGTAAAAATGCTGGCCGAAGATCCTTATATCTGGTTTTACAAAGGTAAATACTATGCTATTGTACGCGATGTGGTAGATTATTTTAACAAAGGAAAATCTACCCTGGCCTTATTGCAGTCAACAGACGGCATCGATTGGCAAGCTTCAAAATATCCTGCGGTTGCGCCATACAAGCTAAAATTTGCTGATGGCAAATTAAGCGAAGATAAAATTGAGCGGCCCTGGCTGTATCGTGAAAAAGGTGTACCGATAATTTTATTCGGAGCAATGGGGGTCAATAACCGTGAACATTCGATAAATGTAGCCGTACCGTTAAAATGAAGGTTTTCAAAATAAATATATATTAAGAATAGAAAATGAAACAACTGATATCACTAGCGCTGTTCATGATTTGTATCCTCAACTCATCTGCGCAATCTCCAATTTCCATTATTCCCTTACCGGCGAAAATGGAAGCACGAAAAGCAAGCTTCAATCTGGATAAGGATGTGTATATCAGCTATCCTTCAGCTGATTTAAAAGACCTTGCAACCTTTGCCCAGGCTTCCATACGGGAAACAGTGGGAATAAATCTACAGCTACGTACAGGTATGTGGATGGAAAAAAATGCAAAAATAATCAGCCTTAACATTGATCCAAAAATAACAGCTAAGGAAGGTTATACATTAGAAGTAATCAATAACGGAGTTGCTATAAAAGCAGGAACTGAAAATGGTCTCTTTTATGGCATACAAACCTTATTGCAGTTGGTCCCGGTTAATGGGGCTAAAAAACTACCTGGGGTTTATATAGCAGATGAGCCCCGTTTCAGCTGGCGTGGCATGTTGATGGATAACTGCCGGCACATGTTCTCTGTTGAGTACATCAAGAAGTTCATAGATCAGCTTGCTAAGCATAAATTGAATAAATTTCACTGGCATTTAACTGAAGATCAAGGCTGGAGAATTGAAGTCAAAAAATATCCAAGATTACAGGAAATAGCTGCTTACAGGAATGGAACGCAAATTGGTATAAGTGAGCAGAATCTGGACACGATCAGGTACGGAGGCTTTTATACCCAGGAACAAATAAAAGAAGTAGTGGCTTACGCCAAATCCAGGTTCATTGAAGTAATTCCGGAAATAGAAATGCCCGGTCATTCGGCGGCAGCGATCGCAGCCTATCCTTACCTGGCTTGCGGAGAGGTTAGTTTTGAGAATGGTAAAGCTTTTGAAGTAAGGAAAGTTTGGGGTGTTTCTAAGGATTTGTATTGTGCAGGTAATGATACTGTGTTTACATTTTTAGAAGATGTATTAAATGAATTGATGCCATTATTTCCTTCTAAGTATATCCATATTGGTGGTGATGAGGCTCCGCACGGCGTATGGCATGCTTGCCCGAAATGTCAGGCACGCATGAAAAAAGAAGGGCTCAAAAATGAGGCTGAGCTACAAAGCTGGTTTATACAGCGTATGGAAAAGTTCATTAACAGCAAGGGGAAAAAAATAATCGGCTGGGAGGAAATTATGCAGGGAGGCCTCGCCGAAAATGCCACACTTCACTCCTGGTTAGGCGTTGAAAGTGGCTTAAAGGCTGCGAAAGCTGGTCATGATGTAATTATGTCTCCCTCTTCTCATTTATATCTTGATGGTTATCAAGCTGATACTAAAATAGAACCGATGGCTATTGGCTATTGGGTGCCACTGGACAGTGTTTATGCTTTTGAGCCCGTACACCCTGCATTAAATGAAATAGAAGCAAAACACATTTTAGGTGCGCAGGCTAACCTTTGGACAGAGTTTATCGGCACAGAAGACTATTTCGAATATATGGTATATCCTCGTATTGCTGCTTTGGCAGAAATTGACTGGACACCAAAATATGCTAGAAACTTTGATGATTTCAAAAGCAGGCTTAGTGTACAATACCAGCGCTATGACAGCCAGGGGGTAAATTTTCGTATTCCGGTACCTGCCATACGAACATCAATGCATACGGATAGCACAGTTAGCATTATCCTTACTGACCCTACAAATGCCAGTGTCATCAGATATACCACTGATGGGTCAGAGGTTGGTGTGAAGTCGTCTGTTTACAAACAACCTTTACTATTGCAAAAGGATAAGCTCATTCGCTACGCTTTGTTCTTTAATGGTAAGCGCAAAAGTTCTACAGACTATTTCCCCAAGGCAGTGAAAAATAAATAGCAGGCTATTGAAATGAAAAGCATTTAAAAATCTATAATGGCTTTGATTAAATTTTTTTCTGGAAGGTATAACTTTTCAAAGTCATTGATCAAATCATCGAATGCAATACGGTGGGTAATATATCCCTTTGTATTGATGGTGCCATTTTTAAAGCCTGCTATTACTTTTTTAAAATCCGCTGATGTTGCGGCCCTGCTAGCCTTAACTGTTAATTCTTTACGATGAAAATTTGGGTCATTGAAAACAACATCGCCCTGAAACAAACCTACAAAGACAATGGTGCCACCGGCAGCCACGTATTCAAAACTCTTTTCCATCGAATTTTTGTTGCCACTGGCATCAATAACAACTGTTGGCATATCGCCGTTAAGTAAATTTTGAAGCTCGTTAAGTATGTTATCATTTAGTAAAAGTGTTTCAGTTGCTGCAAAGTTTTCTTTTACATAGTTCAGCCTATGTGCATTTACATCGAGCGCAATAACTTTAGCACCTTTTAAGCTGGCCATAGCAATTACGGTAATGCCTATTGGCCCGGTGCCGACCACCAGAACCAGATCATCTGCAGTTATTTCTGCTCTTTCTACTGCACGGCTTCCAATAGCAAAAGGCTCTACAATGGAAGCCTGGTCTGGTGTAAGGCCATTTGCCTTATGCACGTTTTCGCCATGATATATAAAATATTCTTGTAAAGCGCCATCTTCATGCACGCCCAATACGGTTAGCTTGCTACCGCAGGTAGTTTTTCCCCGCCTCACAGCCTGGTCTACCACAGCGTTGCGGTAGGGCTCGATGCTGCACAGATCTCCAGGTTTAAGATGGGTAATGCCCTCTCCAATTGCTACAACTTCGGCGGCAATTTCATGCCCCAAAATACGCGGATAAGAAAAAAATGGCTGATGGCCCTTATAGGCATGCAAATCTGTGCCACAAATAGAGATGTTTTTAATTTTCATCAGCACCTCTTTTGTGCCGGGTTTTTGTGGCATAGGTTTGGTAATGGCCTCAAGTTTTCCGGGCTGTTGCAATATAATGGCTTTCATATTTTAATTGCTATTTTATCCTGGTTAAATGCTCATCTAAAAATCTGAAACCCCAGCCAGCTTGTTGGTGTGGGTAAGCATAGCCATCTTTTACCAACATTGGGTTATCTATAAGGCCATCTATCCAATCAAAGCTTTCTACTCCTACGCCATTGGCAATGGTGCATACCAAAGGCACATCATAATCTTTGTAATAATGCGGTAGTACAGGGATGTGGTATGCTGCAGCCAGGGCGGCGCTTTCCCGCCAGGCATCAACACCACCAATGCGCAAAATATCAGGCTGCCAAATATCTATAGCGTTTCTTTTTGCAAGCTCTAATAAAGGCAAAGTATCATACTCTCTTTCGCCCATAGCCAAAGAAATACCAGTTTGTGCCTTTAGGCTTTGATAGCCATCAAAATTCTGGTGATTCAAAGGTTCTTCAAACCAGTAAATATTTAGCTCAGCAGCTTTGCGGGCCAGCTGTATAGCTTGTGGGGCCTGCATCCCCTGGTTGGCATCCATCATAATGTTAATGTTATCACCTATGGCCTCTCTTACCAATTTTAAACGCTCTATATCTGTTTGCCAGTTGGGCGAACCCACTTTTATTTTTACAGCTTTAAAGCCCCTTTTTTTATAGTTGCTTACTTCTTCAATCAGTTCATCGGTGGTGTACGATAGCCAGCCTCCGCTACCGTAAATGGCACATTTGTCCCGGTGCAATCCAAACATTTTCCAGATGGGAACATCCAGCGTTCGCGACCAGGCATCCCACATGGCAATATTAATGGCTGCGGCCGCCCATTTGTTTATGCCATTATGGCCAAAATATTCGGAACCGTGTGCCAATTGCCGGGATACTTGTCCCATTTGGTTGGCTTCGTAACCAATTATGCTGGGTAGCGCATCTTTTAGTGCGCCTGCAATGGCATTGGGTGAATACTGGAACGATAGGAGGTAACTCTCACCAATAATGCCATTTTCCAATTCCAGTCTTAGTACTAGGAAAGATATTTCTGTTAAAGTGTGTGTGGCATCGGATATGGGTTTTTTAAGTTTGCTTTTTGCCGAGTAGATGCTATAGCTCTTTATTTTTGCTGAAGACATGGTCATTTGATCAGGATTTGATGTTTGTTTTGAGTTGTCATTAGTTAATCTTCATGGAATACCTCTTCCATCCGGCTCCAGGTTTCTCCTTTGGCAGCGGCATCGGGTAAGGCCACCTGTGTTGGTGCTGTTTCTTTCCACCAGCGTTGTGTGGTGGTATCTGCAGCCATAAACTTCATATCGGCAGCAAAATCCTTTCCGGTATATTCCCAATAGCTAAACAGGTATGGTTTTCCATCAATCTCTTTGAGGTAGATAGAGTAATTGCGGATATTACATTCCGTGATTTTTTTTAATACTTCGGGCCATACTGCAGCGTGTAATTTTTTGTAGTGCTCAACTTTGTCTGATTTTAAACCGGTAACCATGCCGTAGCGTTCTACTTTGATTGTATCGGCAACTGTCGAAACTGTTTTTTCAGGCGATTGTGTGCAAGAGGCAAACATCAAAATGATACCTAGTACCACTGGTAGGAATTTAGTTTTGTTCATAACATTTCTGTTCTTTTGTGAAAATGTATTATTTGAAAAATACATACAGTACCGCCATTATGGCTAAAAGTAACACGGATAAGACTTTGTAATTGCCTATGCCGCTCCAACCTTTTACTTGTAAAGGTTCCCAAATAGAGTTCCAATACAATTTTTTACTATCCTCGGTATGTTGCACAGGGTAAACGTAAGAGAGTGTAACTTGAATGATGGTGCATACGCAGAAAAGGTAGAAGGCCATCATCATGAAAGGGATTTTGCCTATTAAGGTATCCAGGTCCAGTTTGTTAAGGGCAAAAACTACGACCCCCAAAACCGAGCCGAGCCACAGCGTATATTGGGCTGCCTTACCTGAGGCCTTTTTCCAAAATACTCCTAATAGGAATACACAGGTAATTGGTGGTGCAATATGCGCGATGATATCATTTATTCCGGCAAAAAGACTTTCGTATTGATTTAGTAATGGTAACAAGGCCAACGAAACTGCTAATGCTACGGCAGCCGAAATCCGGCCAACTTTAACCATTTTAGTATCTGAAGCTTCCGGATAATAGCGCTTGTACAGATCAAAGCTGCTTAACGTGGCAATTGAATTTAAGGCACCAGCAATCTGACTCATTAAACCAGACAATAATGCCGCTACCAAAACACCGACTAATCCTTTTGGCAATAACTGGGTAATCATCAAGGTGTAAATACCCTTGGTGTTCATAACTTGTTCTCCATTAACACCGGTAGTTTGCAAAGAGCTTAAATCCATTTGGCCGGATTTGAATAATGCATAGGCGAAAAGTCCTGGCAAAACAAAAATAAACACAGGTAATATTTTAATAAAGCCACAAAACAGAACTCCTGCTTTAGCATGGTTTTCGTCTTTAGCGCCCAATGCCCGCTGTACAATGGTTTGATCAGCACACCAATACCAAATGCCCAATACGGGATAGCCTAGAAATACAGCTATCCAGCTCATACCACTTTGATCACCTATTGGCCTGATCATACTTAATTTATGCATGGCATTATTTTGCTGTAGTGTTGTGGTTAAATGTTCCCAACCGCCCAGTTTGTTCCAGGAAAAGGTCGTGATGATAATTGCTCCGGCTATTAAGACCACGCTCTGTATAGTTTCGGTAACGACTACTGCTCTAAGGCCCCCGATAATCGTATATAAACCTGTAACTAATGCAATTGCGATAATGCTGTTATACATGTTGATGCCAAAAAGGGTTTCGAGTACAATTCCCCCGGCTAAAAATGAAAAGGCGATGTGGATAATTACTGCTGAAATGATAGAAATAAAGGCCAGCCAATCTCTACATGCCCTGTTGTATCTTTTCTCTAAAAAATCCGGAAGGGTCGTAATCCCGGACCTGATATAAAAGGGAATAAAAAAAAGCGCTAATAGTATTAAAGTAAAAGCAGCCATCCACTCAAAGTTTCCATTAAGCAGACCGGTATCAAAGCCACTTTGTGCCAGACTTACCAGGTGCAGGCATGAAATATTAGTCGCGAATAATGCGAGGCCAATCATCGGCCATTTTAAAGTTTTCCCTGCTAAAAAATACTCATTAGATGAACTCCCCTTACCGTTATTCTTTTTGGTTCCGGCCCAAAGACCAATGGTTACAATGAACACAATGTAGGCAATGGTAATCCACGTATCAATAGTGCTAATCATATCTGGTTAAATTTAGTGGTTGTTTTATTTTAAATCGCAGCTGCTGCCTGGTTCTTGTGGGGTAATGTAAACTCCATTTTGTATATTGATGGGATTTACGAAGTGCTGCTTTAAGTGCGGGATATGTTCTAAAAACAATGCATTGTGCCCCATGGCAATGTGGTTAAATAATACCAGATGCTGGTGCAACTGGCCCATATCACCAACATGGGGTACAACCGGTACCCCAAATTTTTTGCACATTAAGCTAATGGTAATAAATTCGCTTACACCGCCTACACGAACGGCATCAACCTGCGCAAAGCCGGTACAACCGGCTTGGAGGTAATTTTTAAAAATAATGCGGTTAGGTACGTGTTCGCCCAGGGCTAGTTTTATAGGTGCAATTTCTTCTGCCAGCGTTTTGTGTGCCAATACATCGTCAGGGTGCGTTGGTTCTTCAATCCAATAAGGATTCATCTTTTTAAGTTCATTGCAAATAGAAATGGCCTGTGGCAATGTCCACTGCTGGTTGGCGTCCAGCATCACTTTTATGTTGTCGCCAGCTACTTCCCGAACAATATTCGCACGGCGGATATCTCTTTGCGGATCTAGGGACCCAACTTTTAACTTCATGGCAGTGAATCCACTGTCTATGGCTTTTTTACAGTTCTCGCGTACCTTTTCGTCGTCGTAATTAAACCAGCCTACAGAAGTATCATATCCCGGATAACCAATAGCTGTTATTTTCTCTCTTGTTTTTTTAGCATCCGCTTCTCCTTGCAGTAAATCTATCGCCTCTTCTCTTGTTAAAACATCTTCGAGATAAGAAAGGTCTAAGGTGTTTACAATTTCTTCAGGGCTGAGATCGATTAACAATTTCCATAGGGGTACGCCACGTTTTTTCGCCCATAAATCATAGCAGGCATTGGTAACCGAAGCAAGACCTAAATGTACCACACCTTTATGTGGCCCCAGCCATCGAAATTGCTGTTCGTTTGAAAGGGTGCGAAAAGTCTGACCAAAATCGGCCATAAGGTTTTCAATGTTCTGCCCTTTCAATTTTTCAGCGTAGAATGATGCGGCCTCACAAACCAGATGGTTACCCTCGCCCAGTGTAAAAGCAAGGCCTGTTCCGGTTTTCCCATCTTCGGTAAGCTGAGTTACGGCATAAGAATATTGGGGATCTTTATGTATGGCATCACTACCAGCACCTGTAGTTAATTCAAAGCGTTTATCGTTGATTTCTATTTTGTTGATCATTGCAAATAATGAGGTTAAATGATAGTTCTGTAGCCTAGTTCTGCACCACCACTTACTGGTAAAATGCATCC
This sequence comes from Pedobacter heparinus, assembly GCF_032678725.1. Taxonomy (GTDB): domain Bacteria; phylum Bacteroidota; class Bacteroidia; order Sphingobacteriales; family Sphingobacteriaceae; genus Pedobacter; species Pedobacter heparinus_A. The sequence goes on from NZ_JAVTSC010000009.1 coordinate 239,757, forward strand.
GGTAATGAAACGTGCGGCATTGCTCAAAAGAAAAACACATGCATCGGCAATTACATCACCCCCAGGCATATCTCCTAAGGGTTGTAGCCTGTTCAGGTATTTTTCAATATGTTCTTTTTCAGGTTGTTCCTGGCTCCAGGCTTGCAATGTTGGTGTATTTATTGCCGCAGGAGATACCGCATTTACCCTAATTTTATAAGAAGCGTAATCTAAAGCCATTGCTTTGGTTAATGCATTGATAGCTCCTTTTGTGGCTACATAAACGGCATGGTTATCTTGCCCAATGCTGCCCACCATGCTACTGGTGTTCAAAATACTTCCCTGCGTGTTTTTTAGGTGCTCAATTCCATATCGGGTAGTATATAGAATGCTTTTTAAGTTAACGTTCATCAATAAATCCCATTCATCATTGCTGGTCTGGTCAAGCGTTTTTGAAGGATGTGCGATGGCGGCATTGTTATGGATGGCATCCAGGCGGCCAAATTTTTGTATGATGGTTTCAAGGGCACAAGCCACTTCATTTTCGTTTGTCAAATTGCAGCTTAAAGCTAATTTTTGGCCGGGCTTAAGTTCGTTGAGCTTGTCTATTGGTATTTCATTTTTGTCTAAAATGCAAACAGTAGCGCCGGCTTTTGCGTAGGCCTTTGCACATTCCCAGCCTATACCCTCAGCCCCACCTGTTAACACGACGATTTTATTATGAAGCATATTTGTAATATTTGGTTAATATTTTAAAAGCTAATTTATTGATGAACATATAAACTAACTAGATGTTGATTTGCTAATGATAGTGTTATATTAGCTATATTATATAGTTTATTGTTTATTATAGGTAATTTAGAATATTCTTTAATTTGCTTTTGAAAAATTTGTACAATGAAGCCTGTATTTGCTAAAATACTTGATGGAAAAATAAATGACGCCTATGGTTTAAAATTGGTTGATGCCCCATATTTTAGTACCGATTTCCATTTTCATGAAGAATGCCAGCTGACTTATACCTTGGAAAGCGAAGGACGGGTCATGATTGGAGACAGCATCGCTAATTTTGGAAATGACGAATTGATTTTTGTAGGCTCTAATTTGCCCCATGTATGGCACAACAGCAAGCAATATTTTGATGATGCGCCTAAGAGTGCACATGCGCGGTCGGTTTCGCTTTTTATACATCCCGAAAAAATGTTAGCTGTTTTTAAGGAGCCGGAGAATATACAGCGCATAAAAAACTTTTTTCAGCTTGCCAGGCGAGGGATGAAGTTCGGTATTATTGCTAAGAGGGAAGTGACTCAGGTGCTGCTTAGAATTGCGGCTGAAATGGAAGAGATTGGCCGTTTGATAGGTGTATTAGAAATTTTAAAGTTGCTTTGCAATACCAAAGATTACCAACTGCTTACCAGTCCCGGTTACACTAATAATTATCAATTAAAGGATAATGATAGAATGGACAAAATTTTGAAGTACGTTTTTGATAATTTTAACAAAGATATTTTGCTTAGCCAAGTAGCAGAGGTAAGTAACATGAATAAACAGGCCTTTTGCAGGTATTTTAAAAACCGTACCGGAAAAACTTTTGTTATTTTTTTAAACGAGGTAAGAATTGGGCATGCCTGTAAATTAATAGCAGAAACCGATCAGCAAATTAGTGAGCTGGCCTATACTTCTGGCTTTAACAGCCTGTCTAATTTTAACAAGTTTTTTAAAATGGCTAAAGGAATTACTCCAAAAGAATATAAAAAAATGCTGGTAAATAGCTGAAAGGCCAGCTTGTATTTTATAGAAAGAACTATCAGAGATGAATGTCGATAAAACTGTAATTCTGTTTTTAATTATTCAATTTTTGTTTTAAATTTATTATAGCTAAACTTTACCTATCTAATAGATAAATCTATATACATTAACCTCAATTTTATGAAAAAACATCCTTTATTGATTTTTGTCCTGGCAATTTTTCCATTGATCACTTTTGCCCAAAAAGGGACTAATTACCTGCAGGTTAGCGGACAGGT
>NZ_JAVTSC010000010.1:0-241219 GCF_032678725.1 Pedobacter heparinus
CTTTGTTCGGGTTGCCCGGCAGGTCCAGTTCCACTTCAGGCAATGCGCCACTAAGGCATACCTGCCTGTAGTTAAACCGACCCAGGCTGGCCCAATGATTTTTATAGCGCCCAAAATAGTGCGCCTTCTGGTACATGTCCATTCCTTCCGGGTTCTCCGAATTTTTAAAGCTGTGTGTAGAAAAATCTTCGTTCTCGTGTATATCCATTATTGAGTATTTGTTAAAAAATCATGGTGCCAAGGTATATCGCGTTTTACCCTTTCAGGCTTGCGTTATGGCATATTTTAAAAATTAATAGATTAATTATCAGATGATTGCGTTAGTAAAAACCAGTAAAAAAGGCATAGGCATGCCTTCAGCTTTAAGCTGTTCCTGGTGCTGCGTTTAAACTGCTTTAGCAGCCTAAAATTATAATCGGTTTTTCGATAGGGAGATGAGGTAGAATTATGTCATGGTCGTATTTTTCAGTTTTTTTAAGGTTATTTATTCAGTTTAATAAGTAAGTTTTCTAGTTTCCTGGTACTTAGTACAGTAATTTTTTGCGAAAAATGGTACATGAGAAAAAAAATTCTTCCTGTTTTGGGTATGGGTATGTAATTTATACCCTAAACAATTTGTAACCGACATTGCCGATTACCATCAGGGTAAACATCGTTTCGATGCTGATTTCGTCAATATCTTGCAACTGCTCCAGTTCAAGCTTATCCATAAACTGCGCTAAGCCAAACCTGGCTTTCAGTTGGTAGCGTTCCGGATATTCTTCCTGGTTTCTTAGCGTAACAGATAAACTGATGGTTTCATCATCAATCAGGTCCAGTTCAACACCGGTAGACGTAGTGATCTTATTTGCATTAGCCCAGAAGTGGGCCAGTAACAGGTTAGTAGAGATCATGTTAATTTAAATTTATTTCTTGTCATCCCAAGTCCATTGTCATCCCAGGTCCCGAGGGATCCTTCGCATTCGCTCTGGATGACAAAGGGTTCACTCTGGATGACAAATAGTTTATCCAGATGTTTTATGAAGTTTAATATTGTTTTCCGTATCGATTATCAAAATATTGGTTTAATTGATGTTAAAAAAAAACGTGTCAATACGCTCTGTTTTTACCAGCTCCAGTAAATCCAACAGTTCTGTTAAACCTGCATCTATTCTTTTAATCCGTTTGCGTTGTTTCTTATTGGCATCAGACAGTAATTCCAGTGTTCTTCCCTGCAGCTGCAGCAATTGCGTTTTATTCTGGTGGTATTTAGCCATTGCCAAGCCCCTGTCTTCTTCCAGGCATAGCCTGTGCAGTTCGATGATCAGGCTCAGCAGGAACTCATCGATATGGTAGTATGCCGGAACTGGGAACAGCTCTTCAAAATGTACCACATCCCACAGCCTCCTGTATAGCAGTTTCATATCTTCAGGCATCGCTTCCATTTATTCTTTTGCTTTCAATAGATTGAGTTTTTCTTCATCCAGCACCGGAATTAAATCGATGTATTCTTTTTCGAATAAATCCCAGAGGATGGCATTGGCCTGATCACGAGTAATACCCATTTTTTTCATTAAAGAATTTGTGTCCATCACTTCAGGTGGGTATTCCGGGTAAAATGAGCACAGATTCCGCATTTAAACTGACCCCCCATTCCGCACCATATTGACCCCCTCATTCCGGGGCAAAGTGACCATTTTGATAGCCAGAGCCGCGTTTTTACCATCATCTTTCTTGAAAATCAGTTTGCGATTTTAGGCGTTTTTAAGCCCTTAGGCTCGCCGATACAACCTAAGCTGAGCTCTGTATCAGGAGGCAGATTTGGGATAGCTTAAATCGTCTTATTTGAGGCCGCCAGGTTGGAATCCAATAAAAAGCACTTTGAGCGCCTGGTCCTGGTTCTAAAACGTGCCCTGGATAAAGCTGAAGGAAATTTGAAGGGTTAAGAGAAGGTAGTTCGGCAGGTAGAAGGGAATTGGTTATATTAGTTAAAGAGGAAGTAACTTTTCATACCACCCCCGGCAATCGATTTAACGGTCACTTTGCCCCGGAATGAGGGGGTCAATATCATCGGAATACGCACGCTTGATTACAATATGGCTAATGAACTCATTTACTGGCGGAGAGTTTTCTATGAATATAGCACAGGTTGGAACAGTCACATTGTGAAAAAGTATTCTTCTATATGGTGTAAAGTCAATTATTTGAGGAACGGAATATGTTTTGAAGAGTTCAGTCCTGAAGCCTTCATTTTCTTTTGTATGAAGAAGTGGTATTGATTTTTGAATTAGACATAATAAGGCGGATTCCCTCAGTAATTTTAAAGATTGTTGAAGAAAAAACAATGCTAAATCATCGTCGCCAATAGGGGCAGAATCAATATGGTATGTTTTTTTCATCAGAGTTGCAAACTCTGATTTTTTGTAAGGTTCGTTCGTTGATGGATTAACAGGGGTATTAAATGGCGGATTTCCAATGATCAGATCATATTTTTTATGATTGTCCTCATTTGAAACAAAATGAAAAAAATCGGTTTTCACAATATTTGAAATACCCAAATCTTCAAATGACAATTCAGTCCAAATCTGTTGGGGTGATAAGGTTTGACATATAGCAAGACAGAGGCTAAACTTCGTCAAGTTGACAGCATGGGGGTTAATATCGATGCCAAAAATATTGTCTTTAATTATTTGCTGCAAAATATTGATTGGCACAATATTGGTAAATGTGCCTGTATCATGATACTGCTTTATTTTATAAATCTGTACTAATCGCTTAAATGCATTAACTAAAAAGATACCGGATCCGCAGCTGATATCGATTAGTTTCACATTTTCAGAATGCGGGTTATTGATAACCTTATTTGGAAGCGGCAAACATTCATCTATCAATAAATTAACTAAATAGTGTGGCGTATAAACTGCGCCTTTATCATGCTTTGGTATGAACTCCTCATAAATATTACTAATTAATTCGACTGGAATATGTTTAAATGAATACATAGGCCAAAAAACCAGTTGATGGGCATGGGTCGTACGTGCGTCAAAAAAAGTAGCTATTGATGATAGATCTGCTTTTAATAATTCCTCCTTTTGTAAGTTACTTAATGAAAATATCCCGCCGTTGAATTTGGTTGCTAGACTTTCCAAAATTTCAACTAATTTATTTTTTTCTAGAATCTCAATAAAACTTCTACATCCGACATGGCTATCGAAAAAATCGGCAGCTAAGTTATTTTCATTTTCGTCGACCCCATTCTCTTCCAAATATTTAACTAAGATCGAGATGATAATTATATAGTCTGAAAGATCGTCTGAAATTACATTATTTTTTTTGTTGCTATAGTTAGATCGTAAATTTTTTAGTCCCTCAATCAAATCTTTATAAGCTGTCGCCCCATAAGTAAAATGGTTTATCGCTTCCGAACTTTCCCAAAAAGTTCCGTTGGAAAACTTCTGAGCATTATATTTTTGAATAACATCCGAAAATTTCTCTAGATCTCTTGTATCAATGGATGCAATATCATCAGTATAAACTGACCCTTCTTTCGTTACCGATACAGGTTTTCGACAGTCGAATATTTTGATTTTAAAATCCTCTACAACTATAAAAATAGGTATTCGGCAACTGCTCCATAACTCTTTATGTATCTGCGCATAATGCCCATCGATAATTCCGTTTATATTGTCGTAGATATAAATTTGAGCTTGAGGCGATCTCTCATCCCCAAAATAACGAAAAAACACTGCATCGGCCTGAAACGACTTTGCTTCTTCTAAAGCTAGAATTTGATATGGTGTAATCCGCGAAACTGGCTTATCTAATTCTGAAACGAAAACAACTGGAGATTGTTCTGAATCTAAAACTTGGAAGTCCAAATATCCAATCTTTTCAATGAATGTTTCTGAAAATAATTCCAATGTCAGTTAAGTTTATGGTTTTTGATAAAATTAGTTATTTAAATGTATGCTTTAAATAAATACATGAGAATATTTAACATAAGCTTACTTATCAATCATTTATATACTGTTATTTCTGTTTAAATACAATTTAGTAATATAAAGAGCGATATTATTTAAAAATACCGTCCTCTATCTAAAGTCAAAGGCACTGGGCACAGGTGCAACCGATTTTATACATATAAACATATTTACTCTACAATTAACCCGCAGCATTCCTGCTAAACGAGCCCAATTATCAGTATAACCGCAGGCAACCCCCTACAGGCCACCAGTATATCCCAGGCAACAGTTACCATATCTACAAAGTGGCAAAAGAAGTAATCGGGCCTCGAGCAAGTGGTTACTGGCTGCAGTTATTTGCCTGTTCAGGTACATTAAAACATACGCGAAAAATGGGCAATGCAGCAGCTGGTTTCGGTGATATCAAAACCTTACTACAAACAGCTTTGCAATATCAATGGTTATCCATGGCACTGATAACCTACGCCGATGATTAGTTACCGGGATAACGGCCTGCTCACCTATATGGATATTTAGGGACTGGCAAGGGCCAACTAGCCACCTCGATATTACCTCATCAATACCTCAGTCGTACCTTGTTCGCAAAAAGTATCCTTTTTATGGGCCAGGTGTGCACAAGCTACGAGCAAAATACGCCCGAGGTGCATAGTAGACCCATATTTGAAGTGCAGTTGCCGAGAATCAGGATTGTGGTAATCCTGAATTGGCTTTACAAAAAGCCTTTGCCACATAAAATATGATGAATGTAAATTTTATTTACATTTGTTTTTAAATAAGATCGGCAACAGGCATTGAGCGGTTCCTGGTATCTTATGATGAAACAATATGAGCTTTATTTTAAAGCCGGTAGATACCGTTGAAAGCATCAGCCCTGCTGATTTTAAAAAGAATTACCTGGATGCGCGTCGTCCGCTAATCATCAAAGGCCTTACCAAAACCTGGCCGGCAAGAGAAAAGTGGACAACAGATTACCTCAAACAAATTGGCGGTGACATCACGGTCAGTCTGATGGACAATTCAAAAGCAGACCCTTCCAAGCCCATCAATGCTTCGGTAGCTGAAATGAAATTTGGAGATTATCTGGACCTCATTAAAAGAGAACCTACAGAACTCCGTATTTTCTTTTTTAACCTTTTTAAACATTATCCCGATCTCGTAAATGACATCGTAATCCCTAAAGACCTAATGGGCGGATTTATAGAAAGTATGCCTGCCATGTTTTTTGGAGGCTCTAACTCTGTTACTTTTTTACACTATGATATCGATCTACCCCACCTGTTTCACACCCATTTTGGGGGCAGAAAACACATCATCCTGTTCGACAATAAATGGAAAAAGCGACTTTACTGTATCCCTAATGCAACCTATGCCTTGGAAGACTATGATGTCGCTAACCCTGATTTCGAAAAATTCCCTGCTTTAAAAGGCGTAGAGGGTTACGAAGTTTTCCTGGAACATGGCGATACCCTCTTTATGCCTACCGGCATGTGGCACTGGATGAAATACCTGGATGGCTCCTTCTCCTTAAGTCTCAGGGCCTGGGACGCTTCCATCACCCGGAAAGCTCAAAGTGTTTTTAACCTGGCCATAAAGGGCGGCTTAGACAGTGTGCTAAAAATGGCCTTTAAAGCTCCTTATGCAAAATGGAGAGAAAAACTGGCGGTTAAGCGCGCAGAAAGTGCATTGGCAGCAGGCAGTCCAAAATAGCCGGTCAGGGTATTTTTACAACCGGATAACATTACTGCCGGCACAAACTTTTACCTTCGATAATTCGTTTATACTGAATACATGAGAGGGTTCCAATTTTCTGACTTTAAGCCTGATGATCTGCCAAAAGGTGGGTTTGATGAATTGCTCAAGCTATTCACCCAATTGCTCAACTATACTGCGGGCGATGCCGGGGAAACGCTGGCCTGGATGAACGAGCTCGATAAACAATATCAGTTTACCAACAACGATTACGGGATGGGTGATTTCATAGATGAGCTGAAAGAAAAGGGCTACCTGCAGGAAAATCCTGCAAATGGCGACTTGAGCATTACCGCTAAAACAGAACAGACCATTCGCAAATCGGCGCTTGAAGAGATTTTCGGCAAACTAAAAAAAGCCGGAAAAGGGAACCACAACAGCAACATTTCGGGTATAGGTGAAGAAAAGAATGCCGACAGACGGGAATATACTTTTGGCGACAGTCTGGACCAGATCGACATGACTGCCTCTATTCACAATGCGCAGATCAACCACGGTATTGGCAATTTTACCTTAACAGAAAGAGACCTCGAAGTAGAAGAAAAGGACTACAAAACCCTTACCTCTACCGTCCTGATGATCGATATCTCCCATTCCATGATCCTGTATGGGGAAGACCGCATCACCCCGGCAAAAAAAGTAGCCATGGCCCTTGCCGAGCTCATTAAGACACGCTATCCAAAAGACACTTTAGATATCGTGGTTTTTGGCAATGACGCCTGGCCCATTACCGTAAAAGACCTGCCCTACCTGCAGGTTGGCCCTTATCATACCAACACTTTTGCCGGCCTGGAGCTGGCAACAGACCTTTTGCGCAGGCGTAAAACGCACAACAAACAGATCTTTATGATCACAGATGGCAAACCAACCTGTTTAAAAGAAAATGGCCGTTATTACAAGAACAGCATGGGCCTGGACAGGAAAGTGGTCAATAAAACCTTAAATATGGCCGCACAATGCAAGCGGCTCAACATCCCGATCACCACTTTTATGATTGCCCAGGATCCCTATTTACAACAATTTGTACGGGAATTTACACAGATCAATGGAGGGAGGGCATTTTACAGTTCTTTAAACGGACTGGGCGAATATATTTTTGAAGATTACATTAAAAACAGAAGGAAAACGGTAAGATAGCCTGTATTAACTGCAAACAACCCATGGATCACAATAAGATTAAAACACTTGGCGAATTAAAAGCCTCCAATTATACCTCCCTTTCTGTAAAGGATGAACTGCGCAAAAACCTGATCAAACAATTACAGGATAAAGATGCGGGCTTCGATGGCATTTTAGGTTATGATGAAACCGTCATACCAGAATTACAGACCGCTATATTATCCCGGCACAACATCCTTTTACTCGGTTTGCGGGGGCAGGCAAAAACCCGGATTGCACGCTTGATGGTCAATTTACTCGATGAATACATTCCTTATGTAAGTGGCAGTGAGATCTTTGACGATCCGCTTCATCCAATCTCCTGGTACGCCAAACACGAAATATTAATCCATGGCGACAACACCCCGGTCAGCTGGCAGCACCGTACTGAGCGTTATACGGAAAAACTGGCTACACCAGACGTAACCGTTGCCGATTTGATTGGCGATGTAGACCCTATTAAAGCTGCTACATTAAAACTGACCTATAACGATGAAAGAGTAATCCATTTTGGCCTGATCCCAAGAGCACACCGCAGCATATTTGTCATTAATGAATTGCCTGATTTACAGGCCAGGATCCAGGTAGCCCTGTTCAATATGCTCCAGGAAAAAGACATCCAGATCCGGGGTTTCAAATTGCGTTTACCACTGGATGTTCAGTTCGTGTTTACAGCGAATCCTGAAGATTATACCAACAGAGGTTCTATTGTTACCCCTTTGAAAGACCGCATTGAAAGCCAGATCCTGACCCATTATCCTAAAACCATCGCCATCTCCAGGAAGATAACCTTTCAGGAAGCGAAGATCAGCCCAGAGCAGAGCCAGAATATTGAAGCAGATGGATTGATAAAAGACCTGGTAGAGCAGGTCGCTTTTGAAGCAAGGAGAAGCGAGTTCATTGATCAAAAGTCTGGTGTCTCCGCCCGGCTTACCATCTCTGCATACGAAAACCTGATCAGTACCGCAGAGCGAAGAATGCTGATCAACAGAGAAAAAAATACCGTAGTCAGACTATCTGACCTAACCGGCATCATCCCGGCGGTAACCGGTAAAATTGAGCTGGTTTACGAAGGCGAGCTCGAAGGACCGGCAAAAGTAGCCAATACCCTAATCGGAAAGGCCATTAAAAGCCTCTTTGCCCGTTATTTTCCCGATCCGGAAAAAGCGAAGAAAAGCAAATCAGCGAATCCCTATTTAATCATTACCGAATGGTTTACCGAAGGCCATACCCTGGACATCTCCGACCAGCTGAATAATGCACAATACAAAAAAGAATTGATGAAGGCCGCAGGCCTATATGACCTGGTTAAGAAATTCCATCCCAAGATCAGCGAAAACCAAACCCTTTTACTGATGGAGTTTGCCCTGCATGGTTTGGCCGAATATTCCCAACTGAATAAAAAATACCTGGAAGGCGGTTTTGGTTTCTCTGATATGTTTGACAGCCTGTTCAATATGGATACTGAAGATGAAGATTATGGGTAGATTATCTGTTATCTTTTTCCTTTGCATTTTCCTTTTAGTATTTGATTATTATTGCTACCGGGCAATTCTGGCGGTGTTTAAAAAATGGCGTCCCGGAACGAAGAAAATATTCAGCATACTTTGGTGGACCTATACCCTTGGCCTGTTGATCGGTGTTTTTGCAGGGATCTACCTCAACCTGTACCTCACCTTAAGGGCGGTGATCCTGGTTGCCTTCTTTTTAACTGTGGTTTGCAAATTTGTGATGCTGCCCTTCCTGCTGATTGACGATCTGCGCCGGGGTCTGATCAGACTAACCCGCTTTAATAAAAAACAAAAAGCAAGAGATACTATACCTGCAAGCACAGCGGAACCCATCAGCCGTTCTGCCTTTCTACTGAAAGCCGGGATGATCACTGCTACCATCCCCCTAGCTTCTTTAAGCTGGGGCGTGATATCAGGCGCTTACGATTATAAAATTAAACGGCGTACACTGGTGCTGCCAAACCTGCCAAAGGCATTCGATGGAATTAAAATGGCGCAGATCTCTGACATTCATTCGGGGAGTTTTTATAACCATAAAGCAGTGCTTGGCGGTGTTGAAATGCTACTGGGCGAAAAGCCTGATTTTGTTTTCTTTACCGGAGACCTGGTTAACGACATGGCCTCAGAGATGCGCAACTACCAGGACATCTTCAATAAGGTAAAAGCGCCCCTGGGTGTATATTCCACCCTCGGCAACCACGATTACGGTGATTATCGCTTTGGCAAGGCCCCTTCAGCTGCAAAAGCAAAGAACCTGCAAGACGTGATAAAAACACATCAGCTGATGGGCTGGGACCTGCTGATGAATGAAAACAGGAGGTTAAAAGTTGATGGCGAAGAAATTGGCATCCTGGGTATCGAAAACTGGGGCATGGGCCGTTTCCCAAAATACGGCAAGATGGAACTGGCAGTTCAAAACACTGACGATCTGCCTGTAAAACTGCTGCTCTCACACGACCCCTCGCACTGGCGCGGCCAGGTACTTGAAAAGTATCCACAGATAGATGCTATGTTTAGCGGCCATACCCATGGCATGCAGTTTGGTGTGAGGACAGCACATTTTCAATGGAGCCCGGTACAATACATTTATAAAGAATGGGCAGGCTTATACCAGGAACAAAACCAGCAGCTGTATGTAAACGTTGGTTATGGTTTTCTCGGCTATCCTGGCAGAGTTGGAATTTTGCCGGAAATAACGATATTTGAGCTGAAGCGCGCCTAACCAAATGTTACTGCACATGATAAAAAAAGTGCTCTTATCCATTCTTGATTTTTTGTTGTTCAGTAACCTGTTCATTGCCGTTTGTGCGGTAGCCCAGGGTCTGATCACTTATCATTTATTAAAGGCACAGCCCGACAAATACATTCTTGCCATTATATTTTTTGGCACCATAGGCATTTATAACTTCAGTATGCTGTTGTCAAAGCCTAAAAACCCGGCAGACTCGAAGTTCGTGAGGGTCCGGTGGATCTTTGCACATCACAGGCTGATCATCTCCATCACGCTGATTTCCATGCTCTGTCTCATTCCTCTGGGGTTGCTTTACCTGAGCATTGAGGCCAAACTGCTCATGATATTTACAGCGATACTTGCACTAGGATATAACATCCCCTTTCTTACCCTCAACAACCAAAAAATAGGCTTGCGCAATATCCCCGGCATTAAACTATTTCTTATCGCGCTGGTGTGGTCTATCAGTTGTGTGCTGCTACCTGTTGTCGAGCTGGAACACAATTATCAGGTCAGCATCTCCTCGGCAGAAACACTATTGCTGGTGGCCAAACGTTTCCTCTTCATTGCCGCCATCACGATTCCATTCGACATCAGAGATCTTTTCCAGGACAAGTTATATGCACTAAAAACTATCCCGGTCATGCTGGGCGAAAAAAAAGCTTACATTTTCTGCCAGCTTTTGCTGGCCGGTTATCTTGTGCTCCTTATACTTTTTAGCCAGACCGTAAACGCAGACATCATTGCGTTAACCTTAACGTTACTCCTTACCGGCTGGCTAATTTTCAAATCCAATATCAAAAAGAATGAATACTACTATTTTTTCTATCTGGATGGAACCATGTTGCTGCAATACTTAATCCTCGTACTGATCAGTCTCCGGTTTTAAGCAGGATTAAAGCGATAACCAACACCTCTGACGGTTTGCAGCAATTGCGGATTATCAGGGTTCAGTTCAATCTTTTTACGCAAACGCACAATATGCATATCAAGCGTGCGTGTATTCACATCAGAATTATAACCCCATACCACCAGCATCAGTTCATCCCTGTTGATCACCTTATTCGGATTCCGCAAAAAATACAGCAATATCCTGTTTTCCAGAATGGTCAGCTCTATCTTTTTTCCATCTCTGAACAACGTATGTACATTTGGATGATGCTCCATATTGCCAAAGCGGTGCACTTCTGAACGGTCATTGTTCAATATAAACTTCACTTTACTATCCAGCATGGCCACCAGCACATCCATATTAAAAGGCTTTGTCACATAATCTGAAACGCCGAAGTTATAGGCATCAATTTTATCTATATCCTGCGCTTTGGCAGTCATCATAATGATGAGGTTATCAAAGCCCTGTTTCCTTACCTCTTCACAAACTTCCGCGCCCTGTTTACCCGGCAGCATCCAGTCCAGTAAAACGATATCAGGTTTTTCCGATAATATCATACGTTCTGCAGTTTCGCCATCACTCACTTCCGAAACCTCATAGCCTTCGGCCTTTAAACGATGCACCACTAAAAAACGTAAATTTTCATCGTCTTCAACTATCAGTATTTTTACTCCTTTCGACATAGTATTAATCATTATATGGTAGTACAATTTTAAATTCTGTTCCTTTGTTCACCTTGCTCCTTACGGTAATCTCACCCTTCATAAAGTTAACCAGTTCCTTACAGAAAGCCAGGCCCAAACCCACGCTGCCATTCTGGTTATACTGGTTTTGGATACGGAAAAACTTCTTAAAGATATTATTAATTTCTGATGCAGGGATGCCAATACCCTGGTCGATGAATCTGAATACTACTTTTCCTTTAATCTGTCTGGCGCTAATGTGGAGCTTTTTACGTTCCGGCGGAGAATATTTATAAGCATTTTCGGCAAGGTTATCAAACAAGCTACCCAGCAGTACCGGATCTGTAATAAACGTAGTAAATCCTGAAACCTCATAAGTAAAATTGAAATCCGGATGTTTTAAGCGGTGCGATTCTACTGTACTCTCCAGAAAATCTATAATTTTGATCTCGTCCCTGTTCAGGGCAATTGCTTTGTTTTCTATCTGGGTAAAAGCCAGCAGTTTATTCATCAGGCCATTCAGCTTATCTGCTTCCTCATCCAGGATCTTACCATACATCTTCAGCTCCCTGTCTGTCAGTGCTGCTGCACTTTTAATATTGTTTCCTGCAATCTTGATCACACTTACCGGCGTTTTAAACTCATGTGTAAGGTTATTCACAAAATCATATTGCAGCTTGAACATCTTCTGGTTAATGTTCAGGTTCCGGTAAATTAAAAATGCAACCAGCACTACAATACTGTAAAACATCAAAATAGCCAGTGCAATGGGCAGAAAATAACTGAGGATCTCCTTTTCAATAAAGGATTTGGAAGAAATAAAATAGAGTTTATAGTCGGAAAACGGTCCAGGCAAAGTAATCTCTGTACTCAGGTACACTTCCGTAGTATCCAGCGGATCATATGTGAGCGGCTCAATTTTAATGTATTGAAACAAGAGTGGCCTGGTGTTTACGATCTTTATTTTATAGGGATCCAACTGAAAAGACAACATATCCTGCTGGTAAACCGGATTGGCATCCAGGCGGCTGCGCATCATGTTCTTGTATACCTTCAGGTCCTCCATCCGGGGAATATTCAGGTAGGTGATTTTATTAGATCTTACAATGCTGAAATTGCTGAACAATTCATCCTGCCCCGGCACACGGGTGGTATCCAGGCTTTCAATATAAGACACCAGCTTTAAACCCAGAGTATTAAAATCATCCCCTACAATGAAATTACGGGTATTGTTTCTCGAGAACAGCTGCACCGAATCCAGGGGTACCAAACTACCAAACTGGTAAATGTTTTTAGGCCCGAAAGAGAACTTCCCTATATTTAAGCCATCACTAACCGGAGTATTACTGACCTCCGAATCATAAAAGACAACTTTCGAAACAAAGGGATATTCCAGTAAAACGGTATCTACAAAACTGGCTGCTGTGGCAGAATCGAGGTAGCCGTTATAATAAGATACCTCTGGAAGCTTTTTTTGAAAAAAGTCGTTGTATGGTTTAATGCTTTCTTCCAGCACATTTACTTTTTCAGAGGAGAACTCATTCTCTATATACTTGGTACTGAAACGATAAGCCAGTCCCAGCGAAAGCAGGAACAAGACAGACATCAGCACAATGAAAGTGATTATCAATGAAAAATTCTTACGGTAGCCGTCTTTTTTCTCTGAAGCCATTAAATGTCAATTTACTTCCTTTTCAGGTTAACTTCTAAAAATTCTTCAAGGGCATTATAAAATTTGCGCCGTCCCTCGGGATTCCTGCTGTAATAGACAGCTATGTCGCCATCATTTTCCAGATAAGTAACACTGACATTGCGTTTTTTAAGGTTTTTCACAAATTGTATGGCCTCGCCGGAATTGTTGTTCGGATCTTTAATGTTCTCTGCCAGCAGTACGGGAGCATTGATCTTATCCGCTTGAAACAATGGTGAAACCTTACGTATCTTGTCAATATCCGTTAATGGATTCCCGATAATTTCATAATACATCTGCAGGTTTGGCTTTTGGTAAGGGGGGATTGATTTTAAATAGGTAAATAAATTAATCACTCCTGAATTCGATGCCGCGCAAGCGAAAGTACCCTTATTTAAATACAATCCGTTCAATGCAATATATCCGCCAAAACCCGTGCCATATATCGCAACCCTTTTTGGGTCAGCAATTTTCCGGCCGATCAGCCATTTTACCCCATCATTAATGTCATCCTGAATTTTAGCGCCCCATTGCTTAAAACCTGCGGCCACAAATGTCTTTCCGTAACCCGAAGATCCCCTGTAATTGATCTGGAATACCGCATAGCCCCTATTGGCTAAAAACTGCACTTCCGGATTGTAGCCCCATAAATTCCTTTGCACCGGCCCATCATGTGGCAACACCACTACCGGCAGGTTTTCTGCTTTTACATTCAGTGGAAGAGTGAGGTATCCATGAATTTTCAGACCATCTCTGGACGTATAAGCCACCGGTTTCATCTCACAGAGTTCACTCTCATGAATAGAGGCATTAAAATCGCTCAGTTTTCTCAGCTTGCCGGTACTTGCAAAATACAGGTAATAAGAGCCCGGATTCCTGTCTGTAAAACTTCTTAGTATAAATACGGATTCGGCCTTATCTTTATCATAAATCCTCATTTCCGTTTTCGGCAACAGCTTATCCAGGTTGCTGTAAACCTGCCTTACCGAATCATCCAGGAAATGTTTTTCTTTTTTCCAGGTTTCATACACCACAAAAGAGAGTTTGTTCTTTTTCCTCGAATATTGGGCATCAGTGATGTTCAGTGTATCGTTACAGAAAATGTTCTTTATTTCCTTACCAGTATTACAGTCTATCTCAACCAGGGCCGTCTTGTCCCTGTTAACGTCTGATATGGCATAAATAACATTAGGCCTTTCATGACTAAAAGCAATCGGGTAAAAAGTATCTTTAAAATTGCTGGCCAAAACCTTTTTAAAGGGCTGGTTCTCGTTTGCACGGTAAAGAATGGTCGAATTAACGCCATCGCTGCGCACTGCCAGGCGAAGTTTACCGTCAGCATCCGTTTTCCAGTCAATAATATTTCCTGGATTTTTTGCTGCCATTTCCATTGCCCCGTTACGCACATTTAAACGATAAACGTCAAAAACAGTCGAATCCCTTTTATTAGAAGAAACCAGCAGGTACTTATCATCGATCAGCTGATCTTCAATCACCCTTAACCTACTCTTTTCATTGTTCACGAGCTGGCGTTCATTTTTCCCATCCTTGTCGATGATAAATACGTCAGATTTCCGGCTTACTGCATCTATCTCTTTATAATAGATCAGCTCGTTGTTACTTACCCAAAAATAGAAAACGATGTTTTTATCCTTTAGTCTGGTGATATTTTTGCCCTTGCCTGTTTCAATATCCTCAATATAAATGTTCTGATCCTGGCCCTGCAACTTAAGATAAGAAAGATTTTTTCCATCAGGCGACACTCTGTAGGTTATCTTATCCTGCGATTTAAAGAAATCATCAACAGGTATCGTTCTTAATTCGTTCTTCTGCTGGCAGGCAGCAGCAAGAATTATCAGTACCAGGAAAAAATATCTTTTAAATCCAATCATAACCATTACTAGTCTGCAAAGCTACACAACACCTGCTTTGTATGTTGTTAATACACCAATATTGTTACTTTAAAGCTTTAATGTTACGGAAAATAAATCGTTCTCCTGCAAATACAAATCACTATATTAGGGTACGTTACCGAATCTAAAATAAAAGAGCATAACCCGTTTCCTGAATACCTAAATCCGGGGAAACCAAATCCGGCACCAATGAAAATTATTAAATTATCTTGTTTGCACGCTATAATTTTTCTGATCTGCGCTTTCCATGCAGCTGCACAATCTGCAGCCGATCGGGATCCGGCCCTGAAATCAGCGGGTGAATTTGAAAAGATACTGCGTGTGAAGGTGCCACAAGGCCCGTTTTTATATATCAACCAACAGGAGTTGACCGCTGTACGCAACCGTGTTGAAAAAGAAGAATGGGCCAGATCAGTGAAGGACAGCTACGTTAAGACTGCAGATGCATGGATTAAGCGTGATTATGAATTTGTGAAGCAGGTCATCCCGGTCAAAGGATCGATATATGTTTACGGACTTGGGCTGAACCTTGATCCTGTAGAGCAAAAGCGCATGACATGGAGGGGCTGGAACGATCCGAGGCATGTTGAGGCCAGCAATGGGATTGTTTATCCGAACGGGGAACATCTGGATGAGGGTATGGGCTGGAATGATCCCAAAAACAAGAGTAGGTATTATTTTATAGCACTTGCAAATGGCATGACCATTGCTAAACTGGAAAGCACAGAACTTCCCGCTTTAGTGAACGCCTATGCGTTAACCCAAAATGAAACGTATGCCGAGCGGGCATTATGGATTCTGGATGCCATTGCAACCATTTATCCAAGGGCATATGAAGGTCCGATCGACTATCCCCATAATGAACCAGGAAAACCTGACGGCGGCCGGTTGGACCGGCCTTATTATCAGGCTGCACGGGCATTGATGAACTATGCATATTTTACGGAAATACTTTCCGCGAGTAAACATGCGGCTAAACCATCAATGTCTAATCCTGGCTATACGATGCTTAAAAATATTGAGCTCAACATGCTGATGAACGGTGCCGACTATTGCCTGCGCATGGCAAAGTCAGGTAAAGGGGCCAGTTACGAGCTTAACAATGGAAATATTGATTACAACCGTGCCCCTTTGGTTGTAGGGGCTTTACTGGGTATCCCCGAATGGGTAAACTGGGCGCTTAACGGGCCATTAGGCTTTAAAAATGCAGTAAGTAACACCATCGATATTAACGGGCGGTATTTCGAAACAGGCACATTATATGCCAGCCACACCCGTGAGCTGTTGCTTTCTACAGCTTACTTTCTGAAACGCATGCAGTTACCTTCCTACCCAAAGGGTTACGCTGCCTATGATGACCCAAGGTTTGCACTTTTTGCTTTTGATTTTTTTACCGGCATCCAGGTTGCCGGCAGGTTGCCTCTATATGGAGATGCCGGCCCTGATGATGCGCTCATTACCAGCGGCAGGGCATTTGACAAAGGTACACTGAAGGCAGCTTATCAGTTTTATCGCTACACAGATAACAATGCATTAAGAGATGCCGCATTGAAAACAGGTAGATTAATGCTGCAGAACGCGCCTCCTGGTGGTCCGCATTCCGGAGCCGACCTCTTTGATCTGTACGGCTGGGAAGAATTTACTAAAGCAGCGCAGCATAAAGCCCCAAGCAGTGCTTCAGAGAGACGAAGCACCTTATTCTTTGATTCCGGCACATTGGTATTGCGTTCAGGTCAGCACGAAAACGAACGGGCTGCACTCCTGCGATTTGGTCCAACACTTAATCATGGCCAGGCCGATGAACTGGGGTTGGCATTTTATGCCAAAGGGCGGGAGTTTTCATTTGACCCCGGTTATTTCAATACCCATTTACGCTTTGGCTTTACAACCACTACAGTAGCTCACAATTTGCTGGTTGTAAACCGCCGAAACCAGCTCCGGCAACCTTCAGCAGGCGGAGATCTGCAAACCTGGACAGACGGAAGCGTGCTGCGCTCCGCAGCAGTGAATGATTTGCCTGCATATGCCGACCAGAATCTTAAACTATATAAACGCCGGATTGCGTTGATCGATCTGTCTGATGACGATAGTTACCTGATTGATAATTTCTGGGCTAAGGGCGGGCAAGAGTATGATTACAGTTTACATGGCATCAGTAAAGGCAAATTACAAGTGCTCAATACCAGCCAAACCGTATTAAAACAAACACGTGCGGGATCAGTCTGGAGCCCGGATGTCGATTATGCTGCCGAAATGGATCCAAACGGACGTGTAAAATCTTATGCGGATAAGCCCTTTTATTTTGCACCTCCGGGAGAGGGTTATGGCTTTCTTAGCGGGCCTGCTTTTTATACCTTAAATGGCCCGGTCAATCTGCAGTGGTCAGCCACAGATACCACCGGTCATCAACTCTATGTTTCACATTTCGCTCCCCCTTCAGCACAGCTCATCACAGCCCATTCACCGCAGCCAAGAAACCCCATTCATTTAAGCTATGCTTTATCGCATGTTAAGGTTCCCGTGTCTGAATTGGTCCGCTTCAGCTCTGTAATTCTCCCGACATCCGGGAAAAACAAACTTGCAACCGTCCGGCAGTTGATGCCGTTAAATGGGATTAAAAATGCATTCGCATTGCAGCTAACACCAACGGCTGAGGTCAAATCCAGCATACGCCAGCATTTCTATATCGCTGCTGACAAGGTCCGGACGAGCCTTTCATTTGATACTAACCTTTCTTTTTCAGGTGAAGAAGGATATTTAGGGATAGATGCTGCTGGAAAAGTATTGGCGGCTTCTTTAACCGGTGCAGGCCACATCAGTAATGGAAACTTTAAAATGACCGTTCAGCCACTGTTTACGGCACCGCTTAAAATTCTGCAGGTAAAAAGCAGACCGCTGCGGATAAAGGTAAATGCACCTTATGCAAGCACTGGAAATTTAGCAGGGAGCATCATCAGGGTAAACAGGGTTGCCCTTGCACGGCCCTATGCTTTGCGCGTAAATGCAGCAAAGGCTGATGGCAGAAACAGCTGGCTTATGCTCGATGCTTCAAGCAATGTACATGCAGTTGGGAAAGTAAAGCGTTACGATCCTAAAACCCATGGCGTTGTGACCGATGCACCTTTTCCACACACACGGCCTTATACCTATAATTACAGTTATGAAACAGGATTGCCCGCAATAAGTACAGCAAACCGCGATTACAATGGCGGTTATAATGGCTTTTGGCTAGTGGACAGTCAGAGCAGGAAAAAAGCGATGATCAGGAACATGACAAATAAGCGGACACACATTCTCCTGGATAGTAAAAGTAGCACTTTTAAACCAGGGGACCAGTTTGAGATCCGTTTACTGGCCCCAGGTGATTCAGTGGAGGTTAGCACCTGGGGCCAGGCTAAACGAAATGAAACCGGAACCTGGAAAACACAAGGGGCCGCCATTATAAAATTAATTGAAAAATGATCAATAATCGTCTTATCAGGTAAAAATCCCCCTGTAATTGTCGTATTTACCCCCTTCCTTTTTAACCCAGCGAATCTACCTTTGACTATGTTGAAAGAAATATTAATATAAAAAACAAATCATGAGCAATAACAGACAGGTTGATGAGTTTATGGAAAAATTAGATCATCCATTAAAACCTGAAATGGAGGCAATACGGGCCATCATTTTAAAAGCAGACTCCCGAATGGAAGAAGACGTTAAATGGGGTGGTCCCAGCTTTGACTATAAAGAGCCTATGGCTACTTTTAATCCGAGACTTAAAGATTGTGTAGCCTTAATCTTTCACAAAGGTGAGCTACTGAATGACCAATCAGGGCTGCTTGAAAAAGGCACAAAAGGAAAAGCATTTGTTAAAATCCGGACCATGGCTGAAGTAAAAAAAGCGCAACCGGTTTTGGAAGGCCTGGTGCAGGAATGGATAAGAATAATGGAATCCTAATTCCTGCTTTTTTCAATGATCCCACTGATCACCTCATCGAGCTCCTTTGCCGAATTGTGAAGGTAAGTGAGTACCTGCTGCTCATCTATATTTTGACTTTCAGGCTCCTTGAGTAACTCGACAAGTCCCATAATGCGCGCCAGGGGTGCCCTGACCAGGTGGGTCTGCGCCCAGGCAATATCACGAAGCCTGATGTTCTGCTCCTCAATGGTATGGATATAATTGATGCGCTCGGTAATGTCCTGCATGGCCCCGATCATCCGGATCGCTTCCCCATTCTCATCGAATAACAAAAAGCCCCTGTCCAGTACAAATTTATACCATCCCTCCTGGCAACGAAAACGATATTCGGCAGTCCAGCGTGAGCGTTTCTCTTTTTTACAGTTATCCACAATGGCAACAATACGCTCCACATCATCAGGATGCACATGATCATACCACCACTGATAATTCTCCTCCACCTGTTCGTACCCAAAGATCTCTTTGACCCCATTGTTCCATTTTACTTCTTTGGTTAACAGGTTGCAATCCCAGATGGCATCACTGGTTGCCTTCGACACCGCGTTATAACGCTCCAGATGTTCTTTGAGCTCCAGCTCCTGTTCCATCCGCCGGGTGATGTCCCGTATCACACCAATCATTCGGATGGCCTCTCCATCGCTGTTCCTTAAAACATATCCGTTTTCTTCTATAAATGCATAAGTACCATCGCCACGCTTAAACTGGTACGCTGACGTCCAGTTCGTTTTAACAGGATCCCTTAATGCCTCACGCAGCCCCCTGGTAACCGGATCAATATCATTTTGATGGATCATTTCAATCCACCTTTGAACAGGAAATTTTTCGCCATCCGGCTCATAGCCAAATATCCTGAAAAAAGCCTCACCCCATTCGATATTGTTAGCTATGATATCCCAGTCATATATGGCATCGTTGGTGGCCCTGTTTACATAATCGTATAGCTCATTACTGGATTTCAAAGCTTCAGCATATTGCCTGCTTTCCAGTACCACCTTTAGCAAAGAGCTGGCCCGCTCAATGATATTTAATTCATCCTCATTAGGCTCCTTAACTTCACTGTAATAAATGGCAAATGTAGCCATAACCTGACCTTCCGAATTGACAATCGGCCTCGACCAGCAGGCCAGAAGATTAGCTGCCAAAGCGGCTTCCTTGTAGTCATCCCAACGCGGATCATTAGCAATATCCGTTACAATTACCGTTTGCTTTAAAAAAGCTGCTGTACCACAGGAGCCTGCATGATCAGTAATCTGCGCCCCCTCAATTTCATCAGTATAATCTTTAGGCAAAGAGGAAACGACCCAGCCATACAGCCGGCCATTTTTAACCTGCATAATGGAACAATGCATTTCGGGGAACATCGCTTCAATGCCCTGAACATAATAAGACAATACCCGGATTAGCAAAACATCAGATTTTGAATTTAACTCCAATACTTTTTTCTCCAGCGATTCAAGATTGAGTAATCCATCAATTGTTGACATAGCGAATGAATTTAGAAAATGAATTTACTATTTATTCACCAAATTCCCGATCTTAGTTCACGGAATGAAGAAATTATTTGCAGTTGTGCTGTTGTCTTTTACACATTTATTTGGCCTGGCGCAGGATAATGTGGACGATGCCCTGGCCTATCAGTACTACCAGCAGGGCCAGTATCAGCAGGCTGTTGTATTGCTGGAAAAACTCTTTAACAACAGCAGGAACGACGCTTACTTTGAGCTTTATTTTAACTCGATGTTAAAACTGAAGCGATTTGATGATGCCGAAAAATTAGTTAAAAAACTGAGCAGGCAAAACCCAAAAAACCTGCAATACGGTATAGCCCTGGCACGTATTTACCAGGATAAAGGCCAAACTGAGGCAGCAAATAAGTTATACATGCAGGTCATCAGTAACCTGCCGCCCGATGAATTTAAGATCAGGGAAATTGCCAATCATTTTTACGGCTTCCAGGCCTATGACCTGGCCATTTCTGCTTTTTTACAGGGAAGAAAAATACTGAACGACGACAAACCTTTTACTTATGAACTGCTGAGCATTTACCGCTATAAAAAGGATAAGAACATGCTGGTACAGGAGTACATCAATGCCCTGCCTCAGATGCCGCAGTTGTTGCCACAGGCCGAGAGTGTACTTTCTTCTATATTTGAAGACAACAGCGATTATCAGATTTTACAGGCTGCCCTGTTAAAAAAGATACAGAAAGAACCACAAACAGAGATTTATACCAAACTGCTCATCTGGCAATATCTGCAGCAACAGGAATATGAAATGGCCCTGAGACAGCTGATTGCACAAGATAAACGCACCAAAGATGACGGGGGAATTTTATTCAATACTGCCGGCACCTTTTTAGACAACAAGGCCTATCCCACTGCCATTAAGGCCTACGAATATGTATTGACCAAGGGCAAGGAAAGCCCCTGGTACCTGCCCGCAAAGGTAGAAATGATCAATGCCAAATATCAATTGGTCATTGCAGGGCAATTTGATCAAAAAGCGATAACCGAGCTGGCCGCAGGATACCAGGCCATCATAGACGAATACGGCAAAACCCGGCAGACTATTTTTGCCTTAAAAAAATGGGCCAACCTGCAGGCTTACTACCTGAACAAGCTGCCTGAAGCCGAAAAAGCATTGGAAGATCTGCTCAAAACCCCCGGCATTTCGGCTACAGAGAGTGGGCAGGTTAAGCTGGAACTTGGCGATATTTACATCCTTACCCAGCAACCCTGGGAGGCCTTTCTGATCTATGAACAGGTGGCCAGGAAGTTTGAAAACCAGGAAATTAGCAATGAGGCCAGGTACCGATCGGCCCGGCTGTCTTTTTACCAGGGCAATTTTGCCTATGCCAAATCACAGGCCGATGTACTCAAAGCCTCTACCTCGCAATTGATTGCCAATGATGCGTTGAACCTGAGTTTGCTGATCTCAGACAATTTGCAATCTGCCCTGGACAGTAGTGCACTGAAAATGTATGCTGATGCCGAAATGCTGCAATTCCGGAACCTTCCTTTAAAAGCCATAACCAAACTGGACAGCATTGCCCTTGCCTTTCCAAACAACAGCCTGGCAGATGATATTTTAATGGCCAAGTCGAAGATCTACATCAAAAGCAACGAGATCAATAAAGCTGTAGCAGCACTTAAAGAACTTACCATACAGCAAAGCAGTAGCATCTGGGCCGATGATGCCCTGTTTAGCCTGGCTGATCTGTACGAAAAAAACTTAAAAGACAATGAACAGGCCAAAAACCTGTACCAGAAACTGATCAACGATTATCCAGGCAGCATGTTTACCACCGAAGCCCGCAAGCGCTTCAGAAAACTTAGGGGAGACAATATTGGTACATAGTATTATCTTTGCAACATGCTTTTATACAACGTCACCACAATCATTGAAGATGCAGCAGCCGAACGTTGGCTGAAATGGATGCAGGAGGTACATATACCAGCCGTAATGGCCGCCGGAAAATTTGTTTCCCATCGTTTACTAAAGGTGCTGGATTCGCCGAATGAAGGCGTAACCTATTGTGCCCAGTATGTTGCAGCAAACATGGCCGATTACCAGGATTACCAGGAAAAATTTGCCCCGGCATTGCAGGCCGATGTCAATAAGCATTTTGAAAATCAATTTGTGGCTTTCCGCACTTTAATGGAATATATCGATTAACAGAACTATGCAAATTACCTCCACCCCATTAGCGGGCCTTTTAGTTATTGAGCCTAAAGTCTGGAAAGACAACCGCGGTTATTTTTATGAAAGTTACAATGCCAAACTTTTTGCTGAAGCAGGCATTAGTGCTGCTTTTGTACAGGACAACCAGTCCTTTTCACAAAAAGGAGCTTTGCGTGGCTTACATGCGCAAAGCCAGCCATTTGAACAGGGCAAGCTGGTACGTGTATTACAAGGTGCAGTTTGGGATGTTGCAGTAGACATCAGAAAGGATTCTCCAACCTATGGGCAGCATTTTGACATTAAACTGAGTGCCGAGAACCACAAACAGCTTTGGGTACCTCCGGGCTTTCTTCATGGTTTTTTAACCCTGGAAGATCAGACCATTTTTACCTATAAAGTAAGCAATTACTATGATAAGGCTTCAGAAATCGGTGTGATCTGGAACGACCCTGATCTGAACATTAACTGGAACGCCACAATTCCTGAAGCAGCACTGCTGCTTTCTGATAAAGATCAGGTACTTCCCCTTTTTGCAGATTTTAAAAGCCCTTTCTGATCCTTTAAATTTCAGAATTGGTATAGATCTGCTGACCGTTCACCATGGTCATCTGGATATTAATATTGTCATCAAAGATGACAATATCGGCCTGTTTATCCTCAACCAGAGCGCCTGTACTATGGGCAATACCCATAATATTCGCGGGCGTGCTGCTGATCATTCTTATGGCCTCGATAAGTGGTACCCGTCCCATGCTGATCATGGTACGTACCAGGCGATCAGTAGTAGCTACACTACCTGCAAAAGCACTGCGATCGGGTAGTTTGGCCACCCCATCTTCCACAATTACCTTCATACCCGTATTGATATTACCTAATATGCTGTCGCCGGGCGGCATGCCCGCTCCTCTCATGGCATCAGTGATCAATGCAGTTTTTGCAGCACCTTTTATCTTATAAACCAGTTGCAGCAAGGCGGCGGGCAGGTGTATGCCATCGGCAATAATTTCCACATCCATTTCGTCAATCAGGTAAGCACTTTCTATTACGCCTGCATACCGATAAGCATTACGGCGTGTAACACCCGACATGCAGGAATAAAGATGAGTGGCCAGTGTATAACCGTTTTCAAAACCTTCCAGCGCTTCTTCGTAAATGGCATCGGTATGCGCCATAGCGGCGATGATCCCCTTGCTTTTCAGGTACTGGCCAAACGGAATGGCCCCCGGCAATTCAGGGGCAGCACTCCAGCGTTTAATGACATCAGAATAGGCAATGATCGCTTTGTATTCCTTAGGGTCAGGATTGCGGATGAAACGCGCATCCTGGGCCCCTCGCTGATCAGGTGAAAAATAAGGTCCTTCCAGGTGCATACCCAGAAATTTTGCGCCCATGGTATTCTTTTTATCGGCCTCCTTATAAATGTCCAGGGTATTCAGCAGTTCTTCACGCGTACTGGTTAAAGTGGTGGGTACCATTGCTGTGGTGCCGTACCTGGCATGTGTTTCAGCTATTTTAAGAAAGGCAGTCTCATTCCCATCCATAAAATCATGGCCACCGCCACCGTGGATATGAATATCTATAAACCCCGGGGAAACATAGTTCCCCCGGGCATCAATTTCAACCGCATCCGCTGCCTGTATATCAGACTCGCTGATCTGCGCAATTTTACCTTCTTTAACCAACAGCGTTCCTCTATCCATAATTCGATAAGGCGTGATGATTTTCCCATTAACTATTTTATAAGTTTGCTGAAGCATTAATTTATGTTTTAAATATGTTTAGGAAACCTGTTCAACCCAATAGGTGCAGGAACCGTCTTTATTAACCGGCCCTTTAAAAAGAATACATCCTCCGCAGGTTTTTTCTTCCCCTTTTGGAATAAAGAGGTTACACTTTACACATTCCCTTTCCGGATCAGAAGAATGCTCTTCATAACCCAGCTTTTTACGTTTAGCCAGTTCTTCCTTGCTTACATTGGAATAGTCGCCGCATTTGAAATCCTCGGGAGCACTACCTGTCGAAGCAGATGCGGAGGTATCCGCACCAACTTTTGGTGTAGCATCTTTTGCGGCCTGCCCTTCTTTCGGGCTTTCCGAATTGCAGCTGGCTAAACCAGCACTACCTGCAGCAATGGCCAGCCCTGCCGAAAGAAATTTTTGCAGGAAAGCCCTGCGTGAGTTGTTTTGAGTCTTCATCTATATCTGTTTTTCTATTACCATCAAATCTCTTTTAAAGCATCAGCTGCTTCCTGGTATGCTTTTTTATTTTCTGCTGCAGCACTACCTCCCATTTTTTTGATATTGCTTACAATGCCTGCAGCACCACTTTTATTTTTAGATTTTTTAAAGCCTGCTGCCAGACCGCTTAAGCTGGTTTGTACCCATTTGCTGTCTGCTGTAGCGATTGGCGATGACAAGAAACTGAGCAGTCTGGAAACTTCAGCAGCCGATTTTCTGGATCCGACAGCTGTAGCTATGTTTTTTACAAAAGCCAGTTTGGCCGAATCCGTGGCTTTAAAGAAAGTACCGTTTTTGGCCAGCTGATCCAGCAGTTCAAAAGAAGAACCTGGGTTCGAGCTCAATACCGCATTGCTAAACCATAGGTCTTTGTATTTGTTTTCGATAAGGCTGGCAAAAGCAGGTATTACCTGTGCGGCTCCCAACTGTCCGGCACTTAATGTAGCCTGTAAAGAAACGAGCCCAACAGGATCGGCAATGGTTTTTACCAGTTGATCCGACAGTTGCGGAAAACGTTCGGCTAAAATGGCGCCATGTTCTCTTAAACCTGCATTGGCATCGGTTAATGCTTTGCCAACAAGTTCCGCATTCAAGGCATCCAGGCCTTCTAAAGTATACAAAGCATGTAAGCGGGTAATCGGATTCTTGTCCTCGTTGAACATTTTGGTCAATGCCGGGATCGCTGATTTGTCTTTACGCTCTATAATTACACGCTGCGCATTTAGGCGCCACCAGCGGTTTGGATGACCCAGGTAAGCCACCAGCTCCTGGGTAAACTGGTTCCTCATGTGCGGTGGAAGCGATTTCTGGGCTTTTCCTTCTGTAGAAACAATACGGTAAATCCGGCCAAAGTTGTTGCCACGCATAAAATCCATATCCATTTTCAGGGAATCAGGGATAGACACCGGTGTTTCGATGTGCTGACGATACATATCGATCATATACAGGTTGCCATCATAACCCAGGGTAAAGTTACATGGCCTGAACCATGGATCTGTAGAAGAAATAAATTCCCGTTTCTCTTCTTCGGCACTACGTTTAGCAGCGAAGAATGGGCCCTCATTACTGATTTCTATAACATCACGGTGCACCAGGTTACCGGCAACTTCACCTATAAAATGCGTGCCATAATAGGATTTAGGATAAGCATCGCCGGCATATATGGTACCGCCGGAGGCTGCCGTAAAGCGGCCTTCCGCATATTCTTTCCTGTCCAGCTTTTCCTTTTCAAAATTCGCGTTGCGTGCTTTTGTACGTTCTGCACGCCACCATGGCGCAGGGGTAGCCTGGTACATGATCGGCTCTGCCGCATAAATGTTCACTACAGATTTAAAGTTCAGGTGATCGTGACGTTTCAAGTACCTGGCTGCAATGGGTGAGTTGGAGATGTGTCTGGAATTGTTGGTATAAAAACGGTGTCCAAGATCATCCATGTCCATGCCGTACTGCCCGGCGCCTGATTCTACCTCGAACAGACCTTTGTCCAGGCGGAACCTGAAATCGCCGCCTTTAATCTGCAAGGCAGGGGCATTTGGTTTGCGGGTAAAGGTGATTTCACCAGCCATGCCGCCATTATTGGCATAGATCCAGTTGTCGATACCGTACCTTAAGCTCGTGATCTGTGCCTCAGAATTATCTTCAAAGAAGCCAGTAAACAAAACTTCCTTAATGTCAGCAATGTGATCACCAGTGGTATCTTTCATGAAAAATATATTCGGCGCAGCAGTTACCAGTAAGCCGCCTTCCCATGGCAATATGCTGGTACCGCTTTCCAGCTTGCTGGCAAAAACAACGGAGGTATCGATCTTTCCGTCACCATCCTTGTCGATGAGCTTCCGGATCTGCCCTTTGCCCTGTCCTTTTATTGCCTTATATGGATAATCGCCCATTTCAATGACAAAAGCATTCCCTTCTTCGTCAAATGTTAACTCAACGGGGTCTGTAACATTGGGTTCAGTAGCATATACTTCCGCTTTAAAGCCATTCAGCATATCGAATGTACCTATAGATTCCTCGGCTGTCCGGGAGTCCTGGTACTTTTTCTTTTTTGAACAGGAGACAAATACGACTGCCACCATGGCAATCCATATCAGGTTTCTTTTAAGGTTCAGGGTTTTCATTTTTTATTTTGTTTTTTGGTGTGTCTGTTAAAAAGGGTTCGGGATCTTGATCAGGTCCTGTATCTCATTTCCGTTATGCTCAAACCGGGCCAGGGTATACACATTGCCTGCTGCATCAATGGTAATGGAGTTGACATAGGTTGGCCTGGAACCGTCTTCATAAAAAATGGCCCCATGGTCTGTATATTTTCTGTTGGACAAGTCATAAGTAACCAGGTGCAGGTTCTCTAATCCTTTAGCGGCACCTTTAGCAATGCTTTCTTTTCCTTTGAGGCGTTTGCCATCTATGTAGATTGGCCCGCCGGTAAGGTAGTAAATGGTTTTACCATCCGGCCCCAGCTGGAAACCCAGGTAGCCATAGCTGAACTGATCGAACATTCCACTTTTTTGGGACGGTTCGGAAGCTATACGGTCTACAATTTCGATACTGCGTTTTCTTGGGTCGAAACGGAACAGGTAACCCGAATTTCCATGTACGCCATAGGCTACCTCTTCTGGTGCATACCAGAATATTTTGCGCCAGTTATAACCCATGCTGCCAGGTCTTGTGGCATCGTAAGCACCAAAATAATCCAGTTTCAGGTCAATACCTTCCAGTTTCGAAAAAGAGGCTTCAGTCGCCTTAAAAGTAAGGATATCACCTTCGGCAGTAGAGAAATACAAGGTGCCGTCGGCCGGATCTACAAACATCGACCGGCAGATCACCCTATAGTCTGTCCCTACCTGTCCGGCTTCTCCCCTTCCGCATGGAAGGCCCAGATTTCTTAATTTACCGGTATTCATGTCATAGTGAACCAGGTAGCCCAGTGGCCAGGTCAGTGCATAAATGTGTCCCCTTTCTTTATCAATGGCCATGGTAAGCAAGCCTTCCCCTTCCGGGGCAATGGCCAGGTCTTCAAATTTACCGGTAACCAGATCGTAGGAGAGGATATGCCCGCCCGGATACAGTTCATAACCTTCCGGAGCTTTAACATGCAGCCGCTCCATGTCGTCTATCATGTCATAAACACCTACATGGGTTACAAAATACAGTTTGCCTTTACTTTCGTAAAAGCGCACATGGCTTTTGCCCTGCGGTATGGTTTTGCCGTCTTTTTCGCCACAGATTTCGGTCAGGTCGGCCAGCAGTGCTGTTTGGTCTGTTTTAGGATCGTAAACGTAAATTTTTCCACCTATATCATAAGATTCTGAAGAAAGCACATAATAGATCCTGCCATCGCTGGCTGCCGATATCGCATTATAGGTATCGTGGGCCAGTTCGAATCCGGAATAATATTGCTTTGCGATTAAGGTATTGCTCATTTTATTTTTTAAATGGGTTCCAGCTATAATGGAGGTACTACAAGCGGAACAGTTTTTTTGCATTGTGATATAAAATTTTTCTTTCTATTTTTTTGGTAGGCGATAACTTCCTGACTTCGGCAATGATCTTTGCGCCCAGACAATTGTCTATATGGCCTGTGATGTCGGTACAATCGCTGCCAAAAAGCAGTTTGTCCTGGTGTTTTTCAATAAATATACGGGCGTGGTCTTCATCCCTTGTCATCGAGCCTAAACCCGAACCCGCGCCAAAGTCGCCGTAAATATTCTCGTAATTACTGAGCAGCTGATCAGTTAATCCCCCTGGTGTAACTTTAGTTTTCGGATAAAGCACTTTCTGGTCAAGGTGGTTTTTGTCTATATTGGCCCACCAGGTTTGTGAATGCCCGATAAAGTTCACTTTAGGATATTTTTCCAGCATTTTGTGGAAACGTTCCAGGCCATAATTGTACATTCCATACTGCCAGTGCATCAACACCGGTACATTATAGGCCTGTGCCAGTTCATAGATCTTCTGCATCTCGGGCGAGTCGCATTCTACGCCAAACTTTGATTCACCGATCACACAAGCCCCAAGCTTCAGGTATCGTTCTATTTCTTCGATGGCTTCCGGTACATCAGGTACTTCATTAGCTCCGAATAAGAATTCCTTGGGGTATTTTTTTGCCAGTCCGTAACAGATCGTGTTTCCAGTTGCTTTTGCCTGCAAACCGTTGCCTACGCCAAAATGCGTGCTGGCAGAATTAACCGGACGCCCTGAAGGCAACAGGATGGTTTTGGTGATACCCATTGCCCGCTGGTGTGCAATGAGCTGATCGGTGGTGCGGCCCATATAATCGGTATGCTGATGGATATCGATAATGGGCTCTGCAAAAAGCGTGGAAAGCGGGGCGCCTGAAACGAGCGGGTTTGCCTGCAATTTTAAGGTTGCTCCAGCCAGCAACAGACCTGTCCCGGCAATAAACTTGCGCCGGGATAGGGATGCTGATGCAGTAGGTTCTGATTCTTTAAGATTCATAAATCTTCTCTAAAGTCTAATTATTTTGCAATTTTTGGCACACCGGCTTTTTCAGCCAAAGCAGCTACCTCGCTCAAAATCTTCTCCTCAATCGTTAAATCCCATTTTGCAGGCAATCCATAAACCATCCTGGCGGCATCTCCTTCATAGCCACCTTCCTTCAAAATGGTGCAGGAAGGAATATAGGTCATCACGTCATTGGAATAACCCAGTACAAAGGTATCCTGACCGAACACTTGTTTTACTCTAATCGAATATTCAATGGTCAGTTCTCCGCCCAGGGCAACAATCGGCTGTCCGCCAAGCGACCAGACCTGCACCGGGTAAGGATAAGTCCGGATCAGCTGCTCGCCCTTATCCAACTTGCTGATCATACGCTCTGCCCAGCGCTTTTGATAAGCAACAGGCGTAGTTTTAGCAATTTTAGAGAGTTCCTGTTTGTCTGGAATCGCTCCCAGTGGCAAATCGATTTCCGAATAGGCAGAAGAAACGGTAGCAGGTAACTTTCGCATGGTTTCTTCGGTTACCCGGTCAACCGCAGCAGCAAGTTCGCGGCCATATTGCCTGGCCAATGGCACCGTATGACGTGGCAAAGGGTTCTGATCGGCTCCCGCACCCTGAAAAAACATCGCCGTTACTCCTGGATGGGCCTTTTCCAGTTCCAATTGTGCAAAACCCACATAATCACCCGACCACTTGTAAATCTCCAGGGTGGTGGGATGACAGGCGTACCCAAAAGCAATGGCCTTCAGCTTACCTTTCTTATCGAGAATTTTAATCACCGGCACCGCATAATCATTTGGACCTTGCAGTGCAGGAACTTTAGTTAAGGTACTTACGGGATTATTACGGCGGTTAACCTGGAAGCGGGTCACACCGTTTTGCGCATACAGCGAAACCGGTTCCATTTTACTTAAAGCATCGCCTGCCAGTTTTACGATCTGGTCTTCCAGGGCTATGGAATATTGTTTAACTTTTTCCAGCTGATCGGCATCCAGTAAATAAATATCAGACAAGGCATGTTGCAAAACCGGACCGGAGTGGGTATGTGAGCTGTTTAAAATGATCTGGTCACGTTCTAATCCAAACTTGGTTTTGATACGATCCCGGATGTGATTGGATATTTCTCTGGGTAAACCCAAAAGATCGGTAGTAACCAATAACACCTTTTTGCCATTGGCATCCTGCAATGCCAGGGCTTTAGCCCACAGATCGTGCAGCTTACCGTCGGACGGATGGTTCCGGCTGGCAAAGCCGGCCATTGCCATGTGCTGCTTTGGGGTAATTACAGTTCTGGCAATACCGGCCTTCCAATCGGCCGCTTCAGCTTGCGCAGTTTTTTGTGCCGCAACAGTGCCGATCAACGCAAAACAGGAAAGGATAGAAAATAAAATTGTTCTCTTCATCACTAGCCCATTTTATTTAGTTCGTCCGCATTTTTGTAGATTTTGGCGATAGCAGTAGCAATGTCGTCCATATCAGACTTTGTGCCCAGCAGCATATTTTGTGTAAACCATACGGCTTCCTGATCACAAAGGATATCACTGTTCGGACATTTATTGTTCTCCATGTATTTTTCATAGTTCAGCTCGGCGGCAGTATACATGCGTTTAAAGTTTTTAGACTCAAAAGCACTTTTGATAAAATCCATTTTCTGCAAGGGTGTATACCCGCTTGAACAAGGGATCCCTTCGGCTCTTAAAGCCTTTAAAAATTTGGCCCTGCTTAAACCTTTGAACTTTTGTTGCTGGAAACGGAAAGGAAAAAGGTGAAAAGCAGCCCTGTTTACTTTAGGGTACAGCTTATAAGGCACGATACCCGGAATTTTCTCTATTTTGGCTTTCAGGTAAGCAGCATTTTCATTTCTGGTAGCAGTTTGTGTTTCCAGGTAAGGTAAAAGGGATAGTCCTATCGCGGAGGCATATTCTGTGGTACGTACTTTGGTCCCGAGCATAGGGCTTCCATTGCCTATCGCCCCTGAAGCCGTACCAGCCGGATATCCATAGTTGTTGTAAGCAAAACATTTATCCATAAAAATGTCGTCGTTACTTACAATTGCGCCGCCTTCACCAATAGGCAGGTTTTTAGAATTCTGAAAACTAAAGCAGCCCGCATTTCCGATGGTGCCCGCTTTCTTATGGTCATATTCAGCCAGATGCGCCTGGCAGGCATCTTCAAGCACCAGCAGGTTGTGTTTTTTAGCAATGGCCATGATGCGGTCCATATCACAGGGAAGGCCCAGAATATGCACCGGTAATATCGCCCGGGTACGCGGGGTAATCTTTGCCTCGATCTTATCCGGATCCATCTGGAAAGTTTCCCGGTCAACATCCACAAAAACAGGGATGGCGCCATTTAACAACACCGCAGAAACAGTAGCAATAAAGGTATAGGGGGGAACCAGAACCTCGTCTCCTGCACCGATGTTCATTTGGTGGAGCGCAACAATTAAAGCATTGGTACCATTGGCCACAGTTAAACTGCGTTTACAGCCCAGGGTTTTGGCCCATGCCGCTTCAAATTCGTTGGCTATGCCTGCCCGTGACCAGACACCGCTCCTGATGCTGTCAACAACCCGCTTTTCGTCTGTTTGCGGGTTCCACATCGGCCATTTTTGCCAGGCTTTGGTACGGAGCGGTTTACCGCCCATTACAGCCAGTTTGTCGTCTTGTTTTCCGGTCAGAAAGCTCCACATCCCTTTATCACTTTCGGATGCGATAGATAAGGAGGGCATCAGGGCTAAGCCTGCGGCAAATATACCGGTTGATTTGATAAATTTCCTTCTGGTTTCTGAGTTAGATTTGTGTGTGTTAGGTTTCATCAGAATTATGGTTAGGTTAATTATTTCTTTAACAATTTGTGTATGGCGGTGATCAGTACTTTTTCAATATGAGGATCTGCGGCCGAGGCCTGACCGGCCTCATAGCCACCCTGGCCATAACCTTTTTCATCACACATATAGCCTGGTGAATAGTCGCCGTAACCGGCTACTGCTACAAAGAGATCTTTTCGGAAGGCTTTGGCAGCCAGCTGGTATTCAATGAAAGGTTCGCCTGGCAAATGCACAATACGGGCCTTACCCAGTTTAAGGCAGCTCATGTCAATTTTTTTTCCAGCCTGTTCCCTGCGTAGCAGCACCAGTTTAGACATGTTATTAGCCAGGAACACAGACGTTTCTGTCCGCATCTTCT
The DNA here is from genome assembly GCF_032678725.1 of Pedobacter heparinus. Taxonomy (GTDB): domain Bacteria; phylum Bacteroidota; class Bacteroidia; order Sphingobacteriales; family Sphingobacteriaceae; genus Pedobacter; species Pedobacter heparinus_A. The sequence continues at coordinate 32,321 of NZ_JAVTSC010000010.1, forward strand.
GTTCCATCGTGATTACATCCTCTTTTAAAGGGATCTTGATCGGTTCAATGGTCCATGCCACCTGCGAAGCATCAATCGGTTCTTTTTTAGTGGCATCCCAGGCCCTTTTCATCCCATCGGCCAGTCTTTCTGCCAGGATGAGCCGGTTGATGTGTGCACCGTCATTATATTTACCAGCAGTAATGTTGCCTCCTGCTCCATTAAAGTGAATGTGCAGGGCATCTGGCACTGCCAGTTGACGCATGAACCTGGCGACACCCGGAAAATCAGGGTTGGCTACCCCTGTCCGGTAATAACTTTGCGGGTGAGTAGCATAATAGCTGAGCACAGCTACCGGTTTGTCCTTATTCCAGAAACTGATGAGCGAAACAATGGGATCAATCAAGCCTTCTGGTTCGGCACGTATGGCAGAATCTTTTGTAGCAGAAGTCCTGCTCGCCTTAACCTTGCCGTCTGCACCGACAATCCGCCGGTTGGAAGAAACTTTATAAACTGTTGCGCTGCCTAAACCCAGATGAGTGATGGGCTGTGCCTTACTCAGCGAATTTTTCACGGCAACTTCCAGGCGATGGATCACTTCACGTGCAAAAGTCCCTTCAAAACAGATGGGCTTAAGACCCGCATCAAGCAGGATCTTCTCGGCACCAAAATCGGAAGCCGGGGCATCATGCACATGCGTGGCGTGTACTGCTACCCTGTCTGGCGTAGTGCCGGCCGCATTGGCAATCGCACGCTTAAATTCATCCTGACTGTCATTGGCAATACCGATCCAATCCAGCGAACAAACTACAATGGGTTTACCGGCGCCCATCAATACATACCCTTTGGCCCTGAGCCCTAAATCCCAGGAATTGATCATCGGATCATAAGTCAGGTCAGTGCCTACGGGCGGTGTCGCATCTACATCAAAAGTACTTAAACTGAGTTGGGTAGTTTGCAGCTGCTTTAAAGAATCAACAGTAACGGCATTTACATCGTTTACAAAGCAGGTTAAGACCAGCATGCAAAACAACAATTTAAAATATTTAAGACTCAGGCTCATGTGTGTGTGTTGTGTTTAATGGTATATTTATCCTATGGTATTTAACTTATCTCTGTTTTCATAAACTTTCATAATTGCGTTAATTACATCGTCCATATCTGCCTTGGTTCCCAGCAACTGGGCAGACCCGCCCAGCACGATCATTTCCTGACCGACCAGATCGCATTTGGGCAGGTTTAAAGCCTGTTCCCTGAATTGCGCAAGCCTTTGCTGGCTATACATGGTTTTATATTCTTTCAAACCTAAAATATGGTCAACCCATGGCTCAGTATGCAGTCCTTTAATATATGGACTTAGGGGAATTCCCTCGGCGGCCACTGCTTTCAGAAACTTGATCCTGTCGGCATTATTAAAATGTTCTTTTTGATAGCTCATGGCATACAGGTAATAACCACTGCTTTGTGTACCTGTATATTGTTTTTGCGGGATAAGGCCCGGAAAGCCCTTAAGTTTAGCACTCAGATAGGCGGCATTTTCATTTCTGCGGGCAAAGCGCTCTTTCGCGCCTGATAGCTGTCCCATTAAAATGGCTCCTTCCAGTTCGTTCATGCGATATTTGGGGCCAATGGTTACATTTTTACCCTTACGATCTGTACCATGGTTCTGCACAGTATATACCTTATCCATTAGCGCCTGGTCATTTCCGACCACAGCACCACCTTCACCACATGACATTTGTTTACTTGCCTGAAAACTAAAACAGCCCAGATCGCCGATGGTGCCGATCTGCTTGCCCTGGTATTGCGCAAAATTGGCCTGGCAGGCATCTTCAATTACCCGGAGGTTATGCTTTTTTGCAATTGCCATAATGCGATCCATATCGGCCGGCATTCCCATCATGTGAACCGGCATGATAGCCTTTGTATTTTTATTGATCTTCTTTTCTACATCTGCCGGGTCAAGCTGGTAAGAAGCCCTGTCCAGATCGGCCATAACCGGGAGTGCCCGGCTACCGATAATAGCAGATATCGTCCCGAAATCTGTATAAGGAGAGGTAATCACCTCATCACCCGGCCCAATGCCCATTGCTTCTACGCAGGTACTGAGCGCTTGTGTGCCCGATCCCGTACCAACACAATAACCTACGTTCAGTAAAGCGGCAAATTCCTTTTCAAAAGTGGCTACCGTACCGTTCGCAGGATTCTGGATGCGGCTCCATTTACCACTTTTAGTGGTGTTTACAATAGACGCAATCACTTTTTCATCTGCAAGTACAGCAGGCCAGTTGATCCAGCCCTTCGTCCTTACCGGTGTTCCGCCCAAAATGGCCAATTTTCCCTGGTCCTTCGCAGCAGTCTGCCCGAATGCGGGAATTACATTTGAAAACGCTGCCGCCAATGAGCTGGTGGTTACAGCAGTTATGAAATGCCTTCTTGAAAAATCTGATGGTTTCATGTTTTTGGTTTTGGTTTTAGTTTTTCCGGGGTATTTGATTATAAATGATGTATTTTTTAGTGTACGTACCCGATTTATATCTAAGGTAGGAATTCTTTTGAAACAAAAAAATATATATAGCAAATAATTTACGCTAAATTAAGATTTTATAGTGCTTTAATAACCAGTATATTTATATTTACGTGTACGTAACCACAAAAACAAAACAAATGAAACAAACAATTCTATTTTTATCCTTTTACATGGCATTTATTGTTACAGGCCATGCACAGCAGAATGTCCAGGTGAGTCCGCTTGCAGACAATAACGGCTTCACTGTAGAAAGCAAAACTAAAGACCTTGGAGGTGGTTTTTATGACCACGGGGTTGCATCGCCCATCAGTAACCATCGCGGCGTGGTATCAACAGTTGACGGGGAAGGCCGTAACGTAGTGCTGGTCTGGCTATTTGACCATCGCGGAGGCTATGCCTTACTGATGATTGATGCCCTGACCGGTAAGAGCGAGGAATTCCCAGTCCCTTTTGACACCAAAGGGGATACACCGTTTTCCTCCATCTTGTCTGCCGGCAACAAACTCTATTCCCTCTATGGATCTCATCTTGTAGAATTTGATCCTGTATTAAGGAAATTCACCTTTGTGAGCAAGGCCACGCCACAAATGGCAATGTCTATGACCGCCGATGATACCGGCAGAATCTGGGCTGCAACTTACCCTAGCAGCGGCCTGGTTTCTTTTGACCCCAAAACCCGTGAGTTTAAAGATTATAAATCTGTAAACAAAGAAAAATGGGCACAATATCCGAGGTCGATCACAGCAGATGACAGCGGCTGGATCTATTTTGGGTTAGGCAATGCCGCCAGCCAGATTTTTGCTTTTGATCCCGTATCTGCCGAAATTAAAAGTATACTCCCCGAATCAGAAAGAAAATTAGGTATAGCGTCAGTATTAAGGGATTTAAACGGAAAAGTTTACGGACAAAGCCTGAGCACCGGAAGTGGTCCCTGGTATGAACTGTACAAAGGCAAAGCCAGCAAGGTAGGGCAATATCCGACGCCAAAACCAAAACCTGTTATTACCGGTTCTCAAGCACTTGTCCATGATAAATTTCCGGATGGCAGCCTGCTGAAAAGCCTCGACCTGGTGAACAGGATATTGGTTACATGGAACCCCAAAACAAAAAAAACAACGGAAGTAACCTTTAATTATTCCAGCGATGGCGCGATTGTAATGGGTGTTGGTACTGCACCAGATGGGACTATAGTAGGTGGTACAGCTTTTCCGATGCGCTTTTTTAATTACAACCTTAAAAACGACAATTGGGTAAACCGCCCTGCCCTCGGGCAGTTTAATGCACTGGTCAACCAGAACAGCAAAGTGTTTTTCGGGGTGTACAATGGGGGCTACCTGATTGATTGGAACCCCTATCAGCCCTGGAAAGGCTGGCCAAAAAAAGGTAGTGTTTCCAACCCTCAGTACCTCTCCATAGCATCACCAACTATTATCAGGCCATTCCGGCTGATGGCCCATCCGGATGGAAAAACAATCATTATGGGCGGCAGCCCGGAATATGGTGCTACAGGTGGCGGTCTGTTGTTTTGGAACAACAAGACCAGGCAACAGGTATTGCTGACAGACAAGGAAGTAGTGCAAGACCAGTCTACGATGAGCATTGTACCCTTAAAAAATGGAAAAATATTGGGCGGCACCACTACTACCCCAGGTTCGGGTGGAGAAAGGAAAGCAAAGGAAGCAGTAGCCTATATCATGGATATGGCCAGCAAAAAAATAGAATGGCAGCAGGCCTTGGTCCCTGGAGCCCAGGAATACAGTGACATGCGCATAATGCCCAATGGAATGGTTTATGGCATCAGAGACAAAAAAGATTTTTTTGTATTCGACCCGGTCAAAAAACAGGTAATCCACCAGAAAGATCTGCTTCCTGAATTTGGCCGGACAACCGGCGAACAATGCCCCAGGATATTTGTCGCTGGGCCTAAAGGCGAAATATATATGCTGTTCCATGACGGGGCAATTGTACAGATCAATCCAGACAACTACCAGCTGACCCGCATAGCTACGGCTCCTTCCAGCATTAAAGCCGGCGGAGATTATGCCGACGGCCGGATCTTCTTTGTAAGTGGCTCGCACTTGTTCAGTTACAAGCTTTAATGTATTAAAACAAAATACAAAGGCCGGCATAAAGGATACCAAGTATCTTTTATACCGGCCTTTTCTATTTCAAAAAAAGATATGGCTACCTTAACTAATGATCATTCTTTAATGAATTCAGCAAAGCTTCCACTTCCGGTTTCACTTTACTCCTTAAAAACAGGCCGCAGCCAATATAAATAACCATAGAGGTAAGGATTGGAGAAGCAAGCTCTGCGGTTAAACTTACAGTCATAAATGATTTCATTACGGCAAAAGTGATCAGTCCCCCAAAGATAGACAACAAGGCTGCCCTGCTGTCGCTGTGCTTAAATGCTGGCAACAGCCCCAATATCATTGGAATAGCCGTCGGGCCTACCAATGCGGAGAACCAGGTAATGATCAGGCCGAACACCCCGCCGAAAGATTTTGCCTGAAATGCAATGACTAAAGTAGTAAATATAAAAAGGAACGTAGTAACCCTGGCAATAACCAGCAGCTTTTTCTGATCAAAGCCCCGCATTTTCTGATACAATACCGGCAGGATATCCCGGGTGATTACTGCCGAAATGGTATTGGCATCCGCAGCCGTCATGGCCAGAGTATTGCCAAACATAGAGGCCAGCAACAGGCCTACCAACCCATGAGGGAGGAATTTCATCGCCATCAAGGCGTAAGATTGCGTTGGATCAGCGAGGTTCTCTAAAAATATAGGCGCGGCAAACATTGGAAAAAACAAGATCAACGGCCAGATCAGGTACATCAGCATGGAAAGCGTTGCGGCCTTACGTGCTTCGGTGCCCGATGGAGAAGAAATAAACCGCGTAGCCAGGTGCCAGGTACCGCCGCTAAAGCTAAAAAAGCAGATTACGGTAAAGGAAATGGCAAAAGCCGGGGTGTACGGGCCATTATACAATTGCCCATGTGCCGCGGGTAACCTGTCCCACATGGTAAATATTCCGTTTAAACCATCGCCTAATTGCACCAGTACCATCGCCATCATGATGATACCAGTAGTAAACTGGATCAGAAAGGAAGCCAGATCGTTCACTACATCGGCCCATAAACCACCCATGGTAATGTAAATCATACTTACCACGCCGGCGGTTAAAATACCTGTACCCAAAGGAAGGCCGGTAAAAGCATTTAACAAAATACCTATGGCCGCCCATTTTGCACCCACATCAAATATTTTAATGATGACGCCACTCCAGGCCATAACCTGCTGGGTAGGCAGATTATACCGGGTGGCCAGGTATTCGGTAGGCGATTGTATGCCGGCTTTAGACCTTAACCTGGCCCATCTTGGTGCAATAAAAAATACGGTGCCCACCATGGCAATGGCAATACTGAGTGCCCACCACATGTACAGTGTAAAACCATAATTATAGGCAATGGCAGCATAGGCCACAAATACGGCCCCACTATAGCCGGAAACATGGTGGGAAATACCTGATAACCACCAGGGCAGTTTACCCCCTGCAGTATAAAAATCAGCCGAGGATTTAATTTTGGTATATCCCCAAACCCCCATTAAAACGAGGACTAAAAAATATCCGGCCAATACGATGTAATCTATTTGTTCCATTGATGTGTTTAGTTTATATGGTATAATTGGTTAATGGCATAATTTATAAGGGAAGCTTTACCAGCTGGCCTGTTTGGGCGCTTTTGTAAATGGCAAGTACAATTTCCACTGATTTACGCCCCTCCTGGGCATCTATTAACAGTTTTCCGTTGTTGTATATCGCATCTATCAAATTTTCCATTTGTTTCTGGTGGCCGGAATAACTGATGGCCTTTGGATCGGCAACACCACCTTTAGAGGAGTGCGCTGAAGGCCCTTCACTCCTTTGATGATCATCTACCCCGGTTTGTTCAAATTGCCATTGGATGATGTCATTATCTTCCATCACTACTGTGCCGGCGGTACCCATGATTTCCAGCTTTTTGTAAGCGCCAGGGTAAACCGCAGTGGAACATTCTATAGTGCCCATGGCACCGTTTGCAAATTTCAGTACGGCAACCAGAGTATCTTCTACTTCAATATCTTTGTGCTTTACATTGCCGGATATGGCCATTACCGATTCGACAGGCCCCATACACCATTGCAGCATATCCACAGAGTGGATGGCCTGGTTCATTAAAGCACCTCCCCCATCCAGTTTCCAGGTACCGCGCCAAGGATTGGACTGGTAATATTCGTGCGTGCGGCTCCATTTTACGTAAGAACTGGCTAAGGCAAGCTTTTCAAAACGGCCACTGTCTATTGCCTGTTTTAAATGCTGGCTGGCGGGATAAAAACGGGTTGGAAAAACTACAGCAACCTGCACATTTTTCTGTTTTGCGGCAGCTATGATCTGATCGGTTTTTTCCAGCGTAACCTCTATAGGTTTTTCGATCAGGCAATGTTTGCCTGCGGCAATAGACTTTAGCGCAGGTTCCAGGTGTGCACCGGAAGGTGTGCAGATACATACAATATCCAGACCTTCTGTTTGCAGCATTTCATCCAGTGAATTGTAGGCAGCACAATTGTACAGTCCTGCAAATTCGGTTACTTTAGCTTTGGTTAAGCTATAAGCCCCCAAAAGCTTTGCATTTGTTATCGCGCCAATGGCCTGCGCATGAATACCGGCAATTGCTCCTGTGCCTACTATTCCAAAACCGATTACTTTATCTTCCATCTGTTATTTATTGTTTTAAAAACCTATGCTTCCTTTTCCCTAAAATAAGTTAAATTGTTACGTACTTCAGCTGAATCATTACCGACAATAACTTAGTTGTTACAATAAAGGGTACGTACACGTTAATACTACTAAAGTATAGTTTTTAAATCAGATCACCTATTTATTCTTTAAATAAATGTTTTTTTTATGTTTCGGAACAGGGGCTTATCTGGTTCTTCACAAGAAAAGGACATCTTCACACCTGGTTCACACTTCCTTCACACTAAACTCACAATCAGGTACCTTTTTGTGAAGAAAGTGTGTAGCATGTGTGGATCATGTGAAGCCCTGTTACCAGGAATACCCTATTCTTTAGCCAGTTTGTACTATGGCGGTAAATTGAAAAGATAAAAAATTTATAATTATCTTGCCTGCAATTAACTTATTATAAAAACATGGCTAAATATAAACAAGGGATCCTGGGCCCATTCTCGGGAAAAATAGGCAATGTGGTTGGCGCAAGCTGGAAAGGTATCAGTTACTTTCGTTCGTTGGCTGAACCAAGCAACAAACCAGCTACTGAAGCACAGCTTGCACAGCGGAACAAGGTTACCTTATTCAGGGGCTTTTTGCTCGGCCTGGCTGACATCATCGATCACTGTATCCAGAACATCGAAAAACATACACCAATGAACCAGGCGCTGTCTTACAATATGAAGAACGCGGTGGCAGGAATTTACCCTGAGCAAAGCATCGCTTTTGATCAGTTGTTGTTTAGTAAGGGGGAATTGTTGGGGGCATGGCTGCCCAAGGCAGTTTCAACGGTAAGCCATTCGATAGATTTTACCTGGGAACATGGAAACCTTACACTGCTGTGCTCGGCTACGGACCAGGTAACGGTGGTGGTTTACGATCCTGTAGAGCAGCAGTTCTGCAAGCTGGAAAACATTGCGTTAAGGGGAGAAAAAATGGCCAGGCTGATCCTTCCTGAAACATTTAGTGGTCATGGTGTGCATTGCTATATCAGCTTTTATTCAGAAAGCGGAAAAATAGCTTCTACCAATGAGTATTTAGGAGTGGTTGAGGTGGTTTGAGGACGCAGATTAACTTCAAGAGCGGATGATCATATATGATCCGTCCGCTCTTGTTAATGGAAACTTAAGGGCAGTAATCAGCCGGGCCACCCATTATGTAGGGCTCATTAGCGATCTGATATCCCGTACCTGGCCTTAACTCGTACCAGGTAGTAGTGGTTGTTGTTTCATGGGTGACGTAATCATAATCTTCAGCCCAATACGGCTGTCCAAAATAGTTGCCTTCTATTTGTGAGGTATTCCCAGTAAAATTCTGATCATACTTATAACCACAATTGGTGCGCGACACATAGGCTACATTAATGTCAAGATAAGGATCTGCGGCCGGAATGGTAGCTTCAGCATCTTGCCAATACAGAACATGCGTGGTGTAACCGTTAAAACTAGAAGTCCAGTAACTATAGTCGGGACTAAAACCCAATTGAACATAGACCGTTTGCGCGTTTGTACTTATCGCATTAATAAACAGTAAAGCCAGTGCTACAAGAGTTGACTTGAAAAGAAATTTTGATTTGCTGATTAAATTTTTCATAATAATTGTTTTAAATGGTTAATGGTGATGGCTTCATTTGATCGGGCGGAGCCTTTCCCTATCTTCATATTGCTTGAATTCAGTTGTTAAGCCGCAGTTTTCTTCCGGGCATATTCCTGTTTAACTCATCCATGCGTTGCTGAGATTTGAGCTCTACAACATCTATGTCTTTTCGGTAGGCGGCATATTGTGGTTTGATAAAGATCTGTTTTAGTTGTGACCCTGGTATTGGTCATCTTTTTGAACGCGGTCTTTATAAGTATCTTTAAATTTATTGGAAGGGATCTGAGCGTTTGCAGAGGTATAGAAAAGCAGGGGTATTGCTAAGAAAGATAGGAGCGCTTTCATCAGGTGATTGTTAGAGAGTTAATAAATGAGCTAAATAATAGTAAGGATACCAGGAGATGCTTCAAAAAACAATCTCCTGGTATGCAAACAGTTATTTGTTCTGTACTACAATTAATGATATAGGCGACTTAGTCGGCGTTTTCACGGTATATTGTGTAGACACCACATAGAAAGTATACAGTTTATCTGCTTCCAATGTTGTTGTTAAGTCTATGGTATTGCTGCTGGCGCCTAGCGCCCTGATCGTAATCTCCCCAGCATCCTGGGTTGTGTAGTCGGAACTAAAGGTTAGCAAATCAAGCCCAAGAGTTTGTGTAAGTGCTGTAGCTACCGTTGTGTTACCCACCTTAGTTAACCTGGAAAAGGTAATTGGTGCAGCCAGCGAATTTAAGGGCTGCGAACTCATATTTACAAACCGGATCTTTGCTTTTCCACTGGCAGGTGCGCTAGTATTGTTATCAACAACTGGCACCAAACCTCTTTTAAGAGGTTTTACGATAAGCGATACCTCGTCAACCAAAGCGCGGTCTTTTAAGAAAAGTGAGTATTGCTGACCGTCCGAAATCGTTAACACGGTATCTGCAAGTGAAAGTCCTGCAGCATCTTTTACCACAATTTTCCTGGATCCAGCTGTTGCAGGGAAATAAGCAGATGCGCCCGCAAACGTGACTGGACCACCGGCATTCAGTTTAACATCGTCTACAAAAAGATCTGCAGTAGCAGCGCTGGTTAAATATGAGCTGTGTACCAGGCGTATACTAGTTGCCGCCTTTATATGCTCTTCAGTTGGATTGTCTTTGTCTTTTTTACAAGATATCACTGATGAAGCAATAGCTAGCATAAGCAGCAAAGTTGATTTTATGGTAAGCACTCTTGGAGCGCTTACCATTCTTAAGCTTAATTTTTTCATCGATTTTCTTTTTATGGCGTTATGGTTATAGTTATTTCTTTAACTATTTCCTTGCTGTCATGTAAATTAGCATTTAAAGCTACAAAGGTTGCTTTGTAGGTGCCTGGTTGGGTATAAATATAAGTATGATCTATTAAGGCAGTGGCCTTCGCCTGATCTTTAATAGCCACAGCCTTGTCCGGCCCCAAATCAATGGTATTTGTAAATATAGGCTTACTAATCGCCCAGTTTTCACTTAATGGATCGTTTCCGGCATCGTTAACGGCATCATAAAGATTACCCAAAAGGTTAATTGTAGTTGTAGTCAGAGAAGATCTGGCTGGTGCAGTAACAGGGTTTTGATCAACCAGTCTGAAACCTGCCCCAGGATAATTGGTTATGGTGGGATTTATGGCAGGGCCTGCAACACTGATATCCTTATTACTTATCACCTGAAAAGAGGTTATCGACCAGGTTCTCGCTGTTCCATTTACTCCCTGCGGCAGCGTTACATATTTATAGGCAATGTAGATTGGTTTACCAGCCACGATCAGATCAGAAATATCTACCGGCAAACCAGGAGGTGTAGGATTGGAGGTTATAGCTGTATTGTTGATGGCATACCGGAACCGGGAAGTGATATCCGACCAGGTTGCTGCCTGGATGCTGCTCATGTCATAATTGCCGCTAAAGTTTGTAGAAGCCATTACTTTAAGGTGTGGTGGAACTGTAGCACTTAAAGTACCTTGTGTGCCTAAGTTAACCGCGCTCATAAAAGACAGCCTGGCACCTGCATTGCCGGCATCTACTATACGTCCTGCTCTGAAAGCATAATCTTTTAAAGGTTCTCCTGAGTAAAACGATACGATACCAGCCGTTCCGGTAATGTTAAATTTTACAACACTCCCAACTTTATACGACGTAGATGCCGTGGATACTTCAAAACTCGGGGTATCGACACTTGGTAATTCTTTTTCGCAGGAGGCCATCAATAGCACACCTGCCAACAAGTTATAATATCTTAATTTCATAATGTTCGTTTTAAATTGCGTTTAATTCCATCCCGGGTTTTGCACCAGCAGTTTGTTATTGACAAGCTCCTGACCTGGTATCGGCAGCAGAACGTGCTTCTCCTGGGTAGCGTTGTACCAGCCAATGATATGAGTAACAGCGGCGCCGTCAATAGCTGCCTGACTTCCGATTTGCTGCATTGTGCTCACATATTTTCCCCAACGGATCAGGTCAAATTTACGTAGTGATTCATAGCACAATTCTCTTGACCTTTCATCCTGGATAAATAACAGAAAATCATCTTTGTTGACGGTAGAAGATATATCAGCATCAGCGTTGATATACAAGGTAGCGGTTGCAGTTGCGGTAGTTCCGCCAGCGGGTGCGGCTGCAATTGTAATTGTAGGTGCCGATGTATAAGTACCATAATTATATCCTGTAACCGCATTTAACGTTAAGTTTATCGCCGTTACCTTTCCACCGGAAACAACAGCCGTAGCTACAGCGCCGCCAGTTCCACCCCCACCGGTGATAGTGACAGCCGGAGCGGCAGTATAACCAGCTCCTCCGCCATTGGTTAAAGTAAATGCTTTAATCCCACCAATTGCATATCCCCGTCGCCTTACCAGGTTTACCGCATCCTTTGCCGCCTGTGTTGGCCCGCTGATCTCATTTTCTGCTTCAGCAAACATCAACAGAACATCGGAATAGCGCAATATGGCAAAGTTTTGAGGTGTTAAATTGGAAGTTTTGGGAGTAACTACCTCGTATTCCCTTCTCCATTTAGCAATTGGGATCGAGTAAAGGGTAGCCTGGGTTGTTGGTACAGGCCTGAAAGTTTTAACATCAGTTGTTCCGACAAAAGAATAATTCATAATATTCCAGGCTTTACGCAAGTCTCCTGGCTGGTATAAGTTGTGCATTTTTGCTGTTGCCCATATATAACCTGGGGCAGCACCCACTGTTGCCGGAGTTCCTGGCTGAACCGCACCTGAGTTATATCCAACCTGCCCTGCGTCTGCACTAAAAGTAGCAGTTCCGTTCCCTGAAAACTCAACTTCCCAAAGGCTTTCTTTAATGTCGTATTTGTCCTGGGCAACTTTAATGAATATATCCGAATAACTAGGATTCAGTAAATGGCCTGCTTCTGTATCATCCATAACCATTTTAGCCCATTTTCTGGCATCCGCATATTTGGAAACATCTTTAAGCGGAAATCCGGCCATGGTTAAGCAAACTCTGGCCAGTATGCCACGAACTGCAGATTTACTGATCCTGCCATTAAAACCAAGTGTGGTAATTTTAGGAACTAAGGCCTCAGCGCCCGTCATATCAGCTAAGACCTGCGCATAAATCTCCACATCAGTAGATCTTGCCAGATCTGTATTGTCAATGGAAGTGGTAGGTGCGGTTACCAATGGTACTCCACCATAACTTTGTACCAGCATGAAATAGTAATATCCGCGTAAAAACATGGCTTCTCCCCTGATCTGACTTCTTAAATCCTGTGGAATCCCGGTGTTTTTATCCACATTGGCCAGCAATACATTTGCCCGGGCAATCCCTTTATACAGGTCTCTCCAATAAGCAAAAACATCAGCAGTTGAAGCGGTATGTGTATTACTGTTAAGATAAATATTGAAATTGCTTGCCCTGGCAAAGCCTTCGTCAGCCTCCAGCCCTTTGAGGTAATGGAACTTGGTCCTGTACAATTCCGAACTTTGAAGAATGTCATATACGCTTCTCAACGCTAAATCTAATTGTGCTGCAGTGTTATAATAGGTCTCCGGGGCAAGACTATCTTCCGGCTGTGGCCCATCAAGAAACTTTTTGCACGAACTTATGCTTACTAAAATTAGTAAGGTGAATAAATAATATTTCTTTTTCATATCAATACTTTTTAAATAATGATTAAAATGCTGCATTTAATCCTACCACGACTGTTTTGGCCTGTGGGTATGGAGAATAGTCAAAACCTGGTGACAATACTGAGAATGGCCCGCGTGTCGAAACCTCAGGATCTATACCCGTATATTTGGTCAATACAAATAAATTCTGCGCCGAAACATTCAGGCTCAAAGAACTCAGGAATAATTTTTTAATGTATTTTGTTGGCAAAGCATACGCCAGTGAAACCGTTTTCAACCGCAGGTATGAACCATCTTCCACCACTCTGGAGGAGTGGTAACCCACCTGGCCATGGCCACCAGCACGAAAATTTTTGCTGTTTTGATTGGTTGGTGACCAACGATCAACATAGCTTGCAAATTGATTTAAATCGGTTCTGCCATTGGCATTACCTTCCAGGATAAGCCGGTTGGCATTGTATATATCATTCCCATAAGACCATTGCAGAAATACGTTGAGACTAAAGCCTTTATATCCAAAATTGTTGGAAAAACCGCCAAAATGAATGGGCTGACCACGGCCGATAATTGCTCTGTCCAATGAATTTACCGTTCCATCTCCGTTTAAGTCTTTATATTTAACATCTCCAGGCTGGATCACAGAAGCTCCATTCGTAGGAACCGAAGGTTTAAGCACATAGGTGCCGGGTGAAGGGTTGTCAAAATCAGCATACTGATAATTGCCGTCCCATACAAAACCATACATCATACCCAATGGCTGCCCAACTTCTGAAAGGTACATGTCGCCAAAAGCGGTATCAAAAGAAGGACTTGTTTGTATAAATCCCTGGTCCCTGTTTAGTGCTATAATTTTATTTTTATTGAAGGTAATGTTGAAACTACTTTCCCAAGAGAATGACTTTGTTTTGATATTTACGGTGTTTAAGCCGAATTCCAAACCCTGGTTGCGCAATGAGCCTATATTTTTGGTGGCTGTTGCGAATCCGGTATGCGCCGCTATCGGAGCACTAGTAATCAGCAGATCTTTTGTAGTTCTACGATAGGCATCAACTGTAAGTTCAATCTTGTTTTCAAATAAGCCCAGTTCATAACCAATATCTGAACTCTCTGTTTTTTCCCATTTCAGGTTCCTGTTTTCAACTCCCGAAATGAAAGCTCCTATATTTGGAGAATTGTTATAAGAGTAACCTGCCCCGGCATCCAGATCGAGCTTGGCATACCAGTCAAAATCACCAATCCTGTTATTCCCTGTCACGCCATAGCTTAGTCTCAATTTTGAATTGGAAATGAATGTAAGCTCTTTCATAAAGCTTTCTTTATGCATATTCCATGCAATTGCCCCCGATGGGAAGTAGCCCCAGCGTTGCGCAAATTTTGAGGATCCATCTGCTCTTAATCCTGCTTTAAGGTAATATTTAGATTTATAGTTATAATCTACAATTCCAAAAAAAGAGGAAAGCGTATTGCTGCTGGCTGTTGCTACCGGAGCAGTAACCGTGCCCTCATTCAGACCGGCCATACCCTGACTTTCTTCAGGTAAAAAAGTTGAAGTAAAGCCATTAGACTTGGTTTTATAAGATGTCTGGCTGTTACCACCTATTACGGTTAAGGAATGGGTATCTTTAAAAAGCTTGTTATAAGTAAGGGTGTTCTCATTTGACCACGTATCGGCAAAAGACTGAAGTACCGATCCATATATCCCCTGGTTAGCATTTGGGTTCAATGGACTGGCTGAAGGTGTTTTTGAATTGTAAAAACGATCCTGCCCCCTTCTAAGTGCATTTTTTACACCTGTAACCTTTAAAACCAGGTTTTTTGTAATGTCATAGGTAAGATAGGCATTGGCATTGAAATTTATATAAGTATTAAATAAGTACTCATTCTCTGCAGTTACCCTTGGGTTTAACCTGATATCACTACTGTTAATGCTTTCTGTATCCCCAGCTTCCTCCAGAAGGTCATAATTGGTGCCACTACCGGCTATTGGCCTGTAAACCCAGGTTCTAAACCAAATCGCACTGGATATGCCACTGGGGCTCGCTGATGCCTGTGTGCCAAAAGCAGAGACATCCATATAATCGGCAGAAATACCTACCTTTAGCTTTTCACTAATTTTTTGGTCAACTTTTGCACGTCCCTGGTATCTTTTGTATCCAGTGTTGATGAGTACTCCTTTTTGATCGAAACCGCCACCCGATATGGCATATTTGGTTTGGTCAGTACCACCTCTTACGGCAATGTTATTTATAAACACTGTACCGGTGCGAAGAATCTGCCCAGGCCAGTAAATGCCTTTGTCGCTTTTATAGGATTCCAGTGTTTTACCATTTGTAAGGTAATTCACTGCTGCATCTGTTGGATTACGTTCAAACTGATATTTTACAAATTCGTAAGGGCTCATCAGATCAATTTCTTTGGTTACGATCTGGGCACCATATGAGCTGTTGTAGGAAACCACTGGTTTCCCAACTTTACCACTTTTGGTTTGAATCACAACAACACCGTTTGTTGCCCTTGATCCGTAAACAGAAGTAGCTGCTGCATCTTTCAATATGGTTATGGATTCAATATCATCGGGGTTTAAACTTGTGCTTTCGACAGCCTCAGTAGCGAAACCATCAATAACATATAGCGGCTGGGTGCTGTTATTGATTGATGCAGCTCCCCTGATCATAATGCTCATGTTACTACCTGGCTGTCCATCTCCTGATGAAACCTGTACACCCGATACACGTCCGGCAAGTGCCTCTGCAAATGACGATACAGGTGCTTTATTAATATCAGACATTTTAACCTGTCCAACGGCACCGGTTAAGTCGGCCTTCCTTACCGTCTGGTAACCAATGATCACGGTTTCTTCTAAAGATTTTGAATCATCAGCCAGTTTAACATTGATCGTTGTTCTGGCGCCTACTGTAATTTCCTGCGTTTCTGAGCCTACGAAAGAAAAAACTAAAACATCCGTGCTTGTCGCCTGGATGCTGTATTTTCCAAGGTTACTTGTTGAGGTTGCTTTTTGTGTACCCTTTACTTTAACGCTTACACCTGGAAGTGGTTCTCCATTAGCTTCGGTAACTGTACCGTTAATCAATTTTAAATCTTGTGATAGCGCCCGCCCCGGCATAAAGGAGGTCAGGAAAATCAGCATGGCAATTCCCCAGCAGGGAATTCGCCATGGTCTTTTGGTTTTGTTGTAAATTTTCAGCATGTTTTATTGGTTTAATTTTTAAGTTTTATTAGTAATATGTTGTTCGTGTGCGTACCCGATACTTTTGTTTGAAAATATTTAATAACAGCATTGGTTTTCATAAATCCAGCGCAATAACCTGCACATTGACCTATAAAAATCAGCTCATCTCAAAAAAATACCTAACCTATTTAGTTTAAACTCGTTTATTTATATTGTTTTGAACGGAATCTATCCTATTTCCCCAATTCCGTTCGCGGTTTAAAACAATAATTTTTGATGGATACTGGTATGGTTTAATGCTTTATCTATAAATGCATAGGCGCTCAACCTGGTTTCCGGCGGGAAATCATGTGCTGCATCAGGGTAACTTACCTGGAGCCGGTCAGCAGCATTTAAAAATTTATATACTTCAGTTACATTAGAAATTCCCTTTTCAACTCCCTTAACGTCAAAGTTTGCATCTCCCACTGGCGAATTAGAAAAAAATGGCCTCGGCGCCAGAACGGCTATTGCCTCATCAAAATCAAAGGGCATTTGCGCTGCGTCCAGCTGATATTTATCTCTTACCAATGGCATGTAACGGGTTTGGGCCCATGCGCCCAGTTTACCACCGAATTTTTTGGTGACATCCTCCCCTGCGTTGTAATTCTCAAACAATGTCCAGCCGCAACTGGATACGACCACTTTAAGTCTGGGATCAAATGCACCAACAAAAATTGCGTTATGCCCACCCAGCGAATGGCCGATAACGCCAATGCGTTCGGGATCCACATCTTTCCTGGCTTGCAAAAGGTCTACACACCTGATGTGGTTAAATATGGCTTTCATAGTACCCGACTCGTACCTGTCCTGCTCGAAATTATAATTTTTCTGCTCTCCAAAACTGGGATAATCTGGTGCGATGACTACATAGCCTCGTTGGGCCAGCTCTTTGGCATAGGCCCTGTTCGGTTTGGGGATTTCTCCGGCGATTGAACGTTTACCCACATCACTTGTGCCATGAAGCGCCAGTATAGCAGGTAGCTTTTTAGTTTTCCCGGATTGATGAGGGACATACAGGTCAGCCGTCAGGGTTTCATCTTTAGCAACCGTAAAACGAATGGTGTAGCGGGTATGGTTATCTTCTTTAAGGCTGTCTGTAACCTTTATATTCAGCGGCGGCAGGTTTTTGCTATCGGGCAATTTACCCATGACCAGCTGCATCCGGTCCAGCACCTGTTTCCGTTTGGTCTCCCATTCGGCTTTGGTTTTTACAGATTTTTCCTGTCCTGATTTACTCCGGTAAACCAGCAAACTATCTTTTGGCATACCAATTCCACTCCCTGAAAAAAGGATGAACAAGGTCATCAAAGCGAAAAGTTTTTTAGTAAAAATAGTAAGCTTCATAGTAAATAATTTTACATGCCAATGTACATTGTCAGGTTATTGTTTGGTGATCTTTATAGTTACGGTTACGTACCCTAATATAGGTAATATTTTTCAAAAACAAACGAAAAGTAATATTATTTTATAATTAACACTTTGTAAATTAAGTTCTTTTAACAAAAAGTAACCTGATCTAAACAGAACTTGTCAGTTCTGCATAAATCTTAATGCCATTTAAGTTCACATTGAAAGTAGAATGACCTTTTTTACCTTTAAGTACAGCTACATTTCTTTGATCTTCGGCCAGTTCCGGACTGGATACTTTTAAGCCCGTTAATTTTATCCGGTCTGTATGTATTTCGTACTGCAGATTGTTATTTTCTATTTTAGAACCGATGTCTGACAGTATACTTATGCCAGAATTGTCTTTTATAGTGGGATGCGGAATGCCAATTAGCGCAGTGTTCATGAAATGAATAGCAGGTTTATCTTTATAGATACGGATTCTGGCCACCCAGCCTTTGCTTCCGCCCGTTTGTCTCAATACAGGCTTGAGTATCCCTTTATCAATTAGTTGATTTAATGTATCTGTTTTAGTAATAGACTCAATGAAAATCAGGTTTTTATATTTCGCGTTTTGCAGTTCATCAGCTAGCGGAACCGATCGTTTAAATCCTTTTCCATCGTGGGTCCCAAACGGGAGCGCCATCCAGGCTTTTCCTCCTGCTGCCAGATAAGTTTTGATGGCTTTAAACTGCTCATCAGAAACACAACCTACCCCGTCCAGGACCAAAGGCGTTTGCTCCTTTTTTAGTGCTGCTGCATCGGCCAGTTCCTCGTAACGGACAAAACGATAACCAACATTATTTTCGAGCAGTTTTTTTGACCAGTTCCTGGCATGGGTCCAGTGCTCCTGGCCATCCTGATCCCTCCATCCATTGTCTTTACATAGCTTATTGTTCACCACCCTAACTTCTACTAAATCTTTACCCTCCTGCGGCTTCAGCCCACTATGTTTAACTTCCCATAAATTAGAGGGGCGGATCACATCTTCCATTTCCATGGCATCTGCAGGGTCTTCTTCTAATCGCTGGTTATGCGTACTACTCCAGTTACCTACACCCCAGAACCGGCTTAATGCCCAGCCAAAATACCCGCCTTTTTCATAAATGGTATAGCTTAATGCCATTGCAGGGGATTTTCCTCTTTTATCGGCAATATCTTTCTGGTTCAAAGCTTCCGCATCCATGTGTGTCCAGTCTACACTTTTAATATTTGTACCTACATTTTCGAGCATGAAGAAGTCCAGATGGGGAGCCATTTTCTCCAGATCAAGTGAGATGCCGTTCAGCACGATAGGGCCTGTACTGGAACAGCAGGACATTAAAGGTTTATCTCCAACGATCTTTTTAACCATTTTTACATGGTCAACAATCACGTCCGTTTTCATCCTTAACCAGTCCCGAAAAGCAGGATTTTCATAGTTACCCCATTGCAGCATGGGCTTTTTTACATCACCCCAGAAGGATTTTTCACCAAATGCGGGAATCTCATGGCCATAATCTTTTTTAAAGCGCTCACGGCAATATTTACAGCCGCAGGTGGTAAGGCCCGAATAATCACACATGTCATCTACTTCTATGCCATCAATCGGCACTTCTTTTAACAATCGTTCCAGGTACCTGCCATGCATATCCAGGAAGGCGGGATTATTGTGACAAAAGGTTTCCATCTGATACTGCCTGGAATAGCCCCTGCTGCCATCGCGGATATCTACCTCACAGATATCATTAAAGAAGTGTCCTTCATACTGGGCAAACTGCGCCGCTTTAGGATCGTGAAATAACAGTACATGATGACGTTGCCCTCTGTGCAATGCCTTGTAATCTGCCGCACCTCTTGGCCGTTCCACATGGTTACAGGAATAATGGTCCATGAACTTAATGTTGTATTTGTGAAGCTCGTCGCAAACATTGGCCATATAACCATGTACCTGTCCAAAATAATTTGAAAAATCAAACCGGATATGCCAGCCGTAATTGATGGCCAGGTCTATTTCAGCTTCGGCAAAGGCTGCAGCCCTTCGTTTGATTTTATCAACGATCTTCTTTTGTGACCATTGCAGATCTTCTATGGTAACCCACCAGCTTGCTGCCCGTTGCGGAACAAATGGCACAGAAGGATTTGGGGATAAGTTGCCAAGGGTACTTCTGACGTCGGTAAGCGCCAGTCCGGCCGGGCTGCTGGCATAAGTTTTAGAAAATCCATCGGCCAGAACCAGGCCAAGGCTGGCTACGGATATTTTTTTTATAAAGTCACGTCGGTCATTTTTGTGTTCCATTGTATTGCTTATCTTTTATGATCGTATATTAAATCTAATCTTTTTCAACGCAGTCCTTCGGCTTCTAGGTTCCTTATAAAGACTATAATACTAATATAGGAGATTATTGTGTACGTTACCGTTTTTTATGAAAAAAAATATGAACTGCGCTTTTTTCTTAATCCCTTCATAGCATTTGCGAACTATTACCTCCACCTCGGTTCTTCTCCTGTACCGGCATAGCTTTACTCTGGGTCTGATTAGCACTGCAGGTACGGCATATTTTGACAATATGTTTATTAAAATTGCTAGAGAAGCCTGGCAATATCAACCCACATGTGGAAAAAATAATAAGTTTTCTTTATTTTGTGTAGGTACACGTTCAAACAATTCGAAACTATGAAAATGAAAAAGTCAAGGCGTCAGTTCATTAAAATGAGTTCAGTGACAGGGCTGAGTGCGGCACTGGGGATGGCTTTACCATTTGAATCACATGCAGACAACATCGTTGACCGACGGCCCTTTGCCGCTGATGACAAAAAGCTGCATATTAAACCAAGATATCACCGTTGGCATGTCGATCCCGGACAAGAATGGCTTGAAACGAATACCGGTTATGCCAACCTGGATTGGAAGCTTCCCATGTCGCAGACTGCACTTGTTTTGCTTGACGTGTGGCAAAGACACTATATCAGAGAGACTGAAGACCGCGCAGAAAAGATCATTAACGAGAAGTATGTACCACTCTTAGCCAAGTGCAGGGAACAGGGAATGCAGATCATACATGCACCCTCTCCCGAAGCTGCTATAAAACATCCCAACTGGGTAAAGCTGGTATCACGGGCAGAAATGAATCCGCCTAACGATTCATGGCCGCCGGCAGAGTTTCGTAGCCTATCGGGTCAGTATAAAGATTTCAGAAGGCCGTTTGAACCCCGTGAAACTGAGAGGCGCTCATTGCCGGAGCTTACATTCCATCCAAAAGTGACACCGCAGCCTAACGAAGCGGTAGTAGCTACAGGTGAAGAGCTTCATCGTTATTGCAAAAAGAAAGGGATATTATTCCTTCTGTATGCTGGCTTTAACACGAACGCTTGTATTATAAGTCGTGATTATGGAGCTACCCAAATGACTAACCGGGGCTATTCGGTAACACTGCTTCGCGATTGCACAACGGGAATGGAAACTAAAGAAACACAGGCAGGTTTACTGCAAACTAACGGAGCTATATTATTACTTGAAATGTTTGGGCAATATTCAATAACATCTGACCAGGTCTTAAATGGATTTTCAGGATAAAGGGATTGTTGAATGGCCTGTCACCAGTTCTTGGGTAATTTTAGCGACCAAACATCATTTACAAGTGGCGGTGTCATGCCGCCCGCAACCCAAATTTTGTCATTGAAAACAAAAGCTGAAGACTCATGCCGCTCCTTCCAAATGATATTTGACTTCAGTTGCTCCCAATTTTTTCCATCCTTAGTGCTCCAAATATCCGCATGGTTTTTATAAGGATTATTGGACCATCCGCCTATCACCCAGATCCTTTTACGATAAACAACCGAAGAAAACCATAATCGTGCTTGCCAGGGAGCGGCTTCTGAAACTTGCTCCCAGGTAACGCCGTCTTCCGAACTCCACACATCATTGTATGCCTGATATTGGGGAACATAGTTACCACCGCCAAATACGTATATTTTCCCGTTAAGGACTGCTGCCTGGTGGTAAGCACGCGGAGACCATCCTGCATTAGCTGTCGCCTGGGACCAGTCTTTTCCATTGGATGAATACCAAACATCATTTTTCAGGTTCTTATCAGTACCGAAGTAATAATCTTCAATCCCTCCAAGCAGCCAAAGCTTGCCTTTGAACTCAACAACAGCTGAAGCACACCTTGGAGTCCATGCTGCATTATCAGTTTGAAGATCCCATTGAATACCGTTCTTAGACGACCAGACCTTATTACTGGCAGAATGGCCTGGCAAACGCCCGTTATACCACCCTCCCATCATCCACATCCTGTTTTTGAAAACGATAGACATCGGTAGATCGCTATGGATCCAGGGAGCATTATTGTTAATAAGCTGCCATGATTTTCCATTGGAAGAATTCCACACGTCCCGCGGAGGCGCATCCATAGAGTTAAACCAGCCGCCCAGGATCCAGAGCTTGTTTTTGTAAACTAATTCTCCCTGGGAATCGCGTGCTTGCCAGGCAGCATTGGGCGTTTCTAACATCCAGTTTACTGAAACAGGCTGCGCAAATACTTGCGTATTAAATGGTAAAGCCAAGGCTATAACGAATGCGATTCTTATCATCATATTCAGAACATTAAATACCCAACATTTTTTTTGCATTCCCGGACCTTAACAATTCTTTGGTCTATCTCCGCTTCGGAAGGATTTTGAGACAGGTTACCAAGGAGGGTACTTCTGACGTCGGTAAGTGTTTGTCCGGCCGGGCTGGCATAAGTATTGGTAAATCCATCGGCCAGAACCAGGCCAAGGCTGGCTACAGATATTTTTTTTATAAAGTCACGCCGGTCATTTTTGTGTTCCACTGTATTGCTTATCGGTTATGATCGTATATTAAATCTAATCTTTTATCAACACAGTCCTTCGGTTTACAAGTTCCTTATAAAGACTATAATACTAATATAGGAGATTATTGTGTACGTTACCGTTTTTTATGAAAAAAAATTATCTTTGTTGAGAGCCGTTCTCGCGCTCAACTAATGATCTACCAAAACCACGACTACATGAAATACTTTGGAACCTGCATTGCTCTCGTTTTTACATTGACATGCATGCAGCCCTTAAAGGCACTAAGCCATTTTTATCAGCGAGGGGATACAGTTCATAAGATAGCGTTAACGATACTCCGGGCAGATAAATTGCTTGCGAATGCATCTCAGCAAGATCCATGGGAAAAAATGCCTGATGCAAGTTCGATTGCCTGGCTGGAAACAGCGAATTTAAATATGCTGGCAGATTTGTATGAAGCTACGGGGGATTCAAAATACCTGGTTGAACTGGCAAGAAGAGGCGACAGGGTATTGGGTCACCGGGATGATAAACGTGGGGTGAAAGACGGATCGGGCCTAAGCAGACCTGCCTGGAGTATGGGTTCTAAATATGTTGTGGCTAATGGCGTACTTAAAGACGAAGATGGGAAAACCCTGATTACCATTGTGTCTACCCCCTCTTCAAACAACCAGCTTACCAGGGTGGAGATTGCTCCTTTTGACAGGAAAAACAAAAACCGCTTCACCATTAAAGTAAGCAACAGCCATCACAATCGCCACGAAGTATTTGAAGATTTAAGCCTGGACCCTGCAGATGCAAGATATGCTGAAAAAATAATCAATGATCCGATGGCACCTTATGGTGCAAAGTCGGGCCATTATACAGATAAGTCTAACCTCATTGCTGTAACTGTTAAAGGTAATACCTTACCCGCCAAACAGACCATCATGATCCAACCCATTACTTTGGCCTATATAGGCTACATCGGCATTATCTATTACCCGATGCTCAGATTTGCAGAACTGGTTAAAGCAGATCCTGCTTTGAAACACTTACAGCCGGCAGCATCACGTTTTATCCAGGCTGCGGAGGAATCTTATGCTGATGCGGGAAAACGCCTCTGGCGGGAGGGCCCCAACAAAGGTGAAGGCCACTACCTCACTTGTGAACGGGGCGAATCTTTTCCTGCCGATAACGTTCCGGCACCTATAAATTATTTAGGTAAGCATGTTGCTTCGGAGTTGATCTTACATCGGCTGACTGGAAAAGAGATCTATCTGGAACGCTCGAAAAAAATGTGCCTGTTATTAAAAAACCGGTTAAACTACAATGCAGCGGCTAACTTATATACCTGGAACTATTGGTATGAGCCTATGACAACTAAGGGATGGGTTCCGGAAGACCAGCTTTCCCATAATGTAAAGTATTTTAAAGCCGCACCTTATGTGGAGGATGCTTCGCACGGTGCACTGGATATAGGCATGGTTGCAGCTGCATATCGTGAAGGAATTGTGTTTAACAAGGAAGATATGTTGCGTTTTTCCAATACCTTATTAAAAAATGTGATTACCAAAGATCGTAAAACCGTAAGGCGCAGAGTAGATGGTGGTGATGAGCACCCTGGATATTTTATGGCCCTGCGGGGCTGGCTGGAATTAGCAGCGGCAAACCAGGAGGTTTATCATGCCATACGCCAGACTTACCTTAATAATGGCGTAGAAAATCTGGCGTTCACGGCTGAATTGTTGAAATGGGAGCGCCGTCTGCTTTAAACCAGCGCCTTAATTTCTGCATATACCTTTACGCCATCCAGGTTTACAGTCAACCGGGAATAACCCTTTCTGTTTTTTTTAACTGTTACCGCAGCGTACCTGTCTCCCAGCTCTGGGCTAATGGCCTTTACCTGGTTTAATGCCAGTCTTTGAATGTCTACTTCATAACTTAAGTTGTTGTTTTCTGAAAGCGATTTTATAGCGGAAAGAATACCCACACCTGAATTGTCTTTTAAACCCGGATGGGGGACACCTGCAATTGCGGTGTTCATCATGTGAATAACAGGCTTGTCTTTATAAAATCTGATTCTAACGGCCCACCTGGCATCTCCTGCCAATTGTGTGATGACAGGTTTAAGCTTTCCTTCAGAGATCATTTTCTTTACCGGATCAAGCTTTGTGGCCGTATCTATGGTCATGAGATTTTTATATCCGCCAGTTTTCAGTTTTTCCGATAATGGAACCGAACGCTTAAATCCCTCTTCATTGTGCGTGCCAAATGGCAGTGCAAGCCAGGCAATCCCGCCTTTGGAAAGATAATGGCTGATGGCATTAAACTGGGCATCTGAAACGCAGCCAACACTATCTAATATTAACGGCGTGTGGTCTTTTTCCAAAACACCTGCATCTGCAAGTTCCAGGGCCCGGACAAAGCGATAGCCTATGTTATTTTTAACCAGGTAACGTGACCATGCCCTGGCCTTGTCCCAATGTTCCAGTCCGTCTTCGCCTCTCCAGCCATTGTCTCTGCAATAGCTGTTATTTACAAGCCGCACCTCAACCAGATCTTCTCCGTCTCTGTAATCCAGATCGCTGTGCTGTTTCTCCCATTGATGATAAGGACCTACAATGTCTTCTATTTCCATGGCATCTGCCGGGTCCTCTTCCAGGTTCTGAGTCACAGTACCACTCCAGCTTGCCACACCCCAGAAACGGCTTAAGCCCCATCCTAAATATCCGCCCGCAGTATAGGTGGAATAACAAAGGCCCATGGCAACTGCCTTGCCTCTTTTATCGGCAATATCCTTTTGGTGTACCGCTTCGGCATCCCTGTGAACCCAGTTTACGGTATTGACGTTGAGCCCCCCATTCTCCAGCATAAAGAAGTCCAGATGTGGGGCCATTTTTTCAAGATTAAGTGCCAGCACATTTAAAAATGCAGGCCCTGAACTGGAACAGCAGGTCATCAGCGGTTTATTACCAATTATAGCTTTAACCATTTTCACATGATCAGCCACCACATCAGATTTCATATGCATCCAGTCCCTGAAAACAGGATTTTGATAATTGCCCCAAAAAAGCGGGGACTTTGTGGTATCCCCAAAAAAGGATTTATCCTCAAAAGCCGGGATCTCGTGTCCATAATCCCGCTTAAACCTTTCCTGACAATGTATACATCTGCAGGTTGTCGGCCCGCCGTAATCACACATGTCATCTACTTCAATTCCATCAAAGGGAACTTCATTCATTAACCTTTTAAGATATTTCGCATGCATATCCAGGAAATCCGGATTGTTGTGGCAGAAAATCTCAAATTGATAGGTTGTTGCATAGCCCCGGCTTCCGTCGCGTACATCAACTTCACAAATGTCGTTAAAATAATAGCCTTCGTACTGCGCATATTTAGCGGCAATGGGATCCTGAAACAACAGGATACTGTGGCGATGGTTCTTATGTAGTTTCTTAAATTCAGCGCTACCGCGTGGCCTTGCTACATGGTTACAGGAATAATGGTCCATGAACTTAATATCGTACTGATGCAACTCTTCGCATACATTGGCATAATATCCATGCAACTGTCCAAAATAGTTTGAAAAATCAAACCTCACGTGAAAGCCGAAATTAATGGCGGTATCAATTTTCGCCTCAGCAAATGCCGCGGCCCTTCGCTTTATCTGATCAACAATTTTCTTTTGGGACCATTGAAGATCGGCTAAAGTAACCCACCAGCTGGCGGCATGGTGTGGTATAAAAGGCAGGGAAGGCTCCATATCAGAAAATTATATTCCCAGCATTTTTTTCGCATTTCCTGATCTCAGCAGTTCCTTGGTCTGCTCGTCTGCTTCAGCGGCTTCTAATGATTCGATACGCAATTGCCCGCTCAGGTAATCCAAAATCGGTGCATGAGTGCCAAAAGCAAACTTATCTTTACCATATCTGCCTATAAATTCGGCCATGTTGGTAATGGCCCTGCCCGAAGTATCGAACAACAGATCCGCTTTTTTTACAATTGACATTTCCTCTTCATTCAACCCGGTATTGTTGGCAAAATTCAGGATCATGTATTTGGCATCAGGAACTTCCTTGATAATCGGCAAGATGTTTTTCAGGTTCCATTCCGGCTTTGGCGTTCCCACCACATAATCAATGTCCATCCACGAACGCTGCCTGCTATCGACCATGCGAAAATTAAATGCTACCGGCAGGCCATAGTCGCGCACCCGCTTTACCAGCTCAATACATGCCGGATCGGTAATGCCAAAATCATGGTATTTGGGGTAGATCCTGATTCCTTTAAAACCATATTTCTTTACACAAACCTCCAGATCGTCTTTCCAGCCGGCATAAATAGGGTTAATTACGCCAAAAGGAATAAACCGGCCGTTAAACTTCCGGTTAGACCTGATCTCATCGTACAATTCTTCGTTTGCCGAACCTGTGTTTTTATAAAATATCCCATTCAGGTTGCTGATGACAGAAACGTCGACACCGAATTTATTCATCCGGCCCAGCAGCCCTTCACAGGTATTGTATTTCAGCTGCTGAAATGGCCAGTGGCCAACATATGCATTAATATCAATCAACATGATGTCCTCCTTTTTTTAGAATATTGTTAAAGTTTTCAAAAAATATCTTTTTTCTCTGGGCCTCCGTCAGGTTTGAAGCCAGGATTTTACCCACGCTCTGGTAGTAACAATTGTCTGAGCCGAACAACAGGCGGTCTTCACCAAGTTCTTGCAGCGCAAAGTCAATCATGTGCTCTTCATTGTTACTTCCCGAAGTATCTACATATACGTTTGGACTGTGCTTTAAAGCCTTACACATGTATTCCCAATCACCACCACCACCGATATGTGCATGCTGAAACATGGCCTCAGGATATCTTTTGGCAATGTCTACAAAATCTTCCGGTATGGATACCTGTTCCGGTTTCCTGCCGTTGTATTTCATGCGGTAGCCACCCACACCCAACTGTGTTTCGGCATGGGTATGGATGATCATTTTCAGATCGATCATCTTTTCAACGATCGGATAGAATGCAGGGTTATTAATTTTAGTCTGGTAATAGGTTTTGGCACCAACCATGCCCTGGTCAACACATCTTTTGATCTCATCCAAAGATGCTTTCAAGTGCACAGGGTTAAAGGTAAAGCTCCCGGTAAACTTATCAGGATGGTGTTTCATCACGCCAAGGATGATGTTATTGTGGTCAATAAATGCTTCGGGGCTGGGATCGGGTATCCCTTTAATCAGCCGTGTTACCGGCTTGGAAAGGATCAGTTTCCGGATGTTGAGCCGCTCTGCATAGTCGATAAGGATTTCAGCAAACTTCTTTTGTGCTTCCGGATTGCTGTTGCCAAGATCTACGTGTACGTGGGCATCAATTTTAGGATACCTCATCACTTCTTTCATGAGGTCATACTTACCTGGCAACTCCGCTGTCCAGTTCTGCCCGGCCCTTGCTTTTGGATCTAGTCCGAAAAGGCTTTCTGATACCATCAGCCCGGCTGCTGACAGGCCGGTGCTGGCAAAAAATTTCCTTCGGTTCATTGGTGTGTGTTTACATTAAAAATTTCTACCCGATTTTCTCAGGATGTTATTATAATTGTCAAAAAAAATCTTTTTTCGCTGCGTTTCTGTCAGGTTGGAACAAAGTATTTTTCCTACGCTCTGGTAATAACAGTTGTCCGTTCCAAAAAATAACCTATCCTCTCCCAGTATGTTCAAGGCGGCATCCACCATATTTTCAGGGTTGTTACTGCCAGAAACGTCAACGTAAATGTTCGGATGGTTCCGGAATGATTTACAGGCATACTCCCAATCTCCACCTCCGCCAATGTGCGCATATTGGAACATGGCTTCGGGATACCTCCCGGCGATGTCGACAAAATCTTCAGGAATGGAAGTATTGGGTTTACTTTTGGTGTCGTATTTCATCCGGTATCCTCCAAAACCCAGCTGACAATGGGCATGCATGTGGATGATCATTTTCAGCTCAATAAATTTCTCTATAATGGGGTAAAAAAGCGGGTCATTAATTTTAACCTGGTGATATACTTTTAGGCCGATCATCCCCTCGCCTATGCAGCGTTTGATTTCTTCGAGCGATTCTTTCTGGTAATTTACATTTAAGGTAAGCTGCCCGGTAAACCGGTCAGGAAATTGTTTCATCACCTTTAACACCAGGTCGTTATAGCCCCTGAAATCTTTTGGGGTCCCCTCTCCGCTGGTTATTGGCCTGGAGATGATCATTTTGGTAATGCCAAATTTCTCCGCAAATTCTATATTCTCTTCCGGGCCGCCGTTAAACAGGTGCACATGGTTATGCGCATCTATCTTTTTGTATTTTAAAATTTCTTTAACGGGGTCATAAGCCGCCCCTTCTCCAGCAAGGAAGCTCTCCTTTTCAGTTACAGCGGCTTTAGCAGGTAAGGCTCCGGATAGCAGCATACCTGCGGCAGAAAGGGTACTGGCATTGATAAATTTTCTTCGGTTGATCATAGCTGTCTGTTCAATAAATTACCTGATATTTCTTCCTGACTTCTTTAACATCTGGTTGTAATTGTCAAAAAATACCTTTTGCTTCTGGCCTGCTGTTAAATCTGCAGCGACAATTTTAGCCACTCCCTGGAAATAGGCCCCGTCACAACCAAATAACACCCGGTCTTCACCAAGCGTTTTTACGGCAAAACTCAGCATGTTTTCTTCATTATTGCTGCCACCGGTATCTACATAAATATTAGGATAGTTTTTAAATGCTTTACAGGCATACTCCCAGTCGCTGCCCCCGCCGATATGCGCGTACTGAAACATGGCCTCGGGATATCTTACAGCCATGTCCACAAAATCCTCCGGCACTGAGATATCAGGCGTGGTCTTCACATCATATTTCATACGGTAGCCACCAACTCCAAGCTGGCTTTCACCATGCACATGGATGATCATTTTATAATCAATGAACTTTTCTATTACCGGATAAAATAAGGGGTTATTGATCCTGACCTGGTTGTAAATTTTCATGCCGATCATCCCCTCGCCGGTACAACGCCTGATCTCTTCTATTGATTCTTTCTGATGTACAGGATTTATGGTCAGCTGCCCGATCAACCTGTCGGGATGCCGTTTCACGGCCTTAAGCACCAGGTTGTTATAAGCGCTGATCTCATCAGGTGTTTCGCCCATTTTTTTGGCAATAGGCACCGATATAAAGAGCTTTTCGATGCCCAGGTTATCTGCATAACCCATTTGTACTTTTGCCTGTGCATCCTGAAGATAGGCATGGGCATAGGCATCGATCTTAGGGTATTTCAATATTTCCTGAACTAC
The DNA here is from genome assembly GCF_032678725.1 of Pedobacter heparinus. Taxonomy (GTDB): domain Bacteria; phylum Bacteroidota; class Bacteroidia; order Sphingobacteriales; family Sphingobacteriaceae; genus Pedobacter; species Pedobacter heparinus_A. The sequence continues at coordinate 62,035 of NZ_JAVTSC010000010.1, forward strand.
ATCATAGCTGGACGAGGTAGCTTCATGGCCCGGCGCAAATCCCTCCAGCCGGTTTCCCAGCAAAACACCGGCTGCTGAAACAGCTGTATTTTTAATAAAAGAAAGCCGGTTGATTGGGTTCAATTGGTAATGAGTTTATTGAGTGTATAACAGATCAGTTTGTTGGCCAAAGGCGTACCTTCTTTGCTGCTCAGGTTACCAAGCTTCAGTTCATATACATAGCCTGCCTTTAATGTGGCCAATTTTACGGATACTTTCTTTTGATCGGAAGACACTTTAATGGCAGTAACGCCAACATCCTGAATATCTCTCTGATCGGAATTGTCAACTCCCTGACTTTTGTCTTTCCGCTGGTATTTATAATAATAATGCCTGAATTTATAATTATCCGCATTCATGGCCTCGGTTTTATTTACAGGCTGGGTAAAGGTTAAGTCAAAGCCATCTTTTGTGAGGCTCATGCTGTACACATCAACCGGTGCTTTTCCGTTATACACAATCCGTTGTATGCCCAGATCTCCGCCCCAGCCATAAGCAATCTGTCCTACCCATAAACTGCCATCCGGAGCAAATGCAAGCCGGTTATTGCCCTTTCTCAAGCCATGTCCATCGATAAAAGGGATACAGGCACCCTGAAGTTGACCGCCTACCTTTTCCAGCATTACCCGCACAATGCGGTCCCTGTTTATTTCCCCTACAAATAACTGCCCTTTAAAAGGACCGAATTTACCTCCGGTAACATCACAAAGCGGTTGTGTGGGCGAGTTGGCCATAATTCCCTGCGGAAATAAAACCGCAGCTTTTGTACGCATCCGGGCCAGTTCTTCTATAGGCAGCGCAAATGGATTTTCAGCTTTCCAGTCTTTATTCCAAACCAGGCTGGCCGGATGACCGTAAAATTTTCCTTGTTCCACATGGTACAACGTGCTGGTTTCTACCCAATCACTCTGGTTATCGGTTACAAACAGGTTGTCCTGCTGATCAAAACCTAAACCATTTGGAGAGCGCATACCCGAGGCATAAGGTTCCAGTTTGCCATCAGCGCCAAGCTTCATTACCCAACCACGATAGGGTACTACGGAATACATTTCATACCGGCCGGGCTGCATGTCCCTACCTAAGGGATTGAATTTCCCTCTGATCTCTGGCTTAACTGCACCGCCCGGGGATGCGGTGTTTAAGGCGATGAAAATATTGCCTTTTTTATCTTTTACAGGACCATAATTGAATTCGTGGTAATTTCCCGAAAGACCAAAATCATCGGTTACCTTTTCATATACATCAGCTTTTCCGTCACCATCTGTGTCTTTGATCCTGGTAAGCTCCGGACGCTGCATCACTAAAACTTCCGTGTTACTGACCGCCATAATACCCAGGGGCTCATGTAAGCCCTCCGCAAATAAGGTCCAGGCTTTACTTTTGGGCTCATAGATCATCACTTCCCCACGGATAAAACACGCCACCAGGCGGCCATCCGGTAAAAAATCAAGTCCGCCGGTTTCACAGGTTAGGCCTTCGGGCATCTGGATGGTTTCCACAGTGTAGGGTTCCTTCTCCTTTTTAACCTGAGCAGATACAGCACTTATAACAAATAAACTTACCAGGCAGGTTATGTTCTTTAATTTCATCTGCTTATTTTTTTCTACTGTAAATTAAAGGATAGCTGGTTATAGTGATGCTGAATTCCCTGGCCTGCGCCGGACTGAGCCGCAGCTTTTCCCGCTCCCAGCTCCCTGCGGAAACTTCATATGTCGCAGCTTCATCATTTGTACCCGCAGCAAACCAGATTTCCTGCTTTGCATTAGGTATCCTGAACTTACAGATCAAGCCTTTGCCGTCCTGTTTAGGTAAAATAAGTTCATAAACATCTATACCATTGAGCGTATAATGAAATTCAGGATACCTGTCTATCAACCGGTAGCCCTTATATTCGGCAACAGGAATTTCATCTGGATTTCCGATCCGCAAGGGATAGGTAGTTTTGTCACGGTAAAAAACTGTTCCGATGATTTTTGCAGCGGCATCTGCATGCCCCTTCCAAATGGCGGCGTTGTCCAGAAATCCGCCTTTCCAGGCGTAGCGTAACCTGCATACCCCCGCATCCCAGCAATAGGACAAATTTTGAGGTAAGCTTACGGCTATCGCTGCCGGGCCGGCATCATCCATAAAAATACGGTATAAATAGGGAGATATGAGTGCATAAGGATGATCTGCTGCAGGTTTTTCGTTATGATGCATGTGCTGCATATCGGTTTTACCCATTGCCATTTGTTTATCTTCCTGCCGGGATGGGGGAATGTTCGGATCGCTTTTAAGATCAGGCATTTTCCCATCCGCATTCACATACATTACTCCATACATGATAAAGCCATGCCCTGGAAAGGTGCATACATAAGGATAGGCGCCAGGCTGCAATGGCGCTTTAAAGCTCAGCGATTTGGTTTGATCAGGTGTCAGGATTGGAATAGCCCACAATATGTTTGAAGATTTTGGGATATAATTCATAGCTGGTCCCTTTTCTTCTAACTGCATAGCAGCATTTACGACATCCAGCCTGGTTCCGGGCTTTGTAATTAAGAAGTTATGGCTCATGTCGTCCGTATTGGTAAAGTCCAGCTTTACGGCGGCCCCGGGCTTTACAGTAAACCTCACCACATCGAACTGTAAGCCGGGAATGACTTTCAGCGCAACTTTAATCGCTGGGTCATTGCTTTGCGCCAGGAGATGTCCGGCCTGCAATAGGAACAACAGTAACACCATTTTCTTTGTTAAAAACATACGCCGATCATATCTATACAAATACCTTTACCTGTTAAACCAACGCCCTTTACTTTAGCCTTGGAGGCAGCCGGCGGACGGTCGGCTTTATAATATTTTGGTCTGATGGTGTTCAACTCGTTGCTGGTGCTATCGTTGGCTACATAATAGGTAGCCTTGGCCAGGTGACTGAAGTCTGTACCCGCTTGTTTTGCAATTTGTCCCATTTCTGTAAATATCCCGGCTACCTCGGTCTTTGCATCGCCTGAACTTTCACCGTACATTGAGGAAAAATATACTTTTTTACCATAATTGACCCTGGTAACCTTGCTGTATACAGGCGATGCCGTCATGCCTGGAGGGGTAATAAAGTCCATTTGCGCCGCTGGTTTTTGCGGGCTGGGAGATGCCGCAATCAGCTCAATTTCGATAACAGGATCATTACTGAGCCAATCGACATATACAGTTGGCGGAATGGTATGGCCGGCAAAAAAAGTGGCCATTTCCTGCTCAACAATCCTGATGTCGCTGGCAGGACAAATGAAGGATTTGATTTGGACGATATCCGATTTATCCAACCCTAAATGTACTAACGTGGCCCCTAATTGTTTTAGCGTCTCCCGTGTAGCCTCGGCCATTTTCCCTTTTGCAGCTTGTCCTGAAACGTATACCACACCTCCTGCCGGTAAAACGGCCACCTGGGCCTGCTGTTTAGGCCCGGCAAGGTTTTCGGGTTTTAAATACTTCACTTTTTTATCGGCAGCTGATGCGGCTACCGCAATGACGTCCATGCCAACCAGCGCATCAGGGTGAATCAGATCGCCCGATACAAAACTGATTGCCGGTTTTTTCCCGGTCTTGAAACGCGTATTGAGATTTTCCTTAACCTTAACCAACAATTCAGGTTGTGCAATGCAGATGTTAATTTTAACCAGCTGTTCGCTATTGCTGCCTGCAGCTTTCAATGCAAGAGACACGTTCTCAAAAACCTGGTTCATCTGTTTGTCCAGGTCATTTTTACCTACCAAAACCCCGTTTTTGTTTAAGGGCAAAAACTGTGAGGTATGGGCCAGGGGGAGTTCATTAACCACCACTGCTAAAGAACCGCCGGTTGCTTTAGCAGCTCCTATATATTTAATAGCCAAAGGTTTATTAGGATTAACTGATGACGAGCGGTTATTTTGGGCAAAACCCGGGAAATAGCCACTACTCAAAAACAACATTAAAAGTACTTTCTTCATCATAGGAGTTAAATACTATTCACTAATCGGAGCCCAGTAGGCACAATAGCCAGTAGGGCGAACAGGGCCTTTAAACAATACACATCCGCCACAGGCCTTACCTTTTGCCGGATGCAGGTATAGCGCGCAATTGCTGCAATGGCTGTCTTCTATTGGAGATTTGTTTACGTAAGCCAGTTTTTTTCTTTTGGCAAGCTCTGCCGGACTCACACCTGTCATGTCGTCGCAAGGGTCCTTTTTTACTTGCTTAGGGTCCTGGTCAGGCGTAGTTTTGTCATTGGCTATTGCACCGGATCCAAGTAAAAGGGCCCCGCCAAAAAACATCGAGCCCAGGTATAACGATTTACTTATAAATTTTCTGCGGGAACAAGTTTTATCCTTCATCTCTATCGTTTTTTATTTTTCAGCAGCCAGCTTAAACTGGCTGCTGTGATTTATAAATTTTAATTAATACAAGGCTTTCAATTTTAAAATAGCAGCCTTAATGTCTGCTGCCGAATCAGTTTTCAGACTGCCCGCTGCCTCCTTTAATTGTGGATTTGTAGCTTTGCTCAAGCCTTTTTTCAAGCCCTTTAACAGGGAGGTCTGCCAGCTGCCTTTTTCCAAAGCAGGCTGTGATAAGGTTTCCAGATAAGCACTGACCTCCTCTTTTTTATTTCTTGCAGCAACGATTGCGGACAAGTCTTCAAGAAAAGTAAGTTTCCATGGCTCTTCTTTTTGCGTAAAAGAATCCTGCTGCAGTAATGCTTTCAACAACTCCGCTGAAGAACCTGCGTTTGAACTTAAAACAGCTGTTCTGAACCAGGAATCCTGTCCGTATTGGGCAACTACCTTTGCCAGCGCAGGTGCAACAGTTGCGCCATTGAATTCGCCTAAACTAAGTGCTGCCTGAAAAGCTACCCTGTTTGCCGGATCATTGGTCATTTGTATCACCTGTGGCAAACATTCAGGGAAACGCTCGGCCAGCATCACTGCATTTTCACGTAGCCCAGGCTCAGCATCCTGCAATGCTTTTTTTACAACCGCTGCATCTAAGGCATTTAATCCTTCCAGCACATATAAAGCGCGGAGTCTGGCTTTAGCATCTTTACTGTTATTAAACAGTGCCTTTACCGTAGGGATCACCGACTTATCGCCCCGTTCAATCAGCAGGCGGTGCGCCTGGCTTCTCCACCAGCCATTTGGATTTTCAAGTACCGCAACAAGTTTAGCACTGCTGGTATTTTTCAGGTCAATTTTTACATTTTTAGCACTGGCATTGCCAGGCAAAATACGGTAAATCCGGCCTTTGTCACTTCCGGCCATAAAGTCCATATCTGCTTTAAGGTCATCGTCTATGGAAACCGGCGTTTCGATGTGTTGCCTGTAATAATCCAGCAAATACAAATAGCCATCCGGGCCGGTTGTAAAGGTTATCGGACGGAACCAGGTATCTGTAGAAGATAAGAACTCTTTATCTTTCTCCTGATCACCACGTTTGGCAACCATAACAGGACTCTTATCTACCACACTAAGTATATCTCTATGCACCAGGTTACCAGACACATCCGTTACGAAAAAATTACCCTGGTATGCTGCAGGAAAAGCATCACCAGTATATATCGTTCCACCTGAAGCACCAGTGAAACGACCCTCTGCATACTCTATATTTTTCATATTTGCCTCCTTGAAAGCTTTGTTACGCCTGGCGGTTCTTTCGGCACGCCAGTATGGAGGTGGGGTTTCGTTAAACATGATTTCCTGATGATCAGAAATGTTTACTACAAATTTAGAAAGGCCCAGATAAGGATGTCTGTGGGTATATCTCCATGGAATGATCGATTGCTGAATGTGAATAGAGTTTTCTGTAAAAAACCGGTGCCCCCAGTCGTCAATGGTTTGTCCAAATTGGCCTGGTCCTGTTTCCAGTTCAAACTGGTTCCTGTCCAGACGGAACCTGAAATCAGCTCCCCTTACCGAAACAGGTGCTGCGTCCGGGGTTTTGCTAAAAGTAACCATTCCACTTTGTCCGCGGTTATTGGCGTAAATCCAGTTGTCTACGCCAAATCGCAGACTTGTTACCTGCGCTTCTGAATTGTTTTGAAAAAATCCGGAAAAAAGTATCTCCCTAACGTCGGCCTTTCCATCTCCGTTAGTATCTTTTAAATAAAGGATGTTGGGTGCTGCAGTTACAATAATGCCACCTTTCCAAGGTAAAATACTGGTTGCTTCAGTAACGTTCTCTGCAAATATGATGGATTTATCTACACGGCCATCTCCATTGGTATCTTTTAAAATACGGATGCGGCCCTTTCCTTTTCCAGGCTCAACTTCATAAGGATAATCGGGCATTTCCACTACATATGCATTGCCCTGTTCGTCAAATTCCAAGGCTACCGGATCAAGGACATGGGGCTCTGCAGCATACAACTGCACCTTAAAACCATTCGCAATTTTCAATTTGCCCATGGACTGTTCCGGAGAAAGCGGCCCTGGGTAACGCTGCGCCAGACAAGTTGCACCGAATAAAGTAAACAGAACGGATAAACGGACATGTCTGCCAACAAAAACACTCTTCATTTTTTTAGTTTTAATTATTTATGTGTTAAATATCGTATAAACCATTTCCTCACCTAATTTTACGCGCATTTAACAGCTTAAAAGATGGGTGTAACGGTAACGTACCCGTAAGGTATGGAGTATATTCTATATTTTCAAATTTATTTTCTGAAAATATAGCCTCTGCTGCTTTTTTACTGCCATGTTTCATGACTGGTGATCGTAAATGCAGCTCCTTCTTCAAAATCATATAAGTACCCGCCTTGATAATCATTACCCTTGTAATCGCTGATAAAAGTAATGGGTCCACAATAAACCCTGGTTAAATTACCTTCCCGTTTTACTTCAACGATGGAATAACAGGCATCCCGGTTACCTTTGGTATCTATGATGAGCTGCGCCCCGCTCATACTTCCGTCAGTTGGCAGGGCTTTATCAACCAGCAGCCAACCCCCTCCCTTCAGTTCTCTATTCATTTTCACCACTTTCCCCTTCACCGGTCCTGCAGCTGTCAGGTTCATATTTGCATAGCTGAGCTGCTTTCCGTTCAGCAAAACCCCTTTGACGGGCTTGCCTTGTTTTTGCCTTACATATCCAAGAACCCCGTCCATTTTTACGCCATCAGCGGTTCTCATGGTTTGCGTGGAATCCGGATTATAGAGGATGTAGTCTACCGTTCCGTTTACATGCTCTACTTTTAGCGATACCTGCATGCTTTTGCCATCGTCCAGACGTTTTACAGATTTAATAAAAGGGCTTTGTTTATAAGGTTCAAATAAACTGACAAAATTACTGTTCAGTACCGGTGCTGCACGATGCAGGAGCACATAACCCAGCGTTTTAGGATTACCGGGTTTATTTTGTGGTGGGTCACCATCGGCCAATGCTACATCGTCTGCCTGGTTTAACGTGTACATGCGCAAATGCACTTGATCCGCTTCCTTAACATTTCTGTAACCGGCAGCCACTTTCCAGTCGAGCATAAACTGTCCGGGAGGTTTGATATCCCTTTTAACATTGTATAAATGCGAATAGCCAATTGGAAAGCCCTTTGCAAGTGTACCCTTTGCAACTTCAGGACCGGCATAAGTTCCACCCTCCTGGGCTGTAAGATTTAATCCTTCGTTGCTGATGGTTCCGGGTGGACCATGAAAGCTGTACACATGGTCCTGGCCACCCAATACCCGGAATATGTCTATTGCATAGGCATTGCTGGTATCCGGCCCTCCGATCAACACCATGGTACGGCTGTAGTCCTTTACATCCGGGTAAGCTTTTTTCCCATCAAGTTCAAAAGCCCCAAACCCTCCCAGCTGTTTAAACATTCGGGTATGGCCTCCCCATACTTCTTTTTGGGGATGTCCGTTTACAAATACCAGGTTATGCGAAAGGGTACTCCCGGTCCATTCATTGTTGCTTGGCCATCTGGTTGCATATTCCGGATATCCGTGATCCGGGGCCAGCCAGTTGCCGAATGCCAGTAAATCGAAATTGAGCAAATCAGGATGGGCATGTTTGATGGTACGTCCAAAATTACCGGCCAGTGCAATTCCAGAAGTTCCTTTACCAATTTCCAGCGAGGCCTGGCCAAATCCCGTCATCAGCCCGGATCTCCCGTCACCTTGGTTGTTTTTTTCTACAATATTGCTAATCTCCCTGCTGAGTGATTCAGGATCTTTGGAATAGATGTCCATTCCCAGCCTTTTAACAGAATTGCCATTTGCCCGGTAGGCAGCGATGGCCATCTGCGGATCCCTTGTATAAAAATATCCCTGGGCAATAAAATTAGGATTGATATAGCTGTTGGAGACTTCACCAGTAGCACCTGCGTCACCGATATTGGGCACTGAAATGCCCAATACAGACATGCGGTAGGCCGCCATAAAGGTCGCACTGAACTGGGGGTATTCAGCAAAAATATTGTGTTTGGTATAACCTTTATAATCGGCCAGCAACTTCCCAAGTTCGGAGACCAGGTTTCCCCACATAAAGGTATATCCAGGAGCACCTTCGTCCGTAGTTCCATCTCTGTCAAAATTACGGATCATCAGGCCCGGAATATCTCCCCCATCACGTACAAATAACCAGTCGAGCCATTCGGTGGTTTCAGGCTGGATATTTAAAGCTATTGCACACCTGGCCACAGTTAACTGATGCATGCCCTGATTGCCACGGATCTGTTTTGAAAACACCGCCTTAACTGCTGTACGTAATATTCCGTTGTCTACATTTTTTACAAACAGTTCCCGTGTTCCTTTGGCCTGGGGCAGCTGATATTTCCGGGCTTGTTTTTGTAAAAATAAATAAAGCGAAGGGTCATCTGTTGTGCCACTCAGGATCTTATCGTATGCATCTGCAAACCTTTGTACCACATTTGTTTCCCATATAGAACCTTCTATTTTGCCTTTGTTGCTGCCACCATCGGAATGGTACCAGCCTCTTTTGGAATAAGGTTCCCAATCCATATCAGGATAGACGTCGGCGATGCGGTCCAGCAAAATGGCTGCCTTGTGTGCGTAACGTTTATCTCCGGTATATAAGAAAGCATCGGCAAGCGCATTTAGCCCGTTGTTGAGCTCTCTCCAATATTTCCAGGTATAGTAACCAATAAAACGGTATGCCCGCCCTTGTTCATTGACATAACCAAAACCATCGTCTACACCATATTTATGAAGTGGGTCTTTGGGATCAGGGTGCGCCAGGTTATAAAGCAGGCTTTTATCCCCTTTAGCCGGATTAAACAATCCGTGTTCATCAAGTGCAGTCTGGTAGTATTTACCGAAATCATTGGTGGGAAAAACCGATTTGCAGGAAGGACAGGTCAATTTCCATGGCTTATGCGCAAAATCAGGGTTGTAGGGATAATTTCCATACTTGGAAATCTCATGTCCGCATTTCAGGCAACCCAGGAATTTTGGACCATCTGTAAGCCGATCAAAAGTTACATCAATACAACGAGGTAAATCCTGTCCGGGAACCATGGCCCAGAGTTCGTCATCACTTTTTGACAACCAGGGCTTTGCCTGTGCAATAAACCGGGCCCTTTGTTTTGCAGCCCAGTCATACTTGTCACAATTGCTCCGTAAATTGGCTATTTTTTCGGCAGTATAAAAGCCACCGTAGATCCGGCTGGCATGGGCTTCAAGCTGCCCCAATAACATCAGGACCATGAATACATGGATCAGGCTGAATTTTAGTTTCATTTGATATGTGTGTTAAATGATAAACTATTCGCAATAAAACGTCTGTATTTGTTACCTAACCCAAATACGTTAACGTTACCGAAAATAATCATATAATTTAAAAATCAAAGGCTTCCGGAACTTTTCTTTTGAAAATAAACCGACATTGTTACAAAACGTGTACGTAAACCATAAAAAATGGGGTGCCCTTAGCAGGACACCCCTTGATAGCGAATATAAATCTGATTACCACCAGGAATTAAACCTGGAATAAACAGCTGTTCCAATCGGTGTAGCTGGCTGCTGTGTGGTGTAGATCATCAACCCGTGAACCTTTGGGTTCGACTTTGCAGCACCCATCATCTTATCCGTTGTAAACGCTGTTGGTGCGGTAGTACTCTGGCTATGCGTGGAGGCATAAATTCCAAGAAACAGCAGTCGGTTTGAATTGGCCTGCCAGGCCGAAAAATCGTTAATCTCGGTATTGATGAGGTTTAATCCGCCGGCGATGTCTGACGACGGGAGCACAATCGCCCCATGCATGTTCCAAGCAGTTCCTGTTCTAGTCACATCGGGTGGGACTATTGTAGCTGGATTCTTTGTTTTTTCATTTCTAAAGTAAAAGGTAAAACCATCCGTATATTCCCTTACCCAGTTCTGACCTGTGGTAACTGCATAATAAACCGTAGGGATAAAAGCAATATCTTCATTTTGATCACGCAGGTTCTTTATCATTTTACCCAGCATTACCCGGGTAAAAATTTTAGACCCGACCTCATTGGTATTGTGGTCGAAATCGTCGATATTGATGCCGGCAAGGTTGGGATATTTGTTGGCCAGGATACCAAGCAACTTGAACCAGGCCGGGAAATCATTTGCATTTGGATTACTGGCTCCACCTGAAAACAAGGCACGTTCATCAGTGATGCCCGAGCCGAGTTCCGCACTACCAATATAAGGAGAATCGCCTGGTTGCGGAAGGTAGCTTGGAGCAGTAGCACTTTCACTTGGAGGAACCAATACCGGGATGACTTTAATAATTGAGCCACTGGATTTAAGCAGCTCTAAAAATTCAATAAATGCCTTATACTCTGTCCCTTTTGGGTAATATGTGCCGGTAGCAGGATCAATCCAGCGGTCTGCCATCATAAAAGCAAAAGTGTAGATCTTATTAGTTTCACAGAATGTCTTTAAGCCAGCCACGTTGAGGCTACCATCAGCATTTCGCATAAACGCCTGGTAATAAGAGCCAAAACTGAAACCATTGCGGGATAAACTAAGTTTTTTAGCGTTAAATCTGGTTGAAATATCTCCGAACACACCGAGAGTAGTGCCACCTGTTTTTTGTCTTATACCGACCAGTTGATCACCGCCAACGTTGATAATGGTTTGCCCGGCTGCAATACCAGTCCATGGCCAGGCTGTCTCGCTGGAGAAATCCTGAGTACTGAGCAGGCTGGGTGCAGTACCTGTTCCGTTGTAATGATGGTAGCTGAAATAAGCGCTGCTGTTCTTATAAAGGACAAATTCTTTTCCATTGGTTTTATCCTGGTCAAATTCACCAATTGCAACACCCAGCCATGGATAATGAGTGGTTCCACCTCCATAATTATAGCTCCCCGCTGCATTTACGGTCCAGGTGCTCGTCCCGGAAACTTTGTACACCAGGATATCGTCATCACTGCCAGTACCGTTTCTGACAGCCATAAATTCTGCTTTGCCATCACCGTCCAGATCGCCGGCTGCAACGCCTCCCCATTGATTTAATGTAGGGTCATCCGGGAGATTGATATAGCCTTTCAGGACAAGGGAACTGCCGGAAAGGGCATAAAAAATAAATTGCGAATGCGCGTCTTTCGCTACTACAACTTCGGCTTTACCATCTCCGTCAAAATCTCCTGCCGCGATCCCTTTAAAATTGTAAAGCCCTGAGCCCACTTGTAATGAAGCCAGCAAGGTGACTGTTCCGGAAAAATTAAGCGGCATCTTGTAAACCAGGATATTGGTGATTCCGGCACCATTTCGCAGAATGATCAGTTCATCAATCCCATCACCATTCATATCTCCGGCAGCAACCCCTTTAAAATCATTGCCGGAAGTCACATCGAAAGAGAAAGGAATCTGGTAATGACTGCCATCATTCGCCGACCTCATAAATATTACATGGCTGGTTGCCCTTTTGATAATCGCCATGGTGGCAATGCCACTGCCATCAAAATTTCCACAGGCTACTCCCTTGAAAAGCCGGTTGGTACTGCCTGCCGGATAATCGAAATTTTTGAGCTGAACAGGGTTCACCACAGATAACAAGCCCATTGGCCCCGCTGGAGTACTGCTAATTTCAGACCCTTTCTTCTCCTGGAGATCTGCCTGTTTACAACTAAATGATACACATAATGCAGAGCAGAGCAATGCATTTAAAATACATTTCATCGTTAAATTTAGTGTTTTCATAAGATTACGGTTTAGTTTACTGGCGTTGGATAGGTTGTTAAAGGCTTCTGATCCCACCATACCCTGGTTTTCATGTTATCTGCCCCACCGAGTAAGCCTAGTGCTGCCTGATAAGCATCTCTATTGGTCGTAACTTCTGAAGGTGCGTAAATTACCCTCCTGGCCAGATCTGTAGCAGACAGGTCAGGATTATCCGATCCGATGAGTGCATAGCCTCTCGGATATCCTGTACGCCGGCGTTCTGCCCATGCCTCATAACCGTCGGGGTAAATGGCCAGCCATTTTTGCGTAATGATCTGTTCCAGTTGAAACTCAAAACTCCCTGCAGTATTGTACAATACCGGAATATTGCTCATCGCCGGAGAATTCCATTTATCTGCCAGAGGTGCAGGTGTGGCAACGGTATTCTGATAAGCTGTGATCTGTATATTGGTGATACCCGTTACATTTTGTGTAAGTGACAGGCTGATACCTTCATTATAAAAACTCTGGGCTGTACCTGTACCCATGTTCCAATTCCGTAAAGCACCTTCTGCACGTAAAAATGCAACTTCCGCAGCCGTAAGTACCAGAGTCGGGTTTACCGTTCCAGGTCTTGGCGGATTTCCTATCCACTGTGGCCCTACAAATGACGTGGTAGGTGCTACAACCGCGCCCCTGTCAGCAGCAGCCAACCCATTGCGCAGCCCGGCATATTGTCCGCCGGTAGCGGCAGGAGAATAATAAATGCTTAAACGCGGATCATTATAGCCTTTTAACGCGCTTAGCATACTGCTGTTTGCACGAAAATCATTTACCAGATAAGTGATGCGCGAGAGAATATTGGTACTGTTAAGAGTGGATAATACCCCAGCATTTTCGGCGTTGGTTAAGATAACACCATCAACTATGGCTTTTTCCGCTTCTGTTTTTGCTTTGGCTGCGTCTGCGTAAGCCAGACGCATTGCCAGCCTTAACCTTAAAGAACTGGCAAATTTTAACCATTTTGCGGCACTGCCGGCATAAACCTGGTCATAAGTACCAAATGCATTGCCCGAAGGATTTTGTTTAAGTACTTCAACAGCTTCGTCCAGGGTTTTAAAAAAATCATAGTAAATGTCCTTCTGTGAATCGAAGGCCACACTGGTTTGCTGGTTACCAAACTGCGAATAGATCACCGGTCCAAAATAATCAGTCATGCGGTGATAAATCACTACACGCCAAACTTTTGCTATGGCATTGGCCAGTGTCATGTTATTGGCTTTGGTTACATTTTCGGTTGTAAACTGCATGAGCGCAGGTTTGGTGTAAAAATCTTTCCAGAAAAGATCTACCCAGGTACCATTAGGAACATAACGTTCTGTACTAAAGGTAGCCACATTAGTGGTAAAATACTGAGCAAACAGGTGGGCATGCAGGTTTTCCTGTACCTGAACAAAAGCAGCACCCAGGCCGTAGTATTGTGCATAACCAAAAGCCTGTCCAACTGTTCCAGAGTTGATTTCCTCTTCAGGCAGTTGATTTTCAGGCGTGTTCAATTCATCAAATTTATCTGTACAGCCAACAAACGCAGTAATAAAGAGCAGCAATGCACCAATCACCGTGGATTTATAATGTTTCAATATTTCTTTCATATGCTTAAATTTTAAGGATAACATTTGACTTAAAAGTTAATTCTCAGGTTTGCCCCGAAGGAACGGGTAGTGGGTGGAGCGAACGACTGGAAGCCTTCAGATATCGTTTCTATACCTTGGGTAAAATCAGGGTCTATATTTGAATCTTTTCTGTATAAAAAGAATAGGTTACGGCCTACCACAGAAATTTCTACTGCAGAAAACGGCAGGCGTTTAAATAAGGATTGCGGCAGCTTGTAACCAATGCTCATTTCCCTTAAACGGGTATTGGTAGCACTTCTGCTAAAAACCTCTCCCACGGGTGCTGTCCTCGAGCCCATGCCTTTCCACAAGGTCTCCGCATTTACGGGTATGTTATTGGGTGTGCCATCGCTCGCTTTTACTGCAGTAATGTCTGTAAAAATATTCTGTCCAAAGATCAATCCGCCTTGCCTACCCTGCAGGGTTTCCTCAACAAGTCCGTTTCCATACAAAATGGCATCGGTAAATGAAGCGACAACCCCACCCTGTTTATGTGAGATCACAAAATTGGCAGTCCAGTTTTTGTAAGACAAAGATGTGGATAGTCCACCTGTCCATTTAGGATTGATATTGCCCAGCAATACGGTCCTTCCTGCGGTAAACTGCGGCAGGCCATTTGCTGCGATCAGTACATTTCCCTGGGCATTGCGCATATAGCCCTTGCCATAGATCAGTCCGAAAGGTTTCCCTTCTTCTAAAACAAATTCACGCATATAGGAGTCGCTGCCAACTACCAGCCTCGGGATATCGTCTGACAGTTCCTTTACGATATTTTCATTTATCGCATAATTAAAATTCAGGTTCCAGGTAAAGTCACCGGATTTTACCGGGGTTGTGGTTAAGATCACTTCTATGCCTTTATTTTGTACATCACCCCCGTTGGTAAAAAAACTGGCCGCACCGGAGCCAACAGGTAAGGCCTGCGGAAACAACTGGTCGTTTGTATTGGTTTTATACAAAGTAAGGTCCAGACCAACCCGGCTGTTAAACATGCTCATCTCTAGTCCCAACTCTGTTGAAGTCGTTTTTTCAGGCCTCAACTTGGTATTTGGCAATACAGAATTCAACAGGATATACCCAAGCGGACCTCCGGCCATTCCTGTCCCGTAACGCTGCAACTGATAAGGCGGCGCCCCATTGCCTACCTGCGCCCATGATCCCCTTAACTTCAGGTAGGAAATAGCCTCTGGTAGTTTCAGCATTTCGGAAATGATGGCACTAACACCTGCCGACGGATAGAAATAAGACCTGTCGGCTGCTGGTAGCGTAGAGTTCCAGTCATTGCGCGCACTCAGGTCTAAAAAGAGCAGGTCTTTCCAGCCAAATTGTGCATTGGCATAAAGCGACTGTGTTTCAAATTTACTCAAAGTATTCACCGCGGTGGGCAAGCTGGTATTGCTCAGTGCGAACAGGTTGGGCACATTCAAACCGGCACCTGTCGAAGCAGTAACCGAACCGCTTTTGTTACTTCTGATCTCCCCACCAAAATTGGCCTGTACCGACCAGTTGGCATGAAGTTTTTTGGTATAACTGAGCAGAAAATCGCCAATGGTCTGTTGAGAATTTCCGGCACCTAAAGCATAGCGCCCCAAGGGATCTCGGTAGGTTCCGTAATATGATTTCTCCTCATTACCGGTAGTTTCACCATCATACGAACCCCGGAGCATCAGCTTAAGGTCATCTGTAAACAGGTAGGAAAGCGAGGCCAGTGCAATGACGCGATCAGATTTATTGTAGCGTAAATTACGGTACAGTGCCCAGTAGGGGTTGGCACTGGTAACCGAGCCTGGCGCCCAGTAGTCCTGTTTGGTTACACCCAGAGAAGGATCAACGTATTCAAAATCCTCTACATCTTCCTGCCGTATATTTGGGGGCATGGTATAAATCTGCCGGATGGGGTTGTAACTTGATTCTCCTTCATCCAATCTGTTGTCGATATTCTGTTTTGCGTAATCCAGTTTGCTGTCCAGGCTTAACCTTTTAGACAGCTGGTTTGTCATTCTTACCGTAATGTTATGCCGCTGCAAAGCATTATTTGGTATAATACCCGTAGCATCTGTATAGGTATAATTAAAAGCGGTCTGGGTTTTTTCGCCTGAAGTGGCGACAGAAAGATTGGTTGCCGAATTATGGCCGGTCTGAAAAATCCCTTCCCGCACATTTTTCTGCCCAAGAAACGGGTAAGTACTGCCTGCTTTCTGCGGATCCAAAGACCAGGTAGTCACCAAAGTACCATCAAGCGCCGGGCCCCAGGACTCTTCTGAAGAGCGGTTATATATGCCACCTGCTCCCTGCCCGTACTCATACTGAAAAGGGATAGACTGGATCGGTTCCTGGCCCATATAAGTTGTACTCAAGCTGATATCAGCAGATTTTTGACCCTGTCTGCCTTTTTTGGTTTCTATAATGATTACCCCGTTTTGTCCGGAACTGCCATACAGTGCCGCAGCATTCGCACCCTTAAGTACGTTAATGGCAGCAATATTATCCGGGTTCAGATCTGCCGGATTCCCCCGTACAGGTACCCCGTCTATTACGTACAGGGGTTGGCTATTGCCATTTATAGACCGGTTTCCCCTCAGTATCACCCGGGCCGCAGCACCTACGCCGCTCGATCCCGACCCGATGTTTAAACCTGCTACCTTGCCCTGCAGTGCATTCACCACATTCAGATCGCGGCTTTGTGTAAGTTCTTTGGTACTTACACTCTGTGTGCTGTAGGTCAGTGTTTTTTTCTGGCGGGTCAATCCAAGGGCGGTAACCACTACTTCCGTCAGCTCACCCGAGCTTTCCTCCATCTTCACATTAATGGTACTTTGATTGTTTACCGCAATTTCCTTTGTGGTAAACCCAACAAAAGAGAACACAAGCGTTCCATCTGCAGGCGCATTGATCTGATATTTACCGGAAGGATCAGTTGATACGCCTGCAGTACTTCCCTTTACCTTGATGCTCACCCCAGGTAAAGGACCGCCTGCTGCATCGGTAACCGTTCCCGATACCCTGATGTCGGCAACCACTACAGCCCCGCTTTTAAAAGGTTTGATAATCACGGTGTTCATCAGCACCTCATAAGTAAAGGGCTGGTCAGCAAAGCTTAATTTGAGGGCTTCTTCAATGTCAACCTCCCTGACATTGATGTTCACGTTCTTTGCGGCCTTTAAACTCTTCTGATTGTACACAAAGTTGTATCCGCTCTGCTGTCTGATGGCCTTCAATACCTGGGTAAGCGGCACATCTTTTTTAAACAAAGTGATTTTTTGCCCATAGCCCGCTGCATGTACATGCATAAACGCGGTCAGAAATAAAATCATTGTCAGTTTCATCACTAAAAGAAATTTACGGTATACGGGAGACCTTTCACCCGATAAGTGTATTAGATAAAATTTCATACATTTCAATAATTTGGGGTTAAAAATGAATAAAGTATTTGATCATGGTTTAGCATTAATAATCTTTGTTCTGCTGCAGCACCCCAGGATTATACACTTCTATCTGCCGCTGAGGTATTGGGAACAGCACATAATTCGGTTTGGTCTGCAGCGTAAATTTAAGTGCCGTCTGGGTTGCCGGGTTATAGCCGCGTTCCTCAAAAGCCAGCTCGGTAAGCAGCCTTCCGGTCCTTACCAGGTCAAACCATCTTTCATTTTCAAAAGCAAATTCCAGGCGGCGTTCCAGTAAAATTTTATCCGTAAAGGTCTCCGGAGTTGCAATATCTGCCTGCGTATAATTTTTTGAGACATTTCCGAAGGCACGCGCTCTGATCCTATTGAGCTCTATCAGGGCCAGGTCGGGATGGTTTAGCCCATACTGCACTTCTGCCATCAGTAAAACAACATCTGCATACCGCAAAACAGGCAGGTCTATTCCTGATGAGCCTACGGTATGCTTTACTTCATATTTACTCACATGGGGAAACCATATGGTAGGTGAATTTGCCGGTGTAGGTGTTTTGTAAAACTCTGTAATGGATGCAGCCTTCCTGGTGTCGCCGGTTTCATAAAGCTTATGCAAATCCCAGGATGGAAATACCGATTCCAGGCCTGCAGATGCAATATTTGCTTTTCCGGGAAATGGCAAAAATGCAGTGCTCAGGCCATGGCCATTTGTACCCTCTATATATTTAATGGCAAAAATGATCTCGGCATTGTCTTCATTTTCCAGTTTCCACAGGGAAGCAAAATCCGTTTGCAGCGTGTAACCATACCCGGGTACCATATCTAAATAAAGTTTGGCATTGGCCCAATCCTTTAAATAAACATAAACTTTCCCCAGCAAAGCCGCCGCTACACCATTACTCACTCTTCCTTTTGCCATATCGGCTTTTGGTGGTAATGCCGTCAACGCGTCTTTGAGATCGCTGATGATCAGCTCATAGATCTCTTCTTTTGTTGCCCTTGGTAATGATTTGGCTTCTTCAATAGTCAGCAGTTTGGTTACTTTTGGCACACCTCCAAACAACCTTACCATATCAAAATAGTAAAGTGCACGCATAAATTTGGCCTCTCCAGTAAACTGGTCTTTTTGCTTTGCCTTATAATCCGTAGGATTATCAATATTGGCCAGTACAGCATTGGCCCTGAATATACCGCCGTAACTGGCTTCCCAGAAATTGCCAAACAATGGGTTTGCCGATGTGATGGCCATGTTATCTACATCATCCGCACCTGCAGACAGGGTATAGGTTGTCCGGTAAAGGTTATCGGCAGGTAATTCCAACAGGATATAATCCGTTGGTTTTCTGGTCTGATAGCTGCTGTAAACCCCCAGTACAGCCAGATCAATGTCTTTGGCAGTCTTGTAATAATCTGTTGTAGTCAATGACGAATCCGGAGTAATTTCGGTAAGTTCTTTATTACAGGCAACGGTGCTTAAAGCAAGCCATACGATGCTCATTCCAATATATATGTTTCTTTTCATGATGTTGGCAATTAAAAGTTCACGTTCAAACCCAGCGTATAAATCCTGTTTATTGGCTCAGAACCACCATTATATCCCGGTCTGCTACCCAGGCCATTGATCTCGCCCATTGTATAGCCCTCGGGGTTATAGCCATGAAAGCCATCTTTTGTCAGCATAAACAGGTTGCTTACCGATGTATAGATCCGGCAGTTTTGCATGCGCAGTTTTTCAGCAATCTTTTTGGGGAGCGTATAGCCCAGGTTCAGGTTTCTTACCGCTAAAAAAGATGCATCTTCAATATAAATATCCGAATTGGCCTGCCAGGTCAGTTTACTTAAAGCAGCGCCAGGCATCCTGCCATCGCCGGGTTCAGCAGCCGACCACCATTGGGTTTCTACCAAAGAGCGGCGCATGGCACCGGCAAGTGCGCCCTGATAATATTCATTTTCAAAATTGTACATTTTGGCGCCGAACGAGGCCTGCATAACCACACTCAGGTCAAAATTATTCCATGAAAAATCGTTGACCATGCCCATAAACAGTTTAGGTTGAAAACTACCTAAAACAACCCGGTCGGAAGAGTTGATCACCCCGTCTTTAACCACATCTTCATATTTGGTGTTTCCTGGCAGGGAACCTGCTAAAACCGCAGAGTTTGCTACCTCACTGGCATCCTGTAATACTCCGATAGCTTTAAAACCGTAATAAGAGAACATCGGCTCACCTACCCGCAATATCCAGCTCATTCCAAAAGTATCGGTATTTATTCTTTCGTTTACCCCACCCAGGTTCACTACCTTATTCCGGTTCCTGGTCAGGTTAAAAGAAGTTTCCCATTTAAAAGCACCGGTTAAATTCTTGGTATTGAGTTCAAGTTCTATCCCCCTGTTGTTCACTTCTCCCGTATTCCTCAAAGAGGTAGTGAACCCGAGCGTAGCTGGCACAGATTCCAGGTATAATAAATCACTCGTGTTTTTATTATAGTAATCAACAACCAGGTTGATCCGGTTATTGAGCAGCCCCAGTTCCATGCCTACATCGTAACTTTTGTTCTCTTCCCATCTCAGGTCTTTATTACCAAAAGTAGTCTGTGCCTGTCCTTTGGCAAGCACACCATCAGGCGCATAATATACATCATTGATAACCCCTAAATAGGCAAAGTCGGGAATGTTGAAATTACCGGTTACCCCATAGCTGCTGCGCAGTTTTAAATTGCTGATCACTTTGTTGCCTTTAAGGAAGTCTTCCTCTGAAACACGCCAGGCAATCGAAGCTGAGGGAAAAAAGCCCCATTTGTTGTTCGGGGCAAATCTGGAACTGCCATCAGTACGGATAGAGGCTGCAAACAAATATTTCTCTTTAAAATCATAATTCAACCGGCCAAAATAAGATGCCAGCCCCCAGCTGCTTTTGAGTGTCCGGGTCAGGGTTGGGGAAATAACCGCATTGTTCAGCGTTTCTATGACATCGTTGCTGTAACTTCCCGCAACTATACCCATCGCCGTAGTGCGCGTGCTGGATTTCTGATAAGAAGCACCTAATATTCCACTTAAATGATGTGCATCATTGAAACTCGTGTTGTAACTCAGTACATTTTCGTTGATCAGGTTAAAGTTCCTGGCGTCTGCTGCCGATCCGCTTGCAGCATTTGCGGCATTGCCATACCGGGCCTGGTACACATCATTTGTCGTGTAGGTGATATTGCCCCCCACCGAAGACCTTAATTTTAGTCCCTTTAATATATCCAAACCCACATATATCTCACCCACATTGTTCATTGCATTGGTATAATTCTTGGTCGCATCTAATACCGCCATGGGATTTATCCCTCCGCTCACGACAACGCCCCAGTAATCCTTAGCTTTTGGATAAGTCCCATCGGGATTCTTTACCGCCACAAAGGGCGGATATTTTACCATGGCTTCAATACCCAGCCCCAGGTTCCTGCGTTTATTATAGTTCGGGCTCAGCATAAAGCCTGTAGTTATGGCATTGTTTATTTTCAGGTCCACGTTGGCACGAACGGCATAGCTGGTATATGATGTATTTTTAATCGTTCCCTGCTCGTCTTTAAATGTGCCCGACACGTAATACTTAACATTTTCCGTACCGCCGGAAACCGACAGGTTATAATTTTGTATAGGAGCAGTCTGCAATACCTCGTTCTGCCAGTTCACATTACCGATCTTGATCACGGGATTTACCTGGTATGCTGCCGGCCGGCGGGCATCATCCCATACCGGGATAGTAGGGTCACCTCCGGCCCATACATATTCCCTGTTCTGATACCGTACTACATAATCATAATATTCCTGACCACTTATCCAGTCATCATGCCCTCTTGCCTTCGCAAGCCCTGTATAAGCATTAAAATTTAGTTTTGGTTTCCCCGTCTTTCCTTTTTTGGTGGTAATGATAATTACCCCTCCGGATCCCCTTGACCCATAAATTGCAGCTGAAGAAGCATCTTTCAACACCTCCATCGACTCTACATCATTCATATTCACATTATCCAGGCTACCTCCCGGAAAACCATCGATCACAACTAAGGGATCGTTTCCGGCATCCAGCGAAGATGCTCCCCTGATGCGGATAATAGGTGCCTCTCCAGGCCTGCTCCGTGTGGTCGAGATATTGATGCCCGACATGCGTCCAACTATGGCTGTTTCGAAGCGTCCGGCCGGAATCTGGTCCAGGTTCTTGTTCTCTATTTTAGATACGGCCCCGGTAAGCGAGCTTTTTTTGACAGCACCATAACCTACAACTACCAGCTCGTCAAGTGATGTTGAGTCTTCCTGCAGCTTTATATTGATACTGGTACGGTTATTTATGGCAACCTCCTGCGTTACAAAACCTACAAAAGAAAATGTCAAAATGCCTTTTTCCGGAGCGCTGATCAGGTACCGTCCTGAGGGATCTGTAGACACACCGGTATTACTGCCCTTTAATTTCACGCTAACGCCCGGTAAGGGATTATTCTCTGTATCGGTAACCAGGCCGGAAACTTTGACATCAGCCGCTTCAGTATCACTCATTTTAAGCGGTTTGATAATTACGGTCTTCATCAGCACCTCATATGTAAAGGGCTGTTCAGCAAAGCTTAACCTCAGTGCTTCTTCAATGTTAACAGCTGTTACATTGATGCTCACATTCCTGGCGTTTTTTAAACTCTTCTGGTTGTAGACAAAATTATATCCGCTCTGCTGTCTTATGGCTTTCAGCACTTGGGTAAGTGGTACATCTTTTTTAAGCAAAGTGATTTTCTGAGCAATACCAGCTGCATGTACATGCATAAATGCGGCCAGGAATAAGATCATTGTAAGTTTCATCACTAAAAGAAATTTATGGTACACGGGCAAGCCTTCACCCGATAGGTGTAATAAGTTAAATTTCATACATTTGAATAGTTTGAGTTTGTAATTACTAATGCTTAGGTTAATGGGAACTCAATTCAGCAGGGGCGTTGCAACCGCCCCTGTTTTTTTCCCAGGTTTTTAGCGTATATTTTTCATTGCATAACGGTTATTCTCCTTCCTTCAATTTTAAAATGAACGGTTCCTGTTACTTCCAGTATTTTAAGCACCTGCGATACGTTTTCGAATTTCGACACCGAACCTCCGAATCTTTCATTGAGCTGATCATTTAAAAAAACGACTTCCACATTATACCAGCGCGATATCTTACGCATCACACTATGAATATCTTCATTGTCAAACAAAAAATATCCGTTTTTCCAGGACACGGCCTCTTCTGTATCCACTTTTACAACATCCATAATGCCCTTGCTGCCAGACAGACGGGCCTGCTGCCCGGGCTTAATGACGCGGCTTAAGTTACCGCCATAAACGATCTTTACAGCACCTTCCAGCAGTGTTGTTTTCACTTCATCCTCATCGCTATAAGCATTAACATTAAAATGGGTGCCCAAAACTTCTATCAACTGCTGATCTGTTGATACCCTGAAAGGACGCTTTTTATCCTTTGCGACTTCAAAATAAGCTTCACCCCTAACAGTTACGCGCCTTTCTGCACCAGAAAAAACTGTAGGGAACTCAATAGAAGACCCGGCATTCAGCCAAACCCGGCTATCGTCAGAAAGCACCAGCTGGTATTGTCCCCCTTGCGGAGTCCTGATCGTATTGTAAGTCAGTTTACCCTGCATATCTTTATCGTTATTTGCTTTAAAGCGATAAATGAGTTGTCCGTCTTTGCTTTTATCAATGATAACATTCCCCTGTGTGCCAATAACGCCATCGCCGCTATCATCAAGGTCCACTTCCGACCCATCGGCCAGCGTAAGCACCGCCCTGTTCCTGCCGGGTACCACATCCTCAATAGCAGGCTTGTTATTTTTTGTAATTTGTCTGGCCGGTTCTTTCATAAAAAAAAATAGGGCAATGGCGATCAGTGGCAACAGTGCTGCCGCAACGCGCCAGTTAAAAAGCCTCAACAGGATACTCTTTTTTTCCGGCAATCCTTCATAAGCAGCAATTTCGTTTAATGCCCTGCGATAGAGTTCCGTTTTTACCTCTTCCTTCAGGCCCATCTTGTGTTCATCCCAGGAAATATCACTTTGCTGCAAACTATCGTAATAGGCAGATAAAAGCTGCTCTTCTTCGGGACTGATCGCGCCCTCAAGAAACTTTTTCACTAAATGCTCAAATTCGGTTCTGTTCATGGTTATTATTGTAAGTACTAAATAATGGGCTGTACCCCCAAAAGAGAATTAAAATATTTTTACAACTGATGGAGGAAATTGTTACAGGCTGGCACCACAAATGGCCAGGACAAGCAACAGCACTTTATCCAGTGCAAACCTGATGCGCCTTAATGCAATTGTCAGCTGGTTTTCAACTGTTTTTGGAGTGATTCCCAGGCGCATGGCTACTTCTTTGGTAGAAAGATGGTCTTTTCTGCTCAGGTTAAATACATCCCGGCATTTTACAGGCAATTGTGCCACCGCATTGTCCAGCAGGTGCTGAAGATCTTTCATGATCAGCGGGCTATCGGTATCGTTTACAACAGAGAAAGCGTATGGAATCGCTACAACCTTCTTTTTCAGTGGCAGGGCCTTAAAGACCTGGTATTTTATACAGGTATAGAGGTATGCTTTTAAGGAATCGATTTTATTTACGGCCCTTCTGATCCACAACTGTACAATTACTTCCTGGACAATATCTTCCGAGACCTGCCGGTCCCTGATGACATTGTAAGCCTGTAAATATAATTTAGACCAGTAGCGCTCATATATTTCAGCCAGGGCCTGTTCATTACCTTCCTGTAATAAATCCAGCAATTGCCTGTCACTTAAATCAGCATACGTAGATCTGGTCATGTTGATTGGTTACGTACCCGAATATAAGAAAACAAATCAGATAAAACAAAAATGGGCCGGTGAAAAGCTTTAAAAACTTCACCGGCCCATCTGTAAGTCAATGGCAGTTTTACTGTTTGATTAAATCGTACAGTTCATCCAGTTTCGGAGAAAGTACAATTTCAATTCTTCTGTTTTTACTGCGGCTTTCGGCACTGGTATTTGGCCCAAGTGGCTGGTACTCTCCTTTGCCTGTAGCCGTCATTCTAACGGGTTGTACTTTACAGATCTCTGTCAGGAACCTCACCACTGAGGTAGACCTCAATACACTCAGGTCCCAGTTGTCTTTGATCTGCCCAAGATTGGTGATCTTCTGGGAATCGGTATGCCCCTCAACCGCAATATTTATTTCCGGCTGTTGTTTCAGTACATTGGCCAGCTGCGTTAAGGCCTGTTTGCCTTTTTCATCGATAATGATACTTCCCGAAGGGAACAGTAACTTATCGGTTAAAGAAACGTATACCTTACCGTTTTTAATCTCTACCGTTAAACCACTCTGGGTAAATCCAAGCAGGGCCTGCTGCAGCTTTTCTTTAAGCTTATTGGTTGCCTCATCTCTTTTACGCAAAATCTCTTCTACTTCTTTTAGCCTTTGTTCGCGCTTTTTCAGATCGGCAGACAACTTGTTGATCTCCGTAGAGCTGTTGCTGCGCAGCTTTGAATAGTTGTTGTCCATTTCTGAATACCTGCCTTTCATGTCATTCAATGCGCTGCTCAGTCCGGTAGTATCTTTTCTGAGCTTAGCAATCAGGCCCTCCAGGTTCTCGTTCATCAACTGCGATTCATTCCAGCCCTTGTTCAGGGAATCCTGTTTGGCCAGCAAAGACTTGTATTTTTTTGGAGAGAGGATCACGCAGGAACTGAAAGCACTGGCCAGCAATCCGGCAAATAAAAATAAAAGGATTTTCTTCATTTGTGTGTATATAGGTTATTTTACTGATCAACAGCTTTCCTCAAAAATAGGAGAAATGGATAAACACTTTCAAAAGCAGTTTTCAACTTATCAACGATTCCTGGTTTTAAAAAGTCTTCATCCTTTAAAGGGTAAATCGCGATAAAGCTCTTCAACCTTAAAAATTCGATCTGGGGATGATCTGTTTCATAGCCTTTAGGTGCATTTTTGAGCGTATCCTCTTTGCTTAAGTGGTAGATACTTTTAAAGCTTTTATCATTGATGATTTCCAGGAACTCGGTGGCATTGTAATCAATTTCTTCCCTGATCTTTTTCAGGACAGCAGCTTCGGGCATCCAGAACCCTGCCGCAAAAAAACATTCCCCAGGTTGTATGTGCAGGTAATAACCCGGACCATGTATATCATTGCCTTTAACGTTAAATGAAATCCCAAAATTATTTTTATAGGGATCTTTATTTTTGCTGAAACGCACATCCCTGTAAATGCGCAGTAAACATTTTTTAGCAGGGGTATCTATAGAAAACTGAGGGTCTGTAGCAGCCAGCCCCGGAATGATCTGCTCAACAAAAGCCAGCACATCAGCTTTGGCAACTTCATACCTTTCTTTGTTTTCAGCAAACCATTCCCTGTTGTTATTTTGGGCTACATCGGTTATAAAAGCAAATGTTTCAGACTTAATCATGGTTTATCGTAATAGGCGTTATACTTTATTTTTGGTGAAAGCCAATGTAATAAAATCACTCGTGAATAGCGATAATTTAAAGGCGCTAAAAGTAAACATCCTGTAAAAATTACCGTAAGATAAAGCCAAAGAGAATCAAACTCAAGGTTTCCGCCCGATAATACATAGGTAGCTACACCTAAGGTGATCATCTCTGCACAGTTCATGGCATAACTCACATACATAGCCGCATAAAAATAACCTGGTTCTATTTCAAACCGTTGTCCGCAATGCGGACAAACTGTATTGGTCCGCTGTACATTAAAGCCATATAAACTTCCGGTAAAGATATCGCCACGACGGCAATGCGGGCATTTGCCCTTAACTAGCGCATAAAGCTTAGTTGTTTTGGCCATAACTTACCGACTTTTTACGATATTTCACATACCATAATACCCCAATCCCGGTAATTAAAAGATAAGGGATCGATAAAAGATAGAGGATTCCGGAATTTAATCCTTTACCCTGGGTATTGCCGTTTTTAACGCTCTGTTCTGCGTTAACTGAACACATGGCACATTGTGCATTGGCTGTATTGCTTAGGGCTATGGCCGACAGCACTATAAAAATGAAGACAAATGCAATCCTTTTCATGGGGCAAAGATAAGGAAAGTTTAGCAGCTTTGGTAGGCAATGGTTATGGGCTGGTTCTGTCCCGCTTCTGAGAAAAGGTGCCTTTTGGGAACAAAGGCAGCATGATCTCCGGGGAAAGGGAGAAGATGAGTAATGGGTAAAGTTTACGGAGTCTTTGTATTCAATCCAAATTTATTAACTTAGGTTGGCTTCAATACCTAAAAAATTGCAATGAAAACGTACACACCAACTGTATTATTACGGCCATTCATCAAAGCTTACAAAATTATAGAGAGCGGGGATGAACGGATCAACAGGGTTGTACCAAATACGTCATTTGCGCTTGCGTTTCGTTATAGGGGGCAAATTTCGTACATCACTGAAACAGGCAAAACAGCTTTACCCGCCGCAACATTTTCGGGTTTGCGAAAATCTGTACGGCTGATCAGTTATGCAGCCCAAACAGCGGCTTTAATTGTACAGTTTGAAGAAACGGGCGTAACGGCATTTTTCAGGCAACCGCTTCATGCGTTATTTGAGGAAAGCATCTCATTAGACAACTTCTTCCCGCCATCAGAAATTTCAATTGTAGAAGAGGGCTTAACCGAAGCAACAACCGATCTGACAAAAATTGCCATTGTGGAGCAATTTTTATACTCAAAGCTGCGCCACAGCAAACCCGACAAGCTTGTATCAGAAGCTATAGCCAGAATTCATTCCAATCATGGAATAATTAAGATTAAGGACTTAGCCCAAAGTTTATGCATCAGCAATGATGCTTTTGAGAAACGGTTTAGAAAAGTGGTTGGCGCTACTCCCAAACAGTTTTCTTCCATAGTAAAAATCAAAACCATTATTGACCAAAACCCTGCACTATCCACCTTTACTGAGGTTGCACTTGAACATGGCTACTACGATCAGCCCCACTTCAATAAGGATTTTAAACTTTTTACAGGACAGACACCAACAGAATTTTTCAAATCGGGCCTGTATTGGTAAATCAATGATTTTTTACAATGACCGGATAACCAACAGATTGATATTTGTATCAAAAAGAAGATAAATGAAATCAGGTTTATTCGCAGCTTTTATTTGCCTCGCACTCATAGCCGGCAAAATTTATGCCCAGACAAATAGTAATCATCACCAGCAAAAAGATCAAATGAAACAGTACAGTTTATTGGTAAGAGTGCCCGACACTTACAGTACCGCACAGGCAAAATTAGTGGGCCCGCTATGGGAGAAATTGCTGGAACAATGGAAAGCGGAAGGCGTTTATGTATTGAGCTTCGCTTTTCCGGGAGAAAGCTACACGGTATCAGGAAAGGAGCAGCTGATCAAAAAAGAAACGGTTTTATCCGGCAACCTCAAAGTGGTCAGTAACCTGGTTCTTCAGGCAGAAAGTATAGAACAGGCTTTAGTGCTTGCAAAATCCTGCCCTATTCTTTTATACGGTGGGAAAGTAGAGGTACGGGAAATTCCGAAGCCGGTTAAGCCTATTGAATGATCCAGCTAGAAATTAAAAGTGTCAAAGAAGAGGACAATATAGTTAGTACCAGTGTGTATCTGGTGAAAATCGCAATTGTGTAACCTACTGATCAAACAATAAAAGCAACAATAACCAGGACCTAAAAAATATAGTAAGGAGAGATCATCAGGTAAACGACCACCCCCGTAACCGCTACATATAACCAAAGCGGAAAAGTAATCTTAGCGATCTTTTTATGCCTGTCAAAGCGTTCGGCCAAAGCCCTTACATAGGTAATCAGTACCAAAGGTATGATCGCAATGGACAGAAGGATATGTGTTAATAAAATGAAATAGTAAAGGTATTTGATGTTCCCTTCTCCACCAAATTTTGTAGAGGGAGTTGTCATGTGATAAGCAATGTACATCACCAGGAACAATAACGAACAGCCTATGGCAAGTTTCATTAAGTTTTCATGTAACTTTAATTTTCCGTTCTTAACCGCGATTACGGCTATAACCAGTAAAACAGCGGTAAAGCCATTTATTGTAGCATAAATAGGAGGTAAAAAAGGCAGCGGGGTTGCATTGGGGATTTTAACATAAAATAATACCGCCACAGCCAGCGGGATAACAACGGATAACAGGATGATCCATTTGTTATATTTCTGTTCAACTGAATTGTTATTTGTTGTCATATTTAATACGCACTATCTTCCATCTTCGTTATTTCTCAGTTCTTCGGTAATCAATACCTTAATTTCATCATCCAGTTTAGCCAAAGCTTCCTGGTTGCTGGCTTCATAATAACCCCTGATCCGGTGCTGATAATCCAGTAAAACAAACATATTGCTGTATACAAACTTCGGTTCACCCTTCAGTACCTCTTTATGGGCATCTATAAATAGTCCCTTATTGATCAGGTTGTAGAGGGTAGTGCTGTCTCCGGTTAACAAATCCCATTTACCGGGCTTTGCAGAAAGTGTTGCCGCATACTTGTGGAGTACTTCCGGGGTATCGTGTTTGGGGTCTATGCTTAAGCCCACAAAACTGAGCACCTTATTCTTGTGATAAGTAGTTGTAAATGCCTTCATGGCCTTATTTGCCAATTGAACACTGTAAGTGTCACCTTTGGTATAAAAAAAGTTTAAAACCACTATTTTCCCGCTATAAGTCTTTGTAGTCACTGTATCTCCCTGCTGGTTCAACAGTTTAAAATCCCCAATCTGGTGATAAATGGTATCTGGCACTTGTTTTCCCCGGACAGAATGGAAAGTTCCGGCTACTTTTTTAGGCCCAAAAACAGGCAATGGCTTGTAACGGTTCTTGCCTTTTTCCACTAGTAAATTATATAAAAATCCTGGTACCGCTAAAATGGTGACCAGGATTAATACTTTCTTTATGGAAGCGGCCTTCATTAAACCAACGGCATGTGTAGGTGTAAGTATCCGCCTTCAATTAGCATCAGTACAATAAAGTACAGGATAAAGATAAAAACTACCGATACACAAAGCTGTAGCCCGATTTTCTCGTATTTAAGGTGCATAAAATAGGCTACAATGTAAAATGCTTTAAACAAGGTTAAAATGATGTAAACATAATTGCCAATGTGCTGAGACATGTGCCCTCCCGGAATGGCCCAGAGCGCAATGATAAACTCAATTACAGTAATCGCAAGCAGGATACCAAACACCTGCCAGATTTTCTTTTTGCTTAAGCCTTCATGTGCCCCATGTGCATGCTCAGCATGCGCGTGATCTGTATGTAATTCTGACATAATATCTTATTGAGAAAAATTAAACTAAATAGAAGAATGTAAATACGAATACCCAAACAAGGTCTACAAAGTGCCAGTATAAACCAACCTTCTCTACCATTAAGTAGTGCCCGCGTTTTTCAAAGGTTCCATTAATGGTCATACATAAAATGATGATATTAATGATCACCCCACTGAATACGTGAAATCCGTGAAATCCGGTGATGGTAAAAAACAAGTTCGAGAATTGTAATGCAGATACCGTAGAAACCTCACCGGTAAACAAATGGTGTAAGGTTTCCATTGGAGGAATTTTACCCCATCCAAAACCTTCATGGAACAAATGTGTCCATTCAGCAGCCTGGCAGCCAAGAAACATCAATCCACCTATAATGGTAGCTACCATCCACCAGATCACCTCTCTTTTAGAGCGCCGGTGTCCGGCCTCAACGGCCAATACCATAGTAACAGAGCTCATGATCAGGATAAAGGTCATGATACCCACAAATACAAGCGGATAACCGCCATCCACTAAGCCCGGAACAGATTGGAAAACCAGATCCGGATCAGGCCAGGTAAATTTGCTGAAGCGCTGCGAACCATAATAAACCAATAATGAAGAAAATGTGAATGCATCAGAAACCAGAAAAAACCACATCATAATTTTGCCGTACTCTACCGACCACGGCGAGCGGCCTCCACTCCATGGAGTAGTTTTTACCTGATCTAATTGTGATAATGAACTCATTTTGTAAATAGTAATAGTTTGTTAAAAAATCTAACTGTTCAAAAGTAAAAAAACATACAGATATATCCATAATATATCTATAAAATGCCAAAATATTGCTGCGATTTCCATCCGGTACTTGCGCTTTGCCAAGGGCATCTCTCTATAAGCCCCGATAAGGGCATTCAATACAATACATAAACCTGCAAAAATATGCAGCAGGTGAAAGCCGGACACGATGTAGATCATGGAAATTGCCGCATTATTGTTTACCATAGCAGCCCCTGTCTGGAACAGGACACTCCAGGCATCAAACTGCAGGTAAGCAAACACACAGCCCAAAGCGAATGTGGCCCATAAAAACAATTTCTGGCCCGATGTCTTCCCGCTGTTCAATGCGCTTGAAGCTAAAAAAAGGCAGATGCTGCTCGCAACCAATACAGCGGTACTGTAGATAAAAACATCAGGCAATACCAGCCCGTGTCCTTTACCCTTTGACGCGGAAAATACAATATAATAACTCGTCCAGCCTCCAAACATAATGGTTGAGGAAACCACGAATAACCAAAGGACGAATTTTTTAGGTTTTGCATTAAAGTCCGTCTCCATCTTTAAATCTTGCTCTTTCAATGTATGTACCATTTAAAATATTATGCTAAAAAATCAAATAATAAAACCAACTGCACCAGTGGCAGGTAAAAAAAGGAACAGAACATCACTTTTCTTGCGCTAGCCAGATCCAGATCCATCCACAACTTAAAACCAAGCCATGCAAAAACAAGACTTGCAATTAAGGAAACCCCGCCAATATAGTATCCGCCAAAACCATAAAACGTTGGCAGTAAAGTAACCGGGATTAATATCAAAGTACTCAAAAAGGTAATAAAAGCACTTGTTTTATCTCTTCTGGTGGTGGGCAACAACCTGAAACCCGCCTTGCTGTAATCATCATCCAGCACCCATGCAATTGCCCAGAAATGGGGGAACTGCCAGACAAACTGCACCAAAAATAAAATACCCGCTATCGTATAATCCATCGGCACAAAATGCGTAGCGCTGCCGAATGAGGCCAGGTATCCCAATAATGGAGGTAAAGCCCCGGGGATTGCGCCAACAAATACGGCTACCGGAGATTTTCGCTTTAAAGGGGTATAGGCGAATGCATACAGCAGAATGGAAAACACCGATAAAATACCCGTCTCCAGGTTCAGTTTACCCAAAAGCCAGGTACCCAGCATTCCCATAATTAAGCCCAGCACCAGGCCCTGTCCGGTAGTCATCCTGCCTGCGGGCATTGGCCTGTCCCTGGTACGGGTCATTAACTTATCCAGGTCTTTCTCTATGATCTCATTAAAGCAATTGGCGGCTCCGGTAACTAAAAAACCTCCCGCAACCAATATCAGCCAGTTCACCCAGTTGATCCCTGCCAGTTCTCCCCTGTAGATCTGCGCTTTCTGTCCAATCAAAAAAGTAATTGACGCAGAGAACACCACCAGGAAGGTAAGCCTGAATTTGATGAGTTTAGAGAAATCTGAGAAAAAATGTTTCAATTTATATCTAATTAATCCTGTTGTTTGTACGTATCCGTTCGGTAAACCAACAAATACAAGTAATATTGTAGGCTAAATAAAAGCGTTGAAAACAAAATATGCATAGCCTGTGCATATGGTGGGAGCGCAAAGTTAGACAATAATAATCCGGTTACCAGCTGAATGATCAAAACAATTCCGATAGCACTGCCAACCCTCAAAGCAATAGCCCTGCCATTAAACTTATCCTTAACAACCTTATAAATAACAACGTTTAAGATCAAAACCAATATGGCCAGATCCCGGTGATAAGTAAACAGCTCACCTACTTTTGATACCCAGCTATGGCGTGCATTGTACAACAGCTGTTTCGAAATGGCATCTATAGCCTCTCTTACTTCCGTACCCAGTATAATCTGTATTACAGTCAATACAATAGCACTGAAAATCAAACCCTTAAGCCAAAGCAGTTTACCCATAATTACCGTTGGCTGCTTATCCAGCTGAACCGCATAATTATACGTATAAACCAGGATCCCAAGGATCACCAATGCAAATAACATATGTATCGTAACAATCCAGGGCATCAGATTGGTAGAAACCACAATCGAGCCCAGCCAGGCCTGAAAACCGACTACTACCAGGTTCAGCACACTCAGTACAATGATCCTTTTTGCTTTACTCTTATAAGTAAACGACAGTACAGTGAGCCCCAATAACAGGAAACCTGTTGTGGCCCCCATCAATCTGTTCAGGTATTCTGTCCAGGTTTTTGCTGCATTAAACGTTT
Source organism: Pedobacter heparinus (assembly GCF_032678725.1). Taxonomy (GTDB): domain Bacteria; phylum Bacteroidota; class Bacteroidia; order Sphingobacteriales; family Sphingobacteriaceae; genus Pedobacter; species Pedobacter heparinus_A. The sequence continues at coordinate 94,594 of NZ_JAVTSC010000010.1, forward strand.
CCGGCATCAGAATAGATTCATCATGCCTGATGCTGTCCGCCAGATGCCCCTTGCCCATCTTATCCAGTGTTTTGGCAAAACGCTCATTTTTAGCAAGGCGCTCGGCAACATATTTTTCTTTATAACCGGGAGGAAGCTGCGATACAGAAGTAGGTGGAATATAACGGTCAAAACACTTTGGCCAGTCCGGACAGCCCATACCAGAACCAGTGCTGCGTACGATCCCTCCTGCTAAAATAAGCAGTAAGGTTACAACGATTGTGATAAGGTTTAGCCTGATAAATCTCTTTTCAGATTTAGGAACCATGGTATGTGTCTGATTAAAAAAAATGAGGTACCTGTTGTAAGTACTTACCTACTGCAGATACCCCATTGTATATAGCTACTACGTACTAATCTAATTTTGGCGCATCTTCGGGAGCGTTCTGTGTTTCCCATTCCCTTTGTATGCGTTCCGACTCACTGTTGCCTTCAAAATCATGAGGCATATTCGAGCCCATTGTTTGTGAGAACGGAACAGTTTGCGGGATAAAATCCTTTTCTGCACCTGGCTTACTGTAATCATAAGGCCAACGGTAAACGGTAGGGATCTCTCCAGGCCAGTTACCGTGTAAACGTTCAACAGGAGTAGTCCATTCTAATGTATTTGCCTCCCAAGGATTTTGTGAAGAGACTTTGCCTTTAAAGATGGAATAAAAGAAGTTGAATAAGAAAGCAACCTGTGCCAGCGCAGCAATAATTGCAGACCAGGTAACCAAAATATTAACGGTAACCCATTTGTGCATAAACTCAAACTCCGTAAAGGCATAGTAACGACGAGGCACCCCATCAAGACCTAAGAAGTGCAATGGGAAGAATACCAGGTAAGCACAGGCAAAAGTAATCCAGAAATGCAGGTATCCCAATTTATTGCTCATCAATCTTCCGAACATTTTAGGGAAATAGTGATATACACCTGCAAGCATACCAAATATAGCCGCAGATCCCATTACCAGGTGGAAGTGAGCTACCACAAAGTAAGTATCGTGTAAGTTAATATCCAAAGAAGCATTACCCAGGAAAATACCTGTTAAACCACCAGAAATAAAGAAAGACACCATACCAATGGCAAATAACATCGCCGGTGTAAACCTGATGTTACCCCTCCATAATGTAGCCAGCCAGTTAAAGGTCTTAACTGCCGAAGGTACTGCTATGATCAGTGTAGTGATCATGAAAACCCCACCCAACAGTGGGTTCATCCCGGTCACAAACATGTGGTGGCCCCATACGATAAATGATAAAATCGTAATACCGATCAGGGAATAGATCATCGCATGGTAACCGAAGATCGGTTTTCTTGCATTTACAGACATGATCTCTGAAGACAAGCCCATCGCCGGCATAATTACGATATATACCTCGGGGTGACCCAGGAACCAGAATAAGTGTTGCCATAAAATCGGGGATCCGCCTTCATTTGGAAGGATCTGGGTACCCATAACAATATCAGAAAGGTAGAAACTGGTACCGAAACTTCTATCAAAGATCAGCAGTACCACACCTGCCACCAGAACAGGGAATGACAATATACCCAGAACAGCCGTCAGGAAAAACGCCCAGATGGTTAAAGGCATTTTCCACAGGTCCATACCTTTAGTACGCATATTTAAGATCGTACTTACATAGTTGATACCACCCATTAAAGAAGAAGCCACGAAAAGTACCATACTGATTAACCAGAGTGTCATACCCAAACCCGAACCGCTGATTGCAGTAGGCAAAGCAGACAATGGCGGATAAACCGTCCATCCGGCACTTGCAGGTCCTGTCTGGATAAAGAATGAGCTCATCATGATCACACAGGCCATGAAGAAGAACCAGTAAGAAAGCATGTTCAGGAATGGCGAGGCCATATCCCTTGCCCCAATCTGAAGCGGGATCAATAAGTTACTGAATGTACCACTTAAACCAGCTGTTAATACAAAGAACACCATGATCGTACCATGAATGGTAACGAGTGCAAGATAAAAGTCCGGTTTGATCCGTCCTCCTTCAGCCCATTTTCCTAAGAAAGTCTCCAGAATCGGGAAATCCTTATCAGGCCAGGCCAGTTGCAAACGAAACAGGATCGACAGGCCCATTGCAATCACAGCCATAATAATACCCGTGATCAGGAACTGCTTGGCAATCATTTTGTGATCCTGACTAAAGACATACTTCGTTAAGAAGGTCTCTTTGTGATGCCCATGATCATCATGGTTATCGTGGTTATGTGTATCGTGTAATGATATAGTTGACATAATGTGCTATTCCAGTATTATTAATTTTTTAAAGCTAATTGATTGGTTTTAACTGCGGCAGTATCTTTCGCTGCCGTATCTGCAGGCGCAGTAACAGGTGCGGCTACCGGCAGGTTAAATTCTTTCCTCAAATCGTCAGTTAAATAAGCAGGCTGTTCTTTCACCCATTTCTCATACTCAGCCAGAGAAACAACCTTAACTTCCTTTTGCATTTTATAGTGCCCATCTCCGCAAATCTTGTTACAAAGGAACAAATATTTGAAAGTAGGATCATTTGTCTTAGCCTTCATCTCTTCTGTAGTAATGGTTGGTGTAAACTCAAAGTAAGAGGTCATACCTGGTACAGTGTTCAGCTGAACCCTGAAATGCGGCATAAAAAAACTATGGATCACATCCTTACTGGTCAGAATCAAACGTACCGGTTTATTCACAGGAATAACCATTTCATCCGCAGATTGATCATCCAGGTTATTTTTATCTTTGAAATCGATACCCAATCCATTGATAGAATTGATCAGTTTATAGTTCTTTAAACCAACAATTCCATCTGCTCCCGGATAACGGATCGCCCAGGCAAATTGTGAAGAAGTGATCTCGATGCTGATCGGTTTGTTATTCGGATCTTCGATCTTATAAAAAATTGATCTCCAGGTAAGGAAACCCATTAGTACCAGCACAGTTAAAACCAATGCCGGAACGATGGTCCAGATGCGCTCAATGGTATTGTTGTGCGGATAGTAATATGCTTTTCTCTTGTTCGTATACTTGTATACATAAGCGAAACCAAATAAAAGAATGTGTGTAGCGATAAAAACGATGGTGGTAAGGATCAGCGTAATGTTAAACATCTGATCAATTTTTTCTCCATGTTCTGATGCTGCATCGGGCAGGATCATGTTGCCATGAACCGTATACTCCCAATATACACCATATAAACCTACAATAAGGAACAATGCAAAAATTACTCCGTTCACAGTATTCCAGTTGATGCCCTTAGGTTTATCCTGAGCTTCTCTGGTCAATTCATAAACCTTTAAGGCCTTTCCGATAATAGCTATGAACAAACATAGCAACAGGAAGCCCATGGCATAAAATATTGCCGATTTATAAACCGGCCCCATATCTACCGGCTTCTTAGCGGTCTCAGCAGCTGCAGCCTGTGCAAATGCGCTGGTATTTGCAAATGCAGTCATGATTACTGCCAGTGCCGCTATTGTTTTGTTACTTATAAATTTTCTTAAACTCATTTCCTTAAAAGTAGTAACGATGTACTTCTATTATACTATTATTTTATTATACGCTATAAAGCCGCCTGCTACAAGTGATGATTTAAACTCTCTTGTAAAAACGGATGGTTCTTTGCAATTAATGGTTTCTTGCTCAATGCATTTAAAACAGTAAAAGTAAACAAACCTACAAAACCTATTGCAGTACCAATCTCAATCGGGCCAAATCCGTGATGCTCTTCCACTGTACCTGGCATGATCATCTGGTAATAATCTACCCAATGGCCACACAATACTACGATTGATACGATCAATAATATATTCTCCTGTCTTTTGTTGTCCCTGTCCATCAATAGCAATACAGGAGCTAAAAAGTTCAGTATCAAATTCAGGTAGAACCAGAATTCATAGTGTTCAAACCTTTTGTAGAAATATACGGTTTCCTCCGGCATATTCGCATAGTAGATCAACAGGAATTGTGCAAACCATACGTAAGTCCAGAAAATAGAGAACCCAAAGATAAACTGTCCAAGGTTATGGAGGTGACTGTTATTCACCCAGCTCATATAACCTGCTTTTCTCAACAGGATAATGATGATCGCAATGGTAGCCAGACTGCTTACCCACATGGCGGCAAAGTTATACCAGCCAAACATGGTCGAGAACCAGTGTGCCTCTAAAGACATTACCGTATCGAAAGCAAAGATCGGGGTTGTAAAACCATAAATTACAAGGAAGATACAAGAGTATTTAAAGCTCTTTCTGTAAGAATTCAAACCACCTTCCAGATCCTCATTATTTGACCATTTTGCAAGGTAAAAAGCAAAAGCGCTATAGATCGCTAAAAAGATCACCTGACGTCCCATAAAGAAAGGAACATTCAGGAAAGATGATTTACCATCTATCAGTTTATCATAGTTGGCGCTGTTAGGATCTGTTAATCCATCCGCATGCCAGTGATGATATAAATTGTGTGTGTATAAACCTGCACCGATTATGGCAAGCAAGATGATTACGGCAATCGGCAAAACCTTTGCCATGGCCTGTGGTACACGTAGTATAGAAGCAGACCAACCCGCCTGTGCTACAAATTGAACAGCAAGGAAAAATGCGCCCGACATGCATACACATGCGAAGTAATAAGCCATCAGCAACAAGTTTGCAAAGGTACGCTCATGAAGCTCCTTCGCTGAAAAACCATAAACTATAGCTGCTATGCCTATTACAATAGCAATTATGCTTAAAGTTTTAGCTTTACCTGTAAACTCAAACTGCTCAGTTAAATTATAATTGTGAGTTCCCATTTATATTGTGCTTTTCTATTGTATTTTTTGTAATTGTTGAACATACATCACAACTTTCCACCTTTCTTCAGGAGATAGCTGAGAGGCATGTGATCCCATATTATTTAAACCATACATAATCGTATGATAAATTTTTCCTGCTGTCAGGTCTTTCATCAGACCTCCGCGCGAAGATGCTGCATCACCGTGATAAGAGGGAATTCCACTGATTTTTTCAATTTTTACCAGGTGGCCTTGTCCGTCACCTTGTTCTCCATGACATGGAGAACAAAATACCTTGAAATAGTGCTTACCTGCTTCCAGGTTCTTTTCCGAAGCTTCCAGCGGGTTTACCAAAGCCGCACCGGCAGCTTCATAGCCCTCCTTAGTGTTCGGATAATCATACTTATCAAATCCTACCGGACTTGTATGCGCTGGTGGTGTCTGGGCTGTCTGACCTTTAAAACTCTTTAAATAGTCATTCGTGGTCGAAACTGGCTGATCCGGATTAAGCGCAATCGGATCGTACATATTCCTGGCGTATTCTAAACCCGTACTTGTTTTGTCCTTACATGCTGAGAAGATCACAGCACCCGCAAGAATACAAAATGAGGCTAAAACTACTTTATTCTTATTCATAGCTAACATACTTCCTTTCATTATGCTTTACTTCCAAAGCACCCGCTTGCTTTAATAAATCATCAATCTTACCGTGCTCGGTATTTTCCTTTGCATCAATCGCAATGACAAACCTGTCATTCGTTGCCCTTAAATCCATTACCCTTGGTGCTCTTCCCGGAAATAAATGAGATGATGCATAATAAGAACCCACCAAACCAAAAGCACAAAACAATATGGTTAACTCAAATGTGATCGGAATAAAGTCCGGAAGGGCAAAATGTGGCTTGCCCCCAATATTGATCGGCCAATCGTAAGCGGCTGCAAAATATACAAAGGTCAGCATCGTACAAGTACCTGTTATCCCAAAAAAGAAAGCAGCAATATCTAATCTTGAACGTTTAACCCCTAATTTAGCTTCTATGCCGTGAATAGGCATTGGTGTATACACATCATGTATCTTAATGTTATTTTCCTGCAATTTATCGATGCCATGCATCATTTCGTCAGGATCACCAAAACTGCCTAAAATATATTTGATATTATTCATTGTTATATTTTTGCGTATTCTTCTTGTTTAACACTATCAAATTTTTCTAAAGACTCTATGTATTCCGATACATGTTCTTTATCCAGATGTCCATCTTTAATCTGCTCCAGTTTAGCCTGCTCACTTGCACTTTTCAGCAACAGTTTAACCTCAGCAATGGCAATTGAAGGTAAAACCCTTAAGAACAATAAGAACAAAGTAAAGAACAGACCTATCGATCCCACAAACACGCTCACATCAACCCATGACGGATAGAACATGGCCCAGCTTGAAGGAATATAATCACGGTGTAATGAAGTTACGATAATTACAAAGCGCTCAAACCACATACCGATGTTTACTACGATAGACAGGATCCAGGTAGCCGGAATACTGGTACGGATCTTTTTAAACCACAGCAGCTGCGGAGAGATCACGTTACAGGTCATCATCATCCAGTATGCCCACCAGTAAGGGCCGGTTGAACGGTTGATGAAAGCATATTGCTCATATTCTGAACCTGAGTACCAGGCAATAAAAAATTCTGTCAGATAAGCCACACCTACGATTGATCCTGTTAAGATGATGATCTTGTTCATCGACTCAATGTGGAACATTGTGATGTAATTTTCCAGGCCCAGTACCTTACGCGCTACCAACAATAGCGTCAGTACCATCGCAAACCCAGAAAAAATCGCCCCGGCCACGAAATATGGAGGAAAGATCGTCGTATGCCATCCCGGTATAACCGAGGTCGCAAAGTCCATGGATACAATCGTGTGCACTGAAAGTACCAGTGGAGTAGAAATACCAGCAAGGATCAGCGAGACCGCTTCAAAACGCTGCCATGTTTTCACATTTCCCGCCCATCCAAATGACAATATAGAATATACTCTTCTTTTCACGCCTGTAGCACGGTCGCGGATGGTTGCAATATCAGGCAGTAAACCTGTATACCAGAACAACAGTGATACGGAGAAGTAAGTAGAGATCGCAAACATATCCCAAACCAGCGGGGAGTTAAAGTTAACCCATAAAGACCCGAATTGATTTGGCAATGGAAGTACCCAGTAAGCCAGCCATGGCCTGCCCATGTGGGAAACAACATAGGTTGCTGCGCAAATAACCGCAAAGATCGTCATCGCCTCTGCCGAACGGTTAATGGAGTTCCGCCAGTTCTGACGGAAAAGCAGCAGTACCGCAGAGATCAGTGTTCCTGCGTGACCAATACCTACCCACCATACGAAACCGGTGATGTCCCATGCCCATCCAACTGTTTTATTTAACCCCCAGGCACCTATACCAAACCAGAAGGTGTAACTAACTGCTACTACCCAAAGTAAGGCTCCGCAAAGTGCAACGGTAAATCCTATCCACCATGCCCTGTTCGGCTTGTTCTCAACCGGCATTAAAATATCATCCGTAATCTTTGCATACGTGATATCCTTGCCGGTGATTAATGGTTCTCTTAATATTGATTCGTTATGTCCTGACATAATTTATATTTCTTTAATATCAGCTTACGCTTGTACTGTTGTATCTGTATTTCTAATTTTCGTCATATAACCTATACCCGGCTGAACGTTGATCTCCTCTAAAACATAGTAAATACGCTCACTACGTAGTGCTTTGGAAACTTCCGATTCCGGATCATTGGAATCACCAAATATGATGGCATTTGCCGAACAAGCTTGCTGACATGCCATTTTGATATCGCCATCTTTCAACGGACGTTTTTCAATTTTGGCCTGCAGTTTACCTGCCTGGATACGCTGAATACACATCGAGCATTTTTCCATCACCCCTCTTGAACGGGTAGTTACATCAGGGTTAAGTACCAGCTGTGTAAATTCATTGTTCAGGTAGTTGTCAAAACGTGAGTCATTCCAGTAATTGAACCAGTTGAAACGACGTACTTTATATGGACAGTTGTTTGCACAATAACGGGTACCTACGCAACGGTTATAAGCCATGTGGTTTAACCCATCCGAAGAGTGTACCGTTGCCAGTACCGGACAAACTGTCTCACAAGGTGCATGGTCGCAATGCTGACAAAGCATTGGCTGATGTACCACAGAAACATTGTTCATCTGGTTCTCTTCCAGGTGTGCAATCTCTTTCTCTTTCGTTACCGCGTTGATGCCATTGCCATGACCATCATGTGCGCCATGTTCTGCATGTGCATCACCTTCCTGGTTGAAGCTGTAATAACGGTCAATACGGATCCAGTGCATCTCCCTGCGTCTGCGTACTTCGTCTTTACCTACAACAGGAATGTTATTTTCTACGTTACAGGCCACAACACAAGAACCACAACCTGTACAGGCATTCAGATCGATTGCCATCACCCAGTTGTTACCTGGTTTCTCAAACTTATCCCATAAATCGTAAGTTTTATGTTTCCCGTGTTCATTACCAGAACCGGCCGCAGGATTCTTCTTATATTCTGTAAAAGTAGCCTCGCGGATCACATTTCTGCCTTCAAAAGAATAATGTGTCTGGGTCTGTGCCAGTTCCTCTCTTCCACCGGTTGCGGTAAGCTCTGCAGTAGTCGTATATTTCGCAGTTCCATTAACGATACTTACAAAAGGAAAAGCATTTTTTCCCACATTATCACCAGCTTTACCAACCTTGGTACGTCCGTATCCCAAAGCAATAGAAGCGGTTCCTATAGCTTGTCCAGGTTGGATCAATACCGGAAGATCAATGGAATAACCATTCTCGCCTTTTACCGTAACAATATCAAACTCTTTGAACCCAAGCTTTTCTGCATATTTAGGCGCCAGGGCAATGTAGTTGTCCCAGGTAACTTTAGATACCGGATCAGGCAGCTCCTGTAAAAAGGCATTGTTTGCATGTTTACCGTCACGCATCGGGATGCTCTCATATACCTGCAGCTCTACTTTATTTTTAGCCAGCGATTTGCTGTTGTTCAATATGGCTGCTACCGCTGCATCCAGTGACAAACCTACACTATAGGCGCCTGCTGGTTTCTCTGCCGCAGCAAATACACCTGATTGCAATACATCTTTCCATCCTTTACCAAAAGCAGGCAGGATATTTTTCTCCCAGTTGTTGCGTACATACTGGTAATACTCTTTAACCGGGCCATCAGACCAGGTCAATAAACTTTCTTCTGCCTGACGTGAATTGAATACCGGGTTAATAGTAGGTTGTACGATAGAGTAATATCCTTCGTATATACTGGCATCACCCCATGATTCCAGGTAATTGTGATTGATCGCAATAACATCACACAAAGTCGAAGTTTCGTCCTTACGGTCAGAGAAAGATACCTTTAAAGCAACTTTAGCCAAAGCCTCAGTAAACGCTTTGGTGTTTGCTACATCATAAGCTGGATTGCTGTCCAGGAAAAACACTGCAGCAACTTCGCCTCTGCTCATTTCATTAATGAACTCCGCAAATTCTGCATCATTACCTGCATAACGTCTGTTAGGATTATCCAAATCAATTGTAGTGCCGTAGCTGCCAATTGCCGCGTTGATTGCATTTACCAGGATCTGGGTAGAAATATCATTGGAACCAGAAATTACCAAAGATTTTCCTTTGTTCTGCAATAACTCTTTACCAACCAATTTCAACGCCTTATCCGCAGTTACGTTGTTTGGCAACGCCCCGCCAGCTAAATTGGCTCCAGTGATCGCATTATATAAGGTAATCAATGCTGGTCCTTCTTCCGATAATTTAACCGGGATCCGGGTATCTGCATTGGTACCGGTCAAACTCATTCCCGCCTCAAACTGGAAGTGACGGGACATTTTCCCGCTTTTCAGCGAAGTGTGGTTCCTGTTAGCTACATACTGGGATGTGAACTCCTCCCCACTGATCCAGGTACCTAAAAAGTCTGCACCAAAACTTACGATCAGTTCAGCCTTGTCAAATTTATATTTTGGAACAACCGCCTTACCAAAGGTACTTTCGTTTGCTTTAATGATACCAGTATAAGAAACCGCATCATATTGTACATGTTTGGTATTTGGATAAGCCGCAGTAAAATCAGCGACAACAGCTTTAGTTGAAGGGCTGTTTACAGAAGAGGAAACGATCCTGATCTTTTTACCCGAAGCCTGCGCCTTGTTCAACTCTCCCTTTACAAACTCATCTACTTTTGCCCAGGTAGTCTCGTTCTCTTTTAATACAGGAGATTTAAGTTTAGATACATCATAAAGGTCCAATACCGAAGCCTGTGCCTGTGCATCAGTACCCCGGTTAAATACACCAGCATTAGGGTTTGCATCTATTTTAATTGGCCTTCCTTCCCTGGTTTTAACCAGTACCGGCTGTCCGTTAAAACTAGACACATAATAATTAGGGATACCCGGAACAACCTCTTCAGGTTTAATTACATAAGGAATTGCCTTATGAACAGGGGCAGTCTGACAAGCCGCAAGTGTTACCGCGCCTAACCCAAAGCCTAAAGCCTTTAAAAAGTCACGACGTGGAGTTACTGTACTTAACCCTGCTTCATTTAAAACATCTTCTATTGGAAGAGGCTCAGCAAATTCGTTCTTGTTGTTTTCAACAAAATCCGGAGTATTGTTATACTCTTCTAAGCCTTTCCAGTATTTTTTATTGCTTTCCATTTAAGCTATATTACTGTTATCGAACGTTCTTTGTTATTAAACTCTATTAATAGTGGCATTTACCACACTCTAATCCACCTAACAATGCAGGCGTGATTTTTTCCCCTTTTTTGATTTTCTCATGGGCTTCAATCACTTTGGCATAGAATGCATTGTCTTTACCCGAAATCTCTGCGTCCTTATGGCAATTGATACACCATTTCATGGTTAGCGGAGAATATTGATAAATTTCTTCCATGGTATCAACCGGGCCGTGACAAGCAAAACATACCGGCTCGTTTGGCTGCAAACCTTTTTCTTTTCTGATCGCTTCCTCACCAACAACAACGTGCTGCGAGTGGTTGAAGTAAGCAAAGTCAGGCAAGTTGTGTACACGAACCCACTCTACCGGTTTTTCTTTCGATTTATCGTAAGTCATTGTATTCGGGTCATAACCGATAGCGGTATAGATCTTCTGAATCTCCGGAGAAATCTCCCCGTTATATTTTTCTGTAGCCTGTACAGATTTGTGACAGTTCATACAAACGTTCACAGACGGGATTGTTGCGTTTTTCGATTTAAACGCTCCGGCATGGCAATACTGGCAATCAATCTGGTTTACACCAGCATGCAGTTCGTGCGAGAACTTGATTGGCTGCACCGGCTGGTAACCTGTATGCACACCTGTATTCCACATACCCATCCATCCAAACGAACCTAAAGCGACAACGATACACAGGATAAAGAACAAAATGAATTTTTTGTTTTTAAACAACCTGCGGATACCAACTCCGAAAGACACACTGTCTTCTTCAACAATCTCCACACCTTGTTTCTGCAGGATCAGACGCTCCAGCATTTTCACTGCACGCCCTAAAACAACCAATACCGCTATAGAGATCAGAATAATTAAAGCAATACCTGTAATAGAGAAATTGGAAACTTCGTCAGAACCTGCACCTGCTTTAACTGCATTCGGATCTTCCGCTTTTTTTGGCTCGCCTGCTTTTGCATAGGCAATCACACTTTTGATCTGCTCATCAGTCAAAGTAGGGAAAGTGGTCATTTCTGCCGGAGAGAACTTTGCAGCTTCAACCGCAGTTGGATCACCCGCGTCAACCAGGGCCTTCCAGTTCCTGATCCATTTGATGGCAAAGGCTTCATCCAGTTCGGTCAGCTTAGGTGTTAAAGCAGGACCTGTACTGTTGCGGTCTAATTGGTGACAAGAAGCACATTTATCCTTAAATATTTTTCTTCCCTCCACTACATCTTGCGCTTGTGTTGCAGAAACGATTAAAACAGATAGAGCCGTAAACATGAACGCCGACTTCCAAACTCTTCTAATGATCAATGAGATATCCCTCATAATGAGTATTTTATGCTATTTTTTAAAAAACTTTATAAACGTAATTGATGTTTAAACTTGAGTCCTTGACCAAAACGTCCACAAAAGTAAAATTTATTAACGTACCAATGACAAAGAAATGACAGTAAATACAATTTATAATCAATCTAAATAATGTCATTTTGATGCTTTAAACAAAGAAAATCACCAATTTTTATAAAAAATTGGTGACCCTCTACCGGCGACATCTTCCTGCCGGATTTGTTATTTTAAATTACATTTTTAATATCCATGCAAACATCAGCGGAGCTACTATTGTTGCATCAGATTCTACAATAAATTTAGGGGTATGGATGTCCAGTTTACCCCAGGTAATCTTTTCATTCGGTACCGCACCTGAATAAGAACCATAAGAAGTCGTCGAGTCCGAGATCTGGCAGAAATAACTCCAGAAAGGGATATTGGGCATCTCCATGTCCTGGTAAAGCATCGGTACCACACAGATCGGGAAATCACCTGCTATGCCACCACCAATCTGAAAAAAGCCAATCCCTTTACCTTCGCTGTTCCTGATATACCAGTCGGCTAAATAGCCCATATACTCTATACCACCTTTAACCGTAGTCGCAGTAACTTCACCTTTCATTACATAGGAAGCAAAGATGTTCCCCATGGTCGAATCTTCCCATCCCGGCACTACAATCGGCAGGTTCTTTTCAGCTGCCGCCAGCATCCATGAATTTTTAGGATCAATTTCATAATATTGTTCCAGGTCGCCACTCAGCAACATCTTATACATAAACTCATGCGGAAAATAACGTTCACCGGCCTCTTCTGCATCTTTCCAGATTTTATTGATGTGCTTCTGCAATCTTCTGAAAGCCTCTTCTTCCGGGATACAGGTATCTGTTACCCTGTTGTAATGATTTTCCAACAGGCCCCATTCGTCCTGCGGGCTCAGGTCACGGTAGTTAGGCACACGTTTATAATGTGAATGCGCAACAAGGTTCATAATATCCTCTTCCAGGTTAGCTCCTGTGCATGAAATGATGGAAACTTTATCCTGACGGATCATCTCTGCCAGTGAAATGCCCAGCTCTGCTGTACTCATTGCACCCGCAAGGGTAATCATCATCTTACCCCCTTCGTCCAAATGTGTTTCATATCCTTTTGCTGCATCCATCATGGCCGCCGCATTAAAATGGAGGTAATTGCGCTCCATAAACTGAGATATCGGTCCTCTTGTAGTACTCATCTTGATCTAATTTTGTTGCGGCAAAAATAGGCAAATATTATTATTTAAAGCCATTTGGCCTTAAAGTTGATAAAGACACCGGGAATTAAATCCTTTCCCCTATTTTAGGCCGATGAAGAAACTGTCCATTTGTACCCTTTTTGTATTGATCACTGCAAATGCTTTAGCACAAAAAAAATTGATAGAACGTTATTTATCCAACAAAACAGATTCCTCCAGACGGCCCAGTTTTATGCCTGTACCCATTTTCCGGTACACCCAGGAAATAGGTCTTGAATTTGGCGCCGGGCTGCTTTATTCTACCTATTTAGACAGAAAAGACCTCAGCAACCGCAGTTCCAATTTCTCGGGTGTGGTTTCAGCATCTACCAAAGGCCAGTACAATGTATCTTTAAAAGGCGACATCTGGACCAAAAAAAATACACACCATTACATTTCGGAGGTCCGCTTCAAACGCATGCCCTTTAATTTCTACGGCATAGGCAACCAAACAGATGAAGCCGATAAGGACAGACTTGTTCAAGGCTATGTAAAAGTAATGATGGAAGCAGAAAAGAGGTTCTGGCCAAACATGTATACCGGTTTTTCTGTTGGATTTGAAAATTATCATTTTACCGATAAGGAAGCTGGGGGTATATTTACAACCGATCCCTCTATTCTGGACAAAACAGGGGGCTCAGTAATTTATGCCGGAATATCCCAGACTTACGACACCAGGAACTCCAACAATTACACCACAAAAGGAATGATGGCAAAAATTTCCTTCCAGTATGCCCCCGATTTCTGGGGAAAGGAAAATTTTACAGGCAGCCTGATCAAAGCCAACATCCGTAACTTCTGGTCGCTTTCTCCTAAATTTGTTATTGGGGTAAACGGCCTCTTCCATACCATACAAGGCAAAAACACCCCTTTCTACTTGTTACCGCAGCTGGGAAATGATGAAATGATGCGGGGCTATTATACCGGTCGTTACCGAGACAGGAACCTGCTGGCCGCTCAGGCCGAACTCAGGTACCGTTACAATAACCGCTTCGGTGCAGTGCTGTTTGCCGGCACCGGCCAGGTTTTTGAGAACGGGGGCTTTGAAGTCAAAAACTTCAAACCATCCTATGGTGCCGGAGGGCGGTATTTCTTCGACCCTGAAAAAGGTCTGAGCGTACGTTTAGATTATGGCATTGGCGAAAAACGGCCCAATGAAAAACGCCAGAGCGGCTTTTACATCAGCCTGGCCGAAGCATTTTAAGTCCCAGGAATTTTAAAACTTTAGCTTAAAATGTTCTTTAGCCTGGCCTTTTCTAAAGTATACCAGTCCTATCCAAAAGAGATCAACCGTTACTGTTACGTCCGGGTGGTTTTTTATTTCCTCCCAGGCTTCCTTCATCCCCTTGCTCCAGTAAATGTCATCAAAGATCAGCAAGGAACCCTCATGTACTTTAGGCAAACACCAGTTAAAATAGTTCAGCGTTGCGTCTTTTCTATGGTTACCATCTATATAAACAAAATCCAGTTTTTCCTGGCCGGCAATAATGGCTGGCAACAACACATCAAAATTCCCTACCTGTAGTTCTACATTATCCAACCCCAGTTCCTGAAAATTCCGATGAGCAACCTTGGCGGTCTCCGGGCAGCCTTCAACAGTGATCACATCTGCATCCGGACAAGCCTTTGAAAAGTAAGCAGTGGTGATACCCAAACAGGTACCCAGCTCAATGATATTGGAAGGATGGCTCTCCTTAGCCAGACGGTAGATCAATTGGGCCAGCGCCGGACTTTTTAATGCATTTTTAGCAATCTGTTTTACCTGCCTGGTCCTGTTCTTGTTCAGATGAGAACCTGCGCCCAGATCCGTTACAGTGAGGAATGATTCGTCATTGAAAAGTTTTTTTCGCTGTGCTTCAATACTTTTGTAATCAGTTTTGGAGTTAAAATCGTAAATTACCTCATCAGTAAGTTTGTATACAAATGGGGAATGCGTGCCATGCCTGCTTTTTGCAGTGAAACGGTGCTTTAAATAATCACGGATAAAATTAAAAACCATAGCCGCAAAAATAGGCTTTCAATTGGCATGTTTAATGGAAAATAGTAAAGAAATAAGTGCATTGGTTAAATTACTGGATGATCCTGATCTGGAAATTTATGAACACGTGGAGAAACGCCTGCTGGAATACGGAACGGAAGTGGTCAGCTTTCTGGAAAGCGAATGGGAACACTCCTTAGACACTTTACTCCAGGAACGCATTGAAAACATCGTACACAAGATCCAGTTCCGTACCGTAAAAGAAGATCTTAACCTATGGTACCAGAGCGGTGCTTTTGACCTTTTGCAAGGCGCCCTGGTCATTAACCGCTACCAATATCCCGATCTGGATGAAGAAAAGATGATCCTGCAGATAGAGGAAATAAAAAGAGAGATCTGGCTGGGCCTGCAATACGAAATGAGTTCCATTGAAAAAATCAAGCTCATTAACCATGTATTTTACAATGTATATGGCTTTAGCGGAAATACCAAGAACCACCATGACCCTCAAAACTCCTATATCAGCCAGGTGTTGGAAAGCAAAAAGGGAAACCAGATCTCACTGGCCATCATTTATGCTACACTTGCCCAGAAACTTGACGTCCCGGTTTATGGCGTAAACCTGCCCCAGCATTTTATCCTGGGCTATATAGACGAAAGCAAGCGTGAAGAGCAGGAGTTTGGTGTACTTTTTTACATCAATGCCTTTAACAAAGGTGCCATTTTTGGCAAACATGATGTAGACCAGTTCCTGCGCCAGTTAAACCTGGACCCATTGCCTGGGTTTTACGCCCCCTGCAGTAATGTTGAAATCATCAGGCGCATCATCCGTAACCTGATATCCGCCTACGAAAATCTTGGTTCTGCAGAGAAAGTAGCAGAGCTAAAGCAACTGCAGGACATCCTGAGCAGCGATAACCTATAGCAACTGGTTGCCTCGCATCCAGTTTTCAAGGGTTTTAAACCAATCTTCCGCCGTGGTCTTATTTTTTAAACCAAAGCCATGTCCGCCGGCCTGGTAAATGTGCATTTCCGCTTTTACATTTGCCTTCACCAGGGCCTGGTTAAACAAAATGCTGTTCTGTACCGGAACCGTCTTATCGTCATTGGCATGAATTAAAAATGTAGGCGGGGTTTCCGCATTTACAGATTTGTCATTAGAGAAATATTCGCGCAGCTTCGCATCAGTGCCTGCCAGGTTCTGTGCAGATCCCTTATGCTCCGAATCTGTAAATGAAATTACAGGATAAATTAAAATAGAAAAATCAGGACGTAAGCTCAATCCTTCTTTGTTTTCAATTTTTACGTCTTTATAGTGTACAGTTAAACTGGAAGCCAGGTGTCCACCTGCTGAAAAGCCCATAATGCCTATTTTTGAGGGGTTAATCCCCCATTTCGCTGCATCCTTTCTAACGTTATAAATCGCCTGCTCCACGTCCTGCAAAGGACCAACCGAGCGGTCGGTCATAATCTCATCGCTTGGCAAACGGTATTTCAACACAAATGCGGTAACGCCCATTGCGGCAAATTTCTCCGCAACCGGATAACCTTCATGGCCTATAGCCAGTCCGGAATAACCACCCCCCGGACAAACGATCACTGCTGTACCATTTGCCTTATCTTTCGCCGCCCGGTAAACCGTAAGTGTAGGTACCGAAACCTTGGTGATGCTCGCTCCTCTGCCTTCGCGCATCACCGTCGTTTCCTGGTAAGTTGCAGGAGTTGGTTTTGCCCCGGGAACAGCGCCGGGATAAACAGGTAATACTTCCTGTGCCATAAGATTGCTGGCCGACAATACTGCTGTCATGAATAATCCGCTTAAATATTTCATTTTAAAATTCCATTAAATATGCTTTCAAAAAGTCGTTCAAATCCCCATCCAGTACCGCCTGAGGATTTGAAGACTGGAAATTGGTCCGGTGATCTTTTACTCTCCTGTCGTCCAGCACATAACTCCTGATCTGGGAACCCCATTCTATTTTCTTTTTATTGCCTTCTATCAATGCTGTCGCTTCCATGCGTTTGCGCATTTCCGCTTCATATAACTGCGATTTCAACAAACGGATCGCATTTTCCTTATTCTGCAACTGTGATCTCGACTCCTGGTTCTTGATGATAATGCCCGATGGCTTATGGTACAAACGCACAGCAGTTTCCACTTTATTTACGTTCTGCCCGCCCGCACCACCAGACCTGAAGGTTTCAAACTCGATATCAGCATCCTTAATCTCTATTTCTATGGTATCATCCACCAGGGGATAAACATAAACCGAAGCAAAAGAAGTATGCCGGCGCGCATTGGAATCAAAAGGAGAAATCCTCACCAGGCGGTGCACGCCATTTTCCCCCTTCAAATAACCATAAGCAAAATCACCCGAAAACTGTAGCGTAACCGATTTAACTCCTGCAATCTCCCCTTCCTGATAATCCTGTTCCGTCAGTTTATACCCGTTCTTCTCTCCCCACATCATGTACATCCGCATCAGCATGTAGGCCCAGTCGCAACTCTCCGTACCTCCTGCACCAGCCGTGATCTGCATCACCGCAGGCAATTGGTCTTCCTTATTTTTCAGCATGTTCTTCAGCTCCAGATCCTCTATCGCCTTCAGACAAGCATCATACTGTTCCTGCATTTCTTCTTCAGTAGCATCTCCGCTCTGCAAAAAATCAAAAAGCACCAGTGTATCCTCCAGCAAGCTGTTGGCTTGTTGCCAGGCGTCTGTCCACACCTTTTTCGAATTGATCTCTGCGATGTGTTTTTCTGCCTTTTTGGGGTCATCCCAAAAATTCGGCTGCAAGGTTAATTCCTGTTCAATACGGATGTCTTCTAGTCGGTTTTCGACGTCAAAGATACCTCCTCAGCGACGTTACCCTGTCCCTTAAATCCTGAATTTGTTCTTTTGTCATAAGCACAAACTTAATTATTTTATGCAAGTATCCATGAACACCAGGAAATTATACCTGCAAAAAGAGCTACTCAACACTGTCAAATAGCCCCCTTTTAAAAAATTATGCGGTTACCCTAGCTAAAAAGTCCCTTTAATTTATCAATAATACCATCATCCTTACCATCTCCGTTTACATCCGTCTTTTCTGTAAACATCCTGGTCACATCAGAAAGATCAAATTTTCCATCCGGTCCTGAAACCTTGGAAATCACATCCTGAATATTAAAAGAACTGTCGCCGGGATCATTCGTCTTGTTCACAAACTTCCCTACAATCGACGGAATGACTGATGCTGCAATGTTTTTTGCGGTCTCCATATTGATACCCATTGCAGCCAGTTTCTCGGAAAATCCCGTAGTCGCCTCCTGAGCAACAGTACTCCCCTCTGCGTTCCCGCCCTTAAAAGCATCTACCAGGCTGCCAATATTCCCTGATGACAGTTGATGTTTAAGCGCGTCAATAATTGAGCCTGAAGCGGCACTGATGGCGGCTTCATTTTGTTCGTTAGGCACCTCACTATTGTTCACAATAGTATCCTGAACATTTTCCTTTACCAGTTGATTTAAATTTTCTAACATAGGTGTTTTTTTAAAGGTTTTACTATCTTGTATCGTTGAATAAATATAACATTTTAATTATGCTTCCTACAATAAATTTCACCGAAACCACTGCGTATAAATATCTTGCCGATCACTTCATCGACATCAATAACAAAAACCTGAAAGAACTTTTTGCAGAAGACGAGTCCCGTTTCGAGAAATTCTCCCTTTTATTTGAGGACATCCTGGTAGATTATTCCAAAAACAGGATCGATGATACCACCATTGCCCTGCTGATCCAGCTGGCCCGGGAATGCAAGCTTGACGAGGCCATCAAAGCCATGTTTAGCGGTGACACCATCAACCAGACCGAAGGCAGACCAGTATTGCACATCGCCCTGCGCAACCAAGGTAACAAAGAGATCCTCGTGGAAGGCAAAGATGTAATGCCAGAGGTAAACAGGGTTCTCGATAAAATGGAAAAATTCAGCAGCCAGATCATCTCGGGTAGCTGGAAAGGATATACCGGTAAAGCCATCACCGATGTGGTCAATATTGGTATCGGGGGATCAGATCTTGGACCGGTAATGGTTACCGAAGCATTGAAAGCCTATAAAAATCACCTGAATATGCATTTTGTGTCCAATATCGACGGAACACATATTGCAGAAACCTTAAAAAAAGTTGATCCGGAAACCACACTGTTCCTGATTGCATCCAAAACTTTTACCACGCAGGAAACCATGACCAATGCCAATACAGCGCGGGAATGGTTCCTGGAAAACGGCGCTGTGCAGGCAGACATTGCCAAACATTTTGCAGCACTATCTACCAACGCCAAAGACGTTTCTGCCTTTGGTATAAATACCGATAACATGTTTGAGTTCTGGGACTGGGTGGGTGGCAGGTATTCTTTATGGAGTGCGATAGGCCTGCCCATCGCTTTGAGCATAGGCTACGACAACTTCAAACAATTACTTGCAGGCGCACATGCAGCCGATGAACATTTTGAACAGGCAGAATTTGAGATCAATGTACCTGTTATACTGGCCTTAATCGGCATATGGTATATCAATTTCTTCGATGCAGAAACACAGGCCATTTTACCATACGATCAATACATGCACCGCTTTGCGGCCTATTTTCAGCAAGGCGATATGGAAAGCAATGGCAAGCATGTAGACCGTAACGGAAACGATGTGGCCTATGAAACCGGCCCGATCATCTGGGGCGAGCCGGGTACCAACGGACAGCATGCATTTTACCAGCTCATCCACCAGGGAACCCGCATCATCCCATGTGATTTTATTGCCCCGGCCCAAAGCTTAAACCCAATAGGCAATCACCACCCCATCCTTTTGTCCAATTTTTTTGCACAAACTGAAGCCTTAATGAATGGCAAAACCAAAGCTCAGGTAACAGAAGAACTTAAAAAAGAAGGCAAAACCGCTGAAGAGATCGAAAAACTTGCCCCGTTTAAAGTATTTGAAGGAAACAGGCCAACCAACTCTATCCTGCTAAAAAAGGTTACACCTTTCAGCCTGGGCAGCCTCATTGCGATATACGAGCATAAGATCTTTGTTCAGGGCATCATCTGGAACATTTTTAGTTTTGACCAATGGGGTGTAGAACTCGGCAAGCAGCTGGCCAAAAGCATATTACCGGAACTGGACGGAGATAAGGAAGTCTCTTCACATGATGGCTCCACCAACGGGCTCATCAATCAATATAAAAGCTGGAGGTAGCCGTATTGTCCTTTGATTTTCTTATCTTTAAGTATGTTGTTTATGGAAAACAGCTGATGTCCGCATCATAGCTTTAAAATTTTAAAACGCTAAAAACAATACGCTGATGAAAACAATTAAAAACATGCTGGTATTCGCTGCCTTGCTCATCACAACACAGCTGAGTGCCCAGACCGATAAGGAAACAACCCTTAAAATCATCAATGCACAGCATTATGTATTTAATGCCAGCTCAGCTATGCCTATGGCCAATATGGATGTCAACAAAGTCCTGAGCAGAATGCCCGGGGGCAGCAGTTCGGGTGTGATACAGCTCACGGGTTCCCAATATCAGCTCCAGGTTAGCAAAGACAGTGTGGAAGCCTACCTGCCTTATTACGGCAGGGCCTATACCGCCACCATGAACCCTGATGACTCGGGCATTAAATTCAAGTCTAAGGATTTTAAATATAAAGCAGAGCAAAAGAAAAAAGGCTGGATGATTACCATTCAACCTAAAGATGCCAAAGATGTCCAGTCGCTGACCCTCAATGTTTCTGAGAACGGTTATGCAACCTTAAATGTAAACAGCAACAACAGGCAGCCCATATCTTTTAACGGTACCATAAGCGAACCTAAAGAGAAAAAGAAATAGGCATAAAAAAAGCCTGGCATGTTGCCAGGCTTTTTTTATGCCTATTTCTTAGCAACCAGTTTCACCTCAAACAGGTGCGGCCATTTTTTACCCGTCACAAACAAGCGCCTACCTGTCTTATCCCAGGCAATTCCGTTCAGGACATTGTTGCCACGCTCGTCCTCTGTTTTAAAATAACCTGCGGGCAGCAGGCCTGAAAAATCAATCTGTTTTTCTATCACTCCTGATTTAGGGTCAATCACTACGATAATGTTCTTGGTATATACATTCGCATAGATCTTTCCGTCAATGTACTCCAGCTCATTCAGTGAATCTACAGGCCCATTGTTGTCATAAACTTCTATCGAACGCTCTTCTTTATAATTGTCTTTATTCAGGAACCAGATTTTATTGGTGCCGTCCGATTTGATCAGCTGTGTTCCATCAAAACACAAGCCCCAACCCTCCATACTCGCCTGATAAGGAAACGTAGACAATTGCTTAAATGATTTTGCATCAAATATAAGCCCAAGCTTATTTTGCCAGGTCAGCATGACGATTTTATCCCCAACCAGACTGGAGCCCTCTCCGAAATATTGATCTTCCAGTTTAATCTGCTGTAAAACCTTTCCAGACGCCACATCAACCCACCTTAGAGTAGAATGCTGCTCCTGGCCCGTACTTTCCAGAAACCGCCCGTTATGGTATTCCAGGCCCTGGGTATACGCAGCCGTATCATGTGGCATAGTTTTTATCACTTCATAACCATACAATTCAGGCTTAACGGCCGATTTCAGTTCTATATTGATGGTCAGCGTGTCTTTTTTACTGCCGTCATCCACCACTGCTGTAATCAGCTTGTAGCCCAGAGAGAGGCCACTGGTACTAACAGAAACCGCATCAGCATTGGATTTTACCGCAACTTCTTTGCCATCCAGTAAATAAGTAGCAGTAGCAACTGAGGTCCCTTCAGGAACCTCGAGTCCAATTTTCACTTCCTCTCCAAGCCCAAAAGCCTGGCCCTGATCAGGAAACTTAAATCCAAATCCGGGCGAGGATGCCTTATCCTTACAGGAAATAACAAACACTAAACTAAACAGCAGAAAAAGCGGCAGTACCGCCTTGCCCGCTGTATTTTTAACTTGGCCAAAATGCATCTTCTATATGATTAATTTTATAAATGTCCTTATTTTCAAAAACAATTGCAATAATATCGAACCTGATCTCGCCCTGGTGGTTCTTTAGCTCAATATAAGCGGAAGAAGCAAATTCCAGTTGCCGTTCCTTTTGATAACTTACAAATTCTTCAGGTTGTCCGTAATCGACAGAACTGCGGGTTTTCACTTCTACAAAAATGAGCGTCCCCTGCTGGTCTGCAATCACATCCACCTCTGCCCGGGCACATTTCCAGTTCCGGTTTAAAATGCGGTAACCCAGGTTTTCCAGATAATCAACGGCGATCTGTTCTCCGCGCCAGCCCAGGTCATTGTGTGTAGCCATTCTATTTTAAAATTGTTATGCCCAGGTGTCTGGATATTTCCTTTTCCACCCCTTTCATCATTACAAAGCGCTGCATCAGGATCTCCAGGTTCACCGGATCTCCTTCCGTTTTGATCTCGCTGGCAATACTGGACAGTATCCCCGCGATCTTCGTTTTCTTTAAATGGAACAGTCCGCCCAAAATGGTCGCCTTCAGGTTCACCGTCTCATCCCTTACATAAATATTGTGCTTGTTTTCCCAGTTTTCACTCAAAATATAAGGCGATGTAGACAACGTAATCGCCAGTTCGGAAATCTTACGGTCAGGGCTTTTGATAAACTGACTGGCCACCGGCAAATGCCCGTTCTCAATTTCTTCCCTGTAATTTTCTATAATGCTGCTGCACAGCTCATCTTCAAATACCACATCTGTCAGGTTCTGGATGATAAATGAACCGATGTACATGTTATCTATACCATCCCAGTTCACCAGCTCATGTCCAAATGCCAGCAATAAGCGCACGATTTCCTGCTCTTGTATTAAATCACTGTTGCCCGTACTTTCCGGCCCCGGCTCTTCATAGGGGCCCGGATTCTCAAACAGGTTATCCGGAGGACCATCTGCATCAAATGGCCGGGCCTGCTGGTGCTGCTGAAAAGAAGCGGACTGTGGGCTTGGATTGGCACCAGCAGCTTTTTTAAGCTTCGCGGCACGCATTTTATGGAGTTCAGAAAGTAAAATCCTTTCTTCAACCTGCAACAGGTTGCTGCATTCCCTGATAAATACCGCGGCTTTGATGTCATCCGGGATCTTCGCAATACTTTCTATAATGTCCCTGATGATACCAGCCCTTTTTATCGGGTCAGTACCAGCCTCCTGCAGTAAAATAGTGGCTTTATATAAAATGAAATCCCTTCGGTTTTCCTCTATGTATTTCCTGAACCCGCCCGAACCGACATGGTGCATATAGGAATCCGGATCATGGCCGTCCGGGAACAGTACCACCTTCACATTCAGCCCTTCTTCCAGGATCATGTCCAGTCCACGCAGCGAAGCTTTAATCCCCGCAGCATCTCCATCATAAAGAATGGTCACATGCTGCGTAAACCTTCCGATCAGCCGGATCTGCTCTGTGGTTAATGAAGTACCTGAAGAAGCCACTACATTCTCAATCCCCGCCTGGTGTACGGCCAGCACATCTGCATAACCCTCTACCAGGTAACAATTATCCAAATCCCTGATGGCTTTCTTGGCATGGTATAAGCCATACAGCACATTGGATTTATGGTAAATGTCACTCTCCGGTGAGTTTACATATTTAGGGACATTTTTATCTGTTTTAAGTGTTCTTCCCCCAAAACCAATTACCCTTCCGGTAAAGTTATGGATCGGGAACATTACCCGGCCCCTGAAACGGTCATACAGCTTGCCTTTATCATTCCTGATGGCCAGACCGGTCTTTTCCAGGTATTCTTCCTTATGCCCGGCGCCAACCGCATGCTGGATCAGGGCATCCCATACATCAGGTGAATAGCCCAGCTGGAACTTCTTTAAAATATCCTCCCTGAAACCCCGTTCCTTAAAATAGCTCAAGCCTATGGCCCTGCCGTCATTACCGGTCCAAAGTTCATTGGCAAAATAATCCGCCGCATATTCTGATACAATGTACAAGCTTTCACGGGCATTCTGGGCCTCCATGTTCTGGGGCGACTGTACCGTTTCCTCGACTTCAATATTGTACTTCTGGGCCAGGTATTTCAGCGCCTCCGGATAAGAATACTTTTCGTGATCCATAATAAAATGGACCGCATCCCCGCCCTTGCCACAGCCAAAGCACTTATAAATCCCTTTGGTTACCGAAACATTAAAGGAAGGCGTTTTCTCATTGTGAAAAGGACAGTTACCGATCAAACTGGTACCCCGCTTTTTTAACGCAACAAAATCACCCACCACCTCTTCAATCCGGGCGGTGTCCATTATCTTGTTTATGGTATCCTGATTAATCATTTCTTCTTTTCCCTATCCTGTTTTACCTTGCCTTCAGCATTTCAGATCCTTATTTTACAAATGGCAGCAAAGTGTCTGCCAGTGTACGATTCCCTTTTTCATTTAAATGCACGCCATCCGTTGTTAAAATACCCTTCGCTAAATCGTCAGGATTATTGGCCAGATCATAAGCTATAAACAATTTCCTCAGGTCAGCAAGCGGAAGATTATTTCTTGCCGCCAGGTCTCTTATAGCCCCCGAATACTTATCCAGCTCTGCATCCATTTCATTGGCACCATTCTTTTTTTCTCCTATTACAGCAGGTGTACAAAGCACTATTTTAGCTCCGTTAGCCTGAATTTTATTGATCAGGGCCTGGTAAAACTTAATAAACTTATCGTAATCTGTACCCGTTTTAGACGATAGTTTATGCCAAACATCATTTACACCGATATAAATCACCACCAGGTCTGGCTGCTTCTTCAGCACATCATCCTCCATCCTCAGGTACAGATCATATACTTTATTTCCGCCTATCCCGGCACCGATCACTTCGTATTTACCAGGATCCAGGTCTTTTTTTAACAGATCAACATAACCTCCCGGTTTTATACCGGCCTGGGTAATGGAATCTCCAAAAAAAATAATTCTTTTAGGTTTAATTTTCATGGCAGAGAACAACATTACCATCATCAATACCGGTAACAGCAATAATAATTTAATTCTTTTCATCCTATTCATTGTTTGTGTTTTATGACAACTAAGTTAAAAAATTACTTGCCCTTTTCAAGCTGATAGTCTTTATGCACAATCAGAAAGCTGGCCCGCTCCTCTTTCTTAAACGGATAATCCCAGTTTCCCTGATAACTGATCTTTGTAGGTAGTTTGTCTTCCCCGAAATAGCTGGTTTCAATATTCATCTGCACATTAAAATCAAACAGCATATTGCTGTATTTCATATCCACATAACGACCCAGGATCTCGAAATTACGCTTATCAAAAATGGTGGTCAGCTCTTTGATCATCAGGCCATCTTTGGTGCCGTTACTCAGGTCCTTCTTCACCGTAACTTTAAACCGGTAAACAGGTATGGAATCCAGGTAAGTGCCACTATGGTAAGCATAGTCGTAATACTGGCGCATGTTTGCGGTAAATATCTGGGTCTTACTGCCAATAAAAGGCAAACCCTTAATCGGCCTTCCCGGTGCAAAAATTAAGGTTTTTAGTTTATCCTTATAGCTCTCGTTGCTATCCCCGGCTTTTCCTGCAGTCATTTCGCCCTCCTTCACAAAGTCCGTCTTATAGGCATTCATAAAGATGTAATCGAACATCTCAATGGTATAAAGCTGATATTTGCCATTCTTCTTATACACCTTTCCGGTATCCTGCCTGGCCAGGAAAACCATTTTGTCCGGCCCTGCATTATGGTGCCTGATCTTCCGGTAAATCCTGCCCTCTACTTTGTTTTTTTTGTTATAGGTATAAATGCGGTTCTCGGCAATAAAGTTATAACGTTTCATATTCCGGAAGGCCTGGTAAAAGCTTTTATCCGTAATAATTGCATTGATAAAGGTTTCCACCCCAAATCTCTGTGCCCTGATGTTTACCGTCGAATCCAGTTGAATGGTCCTGATCGTATCGGGATTAAAACGTTGGATCTCCTGTGTAAAGCCATTCAAAAACAGCAGCAACAGGATCAGCAAGCTTACCGTCTTCCTCATTAAAATTAACTTAATTGCCCAGCTGCTTCAAGGCCACATAAGCCATTAAGCCCGTCGATACCTTCAGGGCATCTTCATCAATATCAAAATTAGGTGTATGCACCGAGTAACAGGTGTCTTTTTCTTTACTGCCCGTACCCAAACGATAAAAGCAGGCATCTGTAACCTGCGAATAATAGGCAAAATCCTCGGCTGCCATCCAGATGTCCAGGTCAAGTACATTTTCCCTGCCCAGGTAATCTTCTGCAAAAGCACGCGTATTTGCCGTTAGCTTTTCTTCATTGATCAGGTAAGGATAACCATCCATAATGGTAAACTCACAGCTTCCACCCATGCTTTCCGCAATACCTTCGGCCATCTTTTTCATCAGGCGCTTGGCTTCCTTACGCCAGTCCTCGTTCAATGTCCTGAAGGTACCTTCCAGCTTCACCTCATTTGGAATGATGTTCGTAGCCCCATTGGCAATAACCTTTCCAAAGGAAAGTACCGAAGGCAAACGCGGATCTGCATTCCTGCTTACAATCTGCTGCAAAGCCACAATGATGTGTGAAGTGATCAGTACAGGATCGATATTCTGATGCGGCTGCGCACCATGCCCGCCCTTACCACGCACCGTTACATAAAGTTCATCTGTAGAAGCCATATAAATGCCCGAACGGAAGCCCACCTTGCCTGCATCAATCAGGGGCATCACATGCTGCCCGATAATATGCTGTGGCTTTGGATTTTCCAGCACACCCTCCCTGATCATAATGCTTGCCCCGCCTGGCAAAATTTCCTCAGCAGGCTGGAATATCAGTTTTACCGTACCCCCAAACTCTGCTTTTAAATGATTTAAAATATAAGCCGTACCCAGCAAAGAAGAACTGTGCACATCATGTCCGCAGGCGTGCATCACACCCGGATTTTTTGAAGTATAAGGCTTCACATTGGCTTCCATAATCGGTAAAGCATCCATATCCGCCCGCAGGGCAATAACCTTATCTGAAGGTTGTCCTCCCTGGATCAGCCCCACCACTCCCGTATCCGCCATCTCGGTAAAAGGGATGCCCCATTCAGTTAAGATGCCTTTTATAAAAGCAGAAGTCTGGTATTCCTTAAAAGAAAGTTCCGGATTGGCGTGTAAATGCTGGCGGTAGCCAACAATCTGCTCAAATATATTACCGGAAAGTGCCTGGATCTTGTCTTTGGTTATCATTGCTGTGGTTCTAAATTAGGTGCATTAATCTTTTCCCTGAAAATAAATAAAGTAGGGAAAATTGGTTTGAGCTCATTCAGAAACCGCTGGGCTTCCAGCCGCGTTCTGAAATCGCCAACCCGTAAATAATAATTTGGTTGCTTATAAGTAATGTAGGTATTGTATTCCGGGAAGCTGGAATTAAACTTGCTCTGTTCATTAAAAACCTCCCGCCTGTCCGATCCGTAAAAAACCTGTACCCGGTAGCCCATTTGTGATACAATGGCTGTACCCGGTTTTCCTGTACTTACCGCAGGGCTAACCGCAGCTTTTGTACTCAGTTCAATACGTTTGGCAATTAAACTGTCTATCATAGGGTCTTTTATTACTGATACCATCCCCTTTTTCTGGGCAAATGCAACAGCAGAACAACAACACCATACAACAGTTAATAACTTCTTCATGAAAGGGTAAAAAAAAGAATGCCGAATTTTTTACAAAACTCGGCATTCTATATGTTTATTACAAATTACAATCCTGCGCCATGACAATTTTTAAATTTCTTGCCGCTGCCGCATGGACAAGGCTCATTTCTGCCTACATTTACCTCTTTACGGATGGGTTGCTGAGGTGCAAGTTCACGTGTATCCTCCATCACATCCGCACTGCTGCTTTGTTGACCGAACTCCGGTTTAGACATTTTTAACCGGCTCGGTGCTGGTCTGGGTGCCTGAGCTTCCCTTACATCGTTAGGGTCCGTTTGTACCGGAATCCCACCTTTATATAAGAAACTGACCACCTCTTTGTTTACCGCATTGAGCATGTTCTTAAACAGGTTAAAGGCTTCCATTTTATAAATGATCAGCGGATCTTTCTGCTCATAAACCGCATTCTGTACCGATTGCTTCAACTCGTCCATCTCCCGCAAATGCTCTTTCCAGGATTCATCGATCAGGGCCAGCACTATTGTTTTCTCAAATGATTTATTGATCTCACGGCCACCATTGTCTATCGCTTTTTTCAAGCCGACAGGCACCTGGATGCTACGCAGGCCATCTGTAAACGGCACCACAATCTGTTCAATCTGCGCACCACGCTCTGCATATACCTGGTTCAGTACCGGCATTGCCTGTGCCACAATGGCATCCGATTTCCTGGCATAAAATGCCGTCACTTCTTCAAACAGTTTATCGGTTAAATGATGAATGCCCTTCGAAGTAAATTCCGCTTCATCAATTGCCGTATCAGCCGAGAAATTCTTGATCACTTCCAGCTTAAAGCCTTCGTAATTGCCTTCTTCCTTGTATTCTGTAACAATATCTTCGGCAACATCAAACACCATATTGCTCATGTCCACATCCAGACGGTCGCCAAACAAGGCGTTTCTCCGTTTGGCATAGATCACAGAACGCTGGGAGTTCATCACATCATCGTATTCCAGCAAACGCTTACGGATACCAAAGTTGTTCTCTTCTACTTTTTTCTGGGCACGCTCAATGGATTTGGTGATCATCGAATGCTGGATCACCTCCCCATCCTCGATACCCATTTTCACCATGATGTTAGAGATCCTTTCCGATCCAAACAAACGCATCAGGTTATCCTCCAGCGACACGAAAAACTGAGAAGAACCCGGATCACCCTGACGACCTGCACGACCGCGCAGCTGCCTGTCTACCCGGCGAGACTCATGACGCTCCGTACCTACAATGGCCAGACCTCCGGCTTCTTTCACACCAGGGCCCAATTTAATATCCGTACCACGACCTGCCATATTGGTGGCAATGGTTACCTGGCCTGCCTGTCCGGCTTCCGCCACAATATCCGCTTCTTTCTGGTGCATCTTCGCATTCAGTACGTTGTGCTTGATCCCGCGCAGTTTCAGCATCCTGCTCAGCAATTCCGAGATCTCTACTGAAGTTGTACCCACCAGTACCGGTCTTCCGGCCTGCGTCAGGGATACGATCTCTTCTGCTACCGCATTGTATTTTTCACGGATGGTCCGGTATACATAATCCTGCTGGTCTTTCCTCGTGATCACCCTGTTGGTCGGAATTTCTACCACATCCAGTTTATAGATGGACCAGAACTCACCCGCTTCAGTAGTCGCGGTACCCGTCATACCACACAGCTTGTGGTACATCCTGAAAAAGTTCTGTAAAGTAACTGTAGCATAAGTCTGCGAAGCATCCTCCACTTTTACATTTTCCTTAGCCTCGATCGCCTGGTGTAAGCCATCCGAATAACGGCGGCCATCCATGATACGGCCCGTCTGCTCATCTACAATCTTGATCTTTCCTTCATCAATGATGTACTCCACATCAATCTCAAATAAGGTATAAGCTTTCAGCAACTGGTTCACAGAGTGGATGCGTTCCGCTTTGATCGAATAGTCACGCATCAGTGCATCTTTCTGCGCAATCTTTTCTTCACTGCTCAAGGCTGATTTTTCAATATCAGCAATCTCAGTACCCACATCAGGCAACACAAAGAAATGCGGATCTTCACCCGATTTGGTGATCAGCTCAATACCTTTCTCTGTCAGCTCGACCTGGTTATTTTTTTCATCGATATAGAAAAACAACTCTGCATCCACCTTAGGCATATTTTTCGACTGATCTGCCATATAATGGTTTTCCGTTTTCAATAAGGTCTGCTTTACGCTGCCCTCACTTAAAAACTTGATCAGGGCCTTGTTTTTAGGCAAGCCACGGTGTGCACGCAATAAGGCCAAACCGCCTTCGCCTTCTTCTGTTCCTGCCTTACCATCGTTGATCAGTTTTTTGGCTTCATTTAAAGCCCTGCTCACATAGTCTTTCTGCGCGGTCACCAAACGTTCAATCCTTGGTTTCAATTCATGGAATTCATGCTGATCTCCAAAAGGGACCGGCCCTGAAATGATCAATGGGGTACGGGCATCATCAATTAAAACCGAATCGACCTCATCCACCATCGCAAAATGCAATTTGCGCTGTACCAGCTGGTCAGGGGTCTGCGACATGTTGTCACGCAGGTAATCGAAACCAAACTCATTATTGGTACCATAAGTAATATCGGCCAGGTAAGCATCTCTGCGCTCCTGGGAGTTTGGCTCATGTTTATCAATACAATCCACAGAAATGCCATGGAACTCAAATAACGGTCCGTTCCATTCCGAGTCACGTCTGGCCAGGTAGTCGTTCACCGTTACAATGTGCACCCCCTGTCCGGCCAAAGCGTTCAGGTAAGCAGGCAAGGTACTCACCAATGTTTTACCCTCACCTGTAGCCATTTCGGCAATTTTACCGCTGTGTAATACCATACCACCGATCAGCTGTACGTCATAGTGTACCATGTTCCACAACACTTCTACCCCGGCAGCTTCCCAGCGATTGGCCCAGTAAGCCTTGTCACCTTTGATCTCTACATTTTTCTTACGTGCCGCATAATCACGGTCAAAAGCTGTTGCCGTAACTTCCAGGCTTTCGTTTTCAGAAAAACGTCTCGAAGTTTCCTTCACCACGGCAAAAGCCTGTGGCAAAATCTCCTGTAAAACTGCTTCCAGTTCCTTGTCCCGATCTTTGATCAAAGCATCAATCTGATCATATAAAGCTGTTTTTTCCGGCAGGGATAAGCTCTGGCTTTCGCCATCGGCTTTCAGCCCGCTGATCTTAGCGTCAATATCGGCTAACGCTTTAGCGATAACATCTTTAAAATATACTGTTTTATTACGCAGCTCGTCATTGCTCAATGCAGCTAACTTCTCGTATTCCTGGTTTATCTTGACAACTATAGGCTGTAAAGCCTTGATATCTCTTTCTGATTTGCTTCCAAATACCTTGGTTAAAAATCCTAACATATACTATTATTGTGTTTATATTCTTAATAAAAATGATGAAATTACAACAACCAGGCCACATGGCTATATAAGCCACAATGGCAGTTGCGGTTGGTATGCTATACCGGGTCTATTTGTAAGATGGAAGCTTTAAGGGCTGTTGTTCTTTGTCTGCTCCTTTATGGTGAGGTCGACAATCACATAGTTATTGATCCTATGTTTCTCGATACCTTTCTCTGGCAATAAACCTATAGCGGTCAATGCACTGTAAGACAAAAAGAAAGGATGATGCTGGTCATCTGGCTGCATGAGCCGGACAGCGGCAGTTTTCTTATCCAACTGCTGCGTGTTGCAGTACTTCGTCACCTCGCGCAGGCTTTCCATCCGCTCCGCCTTTGCAAGGTGGGTCAGACTAAAAAAAACTAACGATAAGGTAACAATATGTCTCATTTTTGGCTGCAAAAATCTTTTAACATGCAATACTAAAGAGGCCAAAGCTAAATTTAATCTTTTACATAAAGAAATCCAGGGCCGTTAAATTCTGAGAAGAAACCTTACAATTAGCATAAATATTGCAGATATTGCCCTTAAATTGCTGTAAAAACCCAAATACCTATGGCCGACTTTCGCTTAAATGTTTTTTATACGGTAGCCAAAAGACTCAGCTTTACCAAAGCCGCCGAAGAATTATACATCAGCCAGCCCGCTGTTACCAAACACATCCGCGAACTGGAACAGCAATACAACAGCAAACTGTTCGACCGCAATGGAAACAAGATACAGCTTACCCCTGCGGGCCAGGTTTTGTTGAACCATACCGAAGCGCTCCTTAGCACTTACAGGGCCATAGATTTTGACATGAACGCCCTGCTCCAAAAACACAAAGGCTTGCTGCATCTTGGTGCCAGCACCACCATCTCGCAATACCTCATTGCGCCTATTCTTGCAGGTTTCAAAAAGAAATTTAATGAAATCGAATTGAAACTGGTTACCGGGAACACCGAACAGATGGAAAAAGCATTGATAGCTAAAGAAATTGAGCTGGGCATTGTAGAAGGCCGTTCTAAAAACCAGGAGATCAGCTATTCTGATTTTATACAGGATGAGATCGTACTGGTCTGCAATAAAAATCATGCATTAGCCAAAACAGCAGAAATTGATCCGCACACACTCGGCAATCATCAATTCGTGGTACGCGAACAGGGATCGGGCACCAGGCAGGTGATCGACCATGCCTTAAGAACGGTGGACCTTAAAATAGCAGACCTCCCGGTCGAAATTCAACTGGGCAATACAGAAAGCATCAAATCTTACCTGATGCACTCCGCAGCTATCGCCTTTTTATCCATACATTCCATTAACAAAGAGCTGATGAACGGCGAGCTCAGGGTGATCGATGTTAAAGGACTTAGCATAACCAGAAGTTTCTATTTCATTCACCTTCAGGGTCAACCAGACCCGTTATCAGAGAAACTAATGCGCTTTGCCAAACTACATTATAACCTGAAGTAATGACTGATAAACATCCGGAATAAGAATCGGCGGCTCTGACCAGGTAGTTTTGTATTAGAAATACATCAATGATCATGTACAGTCAGCAAACCCATCTTATTGTCCGTAAAGTTATTTTTTTAACCGCCGCTGCCTTTGCCTTAATTTCCGCAGCACCCACTGCCTTATTGATCGGAATTGTCCTGGCTCAATCAATAGCACATCCTTATCCCCAATCCAGCCAAAAGGCTACCCACATCCTGCTTAAGCTATCCGTTATTGGTCTGGGTTTTGGCATGAATGCATTCAGCGCTATCCAGGCCGGCAAAGAAGGCCTGCTATTTACCATCGCTTCAATATTCGGGGTTTTAACCCTGGGTTACTTCATTGGCAGGCGACTCAAAATAGACTTTAAAACCGCCTCACTCATTTCTGCCGGCACTGCCATCTGTGGCGGAAGTGCCATCGCCGCATTGTCTCCCGTTATGAAAGCCAGCGAAAAACAGATTTCCGTTGCCCTGGGCACCGTCTTTATCCTGAACTCCCTTGCTTTATTTCTTTTTCCAGCTATCGGCCACTGGTTCCACCTCACACAGCAGCAATTTGGACTATGGTGCGCCATCGCCATACACGATACCAGCTCTGTGGTGGGTGCAGCCAGTAAATATGGCGATCAGGCACTGCAAATTGCCACAACCGTAAAACTTGCCCGCGCGCTCTGGATCATCCCTGTGTCTATTGCCACAGCTTATTTTTTCAAAACCAGCAAAAACCAATTACAGTTTCCCTATTTCATTATGCTGTTTGTACTGGCGATGCTGGCCAGCACCTATATTCCGTTTATCTCAAAAAACAGCCATCACATGACTACCCTGGCTAAGGGTGGTTTAAGCTTAACCTTATTTCTCATCGGCTCCAGTCTCTCCTTTAAAAGCCTGAAAAGTGTAGGTCCAGGCCCCTTGATCCAGGGAACCGCCCTGTGGATGATCATATCAGTTTTAAGTCTTTATGCCATTGTGACACTGACCTGAGTTGAAGATAGCCATAGTGCACACGAGGTTGATTAGGGGTTGGTAGGGTATTGGATAGGGGTTGGTTAACCCTTGGTATATCCTTTAGCCTTACCAACCCTTACTCAACGCCTGCCTAATACCGGTGCATTCTTCAACTGTCCTATACTGAAATTCGTCCACAATAGATCCCCTGGAAAGAAGATTACCTCCTCTGATGCCCCCCACTTGAAAGAAAAATTACCTTCTCTGAGGCGGCATAGCGTCTTTTTAGTTTTTTCAGCAGAAAAAACTAAAAATATGCAGACGCTGAAGAGAACAGTTATTTTTCACTATTATGCAGCCGCAGAGGAGAATGGTCATTTTTCCTGTGTATAATTTAGCTAAAGCGGTATATTTGCTGACGATGGAGATTCCATCCCACAATCAAAACAAGAAATCAAACATAGATGAACATTTTACTATTAGGTTCCGGTGGCAGAGAAAGTGCTTTTGCCTGGAAGATCAGTCAATCTTCGCAATGCTCGCAACTGTTTATCGCACCGGGTAATGGCGGTACAAATGCTTACGGCAAAAATGTAAACATTAATCCCAATAACTTTGAGGCTGTAAAAGCCCTGGTACTTAAAGAAAATATAACACTGGTTGTTGTTGGCCCTGAAGAACCTCTGGTAAACGGCATACACGATTTTTTTGTCAGCGACGAAGAACTTGCCGGCATACCAGTTATCGGCCCTAAAAAAGAAGGCGCCATCCTGGAAGGCAGCAAAGATTTCTCGAAGCAGTTTATGGCCCGTCATGGCATCCCTACTGCAGGTTCCCGTTCTTTTACCAAAGAAACACTGGAAGAAGGTCTGGCTTATCTGGCATCGCATGCACTTCCTATTGTGTTAAAGGCAGACGGACTTGCAGCAGGTAAAGGCGTGTTGATCTTAGACCAGACCGCCGAAGCACAGGAAGAGCTTAAACTGATGCTGAGCGGCAAATTTGGCGATGCCGGAACAACCGTTGTGGTAGAAGAGTTTTTAAGTGGCATAGAGCTATCCGTATTTGTACTTACTGACGGTGACAACTATGTGATTCTGCCAGAGGCGAAAGATTACAAGCGTATCGGGCAAGGCGATACCGGACTGAACACTGGTGGCATGGGCTCGGTATCTCCTGTTCCTTTTGCCAGCAAAGCATTTTTAGCGGAAGTAGAACGTGACATCATTATCCCAACGATCCAGGGCCTAAAGAAAGACAACATCGATTATACAGGCTTCATCTTTTTCGGACTGATCAAAGTAAATGAAAAACCATTGGTCATCGAATACAACTGCCGCATGGGCGATCCGGAAACGGAGAGCGTGATCCCAAGGGTGGAGAATGACCTGGTAGATCTTTTCATCGCTGCGTCAAAGAAAAAACTGAAAGATTACAAATTAAACATCAGTGATAAAAATGCGGCCACTGTAATGATCGTTGCGGGTGGCTATCCAGGTGACTATGAAAAAGGCAAAACCATTACTGGTATAGAAAATGTACGCCAATCTTTAGTATTCCACGCCGGTACCACGCTGGAAGGCGGGGTAATCAAAACCAACGGTGGCCGTGTACTTGCCGTATCCAGTTTACAGGACAGCCAGTTTGAGGCTTTACAATCGGCAACAGCCGATGCTGCGCGCATCTATTTCGATGGGAAATATTTCAGGGAAGATATCGGTTTCGATCTGATTTCCTAAGTTTCTTCAAAGGAACAGCTGTTCCTATAAAAAAAGGCAAAAGAGGGACCATAGGTATGGTCCCTCTTTTGCCTTTTTATTCATATTTTAAAGCCTCATAACCCAGTAAGCGTCTCCATAAGGCAATCTGACCAATGCAATTTGCTTCCCTGTAGATTAAAAAATTAATGAACTCGTACAGACTGTATTTCATGCCCGGCATCTCCACCATCGTACTCAGCTTTTCTTCTGTTGCATTGACCAGCGCATCCCTCAACAGGGGGCTGATGCTTTTCCAGTCTTTTTTGAAGACTTCCAGCGAAGGGTAATTTACTCCATCCTGAATGCCCTTATGGTCTTTAAACAACTCATCTGCACTTTGCTGCTGTTTAATGTCGAAATCCTTTGCCATTTCATAGCGTTGCTGCACCAGACTTCCGGTAAGCCAGGCCACATGATTGGCCTTTGTATTTAAACGGTTGTGGGCATCTTCATCAGAAATCCCATCCAAAGCCCTGATAAAAAAATCCGTATGCATGTCGTATAAGATCACCAGGGAATGCATCTTGCTGCTAACTGTTTTCGTTTCCATATGCTTTTAATTTAAAGGCAGCCAATCCATTCAGCTGCGCCGGTTTATCCGTAATTAAAGTTAAGCATATATCCACCGGCAAACAGGGTGTCATAACGCCATTTTAAGGGGCCAATCCCGACAAACAAAATTCATTGTCTGGAAGAGGGCATAGCGTTCTTCCCGGTTCTTCACCGGGATTAATGCAGCCCGAAAACAGATCAATAATTTTTCATTTACTCGCTCCTGAGCCCAAAACTTCCGCAAGCTTTTGCTGCAATTCTTCGCCCCGCACGTTTTTAGCAATGATCTTACCAGAAGGGTCGATCAGGTAATTTGCCGGGATACCCCGTATACCGTACATTTTTGAAGCCGCATTTTCCCAGCCTTTCAGGTCCGATACCTGTGTCCAGGTTAAACCGTCTTTCTCGATAGCGGCAAGCCAGTCGGCTTTTTTTCCAGGCTGATCTAAGGAAACACCAAGTACGGTAAAGTTCTTGTCTTTATAAGTCTGATATGCTTTTACCACATTCGGGTTTTCAGCACGGCACGGTCCGCACCAGGACGCCCAGAAATCAAGCAATACATATTTTCCACGAAAATCAGACAATTTAACCGGTTTATCATTGACATCATTCTGCGTAAAATCCAGGGCGAGCTGGCCGATCCCGTTTACTTTACCCGCATTGATTTTCTGGGCAATCGCTTTACCCATCTCTGTAGCTTTTACCGCGGATGAAAAATTATTGAACTGAGCCTCGGTACCTTCAGGATCACGATCGACGTTCATAACACTTCCAAAAACCAGCAGGCTGATGTAAGAATCAGGATTGGCAGTATAGAACTGTTTGCTCAGTGCAGCCATCTCTTCCCTGATTTCCGCATCCCGGCTCATTACCGTTTGCATGTAAGCCTCATCGTTACGCTGCTCAGGAGATTTGCTGTAATATTCCTTCATTAAAGCCATATTTTTCTCATTTACAGCTTTAGTAAGCGATTTGAACTTTGCATTATCCCTATTTACCTTAGATCCTTTGACTAGGGCATATTTTACAGAATCACCTGCCGCCCTCAGGCTCAGCGTTTTACCCGGCTCCAGGAATACGACCAGCAGATCAGGTGCAATACCCGGTTTAACAGGGGCATTGTCATGTTGTATGCTTATCGTAGCCTGAGTAATTTCATCCAGTACAGCGGAAAAGGCGAACTTACCAGCAATAATGTTTGTAGAATCAGTTATTTTTTCACCCCCTGCAGCATAATAAAGGTAAGCTTTTGCTGTACTGTCCAGCTTATTCAGCCTGCCTTTAATGGTAAACTTACGCTGTGCCATAACAGCTACAGGCAACAAACAGCACACGATCAGCATGATCTTCTTCATAATTTCCGTTTTTTTTATAGAATAATTTTTACAAATGGTTATTCCGCTCCAAATGTACCAATTGCCCAAATTATAACGCAGGGAGGAATGTAATATTATAAAAGCTTTTGGAAGGTACGCCACCACAGATCGGGCATTTCACCATTCACAGCTGTGGTATAATCATCG
This sequence comes from Pedobacter heparinus, assembly GCF_032678725.1. Taxonomy (GTDB): domain Bacteria; phylum Bacteroidota; class Bacteroidia; order Sphingobacteriales; family Sphingobacteriaceae; genus Pedobacter; species Pedobacter heparinus_A. Next base: position 132,083 of record NZ_JAVTSC010000010.1, read on the forward strand.
TAACGGCAAGGCACCAGGTGATAGCGTTCATTTTTGGAAATTCCTGTTGGATAAGGCACCTGCATCCACCAGCGGTCTGATTTTTTGCTCTTTACAAAAAGCATTTCTGCAGAGCCATCGCTTAAGCTGGCCCTGTAAATCAGGTATTGCGATTTCGGGCTCAGTGGAAAATCTTTCTTGCGGTTATAATAACCATCCACAAAGTACCATACCATCTGGGCCAGCAACATGGCAGTTTGCCCGTTCTGATCAAATGCAGGATTGAATTCGTAGAAACCTATAGAGCTTAACTTATCACTCATTCCTGCATAACGCGTAATGGCACAGGCCTGCTCACCATAAAAACCGTTCGGGCTGGCATTCGCATTGGCACCGGCATCTGAGGAGCGGATGGCCCCGATATCAAAGCTGATCATGCTCGCGTTGCGGATGATGGGCTCGGTTAAAGTAATGTCATCAGCAAATTCACCCAAACGGTGCGCATCAAAATAGAGTTTGCTCATTACCTTCAGGCTGTCCTGGTTTACAAAATAGGTCTGATAGCCAACATTACTGAAATTGAAGAGGTAATTGGGCTGGTGCAGCAGGATCTTGTTCAGATAGGTATCAGATTTAGCGGCCAGCCCTTCCTCATCTTCCTCATCAAGGTCGAACTTGCTGTCCACTACCACCAGGTCTACCTTTTGCTCCAGGTGTTCATAAGCCAGGTACTGGGCATAGGTAAGGTCTTGTCCGCCACCAATAATTACCGGCAGCATACCAAGTTTGATCAGTTCAGAAACAACAGTTTTAACCGCAACATAGGTGTCTGAAATAGATGCTCCTGCCCTGATGTTACCCAGGTCAACAATCCTGGTATGGAAAGCGCCTTCATTTAAGCTGTAAAACTGGCTTCTGAAATAATCAGGGGCCAGTGCGCAGCCCTCATTGTTTACTGCAGCCCTGTCATCCTGCACGCCAAAAATGGCAATATCGTATTGTTTATCTTCCAGATCAGGGAACTTATCTGTAAAAAACCCTGCCTTTAAACCTAGCTGACTGGTATAAAATCCCTGTTTTGGCGTAAATTTGTCAGCACTGACCGGAGAAAAAAAATCTGATAAAGACATATTGTAATGTAAATGTATGCCATCAAATATCTATTTTTGAGCGCATATTTTAATGAACATCCTAAAAAAAATGAACCGTCCGTGTTTAATTTTTTTAAACATGGTAAGCTCCATCTGAAAAATGGCAACAAAAAAAAAAACAGATGAAATGATATTGGTTACGGGTGCCACTGGTTTTTTAGGCTCAACATTGATAAACCAGCTAACCAGGCAAGGCAGAAAGCTCAGGGCATTGAAACGGGAGGCTTCCGTTGTTCCTGATTTGATCAAAGATAATGCCCTTGTGGAATGGGTTATTGCCGATATCAACAACATTTCTGCGCTGGAAGATGCCTTTGAAGGAATTGAACAGGTGTACCATTGCGCAGCCCTGGTTTCTTTCAACCCTAAAGACAAGCAAAAACTTCTACGCATCAACATCGAGGGCACCAGCAACATCGTAAACCTTTGTGCCGCATTTGGCACAAGATTGCTGCACGTAAGTTCGGTGGCAGCCCTGGGCAATGCCAAAAAAGGCGCCCTGATTACGGAGAAGGATTTTTGGGAATATGATGCGAAAGCGCATGCTTATGCCATTTCTAAATATGAAGGAGAAATGGAAGTATGGCGGGGCATTGCAGAAGGCCTGGATGCGGTAATCGTAAATCCCTCGGTCATCATAGGTGCAGCTGCAGGCTTTGAAGGCAGCGGGGCGATTTTCAAACTGGTTAAAGAGGGCTTATCGTTTTACACCAGGGGCGCTACCGGCCTGGTGGATGTCGAAGATGTAGCGAAAAGTATGATCGCTTTAATGAACAGTACCGAAACAGCCGAGCGTTTTATCCTATCCTCAGAAAATTACCATTACCAGCAGTTTTTTGCCGAAATAGCCAAAGGTTATGGGATAAAGGCACCCGCAAAAGAGGCCAAACCCTGGATGCTGGGTATTGCCTGGAGGGCCGCCAAACTGGCTTCCATATTTACCGGGAAACCGGCTTCATTAACCAGTGACGCTGCCAGAAGCAGTTTAAACGAGAGTTTGTACAGCAATGAAAAGATAAAAAAGGCAATAGACATCAGCTTTAAACCCCTGAAACAAAGTATTGAAGAAATCTGCAAACGGCAATATTGAATTTTATATCTTTGACCCAATTATTGACAACCTGAACACCACCTAAAAATACCATTACTCCTACAAGGATGAAGCAAAAGAACTTTTACATCATTGATTTTGACAGCACCTTTACACAAGTTGAAGCTTTAGATGAGCTGGCCCGTATTTCCCTGAAAAAACACCCTGAGAAAGAGGCTATTTTCCAGAAAATTGAAGATTATACCAACCTTGCTATGGAAGGTAAGCTTTCTTTTGGTGAAAGTCTGGCCCAAAGGGTAAAATTGCTGGAAGCCAGTGAAGACCATTTGAAGCAGCTGATAAAGGTTTTAAAGAAAAAAGTATCGGCTTCATTTTCACGTAACGCGGCATTTTTTAAGAAGCATGCCGACGAGGTTTTGATTGTTTCGGGAGGATTTAAGGAATTTATCACCCCGGTGGTGAGCCAGTACCACATCAAAAAAGAGAACATTTATGCCAATACCTTTGTCACTACGGGAGATGGCAAAATTATAGATTATGACCATTCCAATCCGCTGAGTGAAGAAGGTGGAAAAGTAAAACTGATGCAGCAGATGAATCTTGAAGGAGACCTTTATGGTATTGGTGATGGTTATTCTGATTTTCAGCTGCGGGAAAGTGGCCTGATCAAGAAGTTTTACGCCTTTACAGAAAACATTTCGAGAGAAAGCATCGTACTCAAGGCCGATCACGTTACCCCAAGTTTTGACGAGTTTTTATATGTAAACAACCTGCCAAGGGCGATATCCTATCCAAAAAACAGGATCCTGTGCCTGGTTATTGGTGAGGTGGATGCGCAGAGTATCGAACTGCTTAAAAAAGACGGTTTTTCTATCCGCCACAAAACTACTTTTGAAGAGAAATATGTTGCTGATGTGCACATGATGCTGCTGGCCGATGGAGAAAAGCTGGAGCTGGAAAAACTAAAAAGGGCAGTAAAGCTAAAAACGCTGGGTTACCTGGGCAATGCAAAAGGAAAAGTGGACATCAATACCTGTACTGAACAGGGCATAGTGGTGTTTGACGATGTAAAGCACAACCCCAGAAACCTGAATTTTATCCCCAAAAGGATGATCGATTTCATGAATACCGGCACCACTTACCTGAGCAGCAATTTCCCGAATCTGCAACTGCCAAGGATCGACAAATCGCACCGCCTGATACACATTCACAAAAATGTGCCGGGCATTATGGCTAAGGTAAATACCATTTTCGCCAAGCATGACATCAATATTGTAGGCCAGTTTTTGATGACCAATCCTAGCATTGGCTACGTAATTACCGACATCAACGCACAATACGACAAGCAGCTGTTCAAGTCTTTGAAAAAAATTGAACACACGATAAAATTCAGGGTATTGTATTAATATTTGCCCTCATCTTACCTACAACATAGATATTTATCGTAAATTTGCTGCAGGTAATTATTACTACAATGAATGATACACTTGATATGACGATCACTAAGGCCGAACAGAGCAGGCTTACGGTAACTGATTTTTCTCAGTTGCCATTTGGGAAGGTATTTTCTGACCATATGTTTATTGCGGAATATGATAATGGAACATGGGGTAACCTGCAGGTCATTCCTTACGGACCTATTCCAATGAGCCCGGCAATTTCTGCACTGCATTACGGACAGGCAATTTTTGAGGGGATGAAAGCCTATCGTCAGGCAAATGGAAAAATCAGTGTTTTCAGACCAGAAAAAAACTTTGAACGTTTCAATAAATCCGCTGTGCGGATGTCTATGCCAGAGATCTCTAAAGAGATCTTTATGCAGGGGATTGCGGCGCTGATTGAAATTGATGAAAAATGGATACCTGCACAGGATGGTTACTCTTTATATATCCGCCCGGTAATGTTCGCTACCGATCCGTATCTGGGCGTTAGGCCATCAGACAAATATATTTTTGCGTTATTAACTACGCCCACAGGCCCTTATTACAGCGGCGCTTTAAAAGTAAAGATCGAGACTGAATATACCCGTGCAGATGATGGTGGTGTTGGCTATGCCAAAACCGCCGGAAACTATGCCCGTTCCTTATACCCTTTTGCAGAAGCGCAGAAAGAAGGGTTTGACCAGCTGATCTGGACAGATTCGGCTACTCACGAGTTCATTGAAGAAGCGGGAACAGCAAACCTGATCTTTGTGATCAATGGTAAACTGGTTACCCCATCTGTAAGAAGTACGGTTTTGGACGGTGTAACCCGTGACACCATTATCCAGCTGGCTAAAAAAGCCGGGATTGAGGTAGAAGAAAGACGCATCAGCGTAAAGGAAATCATTGAAGGTATTGAAAATGGAAGCCTTACTGATGCTTTTGCAGCGGGTACCGCAGCAACAGTTACCCCGATTGGAGAAATTGGTTATCAGGGTAAAACTTACCAGCTGAGTGATCCCGCAACCCGCAGTATTTCTGCGGGCATCGCCAAAACCCTGAACGATATCCGTTACGGTCTTGCTCCGGACGAATTCGGCTGGAACTGGATCGTTTAATGTATACAGAAAAGCCAGGAAATTTATAGCAAAGGGCACCCTCATCGGGTGCCCTTTTTATTTTTTGCGTTTTGAACGTTCAGCCCGCCTTTTGATCCGCTCTTCCCTGTCTGTTTTCATCTTTTCAAATTTGGCAATCTGATCCTTCACTTTCTGTTCTTTTTCAGGAGTAAGGCCCACACTGTATTTTACCCCCTCGAACAGGGTTTTCCAAATGAAATTGAAAAATGAAGCGGTCTTAACCCGCTTACGGTTAACAGGGGCAGTGATAAATACCCCCGCCGCATTTGGGTTGTCCGAATTGATGATCAGTGCATTGGCTAAAAATGACATCAGTCCCTTTTTTACCAGCCGATCCTCTCCTTTTACCCGCTTAAGTAGGGCCACCGAAAGGTCATTATAGGCAAAATTGACCTGGCCCTTTGCCAGCTCATCGTTAGCTTCAATGTTAAACTCCAGTTTCCTGATATCGCCACTGTTTACCCGAACCATTCCCAGAGGCTTGGTAATCCGGTTTAAAACCTTTCCATCCATTTTTCCCAGGCTTCCGGAATAAGAGAAGGAGCCATCTTTTGCCGCCAGGTTAAACTTAAAATTAACATCCAGCTTCCCTGCACCCATCATATTGGAAGTTAAACCTGCAACCATCAATGGGTTTTTTGCCTTTGCTTTTTCCACATTGGTTACGTTGCTAACCGAGCCCGAGGTTTGTTCAAAGGTAATGATGCCTTTCTGCCCGCTGTTTGGATTAAACTCTGCATAACTGATGTCCACGTTAGTTAGGTTTAATTTTTCAATATGGAGCTGTGCATTTAATTTCTGTAACAACTGATGCGGATATTGTCCTGTTTTTTCTTCTACTTTTTTAGGGAATGCATTATTACTCGATACTGATAAAGTTCCATTTGCAATGTTCATTTCCTTCGCAAAAAGCTCCTGCTTTAAAATGTACAACGGTAAATTGATGCCCGATAAATTGATGTTGCTCATCTGGATGTTATACCTGTCTTTGGCGTAACCCGCAGTGTCGGCAAATTTCATCTCCTCATAACGGGGTGTCAGGTTAAAACTTTTAATGTTGAGCTTGCCGGATGAAGCCGAAAAATCCAGCTGGTTCAGGTTCAGGTCATACAGGCTGTCTGGTGTGGCGAAACGATAGTTATTCAGGTTGATCACCACGTCCTTTAATAAATAAAGCCGGCTTTTATCGTCAGCCGAGGTAGGGTCGATCAGCCAGTCTTTCAAGGTCACGTTCAGGTTGGCTACCGAGTCTATTTCTGGTTTTGAGGCATTGTTATCGATGTACTTAAAACTCGCATTTTTAAATTCTATCGTCTTTATGCGCAACTCCTTCAGGTACCTGGAAATGTAGTCATAAGGTGATTGTTTCGGAAAAGGAGGTTTATCCTCATTAAAATCGAACTGCCTGTTGGTCATCACCACGCAAGGGTTATCAAACAACAGCAGGTCTATGTTCAGCTTCTTGTGCCGCCACATCCTGAAAGGATGAAAATTTCTGACCGCAAGTTTTTTAAGTTTTATTTTGTAAAGGTTATTCGGTGCCTTTTTTAAGGCAATCAGTTTATGATAAATAGTGGTATCCGGACTGATTTTTACATCTTCAAGCGCAGATATACCAGTTAATACATTGGTGCGGATGGAGCTGAACTCTATGCGGTACAGGCTATCGGTTGATTCCAGTACCAGTTCCTTTATTTCTGCAGTAAGAATGGGCTTCAACTTAACGCTAAGGTACCAGGTTATGCCCGCCAGCAGCAAGGCGCTAAAAAGTGTTGCGATGCCGAACCATTTCAGGATCATGAACTTTTTGCTGACTTTCAAGGTCATAGGCAATAACGTAGTTTAGCCTAATATACATTTTTATTGGCTAGCTTTCTTTGCTTTCTCCTTTTTTCTTTCCGCTCTTTTTTCCCTGCGTTCCTGTTTTTTGTCCTTTACTTTTTCCATGGCCTCTTCGGGTGTTTTTACCGGCACTACACCAATGCCGACAATTTCACGCATGCCCACAAAAAAGCTTTTCCACATCAGGTTAAAGAAAGAAGCGGCAGGCGTTCTTTGAAAATTAACCTTCGCTGTACGCGGGGCTTCTCCCTTTGCAGGGTTATCGTTCTTGATCAGCAAACTATTGGCGAGGAAAGAAAGCAATCCTTTTTTCTTGGCCGGCTCACCGTTTTCCCCTTCTTTCAGTAATTTTATTTTCAGGTTGCTGTAAAGAAAGTTTACGCTGCCGGAAGAACCTTTAGCATTTGCATAGATATCAAAACCAGCACTTTGCATCTGCCCGCTTTCAATTTCTACCAGCCCCATATCCCTGGCCATAGGGTTTAATACTTTCATGTTCATCGGCCCAACATTTCCTTTATAATGAAAGGCAGCATTTTTATCTGTCAGGTTAAAATCGATCCGGACGGCGATTTTGCTGGTCTTCATGACCAGGGCATGCAGGTTAGCTACTGCATGGTTATTTTTAGCGAGCCGTACAGAATCATTGGTCAGGTTAAGCATATCGCCTCCAAGATTTTTAAAATACACAGTACCCCGCTTCTGGCTGATGGGATTGTACTCCGTATAGGCCAGATCAATGTTCTTTAACAGTACCGTATCGATGAGGGTTGGTAGCGGCAGCCGCTTTAAAGCGATATGCGGAAAATTTCTCACTTTATCGAAATTCGGAGGTGGTGGCAATTCCCGGTTCACAAAAATATCCACTTTTGCAGGGCCGATCTTCAGGGCTTTGACATGAAGCTCCCCTTTATCGTCAAGCCGGGTAAAATCAACACCGGTAAAGCTGATCTTATTGAAGAGCAGGTCATAACGGTCTTTTCCATAAGTGTACTTACGGGAAAATTGAAGATCAGGGTACATGGGGATCATCTGAAAACCTGTAATCGCGATAGCTTGCGCTGCGACTGAACCTTTTACGGAATCCACTTTCATGGTATACATTTTATCCTTGCTCAGGGAGCGGTACCCGGTTAATTCAAAACCAATGTCCTTTGCATAATAATAGCGTGTCGTATCAAACTGCGACAGGGAATCGACCAGAAAATGCTGCACATGAACACTCAGGTGTTTAACGGAGTTCATTTTTTTTGATGTTTCTCCGTTGATGTAATCAAAATCAGCATCAATGATCCTGATGGATTTAACATCGATAGCCCGTACGCGGTTGGAGATCATTTCATACAATGTAGGCTTTTCTTGTTCCAGCTCGGGCCTGGGCTTCACCTGGTAATGGATCATGTTGATGGAAGGGTTTTCCAGTATAATCGCATTCATTTCTATTTTTCTTTTAAAATAGGCGGTTAAAAGTGCGATCCTGCTCAATTGCAGTTTTTTCAGTTTTACCTGGAAAATATTTGCAGGGGCCAGGCCTGCAGTTTTCATTTGATTGTAAACAGCGGTATCAGGGCTTAGCAACACTTCGTGCAATGCAGCGCTCCCCGTTAGCAGGTTTAAACTGATATCTTTAAAATCAAGCTTATACAAGTGGTAACTGCGGTTGCTGACTGCGTCTTTTAATTTCTCCGATAAGATGGGTTTCCATCTTGCGCTCAGGTACAAACCGGCGCCTGTACCGATGAGCAACAGCACGGCTAAAATGCCGGCAGTCCATTTCAAGGCTTTATATTTTCGGGGTTTATGATCTGTCATCCAATTGAGATATTAAATAATAACAAAAGCAGGGCTACAATGTTCAAATTTACAATTCTTTAGCTCTGTATCTCCTGACATCCACGTCACTTACAGAAAAATATCCCTGGGCATTCCCGGAAATATTGCCTGCTACATTTACCGGTACACTTGAAAACAGTCCGCTCCAATCGGTTTCCATAAATACAGAATACAAATAACGTGCATAATTTTCGGAGAGGGAGATTTTATAGATGGTGATAAAATCATCCTGCCCAATACTGAACGTCCTTTTCAGGTTATTGAGCGGATAAAGCGAATTTGGTGAGCCCAAAAGGTGTGTATAGCTATAATATTTGGTCTGATCAAACTTAGCGGGGTTCCAGGCTGGGATATCCAGGTAAGAAATGAACCATTTATTGGGATTAAGGTACCCGAATGTATGCTTCGGAATGGTTCCCTCGATGACCTTATCGGCCTTGGACCGCGTAGACAGGGGTAAAAAATCGTCTACGATATTTACGACCTGTCTTAAGGTATCCACTGCAGTATACGTTTTATCATTGTATTTAATTGTCAGGGTATATGCCTTGTTATAGTTGGGATCACTCTTATTAAGCCCCATATAAATGCCTGGTGAAGTTTCTTTAAATACAATATTTACCCGGCTGTCGTTTACCACTACTGATGCTTTTACAATAGGCGAAGGTAACGAATCAGGATGAAGTGCCGGTTTGGTGAGCCTGATGTACTGTGCGGAGCCCTGGGTATTGAAACCGCCTTCAACAGCCAGATCATAAATACGTCGGGGTTTTAAAAAGGCATCATTTTCCATTGAACTTTTATTGCAGCCAGTAAGGGACAGCAAACACATCAGCACCATTAAACTAAGCCTAAAAGAGTTCATATTAAATTTTAAAACTATAAGCTATCCAGGGATAAAAGCCAAATCCATACTCAACGGTACCCTTCTTTGGTTCAAACGAAGATGAATTTAAATGGTAATATAAGGGGTTTTTTCGGTTATATAAATTATAAGCACCAATTGAAATGGTATGGTGCAGGCTGCGGCTGTCCGATAAACGGCTGGTCAGCCGATATTGTGCGGAAATATCCAGGCGGCTAAAGTCGGGGAAACGGGAGGTATTCCGGCCTTCGAAGATGGGTACATTTAAGCCATCATGCTGGTAATAGCCTACTGGGAGGGTAAGTGGCCGTCCGGTAGAATAGGTAAAAAACGACTGGAACGAAAAACTATTGTTAAACTCGTACCGGGCCTTTACCTTTAGCTCATGGGGGATGTCATAATTGGCCACAAAGCGTTCCCCAAAATTGATATCTGCAATTTTCCGGTAGGCCCTGGAATAACTGTAAGCCATGGTTCCTGAAAATTTACCTGCTGTTTTGTTCAGCTCCACTTCCATGCCATAAGCACTGGATGTTCCCGCCCTCAACTGGCTCCTTACTTCGGGGTTCCTGATGATCTGTGCATGACCGATCAGGTCCAGCTGGTTATCCAGCTTTTTATAATAAACATTTGCGGTAAAAAGGTAGTTGGCAGGCGAATAGCGGTAGCCCAATGCAAAGTGATTGGAGCGCTGGGGTTTGATCATGGCTGAAGCGGGAACCCAGGGTTCAAGGGAAGAAAAAGCCAGGGTACTGTTCTGGATCAGTTGCAAGTATTGGTAATTGAGGTTATAGGTAAGGAAAACACGTTGATTTACCGAGGGCAGGTAGCTGATGTTCAGCCTTGGCTCGGGCTTCACAAAAAATTCATGGTCATACTGCTTTAGCGGATTTCCCTGCTCGTCAAAAATATTCCTTTTTTCTTCAGAATTCCTGAAAAACCCGAGCCTTAAACCATAGTTCAGCTCAAATGATTTATTCAAAGAGATCTGCTGGGAATAATAAAGCGCAGACTCAAAGGATTTATCCCTGGATATATTAAACTCAAAACCCTCCTGATTAAACATCTCTCCAGGCGAGAACTGATGATAAATGCTGGAAAGGCCGAATTTAATCTGGTTGGCTGGGGTCCGGTAATAGGTATAATCCGCCTTAACCGTAAGGTCCTTTACCCCGGTACTCCACTGGCTTTTCTGCGATAAGGTATCGGCATTCAGGTCTAGCAGGTTACTGTAATTGCTGTAAATGGCCGAAACATTCAAAAATACCCTGGAATTAAAAATATGGTTCCAGCGCAATGTAGAGGTTAAGTTGCCCCAGTCATTGGTATACGAATTTTCCGAAAGCAGGTGATCTTTACCCAGGTAAACAGAGTAGAATACGCTATTGCTTTTATCCAACTTATAATTTGCCTTTGCATTGATGTCGTAATAGACGGAATTTGGGTTAAACAGCTTAAACTTACTGTGAAAAACATCCAGCAAACTGCGGCGGTAAGCGACAATAAATGAACCTTTATCTTTCACAATTGGCCCTTCAACGGCTATTCGTGCCGACATCAGGTTCAGCCCCCCGTTTACATGAAATTCTTTGCTGTTCCCCTCTGCCATCCTGTTTACAATTACAGAGGAAAGCCTGCCACCAAAATTGGCCGGCATATAATCTCTGTAAACCTGCAGACTGTTAACGGCATCTGCATTAAAAACAGAAACCAGGCCGTACAAATGTGAAGGGTTGTAAACTATGGCCTCATCCAGCAGGATCAGGTTCTGATCGGCATTGCCCCCTCTTACAAACAGGCCCGAACTACCTTCGGTTAGGGCTTTAATCCCATTTTCCATTTGCAGCCTTTTCAATACATCAGTCTCACCGGCATAATAAGTGGCATTGTTCAGGTGTTTAGCGGCAAAGTTCAATTCATTCCTCAAGATGGGATTGGGGCTTAGGACAGATTGTCTGATGACCACCTCTTCCAGCTGCCGTTCTTTAAGCGACAATTCTATTTCTTCCTGCCGGTCTCCGTTTAATATCACCCGCTGTTCAAAATTCTGATAGCCGGGATTAGAAACCTGGATCACATACGCTCCTTCCGGAACAGAAATGGAATAAAAACCGTACTGGTTGGTATTTACCCCGACTTCCAGGGCCTCGATCTGCAGGGTTGCGCCAATCAATTCTTCTCCCGTTGATTTATCGCGTACATGTCCGTGGATGGTCCAGGTCAGTTCTTTTCTGGGAGCAATTACAATGTCATTGCCAATCTGGCTAAATCCCAGCCTGGTGCCTGATAGTATTTTTTCAAGTACAGTACCTAAAGCAGTTTGTACAAAGTGCAGGGCAGGTGTTTTTACGGAGCGGAGCTGATCGGGATCAAATGCAAAATTGCTCCTGGTTTTCTGTTCCAGCCTCAGCAGGTTCTTTATCAGCGAATCTGCAGGCAGATTTATCGTAACCTGAGTTTCAAGCAGTTTTCTCTGTTGGGCAAATACGCTTTTCAGGGGTACTAAACATAAAAAAAGAACTAATAAAAAAAACTGTTTTTTAGTTATCCGATAAAACATAAGTGTCCTTCTCCTTGGTTACTTTGCATTGCAGGGATGCAGAAATTACAGCGAGCGCACTATCCAGCGTCTGGTAATGCAGCCTGGCGGTTAACTTCCGGTCTTTCAACCGGGCTCCTTTAATATCAATAGGAAACTGGTATGCCTGCTGTAATTGTTCAGCTACCTGGCTTACCGGGATCTCCTGAAAAACAAAGTCTTTATCCAGCCAGGCTTTATAATTGACATTTAAATTATCGGCAGCAAGCAGGTGTTTTCTCTTGGTATCGTATACCCCCTGCTTTCCAGCTGTTAACAAAATTTCCTGATGGAGATCCAGGTGCTTTAAAGCTACTTTTCCTTCTTCAACAACAACGGTTATTTTCTCCTCATTTCTATTCACATTAAAACTGGTTCCTATATCCTCTGCCTCAATGTCTCCTAATTCAACCCTGAACTGCGATGAGGTATGCTTTGTAACCTGAATAAACACTTCACCGGTTAACAGTTCGAGTTTCCTGTTCTCTTCAAAATCATTCTTCCTGTACCTTATCTTTGTTGCTGCATTCAGGTTTACCTCGGTTCCGTCGGGCAGCACAACACGCGTTATGGCAGCATTGTCTGCTGTCGAGATCAGCACATACCTGGACTGGTCTATAAAATAATAGCCCAATGCACAGGTAATGAGCACCGCAGCTGCAACCTTATACCACAGGCCCGGATTGCGCATAGGCTTAACAGCTGGAAGGGATTCATTGTCCTGCCTTGTTATTTTACTGTCGAGTGAATCCCAGGATACCTGCGGGTCGTACCCATTTTTATGGTACAGCTTATCCATACTTACCTGGACACTTAAAAAATCCTGGTACGTTTTTTCCTGGTCTGGTCCTGTTGCTCTCCATTGTTCCAGGAGCTCCTTATTTTCGGGTGTAATTGATCCGTCCAGATCATCGATGATCAGGGCGTATATCAATTCTTCATTGGTTTCAAACTGTTTCATATGGAGAGAATTAAGGTGTTAAAAAATTTAAAAGCAGGAACAGGACAGTCGCTATATGTTTTCGTTTTTCAAGATGTTCCCTTAACTTTTGAAAACCGTAGGTCAGGTGGTTCTTTACTGTTTTGATAGAGATGTCCATTTGTGCCGCAATCTCCTGCTGTTTCAGTTTTCCAAAACGGCTCAGGTACATTACTTGTCTGCATTTTGCAGGCAGCAGTTCAAGTGCCTCTTCAAGAACCTTCAGTAAAGCTTCATCAGCATCGGTATCTGCTTCATCAGCAGGCGCCTTATCCAGCACAGCCATATATACCTGCTGCTTTTCTGCCTGAACTTTCTCTTTTTTTATAAAGTTCAGTGATGAATTCACAATCGATTTAAATAAGTAACTTTTCATTGAATGTTGAATATTTAACTGATCTGCCTTATTCCATATGGTTATAAACACATCATGAACAATCTCTTCTGCAATTTCTGCCTGCCCTACGTAACGATAGGCTACAGCAAACAGCTGCTGGTAATATTTCTTATAAAGTACTTCAAACAGCTTTTTATCGCGCTGCACAATGGCATTAACCAGCTTTAAATCCTCCTCGTTAAGGTGTGTATTGCCCCGGTCCATTAAGCTGCTATTTTTGCTTTAGTGTAAGTATTCCTGAAATTTCAGGATTTAACGTTAAAGTTGCAATCGCAACAAACCACTGTCCCTTCAGCAAGTAGCGCTCCTGTAAAGGATTTAAGGTAAAACCGCCTTTTATTGGTGATGTACCCGCCTTTGCATCACTTTTTTTATAAATTTCACTGATCAACGCCCCTACAGATCCTTTAGCTCCGCTTCTAAGGGTAATGAGCAGGGGTTCCAGGTTTTTATACTCCAGCGTATAGCTCAAAGCCTTTGTCCCTTCATCATAAGTGCCTTTCAGCACTGCCGTACCTTCAGAATTACTGTTGGTGCCTTTCTTGTCAATTCTTGCCGTTACAATATATGTTCTGATCGGGGGCTTAATCTTTGTATCCGCTATACCGTCTACTTTTTTGCAGCCCAGACCGCAAAACAGTACGCAGACAGCTATTATTCCTGATGTTAATCCCCTGATTATATTTTTGCCCATTTCCGTATTTTAACCAGGACTAAAATACTAAATTCTACGCTTTTTTTACGTTTAGTTAAAAAGCATTCATTACTTCAACCACCGGCTCAATTTGCCAGGGGGATATGGTTGTACGAACCGGCAGGCTTAAAGTAGTTTCGTGAATGCGTTCTGAGATTGGAAAGGCCCCTTTTAGCCTGGTCTTTAGTACATTTTGATGATGTGGCGGAACCGGGTAAGCGGTTTTCATACGCGACTGTATTCATAGCAATACGGGGTGCTGATATAATCATTTGCATCAAAATATTCTGAAGCCAGCACCATTAAAATGGCATCTTCACTAAAATCATACATGGTATGCCAGTCTTCCGGCCCGATAAGCAGGCATTTATCTGGTGAATCCAGCACAAAAGTACGTTCATCGCGGCCATTGTCATTATAGATGGTACAATTTCCGCGAATACAAATGGCCGCCTGAATGGTTTTATGGTGGCGATGGCCACCGCGTTCAGAATCGTCGACCCCGTAAATGTAAAAGATCCGCTTGATATCAAAAGGCACTGCCTTTTCGATAACTGTAAGATTACCGCGTTTATCGGTAAACGTTTTTAAGTTAATTAAAGATGCCATATTGAAAAAAGCGTTTAGAATAATATTGTTTATAAAACCCTCTGAGGAAAAACACCAGCGCCCGGCCAATCACCCGGTTGATCCATATTCCTTCTTCAGTTCTTTTATACGCTCTTACATGCTCTCCCAAAGCCTCTACTTCCGTTTCAGCTTTTAAAAGCGCAAGCACAAAAGGCTTGTAGATCAGCTTGATCTGGCTTTTGGTTAGGGGATAAGTTTCATCGGTTAACCTGTAACTGTTGTTCCAGGTATAGGCAAAGGCATGATAATGGTAAAAAATGAGGTCAAAATCAGTTTTGCCGGAAAGCGCTGTTCCGCGTACCTTCCCCCCCTTCAGTTTAAAGGAATATTGCTGGATGTTCCATGGTGCAACCCCACCGCCCAGGTGTTCCAGAACGTGAACGCCTTTAAATCTTGTAGTCCAGTCGTCGAGGTATTTCTGATCACCAAACTTATTGTCTTCCATTTTACAAAAACACCATTCCAGGCAGGCATCAACCCACCAGTTTAAGGCGGTCATGCCCTCTGCCGTGTTTTTAAACGTAAGGTATTGTACGCAATAGATACCACTGGTTGCCGACTGGTCAAAGCAGGGCGTGAATCTATGACTGGTAATCAGCACAGACTGATCGCCCATCTCCTCATACAAAACCTTAGGATTGTTAAAAAATAACAGGTCCGCATCAACATAAGTGCAATGATCAAGCTGATAGGTTTCTATGCAATACTTAATCGTGGATGAGGAACAGGTCCAGCAATATTCTGTAGGTGTTCTGCCCATTTTTACAGCCAGCAAGGCTTCATTTTCAAAATCTTTGAGCGCGATTACACTTACGTGCTTCAACTGAAGTGCCAGGAGCGCATCGCAGCAGTCTTCATCGAAGGCCACAATGTATAAGTGAAAATCATCACAGTGTTTTGCCAGCGAATGGTACATAGCCAGGCCACGTGATAAATAGGCGGAATTAAATAAAGTGCAAAATTTAAGCATACACCAAGAAATTAACCAAGTAAAAACCCCTTTTAACTAATCTTTTGATACAAGACAAGACTTTATCAAAAAGGTCCTATAGGGTTAAGTATTTTTTTTTAAATCCCCTTCAACGCTATTTCAATTAATATTTCTGCCAATTTGTCATTTGTAAATATTATTCCGTATTTTTGAAGCCCCTTAAAAGTTTAATATTTATGATTGATTTACAGCTGACAGACAAGAAACATGATGAAGAGCGCCAGGGTGAGGCTTTGGTTATTGATGCACCTTTAGTGCGCAATGGCCGGAAGCTGTACATTGAAAGTTATGGCTGCCAGATGAATTTTGCAGATAGTGAGATTGTTGCCTCTATTTTGTTAGACCAGGGATTTGAAACTACGGGAGACTATAAAGAAGCTGACGTGGTGTTCATCAATACCTGCTCTATCCGGGAAAATGCCGAACAAAGGGTCCGCAACAGGCTTTCGCAGTTTGGTGTGGAGAAGCGTAGAAATCCAAAACTTATTGTTGGGGTGCTGGGCTGTATGGCTGAAAGGCTGAAGTCGAAATTCCTCGAAGAAGAAAAGCTGGTAGACGTTGTTGTTGGCCCGGATGCCTACCGCGAGCTTCCACAGTTGCTAACTGAGGTAGAAAGTGGCCAAAAGGCAATTAACGTGCTTTTATCACGCGAGGAAACCTATGCCGACATCAGTCCGGTACGCTTAAACGGAAATGGCATTACTGCATTTATTTCCATCATGCGGGGCTGCGATAACATGTGCTCTTTTTGTGTGGTACCTTTTACAAGAGGCCGCGAAAGAAGCCGCGATCCGCATTCCATACTTGCAGAGGCACGGGACTTATTTGACCGGGGCTACAGGGAAGTGACGCTGCTGGGGCAGAATGTAGATTCTTACCACTGGAGCGCTGCCAAAGGTGAAGACCCGAAAAATGACAGCCTCAGCGACGATATAAATACCCTGACCGGTGATGCCCTACTGGATGCTTTGAGCAGGGAAAGCGAATTACCTACGCACCGGTTAAAAGCCGGATTAGACAATACCGG
Source organism: Pedobacter heparinus (assembly GCF_032678725.1). Taxonomy (GTDB): domain Bacteria; phylum Bacteroidota; class Bacteroidia; order Sphingobacteriales; family Sphingobacteriaceae; genus Pedobacter; species Pedobacter heparinus_A. The sequence continues at coordinate 148,660 of NZ_JAVTSC010000010.1, forward strand.
TGTTAATTTTGCACAATTGCTGGCCATGGTTGCAGAGATCAGTCCTGAACTGAGGATCCGCTTTTCCACTTCGCACCCGAAAGACATTACCGATGAGGTATTGTACACCATTAAGAAATACGACAACATTTGTAATTACATACACCTTCCGGTACAATCCGGAAACTCGAGAATCCTGGCCCTGATGAACCGCACCTATACCCGTGAGTGGTATATGAACAGGATCGATGCCATCAGGCGCATCATCCCCGGCTGTGCCATCTCGGCCGATATCATTGCCGGTTTCTGCACCGAGACTGAGGAAGAACACCAGGATACGCTGAGCATTATGGATTATGCCAGGTACAATTTCGCTTATACCTTCTCCTATTCGGAACGGCCCGGCACCTTGGCTGCGCGTAAATACAAAGATGATGTTCCGGAAGAGGTAAAAGCCAGACGACTTGCAGAGATCTTCAAAAAACAACAGGAAGATTCGCTGGCCTGCCTGGAAGAATTTGTAGGCAAGACCGTGAGGGTCCTGATCGAGGGCTTCTCTAAAAAATCTGACCAGGAATACAGGGGACGTAACGACGAAAACGCGATGGTGGTTTTCCCCGTAAGCGATCAGGTGAAACCGGGCGCATATGCAAATGTTTATATAGCGCGCTGTACATCGGCAACTTTAATAGGACACGTGGTTTAAGCATTAAAGAATACCTACCAATGGATATACAAGACATTAAAAACCGTTTCGGGATTATAGGGGGCTCTCCGCTGCTGAACCGGGCGATAGATATTGCCAGACAAGTTGCACCAACCGATATGTCTGTGCTGATTACCGGCGAGAGCGGCAGTGGTAAAGAAGTTTTTTCTCATATTATCCACCAGCTGAGTACCCGCAAACACGGCGCCTTTATTGCCGTAAACTGCGGTGCCATACCAGAAGGCACTATTGACTCGGAATTATTCGGTCATGAAAAAGGATCTTTTACCGGCGCCCATGAGGCCCGCAAGGGTTATTTTGAAGTGGCCAATGGCGGTACGATCTTTTTGGATGAAGTGGCCGAATTGCCGCTGGGCACCCAGGCGCGTTTACTGCGCATACTGGAAAGTGGTGAATACCTAAGGGTGGGCTCATCTAAAGTGCAAAAAACAGATGTGCGGATCATTGCAGCCACCAATGTGGATGTTTACAACAGGGTAAAATCCGGCAAATTTCGTGAAGACCTGTATTACCGGCTAAACACTGTTCCTTTGCGTATTCCGGCCTTGCACGAGCGTAAGGAGGACATTTACCTGTTGTTCAGAAAATTCTCTGCCGATTTTAGCGACAAATACCGGAGTCCGGGCATTCAACTGGAACCTGATGCCATACAGATGCTGAGCAATTACAGCTGGCCTGGAAACGTAAGACAATTGAAAAATATAGCAGAACAGATTTGCGTACTTGAAAAAGACCGGAATGTAACTGCATCAGCTTTATTGAATTACATTCCGAACGAAAGCGGGAGCAATTTGCCCATGGCCATTAACAATGGCAACGGTAAAGAAGACTTTTCTGAAAGGGATATTCTGTACAAAGTACTTTTTGACATGAAAAAGGACATGATGGACCTGAAAAAGCTAGTTGCCGAGATCATCCAGAGCGGCGGCAATACCTCACATGTGATTGCAGATAATCCGCATTACATCAACCAACTTTACCAGGATGTAGACCAGACACTGAACCACGATGCGACCCTTACCATTAAAAACCCTTCACAAAATTCTCAGACAGAATACAATTACACCCAGGATGTAGAGGAAGTTGAAGAATCATTGTCGTTAATTGACAAGGAATCCGACCTGATCAAAAAAGCGTTAAAAAAGCATAAGGGCAAACGTAAATTTGCGGCACAGGAACTCGGCATCTCGGAACGCACATTATACAGGAAAATTAAGGAACTGAACTTAAATTAGTGATGAAGAAACTATTGATACTTGTACTGTTGCCCTTTGTACTGAGCGGGTGTAAAATCGCTTTAAACGGGGCTTCCATACCTCCAGAAATGAAAACGGTTAATGTACTTATTTTTGAAAACAATGCCCCCCTGGTTGTTCCTTATTTAAGTTCGCAGTTTACTGAGGAACTGAAAACCAGGATCAGGAACCAGACCAGCCTGAGCATTACCCAGAATGATGCGCATGCTGTTTTTTCCGGTAACATTTCCGGCTACTCCATCACCCCGGTGGCTTTACAGGAGAGTAACAGCCAGGCTACAGCAGGCGCCAACAGACTGAGCATCAGGATCAATGTAAAATATACCAATAACCTGAACCCTAAATTAAGTTTTGAAGAATCTTTTGAACGCTTTAAAGATTTCAAATTGCAGGGACAAAGCCTGCAAAGTATTGAGCAGGGTTTGATTAAAGATGTTACCGCACAGCTTACAGAAGACATTTTTAACCGGGCATTTGCAAATTGGTAGCCAATTTGGCGTTTCAATGATTAACTTAGCAACGTGGAGCAGGAACTAGATATCAAACAACAACTGGCAGCATGGCTTGCAGCGCCTGAAAAGGTAAGCGGGGAAAATGCAGTCCTGTTAAAAGATTTAACAGTGCGCTACCCCTATTTCCAGCCCTTGCATTTGTTGCTTGCCAAAGCAACGCTGGAAAGCCCGGAACAGCACAGTAACCTGGCCACCGCTGCTTTATATACCAATGGCGCTGTACTTCATCACTTACTCCATACTCCTGAACAACTGATCCAAAAAGAATTTACGGTGGTAAACCTTGTTGATCCGACAGGGAGCCAGCCCGAATTGATTGATGCGGATACCCTTGATGAAGTACCCGCAGATCCAGAGGAGCAATTAACTGATACAGATGAGCAGGAAGTTTTCGAAGAGATCGGAGAGGTAGACATCAAGGAGTTTAAACAGCCTGATCCTTCCCCAAAACCGGAAGATGATTTTGTGATAGAAAATATCGTTTCATCCGACTTTTTTGCTTTCCAGGATAATTTTAAGGTAGAACCTTCAACGGAAGAAGATGAAGCACCGGCCGCAGCGCAACCTGTTGAAACTGTAAAACAGGAAGAGCCTGTAGTGGTCAGCAAATATGATGATGATCAGTTGCCTTATACTTTCTTATGGTGGCTGGCCAAGACCAGAAAAGAGCATCAGCAGATTTTCCAGCCTTACGCCTCGCCAAAAAAAAAGGAAACTGATGAATCTGATCAACCCGGCAGACAACACAGACCGAGTGAACTCCAACACCAATACGTAGAGCACATATTTCATATCCAAAGCCCCTTTGATGAAGGGGAGGAATATACAACCGAAGGTTTCAGGAAGCCTGCCAAGGGTGCCGAAATTATAGAAAGCTTTATTAAGAATGATCCACAGATCAGTCCGCCAAAACCCGAGCAGATCGACAATGAGAACAAAGCCAAAAAGAGTGCAGAAGACCATAACGACCTGGTATCAGAAACTTTAGCTAAAATTTACATCGAGCAGATGCTGTACGACAAAGCTATTGAGACCTACGAAAAATTAAGTTTGAAGTTTCCAGAAAAAAGCCGTTACTTTGCCGACCTTATCCAATCTATAGAAAAGAAAATTTAACGATATAACATATTATGCTTTTTTTAATTATTTTATTGATCATTATTTGCGTTGCTTTAGGCCTGTTTGTTTTGATACAAAACCCTAAAGGTGGTGGTTTGGCTACCGGTGGCGCTGGCAGTAACATGTTCGGTGTTCAGCGTACAGGTGATGTGCTGGAAAAAGGCACCTGGGTTTTATTAACGTTAATTGTTGTCATAACCTTATCTATCACCACAATTGCCAAATCCGGTGGTTCAGCTACCGGTGGCGCTTCAAAAATACAGGAACACCTGGACAAAACCCCGACACCATCTCCAATAGGTAACGGAACTGCTCCAGCTGCTGTGCCTGCACCTGCCGATACCACAAAGAAATAAAACCTCATGGTTTATACAGAAAAGCCTGGTACAAACGTACCGGGCTTTTTCATGTTCTGCCACTCTGACACAAAAATACTTCCGCAAAATCCCTTAGCTGACAATGCAGTGCAAATTTGTCAAGCATCTTTGCATTGGCATAAAAACTGATGTAGTTACTGAGGTACAATACGAATTTAAATTTTAACTTAAAAAATAAATTAATATCAAGTTATGGCTTTAAACCTTAAACCAATTTCAGGTACAGCAAACAGAGTTATTGTTGAACCTGCTGCGGCAGAAGAAAAAACAGCTTCAGGAATTTATATCCCTGACACTGCAAAAGAAAAACCATCAAAAGGAACTGTTGTTTCGGTTTCAGAAGAAGATTCAGAAGGTAAGAAACCAGCAGTTAAAGTTGGTGATGTAGTGCTTTATGGTAAATATGGCGGCACTGAACTTCCTATCGATGGCAAAGACTATTTGATCATGCGCGAAAGCGACATCTACGCAATCGTAGGATAATTGGAGTAACATTTAAACATTAAAACTTAATCACATTTAAGAAATGGCAAAACAAGTAAAATATAACGTAGAAGCCCGTGATGCCCTGAAAAGAGGGGTTGATACGTTGGCCAATGCAGTAAAAGTAACTTTAGGTCCTAAAGGCCGTAACGTAATTATCGATAAAAAATTTGGCTCACCAGTGATCACTAAAGATGGTGTAACTGTAGCAAAAGAAATTGAGTTGAAAGACCCGATTGAAAATATGGGTGCTCAAATGGTTAAAGAAGTGGCTTCTAAAACTGCAGACATTGCAGGTGACGGAACTACTACTGCAACTGTATTGGCGCAGGCAATTGTTACCGCTGGTATTAAAAACGTAGCTGCTGGTGCAAATCCAATGGATTTGAAACGTGGCATCGACAAAGCGGTTACTGCAATTGTTGAGAATTTAAAAACCCAATCGCAAACTGTAGGTGAGGACAATAACAAAATCAAACAGGTAGCTTCTATTTCGGCTAACAATGATGAAGTTATTGGTGCTTTAATTGCAGAAGCAATGGGTAAAGTTGGTAAAGATGGTGTAATTACTGTTGAAGAAGCAAAAGGTACTGAAACTGAAGTAAAAACAGTGGAAGGTATGCAGTTTGACCGTGGTTATTTATCTCCATACTTTGTAACCAATGCTGACAAAATGGAAGCGGAATTAGAAAACCCTTACATTTTGATCTATGACAAAAAAATCAGCAACATGAAAGAATTGCTGCCTGTTTTGGAAAAACAAGTTCAAACTGGTAAGCCATTATTGATCATTGCTGAAGATTTAGACGGTGAAGCATTGGCTACTTTGGTAGTTAATAAGATCCGTGGATCACTGAAAGTTGTTGCGGTTAAAGCTCCAGGTTTTGGTGACCGTCGTAAAGCAATGCTGGAAGACATCGCCATTTTAACTGGTGGAACTGTGATCTCCGAAGAAAGAGGTTTTAAATTAGAAAATGCTGATCTTAGTTATTTAGGTACTGCTGAGAAAGTTTTGGTTGACAAAGACAATACTACCATCATCAATGGTGCTGGTCAGTCTGAAGATATCAAAGCGCGCGTGAACCAGATCAAAGCTCAGATCGAGACGACTACCTCTGATTACGATAAAGAAAAATTACAGGAACGTTTGGCCAAATTAGCTGGCGGTGTTGCGGTTCTTTATGTAGGTGCGGCTTCTGAGGTAGAGATGAAAGAGAAAAAAGACCGTGTTGATGATGCTTTACATGCAACTCGCGCAGCGGTTGAAGAAGGTATTGTTGCTGGTGGTGGTGTTGCTTTCATCCGTGCCATTGAGGCATTGGAAGGCATGAAAGGCGCTAACGATGATGAAACTACTGGTATCCAGATCATTCGTCGTGCTATCGAAGAGCCTTTACGTCAGATCTGCCAGAATGCTGGAATCGAAGGTTCTATCGTGGTACAGAAAGTTAAAGAAGGTAAAGCTGACTTTGGCTACAATGCACGTACAGATGTTTATGAAAACTTAATTGCAGCTGGTGTAATCGACCCTACTAAAGTTGGTCGTGTAGCATTAGAGAACGCAGCTTCTATCGCAGCGATGTTGTTAACAACAGAAGTTGTATTGGCTGACGATCCTGAAGAAGCTCCTGCTGGTGGCGGTATGCCTCCAATGGGCGGCGGCGGCATGGGCGGAATGATGTAATTCATTAGTCCATAACAATATAGAGCCCCAGGAGTGTTCCTGGGGCTTTTTTTATTTTAGACCGTTTTACTACAAAATAATTAATTAAATCAAAAAATTATTTACTTTTATACAGCATCCCGCGTATATGGTAAAACGTTTACTCATTTTTACAGTTGCTCTCGTTTTTTTCCAGATATCTGAGGTATTTTCTCAGATAAACATTGGTACTGTTGACGCCGGGCCGTATACGCCGGGGTCGAGCATTGCGGCAATGTTTTCGATTGGCACTACAGGTAATTGTATTGCCCAGAATAATGTTTTCGATCTGATTTTAGTTTCTCCCAGCAATGTTGAAACTCCTATTGGCTCTTATACTGGCTTTTATGCTGCTTTTGTAAATGGTACGATTCCGGCAGGTACAGCTCCTGGTACTTATAGCGTTAAAATCCGATCTAGCAGCCCGGTATTTGAAACCGGTCTCTCTACTCCTTTTATAATATCGCCTGGAACGACCCCTGCTAATGCAGCCCTATCAAGTAGTACAGTCATAAACAATAACCCTTTAACTTTTGGAAGATGTAATGGCGTTCAGGGATCATATAATTTCACGAATGCTTCAAATACTGGAAATGTATCGGCAGTCATTAATAATCAGCTCAATTCAGAAACCGCAGCTACATTAACCTACAGCACCATAGGTGAACTAAAAAGTTTTCCTGCCGGACTTGCACATTATACGATTTTTGTAAAAGCCCAAATGCCAGATGGTACTGTGGGCACCCGAGCCTATTTTCTCGTAAATAATAGAGTTGTTACAGCATTTGCGACAACCGGATCTGAAATTGTTTGCTTTCCAACGGGGACGTTTGAGTATGCAGTTACAGTTGATGGGCCTAATAGTATCGCTGTAAACTTTCCCGGTAACCTATATAGAATAAGATGGGGAGATGGACGGGAAGACCTCTACACATTCTGTGATATCATCAAGTTAAACAATAAAGTCAGTCATACTTATGACAGATCTTCCTGTGGTGTTTCTAACGGTTCGATATATAATGCCTTTCAAGTCAATGTACAGGCATTAAGCCCTTTCCCTAACTGCGGGGAAATTGGATCTCCTTTATTTGCAAATGCCCGTGTTGTAGGAAGACCGATTAATATTTTTACTTATCCTCCTATCGTTTGTCTGGGCGACCAGGCAAGTTTTGTGAATGAATCTATAGCGGGGGACAGACCTAATTCAACCAGTAATGGTTGCACGGATAATCAAGTTACTTATACCTGGTGGGTTGATGGTGTCGCCGTTCCTTCCGCAATAGATGTACCGAGAAGTTTTATCTTCACATACACCTTCCTAACAAAAGGAAACCATGTCGTTCGTCTAACATCTAACAGCGATGGAGAGTGCCAGGCTGACCCCATAGAGCATATTGTCTGTGTGCAGGATCCGCCGCGGCCAGCATTCACAGTTTCAAATAACCTGGTCTGTTTATCTTCTCCCACAATTAATGCGAACAGTTCGACTTCTGTACTAGACAACACCTGCCCGAATACGCCCGTTTATACCTGGGCTGTAACGCCGTCAGCCGGAGTTACATTTAACAGAAATGACCTAAACCCTGATTTCACATTTGCGCAAACAGGAATATATAATATCACATTATCCATTCAAACCGGTACCTGTTCCGTTACCACAGCACCACAAAGGGTAGTGGTAAACAGCCCTCCACAGGCATCCTTATCAGACGATATAAATTTATGTGCCCGGGGCGATTATACATTTGGCCCAAATGGCTCAGCAACAAATACCACCGTTAGCGGAACAACAGAAATTTTAGCGGACACCTATACCTGGACGGTCTCAGGCCCTGGTGGGTATACATTTGTATCACCAAGCACACCAAATTCACAATATCCTACCATTAATTTTCAAGACTTCGGCACATATACCATTACACTGACACATAAGAATAATTGTACTACAGTAAGTGATTCACAAGTATTAACCTTCACCCAATCTCCAACAGCCAGCATATCAGCGACTCCAAACGCTATTTGCTATAACGACAACATTAACCTGACAGGAGTAATCAATAATCCTACTCCCGGTACCACATTTGAATGGTTGGGAGCAGGGTCTTTCTTACCAACCAACGATCTGATCACAATCTATACACCCACCCCGGCTGAAAGAACTGCTGGCGTAGCCAACATCAGGCTTCGTGTATCAACAGGCATTACCGGAACCTGCGCTGTAATTTTTGCTAATATCGCCGTAACAATATATCCAAATAATACCGGGACGAATCCTATTTCGTCACGCTCTCAAAGTATATGTTCAGGAGATAATGCGATATTCAACCCTACATCAAGTGTTAATGGAAGTACTTTCAGATGGACTGCTGTAAACACATCGGGAAGCGCCTCAGGATTCAGCCCTTCGGGAACAGGTAGTATCAATGAGGCTTTAACCAATAATAGCACTACTCAACCAGCCATTGTAGAATATACAATAATACCGGAAGCAAATGGATGTGATGGGGTACCGTTCAAATTCACTGTTACAGTCAACCCACTACCAATACTTACTGCAACAGCTGCAGCCACAACTATTTGTAGTGGTCAATCATCAGGAATTGCACTTTCTGTTACTAATACTACGGGCGCCACAACCTATACCTGGACCAGTACGCCAGCGCCAGGCGTACATGGCAATACTAACAATGCAACGCAAATAGCAATTACCTCAATAAACGATGTATTGACCAATACCGGCACGGCTCCAGTCAGCGTAACCTATACCATCACGCCTTATTCTCCTGCAGGATGTCCTGGAATACCGGTACCCGTTACCATAACTGTTGATCCTGCAATAACTTCCTCAATAGCGGGCCCTGCTGCCAACATATGTAATACCGGCACTTATACATTAGGGGGCAATCAACCCAAATCAAATGAAACCGGTACCTGGGCCTGGGTACCCGGCAGCGGACAAAGTGGGGTAACGATTCAGAATCCAAATTCGCCAAATGCTATAGCAGAAGGCCTGGTTGCAGGGCAGGCTTATGTATTCACCTGGACAATTTCTGCACCGGGAGTATGTAATTCTTCCTCGTCATCAGTGACTGTCACTGTTAACGAACCTACTGTACCTGGTACCACCGCAGGAACACCTACTACAGTATGTGCCGGAACCAATTCAGGTACGATCACCCTTAGCGGTTATCTGGGATCAGTGATCAGGTGGGAATACAGCCTCGATGGAACAACCAACTGGACAGCAGTGCCAGGAACAAATACAGGTACCACTTATACATTTAGCAACCTCACTACATCTACCTACTATAGGGCCATAGTTCAGAATGGGCAATGTAATGACATGCCATCCACTGCAACAATGATTACCGTTTCTCCTGCATCGACTATCGCTGCTGCCGGCCCTGATCAGGTGTTGTGCGATGAAAGAACTTCAATGTTAGCAGGCAACATGCCAGACCCGGCTAAAAACGAAACCGGCCTATGGTCCATTCCTGCCGGAGCACCATCTGCTGATTTTGTTAATGCAAACAGCGCAACAACCGAGATCAGAAATTTAATTGCCGGTCAAACCTATCGCTTCGTATGGACAATTACAGGAACCGGCGCCTGCGGGCCAACTACAGATACTGTTATTGTCACCAACAACGCACCCATCAATCAAAGCATCACCAGCACCAGTGTCGTGGTTTGCAACGGCCAGGACGTAATACTTACCAGCGTAGCTGCTCCTACGGGTGGGGGTGGAACATACGCCTACCAATGGGAAAGCCAGGTAAATGGTGGGGCCTGGTTGCCACAATTGAGTGACGGAGATGAAGAAACCCTTACCATAACCCTGAACACTGAGGGAACAGTAAACTTCCGCAGGATTGTAACCAGTGGTGGATGTATAGATACCAGCAATGTGTACCCGATTACCGTTCGCCCGGCAATAACCGGTAATTCCATTACCGCAGACCAGACCATCTGTAATGACAGCACACCTGTGGCACTCACAGGTCCTGTCCCAACAGGTGGTGATGGATCATTTACCTACCAATGGCAATCTAGTCCCGACAATGCAACATGGACAAACATTCCAGCAACCAATACCCCTGGCTACCAGCCCCCAGCACTTACTGCTGCCACTTTTTACAGAAGAGGCGTAACCACTGCAGACTGTGGGTCTGCTTATATTTACAGCAACAGTGTAAAAATAACCGTTAACCCCAATGCACATGCAGAATTTACATGGACGCACGATATCGACTGTTTTCCTTTCAGTTTACCGATTACTGTAGTTGAACATCCGGAAAGGAACGGGATTTATACCTGGTATGCAAACAATGTTCAGATTGGTACAGGAGCAACGTTCCCGGGTTATGCCATAAATGCCAGCAACCAGTCGGTTACCATTAAATTAGTAGTAACCAGCAGCTTCGGTTGTGCCAGCGACTCCTTACAGCATGTGTTCAGCACCAACCAGGCAGTTCCGGCTTCATTTACGCACAGTACTTCAAGTAACTGCGGGCCTGTGTCTGCCAATTTTGTAAATACATCCAATCTTTATGCCGGCGCCACATTCAGGTGGAACTTTGGAAACGGACAAACTTCAAACGATACCAATCCCCCAACCGTTACCTTCCAGCCAGATGCCTCAGGGAAAGATACCACCTATGTGGTCACCCTATATTCCATCACCGGTTGCGGAACCGATTCGGCAAAAGTCAATATCCTTGTAAAATCACCCCCAAGACCGGTATTCTCACCAAGTGCTACCAATGTATGTTCACCTACTCCTATTACGTTTACCAACAATTCTCCATTGCAGGCCGGCGTTACTTATACTTTTAATTTTGGTGATGGCACCCAGGAAACAACTAATGACAGGAGTCCGGTGACCCATATTTATCCAATCAGGACAACAGTACAAACTTATTACGCAACACTTACAGCTGTAAATGAATGCAGCACCGTTACCACCACCCCGTATACCATTATCGTCCGGCCAAACACAGTAAATGCAGAGCTGGTGGTAAATGATGGCAACCAATTGGTGGGCTGTGCACCGCATACCGTAACTTTCGATAACAATACCACAGGCGCAACGAGTTATATCATAGATTTTAACGATGGTACCCAGCCCAGACAATCTATCATCTCGCCAGAAAGGTTCCAATATACCTTTACAAATCCTGGAACTTACAAAGTACTGTTAACCGCAACCAATGGCTGCTCAACAGATACCACTTCTGAAACCATCGTTGTACGCGCACAACCCCTCACCGATTTTGACGCCCTAACCAGACTCGGTTGTACCGGCCTGGCTGTTAAATTTACCAACAACACGCAAAACGGGGTTAGCTACCTATGGGATTTTGGCGATGGCTCTCCAACTTCCAGCGAATTTGAACCCACACATACCTATACCGCAACACAGGAATATTATACCGTAACCCTCACCGCAACCAATAACCTGGGTTGCCCAATGACGGTTACCAAAACCAATTTCATCCACATCGTACAACCTCCTGTTGCCGCCTTTAACGTTAACCCTTCAACAGTCATCAATATCCCTGATTATACCTTTAATTTCGAAGACCAGAGCACCAACACCCCCACCATCTGGGAATGGGATTTCGGCGATGGCACGGGTTCCGCATTAAGAAACCCAAGCCATACTTATCTGGATACGGGAACTTACAGGGTAACGCTAAAAACCATTAACCAGCAGGGTTGTTTTAGTACTACATTTAAAGATGTAACCATTAAAGGTGTGCCAGGTTATTTATTTGTGCCCAATTCCTTTATACCGGGCGATACCCGTCCGGAGCTGCGGGAATTCCGAGCCAAGGGATCTGGAATTGCAACCTGGAGGTTCAGTATCTTTAACAAATGGGGGCAGTTGCTATGGGAAACCACCAAGCTGGAAGAAGGAAGACCTGCCGAAGGCTGGGACGGCAGTTTTAAAGGACAACCCATGCCACAGGGTGTTTATTTCTGGAAAATCGACGTGCAGCTGGTAAACGGCTCGGAATGGAAAGGCATGACCTACGACAAATCTCCACCTAAACGAACAGGACCAATACATTTAATCAGATAGTTATGCGCGGGAGAAAAAGACCAATAATTGTGTTGTTAATCATGCTGGTAAGCCTTGGGGCTTTCGGACAGGACCACATCTATTCCCAGTTTTTTAATGCGCCCATTTACCTGAACCCATCCTTAACCGGCCAGTTTGAGGGCGATATCAGGATGAACCTCATTTACCGGAACCAGTGGACCGGATTGAGCGGCGATCTGACTTATATTACCGCTTCAGCAGACCTGAACATTTCTAAGTTTGCAGGCGGAGTTGGCCTGATGTTTACACGCAGCAGCGAAGGAACCGCTTACCTGGTTAAGAATAATGCAGCAGCAACGTACTCTTATAGCGTAGGCGGCGATGATTTCGTAGCCTCATTTGGCATACAGGCAGGCTTTACCAACAGGCAGATCGACTGGAGCAAGCTGGTATTTGCAGACCAGATCGACATGCGCCTGGGTTATATCCCCGGAAGTGTATCCGCGGCACAACCTCCAGACCAGGACAGCAAATTCTTTTTTGATGCCGCGGCAGGCACCAATATGGTGTTCCGCAACCTGATGGTAGGTGTTTCTGTTCACCACATCAATAAACCGGACGAATCTTTTAGTGGCACCGTAGCCAAACTGCCCATGCGGATCACCGCAAACGCAAGCTATAAGATCCCTTTAAGCTCCTATTACGATTATAACCAGGATGAAGGTGCTGCGCTGATCCCTTCGGTGGTTTATTACAAACAGGCCAGCTCTAGCTCTATCAGTGCGGGCGCCCAGTTCAAATACAGGGGTTTAAATACCGGGCTCTGGTACCGCAGCGCCAGCCAGGGCGGACCAGATGCCATCGTGGTTTCCCTGATATTCGATCTTTTTAAAGGCAGCAAAAATGGAGAAAAGCTACGTTTGGGCATCAGCCATGACGCCACCACTTCAAAAATTAACTATACCAATACCAGTGGTACAACCGAAGCCAGCATCGGCTATGAAAAATATTTCCCCAACAGCTCCGGATACAACAAATTCAACGGTCTCAGGTGTTACGATTTCTATTGATGACTAAATAACAATCCAAAGGAAATCTTTGTTATATTAGATCATTTAATTACCCATGGAGAATATTATTGACAGCAACCACTTCCTTACCCAAAGTGAAGTGAACAAGTTTTTACTGGCCACCCTCCTTTGTGGCCTGATCGGTGCAGAACGGGAGTTCAGAAGTAAGCAGGCGGGTTTAAAAACCATGATCATGATTGGCCTGGGTTCCACCCTTTTTACCATCCTCTCCATTAAAATAGGCTTAAGCAGTCATGACCGTATTGCTTCCAACATTGTTACCGGCATCGGTTTTCTTGGTGCAGGAGTTATTTTTAAAGAAGACAACCAGGTTAAAGGCCTTACTACCGCCTGTGTGATCTGGATTGTTGCTGCCATCGGCATGGCCATTGGTTCGGGCTATTATGAACAGGCGGTTGGCGTAACCCTGGTGGTATTGCTGGCCCTTTTGATCTTTCCCTTCCTGGAAGACATGGCCGAACGCCGCTTCACCAAAAGAGTATACCGGATTGTAAAACGCTATGAAGGCGAGAGTCTCGAAAAATACGAGCAAGACATCAAAACCTCTAAATTAAAACTATCCAGGGGGAAACAGGAACTCGCAAACGGCATCATCAGCGGTACCTGGATCGCCATCGGCAGCCCCAAAAACCACAAATCATTTGTAGACCGCATGCTTCAGGATAAAAACATCATCGCTTTTGATTTTTAGTGTTTAGCTTTGTTTTATGCAAAGGGAACAGATCTCGGTATTCGATATTTTTAAAATAGGCATAGGCCCCTCCAGCTCACATACATTGGGGCCCTGGAGGGCAGCACAGCAATTTACAGCTTCGCTTAAGCAAAGAAATGTACTGGAGCAGGTGATCCAGGTAAAAGTGCTTTTATACGGTTCGCTGGCCAAAACGGGAAAAGGCCATGGAACCGATGTGGCCATTGTGCTGGGCCTTAGCGGCGCAGACCCGGTTACATTTGATGTAAATGCCATCGATACGACCATTGCAGCAATAAAGAATGAGCAGGCATTGTCTCTTTCCGGCGAAAGGTTGATCAGTTTTAATTACAACGACGACATGGTCTTTCTTTTCTTTGAAAGTCTGCCTTTTCATCCCAATGCCGTGACTTTTCAGGCATTTCTAAACGATGGCAAGGCCGTGTCCGAAACCTATTATTCTATAGGCGGTGGCTTTGTGGTAAAAGAAGGCGATTCCGGCAAGGAAAAGGATCAGGTAGACCTGCCCTTCCCGATAGAAAAAGCCAGCGAACTGTTGCACTGGTGTTTATCTACCGGCTTAAAGGTATCCGAGATCGTCCTCGAAAATGAGCTGGCCTGGCGCAGGGAAGAAGAAACCCGCAAAGGCATTATGCAACATTATATCGTCATGAAGGATTGCATTTACAGGGGTTGCCATACCGCAGGTTTTTTACCGGGGGGCTTAAATGTAGCCAGGAGAGCTTCCGCTTTAAATAAAAGACTGATCAAAGACCGTACTTACAATGACTATGCCAGCTGGGTAACGGCCATCAGGGCGGGAGGCAATAGTTTTAACTATATCTTAGACTGGGTAAGCTGTTTTGCGCTGGCCGTTAACGAAGAAAATGCCTCGTTTGGCCGGGTGGTAACAGCCCCAACCAATGGTGCAGCCGGTGTGATCCCTGCGGTGCTGCAATATTATATCACTTTTTGCGATGGTTTTGCAGAAGAGCAGATTACCCGCTTTATCGCCTGTGCTTCCGAAATAGGGAGCATCTTTAAAAAAGGGGCTACCATATCGGCGGCCATGGGCGGATGTCAGGCAGAGATCGGGGTATCCTCAGCAATGGCAGCAGCCGCTTTAACAGAATGCCTGGGTGGCTCACAACGTCAGGTATTAATGGCCGCAGAGATTGCCATGGAACACCACCTGGGCTTAACCTGCGATCCCATCGGTGGTCTGGTTCAAATCCCCTGCATAGAACGGAATACCATGGGCGCCATCAAAGCCATAACAGCCAGTCAGCTGGCCTTACAAAGCAATCCTGACAAGGCGAAAGTGAGCCTGGATGCCGTAGTCAATACCATGTGGGAAACGGCCCTGGACATGAACTCCAAGTACAAGGAAACGTCTGATGGCGGCCTGGCTACCAATATCCCGATCAGCCTGCCGGAATGCTAAATTTTTTGCTGGGCTTTAATGGCAAGATACCTGTTCACCACATTTACAGTTAGTTTTTCGGGCGGGGTAAGTATGCTGAGAATGCCATTTTTTGCCAGTTCCCTAACCATCAGTTTCTTTTCGTAAGCAAATTTGGTGGCAATGGTCTGGATATAGATATCTTCCACATCCTGCACCGGTTTTTCAGTAATCGTTTTCAGTTCTGTATTCTCAAAAAACACGACCAGCAATAAATGAAATTTAGCGATACGTTTTAAAAAAGGCAACTGCCTGTTTAAAGCAGACATGCTTTCGAAATTGGTAAACAATACCACCAGGCTGCGTTGTCTTAATGTACCCCGGACACTCGTATACAAAGCTTCCATATTCAGTTCCAGGTAGCGTGTTTTTTCTTTGTACAGCACTTCCATTATCTTACCGAGCTGTGCGGGCCGGCGATCGGCAGGAACCACACTCCCGATTTTTTCAGCGATGGTAATCAGCCCTGCTTTATCCTGCTTTACCAATGCCACATTCGACAGTACCAGACTTGCGTTAATCGCATAATCCAATAAACTTAAGCCTTCAAAGGGCATTTTCATAGCCCTCGATTTATCAATGATGCAGTACACATGTTGTGCCTTTTCATCAGTAAATGAGTTCACCATCAGTTCAGCTTTGCGGGCTGTCGCTTTCCAGTTTACCGTACGGTAATCATCTCCCTGTACATAACTTTTAACCTGATCAAACTCCATACTATGTCCCACCCGTCTGATCTTCTTAATACCAAATTCACTCAGCCGGTTCGATATCGCCATCAGCTCATACTTCCGCAACTGCAAAAAAGAAGGATAAACCGAGACCGTAGTTTCTTCGCCCAAATTAAATCTTCGGATAATCAACCCCAATGGGGACTGTACATACAAACGTACCAGGCCAAAAACGTATGTTCCCCTCTTAGTTGGCCTTAAGCTATAAGTTATGGTTTTTCGCTCACCTGGCTTTAAACTGCTTTTGAACCAAAGGTCTCTTTTCTGAAACTGAAAAGGGATTTCGTCAATAATGCCGATGTGAATACCAAAGGAATAGAAGTTCTCTACATAAATCTGCAATTCGTTGTCATCTCCATTGCTCAGCCGTTCCGGTACAGCCCTGCGCAAAAAAACATCCCGCTCTGTCCGGTACAATAAAATCCCGTCAATCAGTACCAATAAAATGAATATCCAAAAAGCAATATAAGGCAGGTCTCCAAGCCAGGGCAGAAAGAAAGAAAAAAGAAATAAACTTACACAAAGGCCAATTCCGGCAAAAAATCTTTTGCCCAGAAAAAGGTCTTTGTAATATTTTATAAAGAATGGTCTCAATATTTCTGCTGTTTATCTGGGTACTTCTATTTTTTGAATGATCTGCCCTACAATATCACTGGTAGTCAGGCCTTCCATTTCCTTATCCGGGGTCAGCATGATCCGGTGCGACAAAACTGGTGGCGCCACTTTAATAATGTCTTCAGGTGTTACAAAATCACGCCCCTGCATGGCAGCAAACGCTTTAGCCCCGTTTATCATTGCCAGCGAAGCACGTGGAGATGCCCCCAGATAAAGTGATTTATTATGGCGTGTTTCATGCGTAATCTTTGCCACGTATTCAATCAGCTTCGGTTCTACATGTAATGCTTTTATAATGCCCCGGCAAGCCTTGATCTGTTCAATGCTCAACACCGCCTTAACCGCATTCAGTTCATCTTCCAGTTTGCGGTGGTGCTGATTTAGCAAAATGGTTGTTTCCTCCTCAAGCGTTGGATACTTAACCTCTATCTTAAACAGAAAACGGTCCAATTGCGCTTCAGGCAATCTATAAGTTCCTTCCTGTTCTATCGGATTCTGGGTGGCCAGCACCATAAACGGTTCATCCATCAGGTAAGTATGTCCATCAACCGTAATCTGTCGTTCCTCCATTACCTCAAACAAGGCCGATTGCGTTTTTGCCGGCGCGCGGTTAATCTCGTCAACCAATACAATATGCCCGAATATGGGGCCTTTCCGGTATTCAAAAGTGGCTGAGCGAGGATCAAAAACAGAAGTACCAATTACATCTGAAGGCATCAGATCCGGTGTAAACTGAATACGTGAAAATGAAGCTGCAATGCTTTTGGCAACCAGCTTTGCACTTAACGTCTTGGCTACCCCTGGTACCCCTTCCAAAAGAACGTGCCCATCCGCCAGTAAACCTGCAATTAAAAAATCAATGGTATCTTTCTGGCCAACAATAATACTGCCTAGCGTTTCTCTGATCTGCGTTACCGCAGTATTTAGCTGTGTAAGGTCGGTTCTTTGGTTAAACATTTCCGCTTCCATAATTTATTGGGCTTGTTTGTAAAATTTCTCTATTAATTTATTCAGCTTAATGAGCTCATTGTCATTGATCACAACCGCATTATTAAGCTTGTTTATCAGTTCTATCAGGTGTCGTGTCACTTCTTCGGTTACTCCAGACTTAAGCACGAGGTCTGATACGAACATTTCATCCAGCTTTGTGGTCTTCAGGCGGTAATTGGTCCGCACATGTTCTAAAAAATAAATAATCTTCTTTTGTACAATGTCCCGGTTGTCCCGCTGCTGGTAATAAACCTTACCCACAACCTTAACAAAATCAACAGAAGTATTTTTTAACGGGTCTATGACAGGAATGATACGCTGACGGCGTTTCATTTCAAAAAACACAAATACCAATAATCCTGTCAGGGCCAGGTAGTAAGCCCATCGCAACCGGTCGTTCCTGAACAAAACGCGCAGAACCGATGCGTCATCAACATTCCCTTTAGTGTTATTTTCATCCCAGATCACTTTTTCCGCAGGAGGCAAGCAGGAAAGTGCCTTAGCCATATAATTGGCCCCAACAGGATTCAACAGATTGTAATTACTTAACAATTGCGGACTTGGCAAGATATACAGTGCTCCCTTGCCATAAGTATATTTTACAAAATTAACATCTCCATTTGCATTTCTTCCCAAAGCACTTGCCCTTGATGTATCAACCCTGCTAAAGTACTGATCGCCCAGGCCCTTGTTAAAGGCATAACCTTTTCTATCCTTTAAAGCCGGGGCTACAAAATTAATCCTGGTGGCTTTCTTACCCGCATAGTTAAGTACAGAGTTCATTCTCAAATTCAGTGTATCCGTTAAGAGCTCACTCAATTGATAAGCTGCAATCAGCACACTGTTTCCCTTTTCCATATATTTAACCAGTTCCTGGTAATCATATTCATCCATTTTTACCTCACCCGCAATAAACAGGTAAATGCTATGCCTGAACTCCTTATCCTTTAAGGTATTGTAAACAGGTAATCTTGAGGGACTGATCATTGCTTCAGGAAAGATACTTCCCAGCTCCTGGTACAGGATATAGGTCCCCATTGGGATTTTATCTTCTTTTAAATAAGTCGCCGTCCAGTCTGTAGGCTTGGGTTTATAGTACTGCGCAATTAAATATACCAGCATCACTACAGCGCTCCCTATCAGGTATAATCTCAGTCCCTTCATAGCGCTTTCACATTAAATCTTTCAAAACTGCCTTTAAGCCCCTTGAAACTTTCTTTATCAATAGAAAAATCACCGTACCATATATATTCAAACTGTAAGGTAAGCACCGTAAATTGCTGCTTTCTTTCCAGATCAATAAGTTCATCTATATAAGCCTGATTGGTTTTTTCAGGCTGCCAGCTGATCAGCTCCCTATCGCTCAGAAGTTTAAGGGAACGCAGGTAAAGCAGGCGTACCGCAAGCCTGTAATTGCCATTTGCAACGGCTTTTTCAATCTCCTCATTAAAATTGATCTCATGAATATTCTCCAATGACTCATCATAGGGTACATCAACAGCCTTGGATTTCCGGGCAAAGATCTTCAGGTCAAGTCCAATCAGCTTAACCACAGCAAAGATCACTAAGGCAGCCACAATTACGATAACCAGGTATTTGATAAAACCACCAGAATATTTGTTTGTTAAAGCCCCGTTCAGTAAATCCCAGAACCATCTCCAGAACCTGTCCCACCAACTGGTATTTATTGGTGCCTGTTCATCGTATTGAAAGTCCTTCTGTACACTGTAATCCTTTATTTTCTGCAGGTCAAAGTTCCTCTGTACTACAGCTGAACTGTCATTTTTAAGCGGGGCCTTTTTTAAGATCGTGGCAGGCCCCTGCGAAAAGGCTGAAAAGCAATGGAGAGAAAGAACAGTAAGGAAGAATACAATGAGCGCTCTTTGCATGCTAATATTCCTCTAAACTGGTATCCCCGTTCTTTTCTTCACCAAATTGATTGATACGGTCCATCAAACCTGAACTTTCCTGCACCTCTACCAGGTTAAAATAGCATAAGGCAACGCCAATTACCGGAATCATCATAAATGCATAGCTGATGTACTGCAGGATCGTGCCCACAATCACCATCACTTTACTCCATTCTTTCGCACCCGGTATAAAAGTACCAACCATGGTTAAAATAAACCCGGGAGCTGAAGCAAACATCATACAGGAATAGGCGATCACCCAGATCACCAGTATTACGCCGGCAGTTAACCACCACTGGTTTTTAAGCAGCTTAAACGACCGGTTAAACGTATATATAAAACCGGCATTTTCTAAAATCATGACAGGGAAGAACAAAGACATTGCCGGGAACACATAAATCCCTGGCAACAAACAAAGTATAAAAGCAAAAGTCAGAAATAACCCTACACCGATGCTGCTAAAGAACGCCCTGAAGAAATAATATTTAAAGTAGGCCCATACTTCTTCCGGATTGGGAGCAACCTTACCTTTTTGAATGTACAGCGCAATAAAACTCAGCGTTGACACTGTAATTGCGGTATAGGTTCCCATAGAAATAAAAATTACCAGGAAATAATTCCAGGTGAACAGATTATTGATACCTCCCGCAAATGGATTGTTTGGGTTTGCACCTATAGCCTGTAAGTTCAGCTGCTGCATCACAGCGGCGATGATACCTGCCAGGATAAAGAACCCGCACAGGTAAATAAACATCTTTATTAACGGCCTGAAATTTTCCCTGATGAAAAGGAAGGTGTCGTTGATAACCTCACCGAAATCCCTAAGTTTTTTAAATTCGATTTTTCCTGACATCTTAAATGATTGGATTGCGTTTAATTAATTGTGATGGATAAATAACTACGTACCAGATGACAAAGAGCAAAGATCCACTTAAAATACTTATGCTTAGCCACAACGGCATACTGGTATAACGGGTAACAAAACCCTCAAAAAATGCGGCTGCAACAAGAATGGGTACAATGCCCAGCGCCATCTTGGTGCCGTCTTTTGCACTGTTTTTAAAAGCCTGCAAACGGGTATAGGTCCTGGGGAAAAGCAAGCCATGACCAAGCACAAGTCCTGCAGCCCCCGCCATAATTATGGAGGATATTTCAAGAGTTCCATGGATCCAGATCACCAGCACAGATGCAGCACCAAGACCTTTGCTAAAAAAGTAATATTGAAATGAGCCCAGCATAATCCCATTTCTCAACAGCATAAAAACAGGACCAATACCAAGAAATATTCCACTTACAAACATCAGTAAAGAAACATAAATGTTATTGGCGCCAATCTGCAGAAACATAGATACGGGGCCCTGTTGTTTGTAAACGCCGAAAGGATCGCCTTTTGCAATGTTTTCATTGGTCATATTTACATAACTATCTCCCATAATCAGTCTTACAAAGGCATCATCATATTTAGCCGACAAGACGCCGATGGCACAGGAGATCACAAAAAACAGGAGCGAATACAGCAATTGCCGGCGATAGGTATAGCACAAAACCGGCAGTTCAAATTTCCAGAACCTGATAAAGCGTCCGGCATCTTCTTTTTTATTCTTATAGATAGATTGATGCAGTACCGATGCCAGTCCATTTAAATAAGCCGTGGTTTTAGACGTCGGATAAAACGTTTTGGCATAAGCCAGATCATTGGTAATATCTATAAAACGCGCAGCCAGTTCGTCAGGATTGCTTGTTTTCAACTGCTCATAGGACTTCCACTTCCCAGAATTCTGTTTAACAAACAACGCCTCTCTCATAAATTTTGGTAAGAATGTAATTTTCTGTTAAAATAGCGACAAAAAAACATTTTACAACAATTAATTCAACATCAGTATTATATTTGAATAGCTATGGAAACAATAAAGGTAAATACAAGTCAGCACGTAGACATTGACTATCCGGTTGCCGGTCTGGGCGAGCGCATTGCAGCGAGGCTCATAGATCTGGGGATATTCTTTGGTTTATATATCATTTTTGTCCTGCTTGTTGCGGTAACAGGTATTTCCGGTATGATAAAAAGCACCACCTATCTTATCCCCATAGTGATCGGTATCTATGCCGTCAGTTATGTCTTCTATAATCTCATCTGCGAGATTTTTATGAACGGACAGTGTGTGGGTAAACGCATCATGAAAATAAAAGTAATCAGCCTGGACGGTGGCCAGCCAACCATAGGTCAGTACTTCATCCGCTGGCTGTTCCGCCTGGTCGATTTCCTCCTGACAGCCCAGGTTGGAGGATTGATCTGTATTGCGGTATCAGAAAAAAAACAAAGGATCGGCGATATTGTAGCCGGAACAACAGTTATCAAAACCGTTCCGCGCACAGATTTTGAACACATTGCCTTTCATCCGGCAGATGAAGCATACACTCCTGTATTTAACAATACCAGCCTGCTCAACGACAGGGACGTAGAACTGATCCATGAAGTCATCTCCACCTATTATAAAACGTACAATCCAGAACTGATCTATGTGATGTCAGGAAAGGTGTCCGCATTGCTTTCCGTAAGCATACCTGCCGGCATGAACGAAATGGATTTCCTGAAAACAGTGGTTAAAGATTACAACCACCAGACCTCCCTGGTATATTAACACAAACCCAGGTCAATGTGCCTGCGGATGGAAAACCTTAACCAGGTAACTTCCCATAATGATGGAGCCGGTAATTAAAAATAAAGTCTTAATCAGCAAAGGCTGATCTCTCTGGCTTAAATATCGGGCAGAAAGTGCCACTACAAGTGTAATCAGGATAGGAATGGCAGGTGGGTACAGCCGAAAGCTCTCCTGCAAATCTCCCCTTAAAAGTGCCAGCAAGGAGCGCTGGAAACCGCAACCTGGGCAATCAAAGCCCGTAAGGCATTTAAAAGGACAGGGCAGCAAAAAAATATCCGCCTGACCAGCAAAAGCAGACCAGGCGGATAGTATATATAGGTTAATGATCAGCAATTAAACTCCTGGTGTTGTAGGTGGTTGATTGAACGGATCATTAGGATTTTTAAAAGGGTTATTTGCGCCAAACGGATTGTTCGGATTGTTAAAGCCCTGTTGTGCCTCAGCAGCTGATGGCCCTAAATACCTGGCATCTCCAAAACCAAGCAAAGGATAAAATACAATGGGCAGTAAAATCAAGCCTACGGTATAACCTTCAGTTTTGCCAAAGCTTTTGCTCAGCAGGTTCGTCAGCCAGATACCAAATACGATATTCACACATGGGATGATCAGCCAAAGTATCCAAATGGTAGGTTTACCTACAATTTCAATTAATACTATCGCATTATAAATTGGAATGATGGCCGCCCAGCCCGGCTTTCCGGCTTTGACAAAGATTTTCCATAATGAAGCATATACCAGCACCAAAACTGCCAGCCAAAAAATTACCATACCGGCTCCAATTCCGGCACCGGCTGCCGCGTACTCTGAGTTGTAATCCATAGTTTGTTTTTTAGTAGTTTATATAAATATAGTACTAATTATAAAAAACAAGAATTACGCAAGGATGTTTTTTTGTTTAAGCTTACTGGATTTCCATTTTAAACAACACAGCGATATGAAATTTTAATTTCTCTTTAACCTGCTCCATATCAACTTCATAACCCAGCTCCCGTTGCATAGAGGTCACGTCCTTATCGTCAATCCCACAAGGCACAATGTTCCCGAAGTAGTCAAGGTCAGCATTTACATTGAAGGCAAAGCCATGCATGGTTACCCAGCGGCTGCACCTTACGCCCATAGCACAAATTTTGCGGGCCTTATCGTTGTCTGCATCAAGCCACACCCCGGTAAAACCTTCATAGCGCCCCGCCTCAATCCCAAAATCCGCCAGGGTTAAAATAACAGCCTCCTCCAGTGTGCGCAGGTAAAGGTGTATATCCGTAAAAAAATTGTCCAGGTCAAGAATAGGGTAGCCCACCAGCTGTCCGGGCCCGTGATAGGTAATGTCGCCACCCCGGTTAATCTTATAATACCTTGCCTTTTTATCGGCCAGGCCCTGCTCATCCAGCAACAGGTTTTCAGGATGCCCGCTTTTTCCCAGGGTATATACATGCGGGTGTTCGCAAAACACAAGATAGTTGGGGGTTTCCAGCTGGGTATTATTAGTCCGGTTCTGTGTTTTTAACGCAACAGTGCCTTCAAAAATAGCCTCCTGCCTATTCCATGCCTCCTGGTAATCCGTAAGGCCCCAATCCAAAAATTCTACTTTCTTGTTCATTTTGCGAAAATTAAGCAACTACATAGCCCAGCATATATCCATCGTCCATTTTAAAATAATGAACGGTAAGTTCCAAACTGCCTTCCGGCAAATCAACCAGCGCATTTAACTTTCCATCTGCTTTTAATCTGAAAGGCTTGATATGGATGTCCTGCTTAAACTCCAAACCTTTCCTGCCGTTCCACTTATAAATAGCCTCCTTGGCACACCAGCAAACATACAGGCCGTTGATGTTATCCCCGATCTGTTTTTGGGCCAGTTCAATATCAGATAAAAACTTATGCTTAATGCTCCTTATTTTATGTTTGATCAGTTCAATATCCACCCCAACCTTTTTCTTCTTTCCGATAATCACAGCAGCATAATCGTAAGAATGGCTTAAAGAAATGTGGTAATCAAAATTAGTCAGATAGGGTTTGCCGTGTTCATCCATTCTGCAATCGATATACTCGACCGTGTTGAGCATTGTTCTTAACAAAACACGCGTACTCAGCCAATGCAAAAGGCGCTTGCCATTGTTAAAAGAAGAGATGATATCCAGCTCGTGCTGTTTCAGTTGTAAGCCTGATTGCAGCTGTTCTTCACTTTCTTCAATTTTCCATACAGCCAGTATGGTATCCTCATCAATATTTTTATTAAAAACTACAGGCATCTCTATTTTAGAAAACAATGCAAAAGTATCTTAAATTAATCATAATTTCGTCCAAATACTATATAATAATGATCCTGTCTGACAAACGAATTCTTGAAGAAATAGATAAAGGCACCATAATAATTGAACCTTTTAACGCAGAATGCCTTGGTACCAACTCGTACGATGTGCATTTAGGTAAATATCTTGCTACCTATAAAGACAGGGTCCTGGATGCGAAAGCCCACAACAAAGTGGATCATTTTGAAATTCCCAAAGAAGGATATGTTCTTCAGCCCGGCACTTTATACCTGGGTGTAACGCTGGAATATACCGAAACGCATGCGCATATCCCCTTTTTAGAAGGCAAATCGAGTACCGGCCGTTTAGGGATAGACATCCATGCCACCGCAGGAAAAGGGGATGTTGGTTTCTGTAACACCTGGACACTTGAAATTTCCTGTGCCCAGCCGGTACGTATCTATGCCGGCATGCCCATCGGTCAGCTGATCTATTTTATGGTTGAGGGCAGCATTGGAACGCTGTACAATACCAAAAGCAATGCGAAATACAACAATAAAACCACCAAGCCGGTTGAAAGCATGATGTGGAAGAATAAATTTTAACAAGGCTCCAGCTATTTTTTAAATTATAATTAGCCTCAATATTTGTATATTGAGGCTTTGTTAATTATGCTCACATTATGAAATTAAAATTCATCCTGCCAGGGATACTTATCCTTGGAACCTGCCTTTCTTTTGCCTTTAAACTGGTAGAGGACCCTTTCGAGAGTCTTCTTAAAAGATTGCAGGATTACAATAAAAAATATGCGCAGGAAAAAGTACACCTGCACCTGGACAAGCCTTATTATGCCATTGGAGACGACATCTGGTTCAAAGCCTATGTCATCAACACACAAACTTCCGGGCCTACCAACATCAGCAAGGCTTTATATGTAGAGCTGATCAATGAAAAGGATTCTATAAAAAGTCAGCTAAAACTACCCATGGATGGCGGAATCACCTGGGGCGATTTTAAGCTGCCGGATACCCTCAGCGAAGGAAATTACCGGATAAGGGCCTATACACAATGGATGAGAAATGCCGGGCCGGAATTCTTTTTTGACAAGACCATAAAAATAGGGAACTCCTGGGCAAACAAAGTGTTTACCAGTACACAATACAGTTACAGCAAAGAAAATACTGCCGAAAAAGTAAACGCCAAAATCAAATTTACAGATAAGAACGGGCTGCCTTATACCGATAGTGAAGTGAGCTATGAAATCCAGCTGAATTTCAGAAATCTGGCCAAAGGTAAGGCCAGCACCAATAGTGAAGGCGAAATCAGCATCAGTTACCTGAACACACAGCCGGCTTTATATAAATCGGGCAAGATCATGGCCACCATTAATCTGCCCAACAAACAGAAAATCACCAAAAGCATTCCGCTAAAAGCCACTTCAAATACAGTAGATGTACAGTTTTTCCCTGAAGGTGGCAACCTGGTAGAGGGGCTGCCCAATAAAGTTGCCATGAAAGCAACCAATGCAGGTGGGTTGGGCGAACCTGTAAGCGGGGTGATTGTAGACAATGAGGGTACTGAGGTAAACCGTTTCGAAACCCTGCACCTTGGGATGGGAAGCTTTGTAGTAAATCCCCAGCCAGGAAAGGTCTATACTGCGAAAGTTAAATTTAAAGATGGATCTGAACAAAACTTTAACCTGCCCAAAGCACAGGCAAGCGGATATGTTTTGAGCATAAACAATACGAGCCCGGAAAAGATTGTGGTAAAAATAATGATGACAACCGACCTGGTGGGAACCAATGAGCTAAAACTGGTTGCCCAGAACAGTGGAAATGTTTATTTCGTAACCAGGTCCGCTTCCCAGAAACAGATCATCACGGCCTCCATCCCTAAAAAAGAACTGCCTTCAGGCATTGCACAATTCACGCTCTTCAATGCATCCAATACACCGGTATGCGAGCGGCTGGCTTTTGTAAACAATATAGAAGACCGGATCAATGCCAGCCTGGAAAGCCTGAAGCCAAGCTATGCCAGGAGAGAAAAAGTAGCGCTAAACCTGCTGGGCAAGTTTAGTGATAAACCTTTACAGGGCAGCTTTTCTGTAGCCGTTACCAATACCGCTTCGGTAAAACCTGATCCTGAAAATGAAAGCAATATTTTCAGCAGCCTGCTGCTCACATCAGACCTGGTTGGCTATGTGGAGGAACCCAATTCTTACTTCCTCGATAATGAGCCAAAAACCATACAAGCCATGGACAACCTGATGCTTACACAAGGCTGGCGCAGGATTATCTGGAAAAACATCATCAGCAATACCCTGCCAACCATCAATTATCAGCCCGAAAAATCATTGGGCATCAGCGGCGTCATCACCAGTTACGGGGGCAAGCCCCTGCCAAACAGTAAAGTTTCCCTGTTCTCTTCTTCCGGCGGCTTTTTTGCCATCGATACCCTCACCGATGCACAGGGCAGGTTTAACTTTGACAAGCTGATCTTTACCGACAGCACTAAATTTATTGTACAGGGCCGAACTGCAAAAGACAAAAAGAGTGTTGACATTAAACTGGACATTGTGCCCGGACAGATTGTAACCCGGAACAAAAACACCGGCGACATTGAAGTAAATGTAAACGAGGCACTCCAGGGCTACCTGAAAAAAAGCAACAACTACTTCGATGAGCTGACCAAACGCGGGGTGCTGGAGCGGAGCATCACGCTCGATGAGGTAAACATTGTAGAGAAAAAGAATCCCGCACCAAACTCGTCTAACCTGAACGGCGCAGGCAGGGCAGATTTTGTGCTCAGTGGCGAGATGCTGGATAACTGTGCTACACTTTCCCAGTGTTTACAAGGTCGGGTAGCAGGCCTGTTCTTTGAAATGGGCATTCCTTACCTTACCAGAAGTGCCTTCAGTGGCGGCGGAAGAGCACCCATGCAGATTGTTCTGGATGGCATGAACGTGGAATCAGATTTTCTTGACAATATCGTTCCCTCAGATGTAGAAAGCGTAGAAGTTTTAAAGTCCATCGGCAATACGGCCATCTACGGTTCCAGGGGAGGGGGCGGTGTGCTGATCATTACCACCAAACGCGGCGGGGGTTATACCGGATCCAGCTTTGCGCCGGGCATCATCACCTATTCGCCTAAAGGCTATCACATCGTCAGGGAGTTTTATTCCCCTAAATATGACCCGGCAAAACCCGACAACAGGGCAGACTTGCGCAGCACGGTATACTGGAACCCACATGTAGTAACCGATGTGAACGGAAAGGCTGCATTTAATTATTTCAATACAGACGAAGCCGGTACTTACCGCGTTGTTATAGAAGGAATAGACATGATGGGCCATCTGGCAAGAGCAGTATATACCTACGAAGTAAAATAATAAAATGAATACCATAAAAGTTACGATAAAAGACCATTTAAGCATCATTACCTTAGACAGAGGAAAATCCAATGCCCTTAACCGGGAAATGATTACCGAGCTGACAGACATGCTGCACAACATATCCGGAGACCCGAATATTGCCGGAGTGATCATTACCGGAAAGGAAAATTTCTTTTCGGCCGGTCTGGACCTGATCGAACTGTACAATTACAACGAGGCAGAAGCCGAGTCTTTCTGGCATTTATTTTTGAATTTCACTGCGGCGATTACTGCTTTCAGAAAGCCACTGGTTGCCGCCATCAACGGGCATAGTCCTGCCGGCGGCTGTGTCATTGCGCTGGCCTGCGATTACAGGATCATGGCCGAAGGCAAATACATTATTGGCTTAAACGAAGTTCCGGTAGGCATCATTGTTCCCAACAGCATATTTAACCTGTATGCTTTCTGGCTGGGCCAGGCAAATGCCTCGCGCAGCTTGCTGGAAGGAAAGCTGTTCAGCCCGGAGGAAGCCTTACAGATTGGCCTGGTAGACGAGCTGGTCAATCCGGCCAGTATTTTAACTGCAGCCGAGCGGAAGATCAGGAAATACATGGGGATGGAGCGCAATACCTGGGAACAGAGTAAGCTCAGCATCAGGCAAGGGCTGATCGCGGCTACCGGTGCCGATCAGACTGCAGCCCTGCAAAAAATGCTGCAGCAATGGTGGGCCCCAACTACAAGAAATATCCTGAAAACAATTATTGACAACCTGCAAAAGAAATAAGCCATGTATAACCAACCTATGCTGAGAGATGATGCTTTAAAAGGCAAAACCATTGTGATCACCGGTGGCGGCACCGGCCTTGGCAAGGCCATGGGTACTTATTTTCTGAAACTGGGCGCCAACCTGGTCATCACCAGCCGTAAACTGGAGGTGCTCCAAAAAACAGCAGCAGAGATGGAACAGGAAACCGGCGGCAAGGTTTTGCCCCTGGCCTGCGATGTCCGTGAATATGAACAGGTAGAACAGGTGCTGGCCGAAACATTGAAAACCTTTGGAAGGGTAGACAGCCTGTTAAACAATGCTGCAGGTAATTTCATTTCCCCAACGGAACGCTTATCGGCAAATGCCTTTTCCAGCATTATTGATATTGTGTTAAAAGGTTCGGTAAACTGTACCCTTGCCTTTGGCAAACACTGGATCAAAGAAAAACAGGCCGCAAGTATATTGAATATCGTCACTACCTATGCCTTTACCGGCTCGGCTTATGTAGTACCTTCTGCCTGTGCAAAAGGGGGCGTATTGGCTATGACACGGTCGTTAGCAGTAGAATGGGGTAAATACGGCATCCGTACCAACGCCATAGCACCCGGCCCCTTCCCTACAAAAGGTGCCTGGGAACGCCTGTTACCAGGCGATCTGGCAGAAAAGTTCGATTTCAAAAACCGGGTTCCCTTAAAAAGGGTTGGCGAACACCAGGAACTGGCCAATCTGGCTGCCTTCCTGGTCAGCGATTTCTCCGGGTATATCAACGGTGAGGTCATTACCATCGATGGAGGGGAGTGGCTGCAGGGTGCGGGGCAGTTTAACGGGCTGGAGGCTATTCCTGATGAGATGTGGGATGCTTTTGAGCAAATGACGCGATCGGCTAAAGGGAGCTGATCAGCGTTAAAAACTATTACTCATTTCAAACATCGGCAGGTACATCGCCACCAGGATAAACCCGACCACCAGTCCCAAAAAAATGATGATCAGCGGTTCTATCAGCTTGCTCAGCGTATTGGTCTGGTGTTCTATCTCATCTACATACTGCCCGGCTATACTTTCAAAAAAATAATCCAGTTTATTGATCTCCTCACCCACCTTAATCAGCTGCACCAGCTTGGGCGGGTAAATGCTGAAATCACTTAAACACTCATGCAAAGCCCTGCCCTCCATTATGCCCTGCTCCACCTTCTTTAAAGAAACTTCCAGGGGGTAAAAAACAATCGTCTGCCCGGACATAGCAATGGCCCGGAGCAAAGGTATCCTGGTACTCACCAGCAGGCGCATCGTGTTGCAAAACCTGGCCAGGTAAATCTTCTTCACCAGCTCACCCAGTACCGGGATCTTCAACACCAGGTCAGATGTTACCCGTCTGAAAGCAATACTATTTCTATTCCGGTAAACCAGGTAAGCCAGCAGCGCTATCAGCAAGAAACCAGGAATAAAAAAACGTTCCACAAAAGCAGAAAAAGAGATCACCACCTGGGTAATCCAGGGCAGTTTGCCTCCAAAGCGCTTAAACACATCACTAAACATGGGCACCACAAAACGCAGCATAAAAAACACTGCCCCGGCCGAAGTACTCAATACGATCAGCGGATAGGTAAGTGCGCCAACGATCTTCCGGTGCTGGGCAATCTTGCGGCGATAATACACCGCCAGATCCTTCATCACCTCGGCCAGGTTACCCGTCTCTTCCCCGATCTGTATGCTGAAAAAATCGTAGTCAGAAAACTTGCCCGAACTTTGCACTGCCAAAGCCATCGATTGCCCCGCAATCACCTGCTCCTTAATCTGCTGAATAAGCGCTGTATGTTTATCTTTTACCCCCTTAATGCGTTCCAGCGTCATCAGGTCCAGGCTGTTCTTCAAATCAATGCCCGATTGCAGCAGCGTGCTCAGTTCAAAAAAGAAACCGTCCTTCTTCTTGTCTGATAATTTTCCCGAACCGAAACTGATGTCCTTGGAAAGCAGTTCGCCCCAGGAAAAACCAGGTTTTGGAACCTGCTTTTTTAAAACCTTGCCGCGTTGCTTTTGCTGATAATTTGAAATGTCTACCGAATCCATAACTTATCTGTTTAATTGAAATAAATCCACTGCTGAATAGTGTTTCTTCACCTGGAACAAGGCCGGTTCGCCCGCATGGCTAAAACTGAAAACCAACAGGTCAGTTAAGCCCGATTCCTGTACCTGCCCTTCAAAACTTCCCTGTACCCTTAGCTCCTTTAGCTTAAAAGTATCCGCCGATAAGGCCTTGCGCAGTACCCAATCCTTTCCTATTTCATAGCTTAACAGCAGCTCCCCTTTCGGGTCCTTCAGCAGCAGTTCATCAGCTGAAAGATCCAGCGCAGCAGCCCTTTCCACATCCTTAGCCATCACCTTTTTAAACAATACCAGTTCCGCCTGCACCTGGTTGGTTTTGCTGTAACCCTGATAAAGCCGCATAAATATAGAACTGGCATAATAGGCCATGCCGATCACGATGGTAGCCAGTAGCATGCCCAGCACCAGTTCAAACAAGGTAAAAGCCTTTAGCTTACTGCCCATCATCTGTTTTGATCATACGCCTGAATTCCGATAATTTAGTGCCCGAGCGGTCGTAACACTGCAGTTGCATCACAAGCAGCCCCGGGTAAGCTTCCGATGGCTTATAATCCAGCTCAAAACGCAGGGGCCCTCTTTCCAGCACCTGGTCTTCAAATCCGCCAGCACTGAGCAGGCTGTCCGCTACAAAAGCCTGTTCCAGGTTTGCCCTTAGTTTCACATCCGAATACGTACTCAGCATCACCTGGTTGTACAGGGATATACCCGCTGCAAAGCTCAGCAGCAGGATCAGCACCGCAACAATGGTTTCTACAATGGATGACCCGCTCAATTTTCCTACTCTTACCATAGCCAGCACAACACTTTATTCTGATCGGCCCTGCCATTAAACAATTTGGAACACAGGTAATATTTGGAGCGCGCAGGCCGGTTCAGCTGCACATCGATCAGGTAGTTTTCGTACAGCGAGCTGCTGGTTTTGGCCATAAAACGGATCAGTTCAACCGATCCCTGCACAGCAGCGCGCTTAGCCAGGTTCAAATACCCTTTTACATAAACCTCGCCCTTAACCACTGTACCCTCAGCAACCGCAATCACCGGCATCAGCTGGCTGCGCTGCTTTTCATAAGCAAACAATTGCCCTGCTATGCTGCAATCTTTCCCGATGTCTATCCTTACCTGGAACTTTGCCGTATCATTTTTCAATACCAGCAATGCCGAAGGATAGTTCAGCTGTACTTTATCACCTACCCGGATCGAGTCGCTGGCAAAAACCTGCAGCTGCCCTTTAAAACCATCTTTGATCTGTACATAAGGCGCCACCAGGATCACCTGCTCTAAACCCGTGCTTTCATCAAGCACCAGGGAGCTGTCTGCAAAGATCATTACCTTCCCCCTGGCCCTGTAACCGGAAAGGTCCGCATGCGGCTCCTGCATGTAAATCTTTTTTACCGGGCTGTAAAAAGAGTTTACCGTACTGTCCTTATCCGGCGCGGTCATTTGATTAGCCAGCAGGTCCTTGTCAGCCAAAGCCGCCAGCAGATCCACCGCCTGCTGCAAAAAATCTTGCTCCGGCTCGGGCAATTGCCTGCCGCTATCTTTTATCCCCCCATACACCAAAGTTTTATCGGTATAAGTTGCGTTTTCTACGTAGGCGGCCTTTATACCCGATTTGGGTAGGTAAGCCGTTCCCCTGATCAAAGATTTACCACTGATGGACAATGGCCTGTCCTCATCGGCCAGGTACAGCACTTTCAGTGAATCTTTTACCCCGGCCCCAATTAAAAAAGCCTTCTGTAAAGTATCTCCCCCAATCCAGGCCTTAACCAGGCCCATTTCATAAATCCCCCAGGGCTGTTTATCCAGCAATACGCTGTCCTGTTCCAGGCCATACAAACTCGTCTTTTTTAAAGTATCCGCACCAAAACCCGCCTGCAAAACAACTGTCAAGCCCGATTCCAGGTTCTGTTCCAGTTTGTCCCTGCGCTCCAGTTTTTTATTTTCCATCCGGTAGGTATAACCGATCAGCAATACCGATCCGCATACCAATACGATCAGCATCGAGAGGATCAAAGAAATATAAAGTGCAGAGGCCCGGATCATTTATTTGTTAATTTCTGGTGCTTGTTTTTTTGTTGTTGCTGCCCCGGTACC
The DNA here is from genome assembly GCF_032678725.1 of Pedobacter heparinus. Lineage (GTDB taxonomy): Bacteria > Bacteroidota > Bacteroidia > Sphingobacteriales > Sphingobacteriaceae > Pedobacter > Pedobacter heparinus_A. The sequence continues at coordinate 181,596 of NZ_JAVTSC010000010.1, forward strand.
CGGTTGCTTCTTTTTCCCTTTCAGCATTTTCTTTAAGCGCATCACCAGGCTTGTCCCTTTTTTCTTCTGCTCCACCAGCTTTCCGTTATTGTACTTTACCTTTTGCTTAACCTTGCCCAGGCTGTCGTACACCAGGGTATGGCCATTTTTTAAACCCATATGCCAATGCTGCGCTTCCAGCAAAAGTCCATTGGGCCGCCATACCAGCCACTTCCCTTTTTTAAGGCCATAAGCATATTCCCCTTTTTCCTTCAGCTGCCTGCTTATCCCATCATAAGCCAGGTATTGCCCATGCAGCAGTTTGCCCGCATAATCCCCCTGGGTAGTATGGATCAGGCCTTTGCCATACCAGGCATATACTTTACCACTGGCTGTAAATATTTTATCTTCCTGTTTCGCCAGTTCTGCATAAACAAAACCATCGGCAGTACTTACCCTCACCTTACGGCCAAGATTAGCCATCAAACTCAATTCCTGGGGTTTACAGGCCGAAAATGCCAGCAAGCCAATTACCAAAATGCGGTTTACCTTTATCATTTGTTTATCCTTATAAAACTCGTTTTACCTTTATATTTCACTTTAACCGAATCGTTGCTGATGCTCAGCAATTGCAGCTCATCGATCAACCCGCCCTCTTCCAGCATCAGTTCTTTGCCGTTCTGGTTGATGATCGCCACCTTCTTTTTGTTCCCCGCATTCCATACATAACCCAGGTATCTGGTGTTTACCGGGTTGACCATTGGCGGCGCCGGCATCGGCCTGATGGGCTGGAAATTGCCAGTAACAACCGGGCTGGCAACAGCGACAGGTTCCTCCAACGAAATGCCCATTTCTTTAAAAGGATCGCCATAACCCAGCTGCAGCTGAAAAGTATCCGGCTGCAATACCGGCACCCGGGTCTTTATCGTATCTCCGGCAATATTTAAGGCAGGCGAAAGCTCCTTCTCTGTTCCAACTGCAGCGTACACCCGCATGATGATGATGCCCCAGATACAGACCACCAAAAAACCCAGCAAATAGAGCAGCGCCTTTTTGTTCTTCATACCTTACTGGATGCTAAAGTTCATTTCATCACTCAGCGCCCCTTCATTCCCCGCCTCATCTATTGCCGAAACGCGCCAGTATACCCGCTCACCCGGCTCGCCCAGATTAAACACATAGCTGGTGCCGTTAACCAATGCGGGGAAACTGCTGCTGTATGCCGTTTTATCATTTTTAAAAACATATAACCTGTATTTTTTGGCCGTAGCTACAGCTGTCCATTGCAGGGTAACCGGCTTAGCCACCCCAAGGCCGCTGGCAGGGGCAACAGGAATCACTTTAGCAGGCGGGCTAATGTCATAGCTCAGGGTAAAAACATCCGACCATTTCGAGTTCAGGCTTGCATCTTCGGCCCTTACCCGCCACCGGAACAAACCCTCTTTCGGAAAAGTAAAGCCATAAGAAAGCCCTGCCGATGTGCCGTTGTAAACCATATTTGCCTCATCCCCGAAATTCTCCGTATCTATTTGCAAACGGTACTGCGCTGCGCCAAACAAGGCATTCCATTTCAGCTGCACCGCCTCCTGGTTAGTCAGGTAACCGGTTCCCGGCAAGCTGAGTATCACCTTTTGCTCTTCGATAGAAGATTCATGAATGATAAAACCAGCGGTGGTATAAGCCGTATTGCTGCTCCCGTTTTCGGCCCTTACCCGCCACTGGTACTGCCCGGGATCCAGCGTCAGGCTGATCTTGTTTAAGCCCGTCAGCACCGTATCCGCAATCAGCGAGCTTGCGCCAGCAAAATCAGGCGTAACCACCTGCAGCCGGTAATACAGGGCATCCTCAACCGGTTCCCACCAAAAACCTACCTGGTACTTCCCCGATTCAGTCCCATCTGCAGGGGCCAGCAATACCACCTTACGTTTTTCCAGCGAAGGTTCTATAAAATCTTTACAGGCGCTCATCATGCCGCTCAGCAGCAGGATCAGCAGCAAGGGCACCATAGCGCCAAATGTTGTTTTTCTCTTCATCACACAGATATATTTAGTCTTTGTCTGGCAGTGCCAGCAGTTCCACATTCAGCAGCAGCTGCTTTTCCCTGGGCCTTTTCACATAAGTGATCCCGCTCAGCATGCCTATATTTTTTAAATAGCTCAACTCTCGCAGCAGCTGCAGCAGGCTCGTAAATTCACCGCTAAAGCCAATGGTCTGCCGGTAAAACTGCTGCTGCTCATAACTCAGCATTTTTACCGGCGGATAAGCATGGATCATACAGGCATGCTGCTGCGCTAAACCAGCAGCATTGTTCCACAGGGTATTTTTCCAGGCCAGGGTATCCACATGAAAGCGCAGGTATAATTCATCTACTTTCTGAATGCGTGCCAGGGTATAGATCGGGCTCACACTCAGGCGATCTGTACCCTGCCCCTGCTGCTTCAGTAAGCTATATTCCCTGTAGCTTTCCCAGGTCTTTTTAAAAGCCAGCTGGTAACAGGCCAGCAGCAGCAAAAGCATCATAGGTATCAGCAGCTTCAGTATCAGGGTATAATCCAGCGCTTTATTCTTCATGGTCCTTCAGTTGAATAGCGATGGCAAAAGATCCGCTGCCATCATCAGGGTTAATTCCATAATTCAATATTTTACAGCCCTCCACCCAGTCTTTTGCCTTTATAGCAAAGATCCAGTTGTTCAGCATGCTGGCATCCCTGCAGGCCCCGCTCACCTTTACCAACCGGGTCTGGTAAACCAGCTCATGCCTGGCCCTGCTCAACTGCTCATCGGGCGGGTTGATGCTGAATTCCTGCAAACTCATTTTAGCCGGCATGCAGGCCAGCAGCTGATCACACAGGTAAGCGTAATTTAAACCACCCGTCCAGCCTGCAGCCTTAATCAGGGCCGTTTTTTTACGGATGTCCTTTTCCTGGTTTTTGAGTTTTCCTATTTCTGTACTGCTGATGTTACTGGCGGCCGAAAGCGCCTTGACCTGCCCGCTGTAATAACTAAACAGGCTAAAATTCAGCAGCAGCAATACCAGTAATACCATCCCGGCCAGCAGGCCTATCCCTTTGAGTTTTGCTTTGGCAAAAGCCTGGGCCCGGTTATCCCTCAGCTGCTGCTGCTCTACCTCAATATAGTTCCCATGCGCTCCGCCCAGCAGCAGTTGAAATGCAGCGGCATAGGCCAATAGCAGTTCCTCTTCCAGCTGCCCTTGCTTCAGTTCCATGGCCTCTTCCAAAACAAAAGCGTCCAGGCACAGCGATAATACCTGAAAACCCTGTTCGCGGAAAGCTGCCATCAGCTCATCTGTATCGCTGCGTCTGATGGCCGAAATGAACGAATGTTCCCCGTTGTCATAATGCTGAAAGTAAAAATGCTCCGGGTTTGCATTGGGCAATACCTGGTTCAGCGCCTGCGGGTCCAGGCCCTGCACCCGCTCCATCTTTTTAGTGATCAGCCCCTTTCCCCTGATCACCAGTGCAACAGGTCCGGGTTTAAAGTTTTTGGCAAAATGGACCACACTTTTCAGGTCTTTATGTTTGTGCTCAAAACCCAGCTGCGCTTTACCCAGCTTCAGCGTACAGGCGTGTATTACCCGCTCTCCGTCCTTTCCGGTAAAAACCTCCACACCGGTAAGGGTATTCAGCTGCATCAGATCCTGTAGCAAAGCCTTGTTCATCCTATTGATAAATTATGGTTGGTTTGATAAAAACCAGCGTTACCACCTTGGATTTGGTTTGCTCCCTGCTGCTGAAGATCCATTTCAGCACCGGTATACGCGACAGCAGCGGTACCCCACTTCCATTATCCGATTTTTCTGTCCTTTCCATGCCACCCAATACGATCATGTCCTCGTTATGCGCCCGGATGATCGATTCAAACTTGCTGGTTGAAGTAGGGGGCGGAGCATTAGCCGGTGGCGTACCGATAAAGTCAGAGATCTCTACCTTAATTTTTAGCGTCACCTGGTCATCTCCCGAAACTACCGGGCTAATGCCTATGGCCAGGTTCGCATCTACTTTGTTAAACTGTTCTGTAAACACGGTCTGGGTATTTACAGAAGAAAACACGTTCTGCGTTTTGGTCACATAATAGCGCGTGGTGCCTATGCTTAAATTGGCCGTATGCCCGTTCAGGGTGGCTAGTTTAGGCACCTGCCTGATCTCAATGTTGTTGTTGGCTTCCAGTGCGTTTAATTTCACGTAAAAGTTGGGGGTTACCTTACCGATATTAAACACACTGTTGGAGCCAATTTTTCCCAGCAGGTTATTGATAGAACCGGCGCCTAAGGTCATGTCCACACCAGACAGTATGGTACCCTTAGTGCGCACCACAGAATCTGCCAGGCCGGCCTCTATCCCGGTTTTGGTGGTATGTCCTTTACGGATATCCAGCAGGGTCACTTCAATCAGTACCATCGGCACCAGTTTATCCAGTTCCCTGATATAGGTCTCAATTTCTGCCAGCTGCGGGGCAGAACCCGATAACAGCAAAGTATTTTGTTCCTTAAATTCCTTAATGTCTACGCCTTTTTTCCATTCCGACGGGATCATGTTCATAATGGTATCTACAGAGCGGTATTGCAGCTGCAGCACTTTATTTTTACGCAGCCCTTCCAGCCTGCGGTCGCCGATCAGGTACACCCCGTTATCTACCTTATAGGTATAATCCGTTCCATTAAACATGGCCGTTAAAAAGTTATCAAAAGTGATGTTGGTCACTTTGGTACTGATGTTGCCCTTTAGCTCCGAATACAGGAAAAAGTTAATGTTGGTCTCATTCGCAGCCGATTTTACCAGGTCCATGATCGGGGTATTGGCGGCATCAATGCTCAGCAGTTTGTTGCTTTTACCTGAAATGCTGAAATTGCCCTTAGCCGCCCCGCCCGCAGCGGGTTTCAGGTTTTTCCTGACGTCCGTATTTTTATCCCCGTTGATAAAAACCTCTTCCCCTTCCTGCAGGGCTTGAAAAACATAGACGTTATCGCTGGTTTTGGTCAGCTTCAGCTCGTTGGCAAAAGCCAGTTTCTCCAAAGCGGTTTCCAGTGGGGCCTCGTTAAAAAAGCCGCTCACCAGTTTGCTGTTTAAACTTACCGGCACCACAATATTTTTCCCGGAAAGCTGGCTGATCTTCCTCGCCACCAGCACCAGGCTGTCGTTGCTCAGTTCCATCGACAGGGTATTTGCGGCCCCATTGTATTTCAGGGCAATTACTTTGGGCACATAAGGCGCCTTGATCACCGGCGGGTTGTAAGGGGCAACCGTAATGATAGAACCGATCACGTTTACTTCCAGGTTATAATTTTTGGCCAGAAACAGCAACACGTTCAAGGCATTCTCATTGGTAAAATTATTAGATACCTTGATGTTCAGCATCGGGTCTACATTGATGTTGAGCTGGTTGGCCTGGGCTACCGCCCTTAAAAACTCCTGTATAGAAGCGCCCGAAAGCCCCAGCTCTACCTTTTGTTTCAGGCCCGGTACAAATGCCGAAAGCCCCACCAGCTTTTTCTCCAGCGTTTCCATCCGTTCCTGCTGGCTTTGCTGAGCAAATGACGGATTTTGTGCCATTAGCGATACACACACAAACAACAGCAATATGGCGATTATATTAAGGGCCCGCTTCATACGCCCGTCATCCCGACGCAGGAGGGATCTCTTGCCTGTGCTGTTAAAAAGATCCCTCTTCGCTATGCTCGTTCGGGATGACAAAGGGCTGAGGCCGTATAGTGATGGTGTCATATCAATTCAGTAATAATGGGTAAACTTCTTCTAGTGAGGTATGGCCATGGGCAAACAAGGCAAAAGCATTTTCCCCGATGGTACAAATTCCCCGTTCTTTTAATAAGGCTTCAGGCTGCTGGTTGCCTGCCTTGATCTGGAAAGCCAGCTCCTGATCAAGCGGGATCACTTCATATACCGCCTTGCGGCCTTTATAACCGGTAAAATAACATTGATCGCAGCCCTTTGCTGTCCAATGCCGCTCCACCTTTTCCGGTGGGTTAAAACTTTTAGGGTACAGGCTATGTTCCATGGCAGTTTCGGTTTTACAATGCGGGCAAAGCAAACGCACCAGGCGCTGCGCTACCGAAGTGTTCAGGGTATTGGCCACCAGAAAAGGCGGAATGCCCATGTCCATCAAACGCGATATTGTACCCCAGGCCGAGTTGGTATGGATGGTAGAAAGCACCAGGTGACCGGTAAGCGCTGCCCGGATGGCCATATTGGCCGTTTCCGGATCACGGATCTCTCCAACCATGATCACATCCGGGTCCTGCCGTAAAAAGGTCCGCAGTGCCGCAGCAAAGGTTAAGCCGATGTTCTCTTTCAGCTGCACCTGGTTAATCCCATCCAGCGTATATTCAATAGGGTCTTCAATGGTCAAAATGTTCCGGGTATTCTTGTTCAGCAGTTTCAGGGTAGCATACAGGGTGGTGGTTTTACCAGATCCGGTTGGCCCGCTGATCAGCACAATGCCATTGGGCCGTTTTACCCCTTCCAGGTAATTGTTCAGGTCCCCTTCGGCAAAGCCCAGGGTATACAGGTCAATATTTGTGGCATCATTGTTCAGTAAACGGAGCACTACCTTTTCGCCATACAGCGTAGGCAGCACCGATACCCGGATGTCAAACTGGTGCTGGGCAGTTTTAAAATTGATCCTGCCATCCTGGGGGAGCCTTTTCTCTGCAATATCCAGGTTGGACAGAATTTTGATCCGGTTGATGATGGCGGGGTATTCCAGCCGGCTCAGCAGGTAACGCTCAATCAGCATACCGTCTATCCGGATCCTTACCCTGCATTTCTCCTCGTAGGTTTCAATATGGATGTCACTGCTTTTTAAGCGCTTGGCCTCAGAGATCAGGTTTTCCAGGAAATCATCCGAAGCATGGTCATGGCTCAGGTTGCTGATGCTGGTTTGCTGCGCTTCCCTGATGTAATATTGGTTCAGCAGCCTGGCCATCACTACCGGATCCAGCGTTTGCAGCAGGATATTTTTGCCCAGTAAAACCTCCAGCTCATCAGTCAGGGCAGCTACATCAGCCCCTTGTTCACAATACAGGCATAAGGTATCCGCCAGCAACTCTTCCGGGAAGATCCGGTAATACCAGGCCTGTTCCATGGTAATTTCGTGGATCAGATCGGCGTTTACGGTAAGTTCTTTAGCTTCGCTCATAACTCATCATTAAAAATTCAGGTAAGAAATCGCTGTTGCCCAGCTCTGTTTTCCATATCCATGAAGCCAGTAGCAGCAGGATGAAAACAAAGCCCTGCAGCCCGGCCAGCGGGATGCTAAAATTTGCAGGCTTGCACAAAAGCAGGTATGCCCCGGTGCCCATACAGATCAGCAGCAAACTCATCAGGTAGAACAGAAAGAAATTGACCGGCGAAAAGAAAAAGGCCAGGCAAAGCAAGAACAGTACATCCCCAATGCCCAGGTGCCGCCGGGTAAGGTTAACCATGCTCCCCTGTTTTAAAGAAAACCAGCAGGTAAGCAGTACAAATACAAAGGCAACAAAGCCGATGTTCAACAAGCAGCTATAAACAGTAAAGGATGGGTTGGCCAATAACAGGCATAGCGCAAGCGCAGGAAATAAATACCAGGAAATGGCCCTGAATTTCAAATCCTGGATGCCCATGACCAATAAGATCAGTACCAGCAAAAGCCTTAAAGAAATTACGCTTAGCATAAAGATCAGTCTTGCACCGTTTCCCGAAGGTTCTTTTCCTGGTCAATCTCCCAGACGTTAAATACCCCGTCCCCGTCAAAATCTACTACTGCCGTTGCACGGATCACGAAGGCATTGCTGGTGGCAGAAATCACTTCCAGGCGGTAATTGGCCTTTCCGTCCTTACCATCCGTGCTCAGCTTCTCCTGGATATAGCCGATCTCGGCCAGATCGGTTGAATACTTAGACTTTTCATAAAAGAAAGTCTTTTCCAGCTGATGGGCATGCTGTAGCTGCATTTTAGCCTCGGTGTTTTTTGCCTTGGTAATTAAGGGCATCAGATTCGGTAAAACCAGCAGGATCAGGATCCCGATGATCACCAGCACCACCAGGATCTCGGTAAGGGTATAGGCTTTTAACTTGTGGCGTAATTTTAAGTTTGATTGCGTTCTCATTTAATGTCGTATCAAATAACAGGTGCTTTATGCCTCCTGATACCGACCAATATAGAACAGCAAAGGGCAACCAGTTTGCCCTTTGCTATTTATTTGAAAATAATTTTTAAGGCGCGTTTTTGCAGCAAAAACAAGGTTTAAAGCAACATTAAGCGGGATTATCTTATTCGGTTAAAGAGAAAGTACAGTCAAATCCAAAAAAAGCGGGGCTAAAAAATTGCCCCGGGCTTTCGTGATTTCTACCTGTATCTGGGCGAAATCACCATTTTATTAAAAACCTTTGAGCCGATTAAGAATTTTAAATGGCTCAAAGGTACAATTGGCAATTAAGGGTTGGTGTGCAACCAAAATAATTGCCTCTTCTTACCATTACCTTATTATGAAGAATATTGTTTAAATTTGTATCGTTGGTAAAGAAACGTTAGCAGTCAGCCATGAAAGAGGTTACAGTAAAATATAAAAGCAGCAAAACCCTAGAGGCCCTAAAGGAGTTGGGGAAATACTTGGGCTTTTCTATTTCTGAAAAGGCCGACTCTAAAAGAAAAGAAGGTTTTCATATCAACGGAGTTACGATGATTCCTGGCGATGAATCTATAGACATTTCGGAACTCCATGAAGTTTTTACAGGTAAAGGTTTAAATGCAACTCAACTGAGGAGTTCGGGATGGCAAAGGAAAAGGTAATTTGTGATACAGATGTCCTGATCGATTATTTTGACGCAACCCAAAAACGTCACCAAGAAACAAAACTCATACTAGAACAAAATATTGGAATTGTTTACTTACAATACCAAGGATTTTAGATTTATATCGAAACTTCCATTATACACCAAAAAATAATGCCCCGTGACTTACAGGAATTACATGAAATTGGCGCTTTTGATCAGGAAGGAGCCGGAAGATCTGTGAGGTACCAGATTAAGCTGTAACCCTTTTATACTCAAATCAGACAGCTCACTAATCTTATTAAAGCATATAGTTACTATTTCTACCAGATGAAGACTTCTATACATGCATAGACAATATTAATTGGTCTTTTGCATAATTGCTTAATCTATTTTTTTTAATGCCTTTATTGCTTCAAGCCGGATTAAAGAATTGTTACTCTCTTTCATTTGAAGTATCTTATTTTTAGCTTTTTTTGATTTCATCTTACCTAAGGCGGCAAGTGCTTGTGGCACCACGTCCTTATCGTCAAGCAAATCTATTAGAATATTTTGTGACTGTTCGGACTTAACTGATCCTAAAGCTAAAACAAGTTGCGCACGGCTACTTCCATTACTTTTATCTATCACTGTTGAAAAAACCCAATCTACATCATCAACTGACATTACAGTTGCTATTGCATTTCCAATAACCCAACGTAAATTACTCTTGTCTTTAGAAGTATTATCATAAAGCTCCTTTAATACATTTGCAGCCTTTCCTTTTGCTTCTTTTACGGTTAGGGCTCTTACTATCCCTTCCATATTCTTATCATGATATTTTTTTCGCAGATGCTTAATCAAAATATCTATCGCATCAGGATAGGCTTTTTTAGTATTCACTAAATCCCAAACAGACTTAATAAAAATGCCTTGCTTTTTTAATTCGCCAAGTAGGTCATTAACTTCCTTAGCCATTTCTATCTCCAGTTGTTTAGCAACCAAACGGCTTTCTTCAATTTGTTCCTTAGAACGAGGTTTACCAACAAGTTCTTTCCAACGCTTATCTAACTTTTCCAATTCATTCATTTCTAAATAGTTTAAAGACCATGTTGGATAATCCATAATAACCGGCCTCTTTCTACCAACTTATCCAGGCAACGTTTTCACTTTATTCGTCCTATTGTTGATTAGTTCTTGTTTTAAATACATAGGCTTTTACTCCGCATTATAAATATCATGCAAAAAATCTTGATTTGGATTGTTGAGAACCGTCTCTTTTCCAGTGTTATCATTAATAAAAGTTAATTTCAGGTGATTTTCTTCTCCATTCATATTAACCGATCGAACTCCGTCAATAAGACAAAGAAACCCAAAAATACCGGTATCAATTGCCTCATAAATGATTTCATTTATGATCTTTTTATTTGCATCATCCATTGAATTATAAAACTCAGACATCTTTAAAAGCTTTTCTGAAGATTTTCGACCTACAGGAGCAATTAAATTTTTAATTACATCGTTGGTGCCAGATTTTGTCACATCTCTCTTTAATATTTTGATAAATTCATCTTGATTCATAATCATTCACTTTTTTAAATATTTTAGGATACACCCAAACGAAGACAGATCATATATCCTGCGATTTAAAAATCAACTTCAAATAAAAATACACTTCAAATTAAAACTCAAATAGAATTTTCTTTTTTACTTCCAAAAAATCCTCCACTACATCGGGTACATCTTCAGACAAATCATCATGATAAAAATCTTTATACATTGAGGGAGGCCAAAAGGTAATAAGCTTTTCTGAAAACTGTTTGATTTCCCAGTGCTTTGATGGTCGTGGATCTATCATATTAAACAAAAGAATTGGCACCTGAATAAGATGATTATTATCAGAAAGTATCTCAACGAAACATCCGCTACCAAATTCCTCAAATCTAAATGTCAACCCAAATACGATGTATTCTTTACCAATACTAACAGAAAAATGGTTTTTAGCATTACCGTATTTCCCAAGCAAAATCAACTGATCTTTTTCTAATTTTATCGCAATACATTTTATTTTCATGCTTTACTTATGATTTGGGTCTCTATCAATTAATGAATTTCTGGTTGGTGTCTTAATCTCAGCTATTTTTGTTTTAATATTAGTTCTAAAACCTGTTTACCAAAAGAACAATTTAAGACAAGAGACAGCACCAGAGCTAAGATTGATTTCATACAACTAATCTATCTATTAATCTTCGCCAACTTTCAGAACTACTGTTAAATTTGATTGATCCGAAGAAAAAGTCTAATGCAACATCTTTAATCCAGTTTATTTTAACCTTTTTACATTAACTCGTTTCAATGTAAAACCCTCGAATAACAGTTTATTTGCTTTAAGTGTTATTTCTTTATTACTGATATTCTGGAACCATTTTGCTTCCTTATAAGGAATTTCAAAGCCCTTTATCTTGCTAGTAAGTTTAATCTTGCTTTTATCTACCCAAACAAACGTTCCTTCCGAGTAATACAATCGTTCATAATAATAAAACTGATTCCCATTCTTAAAAACAAACGTAATCTCCCCAGGCATTCCCATATACCCTGTAGAATACTCCCGTTCCGAAACATCAATTCTTGTAGTACGACAAGAGTGCAAAGCGATACTTAAAATAAATATTATAAATAATTTCATAGCCAGCTAATAAATCAAATATTTTCTATGTTTCACGCTCTTGAAAAATATTTGATCGGTAGAAATATCTTCATTTATATAAGCTTTTTTAAAATATCCTGCGATTTAAAAATCCTAAAAGGAAATACAAAACAATTAAAGAAACCAATATCCCACCAAATTTCAAATCAGTCTCTATGGGTATTTTATGACCTGATGCGTGATAAAGTAACATAATGAATGCTACTAAAAAAAATAGTATGATCAATAAAAGTTGAACAGCCTTAATCAATGATTTCATTCTTAATTCAAATTTAGCAAAGTCATGTTAGGGTCAATGCAGATACTGCTTTACAGCGGCATTGCTATTTAATGATCTTGTTTTCTTTATACTGCACTTTTGAAATATTAAAGTCTCTCGCATCTACAATGAAAGACAATTCCTGATTATTAACCCCTCCCGTTCCATAAAAATAAAGAATTCCTGCTTTCTCGCTAATAAATTTAAACTGTGTACACTTGGTATTATAATATTTAAGCTTTAAATAATCTGAAAATGTCAACGGATTATTCAAATCTAGCTTGAAATCATCCGCAATCTTTGACTTAAAAAAATTCCCGCTGATAAACTTGATGCTTTTTGTACGCTCATTATAGGCCACTAAGTAATCTTCATCAAAGTCTGCCGATGACGGACTATAACTTTCTGTATTAGAATCAACCTTAAATCGATAACCTTTTTTGAAAAACCGATATATTGTGTATCCCTTTACAGGATAAGCCAATTCGGACTTAAACATATCGATCTTCAGTTTTTTAGTACTATCTGACCAAAACTCATTAAAAAATAATCTTTCTCCCTGCAGTAAGTCTTTATGTTCAATAAAAAGCTTGTAATCAAGGGCGTACCTGAATTGATAACTAAGAATATTTTTAATAACCAGATTCTTTAGATCATCTTCACTTTTTTGAGCTTTAACATAAAAGGAAGATCCTATTATACATGCGCACAATAATAAATATTTTTTCATGTTATTTCTTTTTTTGAAATCTATATTTTTCCTGGTTGACCTAAATAGTTCAGCCCATAACCCGCCCTCATATGCATACTAATACATGTACCGACTAATGGCGTTCTATAATGTACCATGCACACACTTGTTCCGTAATTTTTTAAAAATTATAATAAAAAAATAATGATACCCAAACTATTAAAGTAATAAAGAACATTATCAAAAGTTCTGTTCTTCTACTTGAAAGATCCAGTAAATACAAAAATAGCCCATAGGCGAGCCAGTTAAAGATAAGCAGCATTACATTCAATAAAATATCTGTTCTAAGATGATCAGAAGCCGACCCAAAGCCCAGTGAAAATGCGGCTATTACGTATATTGTTCTAAAAAAGCATAATATTCCAGTATAAACTAGTAATCTAAGATATAGTAATTTTTTCATTCTTTTATTAGTGATCATGCGATATAAATGGACAATGGCTGACCCGCTCTACCAAAAATATTGTTTTGTCCATTTACTACCATTCCATCTGTACGTATCTTCAGACAAAGAGATTATATCATTTAAACTGAATCATCACTTTGTTTTAACCCTTCTGAAAAAAGGTAATCCCTTATTCTTCCAAAATACTTTACTACTAATCTATCTATTAATCTTCAATTAATTATTGCCGGATGAAGACTTTCTGGCAATTTCATATATTGCCTGTTATCAGCTATTATCGAACACAATATGAATACGACTGCCTTAACTATAATTCGGCCTTCATCATTAGGAAAGATTAACTGAACAGCCTTCTTTACCGATCCTAGTTTACCATCTAGCACGTGCAATTCGGCTTTTATTAGGTATCTCAAATAGCTTTGCCGCTAACTTCATAGGTGTAATATTAACAGCTACACTTGTTAAGGTAAATTGCTGATTTTCATAGATGGTTTTTAATGGCAATGCCTTTGTTTTCGATATGAAATAATACCAGTTACCGTATGCATGCTGTAGACAGACCTGCCGAAGGCGGGATGTACGTACAAAAACACAACTTGCAGATATAAAAACAAACAGGTTGACCGTATATGCAGCTAAGCGTATATACAGCCTATTAGCTAAACAATAAAAGCCCTCAATTGAGGGCTTTTATTGTTTATTTTAGAAATTAATTTCACCAAAGATACCCATTAAAACTACCCCAGATAAGTACTATAATAAAACACATAGTCACAATCACATTTACTTTTAGGGTACGTTTTATAATAGTACCATTATTCATAACTGATCGATTGATAAAATATACCAATAATACAAGGATTCCTCCTTCAACGATCAAAACAAGTGTTTTAATAGCTGCAAACCCCAACATACCTGCTGTATCTACTCTAGGCTGATTATTTTGCCACAAAAGACTCTCTGGCACAACATTATCATTAATATACGTATTTGCATATAGTAAACAAAAGAACACAATCAACTGATATGCTAGGTTAAAGGTTATGTATATAGTCTTCTTCATTATTGTTGCTTTTTTTCTGGGAATGGACCAGCTGGTTTCGCTTGCTGTGCCTTGTTCCAATCATCTATTTTATAGGTTTTACCTCCAAATACAATCCCAGTAAATTGACCTTTATTATTAATATTAATGCGAACACCTACTTTCGCAACTTCTTTTACATCACCATTTGCTAATGTTTTAAGTCCACCATAAGCTGCAGCCCCAGTCAACAAAATACGCTGTCCTTTTGAATCGCCTATTGTTGCTTCAGTTGCAGGAAACCCTTTACTTGATAAGGTAACACTCGCATCAACATAACCTTCTTTAAGATTCTCCGTTAAACTAACAGATGAATTTACACCTACTTCTGGTGCCAGACCAAGACCCACAGGATCTGAGCCAGTAAGATGTGCGTCATAAGACATAGTACTTTGACCGTTGTCGCTGGAAGTAAAAATTCTATCTACACCCCCTTCCGAAGTGAAGTTTTCAGCATTACCAGCAGGTATGCCATTCCAATGTGTTCCAGAACTAGTTACGTTTCCACCACGTATAGTGCCTTTACTCGGATCGATTGTAGTAGTCTGAGATAAACGAGAAGTTACATTATTACTAGCTGAGAAACCTCTATTATCATCATTGAATCCCGTACCTCTAAAGGAACCTGTAGGTGCAAATGCTCTAACTGTAACGGGATATGGCCACATGCCACCAACATCAATAAACCTTATTGGGTTGTTGAATGCGTAGGTGTATGGCGACCATGTCATCATCTTCTCCGCCAATGGATCAATCACATTCCACCTTCCAATCTCCGGATCATAAAACCTTGCCCCGTAATCGAGCTGTCCCAGCTCATTTTGCAACTCCTTGCCATTGTAAAGATATTTATTCACTCCTCCACTTGCAACTTTTTGTTTACCAAAAGAATAATAGTTATCCGCTTGTAAAGGTTGCAACTGTAATGTACTTGGATGCTGATTAAAAGTATACCTTACATTACCCAAATGATCAGTCAGGTTATATTCGTAACTATAAATATCAGGAGTTCCAGGATTTCTTCTCGCCTTCCCCTCCTCAGTCATAATGAACTCAATGGCTCCTCCGGTATATTGGATACCATTTACATAATCAGAAGTAGCTTCCATATTGCTCTCCTTCTTCAACTTGGCACCAGTTGCATCATAAGTGTAACTCATGCCCAACAGCCCAGGCTTGCTAACTGTTGATGGCAGGTTCAGCATGTTATAATCTATCGTTACCCCGTTCCGTCCATCGGTTGTGGCATTACCATTCAAATCATAAACATAGCCAGCGGTTGCCAATGGCCCGCTCACAATCTGGTTTAACCTGTTACCAGTATAACTATAAGTGCTTACACCTGCGCCATCCCGGTTCATCGAAGCAATATTGCCCATTACATCATAGGTCAGGTATTCGCTCATATTCACACCAGTACTTACACCGCTCTCCAAACGGTTTAACTTATCGTAATTATAGGTGTACACATTTGGATAAGGTTCAGCAATACCCCACTCCTGATTAGCAATATTGCCATTATACTGTGGGGAAGTTCCATCAGCATATTTCAGTTTAATACTAAACTGATCTGATTTGCTATTATTTAACCAGCCTCTTTCATTGTAAGCATAATCTGTATTTTGTAAAAAGCTACTGCCATCGGTACTATGCAACGATTTTTTTGACAGTTGACCAAGTTCATTGTAATCCATTTTACTCATCACCACTTCAGGCTGTCCATTGATCGATTCCATCGTAGCTTTCTTCCTTCCCATATGATCATATTCATAACGATTCGCAATGGTTGTTGTAGCAGCCGATCCTCCTGTATGTGTTCGGGTACTGGCCGTCAGTTCCCCGGCAAAGTTCCAGGTATTGTCGATGATGTCTTTACCGCCCAAATGGTTCTCTGCTGTAGTTTTGATCACCCGCCCGTCTGCGTCGTAATAGTTTACATTCAGGTAACGGGTAGTACTGTTGATCAGGTAAACAAAACTTCCGGTTTGCAATCCTTTTACCCTGCCAGCAGACATTTGTGTAGTGCCATCGGGCTGGGCATAAGTACCTGGAAAATTGTAATCATCGTAGTAATTGATGGTATAACGATAGGCAATGCTTTGCGGAAAAGAGGCATTGTCATATCCGGTTGTCCCGTTACTTGCACGGGTTTCCCACAGGTACGTTTGGTTATTCACTGTAGTAGCTAAAGTACCTCTCAGCGCAGCATCTGCATACAACCCTGTCATAACCACCCTGCCCAAAGCATCATACTTGGTAAACAGCCACTGGTTTGCTGCTCTCTGCATGGCATCCTGGCTCAGCACCAATTGGTCCAGTTTGTTGTAAACCATATGTTCCCAGCCTTTACCGGGGATCTTTTTTTCAATTAATCTTTTTCTACCGTCATAACGGTACTGGTAACACAACTCATCCAGCGTGGTTTGGCTAGGCACGGCTTCTGCATCGGGGTTTGCCCCGGGAGGTAATACAAAACTCAGGTTCCCCAAGTCATCATACACATAATAAGTACTCAGCACTTCGATAACATTGGCAGGTGCAGGTGTTCTGTTAAATGTCCTTTTCAGCACCACTCTGCCTTCTTTGTCCTTATATTCTTCCGTAGTACCGGCTTTTACATCGGTACTTACCCAGTTCTCATCTTTGCTGATCGTCAGGTATAGCTCATTTGCTCCGTAATAACCTGTTCCGCTTAAGCTGCGTTTATACTCTTCACCAGGTGTAGTAGAAGAGACAGCATTATATAACCTTACGGCAAATCCGATGCTGCTGTAAGCAGTGGAACTGTTATTGGATCCATAGTCTATTTTCTGGGTATGGCCGGTATTGTTGACAGCAATCTGCCAGCTGGCACCCGGGGCGCCCTGCTCCAGCACCCGGTTCAAAGGAGAAGCTTCAAACCTGGTTTCCGAAAAAGCTGTACCAATAGTAGTCACACCTGCAGGTGGGCTAGCATAAAAACCTGCCTGACTTGTTAAAGCAGAAGGTTTAAAGCTCCCATTCGCACCTGTAACAGTTGTATAAGGCAGGTATTTAAGCTGTTCCCGGCCATACGCATCATAAGCCACCGGCTGCACTACATCCTTGAACGTCGGGCTGCCCTGTACAGTTACACTTTGCAGTGGCCTGCCCAGCCCATCTATATACTGTATGGTCTGGTTTACCTCACATGTACTCCGGGCGCTGTTAATATTGCTATTATCAACTCCAGCTACTTTAAAAATTTTTGTGCTGATGTAATTCTGATCGGCACTTGCTGTGCTTAAAAAAGGTACACATTCCTGGAAACTTGCCCCGGTAAATATCCTTACAATTTTCCCTGCAGGAATATAAAAGCCATCCGTCAGCGTCACGCTTCCCGTAGCTTTTATTTCAGTTTGGTTGCTATAACTATTCAGCGTAATGTGCTGCGCTTTTGTACCGGTAAAAATAAACAATGACAATAACATTATCATTAACGCTCCCTTTGGAGCAGCCATCAATTGCTTTTTCATAAGGATTCGTTTAAGGTTTATAATGATAATCGTATGATTTTAAGATGTTCCCATCCTGGTCTTTGATGTATTTTAACCGCTGGAAAGTATCATATTCATAATAGGCAGTCATACCTTTGGCATCCGTTTGACTGGTTAAGCCAACAAGAGGATTGTAGATATAGGTAGTGATTTGAGCATTGGGCAAGCCGGTTCTCAAGGGTGCTATAAATGCATCTAAACTTGCTTTATCGGGATATGATTGACTAAAGTTATCAATAACAACAGCACCTTTAATGTTTTCTATAGCAGTGTAATCTGCATTCTTTATTTCTGCTACAGGATATTGTCCGCCATAACCCCATAGATAAGAAGTAACCACTTCATTTTTATCCTTTACCTCAATAGGGTTATGAGTCTGGCTATATTTTATAGTCCGTTTTAAATTATAGTCGCTATCGGCCGCTGTCCCTGTAGCTAATGAACTTGTAAAATTAACTTTAGGAGCGTTGAGCTCTAATTCTGAAATACCTACCGGGAAACCAAAGTCATCATACGTGTTAAAAGATGCCCCAACAATTTTAGTATTTGAATCCTTTTCTTTCTTTACCACTTTTTCTACAACAGCATTATGAATATGAGCTGGTCCTTTCATCATACCTATGAAACCGCTGTTTACACCTGCATAATCTGCCGGGTATTTATACTCCGTTATGAGCTTTGAACCGTCACTTTGTATATTTTCTGTTTTTGTTACCTGGTAATGAGCCGGGTTCCCGTAAAATGATAAAGTTGACGACTGGGTGAATTTACTCTCATCATCAGGATCATAAATCGTAGTTGTTTGAGATTCGGGATGTATCCATTCTGATAAATTGTCATAAAACATGATTTTGGTATTGGTTAGATAACCGAGCTCCCCAACATTCCCACAACCCTGAATTTTCATCCCTTTAACCGTTTTTAATTGGGAAAAATTATTATTATAGGTATTAGTAACCTCTTTAATTTTTTTATAGCTAT
The DNA here is from genome assembly GCF_032678725.1 of Pedobacter heparinus. GTDB lineage: Bacteria > Bacteroidota > Bacteroidia > Sphingobacteriales > Sphingobacteriaceae > Pedobacter > Pedobacter heparinus_A. The sequence continues at coordinate 200,039 of NZ_JAVTSC010000010.1, forward strand.
TGTTTACCTTTTTATAGTCAATAGTTTGTTCCAAAAGCCCGTTTCCTGGAGCAACAGCATTGGGTATCCCAGGAAAATATTCAGGTGAAACTTCATCGGCAATACTCCGGTAATAGTAATCGCTCTTACCATTGTCACCACTTGACACCGTTACCATTCCATAGCCAATTGGATTACCCTGAGCAAAATTACCTAGTGGGATATTTGAATCAGAACTTCTTTTTAGCGAATTGTTTACTATATTTTCATAAAGTGGGGTTCTTAACAAAGTCCCGGAAGATGCAAAAGCGCCACCAGTCGTTAAAGCGCCATAAGTGTACTGTTTAACAATATCATTGGCGTGATCAATACCATCATAATCTCTGGTTTTTTTGATGCGCACCCCACCTCCAGGTTTAGAATACTCTACAACTGAAGTCTGCTCATCCCAGGAAACCACCAAGCCTGTTTCAATGGTACCTTCAGCATATGTCTTTATCAAATACGTTCCAGCCGAAAGCGACACAACCAGTTGGCCTACTTTGTAATCCGAACCAGGATCACACCCAACTTCCAGCACAAGACCTTTGACATAATATGGTGTACCTACCCTTTCTATGCTGGCATAAAGGTCGGGAGACGCGTTATTTGAACATGGATCATAAGGACTATAGTTTACATTGGCAGTCATTGTAACTACTGTATTGTCAGGCACGGTGATTGTAATTTCCTCTGGAAAGGTTTGATCAGGAAAATCAATCCCCGGATAAGCAATCAAGCTTCCAAATTTCCTAAGATATTCATTCCGGTGATTAACAACCTGGTGCTGGGATTGAAAATCGCCGGATTCAAACTCAAATTCAGATGTACCCCCGGTAGGATAAGTAACTTTTTTTAATACGCCATACTTTACATAGGCAGTATCGGCGTTACGATCAGCTCCGGCTAAGAAATTTTGGCCAAATGCAGCTAGCGTATTGGTTGGAGGAATGAGGGTACTGATCCAGCCGCCATTATTGTTGGGCGAAGTAACGTCGTAAATGCTGGTATTAGACTTCCCGTTATAAAAACCCCAATGATCTCTGGCTTTTGAATTCTTTGCTGGCAAATCCATACCACTGCCGTCAATATATTCAAAAGTATAAGGCGGTTTAATATCGCTTCCATTTCTTTCAGTTACACTAATTAGTTTAAGTCTTTTTTCTGCGTAAGAGGATGAACTGTTATTGAAATAAGTATAACCCAGATCAAAACTTTTAAATGGTGTTTTGACGGTATTTATAACCGTTGATATAATTATTTCTTTTAGTTTTTTTGGTAAGGCTCCGGCAACAAAGGGCTGGACATCAGTCCTGTCGTCTCTCACAAAAGTTATATTGCCATTCCTAAAATCAATTTCCTCCAGATAAACGTTGTAGGTTACATTAAGGGAACGATGGTAAGTATGTCCAACCGGTTCATATTCCTCGCCACCTGAAGATATGCGATGAATTCTGCTCTCACTTCTAGACAACTGGCTTCGGCTACCATTAACTGAAGGTGCCGAATATTTAAAATGGATATTTTCGCCATTCGGTGCAATTATCTCATCTAAATACCACGAAGAGGTTACTATTTCCGGGTCTCCTCCGGGGTCACTGGAACTTTCCATACCAGAAGAAGAGCTGGTACTCCTGGTTTTCTCTGATGTACCAAAAATATATCGAGTGCCGTCCTCAGTTATCAGCGTCCATTTAAAACCCGCAATACCGGGGTCATAGTTTACATTAATGCTAATCTTTTCCTGTGCAGAAAGACATACAACAATCGGATCGGAAGAACTGGCTCTCTTTTCAAGCACAAACTTACCCGAACGCCCGCCAAAGTTAAAATAAAAGGCGTCTGGCTCTACATCAATTCTTTTCGAACAGGCATCTCCAAACATGGCCAGGTGAGCCAACATATCTTGCTCTGAATAACCATAGTCATTAATGCCAGGAATATTCCCAAAAGAAAGTGGTAATGCAGGGGCATCGGGATAACCATAACGTTCCTGCGAAGAAGGAAGATACGCTTGTTCATTTAAATCGTCAAGACCACGCACGGACCGGGTAATTACACCGCCAGCCAATAAACTCCAATTTAAACCAACCCAAGATGCTTCTTCTTCCACACGGACTCCAGACCCGTGATAATTTAAGGAGATAGGTACGTTTAACCCACTTGTTTTAATTTCATATAACGGGATATCAACACTGGGAATTCCCGTATACAATGAAACAGGAATATCACCATATTTACCCAGTCCCGTTGCTGTTGGTGATGGAGGAATAACCGGAGTGGGCTGGTTTTGCGAATAACCCCTCATCCACAAAATCAAAAAACATACTAAGGTTACAGCAGCTTTGATGCGATTTCTTGCAGTACTTTTCATACTTTATTATTTCTTTTAGGTGTTCAAACTCTTTTTACAGCTCCAGCTATATATCGCTTTAGCCATTAAGAATTACCCCCAATACTAAAAAAGCAAAGGGCAACCAGCTTGCCCTTTGCTTTTTTTTGAAAAAAAAATTAAAATCACTCTAAAACCCACCTCAACTGCCCATAAACCAACTTTCCAAACACCAGAAAACCAAATCCGCTAAGCTCTCCCAAAATTACCGGGGCAGTTTTTTGTACCACCCCCTGCGTAAAATCACCAAAACAAAGCCTCAGCTCAATAAATGTTCGCCAACGTAAACCGTCGTACTTACCGCGTTTCCTTCTGCGTTCACGTAATGCATCCAAACATGTAAACTATCCCCGGCAAAGTTTGCCGGCAGCTGTAAATCCACCCGCTTATCCCCGCGTTGCGCCACATCCTTAAAAGTTACAAACTTCTGCTTTGCAGGATTGTAAATCACCACATTGGCCTTATCGTCATCCCTGCAAAAAGCCGAGGGCGATGGGTTGTCCCATTCAATCCGCAGGATCCCCTCAATTAACACCAGTACTTCTTTAATCAAAGAGATCAGCAGTTCTCCGCGGCTAAATATGGCCCTGGCAAAATTGATCGCGTATTCCGCAGCCGAATTACCTGTAACTGCTTCTTTTAAATGATAGGATACACATCCATTCATAGGCGTTTTATCGCCCGTAAAAACCTGGTAGCCTATCCAGATCAGCGCTTTTAAAGGCGCCAGCCAGCCACTTACCATAGCCAACAAGGCCCGCTGGTTCAACTGTTTTTCTGTTGGCTGCTTTTGCGTAAGCTCTGGTAAACTCCGCATATAATCAATGCCTCGGTAATTTGCACCAACTGCATTACCTATTTTGCCACTAAATGGCCCGTTTATTCCGTTTTTATATCTTGCCATTTTTTATGTTTTTTTAATACACTCATCCTCTCGAACCGAAGGGAGAACCGAGCTTGCGAGCTCAACAGAAGCGCAATAAATGCTTCGAGTTAAACCTCTTGAACTATGCCTGAACAATGTTTTGTCATCCAGAACGAATCCTTTGTCATCCAGAACGAAGTGAAGGATCTAACTCCGTATAACAATGAAGGTATATCCTTCGAGGACCGCGCCTGCGAAGCTCATTGCATTCGCAACCCAGCCAATGCCCGCTCATGAACATACCGTTCATTGTTTTAAAATTATCCAATCAGCATAACGGCTAACCGTTCTCTTGTGCCTCAAGCGCTGATAAACCCCATCACCGTTCCTGCTGCCATCATTGTTACTGTTACCCTCATACCCTACAAGCCAGTCGCCTTTTATTTCAGCAACTATCCCTGCATGCGCAATCCGTTTAAATTCTGGAAAATAAACGCCAAACACATCAGCAGGCTTTGGCTCTTTTACCATCCTTGATGCCGGAAACATAGAAGGAGACCAGGCCGTTCTAGGCTGATCATATCCCGCTTTATGAAAGCACCAACTAACAAAACTCGCACAATAAGGATTTCCCTTTTTAAGCCCTGTGTAGGCTAAGTATTCTTCAACTCTTGGCCCGTCATTATTCCCTGTCCTCTCTTTAACACCAACCTCTGCTCTGGCTATGCGCAGCACCTCTTGTCTTACACCACCACCATCAAACACCCCAGCCCCACCAATAATACCAAGGCAAACGATGCCCATAAAAATCCCAGCTTTTGCCATGCGTCCAAATCTTCAAATTGTACAACCATATGTTCCATTCCGGGCAATCCAACCCGCAACCAAAACCTCGTAAACAACCACCAGCTCAATTCAAGCAATAGCAGAAAGGTAATCAGGCTTAATACCACCATTAACGGCACACTCTGGTTAATTCCCGAAGTCATTCCAGGGCTGTTTAAAAATGCCGTAATCATGCCCCAGGCAATCATCAATAGCCCAAACAACCTGTGTTCTTTCTTCACCTCGTTTATAAGGTTAATGAGGTTTATACCCCAATACTTAATATCTAATGTTTTCATAATGAATTTGTTTTTTAAGTGTTTTTTGTTTTAGCATCACGCTACTAACGCGGTCGTCATTCCGAGCTAGCGTAGCGACGAGGAACCTCTTGAACTATGCATAATCAAGAGATCTCTCCCTGCGGTTCGAGATGACGTGACGTATAAGAAATAAACAAGGGTGCTGCGCGCGCAGCACCCCAATAGTTAAAGCACCAAAAATTCCCCTGCATAAAAGCTATTGGAAACTTCCTTCCCGTCAACGCTTACAAATGAAATCCAGGCATGCACATTATCCCCGCTAAAAGTAGCAGGCAGTTGCAACACATAAGCGGCTGCCGATCTTGGCGCAGCACCTGCCAGCGTTACAAACTTGTCTTTGGTCGGATTATACACCAGCAAGGTGGCCTTATCCGTTTCACCCGGATCGCCAACCGGTGCATTATTTGCCCAGCTAAAGTCAAGCTTGGCAGCAGTAGTAATCAGGACCTCCGCTTCCTCAACAGGCAGCAAATCCCCAACACTAATTATCACCTTTTCATAATCAATGGCATAGTTTAATGAGCTGGTTCCGGTAACTGCATTTTTTAAATGATAGCCGGTAGCCGCATTTACCGGTGTAGCACCCCGTTTAAACTGCTGGTAGCCAATATTGATCAAAGCCTTAAGGCGTTTGAAAAACAGACTCACCAATGCCAGTTTTGCCCTTACATTTATTTGCGCCGGGCTAGGGTTGTCCTCGCCCACATCAGGCAAACTTTTCATGTAGTGGATGCCACGCCAAACTGAGCCAACAACGGTGCCCACGGTACCGCGAAAGTAGCCAAGGATGCCCTTTTTATAAGTAGCCATAATCTTAAAATTTAATGATTTGATTTTTTAGAAGGCACCTTTGAGGTTAGCTGATCTCCCGGCCGGTAAGATCATTGAAACCCGATGCTGGAAACAAAGGTATAGCGGCTATTCATAAAATCATAGTACCGCAGGCATGAACAGGCATGGGCGGACTTATGCAGGCATCAAGCCTGGACTATTTAAATGGATTTACAATTTAAAACCAACCGTATCTAATGACACCGCATTAAAAGTAGCTTTTTTCTTTTTCTTAGCTTCTTTACTTACGGTCTCATCTCTGGAAAAAGCAATCACCTCCATTACTTTCCCAATGTAATCTTTTGGAACAGAAATGGATATCTTATCAGATTCAACTTTTACGAGTTTCCGTATCATGTATCAAATTTACATAAAAATTTTTGCAACCTCAACTCAATTGTTCAATTACCAATTTGGTATCCAGATTAGTATGGGCACAAAATTGCGCTACAGTAATCTGTTCATACCTGCCTTTATTAAATCTCTTTTTAATAACGGATATCAGTTTTTGGGCAGCCGTTCTGCCTTTCCCCGTCAATAACTGCACATCCTTTGTATAAATAAATAATCTTGACATATAAACTCCTTTTAAAAATGTGTTTTTCAGAATAACACAGCGCTGTTGGGCAGCACAAGGTGTTTAGTCGATCGTCATGCCGAGGGAAGCAAAGCGACGAGGTATCTCTTGAACTATGCTTAACCAAGAGATCTCTCCTATCGTCGAGATGACGTGGGGCTTAATCCTTACGGTAAATCCCAAAAACCCTCGATATCCCCGCCATTACCTCCATATCATGCACCGATCTGATAAAATCCAGTGCTATCCCTTCCCAGCTAAACCTCACATCCAGATGCTCGCCAGAGCTTTCACTTTGAAACCACAGCTTCAATGCTACTATACCCTTCAAAAGCGTACTTTCCAATACCCAGCATTTGCCCCTATGGTCATAAAGCTCCAGGTAAAAATCTTCCATTGCTTCCATCTTAACCGAAACAACCAGCTCCTTCATGGCCTGTATAAACTCATTAACCTTCGTTAAATTGTTAATCCGGTACAAAATACCGTTGCGCTTAAAAACCATGCAAGCACGATTGTTGCGCTTTAAATAAATGTTTAATTGTAAACTATTCTTCATAAGTATAAAACGTTAATTTTAAATGAAGGCCCGGCTATGAGTGCCGGGCCTTCGAGCCTTGCCAAACATTAAGGCTCATTTTAATCCAACGAAAGGATTAGTGCTGGTAAATCACTTCCGGCGGTACGCCAAGGCTGGTCGATGTGCCAACAGCGCACTGGTCTACAGTACCACTGCAGCCATAGTAATTCTCGGCGTCAGTTTTAGTACCAACAAATGGGTTGGTTTCTTCCGGTGGTGTTTCGCCACCCACCCTGGTCCAGGTGTACTCGTTTTCATTGGCACCTGACATGTGCACAATCTTTGTAGCAAATGCGCCCAGGGTTACTACCGTTAAGGCAGCAATCATCATCGTTGTTTTGAAATTGATTTTCATTTTTTTTAAATTAAATGGTTAAAAAAATTTGTTAATTATATATTCAGATCTGGAATATCACATTAAATAAAGCGTTCGTCAGTCTTGTGCATGCCCAACCATGACTACATGGGGTAAGCACAACCCTAACTACGCGGGGCCCGCCCCGCCCCGCAAGGGCCACCTATTGTACATGCCCAACAATGCAACTGTACCGATAAACATAAAAGTCGCGTTAAAAAACAGGTGGTTTTTCCAGGAAAGCCCGCTAACCACACCGCCACAGGTGCAGCCGAGCTTTAAACCAGACAGCATCATGCCAGTTATATACACCTCAAACACGCCCAGCAAAATAACAGCAGCCCATAAGCCTTTCTTGCGCCAACCAGGTAAGTATAAAGCAACAACAATCAGCAATTCTATCAGGGGTAACAACCAGGCCAGTACGGGCGCATAAGCCTGCATCAGCGCTAAACGCGAATCCCTCATCTGGAAAATAAACTTGTCATATTCCAGCAGCTTACTCAATGCAGTGTAGCCAAACAAGATCACCAGCAGCGTGATGCACACCTCAATCAGTCGTTCTTTATGTTTCATAATAAGTGGTTCCTGATAATATTATATGATTTGAAAACCCGCACAAAAAACATCAAACCCACCAGCCCAATCAAACACCGATACCTTTCCGGCATCAACGGTTTTTAGCCACAACTTCAGGTACACAATACATACCCTATAACATAGTTCCAATTCATGCTTCCTGCCGTTCACATCGGCCAGGGTAAAAAAGCTATGGGGTGTTGCGCCCGCGGTTACCGAACGGATAAACTGCTGGGTATCTGCAGCCAGGGGCAGCACCCCAAGCAAGCCGGTTATTCTGTAATGCTGGCCCTGTGCTTTTAGCACCAAACTGCCTACAGTTATTCCGTCATTGTAAATGTTAAATAGTAAAATTTTGCTCATAGGTTATATCAGGTTGATGAAGCAAAATTACAATGACGGCTTTGAATAGATGTGGGCGCTACACCCACAAAACCCTAAAAAATAATTTAACAGAAATTACGAATTACTCAGCATATTGAGTAATTTTACTCAACGTACTGAGTAATTCGTAAATCATGTTCCAAAGACCTCATATAAAATACCTTACAAGAGTTTGCACATGGAATTTCGAGATATGTGGGGTTAAAATAAATTCCAATACCAGTACACTTGGGCAAATTATACTTTAGCAGCATCAGGGTAATTAAAATGTTGTTGCGAAATAAAGAAGGCTTTAGCCTTGCATAAGAATATTTAAAAATTCTTGAGCAGTAATCACCGTCACTTTAGGAAAAGGTAGTGTTTTAACGATGTTAAAATGATGGTCATTGGTTACTAAATAGTCAACATCAGCGGCCACTGCAATATCAAAAAACTTATTATCATCTGGATCAGCCATAATCGCATTCCAGTTATAAAACACCTTTTGAGTAATTATATCAGGTGATTCAATAAAAATTTCCATTATAATTTCGGCAGCGCCCGGAGCAGAATGCTCCTGCATAATTTCTTCATACTCTTTAAGTATATCTTCTGAAACTACAATCTGGTAGTAACCTTCTGTAAATGCTTCCCAAACTGGCCTTAAAGGGCTTCTCTTTCCTAGAGAAGAGACCAGTACATTAGAATCAAGTACAATCCTCATTATTGCCCGTTAAGATTTAGAACGAAAGTGGCCCTTGCTTAGTTTTTCGTAGTCTTCGGGTTTAACATTATTTTTATTATCCCAATCCTCAACCACTTCATCCAATTTTTTTGACAGCAACTTTACGGCAAGTTTACGCATCTGCAGAAAATCCTTTTCAGGCAAAGGGTTTTTCAACAAGCGCAACATTAATACCTGCTGTTCATTTAAGTGATTACCAATATCTACATTCACTGCCATACCAATTCAATTAACTATATGTGTAAAGTTAACGAATTTATTATTTATTTGCTATTTCAACTTCACCCTACCATTTTAACAGGCCTTCTTTTCTAAGTGCTGCCCTGGTTTTTCTAAAAGTATCCAGCTTTATCCGCAGGTAGCTGGCAATGTACTTGTCCTGCAAAGGGCTTTTCTTTGGTGGCAGCAACTCTTTCTTATCGTTGTAAAATTCCAGTATCTTTTCCCGGTTAGATCTGTTCATCAGCTCATCGCGTTTCCTTTCCAGCTTTTCATAGCTGGCAGCGGTTTTAAGGGCAAGTTCCTGTACTTCGGGGATGTCTTTGTAAATTTCCAGCATATCTGCGTGTGTAATACTCAATATTACGGCCTCTCTGGTGGCTATAATATAAAAGGCCGATTTAACCTGGCTCATAAAAGCATCGAGGGCAATTATGGTGTCCCTGTCGTAAATGCGGGTTACCCGAATCTCGCCAAACTCGTCTATGTAATATACCAGTATAAAACCAGCAATTAAAAAGAAGGCCATATCCGGTACATCGTCCTGGGCAACCAGTTCCAATAGTTTTTTACTAAAAGGTACTTTTTTCATGCGTGCCCTTAGTTCGGGCTCCAGTTTTCTTGGGAGGGGAGTTTTTGGATCAATACTCCGCAATACGGCAATTAACCTTGCCAGGAATTTTTCATTTTCTAACATTTAAGATAACGTTAACTGTTTGTTTGCCGCCTGGTTTTCTCGTTTTACAACCAGGCTAAGCACAGTGCCCAGGGCACCTTATAATTCTCTCTTTTTTATTTATTTGGCAAGCATAAGTTTTATGCCCAACCAGCAAAATCATTGTGTGTATTGGCAAAATATTGTATCATGTCGTTTTAAAAAAAGGCTTGTCAATCCGTTCTTTTTTTAAAAACTCCAGCACAGTCAGCAACGCCGTCAAATCAGCATCTATACCTGCAATGAGCTTACTTTGCCTTTTACCTAAATCCCTGATCAACTCCAGCATCCTTCCCTGCAACTGCAGCAATTGTGTTTTGCTGCTGTAGTATTTAGCCAGCGCCAGTTCCATGTCTTTTTCGCGGCCTATATTGGTAATCTCCGTAAACAGCTGCATAAACAGTTCATTTTTATGCAGCATTGCAGGAGCAGACAATGGATCTCCAAAGTAGGCCAAATCTAAAAGTGATGAGGAAAGCCGGGCAATAGGGTCCAGGTTGTTTGCTTTCATTTTATTCTCCGGACTTCAAAAAATTTACCTTTTCTTCATCCAGCTCAGGGATCAGGTCGATGTATTTTCTTTCGAATAAATCCCATAAGATGTCATTGGCCGCTTTCCGGGTAATGCCCAGCGCGGCCATCAGGCTTTCGGTGTTTAACACCGGTTGCGGGCTATTGGGGATGAGTTTGGTTTGTTTCATAAGTAGTAGTTTTTTATGTTTTGTTGTTAGTTTTCTATTTAAGGCACCCACAATCCTTCCGGCAACAGCATTGGCCGCATCAGTACGGCCACACCAAAACTGTGCATATTTTCATCAATGTACTTTTGAAACTGATGGGTCATACTCATTGCATGGATAATTTCCTGGTAAAAACTGAGATCTGCACTGTACACCATTGTGATACTTTTCACAATCCTGAAGCAAATCTCTGCATCCAGTTCCTCAATATCAGCGCACACATAGCCGTTACCTCTTAAATACCTAAGCCATAGGTTAGCAAGCGTAATCTTATTCAATTCTTCGCAAGCTTTAAGCTGATGATCTGCTATCAATTGTTCAATGTTGTTGTAATCTGCAATCAGGTCTATATTGATGCCTTTTTTCTCGTCAAAACTTAAGTTATAGGTTGCTGTTACCTGGCATGTTTCATGCAACTCAAAATAGATTTCCTCTTTTGTTTTTATGGGTAAACCAGAAAAGGTAAAAAAGGCATTCAGTTCTTCTGCTGGTAATAAGCCCGTATTTTGTTTTAATATTTTCATTTTAAATATCTATGGTTTGCGCTTCAAAACAAGCCAGCAGCTTCCTTTGCAATGCCATAATCTCTTTATTATTGATTTTTAGTTTTTCCTTCAGCGCTTCATTCTCTTGTCTAACCACCGCCTCTTCTTCATCCAACAACCAGCTGGTCTTTACTTCAAAGATTATCGCCAGTAATTTTAACCTGCTTACGGATACCTCTGTAAATGCACACTCTATTTTTGAATATGCAGGGACAGAAATTCCGAGCAGATCAGCCATGTGTTTTTGGCTCCAGTGCCGTTTTTTGCGCAGGGCTCTTATTTTTTGGCTGATGGTTGTGTCTTTCATTTCTATAGCTAATTTTACGCATCGGGCATATCTTTAAAACATGTTTACCGGATTTATCAAATCTAAAGCCTCTGTTAACTGGCTGCTTACATATATGGCCAGGCTGGCCTGGTAGGGGCTTATATTGATGTCACCTGTAATGCGTGAGTGAAAAGAAACAAGCTCATCAGGCCTGGCCAGTAACAATTCCAGCTTTTCTTTCATTTCCTGGTATCTGTCTGAGTGATACTGATCTCCTTCCAGCAGGTAATCTTCCGGTTGGCGTAGCAATGCTTTATAGGCTTTATGGCTGCGGTCTGCAAAATCATCTGGTTTGATCAACTTAGCTTTGGTATCAGCAATTTCGTTGAGCAGATTGCTGAATTGGAGGATGCCTTGGTTGGTTTCTTTCATGGTTTGTTAAAAATTAAGTTTATAGGTACAAAGCCTATGTGCATACAGCACTGCCATAGTTTTTCCAGTAACCTTCATATCTTTTATCTTTCCGGTCTTTGTTTTGGGTAAATAAAAGCTGAGTTTATATTTGCCGTTTTTTAGTTCATATACATCAACCACCCAGGCATTTTTGAATTGTTCAGCATCTTCATTGTCTGCTTTTAAGTTTGATTGGACAAATAAATATTCTGCACTTACACAACTCTTTTTGTTTACTACTATTGGTGGTTCGGCTAGCTTAATATGTCCATCCTGATCTGGTAGTCCAATCTTTATTTTAGCTCTGCTGACCGTATCTATGGTTTTACCCTTATAAAGTAAATTTAAATTTTTGTCAGCCACGATGAACTGATTGCGGTAATAATATAAGTAAACCAATAGACCAAGCTTCTGATTATAATGTAGTATGCCATCTCTACAAAAAAGCCCGTCCACTTGCTTTTCAAGTAAGGCAGGGGCCTTTTTAATTGTCCCTGCCTTGTCTTTTTTAACTAACACATACCCTTCCTTTGCAGTTATGGTTCTTAAAACAAATGAAGAATCAGGCAAAGGAATAAAAGTATCATAACTCAAGTCTATTTTAGAAAAAGGTTTAGCCCTCCATTCAATAGTATCACCACGGTAAATTTGTTTGACGTCGTCTCTTACAACATAAAAAAATGGTGAGGTAAATACAGTGCTTACTATACTTTTTTTCATCTCTTCAATTCCATCGATTTTCACCTTCCTTATATTTCCCTTATCCAATTGAACTAATAATAAACGATCCATAACATCAGGTATTGAGAGTACAACTTTTTCAGAATCAATACCAGCAATTTGATCTGTATTATAATTCAAATTCATTTTAAGTGCTGATGATAAACGATGAGGAGGAAAAAGTCTAATAAAGTTGTTTGGATCTCTATTTACCTCATAAGACAACATATACAGTCCCCAAATCAAGCTCGTACTAAAAACACAAATTAAAAACAGGATGCCAATTCTTTTACTCATAGAACTAAAACTTATTTATATCTTGTATGCGAAAAAACAATTAAAATTCCTCCTGACGAAGAACGTTAGGCATTTCCCAGGCACAACCTATTTCACTTGCATAAGCATCAATTCCATTAATAGTACAAATGGGGCCAGAAAATGATGCATCACACCAATAATCATTGTCTATGTGTCCATACGTACAGTTGGGGGCATAAGGAGTAGCTCGATACCATCCGTAGTTATCTAATGTTTTCATTCTTTTACTGTTTGTAAAAGCACTCAATAATGCAATAACGCATACAATTACAGCTAAAATTCCAAAACTTTTCATAAATCTTAATTTTAAGTTAATTGCCTACTCTTTTTCAGGTTTTCGGCTTGGCCTGTTTGATCAAAATCTCACAATATTTTAAATGCAAACTAATCCTCACTAACTCTTGCCCTACTATTAGGTGACAAAAGCACACCAACCACAGAAAGCAAAATAAAAACACTGTTAAAAATCAAATGCTGGTTCCAGTTCAATCTCGCTAGAACGCCACCGCATGAACAAGGTACATAATCAGCAAATTTGGTAATTGCAATAATATATAAGGAGAATAATACCATTAGTCCAAAAGAACTGTACAAAGAAATAATTCTGAATTTCGTAAACATTAACAGCAACGATAGTATAATTTCTAGAAATGGAATTCCAATTGCCACCCAACCAGCAAAGACAGCAAGTAAGGGAGAGCGCCCCAATTCGTTTTTAAACTGACTATAATGCAACAGCTTACTTACAGCCGCGTACGCAAAAAGTAAAATGAATAGCAAACAGATGATTTCAACTACTATATTTCTTTTCATAATTAATATAATTATAAGACTTCCATCAATACCTTATCCAGTCTTTCTCCCCGTAGGTTGATCGCTATAATTTTCCCTTCTCGATCTATCAGGAAATTTGTTGGTAAAGAAACGACGTTATACAACTTGCTTGCCGATTGATCAAAATCTGAAAGCTGTAACCAAGGCAATTCATCCTCTTTAATTGCTATTAACCACATATGTATATCTTTTTCCTCGTCCCTCGTAACTCCAACAATGGTAAAATTCTTATCCTTGTATTTTTTATAGACTTTAACCAAATAAGGATTTTCCGCCCTACAAGGTGGACACCATGAAGCCCAAAAATCTACCAAAACATATTTGCCTTTAAAAGATGATAAACTATAAAAATTACCTAAACCATCTTTTTGCTTAAAAATAGGTGCTTTTTCACCAATAACAAGGGGTTTCCGCTCTATGATCTTAACCACTTTTTCCTTTTTTAATAACCATGGTAAAATTTGTTGTTCCTGTGCAAAAACATGAATACATTTGATATGTGTAACCAGTAAAAACAAGAATATCTTCTTCACCATGTAGGTTCCCCCTTCTCCATTTTAGCTAAAGTTTCCTGATAACATTTATTACTGGGTTCAGCTTTAAGTACAACTGTCTTCATATATTCTAAGCCTTTTATTTTCTGGTTCTTAATTAGACTTAACTTATATAGCACATTTGCCGCCGTAAACCATTCATCTATAGAACCGGTATTTAAATAAATCCTCCTCCATTGATCAGCATCTTCCAATAAATCCTCGTTTAATGAATATCGAAAAACAAATTTTGCATATTCTGATAGTTTTGTTGGGTGAATCATATGGATGAATTTGGAAGCATAGACCTTAACTGAACGCTCAAAATTTATAACATCGAGATTAGCTTTGTAATATTCAGTTTTAGTTCTCCATTCAATTTCTTCAGCCTGATTTGAATAATTGATATCAAGAGCTTCATTTAAACCATTCCAATTAGGCTTCAAATTTGGCGTTACAAATTTGGCTATTATGGTATTGATCTTTGCACTGTCTTGGGACGTAAATACTTTTGATTTATAGGTGAAGTCGTCCGTTGTGAAAAATTTCTCACCTTTAGCATCATAGATTACCATCACTTTAAATTCTCTCTCTCCCATCATTAAATCCAGGCCGTTCCTTTGCAATTCTCTTTTGACCTGATCAATTTGGCTCATATCTGCATTGATTGTGATGTCTATTCTATCTGTTATTGCTGTTTCGTCGAAAAATGGAATATAATGGGACTCTTTAAGATGTTGAGTTAAAAAAGGGATCAAATCTTTCATTCTCTTTCTTACCGCAGAAAAACCAGCTGGGCATGTCGCCTCACCGGTAAAACTCTCCGGCATACCTTTATTTTTCAATTTTTCTAAGGCATTAGCCTTTGCAATAAAGAGATAGACAGGCATTTTTCGCGTTTCCATCCGAACTTCGTAACCGAAACAATTTTTTAAGTCATTTTGAATAACTTGCATAACATATTCTTTCGTTGGTTTTGAAAATGTTGGTAAGGTCAAACTATAATTATATTGACCTTTGTTAAGTTGCATATTCCAATCAAAAGCGATGCTGTCTTTTATTTGAAGAATAGGCATGGGGTATATCCTCCCATGCAATGGACTACTTGCATCCCAATTAAATTCCCCAAAATAGGCAAGATTATATATCATGTACAAAGGATTACCTACCATTCTATAACCCTTCCTGGTAAATTCGTTGGATATTAGTTGATAGTCTAAAGCTTTTGCTTCATGGGTTTCACCGGTATATCTCGTAAATAACGACTGAAAATAAACCAAAGAATCCTTCTCTTTAGGAAAAGAATTATCTACGCCTCCTTCAAATTTCAAGCGTTTTCCAGCAGTCAGAGCAAAATTTGGATTTCGGCCATTAATTAGCTCTTTAATTTTTGATGCCGTTAAATCCACTCCAGTTGTAATAGACCTTATAATCCCATTAGGGTCAATTATGATTATATACGGCATCGCACCGATTTTCCACTTTTTTGTTAAAACTGAATCATAAGCACAAGGAACAACCAAGCCCTGTTTAATTCTAAGCTTTTCAAAAACTCTTTTAGTTGGCTCACTTTTATTCCAGCTCCCGGGGCCATCGTCTACCGCAGCTACTAGCATATATTGAATTTCACTTCCAAACTGTTTTTGAAATTCATTTATTTTTGGAAAACTTTCTATACAAGAAATACAACCAGTAAACCAAAAATCTAGAAATAACCATTTCCCTTTAAAGTCTTTTAAAGAGGCATGGTTAGTCTTATATCCGGTAACTTTCTTCAAAATGAAATCTGGCATAGCCCTACCTACTTCAGGAATATCCAAATCTTTTTGCTGTGAAAAAGCACTAAATGGTAGCCATAACATTAGCCCCAACAAATAAATTAATCGTTTCATTGTGTATTGTTTTTATAAAAGAATATTAATTTGTAAGCAGCCATGCTGCTTACAAATACGCATAAATTGAATTTCTATTGGTAACCTGGGTTTTGTTGATTTGCCATTGCAGGATCATTTTGAATTTGCTCTTGCGGGACTGGGTACAACTGATCCGTTGATTGCCAGTTTGTACCCTTTAGCGGGGCAACTACTGCATTTGTCCGATTAGTACGCTTTAAATCCAGCCACCGGTGCCCTAACTCTGTAAACAGTTCAAACCGACGTTCCTGTTCTATTGCGGCCAGCATTGTTGTCTCGTTGCTGGCTGAGGTATTCCCTATCCCAGCCCTGTTCCGAATAAAATTAAGGTCACTTTCAGCACTATTGGCACTCATAACCTTTCCTGGTTGATGTGCCCGGGCTTCGGCACGTATCAGATATTGTTCACCCAGCCTCAAAATCATTGAATACTCTGTTATTGGACTTAAAGCGGTGGCTTTATATTTAACAGGCTGATAATAAGTGCTGGAGTTAAATGTCCTTGTCAAGATCCAATTTGCTTTTCGTAAGTCTGCATTGTCAAAACTCAATACCAGGGCAGGCTTAAGTGAGGCGCTATTGGGCTGGGTTGAAAAGGCAAATGTACCGGCATCATTGGTGTTCCCGCCATCCCGGGCCAATTGCCAGATGGCTTCTTTAGAATTTTTCAGGAACATATTAGCGATTGGTTCCGAACCATAAAGCGCAGTGTAATTGATTACCTTAGTTGCTTCTGATTCCGCATTTATCCAATTTCCGGTATACAAATAAATCCTAGCAAGCATTGCAGTAGCGGCAAATTTATTTAATCGTTTTCTTTCCGTTGTAACAGTCCCGTTTGCTGCCTGATAACTTTCGCTCAGCAAATTTTGAGCATCTTTCAAGTCGATTATGATTTGCTGATAAACGGCTGCTTCAGGTGTGCGGGGCTGAACAGCATTAACTTTATAATCTGTTGTTAGCACTAAAGGCACATCGCCATATAAATTAACCAGATAAAAATGTGCAAATGCCCTAATGAATTTTGCCTCGCCTTCTAATCTTGATTTTAAGGCCGGTGTAAGCTGTGTAGCACCTATCAATCCTTCCAATACCGCATTGGCCCTAAAAATTTGCTGATAAGCTGATCTCCATAATGAAGTAGAAGTAAGCGGGGTTAAATTGTTATTCGCAAATTCGACCTCGGCAGGTGTGGTTGAATACAGATCCAGCTCATCTGCTGATAATGCCCCTAAATAACTTAAACTCGCATTTGATCCTCCTGTATAGCTGGCTGGGGACACCATTTGTGCATAAATATCCATCATGGCAGCAGTCGCCGTAACATCATTCGTAAAAACCGTGCTTTTTATCAGACTTGTTTTCGGAGGATCAATCTCCACAAACTTCCTACATGATATTAAAAATACGATTGCAATAAAGCCTAAGATACTTTGATTATATAACCTTTTCATAATTCTATCGCTTAAAATGTTAGTTGAATACCGGTTGTTACAAAAAACAATGGCGGTAGTGTTGTTCCCTGTGTTTCCGGGTCCAGGCCCTTGTAATTGGTAATAGTTAATAGGTTTTGCCCTTGCATATATATTTTTGCTCCTTTTAACTTCGCTTTGGTTGCTAAAGCTGAAGGCAATGCATAGGACAAAGACGTATTTTTTAGCCTGATAAATGACGCATCAGTTATTGCGGCAGTACTTCCTTGGGCCCTTAAATACTCATTAATATTTGAGGTGCTGAATTTTTGAATATTTGTCTGATCGCCACTGTTCTCCCATCTGGCCATTACTGCTACCGGTTGATTTGATAAAGCACCCGGAAAAGAACCAAAACCAGTCAGGTAATTGCGGCCATCTTGCTTTACAAACTGGAAAAGAAAATCGAGCTGGAACCCTTTCCAATTTAAGCTATTGCCAAAACCTCCGCTAAAACGTGGCCCAAGGAATTTGATAGCGGTAAGATCAACTGTATTATAAATGCCATTGTTGTCCGCATCCTTTACCTGATAAAATCCTGTAGCAGGGTTAACGCCCAGATATTCATAGGTCTTGGCTATAGCTAAGGGTTCGCCTACTACGTAAGTACTGGCATAGGATGAACCCGCCAGATTTGGGTAAGAAACCAGCTTATTTTTAAGGAAACTAACATTGAAAGATGTACTCCATTTAAATTTATTGGTTGTAATGTTATGCGTATTCAATTCAAACTCAAATCCTTTGTTCTGCACAACAGCGTCAAGATTGTAAGCGGGGATACTTCCGAAGCCTGTAGAAGATGGAAGTGGATAACCAGCCAATTGATTAGAAGACCTGTTGCGGAACCAAGCGGCACTTACCATGATTTTATCTTTTAAAAATCCAAGTTCCAGTGCCAGCTCTAATTTCCTGTTTTCTTCCCAGCCAAAATCAGGGTTATACAATTGCGTTGGCCCTAAACCTTGGATGCCGTCATAAGATGTAGAAGAGCTGTAAAGATCTAAAAAGGCATAATTTGGGGTTTGATCGCTACCACTTGTACCATAACTACTCCTTAATTTTCCAAAACTAAGTACTTTCACATTATTCTTAATAAATTCCTCTTCCGAGAATATCCAGGCTACACCTGCAGCCGCAAAATTGGCGAACTGCCTGCCTGGGCCGAAACGGCTAGAGGCATCCCGACGACCTGTTAGATTTAATAAATATTTACCTCCATAATCATAATTCAAACGAGCATAAACTGCACTATATCTATATTTGGCAAATGCATAACTATTTGAAACCTGAGCATTAGGTACCGCACTAATATTATCCATCAATGCTTCACTGTTAAATCCTGAAGCAAATTGATAGAGAGATTCTGTATTTTGGTCTTGAAATGTTCCCCCAACCAATGCGTTTATTCGGCTTTTATTAAACTGTCTATGCCAATCTAATTGAGGTTCAATTACCCACGAATTAGTTGAACTGTTGCCAAATCCTGAAGTATTTTGTGAGGATGCCTGCAGATTTGGCCTAAGTGTTCTTATGGGTATCTTACTAACCTCTTTTCTACTTGAGGTGGTGTATCCCATATTTGTCTTAAGTATTAGGTTTCCAATCAATGCATAACTTAAACTTGCATTTGTAACCAAATTATTAGTTCTTGCATCATAAGGTTGCTTGGTAAATTGTAAGGGATTTTGCGTAACACCTGCCGGCCAGCTTAGGTTACTATCTCCATCAAGCAGGTCAGGTGCATTTGGTGCATAAGTAAGTGCCCTTAAAGTTAAATCCTGAACAAATAAATTGGTTGTGCCGATTGCATAATTAACAGAAAGTTGAGCTCTAAATTTTTTATTTAAGGAAGTGTTATTCAAAGTCAAATGACCAGAAGCACGCTGATCTGAAAAATCTCCAGGAAATACCGTTGTTTCTTTGTGATAACCTCCTCCAAATCGGTATTGAGTATTGGCGCTACCTCCCGAAACAGCTAATTGGGCATCTGTATTCCTTGCAGTGCCACCTATTAGTTCTTTTTGCCAGTCAGTATATTTATCGTGATCCCAGGTTCCATTCACATCGTAGGCATTTGCAGGATAAGTTGTGATTCCATCATTTTTATAGGCTTCTTTACGCATCTCAAGATATTGATCGGTATTTAATAATTCCATCTTACGCGTCACTTTTCCAGCACCAGTATATACACTCGCATCAACTTGCATCTGCCCATTTTTTCCCTTTTTTGTGGTAATCAATATTACTCCATTTGCGCCACGCGAACCATAGATGGCTGTTGCGTCTGCATCTTTAAGAACTTCTATTGATTCTATATCTGCGGGATTAATGCTATTGAACGGACTAGACCCCGGTGCTCCAGCCGAATTGCCTGCTCCTGTAGGATAGGCACTTTGGGCTGCATTAGTGTTTAAGGTAGTATTATTAAAGGGAACACCATCAATTAAGTACAGAGGAGTATTTCCATTATTGCCTGCTGATCTTCTTAAACTATTTTGTCCCCTAATTTGAATTTCAAAATTTCCTCCAGGTACACCTGTAGTTTGGGTAATTACTAATCCCGACACTCTTCCGTACAAAGCAGCCAAAGGATTACTAATAGGCTGCCTTGAAATTTCGTCAGCTGTAACTCGGCCAACAGAACCGGTCGATAACCTTCTTTTCTCAGTATAATATCCCTTATTAATCTCCACCTCATTCAAATCAGAACTAGACATCACTAAAATAATATTTCCCATAGTCGTAGCCGCTGCAGCAACTTCCTTAGTAGAGTATCCTATATATGAAATCACTAACACAGAGTTCTCATCAACTCCTGAGATATAAAACACGCCATTCTGATCAGTAATCGCAGATTTATTCATACCTTTCACACTCACATTCGCTCCTGCTATCGGAGCACCATCCTCACCAACAACCTTCCCACGTATATCAACAGTTGCCCAGCGCTCAGCCAGACGATCCAGAAAGGAAGGCGTTTTCTCTTTGATTACAATAGTTTTTTCTTTTATTTCATAACTAAGTGGCTGGCCTTTAAAAACCTGACCTAAGGCTTCTGCCAATTGAAGATCTTTAAATTGCAGATTTATTTTTCCGGCTTTATCTAATTGTTCATCAAGGTATATGACGTCAAAGCCACTTTGGGCTTTGATCTTTTTTAGAATTTGTTGTAGTGATGCATTCCGTTCAGACAAAGTGATTCTTTGTGCAAACGATGATGCACTAACCTGCATAAAGCAGGCGATTAGAATAACTATGATTAATTTCATAATCAATAGTAATTTAGGTGGCAGCCACAAACGCGGCATACCCAGGTTAGAAATATATATTTTCATTACCTTTGTTTGGTTTGAGTTGATTCAAAAATGGTTCGCAAAAATTGTTTTATCCCTTATTGGGAAAGGTTAACTCAAGCTTTTGCCGGATTGTGTTGCAAGCACTTTCCGGCTTCTTTTTTTATTAGCCTATGCTATTCATCATCCCGTTCGTAAATGTCTGTTCATTTGGTTTGGTTTAGTTTCAGTTTAATTGATTTATATATGTTTTATTAGGATGATATCTGGTTATTTACTTACAACTATTGTTTTTCCTTCAATTTTAAAATGCACCCCACCGGTAGTTTCCAAAATCTCAAGTAGTTTTGATACTTGTGCAAATCTGGAAACTGATCCGGTTACTTTCTTGCCTTGTACCTGATCACGATATAAAATGTCTACATTATACCATCTGGCTACCTGTCTTAGAACGGCACCCATTTCTTCGCTTGTGAAGCTGAACTTGCCATTTTTCCATAACACATAGTCATTCGCATCAACTTCTTTTACAGCTATTCCAGAAGCACTTGTGATGGTAGCTTGTTGATTGGGTTTTAATGTTACAGGCCCCTCTCCGGCTACGCCACCTCTCCCCAAAGGGGTAAGGGAAACCACACGCACACTTCCCTCCAACAAAGTAGTCCTTGTACCAGGATCATCATCATAAGCACTGATATTAAAATGCGTACCCAGCACCGTTGTTGTCAAATTTCTGGTAGTTACTACAAAAGGTTGATTTTTATTCCTAAATACTTCAAAGTAGGCTTCGCCGCTTAGTTCAACTAACCGTACACCGCCACGCTCATTTAGCGGCATCGTGTAAGTTAATCTGGAAGCGGCGTTAAGCCATACTTTAGTTCCGTCTGGTAAGGTTACCTGGTAAGTTCCGCCGCGTGGGGTTGTTACGGTTAGCATCCCGAGTCCCGAGGGATCCTTCGCATTCGCTCTGGATGACAAAGGGTCTATAATCGTTCCGTCGTTGTACTTAAGGTTTGCAGCATCAATTATAACCCCACTCTGCTTGTCACTCAACGGAATTGCGGTTCCATCAGGTAAAGTTATGGTCGCAGTGTTTTTACCAGGGGCAATGTCGTTGGCCAGCGGGGATCCTGAAATAAATTCAGGATGACGACCGCCAAACAGGCCAGGTGCATAATATAACCATATTCCTAAGGTAATCGCTGCTACCGCAGCGGCTACGCCCGCTATGCGTGGCCAAAGTTCTACGGGTTTTCTGCCAAGCTGCTTACTTAACTCATTCCATACCTGTCCCAAATCCGTATTAAGTTCATGCTCCTTCAGATTACCCGGTCCCTGTTCTGATTTTATTTTCAAGAACCAGGATTCAAGTAATTGGATCTCTTCCGCAGTGCAATCACCCGATTCATACTTTAACAATAGTAATTTTGCTTCCTTGTTGTCCATAACTTTAGGGTAACATTCCCTTAACTTATAATATAGACCCTCAGCTACCCAGGTATGGCCCAGATAAAAATGAAAATATTTTTAACTAAATTTTTCTATCAAATCTTTTCTTCCTCGTGATTCAGACTCAAACTCAAAATGAACATCGGGATAATAGTATGTAATGTCAATAGTTCCGTTTACATGACTGATGTTCGGAATGTTCTTTATAAAATTGTATTTTGTAAAGAAACATAAATCCCAATTCGGCTCCTTACTATCAACAGTTAAATGCTCAAACTCCCATTCACGTCCCATAAAAGAGATTGAATTATAAAATAAAAGATACTGCTCGTTATTAGAAAGTTGGGCTCTTAATGTTTTTATGTAATCGTACTTTTCCTCATAAACTAGTATATTTTGTTTATCTATATATTTTACAGCTTGATATAAATGACGGAAATAATGTCCAATAGCGTCGTGATGACCATTATAAAATCTCGGATAAGTCCTTTCTTTTAGCAAGGCATTTATAATATCATAGTCTTCCCCTTTGATTACATGCCGGGGTTTTGGCTTCCTCAAATGAATATCTTCCGCAATTTCTGATATAGTTTTCACATCTCGACGGTGCGTAAGCTCTTTCCATAATTTAATATTCTTTTCTTCAGGCAACTTTAAGTATAGATAATAGAAGATCAAGCTTATAAATTTGATTTTATAGGCTTTTACAAATTGAGGTAAAATAGAATACAGACTAGCTATGGAAACACCATAAAAAACAAAACAATAAGCTATATCAAGCCTGGCCATCTCTATCAAATCCAGTTTTGTTCTTCTTTCCTTTATTTTTTTACAGTTAATTAAATAGCCCGCTGTATAAATTTCATTAACTTTCACATTATCAAAAAACGGCTTAATCTCTTTAAAACATGACTCAACTTGGCTGACAATAAAAGCGATTGCGTCTCTTTCCTTAAGAGCGGGAGTATAGTGATTACAGAATACCGAGGCTAGGTTTTTTTGATGTAATTCCACCAAGACAATAAATCTATTTTCTATCTGGGCCTTCATAAATTCCAGCCTTTGTTGCCTGTCAGTTTTCTCCTGCCTTTCTAGTGTAGTTTCGAATTGCTCATGCTGTTTCTGTTGAGCTTTTGACTGAGAACGGAAACTCATATAGATCAATATGGACCCAAAGGCTGCTACTAGAGTTCCCACGACCCCGCCAAAAAAATCCCCCACCTGTCCTGTAGTATCCCATTCTATATCTACTCCTTTATTTAAATAAAGATTTGACATAGACCAAAATACAAAAAATAGAGATATACATACCGTGAGAATTCCGGTAATCCAAAGGGAAACAGTTTGGTATAATTTAATCTTATCTATTCTATATTTTCCAAATGTCCATGCAAATATCAAACTGCATTTATTAAAAAAATTTCTATTTTTCTTCGTTCTTTTAGGAATAATATCTTCGCTTGGTAGCTTTTTGGAGTTAGCTGTTTCGAGTTCGTTTGACATACTGAGCGTTACTTAAAAATATCATACTTTGTTTATAAAATCAAGCAGCAATTTATTGGAAATAATTTTAAAATCCAATTAACGTTAACAATCTAGGAGAAACTATTAAAGTTTTTAAGAAACAGTATTACTTAATTAGGAATTCATAAATAACATCAAATACACAACTAAACCAAGCTTTACCCTTAAAGTTTTCAGTGCATTATTTACCTGGTTTCGTACGGTTTTTTCGGATATATTAAGTTGGGCTGCAATTTCCTTGTGAGACAAACCGCTCTTCCTGCTCAGCTCAAATATCTCCCGCATCCTCTCAGGCAGTTCAGAAATCTCTTTCTCTATAATTTCAATCAACAATTTTTCCCGCACCAGGTGGTCAGTAATACACTCTCCTTTGGTAGCGAAACCAGCCAATGATGAAATATATTTAGACTCTACTTTATGATGCGCTATTGTTTTAAATATCTTGTTCCTAACTAAAGTATACAGGTAACCCGAAAGCTGAGATTTGATCACCAGGCTTTGCCGGCCTGTCCATAACAATTCAAATACCTGCTGCAAAATATCCTTTGCTTCTTCTCTGTCCCGTAATAGGTTAAATGCATGAATATACAATGGTCCTTTAAACCGGTTGTATATTTCGGTAAAAGCACTTGAATCCCCGTCCTTAAGCAAAGCCGCCAGTTCCTGGTCAGTATATGAATTATAAGTTATCATGATAATAGGTTATCCTTACTGTAAATTTACCCATAATTTAAATAACTAACCACAAATTATTCGGTAATAATTTACTTAGTGTAGCGCTTACACTCAGTCATTTACCTTATTAAATGATATTCAAAGAGCATCTATTTCCGACTTGATACATTTCGCATGATGTGAGACTTCATCGTCAAATTTTGTAACTACGAATATTATTTTCAATACCTTTACTACTATACGTTGCACAATTTGGATATTGGAATGCAATGAAAAGCTCTTGTGCAAAATGTTATGAAAACGGATATTTTACCTTAACATCATGGATAAAAAACACTCTCGTAAAAACTTAATGAAAGTTGCCATTAAAGAACATTTGAAATGTACAGAATATCCAAGGGTTGGGGCAGTCATTTCTAAAGAGGGAGTCATTTTATCTACAGGATTTAGAGGAGAAAAATCCGGTATCCATGCTGAACGAATTGCAATTGAAAAACTGAGCTCAGAGGAACTAAATGACTCAATATTGTTCACAACATTAGAGCCTTGTATAAGAGTTCATAATGCACAATCAATAGAATCTTGTTCTGAACTGATAATTAAATCAGGAATTAAAGAGACAATAATTGGTATTTTGGATCCTAATGGTACTGTCTATTCTGAAGGATATAAAAAGCTACTTGAAAATAATATTAGAGTCACCTTTTTTAACAAGAATTTACGAGTGGCAATTGAAGAAAAAAGCTTTGAATATGGTAAAATTGATAAAATAGTTGGGCATGGAAAGAGAAGGATTCCGGTTGTACAAAGTGGTATAAGCATTGACATTCAATTTGCAGAAAACGACACAAGGACAATTAAGATAAGATGGAGTACGCTACAATT
Source organism: Pedobacter heparinus (assembly GCF_032678725.1). Taxonomy (GTDB): domain Bacteria; phylum Bacteroidota; class Bacteroidia; order Sphingobacteriales; family Sphingobacteriaceae; genus Pedobacter; species Pedobacter heparinus_A. The sequence continues at coordinate 225,045 of NZ_JAVTSC010000010.1, forward strand.
CCATCATGGATGCGTTGATTTATTAGGTCAAAACGGATCTATAAGGGCTGCCGCTGGTGCTTCAAAATTCTCTGACATAACTGAGCCTATGATATTTAGATTTCAAAGTCACTTTGCCAGAATGAAGAAAGGAGAGATAGCAATAGTAAAACCTTCAGACGCATCCTTTTGTGTTTTAATTAAGTTATTAGAAATTTACGAAAACGACATACTATTTCAATGGGAAGTTCGAAACGATTAGGAAACGTAGCCTTTACCTTACCTGTTTGCCGGCACCTGAGTATTTACCATTATTAATTTTATAACTGTACTAGTGTTTCATTTTGTGTCTTGAAGAAATAAACTAGTACGATCTTGTACTTAACTTATTATACTATGAACTGCTTACCTTTACAATTAGACGGTGTGGAAACAATCAATATAATCATTTCGGCAGTTATTGGTTTAGCACTTTCATATTTTGCCGCGTGGTCATATGAAAGATTCCAGCACCGTCGAAAAATGAAGGAACAGTGGAAAAAATTTCAACATCTTGAAGGCAACGGCACCTTGTTTGATTGGCAACACTGGGATGTAAAAGATGGGAGAATCGCTGAATGCTCTATAGCCTCATATATGAGATTAAAATATGAAAACGTCGGTGAGTTTCACTATCAGTGGAAAGAGGCGGAAGATGGTGAAATTATGGGTGAAGGCCATATGACATTTGATGATCGCTTTAATGGTAACTTGTATTTCTTTACTACAAACACAATCAGTTACAAATACCGGAATGTTTTCTATCGAAGGATAAAACATTTGGAGAGGAACTATGATGCAATATTTGTTGACGCCGATGACCAAAATAAGAATTATGTAATGATGAGACCAATAGTCTAAGCTACAATTTGTTTGCGAGTGGTAAACAATTTACTTTATTAACTTGTGCTCTACAGTTACAAGACAATTGAAATTCTAACTTATGATAAATCTATACTGGCCAATTTATAAAAATCTTGAAAAAGATGTTTTAGAGATATCCAATCAAGTCCAATTCGATGATCACCAATTGTCAATATATTCAGTTAAAATCTCAGAATTACTGATTAGATGTTCCGTTGAGATTGAAGCAATATCAAAAGATTTGTTTTTAAAAGTCGGTGGCGTAATACCCGCAGAGGGCAATTTATATTTTGACACTCACTGCATTCAACTTCTTGAAGAAAAATGGCTATTAGGCAAGAAGAAAGTACTAGTTTCCGCCACAAATTTTTATTTTCAGGATGAAAAAAATAAAGTTTTATCGCCTTTATACAAAGCTAACCAAAGGGGAACCAGCAGTTGCGAATGGAAACAAGCCTATCAGGCGGTGAAGCACAATAGAACACAAAATCTTAAAAAAGGAAATATTAAGAATTTACTACGAGCCTTAGCTGCCTTATATATTCTTAATATTTATTTTAAGGACGAAGTTTATAGTTTTAAAAGAGACAGTAATACGACTAACTTCCCAATAAATATGGGATCTGATCTATTTGCGATTAAATTACACAGGTTGTTTAAATACGATGGCAAACACAATTACGGTAAAACTGACGATTTTGACGAATGCATATATCTGACAAAATTTACTGAAGATTCATTTAATAAATATCGCGATTCCCATGCCGAAAGTTTCGAAAAGCAGCGAGAACTCTTTTTACAACACCCAAAGTTTAAAGAATACATTAAAACAAATGATATAAAAAACTATAAAGGAAATAATCTAATGTTGGATGTTCTAGGAAAGGAAGATTATAATAAAATTATTACACAAGGCAGCCAAAAACACTTAGAAGCACTAAAAACTACAGAGTATGAAGCAGTGCTAAATAAAAACGATATTTAATGGGATTGTAATTGAACTGTGTCAGCGACATTTTTAAGCATTTTGGAGACTGTAAATTGAACTGTGTCAGTTCAATTTACAGTCCCTCTCAAACTAGTTTAGAGGTAATTCTTCAATAAATAAAAAGTTGTCAAAATAGACTTCGGTTTTGCTAAAATATTTGATTTGACTATTTTTTATCATTTCACCATTGATTTTCCAGCAAATGTTCCATTTATGTTTAGCTGGCGCAATTATAGGTGTTGCCAGCTTTCTGCTTCCATTTTCAAACTTCAGATTCCAAACCCATACCGGGGAATGCTTGTCGGAAAGATAGGATTCTACTGCCCACATTTCAATAATTTCATTGCTGGATTCTGTTATGTTTGGTTCAGCATATTTGGTTAATATTTGATAAAGGTGACGACCTTCGTCATAGTTGTTAAATGGCTCCATTTCTGGTACACTTGGAAAATTCTTAAACCCTATTTTCTTCCATGCATTCTCCGCATCAGATGGTTGACATTGCAATCTTACGGCAATTACTCCTTCGTTTTTTAGACGGCTTAACAGGGCATGGGTTAATATTTTTCCTAAGCCCATTTTCCGAAAGCCTGGCTTTATTTCCGCAATCTGGATCTTTGTCACACGTTCCATATCGAACCATGTTATAAATCCCGACGTCCGTCCGTTTACTGATATTACAGCCATCTTTCGATCATCAAAAGAAAATTGAATGCTGTTCCAGTTACAGAAAAATCCCGATAGCCGAACTTTGTTGTCTTCTTCTATTAACCATTCCTTGATTTCGTTGCATTGTTCAGACGTAGGCTCAAATGAAACATTAATGTTTTGCATATGCTAAAAGTAGCGATTACAGTAAACAAAAAAGTTAGTAATCTTACTTGCCGACTGTAAATTAATTGAACTATTCTAAAATTCTGGAGGTAACCAATTAAATGAATCATCCTCTAAACCCACTGCTACTTGCAAATCAGCGAGGAAAGTGTTCGAGTCCCTTATCGTCTGGGCCACAATAGGAAAGCCCTTAGATGAATCTGAGGTTTTATTGTTCCATTCTCGTGCGTAGACTTTCAAAATCGTTGTTTAACAGTAGCTCGTAAAAGAATAGAACTTCCGCCCAGGTTTTTAACTGCTTTACAACCGGATTTTCAACATCGCCATTAAATATGGCAACCATTTTCATGTTTTTATCTATTTCCAGTATAGTTTCCTCCTCTTCAAACACGGAAACCCAGAACGCCCCATGTTCATCATCCATTTCCTGTAATTCGGTAATTGCATTTTTTACTTCGTCAATACCTATGTTATCCATAGCATCGCCCCAGGCGCATTGTAAGTAATTTTCCATTTGTAGATTTCCGGTGGATAATTAGTTATTGTATTCAGTACTATCAATTACAAATAGCTCATCCCAGGGAACTTTAATGAAGTTATATTCCGCAGCACCTACCAATTCCCTTTCCAAAAAGGAAAACTCCCAACAAAATCTGTCAAATTGCTCGTTATATTCAAAATTGACTAGATATTTATCTAGATTGTAGTGACGTCTTTTGGCTTCTTTTAGTGCAAAATCTTTAATTAAATCTCTGGGAAGAAACGTTTTTTTAATTCCAGCGCCATTCATTGGCCAATTTATTTTTAGTATCTGTCCATAATCGTCTAAATGTAGTGTTATGTTATAACGAATAACGCCTATTGATTCATCTTTCCAATAAAAATTAAGTTCATATTTAGGAACTGGCTCCTGTTTATTATGAAGACGGGCATCTTTAAGAAAAGAGGTAATATTTACGATTTGAGCGTTTACGAAATGAATGGAATCTTTGAACTCCCAGAAGGATTCGTCTATTAATGTTTTAACTTCCTTTTGTATGTTAACTGGTAATTTGTTAAGTGATAACACTGTTTTGGAAGCTTCCTGATAGGTATAGGCTACCCAATCTTCCTCATGGACGATCATTTTTTCCTGGCTAGCCACAGAAAACCAGTGGAAAACCAATACTAGAGCTATAAGACAGGAGCGATTCATTTTCTAAATATATAAAATTTAGAGTTTGAAAACCTAACCTCAATGCAGACCTTACACCATTTCATTTACCCTGAATTTCACAACTTTTGCAATCAGCTTTAAAGGCATTGGCTCGCTAAGAGGAAATTGCACAGAAATAATCAGTAACTTAATCCTACATTAAATGTAAATGAAAAAGTTATTCATATTACTTACCGCAGTTAGTTTACTAAGCTGTTCAGAAGAAGATCTTGGTAAGGGATATTATTATTTACCAGCAGATGAAGCCTTGGATATCGGGTATCCCTATGGGGCTATTGTCTATCAATCAAGTGCAAAAAATAGCTATCAGAACGTACTGATCTACGCAGACGTCGTACAATGTGTTTCAGACAGCCGGTACATTTTAGCAGCGCAAAAACCAAACAAAAGATTAATGGAAAAGTATCATGGGGATCAAAATGACAGCATATTTAATAACAATACGTCTCTCAAAAGTATGTTTAAAAATAAACTGAACTATTACCTGATCGATAAAGAAAGAGACACAATGTATGGCCCTCTATCCGAAAAAGCGTTATTAAAAGCTAAGACAGAACATGGCGTTGAACTCACCTTTGATAGGTAAATTTTATCTAGCATTGCAATACATATGAAATTGATAAAGTCCAGGTATTAAATTTACAACTAACGATAATCGGCTAATTGTGGCGGATACCCCTGCGGCCAGGTGCTGTTGATATCAAAATAAGCAACTACTTCATTGGGCACTTCTTTTCTGGCTTTAGTAAACTGATCAAACCATGTTTTTTCCAAATGCCCGTTGCCATTGGCAAGCCGAACATAATAGGCAAGCATGGCGTTGTAGTAACACCATATGATATCCATTTCCTTTAATGCGCTAAAAATATGATTAAATAGCGGGGCTTCTAAATCTTTAGGGATCGGGTTTAAACAAGGAGAGTAACCAAAATATCGCTTGTGGGCATTTTTTATAAATCCGGCTCTTTTACCGGCATTGTTCAATATATCAGGGTACTCCATAAGGCATTCAAATCCGAATGGTTCATTGTTCTTGGTTATTGCAAAAAAACCACTGGTTTTTATGGCATCTAATGCCAGGCACAAAATCTTAGCCATATCTGCAGTTGCATCAACATGTCTGCTGCCATGCAATTTTTCATATTCTTCAAGGCTCTTTAATTTCGGATCGGGTGTCTGGCCAATTTTATCCTTATTCCAAAAAAAATGGAACATTTCCGCATGCAGGTCAAGAACGTATTCTTTTTCAAGCGGCCGGTTATAAATCAAAAAGTAAGGGCTTTTATCAAATCCTTCCGGGGCCAGCTGCTCGAGTAATGTGGGTATGCCCATAAACAGTTTAACCAATAGGTCTTCTAAAACTTTTGAAGGGTCAAAAGATAGCATTGTCATAGTTTTTGAATGAATTATATTTTTTGTTAGTTGATTAAATATAATCAGACTTATTGAGCTGGCCAAATTAAATGGTATAGAATTAACTCAGCTTAGCTGCTTTTTAAGAACAAAGATTTGTAATTATTGTCAATATATTGACTTGATTATTAGTGTGTTATGTAAAATATATTTGAAATTTTGCTGTTTTGTTAAGTTGAATTTGAATACATTTGCTGTGATTGACTTTATTCTTAATAATATGTATTTTTGTAACATGCAAACATTAATTGTTCAACCGAAAGACCGCAAGGAGCTGGCCGCTGTAAAAGCTGCGCTAAAAGCTTTGGGCGTTTCCTTTAAAAAGGAAGAGGTTGAACCTTACGATCCTGAGTTTGTGGCTAAGATTGAAAGAAGTAAAGCCGAGGCGAGAGCTGGTAAAACAACAACAATCGAACCCGCAGACATATGGAAATTAGGTTAACCGATCCTGCTAGAGAGGAGATAAAACGGTTTTTGCATTCCGGCAAAAAGAATGTGGTTAAGAAAATCGAAACCTTACTAGAGGAAATCAAGCACTCGCCATTTGAAGGCACAGGTAAACCAGAGGCATTAAAACATCATCTTTCAGGAATGTGGTCCAGACGCATCAATAAGGAACACCGGATTGTTTATGAAGTGATTGATGATGTGGTTTTGATTCACTCTGTAAAAGGACATTATTGATCAAACACATGGTTTTTTATGATACAAATAATCAGGAATGCTTAAATGGTACGGCTGAAATTGCAACTACCAAAAATACTTTGATTATGGATCAGGAAGTTCAAAAAAAGATAGACGATTTAATTAAGATGGCCAAAAATTGTGGAATAAAATCTACAGGGAAAAAGGCCAGCTCGATGTGCAACGATGGGCTGTCTAAAGTCATCCGTTCGAAACGAGATGCAGATATTTTTAGGGCCGATTAAATGCAATTACCAGCCAATCTAAATAACCTTAATGGGTACAATTACACTTCAGATTCCTGATTTTCTTGAGGTAGATCGTCAGGATACAGTACGGTTTATTGCAGCCAAATTGTATGAGTCGGGCAAGTTGACACTTGGCCAGGCTCAGGTGACAGGTATGCCCAAATGGGAGTTTGCAGAGATTCTGATTAAGTATGATGTGCATTATTTGGACCAGAGTGCATCAGAGGATCTTAAGGCATTAGGTTAGATGCAGGAAAATAAAAGCACCTCCCTACTGGAACAAGGACGTTATTTTAGGCAATTACGCGTATTACTGCAATTAAGAAACTTAAACAAAACAGCAATTAAAGATATGGCACTGACAGGTAAAATATTCAAAGAAGAAAAAGACATCTTATATATCAGAGGCGAAATGAAAGGCGAGCACAAAAAAGCCGTTGAAATCGCGAAAAACTTTAAAGAGCTTGGTGTAGCTATAGAAGACATTGCTAAAGGCACCGGCCTTACCATCGAAGAAATCCAATCTCTCTAATACCCCTACCCTTAGTAAAGCCAATTAAAGATCCTTCATGGTAATCCATGATAGAATTTACTAGAAACAGCTACCAGGTGCATGACATACAAAATGAAATATATCACCTAAAATTATACAAATCCACCCCTTTCCAGGCAATATAACCCAGCCTGGCACATTTACAGCCAACGATATCTATTATGAATCCCTGCACATGGTTTACCACCATCCAACGAATGGCATAATGATTAAAACCATTATTCACACTGCCCGGGACAAGGCCATCCGCGCAGTAGATACCGAGCGGGTACTGATGTACTGGCACATCGGCCAGCGAATTTTCCTGGAAGAGCAGGAAGGAAAAGACCGCGCTGATTACGGGAAGTTTTTGATTAAGACCCTTTCGGAGCAGTTACAACCAGAGTTTGGAAGTGGTTTTTCAAGAAGGCACATTGAGACATGTCGACAATTTTACAGGACATTTCCAATTGCGCACACACTGTGTGCGCAATTGAGTTGGAGCCATTATCGATTATTGTTAACCTTTGAAAATCAAAACAATAGAGATTTTTATATCGCCGAAACTGTAAAAAACAACTGGTCAGTTCGTCAGCTAGAAAGACAAATCAACAGCAATCTCTTCGAGCGGCTTTTAATGAGCAATGACCAGGAGTCAGTCATGGCAGTTGCAAACCAGGAGCAACAACCTACCGACGCCAAACAGATCATTAAAGATCCAATGTATCTCGAATTCCTTGGCCTAAAAAGAGAATCTTCTTACTACGAAAAGGACCTGGAATCTGCCATCATCACTCACCTACAGGAATTTTTGTTAGAACTTGGAAACGGATTTGCATTTGTTGCCAGGCAAAAAAGAATACATATAGGCGGTGATGACTTTTACTGCGACCTGGTATTATATAACAGATTACTTTCCTGCTTCGTAATTCTGGAAATCAAAAAGAATAAACTTACACATGGCGATATTGGCCAGATGCAGATGTATGTAAACTATTACGACCGCATTGAAAAACTGCCAACTGAAAACCCTACAATTGGTATCCTTCTTTGTGCCAATAAAAATGATGCGGTAGTTAAGTTCACCCTGCCCGAAAACAACCAAACCATTGTTGCCAGCAAGTATCAGTTGTACCTGCCAACAGAACAGCAGTTAATTGCAGAAATCAATAAAGAAATAAAAAACCACGAAGAATAAGGGACAAGCCAATCAGCCGGGGTTACAAGACCTGCTCTGACACACCGGGGCTAAAAAATTGCCCCGGTAATTTTGAATTTAAGGTTAAATGAAAACCCTGACTTCTACTTTTCTTGATTTATGGGCTATCTGACATGCTTTTTAGCGCTGTAACAGCCGTTAAAATTTATTTAATAAAAAAAGCAAAGGGCAAACTGGTTGCCCTTTGCTTTTTTAATATTGATGGATTGTTTTATTATCGTTAACCTGACATTTAATATGAAAGTAGCATTAACGCCTGTCAATAGTCCTGAAGACCTGGAATTTGAAGAACATAGATTCTATGTCGAAATGGGATTAATTATACGGAACTGCAGGAGAGCAAAAAATTTCTCTCAGGAATATATGGCCGCAAAGCTTAAAATCTCTCAAAATGCATATAGCAAAATAGAAACGGGGAAATGCAGCTGCTCAGTTTATCGGCTGGCAGGTATTTTAACCTTATTAGATCTGGAGCCTCAAAATATATTGATTGCAAGGAGAAAACACCTCCCCCATCTGGAAATGAGTAAAATATAGCGCCCAGCTATATTTTATAGCTACCCGCTATGGTTTAAACCCTGAGGCTATATGAATCCTGTTTACAGTCCAAATCACATGCTTTAGCTTTAGTATACTGAATATTCCTTTAGCCTTCATCGGCTAAACCGATGACTTGTAGTATTGATCAAACCAAAAGCAATGAAACAAAAATCACCTTCTAAGCCTAATTGGGGCCTAAGTTTTGGCACACTGAAGTTATCCCTGCTGCTGGCTGTCTTTTGGATGCCGGTTTATGGGCAGCAGGAACTTCCCAATCAAACACCACCGTCTCCTACTTCGATGTTGTTTCAAAAATATGGAGACTATCCGGTTAGTCAATATACTGGAATACCAGACATTAAGATACCCATCTATACAATTAAAGAAGGAGATATCACGGTACCCATCTATCTTAGTTTTCATGCTGCAGGGCTAAACCTGGATGACCAGCCAGGTATAATTGGAACCGGCTGGACCTTACATACAGGTGGTTTGATAACAAGAACGATAAATGGACTTCCAGACGAGCATGAAGGAGTGACTATACCCGATTTCAGCAGTAACTATGAGAATCGTTATTTCGAGATGTATGATGCGTATAGAAATTATCTATCCGATCATGAGTTGGATCTTTATAGTTATAATTTCCTTGGAAGATCAGGTAAATATATCCCCTCGGCATTTTATGTGTTAGATCCGAATGCTACCGAATTTAGTCCATTCAAGTTAAAAGAAGATAATTTGATTTTTAGTACCCCTACATCTATTCTTGATGAGAATGGTATATCGTATAACTTTGGAGGGGAAAATTACGAAGAGTACCAGGAATTCCAACCAAGCAACTTCCCTTTACCTTTATCGGCAATCGCTACCTGGCATTTGGGAAGTATTATTTCTACCCGTTATCCGGGCATGGGGGTCGGCTATCAATATCAGCAAGGTCCGATGTACATCACTCGTCCCCCAGCTAAGTTTATTATGGATGATTATTTTTTTCAGGATTATGCCCCAGGTAATACTGTTTTTTACGAAGATTTATTTCCCTATTCGGTTCCAAATAATGATCGCATAGAATGGGCTCCTTTCGCCCGTAATTACTATACCCGCGTTCCACAACGGATTAGTTTTTCAGAAGGTTATCTTCTTTTCCATTTAAATTCATCTAAGTATTTGGAAAGGATTGAAATTTTCAACAAAGACAATCAGCTTTTGCGCACTATTAGTTTAGATTCAGATAACTTTCCTTCGTCAAGCTACAGGAGGTTGAAATCGGTAATATTTAAAGATGCACTAGGTGCAGAGCAGGAACGTTACAGTTGCGCTTATTATGCTGAGGGCGCAGGCGTAGGGACAAGTAATGGTAAAGATTATTGGGGTTTTTACAATGGACAGCCTTATCTCGGTGATTACACTTTACGTATCCCTAATTTCACATTTGAATATATGAGCAATGGATCCCATGGATATGGAACAAGGTTTTTTTCTGATTTTCAAAATAGGGATCCAAGTGTGGAGTACACTAAAACCTATATGCTTCAACGAATTACCTACCCCACTGGTGGTTATACGGTATTTGATTATGAGGGAAACAGCACTGGTATGCCGAAAGCTGTGGGTGGATTAAGGATCAAGAATATATCAAGTTATGATCGTGGCGGAGAGCTGGCCAGCAGTAAAAGCTATACTTATCATTCTGCAACATCTCCTGAACTATCTGTAGAAAAGGAACTCTTTTTAGAGCATTCAGTGGTAGCCCTCACTACACTTGGCGAAGGCCGTCGCAGGACAATTTCAGAATCAGCCCCCGTTAGTCTCTTTCCCAAAGGAGCACCAGTAGGCTATTATGAAGTGATAGAGACAGAAGGAGAAACTACTACCCGATATAGTTTTGACGACGGAGAGGCCTATGTTTACGAAGCGCTCAATTCTCAGTCTAACTCTATTCCCGGTGACGGATCAGTACCGAGTTTTCGAATTTTTGGTAATCATTATAAGCCCTGGAATTTTGGAGACCTGTGGGCTAAAGAAATTTCAGGTCCTGGTTTCAAGAGAACGGAAATTTATGATTACGAGTCTTTTATAAAAAACACGGTGCATGATGTAGTGATGAACCAGACTGGCTTTGTTGTATATACTGGCACACTTAACCAGTATAATGAACCCTATTGGCACCAATATTATGGCAGTTTATATAATTTCGCCAACCGATACCATTATTCGGGTGTTAAACGCCTGAGTAAAAAGGTTATTTGGGAAAAAGGGAGTGATAATAAGGAAATTACCACAACTGAAAACTATCAATACAACAATACATCCTATCCTATGCAGGTTACCTCTAAGACTGACACCAACAGCCGCGGAGAGGTAATCAAGACCCAATTTACCCATGCTAATGACTATATATCTAACCCGGTATATGCCGATATGGCGCTTAGAAATCGGATCGCCGAACCTGTAGAACAGGTGGAGACCAATATTACGCTAAACAATACTGAGATCAAAAGGACAAAACTGGACTATGATTTTTTTAATCCAACATCTCCTGATCCAGGTACAGTGCAGTTAAAAGCAATAAAAGAGTCTGTAGGAGGTGGCACTTTGGAGACAGAGGCAGTTGTGGAACGCTATGACAGCCGTGGACATATTTTGCAGCAACGTGGTAAGGACGGAGTACCTATCAGCTTCATATTTGGTTACGGGCAATTGCAACCAGTGGCGAAAATTATAGGGGCAGATTATGATTCGGCTATTGCGTTGGTTAGCCAGTCGTATCTGGACAACTACCTGTCTGTTACAGAAGATGATATACGTACTCACCTTTCTGCATTACGCGCAGGGCTTGTTGGGGCGCAAGTGATTACATATACCTATAAGCCGGGAGTTGGAATGAGCAGTGAAACCAACGCCCGTGGCCAGACGGTCTATTATGAATACGACAACTTCCAGCGACTAGTAACTGTAAAAGATCATGAAGGTAAAATATTGAAGAGTTATAATTATCAACTAAAGCATTAAAGATGAGCAAGATTTTATTTATGTCCATAGTCAGCTTATTGCTAGGCGCGAAATTGCAGGCACAACAAATACCTGATTCAATAAAATACAAAGTACAGCAGGTACATTATCAACGGCTTTTACATATAGATAATACAAAAGCTCGCAAAGTGGCGGAAATTCAGGGAAATCACCAGGATCAAGTTTCGGCATTATTTGGGCGGATCGACCTTGACCCCAAGGCAAAAACATTGAAAATTAAGATGTTGGATAGTCTACGTATGGGTCAGTTGCGAACCATTCTGGATCCTAAGGATCTAATTATTTTGAACAAAGGAAATGGCAGCCCCAGATAAGATAACAGGAAACAAAATCCACGGTCAAAAATTAAGTCTCTATCTATGAAGAAGTATTCATTTCAGCTGGCTCTTTTGCTTTTAGCCACCTATTCCGTAAAGGCCCAGCATATTCTCCTGGATCAGCCTCAAACCACAGGCCTGCATACAGCCACTGGCAGTATCAGGCTTATGCCAGGCTTCAGTACAGGCAATAGCTTCCAGGCTTACGTTATGAACTGGGCGCCTAACTGCACTGCTCTCAATGTATCGCCCAACACCAACCAGAACTATATCATCAGCTATACCCCCAATAATCCCTTTACTTCATCAAGTGGTTTTCCAACAGCCGGAGCCTGTGATGTTCAGGCTGATATTGCCTATTATGATGGTCTGGGACGGCCTTTGCAAACGGTGCAGGTTAAAGGCAGCCCTTTGGCAGATAATGATATTGTAACACCGGTAGTGTACGACAACTACGGACGGGAAGTTAAAAAATACCTCTCCTATGCCAGCGCCAGTAATGATGGCAGCTATAAAACCACAGCGCTAACGGATGTGATCAGTTATTATGGCAGTCCTACACCGGCTCCCGGGCAGCACCAAACATTTAGCACTCCCTTTGCCGAAACAAAGCTGGAATCTTCCCCATCCAGCCGCCCCTTAGAACAAGGCGCTCCCGGTGCCAGCTGGCAATTAGGAGGTGGACATACGATCTTGGCCAGCTATGGTGCCAATTCAACAGGTGAAGTGCCGCTATGGACGGTTTCCGGAACTGGTGCTGTAACAACTGGCGCCTATATGGCTAATCAACTTTATCGCACTGAAACTACAGATGAGAATGGCAATAAGAGTATCATTTACAAGGACAAAAATGATAAGGTTTTAGTTAAAAAGATACAGGAATCTGTAAGTAGCTACCTTTCCACACATTATATATATGATGAGTTTGGCAATCTGCGCTTTGTATTGCCACCTGCAGTAAGTCCGGTGAGTTTTGATGAGACCAGCACATCTTTTAATCAATTTATTTATGCTTACCAGTACGACAGCCGGAACCGTATGGTTAAAAAGAAAATTCCGGGAAAGGGCTGGGAAAGCATGGTGTACGATACACATGACCGGTTGGTGGCCACACAGGATGCCATACAAGCTGTTTCCTCATTTTGGACATTTACCAAATACGATAAATTTGGCAGGATAATTCAGACAGGAGAAGTTACTGACGGCCGCAGTGCAGCTGCTCTGGCTGGCTATGTAGCTGGCTTTAACCCTAACTTTGAAACTGCCAGCAGCACCGATCCTGAAGGCTATACCCGCAATGCCTGGCCACAGAGCTGGAATAAGCTGTATACCGTGAATTATTATGACGGCTATAGCTTTCCGGGCCATCCTGGAACCAGCTACAATGCAACAGCAACCGGAGTGAGCAGTAGCGTGAACGGTCTGCTTACTGCTTCACGGGCGCGGAACCTGGACACAGGAGATATGTACTGGACAGTTAACCACTACGATCAGAAAGGACAGGTGAGGGAGGTAATTGCTCAAAATCATATGAGTGGCATCGACCGGACCATCAACGATTATAACTTTACCGGACAGGTTACAAAAGCAAGCCGCAATCACAGCAGCAGCACAGTAAGCAGCTTGCCGATTATTACCAGTTACGCCTACGATCACCGGGGAAGAAAAGTGGAGACCAGCCAGCAGATTAATGGCGGAACCGAGGTGCTGTTGAGCAAACTGGAATACGCGCCCACCGGGCAGCTGATTACCAAAAGACTGCATAACCAAATGCAAACTACAGACTACACCTATAATGAACGGGGTTGGCTGAAAACAAGCAACGCTCCGGAATTTAGTATGGAGCTCAAATATCAGGATGCCTTAAATAGCGTTGCTGCTCAATACAATGGAAATATAGCCAATCAGGTATATACCAATGCCGGAGTTAGTAGTACATTCAATTATAATTACGACAATTTGAACAGGTTAACCCGGGGAGAGATATCTCCATCGGTTAAGAGTGAAGCGCTCAGTTATGATGTAATGGGTAATATCAGTAGCTTGAATCGGGATAATACCGGTGCAAATTCTTATGCTTACTGGAATGGGGGCAACCAATTGCGTTCAATCGCCAATGTGACGGTGGCAGATTACCAGTACGATGCCAATGGCAATGCAACTACCGATGGAAGGAAGGGTGTTACTATTGGTTACAATACCTTGAACCTGCCTTCTACAGTAACCGGAGTTGGGTTGAGTATGACCTATACTTATGATGCGACAGGAACAAAGCTAAGAAAAGTGAGCAATATGGAGGCCACCTCAGACTATGTTGATGGCATACAATATACCGGAGGGGTAATTGAATTTATCATGACTGAAGAAGGTAAAGCGAGAAGAAATAATGGTACACCTGATAATTACAGTTATGAATATAACCTGACCGATCATTTGGGCAATGTGCGGTATACTTTCAATCAGCATCCCTCATTAGGAACATTACAAGAGTTGCAAACAGATAATTATTACCCCTTTGGTAAAAGATTTGCAGATGGCGGGGTAAATAAATATCTTTATAATGGCAAGGAGTTGCAGAGTGAGCTGGGACAGCTCGATTATGGGGCAAGGTTTTATGATCCGGAGATAGGGAGATGGAATGTGGTGGATCCTTCATCTGAAGAAGGGGATCAGGAAAGCTTGACACAATATCAGTACGGGATGAATAACCCGGTTAGATACGATGATCCTGATGGACGATGTCCGACTTGTATTACTGGAGCTATTGGTGCTGTTGCCGGTGGTTTAATAGGTGGTTTAATCGAAGGAGGATCTCAGCTATATAATAGCGGGAGAATTACTAGTTGGAAGGCTGTTGGAGGAAGTGCATTGCAAGGTGCTATCACCGGTGGTGTAGCTGGCCTTACAGGGGGAACTAGTTTACTTGCAAGTGTTGGAGCAAATGCGGGAGCAAATATTGTTGGCGGTGCTGTCAATAGAGCTGTTCAGGGTCAGGGCACAACATTAAAGGACGTTGCAATAGATGGAGCAATAGGCGGAGGCTTTGCTGCTGCGGGAAAAGCCGCAGGTGCTTTAGTTGAAAATGGATTAAATAAATTATCAAATCAAGCTAAAGGAGCATTAGGTGAAGCAGTTACTAAGGCTAAATATGGTGCGAGTGGCTACGTAAGCAACGGTGAGGCCGTAGTTGCTACAGGACGTAAAACTGCTACTGGACTTGAACAGGTTGCTAAATATGATCATAATATGAAAAATATTTTTACGGGTAAACAATTGACTGTTGAAAGTAAATTTAATACATCTGGATTAACAAGCAATCAGCGCGCGGCTCTAAAGAATGTAACCACGCCAGGCGGAGCAATTGTTAACAGAACAACCAGCCAGCAATTGGGTAAGACTGCACAACGTGTAGTAACAGGAACAGGCGGACAGGTAAAAAGGAATTAATATGGGACTATTTTATAAGGTATCACCTAAAAAATCATTAGAAATCCGTAATGAAATTTTTTTAAAGAATGGTATTCCGGCATTAAAAAAAAACGGGTTTGAGCAATCACCTTTTCCAGAAAAACTATTTGGCAAAAATAATTTAGGAGATTATACTTATGAGCTTTGTAGGCTAAATTCAGGATCGCATCTGGAAGCGATTACAACACATATATCTAAAGGTGACAATTGGATAAAGATCTATTTAAATGTTTTTGAATTAAAGCCGACTTTAAAAACCCTTGATCCATTGAAAGGTACGGACGGTATGCAGTTTAGCCTTCCTCCAAATACTCTAACGAGAATGCGTCTTAGGGTAGACGATTTTGAAGGTATGCCGCTTCTTAATACTGTTGAGCACAAAATAAAATCTTTTTATACGGAAAGCGGCTTTCAAGAAAGAGTAGATGAGTTAAGCAAGCTGATTGAAGACGATCTAAGTAATATCGACTCTTTTATAAAGAGGTGGCATGAACTTCATCAGCCAATGGTAACCGACTGGGAGGGTAAAAAGATCGAGTTATTTTGAACTTATATAGTGACGGCGATGTTATGTTGGTCGCTCCTACCCGACCATCTGACTTTAATTTAAGAATATTCCTTGAAGAGCAAGAAGGAAAAGACCGCGCTGATTACAGGAAGTTTTTGATTAAAACACTTTCCGGAGATAGGGTGATGGAATGTGGTGGATCCGTTGGCGGAGCAGATGCCCAGGCATTTTCCTTATAACTATGTATTTAATAACCCTCTTAGGTTTAAACAGGAGATCATATGACAAAA
>NZ_JAVTSC010000011.1:0-228681 GCF_032678725.1 Pedobacter heparinus
TTTCATTCGGGTTGCCCGGCAGGTCCAGCTCCACTTCAGGCAATGCGCCACTAAAGCACACCTGCCTGTAGTTGAACCGCCCCAGGCTGGCCCAATGATTTTTATAGCGTCCAAAATAGTGCGCCTTCTGGTACATGTCCATTCCTTCAGGGTTCTCCGAATTTTTAAAGCTATGTGTAGAAAAATCTTCGTTCTCGTGTATATCCATTATTGAGTATTTGTTAAAAAATCATGGTGCCAAGGTATAGCGCGTTTTACCCTTTCCCGCTTGCGTTATGGCATATTTTAAAAATTAATAGATTAATTATCAGACGATTGCGTTAGTAAAACCCAGTAAAAAAGGCATAGGCATGCCATCGGCTTTTAGCTGTTCCTGGTGCTGTGTTTAAACTGCTTTAGCAGCCTAAAATTATAATCGGTTTTTCGATAGGGAGATGAGGTAGAATTATGTCATGGTCGTTTTTTCAGTTTTTTTAAGGTTAATAATAGAGTTAGTTGTCAGTTTTTATATTCTTTTGGTATTTCGTACAGTAATTTTTTGCGAAAAATGGTACAGGAGAAAAAAAATTCTTCGTGTTCCGCGTAATCGCCAGAAAATGTTTGATGGATTTAGTACCGGTTTGCCGCCAGAAGAGTAGCGGATAAGAAATAGAAAAAGCCGCTTTCAGCGGCTTACAATGGTATTCAAGTTAAAAAAAATTACTTAAGTGGCCAGGATTTAATCCGGCTTAGCGTCTTTTTCGCTTCTTTATTTTTCTGTGGAAAAAGCTCGCGGTCTTTTAGCCGTTCAATTATTTCAGTAAACTCAAGTCTAGAAATAACAACAGGATTGTCTCTTTTCTTAGCTTTCATATTTACTTTCCGTCCAGCAACTATTACTTTAGACTTAAAGCGTACTGGATTTAAGGTTACTGAAGAATTTCTTGGTTTCTTCAATTTTCTCAGGAAACAGAACCGTGTTCTTAAGTTTTGCTATTATTTCTGCTGGTATTTCCGAATCAGATTGATTTACAGAATCATGCATCCCTTTTTTCTTCGCTTTCATATTTTCAAAATTACATATTATTTTTTACAACCATAACTGAGTTATATTTCTTCCCAGGGATATAATCTTCAACAAGCGGTCCAGTATCATCTAGTTCAATACCACCATAAAAAGTAAAGTCCTTAATGAGCTCTTCAAATCTTTTATTAACATAACCAGTATAAATGTTTATCCTCCGGTTTGATTTTTTGCAAACATCGTCATCACAATTTCTTTTACAGTTTAGTTTACAACTTTCAATAAAAGAGGAAGAGCTATCACTTCCCCGAACAGAGATTACAGCATCTGGAAAAGACTCAAAGAACATAGGGATCGTACTTAACACCGTATTAAATACTTTATAAACATCTCCATTTTCAGTACCTACACTATCATCTATAGCGTGGTTTATTGAATCATAATCACCAAATCCAAAATTGTAGACCTTTTTATAATTATAATCCAAAACATAATCATACTGAATTGCCTTAATGAAATCTGCTTTCCCTTTACTTTTAAAAAAATACACTATTCCATGTTTGGTTTCCTCTCTGGAAAGATCATAAATTGCTTCAGTCATAACTAATGTAGTATGCTGCAAATATAAATAATTACGATCTAATTAAACCAATAATTAATTTAATATCTTTATTATCACAAGATGCTGGTGTTTCTTCCAAAATTTTGTACTAAATCCATCTATTCAAAGAACGCTTTACGCCGGGCCATCCCGGCGTTTAATTTTATATTTATCTTACACCCGAAACAAACTGTAACCGGCACTGCCGATAACCATCAGGGTAAACATCGTTTCGATGCTGATCTCGTCTATACCTTCCAGTTGTTCCAGTTCCAATGTATCTATAAATTGTTCCAAACCAAACCTGGCTTTCAGCTGATAGCGTTCCGGATAATCTTCCTGGTTTCTTAGCGTAACAGATAAGCTGATGGTTTCATCATCATTCAGGTCCAGTTCAACGCCGGTAGGCGTGGTAATTTTATTGGCATTGGTCCAGAAATGGGCCAGTAACAGATTAGCAGAGATCATGTTAATTAAATTCTAATACAGTTGTTTTATGGAAATAAATATTGTTTTTCATATCGATTCACAAAATTCTGAGTCAATTGGGTTTAAAAAAAAGCGTATCAATACGCTCTGTTTTTACCAGCTCCAGCACATCCAGCAGTTCTGTTAAACCTGCATCAATAAGCCCAATCCGTTTTCGTTGTTTCTTATTGGCATCAGCCAGTAATTCCATTGCTCTTCGCTGCAGCTGCAGCAATTGCGTCTTGTTATGGTAGTATTTAGCAATGGCCAAACCCCGGTCTTCTTCCAGGCAAAGCCTGGACAGTTCGATGATCAGGCTCAGCAGGAACTCATCAATATGCTGGTTTACCGGAACTGGGAACAGCTCTTCAAAGTGTACCACATCCCAAAGCCTTCGGTATAGCAGTTTCATATCTACCGGGTTTTTCGCTTTCATTAATCTCTTGCCTTCAACTTGTATAATACTATTTTCATTCATAGTCATAGCACCCGGAACTAAAACACGTTCCATCTGCTCCAGATGATAAACAAACGTATCGCAGATTAAGAACTTAAAATGATACTATTGCATGAAAATGTTATACAATCCATTTGATTCATTCAGGCATTGCTATCAGAACTTTCCCATTCAGAATTACCTGCTCCTCAACTGCGTTTTTAATAGCTTGAGCTTCCATTACTTAAATGCACCTCAGCAGGATTTGATTTTTTAGGAATCGTTAAACTGACCGATACCGCAAACCTGCCGGCTCATTATCAAAGAGAACCAAACTGCTGCCGTTTAAACTACTATCCACTAAAATTTTGAGAATACAAAATACCTGTTACATTTGTAGAAATAAATTTAAAACGCTAAATTTTCAAAATGAATAAACGCTTACTCTCCGCTCTTTTGCTTTTTTGTTCAGTAACAACATTTGCGCAATCTAACGCCAAAAAATCATCAATCTTTATCGGTTTAGGGCCAAGCATTCCTATCGGGGAGTTTGGAGCTAAAGATGCCAGTGATGAAAAAAACGGCCTGGCTACCACCGGCTTCTATTTTGATTTAGGCTATCAATTTCAGTTTTCAAAAAACGTAGGTGCAATTGCTATATTTAAATGGAAAACCCACGGAATTGCTAAAGAAGCATTAAAGTATGCCATACCTGATGGTTCTGGAGGCAGCTTATCTATTAATGCAGGCTCCTGGAAAATGGCTTCCGTTCTGGGCGGTATAACCCAAACATTTGCCTTATCAAAAAGTGAAAATTTCAAAATAGAGTTTAGAGAAGCCGCCGGTGTCCAGTTTACCTCAACTCCGGAATTAGATGTAAATTATAATATTCCGGGAGTTGGATCTTCATCTGCCAAGCAAGAATCCCAATCGGCTACCTCTTTCGCCTACCTGTTAGGCGTCGGGTTTAAATACCAACTGAACAGCACTTTAGGCTTAAGATTATACGGAGATTTCAACAATTCAAACGCGAATTTTAAAGCATTTACAGTGAACAGTAATGGAACCACATTGACTGTCCCATCATCCAAACAAAAAACCGGGAATATAGATGTTGGCCTGGGCTTAACAATCGGATTGTAATCTTCTAATTGAGGCTATTCTTCTACTATAATCAGTAACCTTTTTATATTCATCTTCATTTACAGTATCCACATCAGATGGTTCATTAACCAGACTCTCAAATGCTCGCCAAAAGTCTTACGCATCTCTTTAAAACCACCCTGATTTCCATAACCACGAGCTTGTGAGAAAGTAAAATTGTATTTATATTGTTAGTATGATCAAAAGGATATTTCTAAGTATTATTGGCTTGTTCCTGTTGCATACCTCAATTGCTCAAACCGCCGCTCCCGATAATGAACTCTGGCTTACAAAACTAGCCCAGTACAAAAAAAATCATCCATCAATTGCTTTGTTCGCGCATATTGATAAAACGATATATACCAATAATGAAATCATCTGGTTTAGCGCTTACCTGATCAGCAATACAGCTCAAAATCTAAAAAATCACAACATCCTGTATGTTAGCCTGATAAAAGCAGATACCCGTGATATTGTACTTATGGGTAAGTATGTAATGGAGAATGGCCTAAGCTTTGGCAGCTTAAACTTACCAGACACCATTGCATCCGGAAATTATGAACTTTTGGCATCTACCAATGTTCTGGAAAAAAATAGTCATCCGCTCTGTACATTTAGCCAGCCTGTAATTGTTAAAAACATGACACTTCCTGTTTCCGACGGAAGCACTGCCGGGCAGAACGCCATAAGTACGCCAAATAAAACTAAGCAAACAGACATTAAGTTTTATCCTGAAGGCGGCAACCTGATAGCTGGTCTTGCAGGAACAATCGGCTGGGAAACAAAAAGCAGCACAGGCAGCCCCCTGAAATTAAAGGCCGCGCTGCTTAAAGATAAATTGAGTATTGACACCATTGAAACAAATGAATATGGCATGGGTACTTTTCAGCTCATACCCGACGAAAAATCTAAGTACGCGATTAAGATCATAGGCAATAATAGTTTCCTACCGGACAGTTCCTATTCCTTGCCAACAGCCTTGTCATCTGGCATAAACCTGCGCCTGGCACAAGCCATTGTAAAAGACACGCTGCAGTTTAAACTTTTCAGCAAATCGGAAACCGGGGTACATGTCTTAATCCACAACTATCAGGATGCTTACGCATCGTTTAGTACTACAGCACTACCTACCGGAAAAAAGGTCAGCATCGCATTAAACGCGCTGCCTAAGGGAATTGCAACAATAACGGTATTGGATAAAAACAACCAGCCACTTGCAGAAAGGTTATTTTTCGCTCATTATGATCAAAAAATAACAACCAATCTATCGCTCAATAAATCCAGCTATCGTAAAAGAGATTCCGTAAAAATAAAGCTTAAACTCACTAACAAATCTGGCCAGCCAGTTCAAGGAATACTTTCCGCTGCGATAGTACAATCCATCCGTTTAAATGAGTATGAATTCCCCGATATAGAAAGCCATACTTACTTATACCAGGCTCTAAACTTGAATCCTTTATATGAATATGGCAGATCATTGCAGGAAAAACCCTATCTCGAAAATGTGATGTTAATTAAAGGCTGGCGAAAATATACCTGGCAAGAACTGATCAGCTCAACGGGTAACGATACTGTTCCAGCTCCTGCACCAGCTGTACTTAATGCACAGTTCAAATACAAAGGCAAGCCCTTAAAAGCACCGCTTGATTTAATTATTCAGAATAACCCTGCTTTCACTCCAATAAAGACAAATAATACAGGATATTTTGACCTCGACAGGGAAAACCTGATTGTACCGGCAGACAAAAAGATAGGGATATTTATAAATTCAAAAAATAGTGAGGGTTATACCCTATCGGTGATTGATCCCTTTACGGAGATCAACAAAAGACTTGCCCGTCAATTGCCAATATACAGGCCAGATTTGGGAAAACACGCTGAACCAGACGCCAACATAAAAAAGGCGGGACTGGAAGCCGGCCAAACGTTAAAAACCGTAAACATCAGCGCAAAAAATTCAGATGGCTCGTTTTACGGTACTAATAAAATACCAGGAGCAAATGAATGTGGAGATTATGTTGATGCCCGCGGATATCTAAATTATCCGGGCAGCGCAGGCAATAGCGCTAATTACCAGCCCATTGAGGGAAAACAATACCTGATCAGAACAGATTTGGGCAGTACAAAATTTGAAGTAAGGCCAATCAGTTACATGGGCTGTACCACAAAGAAAGAACAAAATTCATTTAAAATAGATGGCATTCATTTAACCAAAGAATTTTATGTCGCAAATGCCGGCAGCCCCGAACCTGAATATGCCACTACATTGCTCTGGAAACCAGGCATCACCACCAATGCACAGGGAGAGGCAGAAATAGAATGTCTGACGAGTGACATTACAGGTAATTTCAGAATAATCCTGCAGGGCATATCCAGGGATAATGTAATATTTACAACGGGAAATTTTAAGGTAGATTAATCTTTTTTCTCTTCAACAAATCGCTGGTTTTTATTTACTATTCCTGATATATATACGGTCAAAGCTTCTCACTAATGAATCAAGCTTTTTGCTCTTATAGAAATTCATACAACCTAATAACAGCGGTTTTTGATATCCATAATCTGCAATTTGTGATGGCTTTATCCCTAATGCTGCTGCCTTTGACATACTATCAATCTTCTTATATACATCCCGATCTCCATAATTACTGATTTCTATATAAATGCCGTGGCTGATATCCTTCTTAAGCCTATCAACATCCGTTGCGTATGTAATACATCCACATAATGCATATTCCTTCAATAATTTGCGTGTTTCTGTCACACGGGAAATCCTTCTGAAATTGAGATCCTCAGAAAAAACCTGCCTGTTGCAACTTATAAAAAAGATGTTACACATCAGTAGTAAGGTTAAAAATCGTTTCATATTTTTTTGTTGATTTAGCTAACGGCCTGGTATAAAACGAACCATTCGGTCCAGGTGTCTTTGATTTTTTTATAAACAGCAATCTCAGTATTTCCACATAAGTTTCCACAAGCATAATCGACGTAAAAAATGCACAATGTCTCATTTCTGATAAAAATGGGTTTAGAAAAGGAGTAAAATCCACCATTGTATTCTTTAGTGAATTTTTGCCACCCATTAATTTTGCCCTTAAAAATTTCGCTCAACTTACTGCGAGGAATAAGTGTAGATTTTTTCAGCAAATTTCCATCAAAAGATTTCTCTTTTATTTTTGAGGCCTCAGCCAAAATAAAATCCTTCTCGTGTTTTGCAAGCACTAACCTGGCTTCGTGTTTATAGGTCCTCAAGGTGTCTTTTTTACATATATCCACAAATAAATTATATACATATTCGGCTACGTCAATCTTGTCCGTATACACAATAGGTTCTTTTTCTTTGAAATAACTTCTGATAAACTCTAGTTCCTGCCGTTCTTGTGCGTGCAAGCTGACAGTCAAAATTGATATTAAAAGCGTTAATAAGAAATAATACCTCATATTCTTTTATTAATTGGGGTTAAAAATTTTGTTGACGTGCAGGACATTAAAAAACCCAAAATGAATATAAAAACAGAGAAAAATAAATAAACCTATTATTTATTTTGGTTTTGTAATATTTCAAAGTCTTTAATCTTCAATTCCCCGTACTGGTCTGCTACCAGCTTAATCCACTCTCCCTTACTTTGGTGATATATCCCAAATGGATTTGGAATACCCCTTTCAAATGTGATCTGAATTTACTCGATGAACTCTTACCGGTTTTGATTTGATCCCCGCACTGTAATGTTCTTAATAATTAGTTTCCCATAAGCATCATTTACTATGTCAGTCCATTCTCCATCACTTTGAAGGTATAAGCCATAAGCATTAATAATGGCGTTTTCAAATGTAATCACAACAGCGCTTTGTCTTCTGTGACGTTTGATCTTATCATCGGCTACCGCAGCGCTTTGGAAATACAAGGTAATCGTCTTTACTGGCCCTGCAGGCTTATTAGCTGGTGCTATTGTATATGATTTCACCTCTAATTTTAAGTCTTTTAACAGCGTATTCAAATCCTTACCATGATATTTAGATCTTTGTGCATTAACCTTTTCCAAAAATTTAATGGTGTCTTGCTGTTCCTGAAAATTTAGCTTTTTTAAACTGTAAAAATTGCCAGCAAATGAATTTTCAACTTTAGCAATTATTAATGCGGCGGCGATGAATAAAAATAGTGTTTTCATATATTTAGATAAGAATGTAAATGAAATAACTATTTAATCTCAGAGCGTTTAAATTCATATTATTCAGATAGCAAACAGCATGCAAGATATTAATATACCCTTAACCCTCCAAACTCACCGTATAAAACGCTAATTTCAAAACGAAGATTGAAAACTTTTTCACTCCTACTCATTCTAAATAGTAATTTTTCAAGCCAGCAAATGCCAAAGCAATGCCAGCAAACGTTTAAAAAACCTTTGAAAATTATTGTTTAAAAGAGACGGAAAGGTTGATCAAAACATACGTTTGGACGGATCTGATCTGGTATCGTACAAATTCAGAATGATAATTTTATTACCATCAACTTTATAAAACATCAGATTGTGTGGCGTTATCAATATGCCCCGCACACCAGGTATCTTTTCAGACAATATCCCGGAATTGGGATAAGATTTCAACATATTGATTCTGTTGTCAATTTTTTTGAGGAATCTGATGGCGATTTTCTCGCCCCATTCCTTTTCCAGGTACACCTGAACTTTAACGAGATTATTAATGAAGCGTTTTTTGAATATTACTTCAAACGCCATTTAGCAGTAACCTTTTTATATTCATCTTCATTTACAGTATCCACATCAGATGGTTCATTAACCATACTGGTTAGTTCATCAACCTGGTAAGGCGTTAGCGAATCAGCAATGTCTTTCCCATTCATATGGGTAAAAAAAGACACCTCCTGTTCCAGCATGATCAATGCATCTTCATCTGTTATAGATGAGATTTTTTTAATCAAATTTGTTTGTCTTTGTTTTACTGTCATAGCAATTAATGCTTATTACAAATATAACAAATACTCAACCAATTAACCACAACTCTTTCTTAAACATTGCACCTCCAAAAAAAGCAATCGCTAACAAAGAATTTCCCGTCCTGAAATCATTTTATTTTTTAAATAAAATCATTATCTTGGAGAAATCTCCAAAATCATGCTAGATCCTTTATCCTTAATAGCCGTAGCTGGCAAATTAATAGTGGATGCCTATCATTCTGAAACGCTTAAAAGTGTAGGTCAGGGGATATTGGGCAACCGTGCAGATCATTATACCTGTAAATTGCTGGGTCATACTTTCAAAAAAGTTAAGCTGTACTGGACAAAAGATGAATTGCCAAAAAATGCTGATCTTGGAAGGGCCATAAAAGAAGCAAACATCTACGCAACAGCTTTCTTGTTTCAGGCTTATATCACAGAACTCGAAAATAAGCTTGCCGCCAGCGGCCAATGGGAATCCAATATCGAAAAAGCTGCGCTCAAGTCTGCTGTAGAACGCTACCTGGACGAAGAACAAGATATTATCGATGCTCCCTTTCCTGATTTGCATGGCGATCCTGCTTACAGCCGGGTAGAGGTTTTGTTGGCTGCCGCCGAGCACAACCACGAAGACACACTCAGGCTGCGCGATGAGTTAAGTATGGAGGTGAAAAACAACCTGGTCCAAAGTCTCCGGGAGCAGCTATTCTTTCAGCATTTTCCTGAGCTGTTAAAAGAAATGATTTATTCGGGTTGGGAAACCGAAGCCGGCCATCTGGACTGGTTCGACATCATGACGTTAAAATTTGCAACCATTCTAAAAGATCCGGAAAAGGCCAAAGCCCAGGTGGCCTTTACAAACCGGCTGCTTTCAGACATTAAAATCAACGCTGCCCATATTGAAGTTACCCTGGCTGAGTTAACAGACAAACTGGATACTTTACTCAGCACAGAAAGGACAGTCAATATACTGGGGCCCAAGATTGACCTTTGGTTAAAAGACCTCAGGAAAGATGTAAGGATCATCAAGCAAAACACCAGGAACTTGCTCCGAAAAGCAGATGTTTTTGAAGCTAACCAAAAGGAAATGGCCGCTTCTATTGACACCATGAACATGAACATCAATACCCTCATTCATGACAACAGACTGCCACGTTTATTGACACTCCCGCCATTTGACACCGACATTTTTATTGGCCGTGATGAAGAGATAGACCTCTTCGAAGAAAAATTAACTGCCAATCAAAATCTGTTGCTGCTGGTAAACGGAGAGGGCGGTGTAGGTAAAACAACAGTAGCTTCTAAGTTCTGGCTCAAAAAGGAAAAAAATTATCATCATTTGATCTGGCTCTATTGCGACCAGGGTATCGAAAGTGCTTTGCTTTCGTTGGCCAGTGCACTGGGCATTAAAAAAGCAAACCAGAACATAGAGCAAATGACCACAACCGAACAAGCTGATAAACTAAACGATGTGATCCGTGACCTCGCAGGATTAAAAAGTCCTGCCCTTATGGTACTGGATAACGCCAATCACATCAAAGACCTGGAAAAACATTATCAGCACCTGCGGCGGCTTACAAATTTCCACATCCTCATTACCAGCCGTGTAGGAGAACTCTCAGGGGTAAAGCGACATCAGCTCAGCCCGCTCAATGAAACACTGCTCAGCGAACTTTTCCTGCATTATTACGACCGGATTGAAGACGAAGAGCTCCCTTTGCTCAAAAAGATCATCAATGCAGTAGGCCGGAACACCCTGGTGGTAGAAGTACTGGCCAAAAATTTAAGGGAGATCAATAAGTACCAGCAAGTTTACGCTTTAGCCGATCTGTTAAAAGACCTGCAGAAAAAGGGACTGCTGCTGGTACAAGGGAAATCAGTGCCGATCAACTACCATGGCATTAAGCTCACCAAGGCCAAACCAGAAGAGATCATCAAGGCCATGTACGACATTGAACAATTGTCTGCTCCCGAAAAACATCTGCTCAGCAACCTGGCCGTTTTACCTGCAGAAAAAATAACCTATAATATACTTTATAATCTGCTAAAACCTGCAGAACAGGATGAATTTAACGATACATTGCAGAGTTTGTCTGATAAAGGCTGGATAGAATTCGATGCGCAGCAAAATGCCTTTAAAGTGAGCCCGGTGATACAGGAAGTGGTTCGGGAAGAAAACAAGAATGAGCTGCGAAGCAACTGTTCCGTGTTGATTACTACATTAACGGGCATCATGGCCAACCCCTCCGATTCTTCTATATCCTATACCCGGATTGCCGGATCGGTGATCAATTTTGTACACATTACCTTTGATGACAGTGCATTGCTGGGCTTGTATCTCTGTGATCGTTATTTGGAAAATGGCGACGCTGTAATTGCAGAAAAAATATTACTGGATATCCTGGAATACCTATCCCAGGCAAGCACGCCAAATGTAAAAAACTACCTCATATATGCCTATCATGTTTATGCTGATGTTTTATGCATACTGGGTAATTACGTAAAAGCCCGGGAATACTACCTGAAAGAAAAAAAGCTGGCAACAGAATTAAATCAATCTTTTGACCTTGGCAGGTATGCAGATTTCCTGGCGGCGATCGGGCACTTTGAAGAAGCTGAACCTATCCTATATAAAGCGCATATCCTGTTGATTAAAAAGGGGGAAGCTAAAGCACCAGACTTTGACCTGGAAAACTTAGGCTATTCTGCCCATACGCTATCCATCATGATGCGTAACCAGGGAAGATACGATGAAGCCGTTCAATACAGCAACACTGCAATTGATATTTATACCCTTACCCGGGGTGCTGAGCATGAATACACCGGCATCTGCCTGGACACATTGGCATCCATTCTGATCAGGCAGGGAATACTTGAGGAGGCGAAAGCGCTAAGTTTACGCTGTGAGCATATTTTCAAACAGAAATTACAACCAGATGATGTCAACTGGGAGAGTCATTTTTCTATTATGGGCCAATACTGGACTGCGAAGAAAGACCTGCAAAAAGCCACTGAATTTTACAAAAAAAGCCTGGATTTGATGGAGGATAAGGTTGGGGGATTAAACTTCAGGGTATTAGATGCTTTAATCTCTAAGAGTCAACTTGCTGCAGAGTTAGCCGATCAGCAAAAAATTTCTACAGCAGAACTGGAAGCGGTTTCCTCAGATTTAACAGATCTGGTAACCAATAAACTGGAATCGTTAATCAACATATATGGAGCCATCCACCCGATGGTAGGCAAGGCCCTCAGGTGTGCGAAAATCGTTACCGAAAGGCTGAACAATAAGGATGCCCTGGATTTCCTGGACCTGCAGTTAAAAGAATACCAGCGGTTGTCAGATGGCTTCGGAAAAATCAGGCTGGATGAATTTACCGGGCGTACGCTTGCAGCCGAAACCAAATCGGAAATGATTGAGCGATGCAGACCCTACCAATCTATGCCATTGGACGAAGATTTACTTACCGTAAAAGAATTTGATCTACCATTTTTTCATTCCTACAAAGTGTACGCATTTGAGTACCACCATACAACTCGAAAAACTTTTCGTTATGTTTTAGCCAATAGCAATCAGGTTTTACCAATAGATTTTACCAATTTACCATTGTATAAGGCGGCTAAATCAGACCATAATTTTTCAAAAGAACAAATCATTCCCTATTTAAAATTTTTCTTCGACGCCGTTTATGGCCGGCATGGTTCTTTTTATATTGTTGACAATCATGAGCAGATGCCCTGGATGCTGACAAAAAACATTTCTGCGGCTGATAAGAGAAAATATTTCTCTACTATTAAGATACCGGCTTTGGTAAATTATACCAACAAAAATGCCGAAATCTCGCTCTACATATTATTTAACAATTCGGTATTTCGTTCCCGGGCAAATATCAATCTGACAGTTCCTGCAGACAATGAGAAAGACGCATCTCGGATTTTTCCAGGCGAAATCACACTTTCCGATGAATACCTTGTACTCTTTAATGAGGACCTAGAACCACTTTTTCAAACTGAGCCAGGTAATGATGAGCCTCCTGTGGTCATTGATCTGGAAGGCAATCGGATTAGCGGAAATACGGATGCTTATAAAGACTTCGTACCGGCAAAAATGATATAAATATGCTCAGGCATAGCGTCTCCAGGCCCTTCAGCGAAGGTGAAAAGTCGAGTGCCCTAAACATTGGCTATATTGAGATAGAAAACAGACCGCCAATTTCCGAGAGAAACGAGTTAATCGAGCTTTCCAAACTGCCTGCATATGTCAAATGGAAAAAAAATAAGACAACTGCTTAAGTGTCTGAGGTAGAATAATCTGAAAAAACTAAAATTTTTTCTTTCCATCATAGAGATAGTTTATTTGTAATTCCATACTGTTTTTCAAGAGTTGCCTTGTCAAAGTTTCACTATACAACTCCGTCTTTGCCCTCTTCTCCTAATATATCAATTGCCTCTTTATCTTTAAATACGGTAACAGAAGCTATCTCTTCAGGGCGATATTGCTGCAAATCACTTTGCAGTACATTCACTATCCATAAAAAAGACTGGGTTGCTTCCAAGCTTTTTTAAAACCCTTTCTGGTGATTGGGCAAAACTAATTAATGTAATAAAATTGAACAGGATAAAAGCGGTTAATTTCATATTGCAAATTTATAATGCACCAAGATAAAAAAGGTATCTCATTTTCCAATACCTCCGCATAGCCACAAAAGCACGCATAACTTCTATGCTCATTAAAATGGCAGTTTCACTTCTTAAAACTGAGGCCAACATGGCTATTCCCTGCTCAGTAAACACTGCAGGAAGATACTTACTATGAGCACCTTTTCTATCTAAGGTCACAAATTGTGACCTTATAGATTTCAACTCATCTTTCGAGAGTTGAAACATAAAATCCCCTGGAAACCTTTCCAGGTTCCTCTTTACTGCCTGGTTAAGCACCTTAGTCTCCACACCGTACAACACCGCCAGGTCTCTGTCAAGCATTACCTGTTTACCGCGAACATTAAAAATCTTATCCTGTATTATTTCCTGAGTTATTGCCGTCATAATGCTTAGTAAAAAAGCTAAGCTAACCAGTAACAGCGAAGAAAACCACAGTCAGCTGCATTTCAGGAAAATTCACCGTCTTTATTGCATTTTACCAAATTAAATATGGAGTAGTTACTATAAATAGATCTCTCCCATACGGTCGGTTAACAAAGGCCTGTCCACGCATTAAAGGGGAAAATGATGGAGATAGATCCGAAACTTTATTTTAAACGACAATATTTCCTTCATACTAAATAAGCTTTTATTTTAGTTCTGTCCTAATCACTCCTGCATAAGTCGCTGCCCAGATCGCCCCGTCCTTATCTTTTATGATTCGCTCTATATTTACGCTCGGTACGTTTGAATTTTCAGTGGTATAAATCTCAAGTTTTTTGCTCTCTATATTATATTTCAAGATTCCAACATTGTTCTGGCTGAGCCAAAGATTACCAGTCTGTTCATCTAAAAAGAAGTCATTAATGCTATTGCCAGCAAACATTTTAGGGTCTTCAGCAAATATTCTCTGCCAATTACCATTTGGGGATAAAACGTAAATTCCCGCTGCCGTTCCCTTTTCATTGTAAAGTGAGAACCAAAGATTCCCCTTTTTATCTTCATGCATCTTTGAAATGTATGCCTTTGAAAGTGGTGTGGACTTGTCATTTAAGGATGTGGTATTACCCTTTTCAATGATCACGTTGCCCTCAAAAGTACCAATCCAGGTCCGTTCTTTACTATCAACAAATACACCCAGAGTTTTGTCTGATGGCAGTTTAGAATTCTTTTTCGTCATCTCGCTCCACTTCTGACCATCAAACCTAGATACCCCATTCCAGGAGGTAAAAAGGACGTTTCCAGAATGGTCAACGAAGATATTTCTTGCCCAGTTAATTGGTGAATTTATTGAATCAAATTTGGTCCAGACGTGGTTATCATAGCGGTAAACATCATATCCGATTATAAACCATTTATTATCCTTTTTATCCACCTCCATATCTCTTACCGACTGTGTTTCTTTTTTGTTGTAGGAGGTTGGTGATATGATGGTGTTAGATGAGTTGAAATGTTCCCACTTTCCGTTTGCTATCTTTATAATCCCATTATCTGTTCCAATCCAGATATCGCCTTTTTGGTCACTCGCTACTGCCCTGGTCATGTCCCAAGGCATTTCCGAGTTACTTTGATTAAAGACCTTCCATGTTTCACTGAGCTGTGATTTGTCACTTCCCATTCGGTCTGGTGAACCTTTAGCCGCGATATTGGATTGATTGGCAAAATCAAAGGTCCTCCTTTTTGCTCCATACTTGCCATTTTCGAACTGAAGTATAATCGAGACAGAACTATTCTCTTTTTTGGAACCGGTAATTGCAGGGGTCCAGTTTTCACCGCCGTTAATTGAGGCTTTGAGCTTGAGCTCGGTTGAGCTGATATTGGTTTTATTGTCTACGCTTAACAGGCAAGGTTTGCCATCTTCGTCGATAAGTATCTGCATTTCAATGGTGCCTTTTAAAATACCAAGGCTTTTTTCTCCGATTCCAGTTAAGAGGTTTTGAATAATGGTCTTTGGTGGCTGTGCCTTTGGTTCCCCGCAGTCAAGGCAAAAAGACGAGAGTTTACAATCTTCGAACTTTTCGGGATAAAGGCTTTGAGAGTGGACAGAGACGGCAATTATACTTATTGCTATTGTAAATAGAATTTTTTTCACCTAGTGCAATGATTAAAGGACGATAAATTTATTGAAAGATATATTTTTTAGGTGAACTAATAAAATTTATTGATTTACACAGCATTTAATACATGCAAGTTCAGGGAAATTTTGAGGGTATAGCGTCGGATTGTTTTAGAATAGGATATCAAGCGGGCGGGGTGCTGCCCCCCTCTTCCACTCCTTCGGCCTCATCCCTGTCATTTTCTTAAAAAACCGGCAAAAGTACAATGGGTATTCAAAGCCCAGTTCATACACAATAAACTTTGTAGGCATACCTTGAAGCAAACAGTATGAGCTCCATTCCGAAAATTATCTGGTAAACAGCAAATTAATCAGTCACCTAACTTTAATTACCAGTTTTTGTTCACTAGATTTAACTAATCAAACGCCCATATAATGACTAATGAACAACAATTCTGGAATTGGGTTGCAGTGAATGAGGCCAGATACAACTTTCTCCATCAAATTGAAGATGGTGATGAAAGAGAACAATATTTAGAAGAACTAGAGCAACAACTCCATCTCTATTGTGAAAATTTGTATTTTGAGGTAGGTGGTTATCCAGATGAAAAGCAAGATCTAATTATTACAGCTCAAGGTGATGCTGATTTTTTTAACGATGCAGAATCTCTTGTAAAGCAGGCACCAAACCTGCAACATTGGAATGTAATAGCGTTAAAACCAGCTGTAAAAGGTAGTTCCATTGAGTACGACAACATACGACTTAATGCAGAAGATATGTCGTTTATACCATTGAATAATAATAATTCCCAGAAAATAGGCTTGCGGGTATATGTCGACAATTATAATCCCGTCGATAAGGAGAGCTTTATAAATGCTACTTACTTAATAGTTGATAATCTGTTAGGTGAAAAGTCGAGTGCCATGGACATTGGCTATATTGAGATAGAAAACAGACCGCCAATTTCCGAGAGAAACGAGTTAATTGAACTTTCCAAACTGCCTGCATATGTCAAATGGAAAAAAAATAAGACAACTGCTTAAGCGTCTGAGGTAGATTAATCTGAAAAAACTAGAATTTTTTCTTTCCATTATAGAGATTATCAGGCACATCAGAAACGATCACTACTCCATATAGTTTATTTGTAATTCCATACTGTTTTTCAAGAGTTGCCTTGTCAACTATCATGATCTCCTTAAAAACTTTATCATTTATCGCAGCAAGCGTGCCTTCATAACCTTTTTCAGATAAAACACGCTTGTTTATAATGTATAGAATGGTGCTGTCACTGTCAAAATTAGGAAGCAGTTCACCATAGGATTTTGATTTAGTTTTAAAATATTTCCAATATCTTTTTTTGGCAAACGGTATAGTTTCAATATATACAACTCCGTCTTTGCCCTCTTCTCCTAATATATCAATTGCCTCTTTATCTTTAAATACGGTAACAGAGGCTATCTCTTCCGGGCGATATTGCTGCAAATCACTTTGCAGTACATTAACACTATCCATAAAAAAGACTGGGTTGCTTCCAAGCTTTTTTAAAACCCTTTCTGGTGACTGGGCAAAACTAATTAATGTAATAAAATTGAACAGGATAAAAGCGGTTAATTTCATATTGCAAATTTATAATGGGCCAAGATAAAAAACGTATCTCATTTTCCAATACCTCCAATGTACTTCACTTGCAGCAGTCCTAACCTGGGCAATATTAACAAGTGGACAAACATACTGGAGATTTTTAAACGTAGAACCAGGTCAAAGGTTAATTAATACCCATCAAGCTTCATATCATTGACTAGATAAGCTTTTGCTTGTTCGGGTGAGATATTCTTTAAAAATGCATTATGAGCCTTATCTCCATTCTTCTGAATTTTGACTTCCACCTCTTTTATTAATAAATTAAGCAAGGCTATGAGCGATTTAAGATCCCGCACCCTTGGACTCGCTAATTTTCTTGCTATGATTATGTTCTCAGTATCTCCATCCAACATATAACCAGTTTTGGATACCTTGATGAAAACCATTGCTTGCTCATTTGCAGTGTCACCGCGATGCGCTATATAGGAGTGCCGTAAATCCATCAAATGATCATGTATTTCTTGGTACTTCTTATCATGCGGCTCAAATACGGACTTCTCCAGTTTTGACATTCCCGCCATATTTTCGGTAAAGCATTTTCCGTACGTTATGATAATTGATTGCCAAAGTGCAAATTCTGTCATGTAGTTGGAACCAGGAGATTCCCTTAAAGAAATTAGCTCTTCCGCAATTTGTGAGATAAAAAATAAATCTTCTCTAATAAGCATGAAGGACTTTAGTTTCTTGGTAAACCGATCAGGCATAACATATAATAAGTTATTGGGATATTTATCCTTTACGGTCTTATATATATCGGCTATAGCCCTCTCTCTTTCTGTCATAAAAGTCGATTTTTTTCATGATTATTTTACCTGAATTTTAACAATTATCACAACATCAAACCTACATTCTACTGGCGCATATGGAGCATGCATATTAAGCCGCTTTCACCGGCATTTGACGGTAAATCTTACCATCCAACTGGCAGCCTCCTTTGGCATGATCCGGATGTTTCGCATCTATGGTCGGATCATCTGGATTGACATTAAATTTAGGCTTGCCCCACTGTTTAAAAAAGAAAGGAACCTTGTATGCTTCGCATTTAACTTTAATATCATCCACCCATTCCTTTTTCAATGGTCTGGCCTTATGGCCGGATTCCCCTCCTACAATTACCCAATTGATATTTGTCAGGTTAACGGTCTTTACCGCTCCTATCAAAGGCTCAATAGAAAGGAACTTTGTTTTTGCGGGTGTTCTGGAAAGTTCATCAATTCTGTAGCTGTATTTTTCATTTTCAACGGAAACACCCATCCAAATATTCTCCGTCCAATTTAACTCAGCGGCAACTTGCAAAAGCCTTTCCGAGCGTTTGGTTAATACCTGATAAATATGCTGCGGGGTTTGATTCATTACTGCAAAAACTGCCTTAATATAATCAAGTGGTACTTCCGGATGAAAAAGATCACTCATAGAGTTTACAAACACAACTTTCGGTTTTTTCCAGGAAAAAGGTGTAGTTAAAGTGTCAGGGTGTATCCTGATCTTGAAACCTTCGCTATATTTCTCAACACCCATAGATTTTAATCTTCTGGTCATTACCTCCGCATAGCAGTTTTTGCATCCAGGGCTTATCTTGTTACATCCGGTCACAGGATTCCATGTAAGTTCAGTCCATTCTATGTTTGATTGTGCCATAATTATTTGTACTTAGGTTTGATTACGTCATTGGCAATTGTTAGAGCTGCCTTATTATTTGTTGCCATGTAAAAATGATACATTGGCGAATTCATCGAATTCCTCATCACGAATGGTTCCGAGACAAATTTAAAAATAGTTTTGAGACGAGACTGATATAATTTAGCCGCAGCATCAATTGCCTTTTGCTCTTTCTCTATAACGATCTCTTCACCAAATAATGTATAAACTGGTTTAGAATTATAAAAGAACTTCATAATATCAGGTCTTGTCATCCCAAGAAATTTTTCTAGTCTTGTAATCCATTCGTCGCTAATTATTCCATCCTTCTTTAATAATCTATTTACTCCCATTCCTATTGGTACTAATATCCATAAGTCAATTCCGTAACCTTTTAGAATTTCGAGTGAGTTCCAATTCACCTGCATTCCTTTTGGATCAATAAATGCAAGTACTTTACAGTATTTGTTTTCAGGTTTTTGCAAATAATCAACAAGATCGCTTAATTTAACATTGCAATCTTCAGCAACTACATGCGACTTTTTTTCAGGGAACTTTTTCCGTATTGTAGTTTCAAGGTTAGCCGCAAACTTTTTATCTAGTTCTACGAAATAGTACAGATCAAAAGATTTCGGATCATTTATAGTCAAAACTCTTACAGCAGCCCCTTCAAGAGTTGCCTCATCTTCTGCTGTGATTTCTCCAGACCCTGCAAACCCATCAAAATAAATAAGCTTAAAATAATCGTATTTATTCATTATTGTTAAATATGCCTTTGCATAAGAAGTAACGATATCAATTTTTTGATCCGTCCAATTGCCTCCGAATTTATTCATACGTTAATTTAATGGTTGAACTTTATTTGGTTATTTGGTTATAAGCAAACGTAATGTTTTCCAAATTAAAAAACACCATAATCTCGAAATATTTTTAAATATAAATTACTGATTATCAGATCAATAAATTGGATTTTAACTCAAAAAAGTGCTGTTTAGAATGCTAATCTGACAGTGTGTCTTTAGGAAAATATGCACTGCTTTTATGTTTAACAACAAATATCTTCGCTTCTTCCATGGTTGTAGGATAACGAACGTACTGATTATTTTCCGATACATGATCGAAGTAGAAACCATTATCCACCAAAAATTTCGCCAGGGTCCATTGTTTTATATCCGTAAGCTTTGGGGGTCTAAATTTATGATTAACGATTACGGATTTTTGTCCGCAGCCCGGACAGGTGAGGTTGATCGGCCGCTCCTCTATAAAATTATGGCTTCCGGGTTATTTATCTGGATTGCGCCCTAACGCATTAAATAAAGAACTTTCCCTTGTTGCGCCCAGCTGTTGCTGCCGATCCGCAAATAATTTATTCTCCTCTACTTCCTCAAAAAGCTGGAGAGTATTAGTGGCAACATTTAAATCTATTTTACTAAGATCTAAAGTGTAATCAGAGGACTTGGCTGGCGAAGACTTGCCTGCATAACTCATCATAATGTGAACTTTGTTATTAAAATTTTGCAATTCATGCGGATTAATTATGATGATTTCCGTATGATTTTGTACCAATCCAAAATGGAGGCTTCCAATTTTTCGAACTGAATTAGCGGGATCATCTTTACCAATTTTATGCTGAAATTCTCCAGGTACTGTCATCAAACGTACAGTAACGTCTTCCTCATTCTGCAATTGCGAGAAATTAAATAAAAAGACCGATAATGTGAGATAAAATCTGGACGGGTTTTGTATTAAACCTGCCTTTTCCACTTTAATATAGCCTTCAATGTTGGGATAAGAAATCCGTTTAAAAAGAGCCTCAATGAAATAGTGCGGTGCAGGTTTGGTTTGCCCATCAAGCCTGACAAAATAAGTATTATCGTGTTGATGCGGCTTATATGGGCTAGGCTGTACTTCTATGATATAGATATTTTCCGTGGCGGAATTTTGAAGAACTTGGATCCTAACTCCGGTTGGTAGGGGTGTGATGTTATCTGAAATCTTATTAATCATCCAATCCTTTTCCTTGTAATCGGGTACAGGTGCCAAAGCACCGACAAATTTCTTTTCATTGGTAATAGGGTCTGCTGTGCCTAAAGGGGCACCCCAAACAACTATTCCTCCATCGGAATTTAGCAATCCGCAAATGGCTCTGATTATGCCTTTAATATTTTGGTTAAAGTTTCCGTAGGTTGGCGAATATGCCTTAAATTCTACAGTATTGCTTTCGCCATGATCAGTGGTGAAGAAATGAGCAATGTCCGCATAAGTTAGATCAGTTAATGATTTTCCGAAAACGGATAATGAGAGGTCAGTCATGATTTTGTTTTTTCATACAAGATGAGTAAAAACCAAGGAAAAACCAAATAATTGTCGCTGACGGACGGCATTTCATCGGCAGTTATGCCCGAAAAATGCAATTAAGATAAAACCTGAACTTTTTTGTTTTCTATTTTTTTAGTAGTCACAGGTTTTTCAACCGAGATATATTCTGACCAATTATCGTGTCCTTCAAAGCATCCGACTGTTGCTAAAAGTCCATCAATTGCAGCCTTGTGCTGTTTGGGATTTTTACGACAAAAAAGCAATAGTGAACAAAGCTGCAGAGTTGTTATCAAACAATGGCTCCTTAATCTTGAATAGTTTAACATCTGATGTGGAAAAGAAACCTCTTTACGTGCATTTAGAGGTTCATCCTTAAAAGTATTGACAATCAATAATCCTTTTGGTGTTGTTCCATCATTATCAGCAATATATGTTGAAACAAATTTTTCAAGCTGTGCGGCATTTTTTTCCGCCGCGGATTTATTCTGACCTTTGATTTCAACAATGACAATTTGATTATTATATTTCATAATCAGATCATCTCTTCTGTCGTGTGTTGGTAGCATTACAAAGCCAAGTTCAAGAAAAACCTGCTTGACTGCATTTTCTAGCGCAAATCCTGACCCAGACCAAAGTTGTTTTAAGGGAAGGTAATTCGATAATCGTAGTTCGCTTTCAGCTTTGGCTTTCTGTAACCTATTAATTTCATTTTCTAATGATCTGAAGTTTTCTTTTTCTTCCTTTTCACCAGGAAGAAGATAGTTGTTCGCCCAGTTAGGAATATGCAAGGCATCATCGCCTTTTCTTATAAGTCGGGCAATATCGTAAAGCTCCCTCAGAAAGACAGTTTCATCAATATTGCAGTCCTCTGATAAGCCAGGTATAAAGATATAGTCCCGTGTATAAAACCCGATGGAATTAGGTTTTGATTTTGCCTTGCCAATGCTAGTACCAGGATGATTTGAAAAACTTACTTGATACTCAAATTCATTGATGTATTTTTTCATGAAATCTTTCAAAAGGCTATCAGGATTGACTTCAATTTTTCTTCCTGTTGAAGGAATTTCTATGGCATCTAACCCTAGGAGATCGGGTATAGTTTTGCTTTTACCTGCCAACATTGACATAAAACTGCTTCCTGAAAAACAAATAAATACCACTGGAATATTTTTGAATTGTATAAACTCCTTTAAGTCGGCAATTCTTCGATCAACCTTTGATGTTAAGCATTCCTTCACTGAATCAACCAGTGTATCTGTATCTATCACAATAAAATCATACTCATGCATATTTTGCTCAGAGTGAAAATCAAACCCACCTTCATTGTGGAACCATTCTCCGATTTGACCTATGTGTAATTCTTCCATAAAATCTAATATGAGTCTAAATATAAGAGATATAAAATAAATAAGTTATGTGCAACATCGGCAGTCTTTTCTCAAAAACAGCTTTGTGCTTTAATTACCTTATTTTCTAATTCTTTCATATCATCTGGTAGCTTGGGTAATTGCAGTTTTCTACAAAGTCCGACATCCCCCTCCTCCACCCCTTCGGCGTCACCCCTGTCATTTTCTTAAAAAACCGGCAAAAGTACGATGGGTATTCAAAGCCCAGTTCATACGCAATAAATTTAACAGGCAATTCGCCCAAAGCAAGCAAACGCTTACTCTCCAGCAAAATTCTATTTTGCACTAACATAAATACCGTCTGCTGGGTATGCTGCTTTGTAATCTCATTTAATTTTTGAACGCCACAGGCCAGTTTGTCCGCATAAAATACCGGGTACTTTTCTTCCTTGTAATGCTGCTCAATCAAAGCTTCCAATCTGGTCATCAACATTTCCGGCGAAACATAGGCTTGTTTCAGCACTGGTACATAATTCTCGTCTTTGGAATGATCAGCAAACATCAATTCAAAATCTAAATTATTCCTTTGTCTTCAATAGATTCAACATTGCTTCATCCAGCACAGGGATCAGATCGATGTATTCTTTTTCGAATAAGTCCCAGAGAATGTCATTGGCTTCCTTTCTGGTAATGCCCATTTTTTTCATTAAAGAATTTGTGTCAATCACTTCAGGCTCATAAGGGGGTAGGTTTATGCTTTTCATAGACAGTTCAGTTTTTTTATTTAGTTAGCTTCATTTATCGTTTCAGTATTTTATTAATGCCCTTAATTTCGCAATCAGCAGTTCCCACCTATCTTCAAAAAACTGTTCATCAGGGTTCAACTGCTCAAAATAGTCCCTGATCTGCTGGTGTAAAGTAACGGCATGTAATTGCTGTATAAGAGGTTCAGCCTTTCCTAACCCAGCTACAATGTCATCCAGTTCCTCAAAAGCTTCCTCCAAAATCCCATGAAAGGTAATCCCCTCATCTGCTGTATTGCCGTACTGCGGTTCTACAGCTAAAATAATGGCACCCAAAACACCAACGGCCTCTTCCAACTGCCCGGCATTGCGCAATTCTTTGTACCGTTCCATCAACAGATCTGTAAACGCTGCTATTTCTTCTTCCATAGCTTCGGCAATCACATAACAGTCGTTTATTTGCCAAACCACAAACCCCTTTAGCAATGCCAGGGTTTCCTGATGAGTTAAGGGTAAAAACTCAGCTGCAAGTTCATACAGGAGGTATGCGTCATCTGCTCCAGCTTCCCTGAATTTCTCCAACAACAATTTGTCGGGCTGGGCCGCCAGGGCTTTTTCCAATGCCGGGATATGAATTTCCGGATCATAAATTGGTATTTTTCTATATTTTGATTTTTCGCTTCCCATATTGTTTTTAATTTGTCTGATTCCTGGTCTAATACCTAAAGCAATCAATTTCTGTTTTCATTATTTATCTAAATCATCACACAATAATGCTGCAATAAAGCCTGCCAGGCTATTCAGGTTCAGGTATAGCATCCCAATTTGTTTCAGCTGCATTTCATCCGCAATCTTTCCCATTACAATCATACTATCCAGGCATTTATTAATCCTTGCACAATAAAGATTGAGGCAGCGTTTACACCCTTGCGGATATAGAGCCATGTCTATTTCGGCATCCATTCTAATCATCCTGCATTTCGAACGAAATATTGCGCCATCAAAAGCTTCTTCGTAACTGCCATCCATTATGCTGGCAATAACTTCGTCAAAAAGTTCAAAATTCTGTCTGGCTGTTTCGGCGAGTTTCATACTGGTTATTCAGGGTTTATTAAGTTCTTTGGTGCTTTCATCTGTGTTTTACATTACATTTAACATTTTAAAGAAGCCGGAGGAGAAAAGTACTATGAACTAAAACTCCCCCGGACATTCTTTTTCATATAACCAACCTTGGAGCATTAATTCACAGGTTCTTTATTTTATCTCACTTAACAATTTTTCCAATCCGGCATCTAACGCCGCAGCATCTCTAAGCGGTATACCAAGTTCCATCACGCCAGACGCAGCAACCAGTTTCCCTTTGCTATCTACCAACACATAAGCAGGTACTGTCTGCACATTAAAAAGCTTGTGTATGCTTCCGTCCGTATCCCTGCCCTGCATCCATGGTGTTTTATCTTCTGCCAGTGCTTTTTTCCAGGCCTTATCCGTATCGTCAGCAATACCAATAATGTTAAAACCTTTGTTATACCATTTCGCATAAAGCTGTTTTAACTTAGGGAAAGCGGCCCTGCAAGGCACACACCAGGAACCCCAGAAATCTATCAGGGTATATTCTGATTGTGCCACCGTTTCCAGCAAGCGCATCTTGCCTCCATCAGGTGTAAGTACCGTGAAATCCGGCACTATCTGTCCTTGATTTAAGAGCACCGGATTTGGCTGTTGTGCCTGGGTAGCAAAACCCAGCACAATCAGAATTAAAGTCAATTTTAGTTTTCTCATCTCGTTTCTATTTAATAACCAAAGCCCTGTTTATCTGATCCAGGCAATCCAATAAATGGTACCGGCTCATTTTGTCTTTCATTTTAGGAATGGCTGTTTTAATTTCCCGTTGTAATTCCTTTACCTGCATTTTAGCCAGACTAGTTGCATCAGAAAAATTGAGCCCCATCATCTTTGCTAAAGCACCCATAACAGGATCAATTGCAGCAGCCGCAGCAGGTGATTTATCCAGGCCAGCCAGTTTAACAAGGCTATTTACATAATTCTTTTGCAGGTTGCGCCGGTAAACATCAACTGACTTTCCAGACTTTAACTCAGTCCATACAATTTGTTTTACGTCAGCCAATAATTCAACCGCTGTGTAAGCTTTGAGCCCATCCTTCTCCTGGGCCTTAGTTAAATTCCCTAGCGTTACTGGCGATAGCAAACGGTTTAACACACCTCCCTGCATTGCGCTTACATACTTTACCGGATCAATTTCTGTTCTGTTCAATATTTCCCAGTTAAAAAGCCAGGTTGGGGTAGTAAATAAATACTGGTCCAAATAAGCCATAGCTCTTTTCTGAGTCGCTTTAGGCACATAGGCTATAACCGCGCCCTTTTCTTCAACAGCTTTTTTTGTGGTCATTATTCCACCTATATTTTTCAATACATGTCCGGTATAGCGATAAAACTGGTTTAATGTCTCATTATACATATCTCTCAGGTTGCCATATCCCTCATTCTTTTCCTTAGTCCATTCCATCAAACGAGGGACTATTCTTTGCAGGTTCTTAACACCGTATGCACTGGCTTTCATCGCATCATCGCCCAGATCTTCGCTCTGGCTGCGTGGTTCAAATGGATCTTGCTCTTGTCCAAACCACAAGCTTTTGTTGTCCGACGTTCTTGCAATGATCCATTGGTTTAATTTGGTTTCCTCTTCTTCTCTAGGCATTTGTGGCCACCACCTATAGCCCCATTCTATCGCCCATTTATCATACTCCCCAATTCTTGGGAAAATCCCTTTTTCCGATATTCTGTCTTCCGGCTGGGCCACATAATTAAACCGGGCATAATCCATAATACTTGGTGTATGCCCATTGGCCTCTACCCAGGCTTTATCCCGTAATTTCTCTACCGGTACAGTTGATGAAGAACCAAAATTG
Organism: Pedobacter heparinus; assembly: GCF_032678725.1. Classification (GTDB taxonomy): domain Bacteria; phylum Bacteroidota; class Bacteroidia; order Sphingobacteriales; family Sphingobacteriaceae; genus Pedobacter; species Pedobacter heparinus_A. Next base: position 25,921 of record NZ_JAVTSC010000011.1, read on the forward strand.
TGAAGTAAACCTAAAGTATGGCCGACTTCGTGACTAGATACAAAACGGATCAATTGTCCCATCAGATCATCATCAAACTTCATTTTACGTGCTTTCGGATCAACTGCGCTGGCCTGTATAAAATACCAGTTGCGCAGCAGTTGCATTACGTTATGGTACCAGTTGATATGTGTTTCCAGTATCTCTCCTGTCCGTGGATCATGTACATGCGGACCACTGGCATTTGGCACTGCTGAGGGCTTATACACGATCACATTATGCCTCGCACTTTCCATACTCCAGGTGCTGTCCTGTGTATTTGTTGGTGCTTCCCTGGCGATTATTGCATTTTTAAAACCGGCTGCTTCAAAAGCGACGTTCCAGTCGTTTACACCTTGTATCAGGTATGGTACCCATTTTTTCGGTGTCGCAGGGTCTATGTAAAAAACAATGGGCTGTTTAGGTTCCACCAGTTCGCCGCGTAAGTACTTTGCTTCCTCTTCTTTTTTCGGTTCCAACCTCCATCGTGTTATCATGCCGGTAAAAGCAACACCTTGTGGATTACGGTCAAAATCAACATAGCCGGTAGCAAAATATCCAACCCTATCGTCATAAGCCCTTGAACTCATAGGCTTTTCAGGCAGGCGGATGATAGAACTGTTGAGTTCGTATGTAGCAGTTCCACTTGGGGTTTTACCATAGGTTTTTACAGTCTTGATCTCCAGGCTTTTCGAAAAGGTTTTAACAGAAGAGATGTAGGACTTGTCAGCTTGTAAGCCCCCAAGTTTCAGGTTCCCTTTTGCACTTGTATTAAAAAATAGCACCTCATTATCCGCATTCAGGTAATCCGTTACATCTATTACTACTGCAGATGAATCTTTACTCAACGCTTTTACATCAAATGCAGCAACAATAGGTTGCAGGCTGGAATTGCGTACCGAGCGGTACATGCCATTGTCAGTGCTGTCTGTTGAGCGTTCGGTATAAGACATGCTTTTTATAAACAGCTTATCCTTTGGTCCTTTGGTAAAACGCAACACATTTTCATTAATCTGATCACCACTATAGCCACTAATACCCTGGCTGGCGCCTGTAGCCCCTTTTGATATGCGGTTCACTATCAGAAGGTCTGTTTCCATGAGGGAATCGGGGATCTCAAAAAAACACTTTCCTTCTACCTGGTGCACTTTAAACAAACCTGTTCCTGTAACTGCCTTTTTGGTGATCACCTGGTCATAAGGTTTAAGTTTTGCTGGCGGGGCTTTTTTGGCTGTATCAGCTACATTTTTTGCCATCGCGTTCGCTGTTGCTACTGTCTTTTCCTGTCGCTTTTTTAAAATACTACAGGAAAAAAAGGCAAGAGCCAGGCCGTACAAAATGATAAATTTTGAATATTTCATTAGTTCTTTGTGTGTTTTGATTTTTATAATTTTAGCACAGCACCGCATCATTCCTTTATGCGGTGCCTGCCAAAAAGCTTTTTATACTGTGTTTCTTTTAGATTTATTCTTCTCTTTCATCTAAGAATACCGTGACGTACCTAGCCTGAAAATCGTAAATGGTTTGGACATGTGATGGCAATGCTCCATACACTCTAACGTGTTCAGAAAGAATAAAAGTTGCCTGAGCAGGTGTTGTAGTGCCATTGTCAAAACAGATCGCACATAATTCCCAACCACCCCGACACAGTAGATTTGGAATGCCGATAACTGTACTCCAGTTTGCCGAATTTACAATACTACTAGCGGTTGCTGGAACCGGGCCATTATATTTTAAACATTGCATAAGCATCGCTTGCTTACGATAGTTATCATTCGTAAATGCCAATACGGTTAATGCTCCAACTAACAAAAACGCAAAAACCAATAAAAATTTAACTCTCTTCATAATTAATTTAATTTGTTATTTGATTCCGGTATTTTAATACAGGCAACCGGTTTAACCTATCCATGCGCATGAATGTCTTTTGGCAAAAGCACAATATTAATCCCTGCGAGTATTGTGAAGCTCACCGTAAACCACAAGTGTCCTTCCCATGAAAGTCCAGGTATTATTCCGGTACAATAACACGGTACCTGCTCTGCATAATGCAGCATTACATACAAATACGTGCTTAATGATGCCAACAAGATGAAAGTGCTATAAAGCCCCATTAACCTGGTCCGGTTAAATACCAATAAACAAACTATTCCTATTTGAAGTACCATCAGTGTCCAGAACAGCATCGCATGGTAATCTTTCACAAAAGGGTAGAACTCAAACCCTGCTTTTGCGATCGTATACCCCCAAAGCTTTAAACCTGCCGCATAGAGCAGCAATGCTGCCAATTGCAGTGAAATGATGAATGTCAGTTTACGTAAGTTCATTATCGTTTTATGGGTATAGAGAATTTCATTTCGAGTGGCGGAGTACAGCGTTCTTCTGTACAAGCCATATAGTCTATTTTACCTTTTACTACAATCTCTCTCGCCCCCTTGGGGAGAGACGTCCTTCGGAACATAGAGGTGAGCTTTACCTTCTGCTCAAACACTACGGAATCCTTAAAATAAAATACCTGTATTTTGAATACTTCCGCAAATTCTACCATTGGTGCCGGCTCTTTTACTTTTCCTATTAAACTATACTCAGCAGACGGGCTAAAAGTAAAATTCGTTTTCAATGGTCCACCATTAGGTTGGTCAACAGAGTATATATGCCATCCATCACTTATCACACCCTTTACATAAATGATTGCTTCATCTTTACCAATTTTTTTCACTGCACAGCTCCACTTCAAAGGACTGTAAATCTGTGATTTAGCAACACTTACAAACAGTAAAAAACCAATTGCTATTAATACTCTCATCACATTGTATTTTTATGAGCCGCTATTGTCAGTGATTACCACGAATTGCATTTCTCGTTTGACCAATTGTATGTCGATGTCATAAGGCTGTAACGCTCTTCTTAAATCTTCGATGGACTTTAAATCTTTACTCTCAGGCAGCATCAAATCTATGGGCATATTTTGCTTAAAGCCGGTTTCATTAAGCAATAGCGCCGCCTCTCCATTCTTTGCATTTTGAATAAAAAAAGAAGAAAGCAAAGGACTATTAAGAATAACATCGTTTAAGACATATAAACCTGTTTGTTCATATTTAACAAGTGATTTGCCATTTTTACTAACCTTTAAAGTGCTTCTTTCCTTTGCTTTTGATTCTAATTTGTCCTTATCAGAAGTTCTGACTAAAACATAGCATGATACGATCCGCTTTTCCATTTTGGCTTCTGTTCCGTATAAGTTTCCAAAGTATCTGTTTAAATCTTGCTGCATATAAGTTTTTCGCTGCTTTTCTGTCAAACCCATTGGGACAATTTGTTCATAACAGAACTTATGTTTTATATATTCTGCATCGTTTATATTCTCAATCCCGTGAAAACTAAATGAGTATCTCATAGTATCTTTTGGAATAATGAAATATTTTGCCATTCCGGCGGATTTATGATTGTAGTAGTACAAAATATCCCTAGCTCCTGATTCAATTTCCTTATTAAATGCATTTTGATATAGATACAATGGGCTAAAATTAACGTAGGTACTTCTAAAGATACCTGAAACCGTATCTAGAATTCCTTCCACTTTCCCCATACCCTCAGCCTCGTATTCATTATTAAATCGAGTAAAAAAGGCTCCGTAACTAACAGACGTATTTTTAAAATCACCGAGCAATTTGAAATATGGATAATTCGGGTCAAATACAGGGACAGTTGAATTATCTCTCATAAAAAAAATCTCTTTCCCATTTAAACAATCTCTTATTCTTTTCGAGGTATTATTCAAACTGCTTCCTCTCAATAGAATAGTTCCATCCTTATCTATCCAGACCTGATGGCCTAGATTAGCAATGGGTAGAAGTTTAAGGAGTTTTTTCAAGTTACCAGCATCGTCCGTTATAATTGAAGGAAGGTCTGGCAATTTTAATTCCGGATGCTTCTTATGGATTGCCTCAATAGTAGTTTCACTAGGATCAGGATTCACCAAAATAATCTGTATCTGATCTCCAAATTCCTTTTGTAATTTTTCCATTTTAGGAAAGCCTGCGACACAGCTTTGACACCAAGATGTCCAAAAATCAAGAATCACAAGTTTGCCCTTGAATTCTGAAAATCTGGTTTTCCCAGTTTTGTTGTTTAATACACTTCCTAAAGGCAAATCAGGCATTTTATCCCCAATTTGAAGGCCATTACTTCTTCTGTTATGCCAATCGGGATCGTTAATTTTTTTAGTCCATTTCTGGGCATAATTCGTCAGGCTTGCGCATAGCAAGCACATTAAGATTACTCTTTTCATTTGTTTAGATTTAAATTGTGTGTGTTATTTAAGTCATCGAGGGTTCTGTTGTATGCCAGATCTACTGATTACATCGTAAGGGATCAATGCTACCCATCTGTTATTATTTGGAAGCAAAGAATATTCAGTTCCATTGATCACTCTTTTCAAAGTAATATTTGCTCCTTCCATGTTTAACCTTCTCACATCCATCCATCGTAAGCCTCTGAAAACAAGCTCCTTTCTTCTTTCGGCAAGGACTAATGCCAATGGCTCATTTACAACTGATGGATCGATGGGAATCCAATGATTTTTATCCATACGCTTTGCCAAAAGTGTATTTAAATCGCTTACTGCTTTTTCCTTTTCTCCTTTTCTTGCATAACATTCGGCTCTGATTAGGAACATTTCAGATGTAGCCGTGCCCGTGAAAACAAGCCACGGACCTTCGGTGCCAAAGTAACTCCCTCTAAAACCAAAAGTTCCTGTATTTACTCCTGTATTTGGTTTAAATAAAATTGTTTTTCGTAAATCGAATTGATTATAGATCGACAATAAAGCCGGATCAATTTTAGCATTACTAGTAGACAGAATCGAGGTAACAGAGGCTCTACTATGAAAAATAACTTCTGCATTAAATATATTAAAGGGAATTCCAGGTACAAGGTTATTAAAGTCAAGTAACATATTGTGTTTTTGCAAAGCCAAGTCAGCATATTTTAATGTGTTGTTATAATCACGCATAGTTAAATAAACGCGACTTAGCACCGCATAAACAGCCGCTTTAGTTGGACGGGTAGGGGCTTCCGTAGCTTTCGGTAGTAAATTAGCAGCTTCATTTAGATCAGAAATGATTTTATCGTACGTTTCTTTTATGGTCGCTCTCTTTGATTTTTCGTTAATATCTGAAGTGGTACGAAGTACGATACCTAAGTCTGATAAGGTAGATTCATCGTAAGGTTTTGCAAATAATTGCGCGAGATTGAAAAATGCATTTGCCCTATAAAATAATGCAGTACCTTTTATTTCTCTGGATTTTGTATCATCGGGCAATTTCAGGGTCGCCAGATGGTCTAAAACAATGTTAGAGTAATAAATAGGCCTCTGATACGGCAAAGCCCAACTTGGATCATACGGAACGTCATTAAGCGACCAGGTATAATTCAAAGCCAGATCGGCACTTAAACCCTGCCAATAGGCAGGAGTAATATAATACTCATCTGATAGGATTTCCAACAGAGCTGGATCGCTGTCGGTATTACCCGGATTATCCAGCAAGGCTTGCAAATCTTCAGTTGTACTTGGAAGAAATTGCTCCTTTAATGGTTTTTCTTCTAAAAACTTCTTACAGGAGAGTAATGTTAAACACAATGCCAATAGGCACATGTAACTGTATTTAAAAATTGATTGCATATTTTCCATTTTCAAAATTATAAGTTTACTGAAGCTCCTATTGTCCAGGTTTTGGGAGCTGGTGCAGCGGTTGGGTCAGAGCTTCCTCCACTAAAATCCGGATCAAGTAAAGATTTATTTTTCCGCCAGATGATGATGTTCAAATTATTGGGATAAAAGAACACTTGCGCACTTTTAACAGGGAATTTGCTAGGTCTCCTATTTGTCCAATTGTAGGCCAAACGTATATCCTGCAGCTTGATATTATCAGCACGCAAAACGTTGACTTCGGCAAATTTGTAAAATTCCTCTCTTCCAGAAACGCTATTTAAAATAATAGAGGGAACATCCGTATTCTGCTCATCTCCTGTATTTTGCCAGTGGCGATAGAAATCGCTAGTGAAACTTGTTCCACTCAAAGTTCCAGTTGCCCTTGCCAGCAAAGATGGCTTACGGAAGTAATAATTAAACCGTCCTGTTATGATGAATGACAAACTAAAGTTTTTGAAATTAATGGTATTTCCCAAGTTGGCACTGTACAGCGGAACAGAAGAGCCATGATAGATTTGATTTTGAATGGAGTCGCTTGCTATCGCATTATAATCTTTACTTATTTCCCCATTTAAATAGCCGCGCGGATCGCCGGTTGTGGGATCAAGCCCAGCCCATTTGTAGCTGGACATAGCATAAGCCAGTTTGCCTTCTGAAGGGTTAAGATTAGATAATATAAAATCACTTGCTTTATAACCACCATTGTAAATTTTAGTAACTATTGTTTTAGCATAAGCTATACCCAAATTGCTTGTCCAGTTCAGCTTCCCAGTTAAATTCTTTGAGTTTAAATTGAGCTCAAATCCATTTCCTTTAAGATCTGCAGAGTTGACATAGTCATTGTAAATGCCTACCGTTGGATCAAATGGATAACTTGCAATTAAATCAGTAGATTTTTTCCAGTACAAATCCACACTTCCTCCTAACCTTCCTTTCAACAATGCAAAGTCAATTCCCGTATTAAAAGTCCCGACCTTCTCCCATCTTAAGTTAGGATTATTAACCGATGTCGGTTGGCCATACGCAAAGCCAGTTGAGGAGACAGTAAAGGGAGCATATAACATTGTCAATCTACCCGACATAGTATTGTTCACATTTCCAGCGTAGCCATAAGATGATCTTAAAGCAAGAGACTGAATCCAATCAACATCAAAGAATTTTTCATCAGAAATCAGCCATTTGCCACCTACTGACCAGAGGGGCTTCCATTTGTTATTAGTCTTTACACCAAATATATTTGCTGCATCCCTTCTCACATTTCCATATAAAAAATAACGGTCTTTAAAGCTGTAAGACCCGGTCCCAAGTATGGAGATTAGTCTGTTGAGTGGTTGAGTGCGATAACTATCACCATTTTGTATTTGCGAGAAGCTTCCTTCACCAACTCCATAGGTTTGAGGATAATAGTTAAAATAATCCATATTGGTTCTATAACTTCCGTTGCGGTCGTCATAGCCATACAAAAGATTAGTTTCTGAATAGCCTTTGGTTTCCGATATTTCCGCACTTAGCATAGCGGTAATTCTATGCAAGCCAAAAGATTCATTATAATTCAGTGATGCACGCCCATTTCTGGTAATGGACTCCGCAGTTGAAGAATTTAAAATATCTCCCATAGGAATAGGGTATTTCAAATTAGGGTCAATGGAAGGATCTGGATTAAAAAAAAGGTTTATATTTTCTCGGGTATCGAAAGATTGTAATACATTTTGATTTTGGACGATTGAAATCTGGCTTAAATACTGATAGTTTACTGCAGTACTCAACGAACCAGTTATTTGATAAGAGGTTCCTACATTGATATTCATAAACCGAGTGGCAGCATTATTTCTCACCAGCCTGATTTCATCTAATGGTCTATATCGCCAGTCCAATAACCCAGGATGATTTACCGTATCTAAATAGGCTGTGCGTTTACGGTAAGGAACATAGAGAGGTAACCCTTTTTCATCAGCTAATTTGAGATATGGATATTGTGCCCAGCCAGCATCAAATGAGGCTGCCTCATTTTTCGTCTGTACATAATTAATTCGGGTTTGGATTTCCAAATTCTTTAAAGGCTTTAAACTGGTTGCTGTGTTCAGTGTATATTGCTGAATGCCTTTGCTCCCTTGGATATTTGGAGTATTTGCGTTATAACCAAAAGAAAAATTATAGCTTAGGTTATTTGTTCCCCCATCCAGGCTTAGATAGTGTTGTTGCCGCACTGCTTGTTTGTAAATGTATTTATTCAACTGCTCACGTGTATCTATGCTCCTTAAAGCATTGATTTGATCATCTGCTGCTTGTGCTGAAATCTCATTGTTTTTCTGCTTATTCAAAATCTCTACAACTGGAGATAGCACAGGCCACGTATAGACATCTTCTAACGATGCATCATAAAAGCCCTTAGCAAACAAATCTTTTTCTATATCGATAAAATCGCTGGTACTAATTCTAGGGATATAATATAAATCTGGTTTATTCTCAATGGTAACATTGGATGACGCTGACACGGATATTGATTTATTGTACTTTCCTTTTTTTGTAGTGATTACAATTACACCATTACCCGCCCTTGAACCCCATATCGATGCGGCTGCTGCATCCTTCAATACAGTTATATTTTCAATGTCGTTTGGATTGATGCTGTTCAAATCAAATCGTCCATCTATAGGGAAATTATCAACTACAATTAAGGGATTGGGATCGCTATTTATAGTACTAGTTCCCCTTATCTGTATTGGGTTTTGATATCCACCGCCATTCATTCCGTTTTTCTTGTTAAACAACACTCCCGGAATCATTCCATCCAACCTCTCTAATATCCCCATTCCAGCTCTTCTATGGTAGTTTGTACTGTCTAGCTGTGCGTAAGATCCCACAAACCTTTCTTTACTGATAGTTTGATATCCGGTGTTAATAGTCACCTCTTCCAGCTGCACCAGCCTCGCCTTCAAATTCAAATCAATATTTTTATCATCCTTAACCGCATATTCAAAAGGCTCAATGGAAACTCCGGTAAATACCAGCACATCGCCTTTCTTTACTCCTTTTAAAACAAACTCACCTTTGGCATTGGTTCTGGTGCCGGTTTTAGCCCCCTTTACCATTACCGTAATCCCTTCCAGCGGCTCACCCCTTTCATTACGCACCACACCACGTACATCAGCAAAAGCCCCATCATCGCTCCCAAGAAATCGATCCAGAAAGGAAGGCTCCTTCTCCTTAATCACTATGGTTTTATCTTCAATGGTAAAACTAAATTTACCGTCTACCAGGCATTGGCTCAACACTTCTGGAAAGCCTGCATTTTTAAAATCTGCATTTATTTTTTGGGTAACATCTAATTCAGGCGATGGCCATAATACATCATAACCTGTTTGTTTCCTGATTTCAGAAAAAATTTGTGACAGCGCAGCGTTTTTTTGTACATAAGTTATTTTTTGCGCAAGGCTAGCAGCGCTAGCTTGCACCAGGAGAGCGGTCATGATAATTATGATCATTTTCATAATTAATAGCATTTTATGCGGCAGCCGTTGATGCGGCACGCCTAGGTTAAAAGCATAAATTTTCATACTTTCGTGTAGTTTGGGTTAATACGTTATAACTGATCGCAAATTTGTTTATAGGGTTACCCAGGCTTTGCGTAGAAGTGTTCGCGCACTTCTGCGCTTTTTATTTTCTGGTCCCTCTCTCCTTTTTTAATTCTGCTGTCGTAGGTTGCTATTCATCTGGTTGTTTATTGGTTAAGTTGATATATAGTGAATTACAGGGGTGGTTAATCCCATTTTTGATGATTCTACTTTGTTACTATAATTCTTTGTCCTTCTATTTTAAAATGTGCCTTGCCCGTAAGCTGCAGCTTATTCAATATTTGTGAAACGTTGCTAAATCGGGACACCGTGCCACCAAAGCCAGCAGTTTTAACAGATTCATCCTGGTAAACAACTTCTACATTGTACCAGCGGCTTATTTTAAGCATAATGCCAGTCAAAGGTTCGTTATTGAACTTAAAGTACCCTTCTTTCCAGGCTACCGCTTCTTCAGGGTCTATCTGTTTTACAGCTATAGCTGAACTACCCGTGACAAGGGCTTGCTGGTTGGGTTTGAGCACCATCCCGCCTTCTGCACCCTGCCCGTCATCTCGATTAGCCCCCCCGTCATCTCGAACCGCAGGGAGAGACCTCTTGTTTGTGCTATTCAAGAGATCCCTCGTCGCTTCGCTTCCCTCGGGATGACGACCGTTTATGCTACCGCCAATAGAAACCCTCACACTCCCCTCCAACAACGTCGCCTTCGTACTCCGCTCATCCTTATACGCACTAATGTTAAAATGTGTGCCCAGCACCGTTGTTGTCAAATTTTTGGCAGTTACTACAAAAGGCTGTAATTTATTCCTAAATACTTCAAAATAGGCTTCGCCGCTTAGTTCAACTTTACGTATACCGCCACGCTCTTTTAACGGCATTGTATAGGTTAAAACTGAAGCGGCGTTAAGCCATACCTTTGTTCCGTCTGGTAAGGTTACCTGGTAGGTTCCGCCTCTCGGCGTTGTTACGGTTAGCATCCTGCCGTCATCTCGACCGTATGGGAGAGACCTCTTGTTTGTGCTATTTGAGACGACCGAGTTGTCGGTGTATCTTAATTCATCCCCTACAATCACCCCTGTTTGTTTATCACTTAAGGTAATGGCTGCGCCATCACCAATTTTTATGGTTGCAGTATTTTTACCTGGCGCAATGTCATTTGCATAGTTCAAGAGATCTCTCGTCGCTGCGCTTCCCTCGAGATGACGACCGTTCAGGTTTGATGCATAGTATAACCATACGCCTAAAGTAATTGCTGCTACCGCAGCAGCTACGCCGATAATACGTGGCCAGAGTTTCGTCTGCCTATCTTCTGCATGCTCATGCAACTGGTTATGAATCTCTTCCTGGGTTTCAGCCAGCATCTCTTTTCGTTGCTGCTCATCTAACTGTGTCCATGATGGATACTTATGCTGATAGGCATTGTAATAGCTATTATACAGCGCTATTTCCTGATCGGAAGCTGTACCATCTGCTACTTTTCCTGCAAGCTCAATATATTTATCTTTATCCATCATCAATTAAATTTTGCCTTTATACCTGTAAGGCACAAAAAATAGAGGTACCCCCCAAGCTTTGTTAAAATAATTTTAAAATAATGTGAAGTTTTGTCACTTTATATAGTTTGACGGGCCTGAGTTTGGCGGTACAAGCTATTTACGATATTTCTTGCCGGGTTTCCTGCTTGTATGGAATATATCGGATATAATGATACAACTTTCTTTTGGAAGAAACTCAAAAACAATTACATAAGGGAATGAATCTACTTTGCTTTCTCTGTAATTTCGCTTTCTAATCTGATAATGCTCAGGATGATTAGAAATACGTTTGATATGCCTTTCAATAGTTGCAATAAAACGATCTCCCAATCCTTCTGAATGATCCTCATACCAATTTCCCGCATCGATTAGTTGATCCTGGATGTCGGGGTGAAAGATAATTTTGTAACTCATTTCTTTTTTGATAAAAGGAATTTTCCTTTTACTTCTTCCCAGCTTACGCCTTTAACCTTACCTGTTTTTATGTCATCAACACGTTTATCAAGCATCTTTACATATTCAGGATCTTCCCATGGATCGTACTTTTGGTTAATTTCATCTTCAACCATTGTATATATCGCTTTAACCTTCTTGTCGTCGGCATAACGTATATAGTCATATAATCTATCTCTAAGAGTTGTAGCTGCCATAGTTGCTAAATTAATAATCAAAAATACATAATATCAAAGTTAAAGCCAAACCGTACCGCCAAACTCTACAAAAAGAAAAATAAAAATGCGCTGCTGGGGCCAAGTTTCTCTTTTAGCTTTTTTAAAGCAATGGTCATCTGGTTCTCTACGGTCTTTTCGCTAATGCCCATTTGTAACGCAATTTCCTTATTACTCAATTGCTGATAGCGGCTCAACCTGAAGATCTCACCATACCTGCCCGGAAGCTGATCAGCTAAGCTTTTAATAAAATCCGATAGTTCCCGGACTTCTATAGCATTTGCTTCATCATCCCCGCTCACATCTATAGTGGAAAGCTCTGTAAAAAATCCCTTCCCGATTTTATTGTCCCTGATGTAATTGGCTATTTTAAATTTTACAGCTGTTAAGAGATAGGCTCTGCAGTTGGTAATGTTCAGCTGTAACCTGTTTTGCCAAAACCAAATAAAAATATCCTGTATAATATCCCGGCAACCATCCCGGTCACGTAATATATTATAAGCCGAGCCATACAACGCATCCGCGTGCCGGCCATATATTTCGTTAAAGGCCGTATAATCGCCTGCCTGTATCAAAGCAAGCAATTCCTGGTCAGTATATGCGCTGTAAGCAGCCATGATAATATTTGTTATCCCTTAGTTAAATTTACCTAATATTTTCTGCAATTGTATATATAATTCACAATACACGGTGAGAATTTGAGACATTTATTTTCATAGTGTATAGTTAACACTCAGGCGTTTAGCAATGAAAAACAGGCTTTGAGCTGCGCCCAAAGCCTGTTTTTAAAAAGAAATTTATTTGTATTTTATTACCACCCCGCCCGTTGAGCACCACTGTGTTTTACCACCCCCTGCCTTTCAGGCATCCCCCTCCTTGCTAAGGCTGGGGAGTGTATAGCGCTTTAGCCTGCGGGTGATAAAAGATAATTACAACCTTATCCGAAGGTTAGGCATCCTGCAGATCCCCTCCTTGGCAAGGAGGGGTGGCGAAGCCGGGGTGGTAAATCATAATTTGCGAGATGAAACGAATTGTTTTACCCCTATTATTTTTAAGGCTTGGAAAAAGCCATAAAAAAAACGGGGTTTGGATAGCGAGGGGGTTTATAATAATTTGTTCTGTCCAAAAACTGTTTTGAAATTTGGTTAATAATCTACTTTAGACAAGATAATTATATTAAAGACAACTGGGCTCAGCGGAACATCATTTTGATCTGTCGCTACCGAATTAATGGCATCTGCTATTTCCAGGCCTTGTGTGATTTCACCAAATATGGTATAATCCCCGTCCAGGTGTGGCACACCTCCTATTGTTTTATAAACCTCACGCTGTGCTGATGGAATTTTCCGTCCCTTCTTTTGCTCAATGGCATCGAGTTGGGCATCACTGAACTTCTTCCCTGCTACCAGATAAATCTGCGAGATATAAGATCCCTTTTCAGGATTATCATCCCGTCCAGCACCCAATGCCCCTCTTTTATGAAACAGATTCGGTTTAATCTCTGCAGGTAACCGGATCACAAATTTTTTGGGATGGCGCTTTTCCCGGTTCAGTATAGTATCGTCCAGTTCTCCGCCCTGGCTGACGAAGTCCTTGATCACCCGATTAAACTCCGCATTCTTATACAGGCCTTGTTTTACAACGTTTAGAAACATATCCCTGTGTTGGGGAGTCTCATCGTAGAGCATTATGGTAATGTCACCTTTATTGGTTACAAAACGTACTGATATAGATTGCGCAAATGCGGTTTGCAGCCCGAATAACAAAGGCAAAGTCAATGCAATTAATTTAAATGCGCTGATATTCATATTAGTTTTTTTAAGGCTATTCCTAAATCAAAGATAACGAGTTTAATACTACAATACCACCCCGGCCTACGGCCACCTCTCCCCAAAGGGGCGAGGGAATAACCTCCGGATAAAATTCAATTTATTGAACCAATCATCAAAAAATTGATTTATATTATACTTATTATCTTAATAGTTACATTTAAATAATATATAATTATATTTGTATCGCTTCAAAATCAGACGATCTGGAACATAATTTTAAATAGTGAAATTTTATTTTAAAAAACAAAATACTACATTTGTATGGTTATCATTTCAAAAGCAATAATTAATTCATTCGCTAAGGCAAATGTAAATGCAGAAGCTCCCTTGCAAGATTGGTACGAGGCAACAAAAAATGCAGACTGGAAAAATTTCAATGAAATGAGACAAACATTTAACAGTGTGGATGCTGTTGGGAATGATCGGTATGTTTTTAATATTAAGGGCAATTCTTACCGCTTGATTGCCCTTATCATTTTCAAAGTAAGAACAGTATTTGTCCTTTTTATTGGAACGCACACAGCATATGATAAAATTAATGCAGAACGGGTAGCATTTAAAAAATAACAGGCTATGGAATATCAAATAACTTCAGAAAAACACTATCACGAATTAATGATACTTATCTATGATCTGATGGATAAAGGAGAAGCAAATCTAACCGATTCAGAAATCGAAAAACTGCGTACATTAACATTAGCGACCGAAAAATTCGAAGATGAAGTTCTTGGCCTAAAACCTGTTAAACAACCCGAGTCTATACCTGAGGTGCTTGAGCTGTTCATGTTTGAGAATAAAATCTCACAAGCGAAACTTGCTGACGAATTAGGTATGGGTAAACCCAAACTATCTCAAATACTAACAGGTAAACGCAAACCGGACATTACTTTTCTGAAGGCAATCTACGATAAACTTAAAATAGACCCCAAGTTTATTTTAGACCATATTTAAGCTTAGCGTATAAGACTATCTAAAGCCCATTTCCCACCGCCTTCAAAAAATAAGACCAGGCAAATTCCTAATACCAATAAATGATATTCAAAGCCTTCCTGTCCGGAGGGTAATTTTCCAAACCAGTTCATAAAAAATCCATTTGCCAAATGCACATGAAGTATCATCCCAACAAACAAAAAGAAAAACGCCAGGGCGGCTATTCGGGTCCCGAATCCACTCAGGATCATGAATACACCTAAACATTCTGTTATAATGGCTATGACGGCTACAAATGTTGGCAGGCCTACCTGACTTTTCATAAATATCATTTCACCGGCCAGGCCTGGTCCATTGAACCAGCCAAAAAGCTTTTGCAGTACGTGCGGTAAAACGACGCCACCTAGCGTAATCCTTAGAATAAGCGAACTCCATACTTCCTCTGTATGAAAAATCTGATACCATATTTTACTATCCATATATTTTGTTTTTTGACAAATGTCAGTACATTCTGTCAACCGAATATGTGATATTTATCACAATTATACAGACCGGTAGAGCTCATATGACAGATTTACTTTCAGCGCATATAGACAGACATATCAGCTTAAGCAATACGCAAAAAAGCCTGTTTTTTGATCAGCTTGTAATACACACAATAGAAAAAAATCAATTTCTTTTAAGGGAGAACGAAGTTTGCAAATATGAATATTTCGTTATAAAAGGAGGTTTAAGACTTTACGAACTAGAAAGATCAGGCAACGAGAAGGTATTTTATTTTGGTTTCGAAGATTGGTGGATTACTGACAAATACAGCTTTTTAACAGGTAAGCCTTCGCTTTATAATTTGCAGGCTATTGAAGATACACAGGTGCTGGCCATCAGTAAAGAGAAACTTGACCAGTTATTCATGGATATCCCTGCGATTGAAAGCTACTTTCATAAAGTCCTTCAAAGTACATTTGCGATATGGCAGGTTCATGTTTTGTTAATGCACAAGACCGCTGCCGAAAAGTACGCGATGTTTACCAGTATGTACGGTTCTCTGGAGAGTCGGCTACCGCAGCAATTGATCGCCTCTTATCTGGGGATGACACGGGAAACACTTAACCGTATCAAAAGCGGAACCCACGATAAACTCAGGCGCCGATCCAGATCTTTATGATTTTACCCCTATTATTTTTAAGGCTTGGAAAAAGCCATAAAAAAAACGGGGTTCGGATAGCGAGGGTCTTATAATTGGATTGAAATCCAACTGCGGAAATGTATATTTTACTTATATTCGGAAATCTGCTAACGTTTTATCCTCAATTTGCCAATCTATGCCGGAAAAAACTGAATTACTTATTAATATTCCGGATATTCTAACCGGTCTTATAACGGCAATCATTATAGGTCTGTTTGTGATATATAGTAAGAAGATTCGGTACAAATTCAATAAACACAAATACATTTCCAAAGAAATTGAAGCACATATCAATGCGCGTTACAGCCAAAACTTCGTTCCCAACCGGATCGGGGTCCATGATAGCGTTCACGACGACGGCATCAAATATTTTTATGAAAACCTGTTTATTACAGAAGGTTCTCCTTTAAATATTATCATTGCCCCTACCGGAGTCGGGAAAACAACATTCCTGGCCAACCTTTACTTAAAACGGGAACAACTCGGCAGGCAGGTGAAGGTAGCTTTTGGCCGTATGTACCATTCAGATTCTTTAAAAATGATCCAGAACCTGATAGACAATAACATCGCTAAAGATACAGTGCTCCTTATGGATGCCCTGGATGAACTGACCATCCCGGCTGCCGAATCTCCACAAGCATACTGGTCTCAATTCCTTAAAGACTATCATAAGTTTATAAACGAAAAAGCTAAGTACTTTAAAAAAGTCGTTTTTACCGTACGTGAACAGTTTCTGCAAACCAACGAGTTATTCAACCAATCGGTACAGGTTGGAATGGACACGTACCCTCCTAAATACATCTACCTGCTTCCATTTAACGATCAACAACAAGACAAGTATCTCGATCTTAAATACAGTAAAGCAGACCAATCAGCATTATTACAAGATCTGAAATGGATAGCATTCAAAATGCGGGAACGCAAATTGTCAATGGTAGAAATTCCTTTAGTATTGAATTATCTGGAGGAAATTTTTAAAGTTTATACACCTAACAATCAGGAATACTTTTTTACCTCTTATAATATCCTGAATATCATTGTGGAAAGCTGGCTCACCAGAGAAGAAAGTAAAGGCCTGGCTAAAGAACAACTAAGAAATTTTTGTACCCGGCTTGCATTTGAAATAGCCAGGCAAAGCAAACCCGGGCTATCCAAGCTTATTTCTGCTAAGGCGCTAATAGAATTTGAATCATCAGTGGGCGTATTGCAAGATTTCTCAGGCTGGGGAGACCGCTCCTTGTTAATTAAAGATACCGTTGGAGAAGGATTGAGATTTGGCTTCATAAATGATACCATTCTTGAATTTTTCCTGGTATTAGCTATCAATGCCAGGCCAGAAAAAGAGCTTGAAGTACCTCTGGAGGAGTTCGATATCGCATTACAGCTTCTGGTTGCCCAGCGTTGGCCCGAGCTAAAGAAAAAGGGCTTTCCTGAAATTATTGGAGCTAATCTGCCCGATTCAATAACTCCTCAAGACCCTAGAGTAACAAGAATTCTCTTTTATTCATTTATAGACAGAAGTAATCATCCATTACTTACCTATGAAGACCTGCTTAAATGGTCTGAGTATTTTGATCAGTTGTTTCAGAGCCCTAAAGTTCAGGAGCGGATGAGTAAAGACCGATTTTTGACAAAAACATTGGAAATTGTAGACCCTAACTGGCAACGACAGGTAAATGGGTTATTTAGGTTCGCAATTACAAACTTCAATTTCTGGGATAGTGAAACTGGTTCTCCTAAAAAAGGAGTAGAAAAAGCGCTGCTTTATTTATCAGACTACATAGAAGACGTTTTACTATATGAGATCAGTATGAATGACGAAGATCTATCTTGCATTAAGTATGCTTCAAACATTTCTTCGATATCTATACTCAAAGTTAATCTGACGATCAGGACAATGGAATACATCACAGCTTCAACCAAAAGTCTGGAATCCATCTGCATTCATACCTGCAATATAACCGACGAATATCTTGCTGTATTTTCTGATTGTAATAACCTTGCTCAGGTTACTTTGTCTACAAATGACATTATAGGTTCAGGGCTTCACCACTTTTCTAACTCGGCTAAATCTCTTACTAAAATTATGCTTATCGAAAACCAGATACAGGATGAATATTTAGCTGCATTTCATGAAACAAATAAGCTGGAAGCTCTCTTACTAAATTCAAATAAGCTTACTGGAAAAGGACTTTATAATTTTTCAAACAACACCGGCACATTAAAAGAATTATGGCTCGGGGATAATGAAATTGAAGATCAGTACGTCGGAGTTTTTTCGACAGCTTCTAAGCTTGAGGAATTATCTGTTTTTAAAACAAAGCTAACTAAAGCAGGTTTGCTTACATTTTTAGCTTCTAAAGACACCCTAAGAATGGTCAACTTCTACGGAAATAACATTTCAGAAGCAGATCAGCAGGAACTCAAATCCCGATATAACAACCCGGGGATTATTTTTGACATTTCTGGCCTATCAACAATAGATATTAATTCACTTGCATAATACAAAATAACGCCATTAGGATAATGGCCCCTTAAATAATAATCCATGCAACATTTTGTAACCCATAACACCACTATCAATGAAACGGTTGTTGTTCTCCCCGAAGCAGTAATTGATCTTATTGGGGAACAGCCAGTACTAAACATGGGGTTTGAAAAATCGCTTTGCCTTTATAACGCTGCAACATGGAAAAAAATCACGTCAAACCTGATGCAACTAGATCACTTTGACCCCATCAATCGGAAATTTATCCGCATGTTTAGCAATACTGCTATAGCATTAAGTGTAAACCAAAAATCTATCGCCATTCCAACCAAGCTAACCGAATTTGCAGGAATCAAAAAGCATCTGATTCTTTTAGTACATGAAAACGGGCTGCAGATCTTTGACAGAGATTTTTACGAGAACAACCACGATCATATCTACGATAACATAGGTACTGTATCAAGATTTCTTGGCCAGCCCATAAATATTGTCAATTGAAAGCTAATTTTCCTGCTGAAAAGGCACAGTGGTTTGAGAATATTAATGATGACTTCGCAACATGGGTGTTTTTTTATGGGCCTGTTGGTGGTGAAAAAATCAATTTGAATGAATAACCATAATTTCAGAATTATCTTATATTTAGCTCAATTTGTTAATCCACTCAAAACCAACGCTCGATGATAAAACTCAACCTCTTACAAATCGGCATACTGTCGATATTGATATTTGACATTATAGGCTCACTTTCTTCGCGATGGATTGGCTTTAACTATCAATACCTTACTCCCCTATCGTTTCTCATATATTGCACAATTAGCTTCCTTGCCACAAGAAAAATAAGTTTAAAAAAAGGCGTATGGTATAACGTGCTCATGGGGCTTTTTGATTCGACAATTGGCTGGCTGGTATCCATTCTTTTGGAAGCGAATACCGGCGACATTAACATTCAGCCCTATTCAGTTAACTTTTTTGTAATGATGGTTTTTTCAATGGTAATAATTGCCAGTATAATGGGGCTCATTGGCGGCGGCATTGCGCTGTTGACGAAGAAGAAACCTGTGAGCGCCTAGAATATGATATTTTTGTTTCGAGGTTTCAATTTCATGAACAATGGAAAGAGTAATGTGCTGCATTAAGCGAGGCATATTCCTCTCAATTTTAAAGCAATAAAGTTAAAAAATCACATTCAACACTTTTTGCTTGTAATTCAGATGTGAATTGAACTGCTTTGGATCCGTTACAACAATTTGCGCCTTGTCATTGAATATCGATAGTTTCCCATTCACACTAATCTTTTTGTGCAGGTATAATTTCAAAATATCATCAATAAAGTTTTTATAGTCTTTTTTAGCAATAAATACAGAAACAATCTGATCAGGATACTTACCTCCTATGTTAAGCAAAGTGTGATTTTCAAATGCCCTGCCATCATAAACGGAATCGACAATTACAACTTCTTTTCCTACAGCCTTAGGGATATCCTTTAAATTCCAATGGCCAACGACATGATCAACAGCGATGCCATCCTGAGCTTTAAGCGAGTAAGAAGAAATTATAAATGAACAGATTAGCAGGAATGTTTTCATAGAACTAAAGATAGTGGAGATTTCAATATTATCAAACATAGATTTATGAACTGGTATCATAGTTCATCCTTAACCAGTAAAATATACTACAAATCAATGGCTTTTATCAAACCATACAACTTTAACACAATTATACAAATAGCAGTTCCGACGGTATACGCAATCATATCACTCCAAAGAAAACCACTTCCAAGAACCAATGCACCCAAAGTAGTATTTCGAGTGTTATTGATCCAGGACGCATGGTACAATTGACTGAATTCAATAAGGCAACATACCGACAGGCTGATTAGCGCAACCTTCCGATAGTCAAGCTTGATTAAGAAAAATCTTATCAAAAGAAACATCATCACTGCATATAGGGTATCACCAATAATTAATGGTATAGAGGTTATTTTTCTGGATAAAATACCCAATACTATTATCATAACCACCAGTAGCGCATAGATAATCCTTTTTCTGAAGTTTCTGTTTTGTACTTTGGTGACTTGGATTTTGGGATACATAGGACTTCCTAAGAATATTAATCAGACAATTATAGAATATATATATTTGATCTAAAAATTATGGCACTCAAAAATCATATAATAATAGTCAGATTGATCAGAATAGCATTAAAGCCTTTATTTGCATTACAAAATGAGCGTATATAGATCTTTCATACTGTTGCTGGCCCTTGTAACTACCACAGTATTTACCGCCTGTACTTCAAACACAGAGGTAAGCAGCTCAACTGTTATTGAGGCTCCAAAAGAACTGGAACCCCTTACGATTGAAAAAATAGATCAGACCCCAGATTCGGCACTGGTCTGGCTGATATTTGAACATATTTCAAATGGTTTACCATCTGATCCAGATCAGGAATTGGCATACATTCTTTCACTTTCAAAACCGCAACAGGCCATTTATATCACTTGGCTATTAGAAGGCGAAGTGAATAATGGAGGTTTCAATCAATACTATTACAATTCAAGTGGCCAGTTTGCTAAATTAGCGCCTGATGCACTGAAACTAGTAGGTGCAACTCAGTTTGCTGTTTTAACTCAAGCCGCAAATAAAATGTACGAAAAAGAGAAACACCATATCACCAGGCATCAGGATGGTACTTCCGAAGGCTTTAGTAAATCATACTACAACAAGCCTTTGGATGAGTTTGATGATCAGTTTTATAAGCTCAAAGAACCTCTAGGAGAGTTACAGATTGCTTTTATTCGGAACAACAAAGCGGCATTTGTTGGGCATTAATGCCCAGATTCAGCAGCAAATTGCTATTTTGTTATGGATTTAACCTAGTTTAACCATGACCATTAAAACTACTCAAACCCAGGCAAGTGTAGAAGATTTCATCAATACCTTTGCAACTACACCCCAAAAAAAGCAAGACGGCTTTGCGCTACTGGAATTGATGAAGGCGCATACGGGCTATGAGCCTAAAATGTGGGGACCATCGATCATCGGTTTTGGCTGCTATCATTATAAATCAGAAAGAAGCAGGCAGGAAGGAGACTGGCCTTTGGTTGGTTTCTCACCACGTAAGGCTGCTATATCCTTATATGTTTATAGTGGTGCACCTGGTCAGGAAGAGCTGCTCAGGCATTTGGGGAAATTTACCATGGGAAAAGGCTGTATTTATGTAAAAAAACTTTCCGACATCAATACAGAGGTGCTTAAGGAACTCATCAGCGGAACTATCGATTTGCTTCAGGAAAAATGGGGTAAATAGTATATAGAAGTCAATGTACTTAGGTTTTTGCAGCTCCAATATAGATTAATGGATATGAAAAGATGTATTAGAGAAGGGGATCTGGCAAACATTAAACCCTGGAGTAAAAACTTCAGGGAGTTACAAAAAACAATCATGTAGAGGAAAACTATGAATCCATATTGTGTAGCTTTATTGAAGTTACACTTCAGTATGAAAGAGAAAAAATTGAATTAAATAACTATATTGTTGTTATCTAAACCTCTTTCAAATGCGTGAACTATCTTTAATTTTTGTAGAAAGCATACCCGCTTCCTTGTTTATGTCTGCTTGTCTGTACCTCGTTAACAAAGGTTATTTCCCACACGTCTTCAAATGGTGGTATGTTGCCGTTGTCACTGTAATAGTAATGTTCCCTGTTTTTCTTCTTGCCCCAGAAATTTATCAATTGGTATTTTCAGTAGTCTTTATAGCTGGAATTTTTGGTGCTGTACAAACCTATCGTAAGCAGAATACCATTTGATTACATTCTTTTACAAATGGGTAAAAAACCACGAGAATTAAAGTAAATAAGAAAAAGGATTTGGTTTTTTTTAAGATTCATACAGTAATCATTGATTCAAGTTACCAGATATTTTTTGTTTGACAAACTATGATGGTTACTGATGTAGCGTTTATTCAATATTTTTCGTTTATAAAAGAAAACCAATCTGACATGAATAAATTATGGTTACTGTGCTTGATTACTTTTACTACAATCCTTGTATCCTGTAAAAAAGGAGATAACGGCCCTACGGAAATCTATGGCACCTGGAAACTGACAGAAACCTGGAACGACCCCGGAGATGGCAGTGGCAAATACACAAAAGTAAAAGGTAAGGCCAGGTACATTGTAATCGATACTGCAGGCAAACTGGAAGGTGACGCAATGCCGGGGATTGTGGGCTACAAAATCCTGGATACAGAAAGAATACAAATATTAAGTCCGGAATATGCTTTGACAGTTTACCATTATAAGTTAACACGCAACACTTTAGAACTTAATCCCCCATGTATTGAAGGCTGTGGATTGAAGTTTAAGCGGATGTGATAGTGCGGTAAAACCAGCAGCTGTTAGGATAAAATCCGTTATATTGGTGTGAGTTAAAAATTCTGCAATATGACCAGGTATTGTTTGGCTCTTTAAAGAAGTCCTCATAATATCATTTATAGTAGCCCTGAGGTGAGTTGTATTCGGGTTTAAACCATTACAAGGTTACTTTAATTAACTGATAGATATTTTTATATTCGTATCAAACCAAATTAACGCCTTATGAGATTCTCTCCTTCTGTAACACTTAAAGGCACCATAATCCTGGCCCTGTTAGATCTTGCTATTATCTGGTTTTGGGTTAAAAACGAAGACCTTGACGGGGCAGCAATGTATATCTATATAGTTGTGCCTTTTGTATTCATGATCAATCTAATAATCGGTGGAGTACTGTTTTTCTTAAAAAGACCATACAGTGTCATGTTCTTCATCAATTGCATTTCTTCGTCCCTTATAGCCTTCTGGCTCTTTACTTCAGAAATGACGCTACAAGCGAAAGCCGCCTATGATATCTGGATATTTGATCTGCAGGACACGACTTACAGAATTAGTAAGTCAAACAAATATAATGAGTTCAACATGTCTTACAGCCTCCATCCAGGATCGTCCTGGTCATTTATTAATGGCACTTACAAACAGCACAAAGATACGCTCCTGTTGAATGCGGATTCCATAAGGATGTTTATTCACAGCGGCAAATTATATAATTTCCGACAATCAAAAACACCAATTACATTGAAAACATATGATTAAGGGAGATAACAAATTTCCACTATGCGATTCTGGAAGATGACTAAAATTCTGTTTACTCAGAAATTGGAAAGACCTACAATTTTCTATAATAATTTACAGTATTTTCACAATAATAAAATTAAAACCTAAAAAATTACATTAATTTTCTTTTTGGTTATTAATCAAGGTTTATATAGATTTGCTTACAAAGCTATAATTGAGCAAAACTGCAACAGTGATTGCAGATTAACCTTAGCCAAATAAAATGCAATTAAAAGAAAATGAATCGACCGAATTTAAAAGCAGCTTTGGGGATGCCGTAATTGAAAGCCTGGTCGCATTTGCCAATACCAAAGGCGGAAGCGTATTAATTGGCGTTGACGATAAGGGTTATCCACTTAAGGGATTCTCTATTGGGAAAGAAAGCATTCAAACCTGGCTCAACGAAATTAAAAACAAAACTCAGCCTAGTATAATCCCTAGTGCAGAAATCAGAATTCTGAACCGTTCAAGTGTTGTCGAATTATCGGTTAAAGAATTTCCAATCAAACCAGTATCATTTAGAGGTAGATATTATAAACGGGTAAAAAATTCAAATCATCAATTAAATACTTCAGAAATCAATGATCTGTACATGCAGTCATTGCAGTTGTCCTGGGATTCCTATTCATACCCTAAAACGACGTCTGAAGACTTAAATGAAGATAAAATTGACCTATTTATAAAAAAGGTTAATGACGGAGGCCGCTTTTCTTTACCGGCTGATGCTCATGAAGCACTATTGGTACTCAAATTAATTAAGGAAGAGGGCGTTACAAATGCTGCCATGATTCTTTTCTCAAAGGAAAACCTTTTTTATAATGTTCATGTCGGAAGATTCAAAACCCAATCCTTCATCATCGATGAGCGAATGATACGAGGAAACCTTTTCGATGTGGTGGAAGAAACTGTTCGATTTATAAATTCCCATCTAAAAGTAGCATTTGAAATCACTGGTATAACTACACAACGGACTGAAATATTTGAGTATCCTACTGCTGCCATCCGTGAGCTAGTACTAAATGCGGTCATCCACCGTGAATATTTGAGCCCGTCAGATATACAAATTAAAATATTTGATCAATCCATTATGTTTTATAATCCAGGCCGATTGTATGGGAAGGTTACTATAGATGATCTGGCGAAAGACAATTATACTTCTGAGCTACGAAACAAACTTATTGCAGAGGCATTTTACTTAACCAAAGATATTGAAAAATATGGAACCGGCTTTTATAGGGTTCGGAAAGCGCTAAAAGAATATCCAACCATGACTTTTCAGTATCGTGAACAAGGAGGAGGATTTATCACTGAATTGGCTTATACTGAGCAAAAAGTAAGCACACTAGTGCCCAATGATACTGTAAATGACACTGTAAATGATACTGTAAATATTAAACGGTTGAGTAAAGTTATAGAGATTCTTAAATCAAATAGCCGGATATCCACTGTAGCCTTAGCTAAAGAACTTGATATCAGTAGAATTACAGCTATTCGTGATTTAAATAAGCTTAAAGAACAAGGGCGTATTTTGAGAATTGGGTCTGACAAAACGGGACATTGGGAAATATCAACAGAAAAATAGGATGAATATATACATAAAACAAATCATTCAACAGTTCAGCGAATCGATCGAGCGACAACTACCTCTATTGGAAATTGAAGTAAATAGATTGATTACAATTAAAAGCACAAATATCAGTGCTATTGGTAATTGTTTGGACACCTTGCTTTCGCTTACGATTCATGGCTTTGCTGACGACGTTTTCGTTCGTTTACTGGAATATTACAAAACAGTTGACGCTGAGGGCGCTTTGTTTTATTGGAATGAATACGATAATACCGAAGAATAGAAGATAATTAATTATCTGGCGAAATTCATATCAAATCTTCCCTCCCTTACTTCCACTTTCAGCCCCTTATCATCTACAGCATCAAACCAAAACGTTCCTGAAACTATTTGATTTGTCAGATCAAAACGGGTAATTTTAAGTTCACCTTTAATCTGGGGATTGGTTTGATAATCTTTAAACTCTCCCCCACCATAATCAATATACCAACCTCTGGCTTTGCCCATGCTACGTTCAACCAAAGGAATGGTCATCCCTGTTTGTAGCTCAATGCCTAATGTCTCGATCTGCACGCCTAAAGTTCTATTATTACCACGTCGCCTGGCTGCCACAAGGAAAAGATAATTGCCGTTATCAAGTTGATAATAACTTTGTACAATTGGTCCACCCGTAGCAGATCCTTTTGGTTTAAAAAGAACACCGTTAACCATACAGCCAATTGTATTTTTACCTTCCTGGGTAGCGGCTGGTAAACCATCAATTCCAGTTTTTGCTTTTTTACAAGAAGCAGTGATCAGCAACAGGCAGCAAGTACATACCACAATTGATTTAATCTGGATTTTCATGGACGCAAGTTAATTATAAGGCAATAAGGTTCATCAGGGAAGTGATTTTCATAGCTTTTTCCCCATCACAATTTGGCGCACTACATTGGTTTGCAACACTGCAAGTACCATTCGACTTATAATCTATCTCGCCAGAAACCAATACCCCGATTACCTCATTCGTAATTAAAGAGAACACTGGAGATCCTGAGTTTCCCTGAAACGCATCTAAACTGGTATAAAAATAATTTGGATGATCATTTTTAATGATCCCGGCATTGAGGGCGATTTTTTGGGGTAAACCGTATGGATATCCGACCATATACACATCCTCTTCAACTTTTAAATTTAAAGATGAAGAAATTTTCAATGCTGGCCGTTGCAATTTTCTGCTAACTGAAAAAACCTTAAGATCCAGTTCTTCAAGATCATTCAATATCTTAGCGGGATAATAAATCCGGTCAATGCTCACCAGTGGATTATATCCACCAACTTTATTGCTCAGCTCAAAATCAAATACAATTACATAATTTTCAATGGGGCCTGTCAACACATGACCAGCAGTCACCATCGCACTGTCACCAATAATAAATGCCGTTCCCACCCCTACTACCGGCTGATCTCTGAATGCTTCTCCCGGACACAAATTATATCTGGACCCCAAAGTATTGCCGATATCAAGTTGGAAAATACTATCCGTTACTGCATGAAGCTTACTCCTTTCTACAACTATCCCTACCGATACAACATTACCAAGAATATTATTTTGCCACTTGATTTTCGGATTAAGCTGCCTTGTCTCGATCCTGCTGTCAAATTGAGAGGGGCCATCAATCAACCGCTTTTTTGGAGGGGCCAAGTCACCCTCCCTCCGAGGGTCAGCATACCTAAGCTTTAAAACCATTTCTCTCAAATCCATAAAATCGGAAGGCATGCGTCGCTGCGTTTGATTAAAATTAGAATTCTTCATGATGTACATCCCCGAATCCAGAATTGCATCAGCACCGCGAGTATCCTGCCTGAAAATCGCATTTTTTAAGACCCGGTTGGTACTGTCGTTAGCCTTCTGCTTTGCGTGCTGGTCATTAAGCAAAGGCTTTTTTAGGGTATCAGTAATTTGGGCAAACACATTGTGCCCTAATATAACCATCAATGCAACCAATAAAACCTTTTTCATGTCATCTGATCCTAGGGTTGGTATGCAGATTCAATAGCGGAATGTCAAATACTAGCCCTAAACCATAACGAAAAGACTCATAATATTTGCTGAATTCATTTGCTGTGCCCTCATTTGTTATTTCCTTTAATTCCGGGCCATACTGTGCACCAACATTGATAGAAAAGGGAGTTCGGGGGATTCCCAGGGTAAAATACAGACCGGGAGAAAATATATTCTCAAATTTAAGCTCAGGTAAAGCTTTTGATTTGGTCTCCGTGCCATCGGCATTTTCAGTCGTGTTGTTGCCAAGCCTTAACCGAGTAATCGCTCCCACGTCAATAATCGGCAGAAAAAACCCGTAAGAAAACCCGTTTTCAGAACCCCAGGTATAACTTAAACCGACTGGCGCAGTAAAGCCTATCGCCCATCCTCTCTTCGTAGCTGCACCATTGCGGCTAATTTCATACGAGCCCAACAAGCCTGGATAACTGTTGATCGCGAAATTCGAATAAGCCGTTCGCTTTATCGCATAGCTACCCGCAGGAAGGGCAAAAGCCTCAATCGCTTTTTCAACATCATCGGCATCCTTAGCCAAAGCCATGTCATTTGCGAAATGGATCAGGTTTAATGCCCGCGTATTTAATTCAGCGCCAGTTTGCACAGATACCGATCGGATGTATCGTTCAATATTGATCAGTAGCAATTGGTATAGCTCAACTTCACTTTTTCCACTCTGTGGCGTACCATAAACACGAGTAAAGTACTTCTGCAGTGCAAACTCAATAAATATCTTTTTAAAATTTGCAGCATCAGCTGGCTCAAACACTTTAACATCCTTCCTTCCATTATTCACCACTATATTATTGATGCGGTCTTCAATCATCTTACCAAGCGCATCCACCCCATTACCGCTAAAATGGGCCAATACCAACTTAGCAAAATCCTCTCTTTTCAATAGGTTAGCCGCCGTAGTTAAGCGCGGATCGGAAACAGCCAGTTTGTGGGTAACAAACGCATCTGTGGCCAACGCTTTAACATCTTTTATACCATCAGTACAAGCTTTATCCACAGGTAAATTATTGCTTAGTACAAATATCTGTATGGCATCTAGGCTTCTTATCAAAACCTTTAACTGCCCAAGCTGGCTGTCATTAAAGCTAATATCACCTGCAGCACCCATCAGCAGTTTAGTAATTGCCGTCCAGTTCTTCAGTTCCGGGTTTTCCTGTATTTGATTTATGGTATTTATCGCAACTGCAATAGAAGAATTCCTATCCGCAGAAGTCAGCTGCGCAGTTACATTCAGGATTGAAATAATCCCTGTTGCATACTTTTTCTTTTTAATATCATAGATCACGTTGTTCGCCGTCTCAGCTAGGCTAAGATAAGGTTGCGCAATCAAACGAAGCTGATATTTATTCTTATCACCATTAGGATGGATATATTTCTCCCGATAATAAGAAACCAATGTGTCCCCTGCAAAAGCGATCTCTTTCGACAGGTCAATAATACTTTTGATAAAAGTATGAATGGTATCAGCCCCTACTTTCAGACCTGTTTTATTCGCTTTTCTAATCTCCAATGCCGAATTGTAAACCTGCTCACCGTTCTTGCCAAGTTGCGTAAGCATGAACTCAAAGAACAGCTTATCCTGATCCACAGCCTTCAGGTCTGTTTTGGCAAACTGTCCAAGAATGGTTTCCATAGTAAGTGATTCTGCACCTCCCCGCTGTGTTTCAAATTCAACCTGGTAATACCTGCTGTTTTGCTGGTACAAGAAACCCACATATAAAGCATAAAAATTTGATTCCGAGGCATATCCGGCCCAGAAATTACTTCCCGCAAATCTCATCTCACCATTCTCCACCAACGACATACTATACGCCAGCATAGCAGACAGACTCATGGCATTTGCCAGGTTAAAAGTTACCACGTTCTTATTGTCGCTCTTCCATCTTTTGATGTTGCGACTGGAGCTGATCATAGAAAAATAGTCTACCGGTTGCTTCACTTTCGATAAATTAGGAACAATCTCCAGAGCTTCGAAAGCAAAATCCAACTCAGGTTTCTGACTAATCAGCTTCGCTATTCTGGGTGTACTTCTCAGATTCGC
Source organism: Pedobacter heparinus (assembly GCF_032678725.1). GTDB lineage: Bacteria > Bacteroidota > Bacteroidia > Sphingobacteriales > Sphingobacteriaceae > Pedobacter > Pedobacter heparinus_A. The sequence continues at coordinate 54,679 of NZ_JAVTSC010000011.1, forward strand.
GGCATTGGCTAATACCTTATCTAAATCTGCTTCAATGTATTGTTTTATTTCGTTCGGAAAACTGGTGATCTTATCCGCACTAAATGACCGTAAATATTGGCTGGTCATTGGCAGCAATACCTTAAACTCAGCCAGGGGATCATTTTCAGATGGATTGTCCAGCCATCTCTTCACCCGTTCCATGGCAAAGGTGGTTAGCTCCTGTTTAATCCGCTTAGCCAGAAACTTACTCAAACCATCTGCAAGCATTGAAAAGCCCAGATCACCACCAATAAAAGGCAATGCCTTTTGTAGGGATGCGTTGTAATTCGCCACGGCTGAGCCATCTACTCCATTTTTTGCCAGGATTTCGTATTTGGTATGTAACAACGCGGCTACCCCCGCCAAAAGCATGTTTTTGTTCTTTGTATCATTACGATAAACCGAATCTATCATTTTTAATACAGCAAGGTCCAAATTACTTTTATTTGTAAAATATGCTGCTCGTTGTTTGTTCAACGAATCTGATCTACCTTTTGAAGCACTTATGATTTCAGTCGAGCTTTCTTCCGTGTTGTTAGTAATAGTCAGACCGCTTAGTGCTGCAGCTGCTTTTTTTTCATAATTATAAGCTTCAATGGCCTTAGTCAAAGCAACGGTCTGCTTACCGAACTTATTTGTCTCAAAATCAGATAATTGCTTTCCTGTAAAATAAGCTTTAAAAGTGCCGATAACTAAATTGCGATCTTTTGCAATCTCTTCATCCCTTGTTTCCAGGTCTATGGCATTATAATCCTTCTTTAACAGATCAATTAACGTTGCCGCGTTGCCAGCGACCGGTAAATCCTTTTGGGCCTGTGCTGATAACACAGATAAAACCAGCGAAAAAATCAACATAAATTTAAAACCAGCCGAAGCGCCCAGACTTAGCCAGAGTTTTAGAGAGAGATGTGAAAGCATAATATTTAGATTAAGTAAAATTGTATCGTTAAAAAAGACTTTTATATATTTCCATAGCAACATCCTTATCAGACAAATATCCTTCTATACCGTGCCTATTGTTGGTAAAATTTTTAACCCCATTGCTATTTGAAATTGATGGGTCAATATTAAAATGCCGTTCGTTTAGTGGCTGTAGCGCAACCACATCACGTTCATCATAAGCATTATACCATCCATTTGCTATACAAAGAGGCATCATAATTGGTACTTCAAGTTTTGAACGGATAGCTTTTAAACCCAAGGGAGAACCTACCGTAATATATTTCCTTACATCCAGCCCCTGAAGATTCCTTAGCACATTATAACCTACAACGCTACCAAGGGAGTGGCCAACCACCACACATGGCGAACTGTTTATTTCAGCCCTTACACAGTCATTAATCTGTTTGCGAATATTTGAAATGGTCAAATAATAAAATACATCCTTAGTAAATTGCTTTAATGAAGAATCTCCAAAAGGAGTATTTTGATCCAACGTGCGCAATATAGCCTGTATCCATTCCCAATTTAATGGTCCTTTCTCTTTTTCAAACCCTTCAAAGTTCTGGTCAATTTTCAAATCACTTATTGACGATTTTTCAGCCACTTCAGACAGTAAATCATAGAAAAAATCACGCTCCTTATCATTAATGCTAACCAGATCTCCCCTTGATATCGCCTTACTATCCGATGGTAGATTCTGTACAAGATTGTCCAACAAATCCCCATAATAAGGAAAACCAATATCAAGTCCGTCAGGAAGCAACAGATCATTTTTTTCGAGCCCAGATTTTAGCGCTGAAATCCACTTTGATTTTAGGATTTCCCTGTCTAGATTTTGCTGAGCACGACCATGAATTAAAACAAGTTTCATATTTCGATAGGATAAAGATTTAAGTATTCTTGAAATATCCGTCCGCCTTCAGGGGTAAACTTAGTCCAAAGTGCTGGTTTTAAATGAGACGACAATTCCCGTAACATTGGATGAAAAAGCTCTGGCTTAATCGGTAAATAAGACCAGCCTTGTGTTAGTGAAGGAAAAATTGTACTGGGAATGGTTTCAGTATTAAAATCAGGACTGAATAGGCTATTCAGCATGCTGACATCAAACAAAATCTGTTCTGCATCTCTTATCATATATCGGTATACAGACCTTACCTGATCAAAATTTCCTGCCTGAGCATATGCATAACAAGCATATAAACCCAACGTAGGGTCAAATGCCTTAAAATTTCTCAAAAAGCTTGCTTCCCACATCAGCTCTTCGGTATATCCTTCTATCCTAAACTTACCCTGCCTGGCCTTTGCAGCTATTCTTGCTCTAGCCATGCTAATATTATCGTCAAATAATTCAGAACGCTCAAAATGCCTTGACCAAATGGCTGGCGAATAACTAATATTAACAATCTGCTCCTTTTCAATTAATAACAGTACATCGAAATTTGATAAAATAGCAACAGGCGCTATTGATCCGTCATTAAATATGACCAGCAAAGAGCTCCCTCTAGTACCTGTTCCTATTAGTAAATCCAGCACATGTTCGCCGGATGACTGTTGATATATCCGCTCTTCGGACATGAACGATATATCTCCAGCACCGACAATGGTAACCAATGAGGTGCCGGGAACTGAATACATATTTTCTTTTTTCAAGTGACTATCTGCTTCTATCAAATTCTGGATATTGCCCTCCAATTCAGCTCTTGAAAAAGTAGATTTATCTGGTTTCCGATCAGACTTACTTGGCAACATATTATCTAGGACAGCCTCAGCGGGATTCATATCGTTATTTACAACTGGTAATTGAGGTTGATCAAAGTCAGCCAACGACATCGGATTTCTGGAAGTGATCTCTCCATCCGGCATTTGGCTAAGCGATGCCGAGCTTTCCTCTAAAGCAAGCGGAACAACTTCCTGTAGATATAAATCGAGTTCCCCAGACATTACTCCCCAACCTCCTGTTCTTGGACTATGAAGCTGCTGGATTATCTCCGGCACCTCACCTTTGAGTCCTTTCAAAAGAAATTTTGTATATATCCCATCATAGCCACTGGTGGCATCTCCCATTGGAAGTTCATACGAAGGATCGCCTGGCGTAGTAGCATAAAACATGTCTACTTTAGTCCTGCTATTAAACGGCAAAAGTCCATTCGGGAAAATAATGGTACCAGAAACTGCCATTATCAATGGATTTTCAGGTTTTGAACGACAGGCATCAGAAATAAATACAACATGCGGAATTCCAGTAATACGAGCCATCAGTCTCGATTGTTGTACATTTATTGCTGCCCCTACATCCCTGTCAGCCTTGGATAAAAGCCATTGTTCTTCATTCGGACTCTTCAATATACCATGTCCTGCAAAGAAGATAACCATCAAAGAATAAACTCTGGAATCAACAAAAACACTGATAGTGTCTTTAATGTGATGAACTTCAACAGGGCCACCCTCATCTACATGTAACTTTACATCGTAATTTTGAGATAAGACCCAGCGCTGAAATTCTTTAGCACCTTTGACGGCAGCAGTTAAAGGCGTCAAAGTACCAACCTTATTAACGCCTATAATAACAGCGCATTTTCTCATATTAGAAAAGATAAGAGGTTAACACTAGTTTAAATATTTTATGAATATAGCAAAATATTTATTTACAACAAATTTAATCAACTGTAAATGAATTATTTAATCCTACTTCCAAACCACTTATTCACCCTTCCGCAATTGAACCATAATTCTGCTTCGAACGCCACTAGGTGCTTATCAAACAATTCATAGTTAATATTTCAAAATTTTGGATTAATAACCATATTTTTGGTTATGGCTCTTGATAATTATAGAATTTTAGTAGAAAATGAAGTCTCAGCATGGGACGATAAAACTGGTGAACGATATCATTTCCCAAGAAACAGATATTTGAATAGACTTCGGCCCGGCATGAAAATCATTTACTACAAAGGCCGGGTAGGAAACCAACAACCTCAATATTTCGGCTACGGCGAGATCACCAAAATCTACCCTGTTTCAGATAGCTTAAATGATTACTACGCTGATATTACCAATTACATCCAGTTTAATCAGCCTGTCAATTTTAAGATCGACGGGGAATATCTTGAGGAAATTCAAACCTCCAATCATTTTAGACAGAATTCTGTTAGGCCCATTAGTGAAGAAAGATTCTATAAAATACTGGAATTAGCAGAGCTAAATTTGGTCAGGACCGGAAATGAGGAACAGCCGATTGCTGTTACAGAGTTGCCTCCTATTACTGACGTTAATATTACTCCAGCTACTGCTTCATTGATGAAACCAGTGGTGCCACGAGGCAAAGGAAAGACTAATGGCTCCTCTCCCAACCATTACAATTCAAAAAAGTCGACTCTACACGGTAACCAAGGTGAACGACTGGTTATGAAACACCTTGAGGAGACTTTAACTGAGGCAGAGGTCAAGACTTTAAGCCATGATGCAGCGAATAATGAGAAAGATGGCTATGATATTTCTTATATGGATTTAAATGGTGATCCGGTTTACATAGAGGTTAAGGCCACCAGCGCTCCCACCTTTCCCAGTTTTGTTATTACCATTAACGAATTGACTGCAGCTGAGCGGTATGGCTCAGCGTATCAGATTTATTTGGTGAATAAGGTGACGTCTAGAAATGTTGAGTTTGAGGTTATCGAGAATATTGCTGGTTCACTAGATCGGCGGGAATTTGTTAAAAGTCCGGTGGCATTTAAAATTGAAAAGTCTGCAATGCCTAGTAATAACTAAATACGCTCAAACTTCAATTCACCTATGGAACCTAATCATTATTTCAGTTCGTCAATATGAAAACGGATGCAAATACGATTTCCTTGGGAACCATAATACTAGGTATAGTAACTACAATTGGCCTGGTTTATCTCTATAAGATTTACAATAAGAGAAAAAGGGCAGAAATCAGACAGCAGCTAGGCGAAATAGAATTAGGAATTAAGGAATTCTCTGAGCTCACAAATTTAGATCATTATTTCTCGAATTTTTCGATGCAGGCCTTTCATATGAAATTTTCGACTCTTCGCAAAACAATACCGTCAGGATTTAAATCCATCGGACTCGAACCCCAGGAATCAGAGAAAGTATCAACATTCGTCAATATAATTGACAATCTCCCCGCCCACCGCGCGGAATATAACGAGCGCTTTGTTCCCCATGAGATTAAAAAGTACAATGAGTTTTTCTCTTGTCTTGAAGAGTACCCACTCTCTTTGGATCAGATGCGAGCAGTAGTTACCGACGAGGACAATAACTTAGTCATCGCCGGTGCAGGAACAGGAAAAACGACTACCATCAGTGCAAAGGTTGCCTACATTTTAGAAAAAGGACTGGCTGGTCCAGAAGAGATGCTGATCATTTCCTTTACCCAAAATGCAGTAAAGGAGATGTACAATAGAACAATTGAATTCTGCGGATGGCATCCGGATGTAGAAAAAATCACGGTTCGTACCTTTAATGGATTTGGCAATATGGTCTGCAGATCCTGCACGGATTATCCTATTAAATTAGCCTTCGACGATGAGTATGCTTGCAAGGCATTCCTTCAAGATAGCTTTGATGATCTCTTCCTCCATGATAAAGACTTCTCAAAAAAAGCCACAAACTTTATCACCTTATTTGATAGACCACCTGTAGATGAAAGTGAGTTCAAAACCAGAAATGAGTATCTCAAACATCAGCGAACACATAAATATGTCTCGCTCAATGGCATAAAAGTTAAAAGCCATCAGGAACTTCAGATTGCGAACTTCCTATTACTTAATGGAATTTCCTTTATCTATGAGCAGAATTTCCCCTTGATGACAGAGGATCTTAATCCACAATACCAGAGCTACGCACCGGACTTTTACCTACCCGATTATGAAATATACCATGAGCATTACGGAATCGATGAGAATGGCGATGTACCAGATTGGTTTGGATACAAACCACCTTTCCAGAACGCGAGGGATCAATATCATAATGGCATACAGTGGAAAGAGAGTATTCATGCAAAGTACAAGACCAGACTCATCAAGACTTACTCTTTTCAGGCAAAAAGAGGGAGGCACTTGTTATATTTGAAGCATCAGCTTGAAAATCTTGGAGTTGAGTTTAAGTCGATGAAAGCGGAGGATATACTCCCCGCCATTAAGGAAACTGAGCACTATGAGAACTTTATAGGATTGGTTTATACCTTTCTACAGTTGATGAAGTCAAATAATGCCAGTCCGGAGAACTTTAAACAGTTTAGTGGCGATCAGAGGCTTCGAATATTTTTGGATGTATTTACGCCCCTATATCGAAGGTATGAGCAGAAGCTCATCGCCAATCACAGCATTGATTTCAGTGATATGATCAATTCTGCCACCCATCACATTAGTTCGGGTGAATATGATAAAAAATACAAATATATACTTGTAGATGAGTTTCAGGATATGTCACTAGGGAGATACGGATTGCTCAAAGCATTAAAAAAGGCTAACCCTTCGGCCAAACTATATGCGGTTGGAGATGACTGGCAATCCATATTTCGTTTTACTGGAAGTGATATTTCCATAATTACTGACTTCTCATCGCACTTCGGGGTGAGCGCAAATTCCGAGGTACTCAAAACATACCGGTTCAATCGCGAGATACTAGAGTTAAGCAGCGGGTTTATTCAGAAAAACCCAGCCCAACTTGCGAAATCTCTTTCTTCAGAAATGGAGGCCTTGCACCCTTCATTCGAGCTCTGCCCGATTTCCGTCTACGGATCAGTGGCCAGTCAGGCATTATTTAAATGGGACATGCTGAATGAAATAATTTCACGAATCAGCCTCCAAAAACAATCAGCAAAAATATTCATTATTGGCAGGTACAAGCATAATAGGCCACCTGACCTAAATGAACTTCAGAAAAAATACACCAGCCATACAATCTCCTATTTCACGGCGCATAGTTCTAAGGGATTAACCTGTGACTATACAATCCTTATGGACTTGGATTCTGGTGTCTTCGGTTTTCCTGCAGAGATGGCCGATGATCCGATTTTAAGTTATCTACTTCACGAAGGCGATGGTTTTGAAAATGCAGAAGAGCGAAGATTGTTCTACGTTGCTTTGACCAGAGCCCGACATAAAGTATTTTTATTATACAACCAGGCCTCCCCAAGCAAGTTTATAGATGAGCTCATTGCCGACGGAGTAGTAGCTCATTCCGGCAGAAGTAATCAATTATGCCCCGAATGCAGTGGCATCCTCATGGAACGAAAAGGGAAAGGGGCAAACTTTCTGGGCTGCAGTAATTATCCTTCTTGTAGGTATAAAACTCCAAATATAAATTGAGTGTCTATGTCAACTTTAACTTGCTAAAAACTATGATTGTGTATAAGTCGTTTTACATTGTATTTAAGCAACTGTTTATTATCAGCTGAGTACGGAAAGGCGTTTTGATATAAGTCGTATTGGCGATCCTACTACCCCGCCTTCAAAAAAAGCCCCGGCCTGCACCCAGGCCTTCCAACATAAAAAAATCAATAAATAACCTCGGCCGGTAATCCAGGGCTGCTGGGTAAATCAGTAGCACAAACATCCACAGCTCGGCTATTCAACCAGCATCTAACTTTGGAAGTGGAACATGTTTATTACTAAAAACCCAAGCCTTTCTGCCCAATAAACGAATACAAATCGGAAACAGTACAAAGAAGTATTCAAAAGTGGTTGGACAATGAGGCGGTGTTTTCAGTGAAGGTGCTGCATCTTATGAGGAGAAAGCTTATCCGATTGGCGATATCGAAGAAAGTATTTAGCAAATAAATGTCGCGAATTGAACCTGCCATTAAAATGCTTCCATACGATCAAAGGATAACTGAAAATGCGTTACCAAAAATGTCCTCGAATTCTTCTAAACGACTTTTGCGAATCTTGCTGACTAACGAATTCAAGGTAATTTGAAGAATTTTGTTAGTAAAGATTTTGAGAGAAGTTCCCTATTTTAGAACAATCTAGATTTTGGGTGAGGCAGTTGGTAATGGAAAGTGGCCGATATTTTAGTTACCTTAGCAAGCTGTTGAGTGTGACATATTGCCAAATCCGCAAAACAGCAAACCTTTATCGTTGTGATTAATGTACAAAGAAAAAATGATAATGAGCTATGACAAATACGATCAAGAAGAACCTATACTTGACAACTCTGATTCCCAGGAGTTGAACATGACGAAAAATAGGACTACATCAACTCGAAATCAAGATTTTCAACAAGCTAAACAGGGGAAAAATGACGAATTCTATACATCCCTTGAGGATATAAATCTTGAGATGCTTCATTACACCAAGCATTTTGAAGGGAAAGTTATTTATTGCAACTGCGATGATCCAAGGGAGAGTAATTTCTTTCGATATTTCTACAATAACTTTGATAAGCTTGGTTTAAAGAAGTTAATTACGGCTTGCTATCGAAGCTTAAATGCTGATTCGTTTGAAAGAGAAATATCAAATAAAGCTGTATACCTGGAGTATAGTGGTAGGAAAAATGGTGAAAGAAGCTCAGGAGATGAACTGATAAACATAAAGCAATTTAAAGGAGACGGGGATTTCCGTAGCGCTGAAAGCATCGAATTATTACAGCAAGCAGATGTGGTAGTGACAAACCCTCCATTTTCTCTTTTTAAGGAGTATTGTGCGCAGTTAATTGAATACAAAAAGAAGTTCATAATAATAGGAAATATGAACGCAATCACTTATAAAAACATCTTCCCACTAATTCAAAATAACGAGCTGTGGTATGGGCCGAGCATACGCAGTGGAGACAGGGAATTTCGTATACCAACTTATTATCCTCTTGCAGCATCTGGAACGAGAAAAGATGAGCATGGTAATAAATATGTTCGGGTTAAAGGAGTACGTTGGTTTACTAACCTTGATTTTCCAAGCAGACATATAGATCTTCTTCTTGATAAAAGCTATTCCTCTGATACAAATCCAAAATATGCTAACTTTGATGCGATAGAGGTTAGTAAAACCAAGGATATACCGTATGATTTCGACGGACTGATGGGAGTACCCATTTCTTTCTTAGACCAGTACAATCCTGATCAATTTGAGATACTTGGGTCTAGTAGAACTTTAAGCAGACCAATGTCTGAAATAGCTGAAAAAGGCACTTACTCACAAGGAGGGCCACGCTTTTATTTGCCCAACGGTAACGGCACATATCGCCGCATGTATGAGCGTATTATTATCAGAAAAAAGAAACAGTAATTTAAAAAGAAAAAATATTATGTCATTCCGTTATCTTGGTAACAAAACAAAGCTTACAGAATGGATAGTTGGAGAGATACTTAAGATAATTCCTGCTGGTTCATCAATTGCAGATCCAATGTGTGGCACAGCTTCTGTATCATTAGCCTTAGCGCAAGCTGGCTACTCGGTTACGGCTGCTGATGCTCTCGCTTTTCCTGTTATCCATGCTCGCGCTCGCTTATTAGCAAAGCAGGCTCCAAGTTTTAAAGCTTTTGGTGGATATGATAAAGCAGTAGATTGGCTACGGTCGATTCCTCCCGTAGAAGGATATTTCTTTAGAGAATTTGGTGATGCCGGTTGCCCAACTAATGGCCGTCGGCCCAGGTTATATTTCTCTGCTTCCAATGCCGCACGCATTGATGGCGTTAGAGAGGGCATACGAGATCTTGCTAGGTCCGGCACTATTAATCAGCTTGAACACAGCCTATTGCTTCACAGCCTAATTTTGTCAACCAATAAGATTGCAAATATAAGTGGTACATATGGCTATTTCTTAAAAGAACTATCAAGAAATGCTCAACGGCCTATTACATTCGAATCACTCCACTTTGAACAAACTCCCGGTGATCATTCTGTATTTTTAGGGCCTCTTGAAAAACATGCTTCAAACCTCAGTGTTGAGGCTGTATACCTCGATCCTCCTTATACAAAACGACAATATGCTGGAAACTACCACATTCTTGAAACTTTAGCGCAAGAGGATGAACCAATTGCTGAAGGCGATGGTGGTCTCCGACCATGGCAGGAGCAAGCGTCAGATTTCTGTTATCGCCGTTTTGCTGGTAAAGCTTTTCGTAAAATTTTGGAACAACTAAATGTTCCTCATATATTTATATCTTACAGCCAAGATGGTCAAGTTCATGAAGATGAACTTTTGGTAATTTTAAATGAATTTGGAAAAGTTACAATACAAGAGCAACCATACAATCGATATCGTAGTAACAACAAGGCCAAAGAAGGAATTTTAATGGAACGCCTTTATCACATTGAAAGGTATTAATTATGACGAATAAATTAAAGATTAAGCGTATTTGGTGGCGCAGCGTACAGCCTGGGGAATTTTATAATATAGAACGTCACCATAGAATTGAGGGAGGCGGTGGCTCTTTATATATCGAAATTCCTAGTTCTATAGTTCCTCAGACTTTTGATTTTTTAGATATTACAGAGACAGACTTTAACTCTACAACCTCTTTCCGGATACAAGCTTTTGTAATTGGAAATTCCCAGTTATCTGGACCGATAGAATTTCGGAGCAAAGCAGGAGGCCGTATGCGTATAGCAAATCAAAATAGACAGCAGCCCAGCTCACAACGCCATCCGGCATGGACATCTATGCGGGATTTCCCTAGGGCACCAGACAATGTAGCTAATAAAGAAGAAGCGCTCAAATATTTTCCTGACGGAGGGTTACGTATATATATCGCAAAGACGTACGATGGGAAATACTATGCAGGTTTTACAAAAGGGCATCGACCTTCCAAAATTAGAGATAATGATCCAATGTTTGAACTTTATAGCAATAAAGTTGGTGGAGTAATCAATGAAAAACATGACAAATAGACTTAGGGATATTCTCAGCTCATGGGAGAAAGGGCGGAATGTACTTTTGTATGGTCCTCCAGCAACAGGCAAAACACGGCTTGTAAGTGAGCTGTTTCAAATTTTGAAAACACGAACTGAGAGTAATGAAGGTATTATTCTCGATCCCGATGATGCAGACACACCATTTAGCAGGCCGGAGGAAAAACTAACTATACCTCAGCCTGTAAAGGTTGTATGGACTACCTTCCATCAATCCTATGGATACGAAGATTTTGTATTAGGTTTACGCCCTGAAATTACAGAATCCGGTACTAAGCTTAAACCATTTGCTGGAATTTTTCTTGATGCCGCGCTAGAATTGTCCGACCCTTCATCAGAGTATAAATCGGTTGTAATCTTTATCGATGAAATTAACCGAGGTAATGCTGCTCGCATCTTTGGTGAGTTTATGACATTCCTAGATTTCGATTACCGTGAAGATGGCAGAGTCCCAATTCCTCTTCCCCTGAGGCAGCTTAAGTACACAGACGGAGAAAGTGAGGAAATTTATCGAGCCGAAGGACAAGAAGCTAAGATTCCTATTGGATTTACATTCCCAAAGCATATCTATATTGTGGCAACCATGAATAGTGTCGATAGAGCAGCTGTACCAATTGACAGCGCTCTTGCTCGCCGGTTCGATCGAATTGAAATTCGGCCAAATCCATCTGTTCTTGCGCAAGTATGGGGGTTGGATGAGAGTTCAATTCCAGCTCCTACTGATGATAACTGGCAAAGCTTAAGCCCTTTTGAAACTGCATATTTTCTTTTTGACCGTTTGAACTTGGCCATTGCAGCTGATCTTGGTCCTGAGTTTGAGCTTGGCCATGGCCTACTTACTAAATTAACAACAGCTGATTCACCCGAAAATATTATATGGCAAGATTTAGCCAAGGCATGGGATGAAGTCATTTATCCTCAACTTGAAGATAGATATTCAGGCAGGCCAGAACAGTTAATTGAATTACTTCGTGTTGATAATCCTCCATTATCTGGCAATTACGCATGGACACTTCGAACTACACTGGGCAGTAGCATTCAGGCTAGGACACTCTCTCCAGTTCGTATTAGTGAACTTCATCTTGAGGAAATACAGAGATCGTTTAGGTGGCTGACTCGTTAATGACACATACCCGAATTCGACTGCAAGAGTATGGAGAACCAGTTGTTCTTCAATCTAATGATTTAGATATTTCCACTCTAATCAGAGCAAGTAATAGATGGAGGAAAATTTTAGGCCTGTCTGGAGAACCGTTTAAGATAGAAGACATCGGAAATGGACAAATTCGATTGCGTGCAGAAGCAATTACAGGTGTAGTACGGATAGGAAATACCGATATTGAGGTAGCTCCAAAATTCTTAAATTCTACCGATGATAGCTGGCCAACCATACTATGGCGAATACTAATGGTGGTTGAAGGTGGCTATGTTGATGAGAGTTTAACATCTGCTCACCACAGTGCAGCTTTAGCAATCCCCGATCTTCTCGCAGAAATGTTTTTGGCATCATATTCCCAGGGTGCAGCACGTGGTCTGCCAAAAGGTTATTTATCTGAGCAAAACGAGGGTACGATTCTAAAAGGTGCTTTCGATATATCTCGTATTGGTGAATGGGTTGCTCGACCTTGGATTGTGCCCTACATAGGTGACTATTTTACAGATGATACAACCTTAAAAAGATTACTTTATTGGTCTGCAAATTGTCTTGCAGCAACAGTCAAGTTACCAAGTCGAGCGAAGGCGCTGCGTGAGATTGCAGCAAACCTTGCTCATATAGGCGGGCGTCAGCCACATCTTTCAGAAGCACGGAGGACCCAACTTAGTGCCCAGCACCAGGGGCTTGAAGGCGCGAGAATGGTTGGTTTATTGCTTTTAGAAGGAGCAGGTGTAAATCATGCTAACGGTAGACATGCTCTGTCAGGTTTTTTGTGGAACTCAGATACTATATATGAAAACTACATTTTTTGGCTATGTCAACAAGCTGCTAATCACCATGGTCTTAAAGCTTCTAAAAGTGAACTGATTTTTGGGCAGATAATAAGTGGAGAAGGAAGCAAGCTAAAGACAACTCCAGATGTAGTATTTCGTAATGAAACTGGCAATCCTATAGCCGTGGCTGATGCAAAATACAAGCTTTTGGGATCCCGTCCAAAAGCATCTGATATTTATCAAGTATTCACCGCAGCCCATATTCTGGGCTGTCAAAAGGCCTCGCTGACTTATCCTTCATCGAAAATTCGGGATCGTACAGTTTGGAATATTTCCTCTGCTTTAGGGGCAATAGATGTTGTGCTAACAGCGTTACCAATTAATTTGATGGTTTTGTCGACGTCTAACGGGCATAAAGCATTGGTAGATATCATCGTTTCTTGGTTACGTGACGAATGAGTTATATTATTGCATTCTTGGGGTTTGGCGGAGTCAACATTAACGAATTTTCAGGGAATTGTATTCCGACAACAGAGTTTCATATATTGTTCCTATCAAAAAGAGCTATATCATCCATAAAATTCCAAGGTCTGTTTTTGAAATACAAATAGTCTCTTCGAATTAAACCCTTGTATTTCCCAGAGGGATTCTTTTCTAAGTAGAATAAATGATAACAATCGCTGTTCACGATCAACATTATTCTATAAAATCATAATTTCATAGGGAAAACTTGATATCATTACATCATGAATAGGTTTGTCTCGATCAATACTTAGATAATTTCGAATTGATGCAGGAAGAATCAGCGTATCGTCACTTGTCCTGTACCCACCAAATAATCCGATCCTTTCTTCACCATCAATATTTTTTATCATAACTCTGTCACCTAGATTGATCTTTCCAAAAACAGCCAACAATGCCTTCGGTAATATTATTGGTTTATTAATCTCAGTTGAGGCAGCGCGGAGATTTTTTCTCGCTAATTCCATTTTAATGTGTTTTGAATGGGCTTCTCTGCTCGCAGTGTTTGTGTAGCCTTTGATTTTGAAGGAAAAATATTTTTTATCAGTTTCCTTTTCACTGTCTTTAACTTCATCCATTTTGGCTAAAAGCTTTCTATCTGCATTTTCAAGACGCGTCTCAACGCTACGTAATGATTTAATTAATTTTTTTATAAATCCCAGATATTCGCTGGAAGAGAAAACTAATTTATCACCCTCTGAAATTCTAGCGATTGCAGAAACATCCCCAAAAAGCATCAAATCTAGCTCGGCAGGCAGTTCGCACTCCTTATATTTTATTGGGATAATTTTCCTATTGAGATTTGCCAGAACATGTTTTAATTCCTTTTGAACCCATGGCGAATTTATACTACTTTCAGATAAAATAATAATAAAATGTGATGTCTGATCTATAGACTGCTCTAACTTTTCAACAAGGGTATCACCGAAACTTAGCTCATCTTCATCGAACCATGTATGTATCCCGTTTTCGTTGAGATCTGTCTTTAAAGTTCTAACAAACCGCTTGTCATCACTACTATGAGAAATAAAAACCTTCATATCATTTGTCTATTAAAGCATTTATAGTTTTAAATTTGAGCCGAAAATTATATTCCTCCCCTAGTTCTAAGAGAGGTTCTTCCAAATCGTTTGCCTTTTCCATTTCTGCTAACTTAAACCCTACTACAAAATAATACCCGATAACTGTTTGATCACCATTTTTTTGACTTTTAAGGAATGTATCAAACGTTTTCTGAATTTCAGAGTTCCGGGCGTATTTGATTTCCATAAATGCACTAAACTCAATTCGTTGACTGAACCTAAAAGTTATGATGCCTCTCCCCGCATTCTTAACTTCAATTCGACAGTTTATAGCTTTACAATAATGTTTAATTAAACCGTAAAGAAGCAATTGACAAGCTTTCTCGCTTTTAGGTTTATTACCTTCATTGACTAATAATTGGAAACCTTCATGATCTTCAATGAAAGACTGAAATGAATTTGAAATAGCATCGATAAATTGTTGGAATGAGTTAAAATCAGTAATGTTTAATGATAATGGATTTGCAGCAGTATAATTTTCAGTTGCATATTGCCATTTATATACGCCTGCTGGATCAAGATCAAGGTCGTAGGCTTCGTTGTCTCGCTCTGCTTCTTTATATCGAAGGTAGCTTTCCACCCATTCTGGGTTTTGTTTAGCTAAACTTACAATCTTGGCTTTGTCAACATGAGATTTTATTGTCACATTCAAAATGTCCTTAACATTATCATCATATTGTTGCCAGCAGAAATCAAAGAAATCTTGAGAATTCAGGGCGTTTATGGTAGCAAGAAACTTCTTTGGAATTAATATTATCGGGCCATTATTAAATGGATTTTTTGGTAAAAGATATGGTTTAAAAACCCACCTACTAGACTGAGGATCGAATACCCTACACTGTAGATTATCCAATCTAATATTTAAATTTTGACATATGCTTTGAGTATAAGAAATGAATTCCTCTTTCAGAATATTTAAGGTTATATCACTTATGCGGTCTTCTTTAATATTAGAATTGAAGATACCAAGTTCTTCAAAATGATCTAAGTTGGTAATACCGGCATTGATACTATTATAAACGGCCTGGATTATGTTTTTGGCAAAACCGGATCCAGATCCAGCACCGTCTACACTTCCAACAGAATAACCTAAACAGGCTTCCTTCGGTTCTTTAAATACAACTTTACTTGTTAACACTTTCGATCTTGGCGAATTATAAGAGTAGGGTACTTTAGCTGCTTCCAAAAATATATTCTCGAAATATGTCATCATTTTCTGATAGCCTCCAGTGAAGTGCCCTGAATTATCCAAATAGATCAGAAAAGGATCAACAAAAAGCAATGTATCGTCATCCAGTATCGGATCAAACCATGTTTCAGAACCGGTTGTGCTTATATTAAAGTGATTTGAAAAATGCATATACTTGTATTTAATTTGTAGCTATTTATGCTGATAACAATATCCCCCACCCTTAACCATGCGTTTACACTGAGCTCCTTTTTTTGGTGCTGCCCTGGCATTGCGAACTTGATGTGCTATTGGTTTTTGTTGTTGTACTCGGGATTAGTGTATTTTTAGATGCTGAGCTTGGCCCTGAAGTACATACACTACAAGTTCCCCCAGCATTACAATGTTTACAATATTTGCAGCTACTACAGGCATAACAATTCTTACTGCCCGTGCAGGTTGCCAAATGCGCTTCAGCCTTCGGCATATCCTTAAATGCAGAAACATTGGTAAAAGAAAGAATACTACAAAGCAGTACTAATAGAGAAATATTTTTCATGAATGAGGAGCGTCTTGGTTATCTGGTTAATTCAAAGTTTAAGAATTTATTCCAGTATACCAAGTTTATTGAAAATATTTTATCTAATAATTCAATAGTTGGAGAAATAAATCAATATGCATAATTAATATGCCTATTCCGTCCCTTTTGACGGTGTTAATATTTCCAGCATTTACATATCCACATCAACGCCCGGCAAAGTACAAGAGTTTTATTAGGCTTTTTTAACCAGCGCTTCGATTTTATCAATCAAACCCTTGTATTGAACAATTAGATCTTCCTGTTTGAGAAGTTTTTCTTCTAAATATTTGTAATCCCTCAAACGGTTCCTTTTTTCAATCTGCTCCTTATAAAATTCTTTATAAATAGCCGCGGATTCTGCACTGGAGCAATGATCATTCACCTGTACAAAGAAATCCCAGATTTCCTTAAAATCAGCCAATGAATCCACGTAATATTCTATCTGTTGGCGAGGGTCATCATTTAAAGTGATGATTCCATTGGGAATATTGTGTCCATGGCTACCAAAAACATTGAATACAATGTCTAACGACCATTTTCCAAGATCAATCTTTTCCACGATCTCATTATCCTGTTTAATAATGAGATACTTCACATAAGTAGTCTTTGAGAATCCATTTTCTTTATACCCTAGTTTTGCAAAAGCAATCGCATACACTGAAGTGGAATCCGAAACCAAGGAAATCGTTCCAACTTTTACCCTTCCATCAGCTTTGATCGACACATAAGTATGAGGATGATTGGTTTTATAGTTTTCATTTTGCAGATCGGTTAAAGCCTGGGCCTTTAGCGTATTGAACAATTCTAGTCTTTTCGATATATCTGGCATTTATACGGCTTATTATATGTTTTATTGGCACTACTATTTGAGTGTAGCTATTTCGTTTTAATATTAGCTGGTCATCTACGGACAGCGTTTAGTGGTTTAGTTATTTCAAAATTTAAAAATTTATCGCAAGAAAACAATTTAATTGAAATGTTTTTCTAACATTCAATCGCCCAGAAGAATAACAAATATTGTAAACCAAGTTTAATGAAAATTACTTAGTTAACCGGCTAGGCCTGCCTTTTCCGTATTTAAAATCTATATACAAAGAATAAGGATGGGCGAAAAGTATAATATTTTTCCAAATAATAATGGCAATTCTACAAGTTGTAGAAAAACATATCAAATTAAAAACTGTTCATCATCCATGGAAGCACTCGCAAAAATCGATCTGCATCAATTCAGCGAAAGCATAACCGGCGCCTATGCTAACATTCCTTTAAGCCTGGTAAACGATCACGTTAATTTGAGCTTTGAACGGGAAGCTATGCAAACGATGCAAAAAACATAGCAATCAGCCTTGGTAGATCAAAGATCATACATGGTATAAATCTATGCGCTTCCAGGTAAGTTGCGCAATATTAACATCTATCTTATCCAGATAAAAAATAAACCTGCATAATTCCACAGCAAAAATACTAATATTTTTAGTTTTTTTAATCTGAAATTATATCTTTGCTAAAGAATAGCAGCAATACTCAAAATCTATATAATAAATGAATACCATGGAAAAAACAGAAATTAAAATCAGTACAGACTTGAAGAAATTCATTGACAAATTTGAGCCAAATAAGTTCAAAATGCTTGCAAGAGGCATCGAGATCAGAGGCATAAACGATGTACACCGGAGTATTGAACTTGCCAGGGCATTAATTGAGCGCATGAAATTGAAACTTGTTGTACATCATTCTGCCGAAATGGCTCAGTATCGAAGTTTTGAGGTGGTTAACGCTTGATCAAATTCAAACCTGGCCTTCCGTTCCATAGATTCCTCCGGAAGGATTACCTGGGGCCTTCTCCGGGTACTTACAGGATAAAAGGTACCTTTTGCCCGGAAAACCCCAGGAAATCCTCGCGAAATCCCCGATCAGCCCGGAATTTGTGCCTCATGACCTTTCGCAAAGCCCTGTCGTATTTTGCCCTATAATTGTCGCATACATACCGCAGCGGTATATTATTTGTTTTCGAGATTTGTATGGTAACAAAACCATACGATATGAAAACAAATATGATCATCAGTCTCTATCTTATGCTGATTGTAGCAGTAGTGACCTCGTGTCAGCCAGGTCCCGATAAAGGTGCTTCAGCAACACAAAAAGATACCGCTTCGATACCACCCATAAAGCCGGCTGAAAGTGGCTATGCAGCTATAAACGGACTAAAGATGTATTATGAAGTTTACGGCAAAGGTAAACCCATTGTACTGCTGCATGGTTCCTTTATGAATATTCCCTTAAACTGGTCGCATATCATACCCGTTTTGGCTAAAAACCGGAAAGTAATTGTAGCAGAAATGCAGGGACATGGCCGCACAAAGGATATACCTCGTGAATTTAGCTACGAAAGCATGGCCGACGATGTGTCAGGCTTGCTTAAACAGCTTAAAATAGATAGCGCAGATATTTTAGGATACAGCATGGGCGGCGGAATAGCCTTTCAGGTCGCAGTGCGCCATCCAGAACAAGTACGAAGATTAGTGGTACTTTCAGGCACTTATAAACATGACGGCTGGTGGCCTGATGTAGAAGCCAGTTTTGGTACGATGACCGCAGATATGTTCAAGGGCTCTCCTCTCGAAAAACAATATGACAGTCTTGGAAACGATCCAAAACATTTTCCGGAATATGTAAAGAAGGTAATCAGTATAGACCTCAAGCCTTACGATTGGTCTAAGGAAGTAAAAAATAGCAAAGCACCGCTTTTCATGGCCATTGGCGATGCAGACGGGGTACGATATGAGCATGCACTGGAGCTCTTTCGCGCTAAAGGCGGTGGAAAAATGGGAGATATACACGGTCTGCCTAAATCCCGGCTGGCCATTATACCTGGCACAACCCATATCGGCATGATGCAGAGAACAGACTGGCTGATCCCGATGATCAATGATTTCCTGGATTCTGACCTCAAACCAACGCCACCTACATTTTAGAAGCGGTACACATCACCCATTTTACAGAAATGACCTTCTCCAAAAAACCAAAGGAGGAGAACAGTAATCAACACCCTGCTTTACAGAAAAAATGACGGTCATTTTTTCATTTCATTAGCCAATACCCCATCCAGCCCATAAATGTCCTCATTAAATATCACTTTCCCTTTCTGATCAGCAAGTGCGGTAAAATAAGCAAGAGAAATGGGAATTGCTGTAGGTAGGCCAATGTATTTTTCGCGGGGGTAACCACGTTGCATGGCCCTTTTAATCAGGTCATATTTCGCCCCTTCGCCGAAAAGGGCAAGTGCCAGTTCCATCGGCTTTTCTACCCGTACACAACCATGGCTTACGGCTCTGTTCTTTTGATTAAAAGCAGATTTAACAGGGGTATCATGCAAATACACACTGCTCTCATTCTTAAACAGGAACTTGATCTTGCCTAAAGAGTTTTTCATACCCGGCTTCTGCTTAAAGGAATAACTGCCTATATCGGCCTTCTTCCAGTCTATGGCCTCCAGGTCCCAGACCTGCCTGCCGTTTTTAAATGCATTGATGTTATTATTGGCCAGGTAATACTTATCACGGGAAGCATACTTCAAAATCTCATTCTGCGCAATACTTTCCGGAATGTTCCATACCGGATTTACCTGTACACTATAGATAAGGCTGCTGAGTTGCGGGGTCTGCTTGTCAACCTCCCCCACACATACTTTCATACGCAAGATCAACTTTCCCTTATCGATCACATCCAGGCTAAAATCAGCAATGTTGACCCTTACATATTTTTGCCCCGGAGGTCTGTTTTTCCAGCGCAGCCGTTCCAGGTTTAGTTTTAAAAGCTGCTCCGTTTCCGTCAGGGATTTTTCAGGTACCAGAACCTGTGCTTTTAAGGCAGCCTGCAGTGCCAGGTATTGACCTGTAACTGGCTGTATGCTATCCAGGTAGCTTTTAAGATTTTTCAGCTCCAGCACCCGCATCATCAAAATGCTGTCTGGCCCCATGGTTTCAGCGAAATATTCAGGATAAATCTTTAAGGGGTTGACCAGGCCAAACTGCAGTACGTTACTGTATTTTAACAGTGAACTGGCCACAGTTAATTCCAGCGCTACAGTATCTTTATACCTGTTCAGCACATTCCCCGATTTTTTATGGTGCAAGCGATCGCTCATTTTTTTAAGGTCGGATGCATAAAACCGTTCGGGATCCAATCCATGCTGGCCTGAAGCTTCCAGGTAAGCGATTAAGGTATCTAGCTGCCCGGCAGGCGTAAATCTCCTGACCAATACGGGCTGAAAATTATGGGATTGATAAAAAGCAGCGGTAACAGCAGGATAACTCAGACCGGGTGATTTATAATCCAGTATCTTTTTAAATTCCAGTTCAAAATCAGGTATATTTTGTTTAATCGTTACTTTATCCGGAACAGGAATTGAAGGTTGCTGAACCACAACAGGGTTTACAACAGGCCGTTTCACCTTACAGGATAAAAGAACCGATATCCCCAGCAGTAAAATGCAGCTATTGAGCAGTGTTTTCATCACGCAACCCACCTTTCTGGTTTAACAAACCCCGCATCAGATTGTTTGGTTTTATGATATCTTTGTGAGCTCAGACAGATCCTACATAGACATGCAAATAGAAACACATCATATTGGTACAAAAAAAATAGCCGAAATCATATCAGAAGCCATCTTGATCAGCAATGTTGAAGATGCGTTACAACTGATGGCAGATCTTTATTACCAGGAAACTGATGCCATCATTATTGGAGAAAAAAATATCATTCCTGATTTTTTTGACCTTAAAACCGGCATTGCCGGAGAAATTTTACAGAAGTTTTCCAATTACAGGATGCAATTGTTCATCATCGGCGATTTCGATAAATACCCGGGCAAAAGCATCAGGGATTTCATTTACGAAAGCAACAAAGGTAAACTGGTCAACTTTTTGGCCGCTGTTGAGCTGGCTAAAGAAAAGCTAGGCTGAAATACCGGTTGAGTTAAACTGCAGGTCGTATAATTTTTTATAATACCCGTTCAGCTTCAGCAATTGCTGGTGGGTACCCATTTCCTTGATCTCTCCTTTATCCAGCACCAGGATCTGATCTGCCTTTTGAATGGTAGACAAGCGGTGTGCAATCACGATGGAAGTACGGCCCTGCATCAGGTTTTCTATGGCCCGCTGGATGAGCATTTCGGTTTCAGTATCTACCGAAGAAGTGGCTTCATCCAACACCAGAATGGAAGGGTTATACACCAGGGCCCTGATGAAGGAGATGAGCTGTGCCTGTCCTGCAGAAAGTGTAGCCCCCCGCTCCATCACATTGTATTGATAACCGCCCGGCAGACGCTCAATAAAATCATGTGCCCCAACTTTTTTAGCCGCATCCACCACCTGCTCCATACTGATACCGGCATTGTTGAGGGTGATGTTGTTAAAAATGGTATCAGAGAAAAGGAAAACATCCTGCAGTACGGTTGCGATATGACTGCGCAGAAAACTGAGCTCGTAATCCTGGATCTTTATCCCGTCAACTTTGATCTCTCCCTTCTGGATCTCATAAAACCTGTTCAATATATTGATGGTAGAGGATTTCCCCGCACCTGTAGCCCCAACAAGAGCGATGGTTTTTCCTGCAGGCACCTGGAAAGAAATGTCCTTTAATACATAATTATCATCGTTGTAGGCAAACCATACCTTGTCGAATGAAATGGCCCCTTTCATTTGATCAGGAACAAATGTGCCTTCATTTCTGGTTACCTCATCGGTATCCAGCACTTTAAAAACACGCTCTGCCCCAACCATTCCCATTTGCAGGGTATTGAACTTATCGGCAAGTTCGCGGATAGGCCTGAACAGCATACTGATGTACAGGATAAATTCTGTAATGATACCCGGCTTAACTGTGGAATCGTTCAGTATGGTTTTTGCACCATACCAGACCAGTAAACCCAATGACATGGCAGAGATGATCTCCACCACAGGGAAAAATATGGAATAGTACCAGTTGGAGCGGATATTGGCATCGCGGTAACGGCCGTTGATCTTTACAAATTTTTTATATTCCTGCTCTTCCCTGGCGAAATACTGGATGATGGATACTCCGGTGATGTGTTCCTGCAGATAGGTATTTAAATTAGAGACTTCTGTACGGATTTCCTGGAAGGCCGACTTAATGGCTTTTTGAAAAACTGAGGTGGCCATGATCAGCAGGGGCATAGGCAGCAATACCACCAGGGTAAGGGCCCAGTCTTTATACACCATTACACCAATGATCACAATTACCATTAAAACATCCCCGATAATGACAATCAGACCTTCAGAGAAAATCTCGGCAATGGTTTCCAGATCTGATACCGTACGGGTGATCAGCTGGCCTATGGGCGTATTGTCGAAATACTTTAAACGCAGTTTGCTGATGTGGTTGAATACATTGATGCGCAGGTCGCGGATGGCAGACTGGCCAAGGGTATTGGTAAGCAGTGTATGGCTGTACTGAAAAACAGTTTGAAGTACCAGGAGTATCAGCATCAGCATGGTCATGTTCAATAAACCTGCATAATCTCCGGTTAGGATATGGTGATCAAGCGTATAACCAATAAGGATAGGCCTGAGGGGGGCAATAGCAGCCAAAAGTATCGTAAGCACAACAGACCATATAAAAATACTGCGGTAAGGTTTCACGTATTGAAAAATCCTTTTCAATAAGCTTACATTAAACGCATCACCTGTGATTTTAGACATACTACTTTACAAAAGGATAAATTACATTTACTAAATACAAGCCACAGGCTGGAACAGATTGCCCGGCATTACTGCGGTTTTTGCTTTCAATAATCTGTTTAAACTGTGCTAAGTTAAGCTCATTTTTGCCAATTCTGATCAGTGTGCCTACAATTGCCCGAACCATGTTTCTTAAAAACCGGTCTGCCCTTATCGTAAACCGCAACGCACCATCTGCAGTTTCTTCAAAAAAAGCAGCCATTATTTTGCAGTTGTTGGTAAAGGTTTGGGTGTGTGATTTGCTGAAGCAGGAGAAATCGGTATAAGCCAGGAGCATTTCTGCAGCCTGGTTCATCGCATGGATATCCAGTTCTCCTTTGTGTAACCAGGACCGGTTCAGTCTAAATGGGTCTTTATGGAAATGAATATGGTAATGATAAGCACGCGCAGTAGCATCAAACCGGGCATGCGCGGTATTTTCAACTTCAAAAACCCGTTTTACTGCAATCTGGTACGGGAGCAAGGCATTAATGCCATTAACTGAATGTAATGGGTCAGGCCGTTTTGAGGCCGGTTGTCCCTCAGCGGAACCATCTGCTTCAGCATACAGGTCAAAATGGGCATAAAACTGGCTGGCATGTACACCACTATCTGTACGCCCGCAGCCTAATGTACTTACCGGCTGACGAAAATAAATAGTAAGGGCTTTGTCTAAATATTCCTGCACAGTGCTCGCATTTGGCTGGATCTGCCAGCCATGGTAAGGAGTGCCGTCGTAAGACAATTCGATAAAATACCGTTGCGTGTTCAAGGCTACAAAATTATCTTTTTAATCGGATATCGGATTGCTTAGTATCTGCCTTTTGATATATTTGTTGAAATTATTGAACTGATATGATACAACGCGTGCAATCTATATGGCTTTTATTAGCGGCCTTAACGCTAATTTGCATGTTATTTTTGCCTTTATTAACCAAAAATGTAAACGATACGGAATACAGCATTTATACCAATGGGCTTCAGCAACAGCTAAAAGGGGTTTCGGGCAGTGGCGTAAAGATCGAGCTGACCATTATCCCGCTTGCCCTGAATATAGCGGCAGCAGTTTTTTGTTTTGCCAGCATATTTTTCTTTAAAAACCGCGGCCTGCAAAAGCGTGTGATTATGGTAGCCATTTTAATGGTCATTGCCATTGCTGTGCTGTGTGGTATCCAGAGCCAGCAATTTCCTGGAGGAACCGAAGGCATATCAGCTGCTGGGGGTTCATTTTTGCCCCTGCTTGCGATCTTATTTTCTCTGCTTGCCATAGGGGGAATCAGAAAAGATGAGCTATTGCTGAAGTCGGCTGATCGGCTCAGATAATTAATTCGCTGATTTTTATTTAGTTACGAATCAGTGAAATGCCAAAAATTAAACTTACCTTTGCGGCTTAATAAATTATAATACATGATAAACCCATTTAGTAAATTGGGGATAAGTGATGACGTTGTTAATGCTGTAAAGGATTTAGGTTTCGAAAATCCAACACCTATTCAGGAACAAAGTATTCCTGTGCTGTTAGAGGGCAATAACGATTTTGTTGGTTTGGCCCAAACAGGAACAGGAAAAACAGCCGCATTTGGTTTGCCGCTGTTAGAATTGATAGACTTCAAGAGCAATAAGCCTCAGGCATTGATTTTATGCCCAACAAGAGAGCTCTGCTTGCAGATTACTAGCGACATCAAGAATTTCTCAAAGAACATCAGTGGTGCTAATGTTGTTGCCGTTTACGGTGGCGCAAACATTATGCAACAGCTGCGTGAAATTAGAATCGGTGTACAAATTGTAGTGGCTACACCGGGCCGCATGTTAGACATTATCGGCCGTAAGGCTATAGATTTCACCAACGTGAAATATGTAGTATTGGACGAAGCCGACGAAATGTTGAACATGGGTTTCCAGGAAGACATTAACGACATTTTGTCTACTACACCTGACGATAAAAAAACATGGTTATTCTCGGCTACTATGCCTCCAGAGGTAAGAAGAATAGCTAAAAACTACATGGACTCACCGGTTGAGTTAACCATGGGTACCAAAAACACAGGTAACGTAAATATTGAGCATGAGTACTACATTGTACGTGCGAGAGATAAATACGCAGCTTTAAAACGCATTGTGGATTTTAATCCGGAGATTTTTGCAGTAGTTTTCTGTAAAACCAAGCTGGATACCCAGGATGTGGCTGAACACCTGATCAAAGATGGTTACAATGCAGATGCATTGCACGGAGATCTTTCTCAGCAACAACGTGACAAAGTAATGCAACGTTTCCGTGAGCGTAACATGCAATTGCTTATTGCAACTGATGTGGCCGCACGCGGTATTGATGTAAATAACGTGACGCACGTAATCAATTACTCCTTACCAGACGAAATAGAAAGTTATACCCACCGCAGCGGCCGTACCGGTCGTGCAGGTAAAACCGGTATTTCTATCTGTATCATAAACACTAAAGAGACCGGTAAGATCCGTCAGATTGAAAGAATTATCGGTAAACAGTTTACTAAAGCTGAATTGCCTACAGGTTTTGATGTTTGCGAAAAACAACTCTTCTCTTTAGTGCACAAAGTTCACAATGTGGAAGTGAACGAAAGTCAGATTGAGCAGTATATGCCGCGCATTATGGCTGAATTTGAAGAATTGAGCAAAGATGACGTGATCAAACGTTTTGCATCTTTAGAGTTTAACCGCTTTTTAGAGTACTACAAAAACGCACCTGACCTGAACTCTTCTGCAGATGACAGGGGAGAACGTGGCGAGCGCGGAGAACGTGGCGAAAGAGGATCCAGAACAAGCGAAGGTTATACGCGTCTGTTCATTAATCTGGGTTCTGTAGATGACTTTACCCGTGGTGATTTGCTTTCTTTTGTTTGCAACAATGGTAAGATCAGTGGAAAAGCAATCGGCAAAATTGACCTGAAAGGTGTTTATTCATTCTTTGAGGTGGAGAATGCAACCGTAGAATCGTTGTTCAATAACTTTAAAGGTGTTGAATTTAACAACCGCGGTGTAAGGATCGAGAAAACTGCCGATACTGATGGCGGTGGCGGTGGCCGCAGCCGTGGTGGCTTTGGTGGCGGTGGCAGACGCGAAGGCGGTGGCTACAGTGGCGGAAGAAGCGGCGGCGGCGAGCGTAAAAGCTATGGTGGCAGTGGAAGACGCGAAGGTGGAGAACGCAGCAACAGTGGCGGTGGTTTCAGGGACTTCTCTGGAAGAAGCCGTGAAGACAGAGGCGGAAGTGGTGCCGGCAGACGCGAAGGCGGTGGCGGCGGCGACAGAAGACGCAGGTCTTAACATAGCCATAAATAATAAGAAAAGCCCTTCGGAAATTCCGGAGGGCTTTTTGTTTGAATAAAATCCTGCAATTATGGATTAGTTTCTGGTTTATTTCTGATCTGTGCGGCTTTCAGATATACTTTAGCCCCCTTTTTATTGATATAGTACTTGTTGTTTTTACCGTCGATGTACACGTTAGAGCCATCGGGTGCCATTTTTCCTTTATAGGTCTGGTCAACTACTTTCGCTCCGCCTTTTACGGCAACTTCTGCGGTTTTATTGCCTACCTTAGTAGCAGTTTTACCAATAGCCTTTCCGGTTTTATCAACGGTTTCACCTACCGTTTCTTTTTTCTTTTCCTGTGCGCTGGAAGTTATTACTGCTGTGGAGCACAATGCCAGGCTGAGCAACCCCACGATAAATTTTGCTTTCATAGTTTGTATTTTTCTTAGAAAACAACCCATATGGTTTTTTGTTTTTTTAGTTCAGCTGCTCGGTGAGCAAACGCATCTCCATATGGGGAGCATGATTTTCGTACAGTATAGCATATACTGCCCGGCTGATTGGCATGTGCACTTTATACTTTTCATTGATCACATGCATACAACTGGCCGCATAATAACCCTCTGCAATCATATTCATTTCCAGCTGTGCAGATTTTACCGTATAACCCTTCCCTATCATATTGCCAAATGTACGGTTACGGCTAAACTGCGAATAGGCGGTAACCAGCAGATCACCCAAATAGGCTGATTCTTTAATGTCCCTTGAAATGGGATGCACTACATCCACAAAGCGTTTGATCTCTCTTATGGCGTTTGAAATTAAAACGGCCTGAAAATTATCGCCATAGCCTATGCCATGACAAATGCCACTGGCTACGGCATAAATGTTCTTCAATACCGCTGCGTATTCGGTGCCAAAAATATCATCTGAAACATTCGTTTTGATATACCTGGTATTCAACAGGTTGGC
Source organism: Pedobacter heparinus (assembly GCF_032678725.1). Classification (GTDB taxonomy): domain Bacteria; phylum Bacteroidota; class Bacteroidia; order Sphingobacteriales; family Sphingobacteriaceae; genus Pedobacter; species Pedobacter heparinus_A. Next base: position 81,795 of record NZ_JAVTSC010000011.1, read on the forward strand.
AAAAAAACCGGCCAATCCTACATTTACTGAAGCAATGGTTAAATAAGATAACTTTTCCAGTGCCACCTCTTCTGCATGACAAGGTCCGCTGATCACCAGGATATCCTCCAGGGCCACCTCGTATTTCTGGTTCAGAAACTCGGCAATGATCTGATTTTCATCAGGAACAATCCCCTTAATGGCCGAAATGATCTTTTTGCCTTTCAGTGCTGCCGGGCTGATCTCCCTAAGTGTGGCTTTCAAAAATGCAGCAGGAACATTTAGTATGATGTAATCTGCCTGTTTGATAATGGCAGCGATGTCATCAGAAATATTATCCTCCGGGATCCTGATCTCGACCGAGCTCAGGTAGTTCGGGTTGTGTTTATATTTTTGCAAATGGTTAATGGCATCGGCATTGCGCATCCACCAATAGATCTCTTTTGTTGAAAAATTATCTGAGAGCATTTTTATAATAGCAGTAGCCCAACTACCCCCACCAATCATTGCGACTTTAGGTATCATACATTATAAATAAAAAATCCCGGTTTAATGTTTTAAACCGGGACAATTTACTTATTAAAAAAGGATTGAAAAAGTTTACTTCTTGCCTGGCTCAGCAAACAATTGATCCTTAGCCACTTTCTTTACTTTCATTCCATCCTTTAATTTATTTTGTATGGCAGAATAAGGACCGGTCACTACTTCCTGACCTGCTTTAAGCCCCGTTTTAACAATGATGAACTGATCGTTCTGAATACCGGTAGTCACTTCTGCCTGCTTAACGGTCTGATCTGCATTGTACAGGTAAACGTACTGTTTCACTTTTTTATCTGTCAGCTTTGACTTCTGCTTGTCGGCGGTCTCCTGGTTATCCTGTGTTTTTTTGTCCTTATCTCCATTCTTACTTTTATCCGTAGTAAAAACGGCCTGGATAGGAATAGAAAGTCCGTTCACGGTTTCGCTTTCGATATCCACAGTGGCAGATAAGCCTGGTCTGAATGGCGAAGGCAGGTCTTTGGCACCGCCGGTAATGTTACTGTACGATTCGGCAAGGATGCGGACCTTCACATTAAAATTAGTGACCTGATCTACAGTGCTGGTGGTAGAGCCTACATCTTTGGATGAACTGGCAATCTCAGTAACCACGCCTTTGAATTTTTTGTCCGCAAAGGCATCTACCTCAATGGATGCACTGTCTCCCACTTTAACCCTGTTGATGTCATTTTCGTTCACATCTACGTTAACTTCCATCGAAGAAAGATTAGAGATCCGCATGATCTCGGTACCTGCATTCTGAATGGTACCCAGGATCCGGTCGCCCAGCTCTACAGACAATTTGGAGATCACGCCATCAACCGGTGCAAATATGGTCGCTTTTGCCAGGTTTGCACTGGCTTCCTGTACATTTGCCCCGGTTTGCGCCAGTTGAAATTTAGCAGCAGTATAATCTTCTCTTGACCGGCCTAAGTTTGTTTTTGCGGTAAGGTAAGCGGCTTTAGCGGCATCAAATTCAGATGCAGAGATCACTTTCTTATTGAACAATTCTACATTCCTTTTGTAAGTGGCTTCTGCATTGATAAAATTAGCCTGGTTTTGCTGCAGCATTTGCTGGGCAGCAGCCACACTCGCTTTTTGCGAACTGTTGGAGGCAATAGCCCTGTCATAGCCGGATTTCAACACATCCGGACGCACTTTAACCAGTAACTGTCCCTTTTTTACCAGGTCCCCTTCCTTAACCAGCAGCTCAGTTACTTCTCCGGAAACCTCTGCACTCAGTTTCACCTCTGTTTCGGGCTGTATTTTTCCACTTGCAGTAACGGTTTCCACAACTTTCCGTTCAGCTGCCTTTTCAGTGGTTATCTTCTCGCTTTTGTCGCCGCCAATAACTCCGCTATATACGCCGATTCCCAGCAGGATGATGACAATGCCTACGATGATTAATATGGTTTTTAGTTTCATTCTCTATGTTATTATATATTATATGCTGTAAATGGTTAAAAAACAATTTGTTTTCCCAGGTAGTAATCGATCACTTTTGCCTTGAAAAGCAGGTCGTACCTGGCCCTGATCATATCTATTTCTGCTTTATTTTTATTGGTCTGGGAAGTACTGTAATCCAATGAATTTACCAAACCTACATTATACCGCTGTTCGATTACAGAGAACGCTTCTTTTCTGGCATTAAACGTTTTGGTGGATGATTCGAAAGTACTTTGCGCAGCTTTTAAATCTGCAACGGCCTGGTAGATGACTTTGTTCAGGTTGTTTTTTGTAAGCTGCTCATCCGTTTGGTTCTGCTGGTAATTGATTTTTGCCCTTCTTACACTTGACCTTGCACTAAAACCATTTAAAATCGGGATCTGTAAACTTACACCAATATACTGGCCAAAATTATCGGTCAGCTGATCTTTAAATTTATAGTTTTCTGCAAAGGTTGTAAAATCGGGGGTTACCACAGCTTCATTTGTTGTCTGTGTTCTGCCAATTTCTTTAAAACCATTTGCCTGTATGGAAGTGATCCGCTGCCTGCCACTTGAATAATTGGAGTTCAGACCTGCACCGGCAGACAGACTCGGGTAATAATTCCCTTTAGCTACCATTATCCCCTTCCTGGCGGCCTCAGTCCTTAAACCCGCAAGTTTAACATCCGGAAAAAACGACAGCGCATCTGTATACACCTGTTCAGGGTCGTAAATGAATGCAGAATTTTCAAAGTTAGCTACGTCGGGGGCCTTAACCTCATATTTTGTGGAAGATGGGACGTCCATTAACTGGGCAAGGGTTAAATAAGAGATGGTCAGGGCATTTTCAGCTGTAGTCACATCCAGTTCTGCCGTAGCTACCAAGGATTTAGATTCTGCCAGGTCAGCCAATGTTTTATTACCTACATCAAGTAACTCCTGTTGTTGTTTCAATTGTTTTTGAGCTACAGTCAGCTGCTGTTTCGCTGCCTGCAAAAAATCTTTGTTGTACAGGATCTGCATATAGGCTGTAACCACCTGAAGGACCAGGTCATTTTTAATTTTTTCTACATTTGTTTTGTCCGCATCCAGCAACAGCTTGTTCTGCTTAATCTGGTTGAGCTTCTGAAAACCCTGAAATACAGTTACGCTGGTAGAAACCCCGCCATTAAAAGAAGAGAATTTCTGACTGTTAAATGATTGCGTGGAAGGATCCAGGCTCCGTCCAAAATTGGTGTTGAAATTTCCGTTACCATTTAGCGTTGGCAAAAGCGCATTTTTGGATTGACTCAGATTCTCATCGGCCAGACTTTCATTCAGCTTGGCCTGTTTCACCTGGAGGTTGTTCTGCAAGGTCACTTCTATAGCCCGCTGTACAGTTACAACCTCCTGAGCAGCCAACTCTTGCGACTGGCCCAGAAGGAAGATAATGGACAAAGCCAGACCAAGCTTGGGTAAAGTATTATAGGAGATGATTGTCTTCATAGATTTTTTTTTCACAATATTAATACAAACAACTTACATTTGGATATGTACCTGGTCAAATCACCTCTATTGTTAAAATGGTATTACCCAAAGTTAACCTGGAATAAAAACCGCGATCAAAAAGTAATTTATTTAACCTTTGACGATGGACCCATACCCGATGTTACATCATTTGTTTTAAAAACTTTAAAAAGTTTTGACGCTAAGGCAACATTTTTTTGTATAGGTGACAATATAGTAAAGCATCCTGATATTTTTGAAGAGATTAAAAAACAGGGACACCAGATTGGCAACCATACTTTTAACCACCTGAAAGGTTGGGTAACAGACGATGGGCGCTATCTTGATAATTTCCGGCAATGCCAGGAGCTTACGGGCACAAACTTGTTCCGCCCCCCTTATGGCCGCATCAAAAAATCTCAGGCCAGGGGCATCAGGGCCTTAATACCGGAAATGCAACTCATTATGTGGGATGTGCTGAGTGGTGATTTTGATGCCGGGCTTTCCCCTCAAAAGTGCTTTGAAAACGTCATAAACCATACACGGAATGGCTCTATCATTGTATTTCATGACAGCCTGAAGGCTTTTGACAGGCTGAACTATGCTTTGCCCCGCAGCCTTCAGTATTTTAAGGAAAAGGGCTATAGTTTTGGAATACTTTGAGCTTTTTGTCAATAGCTGGCCCGGGTCAAGGTGTCTTTTTTACACTTTTAGTTATTTAGAATAGGTATAAATAATATAATGATCTGCAGATGATCATCAAGGGCTGTTTTTTTTTGTAAATTCGCTACCAATTATTGTAATAACTTACCCTTTTAATACATATTATCAATGGCTTTTGATATAGAAATGATCAAAAAGGTGTATGCAAACTTTGGCCCCCGTGTAGAGGTGGCCCGTAAATTAGTAGGCAGACCTTTAACACTTTCAGAAAAAATACTTTATACCCACCTCTGGGAGGGAAATACGAATACTTCTTACAACAGGGGTGTGGATTATGTGGATTTTGCTCCTGACCGTGTGGCCATGCAAGATGCTACTGCACAAATGGCCTTATTGCAGTTTATGCAGGCTGGCAGACCACAGGTGGCTGTTCCTTCAACCGTTCACTGTGACCACCTGATTACAGCTAAGTTTGGTGCGGAGATCGATTTACCTGCGGCAAATACGGAAAGTAAAGAGGTTTTTGACTTTTTAGCTTCCGTTTCAAATAAATATGGTATCGGTTTCTGGAAACCGGGTGCAGGTATCATCCACCAGGTGGTACTGGAAAACTATGCATTCCCGGGTGGAATGATGATTGGGACCGACTCACATACGGTTAATGCCGGTGGTTTGGGGATGGTTGCTATTGGTGTTGGGGGTGCTGATGCCTGCGATGTGATGGCTGGTTTGCCATGGGAGCTAAAATTCCCGAAACTGATCGGTGTTAAACTAACAGGAAAATTAAACGGATGGACTTCTGCAAAAGATGTGATCCTTAAAGTTGCCGGCATCCTGACGGTAAAAGGTGGTACCGGAGCGATTGTGGAATATTTTGGCGAAGGCGCAGAAAACCTGAGCTGTACCGGCAAAGGAACCATCTGTAACATGGGTGCCGAAATTGGTGCAACGACTTCGACTTTCGGCTATGACGAGAGCATGGAGCGTTATTTAAGGGCAACCAACAGGGCAGATATCGCCGATGCCGCAAATGCAATAAAAGAACATTTAACAGGTGATGCAGAAGTTTATGCAGAGCCGGAAAAATATTTTGACCAGCTGATCGAGATCAATCTTTCTGAGCTGGAACCTTATCTGAACGGACCTTTTACCCCGGATCTGGCTACGCCTATTTCTAAAATGAAAGAGGTGGCTGCTGCAAATGGCTGGCCGTTAAAAGTAGAATGGGGACTGATCGGTTCTTGTACCAACTCTTCTTACGAAGATTTGTCGAGGGCTGCATCTATTGCCAAACAGGCTATTGACAAAGGGTTGACAACCAAAGCTGAATTTGGGATCAATCCCGGGTCTGAGCAGGTACGTTATACCGCCAACCGCGATGGTTTGCTAGGCACTTTTGAAGACCTGAATGCCACCATCTTTACCAATGCCTGCGGACCATGCATCGGTATGTGGGACCGCGTTGGTGCTGAAAAACAAGAGAAAAATACCATTGTACACTCCTTTAACAGAAATTTTGCCAAACGTGCCGATGGCAACCCGAATACTTTCGCTTTTGTTACCTCTCCGGAAATTGTAGCGGCGATTGCCATTGCAGGCGATCTCAGCTTTAACCCGTTAACGGATACCCTGACCAATAATAAAGGCGAGCAGGTTAAACTGGACCCGCCAAAAGGAGATGAACTGCCGGTAAATGGTTATGCTGTGGAAGATGCAGGTTATCAGGAACCGGCTGCAGATGGCAGTGGTGTACAGGTGCTGGTTTCTCCAACTTCGCACAGGCTACAATTGCTGGATCCTTTTACTCCATGGGAAGGCACAGACCTTAAAGGACTGAAACTGCTGATCAAAGCAAAAGGAAAATGTACAACGGATCACATCTCTATGGCTGGCCCATGGTTGAAATTCCGTGGTCACCTGGACAACATTTCCAACAACATGCTGATCGGTGCGGTCAACTTCTTTAACGACAAAACAGATAACGTTAAAAATGAGCTGACCGGCGAATATGGCCCTGTTCCAGCGACACAACGCGCTTACAAAGCTGCCGGAATCGGCTCTATTGTAGTGGGTGATGAAAACTACGGTGAAGGCTCGAGCCGCGAACATGCAGCGATGGAACCACGTCATTTGGGTGTACGTGCAGTATTGGTAAAATCTTTTGCCCGTATCCACGAAACTAACCTTAAAAAACAAGGGATGCTCGGCTTAACATTTGCCGATAAAGATGATTACGATAAAATCCGTGAAGACGATACCATTGACATTGTTGGTTTAACCACTTTTGCACCTAATGTGCCTTTAACACTGGTATTAAACCATGCTGATGGGTCTAAGGAAGAAATCATTGTAAATCATAGCTATAATGCACAGCAGATCGAGTGGTTTAAAGCAGGTGGTGCGTTAAACATTATCCGCAGAGAAGCCGCAGCTAAAAACGCATAGCAAGGGTTTTGATATTAAGTACTGAAGCTCCCGCCTTAAAACGGGAGCTTTTTTTGTCTGCTATAAATCTGCTGCAAGAATAGCCTTTGCAGCTTCAACATCCCTTTCAAAAAGGTTTAACTTTACTCCTCCTATTGCCTGGTTGTAACCAATCTGACTGCCCATATTTTCATCAGCAAGAAAACACTGTATGCCCGCATCCAGCAGCCTTGACTTTACCATATGTGCCGCTATAGGGTCGTAAAAAGTTTCAAATACGATGATCTTATCCATAAATTAAGTTTAAACATAAAGATACGAAAAGCTTTTTTAGTGGTTCAAAAAGTCTCTGAACCATAGCCCGGAATCCTTAACCGTACGCTGCTGGGTTTTAAAATCCGTATACACCAGGCCAAAGCGGGCATTAAAACCTTCGGCCCATTCAAAATTGTCCATCAGTGTCCATGCCATATATCCGGTAATGTTGAGTCCTTCCTGTTTTGCTTTTAGCAGGGCCGCCAGGTATTGTTGAAAATAAGCAATCCGTTCCTGATCATGAACCTGGTTGTTGATCAGCTTATCGGGATAGGCAGCCCCGTTTTCCGTGATCATTAAACTTTTGATACTGGGATAGGCCGCAAACTGTTTGATGATGTTGTAAAAACTAGCTGCATTAATTTCCCATCCCATAGCTGTATGTGGCTTTTTACGGCTTTTGGCTTTTACTTCCCAGGCCTGGACCACCGGAATAAAAGCATTGTACCTGATGGTTAAGGGAAAATAGTTCTGAATGCCTATAAAATCAAAATCGAAAGCCAGGCGTTTGGTATGACGCCAGGTAGAATGCTGGACGGCAAACCTTTCCATCAGTTCCCAATCTGCTGTTGGATAGCCCAGACCCAATGCGGGTTCAATAAATAAACGGTTCATCAGGCAATCTACCCGCTTTGCAGCCAGCAGGTCTGATTCACGCTGTGTATAAGGAATAATTTCTGAGCAGGAAAAGCTGGTACCGATATTTGCATGCTGAACTTCGGCCCTCAGTATCCTGCCCCCGTCTGCCTGTGCGATTGCGGTATGGTGAACCGCAGAGAAAAAATTGGTTAAGCCTGTTTTGCCGGGTGCATGAATGCCCAGCATATAGCCTAATGAGGTAAAGCCAAAGGGCTCATTCAGTACAATCCAGTTTTTTACTTTATCTCCGTACGCTTTGGCACAAATGGTCACAAAATTATTGAAGCTGTTATTGACAGAAAAAGCCGTCCAGCCCCCTTCATCTTCCAGTGCATCGGGCAGGTCCCAGTGGTATAGCGTGACATAAGGTATCAGGCCCTGCCGCAGGCATTCGTCAATAACCTGGTGATAAAAAAGGAGCCCTTCGGCGTTGATACGCCCTTTGCCCTGGGGCAGGATGCGCGGCCAGGAAATGGAGAAACGAAAAATAGCAAAGCCAAGGGATTTTACCAGGGCAATGTCTATTTGATAACGGTGGTAAAAATCGCAGGTATGCGTTAATAAATGCCCCTTTTTGATTTTACCAGACCGCCTGGAAAAGGTATCCCATATTGACAACCCTTTCCCATAACCTTCTGCAGCGCCCTCAATCTGTGCTGCAGCTGTGGCTATACCCCATAAAAAATCACTTCCAAAATCTGAGGCTTTGATCATATTTACCAAGTATAAGGAACAATATGCTAATCATTTATGAAGTTATTGTTAAGCTTGTCCACTGTTTGTTACTTTTGTATTCAAATATCCCAATTATTTTAATTTATAGCTGATGAGACAACATTTATATACGATAGCAGCTTTGGTCATGTTGGGCACGCTTTCATTTGCCCAGCAACCAACTGACACCTTGGCAAGGCCACAGGACCCCAAAGATTTTCCTTATAAACAGGAAGAGGTAACTTTTACCAACCCCACTGGCGGACATAGCCTTTCAGGAACACTCAGCTTACCGGCCAATGGTAAAGCCAGCAAAATTGTCATTTTAATTACGGGATCCGGGCCACAGAACAGAAATGCGGAACTGGCCCCTTATAACCACCGTCCTTTCTTAGTGCTGAGTGACTATCTGACACGACAGGGAATTGCTGTACTCAGGTATGATGACAGGGGCGTAGGCAAATCTACCGGTGTTTTTGCCAAAGCGACTACCGCTGATTTTGCAGATGATGCGGAGGCTGCAGTAAATTATATCTTTTCCCGGGCTGACCTTAAAAACATGGCTATAGGATTGGCCGGCCATAGTGAAGGGGGTATGATCGCACCAATTGTTGCCAGCCGGAACCCGAAAGTAAAATTTGTGGTGTTAATGGCTGCCCCCGGAATTCCGGTCTATCAACTCTATGCACAGCAGATCGACAATGCAATGAAGCTTGCAGGAACTCCTGCAGACGAGGCAGCAAAGAAAATGGCTACCAATTTAAGGATCTTTACTGCGATGAAAGATGCGGCGGAGCTCCCGATGGAACAGGCGGCCCTCACTGTTGAGCTGGCCTTACGCAAAGAATTTGACCTTTTGCCGGTAGAAGCGCTCGACAGTGAGACTAAAGCAACTGTCATTCAACATACGTTAAGCAATTACAGGACACCCTGGTTCCGGTATTTCATTGGGTTTGATCCTGCCATTTACCTGACCAAAGTAAAATGCCCGGTACTGGCCATTAATGGGAGCCTGGATTTTCAGGTTGCCCCTACCGAAAATTTAGCCGGCATTAAAACTGCAATGGAAAAAGCCGGGAACAAAAAATTTGAAATTGTGCCTATGGAAGGGTTAAACCATTTGTTTCAAAAGGCGGCTACAGGAGCAGCAAGTGAATATGGCCATATTAAAGAGACATTCAATCCCGCTGCGCTGCAGAAAATCTCTGCCTGGATAAATGGCATATGAGCTAAGTTGAAAATCAGCTCAGTGTTAAACCGATCTGTTTGAGCAATAAGGCCGCGTTAAAAGTTTTACATGGCCCGTGTTTCAGCTTATAATCAAAGTTCATCTCCCCTTCCGAGATCTGGATATCAAAATGATAGTTCCTGATCTGAGCTGGATAATCTGCTTCCATCTCTGACAATTGCAGATCATGCGTGGCAAATAATGCCGGGGTTCTTTGTTCAATCATTTTTTCTATAAACACTTTAGACCCCAGGTATTTGTCTTTACTGTTGGTTCCCCTCAGCATTTCATCTATCAGCACAAAGGAATTCCGGTTGGCCTGTATGGCATCCAGGATCATTTTTAACCGGTTGAGTTCTGCTTTAAAGGTTGAAGTATGGTCGTTCAGCGAATCTTTGATCCGCATGTAAGAAAGTATCCTGAAAATAGATACCGACATGGTCGCTGCACAGACCGGCGATCCGGCGAAAGCGAGGGCCATATTGATCCCTGTGGTGCGCAAAAAAGTACTTTTCCCGGCCATATTTGAACCGGTAACAATGTCAACTGTAGGTTTAGCCGCTACATCAAAATCATTTTCCACCCGCTCTTTTTCAGGAATCAGCGGATGGCCCAGCTTGCTGGCTTTTAAATGAAACCCATCTTCGATTACAGGAAAATTCCAATCCGGCTGGTTATAGCTTAAGGTAGCAAACGAGATGAGCTCTTCAAACTGACTGATCCGTTGCATGCCTTTGATCAGCTGTACGGAAGATTGGTCATGCCAGTTGCTCAGGCTGATGGAACATTTAAGGTCCCACAGCAAAAAGAGGTTCAATACCGCACTTACAATAATGTTCAGCCGGGCATCAAAGGCCTGGATAATAGCCGACAGCTTCCTGATCTGCGCACTTACCGGCTGGTCTGACCTGCTGTTGTCAAAAAAACTTTTAATGTAGACACTGTTCCAGCTCACCTCTTCTGTCCATTTGATGGTGCCGGCAAAGGCATTGAGCAGCGCCGACCCTTTACTGAAACCATTATAAACCCTGTTAATGGCGCTAAGGTTAAAAAAGGTAAGCCCGGAATTGAAAACCAGGACCAGGGCAAAAAACTGCCATAACAATCCCCCATACCAGCTGGCCAGGGCAAACATCCCAATGGTTACAAAAGGAACAAGTTTGACATAGAACTGGAGGGTCTGGTTACGGGCAAACTTAAGCTGTCCGGGCAGCTCATGCTGCAGCTTGGTCTTAATGACCCGCAGTTGCTCGGGCTTATGGTCCTGCAACTCGGCCCTGAAATGAAAAGTTTGTTCAATATGCGATTCGAGTTCTGCAATGGCCTCCTGTCTTTGCAGGATCGTTGTTTTATCATTTGGACGCTTCAGGTTAGCTGCCAAAAGGTCGAGTCCGTCATTGGTATTGCAGCGGTTAAGGAAAGCGTATAAAGAACCCTGCCCAAATATATCGAGATCGGAAGAATAGGGATGGGATTCGTCGGCATAAACCGCACCATCATCGTACCCGTTTTTACCGCCGCTTAACTGCGTTGCTTCGTTCTGGTAAACCCAGAACAAGGCTTCTGCATAGCTCAGTTCATATTGTACTGCAGTTTGTTTTTTTACTAAAAAGAGGAACAGCACCAGGGGTACAAAAAGCAATATGCCGTAAAACCATTCAAAGCCAAAGTTAATGATCAGGGCAATGATCAGGATTTCGGCAATAAAGAGCCCCAAACGGGAAAAAGAAATGTGATTTAGCCTGCGTTTGAGCAGGTCAATATGCTTTTGCTGTGCTGCAGCTTTATTTTGATAATCACTAAGGATACTATGTTTTGTTTTTACCATTATATTTGAACTCCCGGATAGTTTATTGCTTTAAACTTTGACCTGAATCAGGGCAAGATGTTACGGAGCGTTTGGGTGCTAATATAAACAATAGATCAATTAAATGAAGATTACATTACTGGTTGTAGGGAAGACGGAAGATAAGTACCTGATAACGGGCATGGAGAAATACCTGAACCGGCTGAAGCATTATATTGGTTTTAACCTGTTGGTCATCCCTGAACTAAAGAACACCAAAAACCTCACAGAAACACAGCAAAAATCAAAAGAGGCAGAACTGATCTTAAAGCAGCTGAGCAACCTGGATGCTGTTATTCTGCTGGATGAGAAGGGAAAAAAGTATACTTCCCTGTCTTTTTCGAATTATTTAAACAAACAGCTGATCGGAAGTGTTCAGCATTTGGTTTTTATCATCGGTGGGCCTTATGGTTTTGACGAAAGTATGTATAAGCGCGCCAATGGCAGCATGTCCTTGTCGGACATGACATTCTCCCATCAAATGGTCCGTTTATTTTTTGTCGAACAATTGTACCGGGCATTTAGTATATTGAAAGGGGAACCTTATCACCACGAATAATAAAAAAGGATTTGTGGAAATTTAGCCCATAACACATCATCATATAAAAGGAGGTTATTATGCGTTTACCATCAGATTATAAAAGAGATTACAGGTTCAAAAGCAATCCAAAAAAAGACAGGCTCAGTTACCTTATCGCTATTGTGCTATCAGTGATTGCATTTTTGCTGATCTGGTACCTGTTTTAATGTAAAATAAAGCGGCATAAAAAAGGGCAGCTTAGGGCTGCCCTTTTTTATTGCCAAAGGAATATTTACACTCCTTTTTTACTCGTCATATTGGCCTTTTTAGCGGGCTGGGCTGTTTTACTTGGGGCCTTTGCATTGGCCGGTTTTGGCGTAGCTTTAGGCTTTTTCTCTATTTTTTCTTCTCCTTTAACCGCTTCACCTTCTGCAGGTGCAGCAGGTGCCTCTTCGCTAAACAATGGCAGGTCTTTCAATAAATGATACCAGCTCACGATTTTCTTCATATCAGAAGCATAAACTTTCTCCTGGTCGTGGTTTGGCGCTACTGCTGTAAAAAATTCTTTCAGCACTTTAGGGTCTGCTTTTGCGTCAGGAACATTTCCTTTAGCAGCTACTATGTTTGCCAGAACATCCGTTAATTTTAAGTCCTCGTCTTCACCGTATACCGTAATGTCTTCTAACGAAGCAAGTTTGGTTGTACTGATGTTGGCTACAATTTTAACTTTCTGTGCATCCAGGCTTTCCAGAACATATCCTGCTTTGTTCTGACCAACCAGTTTAAATAAACCAGGTCTTCCAGATACTGCTACAATTCCTCTTAAATTCATATTAATCTTCTATTACTTCGATGCCTAAAATTTTGTCACCTTGTTTAATGTCATCAACAACATCAACGTTTTCGATCACCTTACCAAAAACGGTATGGTTTCTGTCCAGGTGTGCAGTATTGTCTCTGCTATGGCAGATAAAAAACTGAGAGCCGCCGGTATTTCTTCCGGCATGTGCCATTGACAATACACCACGGTCATGGTATTGGTTTTCACCTGTCAGTTCACAATCAATTTTGTAACCAGGGCCACCAGCGCCGGTTCCGGTAGGATCGCCGCCCTGAACAACAAAATTAGGGATCACCCTGTGAAAGGTTACGCCATTATAAAAACCATCTTTTGCTAATTTTAAAAAGTTAGCAACTGTATTTGGTGCATCCTGGTCATAAAACTGAACCGTCATGTCACCTTTATCTGTTTTAATTATTGCTTTGCTCATGATCATCTTTGTAAATGGCAAAAATAGTAAAATCAAATGATTACAGAAGCGAATGATGTTAAAAAGCGTTAAAATATAAAAGCGGCGGTATGAATTCATGCCGCCGCTTCAGGTTTTTAAATCATTTATTGCTTTCTATATGGGCAACAGGCCATCTTTCACCAGCTGGTCTACCAATACTTTAGGGTAGGTACTGACAAAATTATCAATGGAACCCGGGTTAACGGTTTGCGATTGTGCAGACCAGATGAGTTTGTTGCTACTGATGTCGTACAGATTTGTTTCCATGAAATAGGTTTTATCTGTTACGTAATACCCTGGTTCATAAAACATAGGCCCCCAATAGTTGTAATAGCTGTAAAAGCCGCCATACCACCTGTAATACGGAAATGGTGCATAGCCTCTGCTGCCCGGAACATACCTGGTTTCGCTGTTTTTGTCAATCATGGATATGGTCATGATGAAATTTGCACCAGCACTCCTGATCTTTGACATCAGCTGTTTTTCAGGAGGGATTTTCTGATAAAACTCAGGATTAAAATATTCGTTTCCTTTAACCGTTTTTACGTTCTTTTGGGCCAGCAGTGTAGTAAACCCGTTTTCGAGTTCTGTTCTTACCTTTATGTTCCTGGTCAGAGAAGTAATAAAGATCGTTTGTCCACCCAACATTTTTCCCTTTGCAGCACCATCAACCCAGGATCCTGTAACCCTGGTAATCGGGCTGCAAGACCATATCATTCCACTAACCAGCAGCATGACATACATCGTTATTCGTTTCATAACCAACATTTTAATATAAAAACATAAAAAATATAAAAAGGTTTAAAATTCCCTGGTAAAAATAGCGTTACTACCAGGAGGTTTGCCAGTGCAGACAACGGATGCTACTGGCATTAAAATTGCAAATGTTTACCAGAGATGAAACAGAGTTATGGCATATTGTTATACAGATGGAAAGCAGGACAACCTGAATTTTTCCTGGTGCATCCGGGCGGGCCATTCTTCGTAAATAAACATGCCGGGACATGGACCATCCCAAAAGGAGAAGCCAACGCAGGTGAAGCTCCGCTTCATACCGCCATCAGGGAATTTGAAGAAGAAACGGGCTATCGCCCGTCAGGGCATTTCATTCCACTGGCGCCTATCGTTCAAAAAGGGGGTAAACAGGTGCATTGCTGGGCGGTTGAAGGCGATCTGGATGCAGGCTCCATCCGCAGCAATACGTTTGAACTGGAATGGCCTCCGCATTCGGCAAAAAAACAGACCTTCAGAGAAGTCGATCATGCAGAATGGTATAATTTTGAAGAGGCCAGTAAGATGATCAATGAAAAACAACAGGACCTGCTCGTACAATTCAGCAACCTGGCAAAAAACAACATCTGATTGCGCCGGGCGCCGGGATAATTTACTTTTTTTTAAAGCGTTATATCATTACATTCGTATCCATGCCCTGTTTTATGACTCCTAAACGGATCCTTGTTTTATTCTTTGTATTGTGCTGTAGCCTCATGGTCAGGGCATCGGCTATTCTGATCTATATGGACGAGGATCAGAAAAATCATTTAAAGGCTTATGGCATCACCTACTGGAGCATTAAGCAACAGGCCGATGTAAGCTGGCTGTTAAATTACAGGGGCGGCAGTTTCCTGATTAAATACAATAAAGCAGTAGAAGACGAATGTAAAGTACGGGGTGTTTCTTACCAGGTATTGCCTGATGGAAAAGTGACTGCAATTTTAAATGAGATCAGTGACCCGCAGGTAAATATGGAAATGGTCAAACTGGAAAAAGCGCCTAAAATTGCGGTGTATTCGCCCAAAAGCAAACTCCCCTGGGATGATGCGGTAACACTGGTGCTTACCTATGCCGAAATCCCTTATGATGTGGTTTACGATGATGAAGTGCTGAAAGATAAATTAACCGGTTACGACTGGCTGCACATGCACCATGAGGATTTTACAGGACAATACGGACGTTTCTGGAGCGCTTTCAGGAATGCTACCTGGTATCGGGAAGATGTGAAAAACCAGGAGGCAGCAGCGAAAAGGAATGGCTTTAAAAAGGTTTCGGAAATGAAACTGGCGGTAGCGAAAAGGATAAAAGAGTTTTGTGCCGGTGGCGGGTTCTTATTTGCCATGTGCTCTGGTACAGACAGCTTCGACATTGCCTTAAGTGCTGAAGGGCTTGACATCTGTGAAAGTATGTTTGATGGGGATGCTGCCGATCCGCAGGCACAGGCAAAACTGAACTTCAACCAGACCTTTGCCTTTAAAGATTTTCAGCTGGACCTGAACCCTGCCAATTACGAGTTTTCGGACATTGATGTAACCCAGACCCGGAGCTTAAACCAAAGCAATGACTATTTTACCTTATTCGATTTCTCGGCCAAATGGGACCTGGTACCCACGATGCTGACCCAAAACCACGATAAAGTGATCAAAGGTTTTATGGGCCAGACTACTGCTTTTAGAAAGCGGCTGGTGAAACCAGGCGTTACCGTACTGGGCGAAAATAAAGGTGCCGAGGAGGTACGCTACCTGAACGGGGAAATCGGCAAGGGTCAGTTCACTTTTTATGGGGGTCATGATCCTGAAGATTACCAGCATGCCGTAGGCGACCCGCCTACAGACCTTAATTTACATCCAAATTCTCCGGGTTACCGGCTGATCTTAAATAATGTATTGTTTCCGGCAGCTAAAAAAAGGCCGCAAAAAACTTAATCATAAAAATTCCACTGTACGCCAAATTTGAACAATAACCTGTCCTGCATTGGATATTGGTTGATGGTGTAATAGCCTTTTACCGGGAAACCCTGGTTTACGTAGTCGCATTTCACAAACAGGTTGGCCTTTCTTAAACTTGCCTTTACCCATACATCAACAATTGGGGTGGTGTCAAATGTCCTGTTGTCACGCCCTACATAAAACTGTCCTGATGCCGGCGAATAAGAATAATTTTTATAGGGGGTATTGTACCGCACATCAAAACCCACATTGGTTTTGAGTACCTTGAAAAAGGTCTGGTCGAGGTAAAAACTGTTAAAAGTATATACTTCCGGGACGCGCAGGATACCAGGATTGTCTGTTTTTTGGTAAACAAGATAGCTGTCCAGGTGAAATTTGCCCCATTTGAATTTCTTGCCAAGGGCAATCTTAAGCAGGTTTATGCTCCCGCCAAGCTGAACCGGCCTGATGCCGTTCTTGCTTGCTGAACTCATGGTATCCTGCTCAAAATACAGGTAATTGCTGATCAGGTAATATTCTGCGGTGGCATCAAACTTCAATTTTTCATTGAGGTATTTAAAAGAGAGGTTGATGGTCTTGGTGCGGTCAAAGTTATTTAACCAGCTGTAATGGTTCCCGACATAGCGGTTGAAAAGTTCTTCAGGAGATTTATTCTGGAAATAAGCACCTAAAACTACTCGGCCTACCGAATTGCTCAGCAGCACATTGCTCCTGGCCTCATACAGAAAATCGCCGGTATTGAGGCCCTGAAAAATCTGTTCTACATCAACGTTCAGATCTATCCTGTTGCTGAACCGGTAACCCGCTGCCCCCAGCAAAGTAATGTTCTGGAAAACAGAATTATACTGGTAAAAATTGGTTTTATCCCTGTAGCGGCCCAGTTGAGTATAGTTGTAATAATCATGCCGTATCCCTGCATCCAGTTTTAGTTCATTTTTAATGATGGTGCTTCCCTTTGCCCTGAGAAAGAAGCTATAGATAAATTCGTTCTGAATGTGCTTGTAACTGGTGCTGTCATTGGTAAAGGTACTATCAGCATATCCAATGGGAAACACCGAATGATCGTCGGCCTCATCCTTTTGAAAAGCGTAAGAATTTTTATTGTATTTAAAGGTATAGGCAATTTTGTTGGTGGGCAGGATCTTGTCTGAGATTTCCTGGGCAAGACTATCTATACGGCCTACAAAATAGGTTTGTTTGAGCATAAAGGTACCTTGTCGCCATATTTGCCTTGCGTTGTTTAACCTTATCCGCTCAGCTATACGGTTAAGCCCCAGTTGGGAAACGCTGGTGTAAATACTGTCATTGGTGATGGAACCATTTTCTGCAGCCTTTAAGGTGTTAAATACCACATTGCTCCATAAATTGTAGCGCTTGCCCGGCGATTGGTACCAGGTAAAAAGTGCGCCGTTTAAGTGATCTCCTCTTTGCCGGGCATAAACACCATTGGCTCCGATCCGGTTAAAGTTGGCGCCTATATTAAAGTTCTTTTTTACATTTTGAGAATGGATTACCCTAAAAACCTGTTCTACATCGCTCGCCGCAACATAGTATAAACTGGTAAAGGGTGTGCGGGCCTGGTAATATTTTACATCGTCCTGGGTCATCGCGTAATCATCCAGCGTATGGAAGCCTGCATCAAAGCCTATGGTTTTAAGTGGTTCAAACAACATTGGCATGGCTGCGAGCCCCAGATTTCCGGTACTTACTGTCGGCCTGCGTGGCTGAACCAGTACACTAAAATTCTGAAAGCCATTTAAGGTGGTATCAAGGGCCAGGGTCTGGATGCTGTCTTTGGTTAGCTTAAGGGTGGTGTAGCGTACGTATTTAGAATTAAATACCACAGAATCCTGTCCTTCTTCTTCCTTTTTCCTTAAAGAGTCCAGCTCCTTATTGTCTTTAACTGTAGTTTTTAAATCCTGCGCAGTCAATTGCCCAACACCAAAGCTGATCAGCAGCAAAACAAATAAAACAATGCGTTTATACATTACAGCGTTGAAATTAACTGGCTCAATATTTTAGTCATATCAGGTTCGGCAGCGCTTGCGGTTTCCAGGATTTCTTCCAGGCTAACCGGCACCAGCACTTCTGTAAAACCTTCATCGGTTAGTACTGAGATCGCAAATACAGGAATCCCCATATGCTTGGCTACAATAACTTCCGGAACCGTACTCATCCCGACTGCATCACCACCAATGATCCTAAGATACTTATATTCTGCTTTTGTTTCCAAATTAGGCCCGGTTACAGAAACGTATACGCCCTGATGACAATTAATGCCTTCTTTTTTTGCAATTTTCATAGCTGCATCAATCAGTTTACGGCTGTATGGCTGGCTCATATCCGGAAACCTTGGGCCCATATCTGTATCATTGTGCCCTCTTAGCGGGCTTTCAGGCTGTAAATTGATGTGGTCATTTATGATCATCAGATCACCCTTTTTAAAATCCGGGTTTAATGAACCCGCAGCATTGGATACAAACAGACAATGTATACCGAGCGCTTTCATTGCCCGGATAGGGAAGGTAATCTGCTGCATGCTATACCCCTCATAAAAATGCAGGCGACCCTGCATCGCAATTACTTTCTTGCCTTTTAATGTTCCAAAGATGAGTTTGCCCGAATGGAATTCCAGTGTAGAAATGGGGAAATTGGGTATATTGGAATACATCAGATTGTACTCCACTTCAATTTCCGTAACCAAACCACCTAAGCCAGTCCCTAAAACAATTCCAATTTCAGGCTGAAAATTACTGGTCTTGCGTTTTATATATTCAACGGTTTCGTGTAGTGCTTGAAACATAATTTAAAATCTTTTGATCAAAGGTAGCTTTATCTTCGTGTTGTAAGTCTATTTTAATTGGCAAATAAAAGACCGGTAAATTTAACAGTAATTCTTTTAAGCTGATAGCTAATAAACGTTGTGCATCCTTTTCTGTTGTTACAATGATCTTTTCTTTTTCAGGATGGTCGTTAAATGCATTGACCAACTGCCGGATGTTCTGCCTGCTGAACTGGTGATGATCGGGATAGTCGTAATGCCGGATCTGCGCGGAATATTTTTTTAAGTGCGAATGCAGCGGCGCGGGATTGGCTATCCCGGTCAGCAGAAAAATGCTGGCATGTGCCGGAATTTCTGCGCAGGCCATTTCCACTCCGGAAAATAAAGGTTTCAGTTTGCCATAGCTCAGGAAAGAAAAAGCCAGCTGACCTGAACTTCCTTCTTTAAATTTTTGAGTACATTTTGACCTTTCTGCCGCGTCCATTGTTACAGGAGCTTTGGTAACGAGCAGCAGCTGTGCCCTTTTATAGGCGCTAAAAGGCTCTCTTAAATTTCCCGCAGGCAGCAGCAACTGCGGCTTTAACAGCTTTTCATACTCAAAAAGCAAAACATTCAGGCCGGCCTTTACGGCCCGGTGCTGGAAGGCATCATCCAGCAGGATCAGATCATGCTGGTCTTTTAGCAGGTTGATCCCTTTTACCCGGTCTTCACAAACCGCTACGGTAACCTTAGGGAACTTGCGATAGAACTGCATGGGCTCATCACCTATGGTTTCTGCGGTGGCATGTTCGTCGGCAAGGATAAAACCGCTTGTTTTACGACCATATCCCCTGCTCAGGATGGCAATTTTATAGCCCCCCAGCAACTTCACCAGATATTCGGTTACCGGGCTTTTACCTGAACCGCCTACAACCAGGTTACCTACGCAGATTACGGGCAGGTCAAAACGGGTGGATTTAAGCAGGCCAAGATTATACAGCTTGTTCCTGCATATCACCACGATGCCGTAAAGTACAGCAAAGGGGAACAATATCAGCCTCAGTTTGTTGATCATATTTGTTTTCAAAAATAGGAATTATTAGGCGCCTTACATGCGTTTGACGGAATAAACCCTTAGCCCCGTAATAAAAAATAACCTTACCTTTGCAGAAACAACTTATTATATCATGCTTAAAGGATTTTTTAACGTACCAACCCCTGTTAATGAACCCATTATGGGTTATGCACCCGGGAGTAAAGAACGTGAACTTTTAATGGCTGCTATCGCCGATGCCCGTTCCAGACAAATAGAAATACCAATGCACATTGCGGGTAAGGAGGTACATACGGACCATAAAGGAAAAGTTACACCACCACACGATCATCAACATATTCTGGGACAATACAGCCAGGGTGATCAGACACATGTAACACAGGCTATCGATGCGGCGCTGGCAGCTAAGGCCAATTGGGAAAACCTGGCCTGGGAACACCGGGCTGCTATATTTTTGAAGGCGGCAGATTTAATTGCAGGACCTTACCGCTATCAACTGAATGCGGCCACCATGCTGGGCCAGAGTAAAAATGCTTACCAGGCCGAGATTGATTCTGCATGTGAACTGATCGACTTTTTACGTTTTAATGTCAGTTACATGGCTGACATCTATAAACAGCAGCCACCTGTATCACCAACGGGATCCTGGAACAGGGTTGAACAACGCCCGCTTGAGGGTTTTGTTTTTGCTTTAACTCCTTTCAATTTTACCGCAATTGCCGGTAATTTGCCAACCTCGGCGGCCATGATGGGCAATGTGGTGGTATGGAAGCCTGCCAATACACAGATTTTTGCCGCAAATGTATTGATGCAGATCTTTAAAGAGGCCGGGCTACCTGATGGGGTGATCAACCTGGTTTATGTTTCCGGTCCTGATGCGGGTGAGGTCATTTTTAACCATCCTGATTTTGCAGGCATCCACTTTACTGGTTCTACAGGAGTTTTCCAGAACATCTGGAAAACCATTGGCAATAACATCCATAAATTTAAAACTTATCCGCGTATCGTTGGAGAAACTGGTGGTAAGGATTTTATTCTGGTACATGGATCGGCGGAAGCGGAAGCTTCCAGTACCGCAATTATCCGCGGTGCTTTTGAATACCAGGGACAGAAATGCTCTGCTGCTTCACGGGTGTATATCGCTAAAAGTATCTGGCCTGAGGTAAAAGAATACATGCTGCGTGATCTGGCTACTTTTAAAATGGGTGGTACGGAAGACTTCAGTAATTTTATCAATGCGGTTATTGATGAAAATTCTTTCGATAAGCTGGCTAAATACATTGATAAGGCGAAAAAAGACAAAGGCGTAACACTTATTGCCGGTGGTGCTTATGACAAGACCAAGGGCTATTTTATCGAACCGACTGTTCTGCTGGTTGATGACCCGAAATACACCACGATGTGTGAAGAACTGTTTGGCCCTGTTTTGACGGTTTACGTTTATGAAGACAAGGATTTCGACAAAGTATTGGACATCATTGATACCACTTCGATATATGCCTTAACTGGCGCTGTAATTGCCCGGGACCGTTATGCCATCGCTAAAGCAACGCATGCCCTAAGAAATGCTGCCGGCAACTTTTACATCAATGATAAATGTACAGGTGCAGTTGTTGGTCAGCAGCCTTTTGGCGGAGCCAGAGGCTCCGGAACCAATGATAAGGCCGGATCTATGATCAATCTTTTACGCTGGGTTTCCCCGCGTGCGATCAAAGAGACTTTTGACATGCCAAAGGACTACAGGTATCCGTTTTTAATTAGTTAAAACAAAGAACTCCCGGCTCATCGCCGGGAGTTCTTTGTTTTAGTATTCAAAATAAGTATGCATCCTGCAATATACACCATGCCTGACAGGAAAATTACCTTCTCTGAAAAAGCATAGGCGTTTTTCTGATTTTTCATAAAGAAAAATCGGGAATATGCCAGCTTTTGAAGAGAACGGTTATTTTCTTATTTTCCAACCTGCATTTTAAACACCGGAGAAATGTCATCAGCACTTGAAGCGCTAACTTTCAAATCAGTAATCAGCCCTGTTTGCAGGCTATAAACCCATGCATGCACGGAAAGCTCCTGTCCTGATGCCCATGCATTCTGTACAATTGAAGTACTCATCACATTGGCTGCACCCTCGATGGCATTCAGTTCAACAAGACGATCAGATCGTTTTTGCGGATCTTTGATGGTTGACATCTCCCTTTCATGCAAACGGATCACATCTTTAATGTTCCTTAACCAGTTGTCGATCAATCCAACCTGTTTATCACCCAGGGCCGCATTTACACCACCGCAACCGTAATGACCACATACAATAATGTGTTTTACTTTTAATACATTGACTGAATAATCCAGTACGCTAAGTAAGTTCATATCTGTATGGCTCACTACGTTAGCAATGTTCCTGTGTACAAAAATATCGCCAGGCATCGTATTGGTGATCTGGTTGGCAGGCACACGGCTGTCTGAGCAGCCTATCCATAAAACAGGAGGGGCCTGGCCGGCTGATAACCTGTCAAAAAAAGTAGGGTCTTCCTTAAGCGTCTCTGCTACCCAGTCTTTATTCCCCTTTAATAAGCTATCGTATGTGATATGATCTGTTTGTTGTTTTTCTAATTTCGCGCACATAATAATTAATTGTTAATTTCTTCAATGATTTTATTGTTCAATTTTGGCACGGTATACTGTTCCTTAATATTTTCCAGGATCACAATAATGCCCTTTGTATAAGCATTATGCTTATAATTAAAAATGGTTTCCAGCACATCCGGATCTATATACCGGGAATTGGTTCCATCAATAATGACATTTGTTTCTTTTGGAATTTTATTGAGTACCACCTGTATGGCGGCTTTATTTAGGAAAGATACTTCTTCTGCCAATTTGATCCTGATGTTTTTCTTATTGCCTTCTTCCTGGATCTTATAGAAATAGGGATTTCTCATATTGGTACGCAACAGGTAAAATACCGAGAACAACATGCCTACGCCCACTCCTTTTAAAAGATCGGTAAGCAGCACAGCAACAATGGTCACCACAAATGGGACAAACTGGTCCCAGCCCTTATGATACATATGCTTAAATAAATCCACTCGCGCAAGTTTATAACCTGTTACCAATAGTATAGCTGCCAAACATGCCAAAGGTATCATATTTATCAGACCTGGAATAAAAAGCAGGGATAAAAGTAACCATATGCCATGAAATATGGCCGACATCTTGGTTCTTCCTCCCGCATTCACATTGGCCGAGCTGCGTACGATAACAGATGTCATCGGAAGTCCGCCTACCAATCCGCTGATAATATTTCCTGTGCCCTGTGCCATTAACTCTCTGTTGGTAGGTGACACTCTTTTGATCGGGTCTATTTTATCAATGGCCTCGATACTTAATAAAGTTTCCAAACTAGCTACAACGGCTATTGTTGCGGCGACCAGCCATACTTTACCGTTGGTAATCGCCGAGAAATCAGGGGTTGTAAAAAGACCCACAAACTCCGACCAGCCATTCACAACCGGAATTTCAACCATTTGTTTTGCACCTAACGCATAAGGGGTATTCTGAAAAACCACCGCCAATGCAACGCCAACCACTACCACCAGTAATGGGGCAGGTATCACGCTCAGTTTCTTAAACTTCGGCCAGAAAATAAGTATGGCGATACTAAGTGAGCTGATCACGATTGCTGCAATACCAAAATGGCTCAAAGCATTGGTAATAGCAGAAAACGTATTTTGATTGTCGTTTTGAAAAAAACTCTCATCTCCGAAAAAATCAGAATCTACACCCAATGCATGTGGCAATTGTTTCAGGATCAATGTCAGCCCGATCGCTGCCAGCATTCCTTCAATTACACTTGAGGGAAAATAATTTCCAATGGTCCCCCCCTTTAATAAACCCAGGATCAGCTGCATTACCCCTGCCAATACCACGGCTAATATAAATATCTGGTAACTGCCTAACTGGCCTATAGCCCCAAGTACAATAGCCGTAAGCCCGGCAGCCGGCCCACTTACACTTAATTGAGAGCCGCTAAAACTGGCAACCACTATACCGCCTACTATGCCGGTAACAATACCTGCAAACAGTGGCGCCCCAGAGGCCAAAGCAATACCCAGACACAATGGTAAGGCCACTAAAAAAACGACAATACTCGATGGCAGATCCCGTTTTAAATTCTTTTTTAATATATACTTCTTCACTTCCAATCTTGAAAAGATCGAGTTTCCGCTTTGCATAAAACTAAGTTTTAATGTTTAACTAATTTTTAAATCAGCGCACAGCAATTCCATGAAAGGAACCCTTATGCGTAAAAATCAGCACCGGTTAGGAGGCGGCGTAGGCACAGAGGGATGGAACGGATCGACATACCGTTTGAAGTGGTCAAGAAAACTGTTGTTTACGCCAAAATGACTCAATACAGCTAAAAAGCTATAGTCATAATGCATATCGATCTTAAAATCACAAAGTTTCACTTTTGCTTTGCCACTATCGCCGTCTGCACTATGCTCTACTTCTATTTGCATGATCACAGCGTTCATGATCTCTTTATCTATGTGATTGAAAAATACAGGCGCACCAGAGATCATCATCTTGGCTGAGAAGATGCCTAAAAAGGTGATGATGATCAATAAGCGATATTTCCTTAGGAACATTTATTTCTGTATTTTTTATTGCAATTCTCCAAAAATAACGCCAAAATGAGCTATCCAACAAATTGTCGTGTAATAAAAATGTAATTTAGTTGTTATAAAATAGGAAATGCGGCAGTTAAACTTTTAAAACAAGGCGCTCATTATAGGAAAATGAAGCATTAAGCGTATTTTAGGCGGTTCAAATACTTTTGATCATTTATGAAACAAGTTCTATACGTTTTGTTGCTTTGCCCGGTTTTTATGTTTGCGCAAAGCAATAACTCCCCTTCAACTTACGATACACATGAAATAGCCATCACCGGTTATTTGCAAACGCAATATCAAAGGGCACAATCCGCCGGGATTTCTTCTTTTTCAGGAGGTGATTTTGCAGAAAATTCGAAAGATCGCTTTATGATCCGCAGGGGCAGGTTAAAAATTGACAGGGCAGATAAATATTCAAGCATTGTATTTCAGATCGATGCCACTCAAAACGGGGTGCAGCTCATGGATGCGTTCATACAGCTCCATCAACCGGACTCGAAAGCCTTGCTGTTTACAGCCGGGTTATTTAACCGCCCGTTTGGACATTCTATTGTTTATTCGTCGGGATACCGGGATTTTCCGGAACGGGCAAGGGTATTTCAGACCCTGATGCCCCGTGAAAGAGATCTGGGTGCAATGCTGACGTTCAGACCTGAGGGCAAGTTTGATTTTCTTACTGCTGAAGTAGCGGTGATCAATGGAAGCGGTCATTCGTCAAGGGATTATGATTCCAAAAAAGATATTGTGGGCAACCTGGGTTTTAAATTTGACAGCCTGGCCTATAAAAAACTGCACCTGGGTTTTGGGGGCTCATTTTACAAAGGCTCCGTGCGCAGCGACACTGAAAGCTATTTTACGAGCGATGGCAATGGATTTGTTAAAAACACCAGTCCGGATAACATTGACTGGAATGCAAAACGTGATTATTACGGCGCAAACCTGCAGCTCCAGTACGACAACACTTTTGGAACAACTTCATTTAAAGCGGAATATATTGGCGGGACACAACCTGGCATAGCCAGCTCAGCCAGTATTAAAGGACCCACCGCCAGCATGAGTTTTTCGAGCCAGCCAGATACAGACCTCTATTTACGCCCATTTTCAGGGTATTACCTCTGGCTTACGCAGCAAATCGCTAAAAGCAGGTTTTCAGCTTTGCTGGCTTACGATTCTTATGATCCAAACAGAGATGTAACAGAAACGGAAATTGGTGCAAACAACAACAATACCACAGCAGCTGACATCAAATTTAATACCCTGGGCTATGGCATGGCCTGCCTGATCAATTCAAGAATGAAGCTGACGGTTTATAACGAACATGTAGTGAATGACCCCACCCAATTGACGGGCTATCTGGAGGATCTGAAAGATGATGTGTTTACCGTAAGACTGCAATACCGCTGGTGATAGTATATTTATGATATTTGATAAAATCATTTTAAATGAAGGATAAAATAGAGGTATTACAGGATAAGATTAAACAGGCCCAGGCTGGTGGAGGGGCCCTGAGAATTGAAAGTCAGCATAAAAAGGGGAAACTAACGGCCAGAGAACGGATCCATTTTTTAATGGACGAAAATTCCTTTGAAGAAATTGGCATGATGGTTACCCATCGAAGTACTGACTTTGGAATGGAACGCGAAAAATACCTGGGCGATGGAGTAGTAACCGGATATGGCAATATTAATGGTCGCCTGGTATATGTATTCTCGCAGGATTTTACCGTATTTGGTGGATCTTTATCTGAAACCCATGCCGAAAAGATCTGTAAGATCATGGATATGGCCATGAAAAATGGCGCACCTGTTATTGGCTTGAATGATAGTGGTGGTGCCCGTATACAGGAAGGCGTTGTTTCTTTGGGTGGTTATGCGGATATATTTTACAAGAATGTACAGGCTTCCGGCGTAGTGCCGCAGCTATCGGCCATAATGGGCCCATGTGCTGGCGGGGCAGTATATTCGCCAGCCATTACTGATTTTATATTAATGGTTGAACACACTTCTTATATGTTTGTTACCGGGCCAAATGTGGTAAAAACAGTAACGCATGAAGAGGTTAGCTCAGAAGAACTTGGCGGGGCAGCTACCCATGCCACAAAATCGGGTGTAACCCATTTTGCATGTGCGAATGAGCTGGATGCCATTAATCATGTAAAAAGATTATTGAGCTACATGCCGCAAAACTGTGAGGAAATACCTGCGTCACTGGCTTATGAAGGCGCTGAAGAAAGCAGGCCTTTGCTAAATGACATCATGCCCCAAAATGCAAATCAGCCATACGATGTACGCAGCGTAATCGCTGAAACGGTAGACGGCGAAAGCTTTTTGGAAGTTCATGCGGCTTATGCGGAAAATATTGTTGTTGGCTTTGCCCGTTTGGCGGGAAGAAGCATTGGTATTGTAGCCAATCAGCCTGCTTATCTTGCAGGAGTGCTGGACAACCATGCTTCTGCCAAAGCTGCAAGGTTTGTCCGCTTTTGCGATTGCTTCAACATCCCTTTACTTGTTTTTGAAGATGTTCCGGGATTTTTACCGGGAACAGACCAGGAGTGGAATGGCATCATTACCAACGGCGCTAAACTACTTTATGCTTTTAGTGAGGCCACTGTACCCCGTATTACGGTCATTACCAGGAAGGCTTATGGCGGGGCCTACGACGTGATGAACTCCAAACACATCGGCGCAGATTTAAATTATGCCTGGCCAACTGCTGAAATTGCGGTAATGGGTGCAAAGGGTGCCGCTGAAATTATTTTCAAAAAAGAGATCAGCACTGCAGAAAATCCGGAAGAAAAATGGCTGGAAAAAGAAAAACTGTATTCAGCTATTTTTGCAAATCCTTACAGGGCTGCCGAACGTGGCTTTATCGATGAAGTGATTGAGCCTGCCCAAACCCGCAGCAAACTGATCAAAGCTTTTAAAATGCTGGAAAACAAAGTGGTGAACAATCCACGTAAAAAGCATGGAAATATTCCTTTATAATGCAGTTAAACCGGTCCGACGTTTTATTAATGGCCTTTTGTACAGGCCTTATTGTTGCCAATATCTACTATTGCCAGCCATTGGTGATCCTGGTGGCCGCGGAGTTTAACCTTACGGAAAGCCAGGCAGGGCAGATTACTTATTTGACCCAGGCAGGATATGCGCTTGGCTTATTTTTGATTGTGCCGCTGGGAGATATGTTTGAACGCCGCAAACAAATTCTGATGATCACAGCCATAGCGATAGCGGCCTTGTTACTTGCAGCCCTTTCTCCTACTTTTCTGTTGCTGCAGATGGCCTGCGTGTTAATTGGGGCAAGTTCCATTATTCCGCAGTTAATCTTGCCAATGGCTGCCAACCTGACTTCAGACGAAGAAAGAGGCCCGACAATCGGCATCATCATGAGTGGATTGCTGATTGGCATACTGGCCTCAAGGGCGCTAAGTGGAAGTATAGGGTTTTTATGGGGCTGGCGTACCATGTATTTTATTGCTGCCGGGATCTGCTCCCTGCTGCTGCTGTTAATGGCCAGGCGTTTTCCGCAAAGCCAGCCGGCATTTAAAGGAACATATAAAACACTCCTGCTGTCCATGTGGCATTATATCAAAACCCAGCCGGTTCTCCGTGAAGCTTCCATCATCAACTTTCTGGCCTTTGCTATTCTTAGCGGTTTCTGGACGACAATGGTACTTTTTCTGGCCAATCCTCCTTTTAGTTTTCAAACGCTGCAAATTGGCTTATTTGGAATTGCCGGAGCTGCCGGTGCCCTGGCAGCCCCATTGGTTGGCAGATGGAGCGGTGGAAAGAACCCGCGTAAAAATCTACTTACAGGTTTGCTGTTGCAGTTGCTGAGTATTGCTGCTTTTTATTTTACAGGCAGCCATT
Organism: Pedobacter heparinus; assembly: GCF_032678725.1. Classification (GTDB taxonomy): domain Bacteria; phylum Bacteroidota; class Bacteroidia; order Sphingobacteriales; family Sphingobacteriaceae; genus Pedobacter; species Pedobacter heparinus_A. The sequence continues at coordinate 109,944 of NZ_JAVTSC010000011.1, forward strand.
TATACCTGTTTGTAATGGGGATAATTTTGATTGACATAGGCCAACAGGCCATTCATGTAACCAACCAGACCAGGATCTACACACTGGTACCTGAAGCGCGTAACCGTTTAAATACCATTTTTATGTCCGTCAGTTTTATTGGCGCATCATTTGGGTCTGCCTTTGGATTATGGCTATGGGAAAAAGGGGCTTGGGCTTTATTTTGTCTTGGCACGACATTGGTTGTGCTCCTGAATCTATTCATTTACATTTTTTACAGTTATAAGATTAAGGTTAATCATGGAAAAGGTACAGATTGAACAGATCAGGTTTGATTTAACCTGGCGCATCAGACACGAAGTCATGTATCCCGATTCGGCATATGAGGTGATTAAACTGGAAGACGATCCAAAAGGAATACATTTTGGGCTTTTTGCAAATGATCAGCTGGTTACCGTAGTTTCCTTATTTAATGAGGGTAAAATATACAGGTTCAGAAAATTTGCAACCATTGTTGCCGCCCAGGGTAAGGGATACGGGTCATTGATGTTAAACCACATTATCAATTATGTCAAAACCATGGGGGCAGAGAAATTATGGTGCAATGCCAGGGTTTCTGCAGCAGATTTCTATGGCAGATTTGGATTTGTACAAACAGATCAGCGATCTCTGAGTAAGGGCATCGATTTTGTCATTATGCAGTTAGAACTTAACAATTAACTTGACGCTTAAACCCGGATTTATATATTTGTTTATATTAAAAATAAAATAATGGCTAAAAAGAAAGACGACAAGCAGAATCATGTTGCTGTGGTTAATAAAAAATCACTCCAATTTTTTGAAGAATATATCAACAATCCATCTCCTACCGGCTTTGAATATCCTGGCCAGAAATTATGGCTGGATTACTTAAAGCCTTATATAGACGAAAGTTTTATTGACAATTATGGCACTGCAGTAGGTGTGATTAATCCGAAAGCAGATTTTAAGGTGGTTATTGAAGCCCATGCCGATGAAATATCCTGGTTTGTAAATTATATCACTGCTGATGGCCTGATCTACGTGATCCGGAATGGTGGGTCCGATCATCAGATTGCGCCTTCTAAACGCGTTAATATCCATACGGATAAGGGAATGGTTAAAGCGGTGTTTGGCTGGCCAGCCATACATACCCGTGGCGCAGGTGAAAAAGAAGAAGCTCCTGCCCTGAAGAACATATTTCTTGACTGTGGATGTACCACTAAAGAAGAAGTGGAAAAACTGGGCGTCCACGTAGGCTGCGTAATAACTTATGAGGATGAATTTATGGTGTTGAATGACCGCTATTATGTGGGCCGGGCATTGGATAACCGTGCCGGTGGGTTTATGATTGCTGAAGTAGCGCGCTTACTTAAAGAGAACAAGCAAAAACTACCTTTTGGCCTGTACATTGTAAACTCCGTACAGGAAGAGATTGGTTTAAGGGGAGCAGAAATGATTGCCAGCAGCATTAAACCACATGTGGCAATTATTACGGATGTAACTCACGATACCACAACCCCGATGATCAATAAGATCACACAAGGTGACCTGGCCTGTGGCAAAGGTCCGGTTGTTTCCTATGCGCCCGCAGTTCAGACCAATCTGAACAAATTATTGATCGCAACAGCCGAAAAGAATAACATTCCTTTTCAGCGCCAGGCATCGTCACGTTCAACCGGAACCGATACTGATGCATTTGCCTATTCCAACGGAGGTGTGCCTTCTGCATTGATCTCGCTCCCGCTTCGCTATATGCATACCACCGTAGAGATGATTCATAAAGAGGATGTGGACAATGTGATCCGCTTAATTTATCACTCCTTGCTGAACATCAAAAAAGACCATGATTTCAGGTATGGAAAATAATCAGGCCTCCGGGGTTTGTTAATTTATAATTAAAACAACACTAACATGAGCGATCAATCCGCAAAATTTACAGAAAAGATCAAAGCTTCTTATAAACCAACCGGTTCTTATATTTATTTGGGCGCCGGCATATTAAACGGAGCGGTACTGGCTGAGGCGGAAGTAAACCTGTCGCTGCACATGATGAACAGACACGGTCTGGTGGCCGGGGCAACCGGTACAGGAAAAACCCGCACACTGCAGCTCCTGGCTGAACAATTATCTGATGCAGGCGTTCCGGTTTTTATGTTAGATGTAAAAGGTGATCTTTCGGGATTGAACCAGCCTGGCCCTATCAACCCCAAAATTGAAGAAAGGGCACAGCAACTTAATAAACCCTTTGCGCCTGCCGGTTTTCCACTGGAGTTGTATTCTTTATCAGGTAAAATGGGAGCGCAGATGCGGGCTACTGTTTTGGAATTCGGACCAACTTTACTGGCAAAAATACTGGATCTGAATGATACACAGACTGGTGTACTGGCAGTGATTTTTAAGTATGCTGATGACCATAAAATGCCCATCATTGACCTCAACGACCTTAAAAAACTGGTTTCTTATCTGTCAGAAGAAGAAGGTGCGGAGGAAATCAAAAGTGAATATGGAAAAATATCCTCCGCTACTTCGGGTACGATCTTAAGAAAGATTGTTGCTATAGAACAGCAAGGTCTGGGCGCGATGTTTGGAGAACGTTCTTTTGACATCGAAGACCTTTTTAGCAAAATTGATGGAAAAGGGACCATCAGTCTGCTCAACATTTCCGATGTTCAGAATCAACCGGTCCTGTATTCAACTTTTCTATTGAGTTTGCTGGCAGAAATCTTCTACAGCATGCCTGAAGCCGGCGACCTGGACAAGCCCAAACTGGTTTTCTTTTTTGATGAGGCCCATCTGTTGTTTAAGGATTCATCTAAAGCCTTTTTAGAACAGATTGAAACCATCATCAGGTTAATCCGTTCTAAGGGCATCGGAGTCTTCTTTTGCACCCAGTCTCCTACTGACGTACCTGAAAGTGTATTGTCACAATTGGGAAACCGCATACAACATGCACTAAGGGTATTTACGCCCAATGATGCAGATGCCTTAAAAAAAACAGTGAATACCTATCCGAGATCAGATTTTTACAAAATTGATGAGATATTGACATCTTTAGGAACGGGTCAGGCGCTGATCACTGTATTAAACGAAAAGGGAATTCCAACAGAAGTAGCAGCTACCATGCTTACCCCGCCAAGGGCGATCATGGGACCATTAACTACGGCAGAATACAATGCCCTTATGCAAGGCAGTGACATGACGGCAAAATATCAGGAAGCCATAGACCCGGAAAGTGCCTATGAAATACTGACCAAACGGGTAAATGACAGGCAGGCAGAGCAGGAAAGCCAAAGCCAGGCGGAAGCACCCCAAACAACTCCTAAAGGAGAAAAAAGTATCATGGAGAAAGTAATGGGAGCCACGATAACCCGACAGATCGGAAAAGAAATTGTCAGGGGCTTATTTGGCATGCTGACCGGGAAGAGGCCCAGAAGCAGTGGCGGGAAAGGTATATTCGGTTTTTAAATAAAAATCTACTTTTACTAAATCAAAAAATGTATTTTAGCCCCATAAATTTTATCTTATTACACTGAATATTAACCCAATTACTATTTTTATTGAATGAAACCAACTTTATTAATATTAGCAGCCGGTATGGCAAGCCGCTACGGCAGTATGAAACAAATTGATGGCTTTGGCCCAAATGGCGAAACCATTATTGACTATTCTATATATGATGCGATAAAAGCAGGCTTTGGCAAGGTGGTATTCATTATTAAAGAAGAGTTTGTAGACAACTTTAAGGCGATTTTTGAACCGAAACTTAAAGGAAAAATTGAAACTGATTATGTATTCCAGAACTTTGATCTAAAGCAATTTGGCATTGAGGAGGAAATTTACCGCGAAAAGCCATGGGGTACTGCGCATGCCATTCTTTCTGCCAGAAAAGTGATCAAAGAACCATTTTGCGTGATCAATGCTGATGATTATTATGGTTTTGATGCCTTCAAAAAAATGGTCGACTTTTTAAATGAAGAGGCTACAGACAGCAACTATTCTATTGTTGGTTACCAGATCGGAAAAACCCTGTCAGACTTTGGTTCAGTTTCCCGCGGTGTTTGTAAAACCAATGCTGCAGGTTACCTGGAAGAAATCACAGAACGCACCCAGGTTTATAAAAAAGGAGATGGAATCGTCTATGAAGAAAACGGGGCAGAATATCCCCTGGAATTCAACACGCCTGTTTCCATGAACTTCTGGGGATTTACACCTGCTGTTTTTAAACTGACTGAGGATCTGTTTAAAGTATTTGCTCTAGAAAATAAAGACAAACCAAAGGCTGAATTCTTTATCCCTTTAATTGGAGAAAATCTGGTTAAAAACAATACGGCCAGTTTTAAAGTGATCCCGACAGACAATCAATGGTTTGGAGTAACTTATAAAGAAGATAAACCTTTTGTTCAAAACAGCATAGACCAGTTGGTAAAAGACGGAACATATCCGGAAAACCTTTGGAACTAATTTAAAATTCTAAAAGAAAAGGCCCTGATCATACTGATCAGGGCCTTTTCTTTTAATAGGATTAACAATTACTTCTTATCGTCTTTCACTTCTTCAAAGTCCACATCTGTAACGTTATCGCCACCGTCAGCTGCTTGTCCGTCAGCATGTGCTTCGGCACCTGGTTCTGGCTGTGCTGCACCATCTTGTCCGGCTTTATACATCTCTTCAGAAGCAGCATTCCATGCATTCTGTAAGGCTTCCTGAGCAGCATCAATATCTGCAAAGTTCCTTGCGGCATGTGCGTCTTTAAGTTTTTTCAAGCCTTCTTCAATAGGTGCTTTTTTATCAGCAGAAAGCTTGTCTCCAAATTCTTTCAGTTGCTTCTCTGTCGAGAAGATCAAAGCATCAGCACTGTTGATTTTTTCAGCTTCTTCTTTAGCTGCCTTATCAGCATCAGCATTTTGCTCTGCTTCTTCTTTCATCCTTTTGATCTCTTCATCAGTTAAGCCTGAAGAAGCTTCAATACGGATTTTTTGCTCTTTACCAGTAGCTTTATCTTTAGCACTTACGTGTAAAATACCATTGGCATCAATATCAAATGCAACTTCTACCTGAGGAACGCCACGTGGAGCTGGTGGGATGCCATCTAAGATGAAACGGCCAATCGTACGGTTTTGAGCAGCCATAGGACGCTCACCCTGTAAGATATGGATTTCTACCGAAGGCTGGTTATCAGCAGCAGTAGAGAAAGTTTCTGCTTTCTTAGAAGGAATAGTAGTATTGGCATCAATCAATTTAGTCATTACACCTCCCATAGTTTCAATACCTAAAGAAAGTGGGGTAACATCTAATAACAATACATCTTTAACTTCCCCTGTTAATACACCACCTTGAATTGCAGCACCGATAGCCACCACCTCATCAGGATTCACACCTTTAGAAGGCTCTTTACCAAAGAAAGCTTTAACTGCTTCCTGGATAGCAGGCATACGCGTAGAACCACCAACTAAGATGATCTCATCAATGTCACTTGTTTTTAAACCTGCGTTTTTCAATGCTGATTTACAAGGATCAATTGTACGTTTGATTAAATCTCCGGCCAATTGTTCAAATTTAGCCCGGCTTAGCGTTCTTACCAGGTGTTTAGGTCCTGTTGCATCAGCAGTGATATAAGGAAGGTTGATTTCCGTAGAAGTAGTACTGGAAAGCTCAATTTTTGCTTTTTCTGCTGCTTCTTTTAAACGTTGCAAAGCCATTGGATCCTGATGAAGGTCCATGCCGTTCTCTGTTTTAAACTCTTCAGCCAGCCATTCAATAATGATATGGTCAAAGTCATCGCCACCCAAGTGCGTATCACCATCTGTAGATTTTACTTCAAATACACCATCACCCAGTTCAAGCACTGAAACGTCATGCGTACCACCACCGCAGTCAAACACAACGATCTTCATATCTTTATGCGCTTTATCCAAACCATAAGCTAAAGCAGCAGCAGTAGGCTCATTAATGATACGTTTTACATTTAAACCTGCAATTTCACCAGCTTCTTTTGTCGCCTGACGCTGAGCATCATTAAAGTAAGCAGGAACTGTAATGACAGCTTCAGTCACTTCATGACCTAAGAAATCTTCTGCAGTTTTCTTCATCTTCTGCAAAATCATTGCAGACAGTTCCTGAGGAGTATATTTACGGTCGTCAATCTCTACACGAGGTGTATTGTTGTCGCCCTTTACCACTTTATATGGCACACGTCCGGCTTCTTTTGAAACCTCCGCAAAACTGCTACCCATAAAGCGCTTAATTGAATAAATTGTTTTTGTTGGGTTAGTAATAGCCTGGCGTTTAGCCGGCTCACCTACTTTACGTTCACCATTCTCTGCAAATGCAACAATGGATGGCGTAGTACGTTTACCCTCACTGTTGGCTATAACTACAGGTTCGTTACCTTCCATTACGGCTACGCAAGAGTTTGTTGTTCCTAAGTCTATACCAATAATTTTTGACATGTTATTTATCTCTGTTTATGTTATGAAATCTTATTATTTAGTATCTGTTTAACAAGCAATGTGCCAATTGAGTTTTGGCAGAAAATACTCCCTGCAAGGAATAATTAAAGAAATTTATGGCCGAAAGCTGTTACAAAAATGTGACAGTATGACAGAAATCAGCCTTTAATTCTATTTATCAAGTCCAAACAATCTCTCCAAATGATGATAACCGATTCCAAAATAAGCCTTGGATTCTTCCACCTTTTGTTTGATCTCAGTTTTCCTCACTTCCCGGTCCTTAACAGAAGTAACCGGACCAGCGGTCCTGATCCCTACCACCAACACGTTCTTAGGCGTATGTGCGTCAGAGATGAATTCAAATATTTTGGTTTTATAACCAAAGTATTCCAGAATCAAAGCCCTGATCCCATCTGTTACCATCTCTGCCTGACGTTCCATGAAGATGCCATACTTTGTTAAAAAAGAAAGTTCATTTTTGGCTTTGTTCTTTTCCATTTCTCTTCTGATCTGCTTATGGCAGCAGGGCGCCACAACAATCAGCCCTGCATTTGCCATGATCCCTTTATAGATCGCATCATCTGTTGCCGTATCACAGGCATGAAGCGCGATGAGCAGATCGATGGATCCTACTGTATAATCCGCTATCGTTCCCCGGACAAAATCAAGTTTATCAAACCCCGACCTTCCGGCGATTCCATTACACAAAGCAACCAGATCTTCCCTGTACTCTACCCCTGTTACTTTAGCATCTAGCTTTAACACATGATGCAGATAGTCGTATAAGGCAAAAGTCAGGTACCCTTTACCGGAACCCATGTCCACTACATTATTGATTTTTCCTGCAGGTAACTCTCTAATGAGCGCAGTCAGGATCTCTATATACTGATTGATCTGACGATATTTATCCTGGGCATTTTTGAATACATTTCCATCCGCATCACTAATCTTCAACTCCTGTAAATAGCTCTTTCCACCGGGCTGAATGATGCGTTTCTTTTCTTTATTATGGGCTAATGTAGGTTGTACTTTAGTTTTCACTTCTTTTTCCCTTACAGAGATCAGTTGATGCTTGCCATGTTCCAGGATCACTTCCTTTTCAGTGGTAAATAAAGTTGCTATCCTAAAGTCATTGCTTATAAAATTCCCCGTTAACGTGATCCCTTCCGTTACCGGAAAATTCTTGATGATATCCCGGGTTTTATACCGGTAAGTAAACGAAAGCATAGCGGCTCTTTTAATCTTAACCAGCCGCACATAAATATTCTTCAATTCTTTTTCATTCCCCTGGTAATTACCCATTGAAATTTTGACAAATACGCCGGTTGTGATGCTTTGCGACAGCTGATCCTTAAATTGCTGTAAATGGACTTGATTGGACATGAAAATTCATTAATCCGCAAAGATAACCTTTTAGAAAAGGAATAGTAAATTAGCACTATGCAATCCTTATTTTTCATTGCCATTCTTCCCCCTACGTCAATCAGCAACGATATCGATGAGATCAGGAAACAATGCGCACTGGACCATAAGGTTTACAGCGCCCTTAAACCGCCGGTCCATATCACACTAATCCCTCCGTTCTACTTAGCGCCGGTGCTCGAACAGAAATTAATTTCAAGCCTTGAACAATGCAGAAATTTCCAGCCATTCGAACAGGAACTTAAGGACTATGACGGATTCCCACCCAGAGTTGTCTTTATTAAGGCTCTAAAAAATCCCGGCGTTATAGCCTTACATAAAATACTCAGGGAACGTATAAAAATCTATCTGGAAAAAATCCCTGGATCCATCAATCCGCACATCACCATTGCCTATAGAGATGTTGAACCAAAGGTTTACGAACAGATCATGGAAGCCTACGGCAAACGCCATTTCCGGGCGCACTTTAAGGTCAGTAAATTTGCTTTATTAAAGCATGACGGGAAGAAGTGGAACCTTTTCAAAGAATTTGAATCCAGACCACAGGAAGAACAATATAAAATGGAACTATAAAACAAAAAGCCCTGTCCGATTTGGACAGGGCTTTCCTTATGATAAACCGGGGATAATTATTCCCCTTTATCGTCTGCTTTTTCTTTAGCTGCAGGAGTTGCTTCTTCTTCAGCTGCAGGAGTTGCCTCTTCTTTAGCTTCAGGAGCTGCCTCTTCTTTAGCAGGAATCTCTTCTGCAACAACTTCAGCTTTCTCTGCTTTAGCAGCAGGAGCGTCAGATTTCTTTGCTTTGCTTCTGCCACGACGAGTTGTCTTTTTATCTGCAGATTCAGCTTCTTTGCCGTAAACCTCGTTGTAATCAACCAGTTCGATCAATGCCATCTCCGCATTATCACCCAAACGATTGTTTAACTTAATGATTCTGGTATAACCACCCGGACGATTGGCAACTTTTGCAGCAATATCACGGAACAATTCAGTAACAGTTTCTTTATCTTGCAAATAGCTAAATACGATACGACGTGAATGTGTAGTATCATTTTTAGATTTTGTAATGATCGGCTCAACATACATACGCAAAGCTTTAGCTTTTGCCAATGTAGTAGAGATTCTTTTGTGTTTAATTAACGATGAAGCCATGTTAGCCAACATCGCCTTACGATGTGAATCTGTTCTTCCTAAGTGATTTACTTTTTTACCGTGTCTCATTTTCTAATTTATTCAGCGTATACCGTCTCTTTGAAATTAATCTGAGGGAATTATACACTATTAACAATATGTTATTTATTTTTTAAACTTATTATTCTTCGTCCAATTTAAATTTAGACAAGTTCATACCAAATGATAAACTTTTAGATTTAACAAGTTCCTGTATCTCTGTTAAAGATTTCTTACCAAAATTTCTGAACTTTAACATATCAGCAACGTCATAAGAAACCAGATCAGCAAGTGTACGGATATCAGCTGCCTTTAAGCAGTTCAAAGCACGTACAGAAAGATCAAGATCAACCAATTCAGTTTTTAAGATCTTACGCATGTGTAAGATTTCCTCATCCACCTCTTTAGTTTCTTCTTTAGCCTGAGATTCCAATACCAGATTCTCATCAGAGAATAACATAAAGTGCTGGATCAAAATTTTCGCAGCCTCTTTCAATGCTTCTTCAGGATGGATTGAACCATCTGTAGAGATGTCTAATATTAATTTTTCGTAATCTGTTTTTTGCTCAACACGATAGTTCTCTATGGTGTATTTAACATTTTTCATTGGTGTAAAGATCGAATCTATTGCAATCACACCAACTACAGCATCATTGATCTTATTCTCTTCTGCAGGCACATAACCACGTCCTTTATTAATGGTCAATTCCACTTCTAAAGTAACAGATTTCTCCATGTTACAAATAACGAAATCAGGATTAAGTACCTCAAAGTTATTAGAGAATTTAGTAATGTCACCAGCAACAAATTGCTCCTGTCCATTCACTAAAATAAAAACTTTCTCTGAGTCACCGGCATCTCCTGATTTTTTAAAACGTACCTGTTTTAAATTAAGAATAATTTCTGTTAAATCTTCTACAACACCTTTTATGGTAGAAAACTCATGAGATACGCCTGAAAAACGAATACTTGTAATGGCATAACCTTCCAAAGAAGAAAGCAATATTCTTCTCAAGGCATTACCAATTGTTACACCGAAACCGGGCTCTAAAGGACGGAACTCAAATGTACCATCGAAATCCGTTGATTTCTGCATGATTACTTTATCGGGTTTCTGAAATGCTAAAATTGCCATTTATAATGTTTTTAGATCGTTATTAAAATTATGTAACGTAAAAAAGTTAACTGCCCAGAGGCAGTTAACTGAATATATTACTTAGAGTATAACTCTACTATAAGGTTTTCTTTGATATTTTCTGGTATCTCGTCGCGATTAGGATAAGTTAAAAACTTACCTGACAATTCACTTGCATTCCAGTCCAACCAATTGAATTTATTGATTACTCTACCTGCTACTGAATTGGTAATAGCTTCTAAAGTTTTAGACTTTTCGCGTACTGCGATAACGTCTCCGGCTTTCAATTGATAAGATGGGATATTTACTACTTCACCGTTAACTGTTACGTGTTTATGGCTAACTAACTGACGGGCAGCTGAACGTGTTGTAGCAATACCTAATCTGTAAACTGTATTATCTAAACGAGCTTCTAATAATTGTAATAAGTTATCACCTGTAATACCACCACGAGAAGACGCTTTGGTAAATAAGTTACGGAACTGACGCTCTAATACACCATAAGTATATTTAACTTTCTGTTTTTCCATTAACTGTACAGCGTACTCAGACTGTTTTCCTCTTCTTTTTGAAGCACCGTGTTGCCCAGGAGGATAGTTTTTTCTGTCTAGTACTTTATCAGGGCCGAAAATTGGCTCTCTGAATTTACGGGCGATTTTGGACTTTGGTCCTGTATATCTTGCCATTGCTTTTTGTTTTAAAGTATCATACAACCTTACGCTGCAGACTCTTAGCTTTAAAAATTAATAAATTAAACTCTTCTCTTTTTAGGAGGACGACATCCATTGTGTGGAAGCGGGGTAATATCTTTGATAGAGGTTACTTCTATACCTGAAACCTGCAATGTTCTAATTGCAGACTCACGACCAGAACCCGGACCTTTAACAAAAACTTCTACTTTACGCAGACCTAAATCAAACGCTACTTTACCGCAATCAGATGCAGCCTGACCTGCTGCATATGGAGTGTTCTTTTTAGAACCCTTGAAGCCCATTTTACCTGCAGAAGACCATGAAATAGTTTGACCGTTGTTATTTGTTAGGGTAACAATGATATTGTTAAAAGTAGCATTGATGTGCGCCTGACCAACAGGCTCAATAACAACAATACGCTTTTTGGTAACTTTTTTACTCTTAGCCATAATTATTATTCAGTACTAATTTTATTTAGTAGCTTTTTTCTTGTTTGCAACTGTTTTTCTCTTGCCTTTACGTGTACGAGAGTTGTTCTTGGTGCGCTGACCACGTACCGGCAAACCTTTTCTGTGACGTAAACCACGGTAGCAACCGATATCCATTAAACGTTTGATATTTAACTGAACTTCTGAACGTAAAGCACCTTCTACTTTTACACCGTCGTTGATAATGGTACGAATTGCTGATAACTCATCATCAGACCAATCCTGTACTTTTTTGTTAAAATCGATACCTGCTTCCGTTAATATACGTTGCGCAGTTGCTCTTCCTACTCCGAAGATGTAGGTTAACCCGATCTCACCTCTTTTGTTTCTTGGTAAATCTATACCTGATATCCTTGCCATATTTGTATTTAGCGATTTTGATTTACGATCTTTTGATTTACGATTTACGGCTCAAAGGCAATGCCCTATTCTACCATAATCTAGATTCGTAAACCTAAAATCTAAAATTTAATTAACCTTGACGTTGCTTAAATTTAGGGTTCTTCTTGTTGATAACGTAAAGTTTACCTTTACGACGAATAACCTTGCAATCCGCACTACGTTTTTTAATTGATGACCTAACTTTCATTTTATTTGTATCTATAAGTAATCCTGCCTTTTGATAAATCGTAAGGCGACATCTCTAATTTGACTTTGTCCCCTGGTAAAATCTTGATATAATGCATCCTCATTTTTCCAGAGATATGAGCAATAATCTCATGACCATTTTCCAGTTCTACACGAAACATGGCATTCGATAATGCTTCTCTTATTACACCGTCTTGTTCAATTGAGGCTTGTTTAGCCATATAATATTGATTTTTACTTAATTAGCTGCTATTCAACAGGGATGCAAAATTAAATAAAAAAATTTAATTATTTACTTTTTTTCTTTTAAAACTTCTTCAATGAATGAAAAGGTTGATAAAACATCTGCATTACCCTTTTTAACTGCAACAGTGTGTTCAAAATGAGCTGATGGCTTATTGTCCTTACTGGTTACCGTCCATCCATCAGACCAAAATTTAACCCCTGCTGTACCTGCATTGATCATTGGTTCTATAGCAATGACCATTCCTTCCTCAAGCTTAATTCCACTCCCTCTTTTACCATAATTTGGTACTTCAGGTTTTTCGTGTAATTTAACGCCAACCCCATGGCCAACCAGCTCCCTTACCACTCCAAATCCATTCGCCTCTGCATGTGCCTGCACTGCAAAACCGACATCACCGATCCTCGAACCAACAACGGCTTTTTCTATCGCCAGCTTTAAGCATTCCTGTGTAACTGTTACCAGTTTCTGACGTTCCGCATCAATCTCTCCAATAGAAAAAGTGTAAGCTGAATCTCCGAAAAAATCATTTTTGATTACCCCACAATCTACCGAGATCAAATCCCCTTCCTGAATCACATAATCTCCGGGAAACCCATGAACAACCTGTTCATTTGGTGAAATGCACAAGGAATAAGGAAATCCGTTATAATTTAAGAAAGCAGGTACCGCTCCATGATCTTTGATAAAAGTCTCCGCAAGATCATTAAGTTTCTTCGTTGTGATCCCCGGGCCAATAACCTTAGCTACTTCAGCTAAGGTTTTGGACACCAGTAAAGAACTTTCTCTGATTAACTCTACCTCTTCCTGAGATTTATAATAGATTTTGGACATTGCTTTTACTAAATCACAGCATTACTACCACTCGCTGCCGGAATTCCAGTACGACCGGTAACCCTACCTGTTTTCATTAATCCGTCATAATGACGCATCAGCAAATAGCTTTCAATCTGTTGCAAAGTATCTAAAACAACCCCTACCAAAATCAGCAAGGATGTTCCTCCATAAAAATGTGCAAACTCCGATTTGATCCCAAATTTAACTGCAATAGAAGGAAGGATTGCAATGATCGCCAGGAAAATTGCACCTGGAAAAGTGATCTTGGAAATCACGTCATCAATAAATGACGAGGTGGACAGACCTGGTTTAATACCCGGTATAAACCCACCATTCTTCTTCATATCATCCGACATTTGGGTCGGATTAACTGTAATCGCTGTATAGAAAAACGTAAATGCAATAATTAAAAATGCAAAGGTTAAACTATAGGCCAATGAGGTATAATCACTAAACTGAATTAACCAGGTATTCTGCAATGAAGGAAAAAATCCGGTCAAAGTAGCGGGAATAAACATCAATGCCTGGGCAAAAATAATCGGCATAACACCAGCAGCATTTACCTTCAAAGGTATATATTGTCTGACGCCACCAAATTGTCTGTTACCAACAATCCTTTTTGCATATTGAACAGGTACCTTACGGACTCCCTGAACAATCATGATCGTAAACATCACCACGGCAAACAGTGCAACAATCTCAATAACCAAAGCTATTAAGCCTCCGTCACCAACAAATCTTGAACTGATTTCCTGTTGCAGCGCAATAGGCAGACGGGCAATGATACCCACCATAATGATCAGTGAAATCCCATTACCAATGCCCTTATCCGTAATTTTCTCCCCTAACCACATTACAAATAATGTACCTGCTGATAAAACAAAAGTAGCAAGCACAAAAAATAAGGTATGATCTATAATGATAGCCTCAGCTGGAACCTGTGTTTTAACATAGCCAACAGCCTGAACAGCTGTAATTGCTACTGTTAAATAACGGGTAATCTGATTGAGTTTCTTCCTTCCACTCTCACCTTCCTTTTGCATCTTCTGAAAAGAAGGAACCGCAATACCTAATAGCTGAACTACAATAGAGGCAGAAATATAAGGCATAACACCCAGGGCCAGGATAGATACCCGGGAAAATGATCCTCCGGCAAACATATCCAACAAGCCCAAAATGCCAGACTTCGTATTATCGCCTAAAAGTGTTGCATCCACACCTGGTAACACCACATGAGATACAAACCTATAAACTAAAAGAATCATGAGCGTAAAAATGATACGCTCTTTCAATTCCTGAATTTTCCAAATATTACTTAAAGTAGTAAACAGCTTCTTCATTAATTACAATTTTTCGATTGAGCCTCCAACAGCCTCAATAGCTTTTTGTGCAGTTGCAGAAAAAGCATGTGCTTTAACTTCTATCTTAGATTTAACTTCACCACGACCTAAAATCTTAACCAGGTCATTTTTAGATGCTAAACCATGTTGTTGTAAGGCAGCAAAATCTATACTTGTCAAGTTAAACTTCTCAGCCAAACCTTGTAACACATCTAAATTTACACCTACGTATTCAACACGGTTAATAGGTTTGAAACCTACCTTAGGTACGCGGCGTTGCAATGGCATTTGACCACCTTCAAATCCAACTTTGGTTGAATGTCCGGAACGTGATCCGGCACCTTTATGCCCACGGGTGGAAGTACCGCCACGACCAGAACCGGTACCACGACCAATTCTCTTACTATTTTTAGTAGAACCTGCTGCAGGTTTTAAATTACTTAAGTTCATTTTTTGAAACTTATTGTGTTGCCCTTCGCTTTCACTAATCAGGGTCAACGGTTAAACAATATACAAAGGTTGCAAATGTAATTATATTAACCACATTTACAACCTTTAAATAATTTATATGCGCTCTATCGCAATTAAGTGATTCACTTTTCTCACCATTCCGATGATGGCATCAGTTGCCTCAACTTCTACACTTTGGTTCATTTTAGTTAAACCTAAAGCCTGCATGGTTCTTTTCTGGCGCTCGCTTCTGTCGATAATGCTTTTTACCTGGGTTATTTTGATCTTAGCCATAATATTATCCGTTAAAAACTTTATTTAAATCAACACCACGTTGCTGTGCAACAGTGTAAGCATCACGCATTTTAGTTAAAGCATCTACAGTTGCTTTTACTACGTTGTGAGGATTTGATGAACCTTTTGATTTTGCCAGTACGTTATGCACACCAGCACTCTCTAATACAGCACGCATCGCACCACCAGCAATAACTCCGGTACCTACAGCTGCAGGTTTGATCAATACAAAACCTCCAGAAAATTTACCGATTTGCTCGTGAGGAACAGTACCATTCAACAAAGGAACCTTTACCAGGTTCTTTTTAGCATCATCAATGCCTTTTGCAATTGCTTCTGTTACCTCTTTTGCTTTACCCAATCCGTATCCAACGATACCGTTCTCATCTCCAACAACTACGATTGCTGAGAAGCTGAAAGTACGACCACCTTTGGTTACTTTGGCTACGCGTTGTATGCTAACTAAACGATCTTTTAATTCGATCTCGCTAGTCTTAACTCTTTTTATATTGATAGTTGACATTCTTATCTAATTTTCAGATTAAAATTCTAAACCAGCTTCGCGGGCACCATCTGCCAGCGATTTAACGCGACCATGGTATAAATAGCCATTTCTATCGAAAACAACTTGTTTGATACCTGCTGCGATAGCTTTTTCAGCTACTAATTTACCTACGGCAACTGATTGCTCAGATTTATTGCCTGTACCTGAAAAATCTTTAGATAAAGATGAAGCTGATACAATTGTGCTACCGGTTACGTCGTTAATAATTTGAGCATAAATCCCTTTATTGCTTCTATAAACCGATAAACGTGGACGGCCTTCAGAACCTGTTAATCTTTTTCTGATACCTTTTTTTATACGATCTCTACGAGATAATTTTTTCCCTGCCATGATGATTATTTTTTAGAAGCTGATTTACCTGCTTTTCTTCTTAACACTTCGCCTACAAACTTGATACCTTTACCTTTATACGGTTCTGGTGCACGTAACGAACGAATCTTCGCTGCTACCTGTCCTATCAATTGTTTGTCAATACTTTCTAAAATGATTTTAGGAGTCTGACCTTTTTCTGAGGTTGTAGTCACCTTAATCTCTTCCGGTAACTGGAAAACATAATGGTGAGAATAACCTAAAACAAGATCCAGTGTATTTCCCTGGTTTGTAGCGCGGTAACCCACACCTACTAATTCCTGTTGAATTTTATAACCTTCTGTTACACCAACAACCATATTATTGATCAAAGCACGGTATAAACCATGTAATGCTTTGTGTCTTTTTTGCTCTGACGGACGTTGTACACTTAACACGCCATCTTCCTGACTTACAGTGATATCTGAATCTACTGCTTGAGTTAATTCTCCCTTAGGGCCTTTAACAGTTACTACGTTATCTTTAGAAACGGTAATTGTTACACCTGCAGGTACATTAATCGGGGCTTTTCCTACTCTTGACATTTTGCTATCCTCCTTTAATTAATAAACGTGACACAAAACTTCGCCACCAATGTTTAGTTTAGCAGCTTCTTTATCAGTCATAACACCCTTAGATGTAGATAAAATTGCAATACCTAAACCATTTAATACTCTTGGCATATTATCTACGCCGGCATATTGCCTTAAACCTGGTTTGCTGATACGGGTTAACGTGCGGATCGCAGGGATTTTAGTGATAGCATTGTATTTTAATGCTATTTTAATAGTGCCTTGAGTTGTAGTATCCTCAAATTTGTAGTTAGCAATGTAACCTTTGTCAAAAAGTACTTTAGTAATTTCCTTTTTAAGGTTTGATGCAGGAATCTCTACAATTCTGTGATTTGCCTTAATGGCATTTCTTACTCTTGTAAGATAATCTGCTATTGGATCTGTATTCATTTTTATATAGTTGTGATAGTGGTTTCCTTTCCGACCTATTCGGAACGACCTGCCATCGGTTAATTCTTTTGTTTACGGTTTAAGGAATTGAACCTTAAACACATCAACTGTTTTACCAGCTTGCTTTTCTTACTCCAGGTATTTTACCTGCTAAAGCCATATCACGGAACAATACCCTTGATATACCGAAAGTACGCATATAACCACGTGGACGACCAGTCAATTTACAACGGTTGTGCAAACGTACAGCCGATGAGTTTTTTGGTAACTTATCTAATCCTTCGTAATCTCCGGCAGCTTTAAGTTCTGCACGTTTCTCTGCATACTTAGCAACCAGTTTCTGGCGCTTAATTTCGCGAGCTTTTACACCTTCTTTTGCCATTATTGCTCTGTTTTTTGATTTTTAAATGGTAAGCCAAATTGTTTTAAAAGTTCCAATGCTTCAACATCTGTAGTAGCACTTGTCACAAAAGTAATATCCATACCCAAAATCTTACTGATTTTATCGATGTTGATCTCAGGGAAGATGATCTGCTCAGTTACACCCAAAGTGTAATTTCCTTTTCCATCAAAACCTTTATCATTGATACCTTTGAAGTCACGGATACGCGGCAAAGCTACGGAAATTAACCGATCCAAAAACTCATACATGTTGTTGTCACGTAAAGTTACACGTACACCTACCGGCATACCTTTACGCAATTTAAAGTTTGAGATATCTTTTTTAGATTTTGCGCCAACTGCCTGCTGACCTGCGATCGTGCTCATCTCTAAAATAGAGCTGTCCATAATCTTTTTGTCAGTTACAGAGAAACGACCAACACCCTGGTTGATGGCAATCTTCTCTAACTTAGGAACCTGCATAACGCTTTTGTAATTGAACTTATCTTTAAGTGCAGTTACAATTTCCTCTTTATATTTACTTTTTAATCTTGGTACGTAAGCCATTATTTGATCTCCTCTCCTGATTTTTTAGATACCCTAACTAATTTCCCATCAGCATTAAGCTTTCTGCCAACGCGTGTAGTTGCTCCTGTTTTAGGGTCAATCAGCGCCACGTTAGAAATATGAAGAGCAGCTTCTTTTTTTATGATGCCACCATTAGGGGTAGCAGCATTTGGTTTTGTATGTTTTGATACAAGGTTAACACCTTCTACAAGTACTCTGCTTTTAGAAATTAATACTGAAAGCACGGTGCCTTGCTGACCTTTTGAATCTCCGGCGATAACCTTTACTAAGTCACCCTTACGGATTTTTATTTTTGGTGTAGTTACTTTATTTTTCATTTTATAATACCTCCGGTGCTAATGATACAATTTTCATGAATTGTTTTTCACGCAGTTCTCTTGCTACCGGGCCAAAAATACGTGTACCACGTGGCTCATCTTGTGCATTTAACAATACTGCTGCATTGTCGTCGAAACGGATATAAGAACCATCTTTACGTCTGATCTCTTTCTTAGTTCTTACCACAACTGCTTTAGAAACTGTCCCTTTCTTAATGTTTCCGGAAGGCAATGCACTTTTAACGGTAACAACGATTTTGTCACCAATAGAAGCATAACGCTTTCCAGTACCACCAAGTACACGGATAACCAATACTTCTTTTGCGCCGCTATTGTCGGCTACGTTTAATCTTGATTCCTGTTGTACCATGTTATTTAGCCCTTTCTAAAATTTGCACTAATCTCCAGTTCTTGTTTTTACTCAGCGGACGAGTCTCCATGATCAGTACTGTATCACCAATACCGCAATCGTTTTTCTCGTCATGAGCCATAAATTTGGTAGTTTTCTTAACAAACTTACCATAGATCGGGTGTTTCACCTTACGTTCTACCGCTACAACTATAGATTTTTCCATCTTGTTGCTTACCACCAACCCGGTTCTTGTTTTTCTTAATTGTCTTTCCATTTCGACTCTAAAGTTATTTAGTTTCAGTAGCAGACTCAGCTTTACGCTTAGTCACTTCAGTATTTAATCGGGCAATATTTCTCCTAACCTTGCTAATGCGGCTTGGGTTCTCTATAGCCGAAATTGTATGCGCAAACTTTAACTTTACTAAGTTTTCTGTCTCTTCTGCAATCCTGGCTACTAGCTCTTCTTTTGAAAGCCCTGTAATTTCTGAGTTCTTCATTTTATTAATTTTTATTTTGCGGGTCCAGCGGTTATAATAACAAGTTACTTACAACATTCAACCCTACACTGATTATGCTTCTACGTAATCTCTACGTACTACAAATTTTGTTTGGATCGGTAATTTCTGAGCGGCTAAACGCATCGCCTCTTTCGCAATTTCCAAAGGCACGCCTTCCGCTTCAAAAATAATACGTCCGGGTCTAACAACGGCTACCCAATACTCAGGTGCACCTTTACCTTTACCCATACGTACCTCAGCAGGCTTCTTAGTTACCGGTTTATCCGGGAATATTCTAATCCATACCTGACCTTCACGTTTCATGAAACGAGTTACTGCGATACGGGCTGCCTCTATCTGGCGACTGGTGATCCAGGTCGACTCTAGAGATTTGATCCCGAAAGATCCGAATGACAATTCAGCACCACGAGTTGCTAAACCTTTCATTCTGCCCTTTTGCATCTTTCTGAACTTCGTTCTTTTTGGCTGTAACATTTTATTCTAATATTATCGTTAAACGATCTGTTAACTAATTATTTACGAGGACCTCTGTTCTGAGTATTCCCACCTCTATTATCTCTTCCCGCACCAGGACCGCCTTGACCAGGACCTCTTCCGCCACGATTACCACCACCGCGGTTATCGTTTCTTCTGTCGCCACCGCCACGGTTATCTCTGTCTCTTCCACCACCGAAAGCACCTTCTGGTCTGCCACCTTTGCCTGGAGCATTGCTCGTTGCACCGATGTTTGGAGAAAGGTCACGTTTACCGTAAACTTCACCTTTACAGATCCATACTTTAACACCTATTTTACCATAAGTAGTTAAAGCTTCTGCCAACGCATAGTCTATATCTGCACGGAAAGTATGCAAAGGAATTCTTCCTTCTTTATACTGTTCGCTACGAGCCATCTCAGCACCACCTAAACGACCAGAGGTCATAATTTTGATACCTTCAGCACCCATACGCATAGTTGATGCGATAGTAGATTTCATTGCTCTACGGAATGAGATCCTTGCTTCTAATTGTTTTGCAACACCTTCTGCTACTAATTGTGCATCAAGTTCAGGACGTTTAATTTCAAAAATGTTGATCTGAATTTCCTTTTTAGTCAATTTTTTCAACTCTTCTTTGATCTTGTCAACTTCCTGTCCTGCTTTACCGATCACAATACCCGGACGAGCTGTGTGGATCGTAACCGTGATACGTTTTAACGTACGTTCGATTACTACTTTAGCTACCCCGCCTTTTGCGATACGTGCAGAAAGGTATTTTCTTATTTTTTCGTCCTCAACTAATTTATCAGCATAGTTGTTGCCTCCGAACCAGTTAGAATCCCAACCTTTGATGATTCCTAGCCTGTTACCTATTGGATGTGCTTTTTGTCCCATTTCTGTTAATTAGTTTGAGTTTCAACGTTTTTACTATCTACTACCAAAGTTACATGGTTTGAACGCTTACGTATTCTGTAACCACGTCCTTGAGGAGCTGGTCTTAATCTTTTTAACTGACGACCACCGCCTACCATTATCGTTTTCACGTATAACTGGTTTTCTTCAGGGCGAGAACCTTCGTTTTTAGTTTCCCAGTTTTTGATAGCTGACAATAATAGTTTTTCCACTCTTATTGCTGCATCTTTATTGGTAAACTTCAAAATATGTAAAGCTTTCTCCACACGCTCACCTCTGATAAGATCTACAACCAAACGCATTTTACGTGGTGAGGTTGGACAATTGTTTAATTTCGCTACTGCTTCCATCTCTTAATTATTTTTTCTTTTCAGAGTGACCCCTAAATGTTCTGGTTGGAGCAAACTCTCCCAGTTTATGACCAACCATGTTTTCTGTTACGTATACCGGTATAAACTTATTACCGTTATGTACTGCAAATGTATGACCCACAAAATCTGGTGAGATCATTGATCTGCGTGACCAAGTTTTAATTACAGACTTCTTGCCTGAATCATTCATAGAGACTACTTTCTTCTCTACGTTATGGTCAATATAAGGTCCTTTTTTAATCGAACGAGCCATTATTTCTTCCTTTTCTCTATGATGAAACGATTTGAGTATTTTTTAAGTTGACGGGTTTTATATCCTTTAGAATATACACCGTTCCTTGACCGGGGCTGACCTCCTGATGAGCGACCCTCACCACCACCCATAGGGTGATCTACCGGGTTCATCGCTACCGGACGTGTCCTTGGACGACGGCCTAACCAACGGTTACGACCAGCTTTACCTAATACTTCATTTGCATGATCTGAATTGGAAACAGCTCCTATCGTTGCCAGACAAGTAACTAAGATTGACCTTACTTCACCTGAAGGCATTTTCAATGTAGCATATTTACCGTCACGTGCAGCCAATTGTGCATAAGCACCAGCGCTACGTGCCAACTGAGCACCACGACCTGGATGAATCTCCACGTTGTGTACAATAGAACCCAAAGGGATATTGCTCAGTTTCAATGTATTTCCCACTTCTGGAGTTGCAGTATCCCCTGACACTACCTTTTGCCCAACTTGCAATCCTTCCGGTGCAATAATATAACGCTTCTCACCGTCTGCATAATGTAACAATGCAATACGAGCGGTACGGTTCGGATCGTATTCAACAGTAGCTACTGTTGCAGGAATATCAAATTTCTCCCGTTTAAAATCAATTAAACGGTAAGATTTTTTGTGACCACCACCCATGTAGCGCATAGTCATCTTTCCTGTATTGTTACGTCCTCCCGACTTCTTAGAAGATACAACCAATGATTTTTCGGGCTTGGTTGCTGTAATCTCCGTAAAACTGGCACCTACTCTAAAGCGGGTTCCCGGAGTGACTGGTTTAAATTTTCTTAAGCCCATAGTTTATAAATAATTCAATTCTTATTAAATATTCGAGTAATAATCAATCGTTTCTCCTGCTGCCAGGGTTACAATTGCTTTCTTGTATTTCGGGCTACGTCCCGTAACTAATCCACCTTTAGTATTTCTGGACTTCACTTTACCATTTACAACCATTGTATTAATGGCTAAAATGTTAACACCGTACATTTTTTCTATAGCTGACTTAATCTGCAATTTATTTGCTTTAGGTTCTACTTTAAAAGTAAAGCGGTTAGACTTTTCTGTTAATGCAGAAGCTTTCTCTGTTAATATTGGTTTCTTTAAAAATTCCATATTACTTGGCAAATGCCTCCTCCAGTGTTTTAACAGAATCCGCAGTTAACAAAAGCTTGCCACAGTTTAATACATCATAAGTATTCAACTGATCTGCAGTAATCACTTTCACTTTCTGAAGGTTTCTGCTTGATAAATAGATATTGTTATTTTGTGAAGGTAAAACCAACAAAGTCTTTTCGTTAGTCAGGTTTAATGCGCTAACCAGATTAATGTAGTTTTTTGTTTTGATCGTATCAAAAGTAAAATCTTCCAAAACCACTACGTTATTGTCTTTTGCCTTGTAAGATAAAGCAGACTTACGTGCCAGTGATTTTAATTTTTTGTTCAACTTAAAGCTGTAGTCACGTGGCTGAGGGCCAAATACACGACCACCACCATTAAACAATGGAGATTTAATACTTCCGGCACGAGCACCACCAGTACCTTTTTGTTTATATAATTTACGGGTTGAGCCAGCAATCTCATTACGTTGTTTAGACTTGTGCGTACCCTGACGCTGATTGGCCAGATACTGTTTAACATCTAAATAAATTGCGTGGTCAACAGGCGTTATGCCAAATACCGACTCAGGAAGCTGCACCTTGGCACCTGTCTCTTTTCCTGAAATGTTTAATACTTTAACTTCCATCTGCTTACTTATCTAAGATTACGTAAGAACCCTTAGCTCCTGGTACGGAACCACTAACTACAACCAGGTTTTGATCAGCATAAACTTTCAAAACCTGTAAGTTCTGAACCTTTACCCTGTCACCACCCATTCTACCTGCCATACGCATACCTTTAAATACACGAGAAGGATACGAAGCAGCACCCAATGAACCCGGGGCACGCATCCTGTTGTGCTGTCCGTGAGTTTGTCCACCAACACCACCGAAACCATGACGTTTTACAACACCCTGGAAACCTTTACCTTTTGACGTACCAACTACATCCACAAAATCACCTTCATTAAAGATGTTAACCGTTACAGTATCACCTAAATTTAACGATTCTTCAAATGGCTCAAATTCAACCAGTTTGCGTTTTGGGGTAGTTTTTGCTTTCGCAAAGTGGCCTTTAAGAGGCATGGTAGTGTTCTTTTCTTTAGCTTCATCGAAACCTAACTGAACTGAAACGTAACCGTCTTTCTCTTCGGTCTTAACCTGTGTTACAACACAAGGCCCAGCTTCGATCACCGTACATGGTATATTCTTACCATCGGCGTCGAAAATGCTGGTCATTCCTACTTTTTTTCCAATAATACCTGACATTTTCTTTTTTTAATTTAACACCCATCGAAGCAGTAGGGCTTCGTTCAAGGTGGATACACATCCCCGTTAAGGGACGGCAAAAATAGGAAAGAAATCTTAATTTTCAAATAGTTAGCTAATTATTTTTTCAAATAAATGCTAAAATTTTGTTTTAACCGGGCAGCACATGATTCAGCGCCAGTTTTATCCAACCAATTGATCACTCAAACTAAACAGGATGACGCATAAAACGAACAATCCGATCAGAACATATAAATAATCCCGTTCAATAAGGAAGCTAAAAACAGAAAAAACAACCCTGGCGATAGGTGTAAAAATCAGCAAAACGGTTCCAAATTGTACAATTGCAGCACCATCCATCAGCTTTACACCTGCTAAAATAGCAGCTATCGAAGCGTATCCTGATTTCCCGGGGTTAAATTCCCTGTAATCCACAGCATGATTATGGTTAAAAAACAAGTAGACAAAACCACCAATAAGTACAACACTCACCGAAGCGATCACGCCGACCCGCAACAAGCTCCCTAGAATGATCTGTATATCTTTGTCGGCGAAAAAATTCTGATCTTCTTTATTCATAATCTACCTGATAATCCGTTATAAATCATTTGAAGTGCTAAAAAAGTAACCACAACTGCAAAAACTACTTTCAGTTTATCCGTATTTGCCTTCACCAGGATCTTCGACCCGATTGTAGCACCCAGCAATACCCCCACAGTTACCGGCATCGCAATACCAGGATCGATCTGTCCGCGGTGCAGGTAAACAATTGCGCTCGCCGCAGCGGTAACCCCCATCATAAAATTGCTGGTCGTAGTCGAAACCTTAAAGGGAATACGCATGATGTTATCCATGGCAATCACCTTCAGCGCTCCGGAGCCAATCCCCAGCAAGCCAGAAATAATACCCGCAACAAACATCATTAAAAATCCACCCGCAACGTTGTGCACAGCATATTTTTTAACAGTTCCGTTCAGCGGGTAAGTCCCGTTCAGCTTAAAAAAAACCGCCAGTTTGCCAGAAGTATCGTTATCCGAACGGTCTACTTTTTTCCTTACCATCATCGCTGCAGAGAACAAAAGGATCGATCCAAAAATCACAGCGATATAACCAGGATTAATAAATACCGTAATCACCGCCCCGATAATCGCACTGACCGTAGTCGCTATTTCCAGGAACATCCCTATCCGGATGTTCGTGATTCCCTCTTTCACATAAGCAGCCGCAGAGCCGGATGAAGTCGCAATTACGGATATAATAGATGCGCCAATCGCATAGTGGATGTCGACACCCAGAACCAAAGTTAACAGGGGAATAATGATCACCCCCCCTCCCAATCCTGTTAGCGAACCAACTAATCCAGCTAAAAAAGCCCCTATCAAAACGATAATTGTGAATAGTAATACCGACATTGCTGCAAATATACTATCTGCGGCCCGAACACAATAAAATTAAGATATGATTGTTAAATTAGACATGAACCTTTATCCATATTTGAAGATGAAAAAAATTCTATTCCCAATTGTTTCGGCTTTAATACTTAGCATAAGCGCTCAGGGCCAGACTGTTCCCGATTCCGCTAAGGTAGATCCAAGCCTGAAAGGACAATACCAGCTCCTGCTTTCCAAATCAAGAACCCTGGATGGCTACAAACTGGTAAATCCAAACCGGATGTCATCGTTCTGGCAAAACGTAAGAGATACCCTTGCCACCCAGCAAAGACAACTGAGCAGCACCAGGCAGAAAATAAACCAGCAGGAAAAAAGCATTGCTGACTTAAAAGTGCAGATCAGCGGAAAAGAGAATACCCTGGCAAACGCCAATGCCAAGGTAAACGAGATTAGTTTTCTGGGCATTTCTTTTACCAAAGGAACCTATAATACGATGGTCTGGAGTCTGATTATTGGCCTCGCTACCGCCTTAACTATCGTTATATTAAGATCTGCAAAGCATATCCATGAAGCCAGGTACAGGAGCAGCTTATACGAAGAAATCTCCCAGGAATACCAGAGCTATAAAACCAAGGCAAATGACAAAGAGAAGAAACTTGCCCGAGAACTTCAGGACGAGCGCAATAAACTCGATGAACTAAGAAGCCGCGGCAAATAGGGCCTAAAAAAACAAAAAAAGCCTTCCCGATTATTTCGGGAAGGCTTTTTTTTATCGGTCAATAGTAGTTATACTTTGATCTCTACTTCAACACCGCTAGGCAATTCAAGTTTCATTAAAGCATCAACCGTTTTTGAGTTAGAGCTATAAATATCTAACAAACGCTTATAAGCACACAATTGAAACTGCTCACGTGCTTTTTTGTTCACGTGCGGTGAACGTAAAACAGTGAAAATTTTCTTTTCTGTAGGCAAGGGAATTGGTCCACTCACTACTGCGCCTGTAGGCTTAACAGTTTTTACGATTTTTTCGGCAGACTTATCTACCAGATTATAATCGTAAGATTTTAATTTGATTCTGATTCTTTGGCTCATGATATTTATGAATTAAAGCCGCCGGTTAGAGCTATTAATAACCGGCAGCCAATTTATTTTAAAAATTAATCTATTGATTTAACTTTTCCTTTTGATTTTGCAATCACCTCTTCCATTACGTTTCTAGGAGCTGGCTCATAATGATCAAACTCCATGGTTGACGTTGCACGGCCTGAGGTAATCGTACGCAACTGTGTTACATAACCAAACATCTCTGAAAGTGGAACTAATGCTTTGATTACCTGGGCCCCTGCCCTCGTGTCCATACCTTGCAGTTGACCACGACGACGGTTCATGTCACCCATTACATCACCCATGTTCTCTTCAGGAGTAAGGATTTCGATCTTCATGATAGGCTCCATCAATACAGGGCTACACTTAGGCAATGCCTCACGATAGGCCATTTTAGCAGCAAGTTCGAAAGATAAAGCATCTGAATCGACTGCGTGGAATGAACCATCAATCAAACGAACCTTCATGTCTGGCAGTGGATAACCAGCCAATACCCCATTCGCCATCGATGCTGCAAATCCTTTCTCTACAGAAGGGATAAACTCACGAGGGATTGAACCACCAGAGATCTCGTTTACAAACTGCAAACCGCCTTTTTCGTAATCTGCATCAATAGGAGAAATCACAACCTGAATGTCCGCAAATTTACCACGACCACCAGATTGTTTTTTATACACCTCACGATGTTGAATAGTACCATTGATGGCCTCTTTGTAAGCAACTTGTGGCGCACCCTGATTAACCTCTACTTTAAACTCACGTTTTAAACGATCGATAAGGATATCTAAGTGAAGCTCACCCATACCAGAGATTACAGTCTGACCAGTTTCCTGATCTGTCTGTACCCTAAAGGTAGGATCCTCTTCGGCCAGTTTAGATAAACCAATACCCAATTTATCAATATCAGCCTGAGTTTTAGGCTCAATAGCTAAACCGATAACAGGCTCAGGGAAATCCATAGATTCCAGAACAATCGGATGTTTCTCATCACAAAGGGTATCACCTGTTTTGATATCTTTAAAGCCTACAACCGCAGCAATATCACCTGCACCTACATTAGGAATTGGATTTTGTTTGTTGGCGTGCATCTGGAAGATACGTGAAATACGTTCTTTGTTTTCAGAACGTGCGTTATAAACGTACGAACCTGCTTCTAAGTTACCTGAATAAACACGGATAAAACACAAACGACCTACGAAAGGATCCGTTGCAATTTTAAATGCTAGAGCTGCAAAAGGTTCTTTTTCGTCTGGTTGACGGGTTATCTCTTCTCCAGTGTCTGGATTAGTACCGGTAATACCTTCTACATCCATCGGTGAAGGCAATAATTCCATTACATAATCAAGCATAGTCTGTACACCTTTGTTTTTGAAAGATGAACCACAAACCATTGGGACAATTTTAGCGTCCAATACAGCTTTACGTAATGCGTCTAAAACCTCACGCTCAGTAATTGTCTCAGGAGCGTCAAAGAATTTTTCCATCAATGACTCATCATACTCAGCCACTGATTCCAATAATTTCTCTCTCCACTCAGCAACCTCATCAAGCATATCTTCAGGAATAGGCACTTCAGTAAAGGTCATACCTTTATCATGCTCATTCCAAACAATACCACGGTTATTGATCAAATCAACTACACCTTTGAAAGAATCTTCACTACCAATTGGCAATTGCAATGGTACTGCGTTACTTCCCAGCATATCTTTCACCTGCTTAACTACTTTTAAGAAGTCAGCACCTGAACGGTCCATTTTGTTAACAAAACCGATACGGGGAACACTGTAGTTATTAGCTAAACGCCAGTTGGTTTCAGACTGAGGCTCAACACCATCAACTGCCGAAAATAAGAACACCAACCCATCCAATACACGTAACGAACGGTTTACCTCAACGGTAAAATCCACGTGACCAGGGGTATCGATAACATTCACATGATAATTTTGACCTCTGTATTTCCAGTTAACTGTAGTAGCAGCAGAAGTAATGGTAATCCCACGTTCCTGCTCCTGTGCCATCCAGTCCATCGTAGCTGCACCTTCGTGCACCTCACCAATTTTGTGACTAACACCTGCATAATAAAGGATACGTTCAGTTGTTGTGGTTTTACCCGCATCAATGTGAGCAGCGATTCCAATATTTCTTGTGTATTTTAAATCTCTTGACATTTTATGATTCTATATAATTAGAAACGGAAGTGAGAGAACGCTTTATTGGCCTCAGCCATTTTGTGCGTATCTTCTTTTTTCTTAACCGCTGCACCTTCACCTTTAGCTGCTGAAACAATTTCACCTGCTAATTTCTCTTTCATTGTTTTTTCACCACGTTTGCGTGCATATGAAATTAACCATTTCATACCCAATGCAATCTTACGGTCAGGTCTTACCTCGGTAGGAACCTGGAAGTTTGCACCACCCACACGGCGTGATTTCACCTCTACAGCTGGCATTACGTTAGATAAAGCACGTTTCCATACTTCTAAACCATTTTCACCTGCTTTTTTCTCAGCAAGTTCAACAGCATCGTAAAAAATAGAATAAGCGATAGATTTTTTTCCATCAAACATCATATTGTTTACAAACCTTGTTACCTGAACGTCGTTAAATTTTGGATCAGGAAGGATAATTCTCTTTTTTGGTTTTGACTTTCTCATTTTTCTTTCCTCCTAATTATTTCTTTTTACCTTTTGCAGGAGCCGCAGCTGCTTGTCCTGGTTTAGGGCGTTTAGTACCATATTTTGAACGACGTTGGTTACGACCGGCAACACCTGAAGTATCCAGTGCTCCACGGATGATGTGATAACGTACACCTGGTAAATCTTTAACACGACCACCACGGATCAATACGATCGAGTGCTCCTGTAAGTTGTGACCTTCTCCAGGGATGTAAGCATTAACCTCTTTACCATTGGTTAAACGTACACGTGCAACTTTACGCATTGCTGAGTTTGGTTTTTTAGGGGTAGTGGTATATACACGTGTACATACACCTCTTCGCTGTGGACAGCTGTCCAACGCCGGAGACTTACTCTTGAACTCCAGTGCTACTCTACCTTTTCTAACTAATTGTTGAATGGTTGGCATTGTTCCTTTTTACTTTTTTATTTATGTTTAAAAACTATACCCCTCAATAAGGGACTGCAAAGGTAAGACAATACATTTTATAAATCAAGGGGTTAACGGAAATTTAATGTGCTAAATAACAAATGCATCCTGACACCCTGTTTATTTTCAAGGAAAGGCCTTCAGGCTTAGGGCGTAAAAATCAATCCGAAACCCACAAAATCGGCTTCTGTCTGATGGATATATATTTTTGCCTGAACCGCCGCCCAGTTCAGCACATTATATTTTAATCCGGCTGTCCAATAGGTTTTGATATCCTGAACACTGTTGTAATGCAGGTAATAGCCATATTTCGCCATCAAGCCGAGTTTACCCATCCACAAATCCGGGCCGGCAGCCAGCCCTACCCTCCACCTGTCGTAAGAACCGGCTTTTGACTGATAAGTCTCAACGTTTCTTAAAGGATCATATATGGTATGGTAATATACCGCATCAACACCCGTACTTAAACCCAAAACAGCATTCAGGCGATAATTATAGCCTGCATATAAACCGGTTTTATATAACCCTCCCTTGCTCCTGTAAACACCACGCCGTCCAAAAGCAAGCCCGATGTCCACACTGTGTTTCTTATATTCAGCCGGCCTGCTCCAGAACGCTGTATCTTTAGCCGAAGCAGTTTTTAGTGACTGGACCACTCCCAGGCTCACACTACTTACATTCATCCCATTATTTGGCACGCGGGTACCTCCGTTTGAAAAATGAAGGATATCCAATCCGGCTGATAATTTTGTAGCTGGCCCGATCCGTGTTGCCAGCTTCAGCGCAATCCTCGAAGAAAAATTGAGGTGACTGCCTACCAGTACATTCTCATTGGTAAACCAGGTTTCGCCTAAATAACCTAAGCCCAGTCCAGGTGTAACAAACAATTCTGTGTTTTTGGTCTTCAGCAATGAAAAATTGAAGGCTGCGATCAAGGCATACGAATCCCCAAACCTGTCCGGGCGCGGATCCGACACCATCACAATGTCGCTCATGTTTTTATAATTAAACACCAGGTCAAGGCTCTTTAAATTTAACATTTTCATCCAGGGCCTCGGATTGGCAACCGTGTTCATATGGTAAATTAATTCGCCACCATAGGCCGTACCTGTGAGTTTGTTTTGTGCAGTAAATACCCCAAGGGATACCTGCGGAGAAAACTCTATACTGTTCCTGACTCCCTGTTCTTCCTGCGCATGCAGATCAAACGAAAAAATAAAGTAACATAAAAAGAATAGAAAGGACTTGGATTTAACTGGTTTTGGGATGCTCATTTTAAATTTGGTTGGCTCAATCATTGATTTTAATGAAATGTATTCAGGTATAATTTCTCTACCTTTTTACGGGCCCAGTCAGTTTTGCGCAAAAACTTCAGGCTCGAGTTCATGGTGGGATTATTGTTAAAACAGGCAATACGCACCAATTGTCCTAATTCCTCCCAACCATAGTGCCAAACTAACTGTTTCAATATAAATTCCAGTGTTTTGCCATGTAGCGGATTATTTGCCTGTTCTTTTACTGCCATAGCGCAAAAATAATAAGAATAACTAGATTTGCGTACAAGCCTGGTCAATTCCTGTCAACACATCAATACCGGCCATTGAGCAACAATTAAAATTATAAAAATAAATCAACCCATATGGATTTAAAACTAGGCGATTTTGTTCGTTTCGTAGACGAGAATATCGAAGGATATATTACCCGGATTATCGATAAAGATACCATTGGCGTAACAGACTCCAATGATTTTGAAATACCTGTGCTGGCATCAAAAGTGACCTTAGTACATGGAGATGTCCATGATAATGATGTGGTAGTCAACAAAGCCAATGTGGCAATTCCTGAAGCAGAGTTTAAAAAAGAAGGCATTTATCTGGCCCTTGTTACAGATCAGCACAGCAATTCTGTTGCACATTTCCACCTGGTCAATGAAACTTCCTATCAACTCCTAAGCAGTCTGACCACGGAAAAACAAGATCATTTCAAAGGTGAGTTTGCAGGCATTGTTCCGGCAAACACTGCAAAAAAAATCTATTCCGCCCAATTGGGTGATATCCAGATCTGGCCAGCATTCAGATTAGAGCTATTAACGCATACCAATGCAAATGTTGAACCTAAGCCTGCTATCATTTTCCACAAAAGTATTAAAGGAAAAGATCTTTCTGTAGCCAAAGAAGAAATTCCACTGCTCAACCAGAAGGGCTGGCTGATCCGTCTTGATGCACCGCAAACAACAGTTGATCTGGAAAAACTGAAAGAAAGGTTTCAAGGTCAAAAATAACCATTCTCTTCTAAGGCTGCACAATTGCGCTGAAGAAGCGCAAAGGTGCTAGGCCTTTTCAGAGAAGGTAATTTTTTTGTCAAGCATGATGCAGAGCAGATAATTTTTATTTTAAGCAGGATATAGAGCAGGTAATCTTGTTCTAAGCAGGCTGCGCTATACCAACAGGCCTGTCCTTATCCTTACCATCTGCTCTGGCCCTTCATCAACTACCTATTTTGATCGCATCACAGTCATGTTCCGTTCGGTTATAACCGAAGCAAAGCCGAGGAAAACCCGACCAAAATACGGCCCGATACCGGGTCAATAGAGGTGCGACAAACCATCAGGAAGACAGCTACAGACCTGTAAGGAAGAAGCATAGAACAATTGTGTAATGACGAAAGGAACAAGGCTACCCGGCCGAAAGGGAGCTAGCCTATTGAAAGAGATATAACCACCCTGCTGAAAGGAAAATATGTCTTCTGTGAAGCGGCATAGCGTCTTTTTCGTTTTTCTGTTAAGGAAAAACGAAAATTATGCAGCCGCAGAACAGAACGGCCTTATTTTCCCTTCCAGGAATTATTTTCCTCATTCACATCCGGCAATACCTTACCCGGATCTAAAACAACCGACACAAGCTCTTCAGTTGTTGGATAAAAAACCGTCCAGATCTTATTCCTCATCCATACATCAACCCTTACCCTGACAACCTCCTTTTTACCACTTTTTGTGGTGACCTCCAGTATAATCGGCATAGGCATCTGCTCCAGGTTGGCTACCACAATATCATATCCGGCAATGGATCCTTTAGCCTCCCTCACCTCCACAATTGCCTGGTCCATTTTCCGGTTCTCTAAAAACCAGCCCCTCCAAAACCAGGAAAGATCTTCACCAGCCCCGTTCTCCATAGAACGGAAAAAATCAAATGGCGAGGGGTGTTTATATGCCCATTGATCGATGTAATTTCTAAAAGCATAATCAAAACGGTCTGGCCCAAGGATCTCATTTCTTAAGATCTCCATCCCCCAGCCCGGTTTGTAATATAAGTTCAAACCGATATTTGCTTCTTTCATCGCATCCGGACTTAGCATAATATATTCCGCTGCCGGATTCGCAATGCGCTGGGCGGCCCTGTGCATATCGGCAGGTTCAGCATTATACTCCCCTTTATTAAAAGCAGCAGCAGACAAACCATTGATAAAAGTATTAAAACCTTCATCCATCCAGCCAAATTTACGTTCATTACTCCCCACAATCATTGGAAACCAGGTATGGCCAACCTCATGGTCTATTACCCCCCAGGCAACAGCCCCCTTTGCATTCCAGCCACAAAATACAATCCCGGGATATTCCATACCACTTACATTACTGGCAATATTTACAGCCATTGGGTAAGGATATTCAAACCATTTATCAGAATAATGCTCAATAGCAGCCTTTACATATTCAACCGCTCTTCCATAGCCATCCTGTCCATTACTCTCCACAGGCTGGGCCGAAACTGCCATCGCTTTTTTCCCGCCTGGTAAATTGATACGTGCCGCATCCAGCACAAATGCCTTCGATGAAGCCCAGGCAACATCGCGGGTATTCTTCATCCTGAACTTCCAGGTAAGCTTGTCCTTTGCCGGACGCGACTTAGGATCTGTCACTTCAGCTTCCGAGCGTATCGCCAGGGTTTTATCACTTAATTTTGCGGCGTTCCATCGCTGCAACTGCACTGTAGTAAAAACATCCTGCGGGTTCAGCAGCTCGCCAGAGCCCATTACAATATGACTGCCGGGAGCGGTTACCGTAAAATCCACATCACCATACTCACAGTAAAATTCGCCGGCGCCCCAATACGGTACAGTATTCCAGCCCAATATATCATCATAAACACTCATTCTTGGAAACCATTGGGCAATGGTAAATATTTCACCATTCCTGGTAGTCAGACGTCCCATCCGGTCCGAGCCGTTAACCGGGATCACAAAGGAAAAATTCATTTTGATGCTGATCACATCTCCACCTGGCGCCATAGCTGAAGCTAAGCGGATCTGCATACGCGTGTCTTCAGTAAGCGTAGTGAACTTTACCGGTTTCATTTTTTTTGTAACCGTAATGCCTTCAATTTTGTAGCCCCCGTTCAGCAGTTCTCCCCGCGAACCATAACGGCTCCCGGAAGCAATTAAAGCATTGCCACGTGAATCCGGCGAAAAAAGATTCTGATCCAGTTGCAGCCACAAAAAAGGAAGCTTATCCGGACTATTGTTTTTGTAGTTGATCGTAATGCTTCCTGAAACGGTATGCTTCAGCTCATCAAGCTCAGCAACGATACTATAATCTGCACGGTTCTGCCAGTATTTCGGACCCGGGGCACCGCTTGCAGAACGGTATTCATTTCCATTCTGTGTATAAAATAAGGGGCTGAATGCGGCATGAGGATCATAATTACTTACGGGAGGATTTCCTTGCTGTGCCAAAACACCCAAACTCCATACACCTAACAAGCCCCATAATAAAGCTGATTTATAAATCATATAAAATGTTGGTTTTTTAATAAAGGTATAAAATGAAACGGGAGCCAATCCTATGGTAACGGTTTTATTAATTAGCCTTCAGCATGGGCATCGGAACGATCCTTCTTTGTTCGGGAGGCAATTTTAACCAGGTATGATAAGCCTTGACCGTATACAAATCATAATTAAAGGGCCTTTCACTTTTAACCAGTTCCTCCGGAGGCCTGTACATCGCCATGAAATCTTTAAGGTCCTGGCCTTTAAGCTTTACCAGATCACTTACATAAGCCTCAGTAAAAATTTCATTGATCTCTGTCTGAAAACGGTCCCGTTCTTCCAGCAACCTGATTTTCTCCTGTTGCCGTTTATATTTGCCATAACCCAGATTAAACAGCAATCCACCGGCCCTGTCATTATTTCCTTTCCCCTGAAGTCCATCAGGAGCAAGGCGTTTATAAGGTCTTGCCAATGGATCGGGAGATAAAATAGAAGGATTTATCTTTGAACCTACAATCTGCACTTCTTTTAATGCAGTTGAATTCCCGGGCAGGTATATCGTTTTTGGTGATAAATTAACTAAATATAAAGTATCCGTATGGTATCCCATGAACGAAAACTCCAGCAAATCGCCCAATTTAGCTGCAATGCTGAACTGCCCTGCTGCTTTAGTTAAGGTCAACTGGTTGTTGCTTAAATTTCTAACCTTCACATACTGTAATGGAAAAGTACTGTTGTCAAAATCGAACACCGTTCCCGAAACAGAATTTTGTGCCATTAACCACAGCGGGGCAACCAATATCAATAGCAGGAACAGTTTTCTAAGCATGCTCAAATGTAGCGCTGTTAAGGCGGCAAAACTATAATTTAACAAAAATTAACAAGAAAGGTTTTAACCCTGTTTCAAAACTGCTGCATACTGATCTTCATTAAAACTGATCAGCACAGGCCTGCCTTCCAGCTCAATCACAGGCCGCTTAATTGCACTGGTATTTTGGAGTAAAACTTCTACTGCTGTTTTTTGATCAGTCACGTTTTTCTGAATTTCAGGACTCAGGCCTTTCCATGTGGTTCCTTTTTTATTCAGGACCTGCTCCCAGCCAAAAACCGCACACCATTCGTTCAGCTTTCCGGCGGTAATGCCTTTCTTCTTAAAATCATGAAATTCCGGGTTAAAGCCATTTTCTTCCAGCCATGTCCTGGCTTTTTTTACAGTATTGCAATTTGGTATTCCGTATACGATCATGTTTACAAAATTAGAATTTATTTTGCTGTTTTTTTCAGTAGTTTTTATTGGCTATTTGCCTTCAAGCTGCCTTCGCGGTTTCATTTGCCAGATGGAGCCTTTGCTGTCGGGTTCATCACTTTTTTCCCCGGTTTCATCACATTTTAAAAATTGAAACCAGCAGTCTTTGTACTATTGCAATACAATAAACTAAAAACCAATATCTTGAAAAAGATCATATACCAATAGAAATGAAATTAAAAGATCTTTCAAAAATCGAATTCTGGATTGCTACAGGCCTTTATGGCTTCGCCATTTTATTACTGATCTCCAACTCCGGAGAAAGAACACCCAACCATACGGAGTCCCTGATGAGAGGTGCAGATCTGCACTACTCCTATATCTCCAATTACCTGTTCCCCGAATTGTTCCGTTTTTCTATTCTGTACTTCAGCTTTTTGCTCTTAAACTTTTGTATCCTGCCCGCCTTGTTTAAGCCGAAAGACAGGACCTTGGCAGTTGTCATTTTAATTTGCCTGTTCCTGGTAACCGGCCTGGTTACCAGCGTTGTTTATACCTACAGTAAGGAATATATGTTTCCTGACTTTAGTACCTTAAACGAGGCATATAATTATTTTTTTCTCAAAGGATTTAGCTACGCCGCATGGCTGATTCTGATCATCGGCATTTACGCAGCCCTTAAAAAACTGATCATTTATTTTAACGATAAAGATAACCGTCAGTATGATCCCAATAACCGCATGAAGCTGGAGGCGGTATTTGGAGGTGCATTCTGGTTTGTGGGCCTGCTCCTGCTGATTGCGACTTCCTCGCCCTTTGGTGTAATGTTATGCTGGACACTGGTAACCTGTTCCACTGTTTGCATCATCATCTTTTCCATTTATTACCTCATTCCGCAGGTAAAACGTGAAGGCAAGACCTTTCGCCACTATTTTTGGAAAATATGCTTAATTGCCATCGTATCCTGTGTGCCGCTGGTACTCCTCGCACTCCTGTATAATAACCGTGCGGAAATGGCAGTAGCGGTTATCGCCTTTCATGTCCCTACCCAACTGATCATCAGTACCACCTTGTCCTGGTATATCTACAAAAAAAGAAGTGCTACCAATGCAGAGCTGACCAGTTTAAAAACAGAGCTCGGCCGGTCAGACGCGAGCCTGAGCTTCCTCCGTTCGCAAATTAACCCTCATTTTTTATTCAATGCATTAAACACCCTTTATGGCACCGCACTGCAAGAAAAAGCAGAACGAACCGGAGAAGGGATTCAAAAACTGGGCGACATGATGCGTTTTATGCTACAGGAAAACCTGCAGGATAAGATTTCTTTAACCCGGGATATCGATTACCTCAATAATTATATCGCCCTCCAAAAGCTAAGGACCTCCCGTTCTTCTTCCATTGTGATCGAGACCCGCATTGATGAGCAGCCCAGTGATTTTCTGATTGCCCCGATGCTTTTAATACCCTTCGTAGAAAACGCATTTAAACATGGCATCAGCCTTCAGGAACCCTCACACATTAAAATAACCTTACAAACCAAAGATAACACACTCTATTTTGATGTACACAACACCATTCATTTAAAAAATGAAAATGATCCCGAAAAAATGCAAAGCGGCATTGGTCTGCAAAATGTAAAACGCCGGCTCAGCCTGCTTTATCCCAATCACCATGAACTCCTCATCAGAGAAAGCGCCAGAGAGTTTTTTATCCACCTTACCCTGCAATTACAAAGAAATAGCTAATTTTAAAAATGGTTGCAATAGCGATAGACGATGAACCCATAGCTTTGGATGTAGTGGAATCCCATGCGTCCAAAGTCCCTTTTATTGAATTGAAGGCAAGTTTCACCAATGCCTTTGAGGCCATCACCTTTTTACAGCAAAACAAAACGGACCTGATCTTTCTGGATATCAAAATGCCGGACATCAATGGGATCGACTTTCTGAACAGCCTTAACCATCCGCCAATGGTAATTTTCACCACGGCTTATTCAGAACATGCTGTCAAAAGTTTTGAACTCGATGCCATAGATTATTTATTAAAGCCATTTTCCCTTTCCCGGTTCTTAAAAGCCTGCAATAAAGCCCAGGAGCTCCATACACTTAGAAACAACGGAGAAATTACCGAACCTGCATATATTTTCATCAAAGATGGTTATGAACAGATCAAAGTCCTGATCAATGACATTCAATACATAGAAGCCTCCGGAAACTATACCCAGATACACCTAAGCGAACAAAAACTCCTCAGCACCAGGGTTCCCTTAAATGAAATGCTCCTGCTGCTGCCTGCAAAAAAGTTCATCAGAACACACCGTGCCTTTATTATCTCACGTGATAAAATCAGCAAATTTGACCGATCCCAGGTATGGATAAATGATCAGATCATCCCCATTGGTGCCACTTACGCGCAATGTTTGCAGGATTTCTGTTAATCCAGATACAAATCACACGGTGACAGCATCCTAATTAAATATTATCATTAATATTGTTGGCTATAAAAGAAATTGATCTTAACCATCCCATGATATGTTTAAACTGACTTTCAAACAACAGGTATTAACAGGCTTTACTGTTTCCTTATTGTTTGTGCTTGTATCTGCCATCACCTCCTACCTCAGCATTGATAAGCTAAACAGTGATACCAGGCGACAAAGCCATACCTATGATGTCATTAGCCTGGCTAAAGACGTAGAAACCCAGGTATTGAACGCCGAAACCGGGATCAGGGGTTTTGTGCTGGCTGGCAAACCGGAATATCTTGCACCTTATAAAAAAAACGCCGCTAAAATTCTGCCGACAGTCCAGGACCTGAAAAAAGCAGTTAGTGACAACTCTGCTCAAAAGCCACTGATGGATTCTCTAGATTACTACGCGCACCAGAAAGTGGATGAAATGAAAGCGGTGCTCAAGATTTATGACGACAATGGCCAGCAGGCAGCCGCAAAACGGGTAATGGCCGGGCGCGGACAATTTTACAAGAACAAGATTGCAGAGATCAGCGGAAAGATCATTGAAGCTGAAAAAGAACTACTGGCCAAGCGAACGTCCGAGATTGTAAAAAGCAGCAAGCAAAGCGAGCTGGTTGTATCCATTAGCGCCATCGTTATCTTTTGCCTCATCCTGTTCCTGTTTTCCTATATTAAAAAAACATTTGATCAGCAAAAAGCGACTGAAAACCAGATCCTGAATTCCAATATTCAGCTGGAGCAGCTATCCGCAGAAAATAAACAAAAAAACTGGTTGTTATTGGGTTCTGCCATGATCAACGAAGCTATACGTGGCGAACAGGAAATGGACGAACTTGCCACCAACATCATTACCCGGATCTGCAATTATGTCAATGCACCTATTGGTGCTTTCTATCTGGCCAACCGTTCAAATAAAACACTAAAATTCAGAGGCGGATATGCCTGGCAAAACACACAACGCCGTAGCCATGAGTATCATTTCGGGGAAAGCTTTGTAGGCCAGGCTGCGGAAGAAAAACAAAGCAAATTGCTTGAACACATACCCGCAGATTACATTAAGGTCAATTCTGGACTAGGAGAGGCTCCCCCAAAATGCATCTACCTGGTTCCGGTGATATTTGAAGCGCAAACTATTGCGGTTATTGAGTTGGGATTAAATCAGAAACCTGATGATACTGTCATCTTATTGCTCAATGGCGTTGCGGAAAGTATTGGCGTAAGTGTAAACAGTGCTGTAGCACGTGTAAAACTAAGGGCTTTATTTGAGCAAACGCAGCAACAGGCAGAAGAACTGGAGAGCCAGCAGGAAGAATTGCGCACTACCAATGAAGAACTGGTCTATAAATCTGAGCAGCTTCAGGCCTCAGAAGAAGAGCTCCGGGTACAACAGGAAGAGTTACGCCAAACCAATGCCGAACTGGAGGAAAAGGCACGGCAACTGGAAGAACGTAATATTGCCGTAAACCAGGCTAAAGAAGCCATGAGCTTAAAAGCCGAAGAACTGGAAATTTCCAGCAGGTATAAGTCAGAATTTCTGGCCAATATGAGTCATGAACTCCGAACGCCGCTAAACAGCAT
This sequence comes from Pedobacter heparinus, assembly GCF_032678725.1. Classification (GTDB taxonomy): domain Bacteria; phylum Bacteroidota; class Bacteroidia; order Sphingobacteriales; family Sphingobacteriaceae; genus Pedobacter; species Pedobacter heparinus_A. The sequence continues at coordinate 149,144 of NZ_JAVTSC010000011.1, forward strand.
ACTTATCCTGGCCAGGATTTTAAAAGAAAATAAGCCCGAAAACCTGAATGAAGACCAGGTTAAATATGCTGGCGTAATCCACAATGCGGGCACTGATCTGCTGACACTGATCAATGATATTCTTGACCTTTCCAAAATTGAATCCGGAAAGTTAGACCTCAGCATCCTGCCATTAAAACCAGCGGTCATCAAACAAGACATGGAAGCCCTGTTCAGTGAGCTCGCGAAAAGCAAAAAAATCAGCTTCCAGACGCTTTTAGATAAAGAGTTACCCGCTACACTCCTTACCGATCAATCCAGGCTGGAACAGATTGTGAAGAACCTCCTGTCCAATGCTTTTAAGTTTACGCCGGAGCACGGAGAGATCACCCTGAGCATCAGCAAAGCAAAACCAGGAACACGGTTTTTCTCCGGTCAACTAAAAACATCAACTGAAGACATCATTGCCATCAGTGTAAAAGATTCCGGGATTGGCATTCCGGCCGACAAGCAAAAACTCATATTTGAAGCTTTTCAGCAGGCAGATGGTTCTACCAGCAGAAAATATGGTGGTACGGGCCTGGGTCTGTCCATCAGTAAAGAGCTGGCCCATATCCTGGGCGGAGAAATACAGGTAGAAAGTAAACAAGGTGAAGGCAGCATTTTCACCTTATTCCTTCCAAAAAACAAGACCATATCCAGCACCGAAAGCCAGGATACGGCAGCCGTTACGGAAGAAACTGCCAACGTACCTTTAATTTCAGATCCCATTGAAATGCCGGCAAAGCGCTATCGGGAAACCCAAAAACTACTGATAGTGGAAGATGATCTGGTCTTTGCTGATGTGCTCAATGACTACGCCATAGAAAAGGGCTTTAAACCCATGCTTGCACATAGTGGAGACATTGCCCTCGAAATGGCTTTCTCAGAGCTCCCGGATGCTATCGTGCTGGATATTATGCTGCCTGTTATGGATGGCTGGACCATTCTTAAGAAATTGAAGGCTGACCCCCGAACCAAACACATACCTGTGCACATGATGTCGGCAGGAAACGAAAAAGAAGCCAAAGCAAAAAAAGAAGGAGCGATCGGTTTTTTAAAAAAGCCGATCGAAAAAGATCAACTTGATGAAGCCTTTGAACTGCTCAGTGCCGCCCATTTAAAATACGACTTAAACAAAGTTTTGCTCATTGAAGATCAGGAACTCCATAGCAAATTGCTTACCGAACAGCTGACAGCTAAAGGGGTTGAGGTACAACAGGCCTTCACCGGAAAAGAAGCTCTGGCCATGTTGGATGAGCATACCTTTGATTGCATCATTCTCGATCTCAAACTACCTGACCTATCCGGATTCGACTTATTGGACAGGATCAAATCACAGGAAAAACTGGCACATGTGCCGGTCATCATCAATACTGCAATGGAGCTTGATCAGGAAAAGATAGCCCATATTATGCAATATACAGAGGCAATGGTCTTGAAATCCAACAAATCGAACGACAGGCTGATCGATGAGGTGAGCCTGTTTATGAACAAGCTGAAGCAAGAGCATCCGGTAAAGGCCGCTTCCATCAGTAACCGGAATAAAAGCAAGGCTTCCTCTACCATGGAAAAAGTACTGAAAGACAAAACCATTTTGATCACAGACGATGATATGCGCAATATTTTTGCTTTATCCAGTGCCTTGCAGGCCTACGATCTTAAAATTGTGATTGCAAACAATGGCAGGGAAGCCATCCGCAAGCTGGAAGAAAATAACCAGATAGACCTCGTATTGATGGACATCATGATGCCTGAAATGGATGGCTATGAAGCCATGATTGCCATTCGCAGTAAAAAAGAGTTTACTAAACTGCCAATTATTGCCTTAACAGCGAAAGCAATGAAAAACGACCGGGAAAAATGTATCGAAGCGGGCGCAAATGATTATATTTCAAAGCCCGTAGACATGGATAAATTGCTATCTATGTTAAGGGTATGGCTAAGTTAATATGCATAAAGAAACTGACATCATCTCCTATGAGGAACTCAGCAGCCTGGTTAGCCTCATCAAAAACATTCATGGTTTTGATTTTGGTGATTATTCTGCAGCATCCTTAAAAAGAAGGGTCAGCAGGATCATGCAATTGCAGCGTCTTACACTTTTTGACCTCCGCACCCTGTTAACCAATGATCCTGATTATTTCGAATCTTTTTTGATTGAAGTTACCGTCAATGTAACCGAGATGTTCCGGGACCCTTCATTTTATAAGTCGGTAAGTCATCATATTCTCCCCTATCTCAAATCCTATCAGCGCATTAAAATATGGAATGCAGGGTGTTCTACTGGTGAAGAGCTCTATTCCTTTGCCATACTCCTTGCCGAAGAAAACCTGTACGAACGCTGCTTCCTTTACGGCACTGATATAAATGCGGATGTACTGGAACATGCGAAAACAGGAATTTATGATTTGCAGAAAATGAAGCAATACTCCGAAAACTTTCAGAAAGCTGGGGCAATAAACACCTTGTCCAATTATTATACGGCCAGATACGATGCAGCCTCTATCAACCATTCCCTAAAAAACAATGTCCTCTTCTCCGTACACAATTTAGCTTCTGATGGTGTTTTTAATGAATTTCAGCTCATTTCCTGCCGCAATGTGATGATTTATTTTAATGTAGAGCTACAAAAAAGAGTGATAGAATTATTTTACAATAGTTTAGCTAATTTTGGTTTTTTATGTTTAGGTTCAAAAGAAACATTGCGAAGTACAGAACTGGGTCGCTTTAAAATAATAGACAAAAAGAATAACATTTATCAAAAAATAGCTTAGCGGCTAAACTCATATAAGAACAAAAACATGGAAAAAATTAACATATTAATTGTTGATGACCGACCCGAAAATATTATTGCCCTCGAAGCACTGCTGCAAAGAAATGACATCAATATCATCAGCACGACCAATCCCAATGAGGCTCTAAGGTTATCCTGGGAAATGGATATTGCCATTGCGATGATCGATGTGCAGATGCCCGAAATGGATGGCTTTGAACTGGTAGAAATATTAAAAAGCAATCCCAGGACGAAAGACATTCTGATTATATTTGTTACCGCTATATCTAAAGAAACCAAGTACGCTGTTAAGGGATTAAACACTGGTGCAGTTGACTACCTGTATAAGCCACTTGACCCATTTGTGACCTCTGCAAAAGTAGATTCATTTATACAGTTTGTCAGAAATCAAAGAGACATAAAAAAGAAGAACAAAGAACTTGAAGCTTATCAGAAGGACCTGATCAAAGCCAAAGAACTTGCAGAACAGGGTAAAAGGATCAAGGATAATTTCCTGGCCAATATGAGTCATGAGATCCGTACGCCGATCAATGGTATTATTGGGATAGCACAACTGTTAAAGAAAACAGCACTCACAGACGAACAAAGGGAAATGGTCAACCTCCTGGAAATTTCTTCCAACTCCTTACTGGGCGTGATCAATGATGTCCTCGATCTGTCAAAAATTGAATCCGGAAAATTCAAGATCAACCGGAGCGCAACAGACATTATAAAAATATGCGAATCAGTGGTAGATCTGCTTCGGATCCCAGCCATCGAGAAAAAGCTTGACCTGAAGTTAGCACTTGATCCGGAACTGCCGAAGATGATCCTTGCGGATTCACTCCGGCTGAACCAGATCCTGATGAACCTCATTGGAAATGCCATTAAATTTACGCACAAAGGCAGCGTAACCCTACAGGTTGACATCCTGAACAGAAAAGGGAATAACCTGCAGCTTAAATTCTCTGTAGCAGACACAGGCATAGGGATAGCGAAAGCGCATATCGATAAGATTTTCGAGACCTTTGAACAGGCCGATGAACAGACCACCATTAAATTTGGCGGCACAGGCCTGGGCTTGTCCATAGTTAAAAATCTGGCCGCATTAAAAGGAGGTATACTTGAAGTACTTAGTGAAGAACATGTTGGCAGTACTTTTTGTTTCACCAACTGGTATGAAGTGCTGAAAGAAGCCGATGTACCTGAAAAACAAACAGACGAGCAGCTTATGCCCTTTAAAAACCTGAACATTCTGGTTGCAGAAGATAACCCCATTAATAGATTCCTGATCATTAAAATCCTGCAGAACTGGGAGGTAAAACTGGATGTGGTAGAGAACGGGCAGGAAGCCATAGACAAGCTCAGGGAAAAAGAATATGACCTCATTTTAATGGATACCTTTATGCCGGTGATGAACGGGCTTGAAGCCATTAAACTGATCAGGGAAGGCTATGCGACAGGCAAAGAAAACATTCCTATCATTACTTTTTCAGCCGCGGTACTGGACACCGATAAAGAAACCGCAATTGCTGCGGGCGCCAACGATGTAATCAGCAAACCATTCGAACCCGCAGTACTGTACAAAAAGATACAGAAATATACTATTGGTTAAAGGCGGTCATTGTTTTGGCAGGCCCTATGGTAACAAAGCTTTTGATCAGTTCTGTACTTTTATCGATCAGCGCGGGTAATTCCGGCAGTTCGTCCTTATCAAACGGCGCCAGTACATAATCTACCTGTCTGCCTTTAGGAAAATTGTCGCTGATGCCAAAACGTAAACGTGGATATCCCTGCCCTCCACATAGCCCTTCTATGCTTTTTAAGCCATTGTGCCCGGCACTGCTGCCTTGTAATTTCAAACGCAGCTTACCCAATGGCAAAGCAAGGTCATCCACAATGACCAGCACATTTTCCAGCGGTATGTGCAGTTCCTGCATCCAGTAATTAACAGCTTTACCACTCAGGTTCATATACGTAGTAGGCTTAATCACATGCAGTTTTCTACCTTTGAAACCTATTTCAGCATGATAAGCCAGCCGTGTATTGCTAAATGTGCCTTCCTGTTGCTTCACCAGCTCATCGGCAATCATAAAACCAATATTATGACGGGTATATGCATACTCGGGGCCAATATTTCCTAAACCTACAATTAAGTACTTCATCTTTAAATTATGTTATCATCAGCCCTGTTCATTATCTGCAAAGATAACAGTTTGCACAATAGGGCTCATCAGCAAATTATCCATAAAAAAAGCAGCACCGGTTAGATGCTGCCTTTTTTTTAGCTAAAACGAATTATTTTTTGTTCGCTTCTTGTTCTGCTTGTTTCAATGCCCTTGACATACCTACAGAAACAATAGTATCTTCGCTTATGTTGGTTACTGTATACTTAGCTTTTTCAAGATCACGTACACGGAACAGGTTACCTACTTCTAATTTAGCAATACTTACTTCAACAGCCTGAGGCATATCTTTAGGGAATGCCTTAACACGAAGTTTACGTAATTTCTGAACCAGTTTACCACCCATTTTCACACCTGGAGAAGTACCGGTCAATTTAACAGGGATTTCCATTAAGATCTCTTTGTCGTCAAACAACTGCAGAAAATCTACGTGTAACAATACGTCTGTTAATGGGTGAAATTGCAATTCTTTAATGATCGCTTTAATTTTGCTGCCATTTACTTCAATTTCTACAAAGTTCGCTTCCGGAGTGTAAATAGCGTCCCTTAAATCTGCGATAACTACAGCAAAGTGAACTTGCTCCTTACCACCATACAATACTGCGGGAACTTTACCTTCATAGCGAAGCTCTTTAGCATCGCGTTTCCCTACGTTCTCTCTTGGAGAACCGCTAATTGCGATTGTTTTCATCTTATTTGTTTTTGTCCGAAGCTTTATTGCTTCATTTATATATATTAATTAATATTAAACGTTGAAAAGGTCACTGATAGAACCGTGTTCATTTACATTGGCAATCGCCTTTGCAAACAAAGGTGCTGTACTTAAAACCCTTATTTTGCTGCTTTGCTGTTTCAAAGGAATGGTATCTGTTACAATCAGCTCGGTCAGCATCGAATTTTCTACTGTTTCATATGCTTTACCAGACAATACCGGATGTGTGCAAACTGCGCGTACACTATTAGCTCCTTTTTCCATAATTAAAGCTGCAGCCTTAGCCAGCGTACCAGCTGTATCACAAATGTCATCAATCAGCACCACATCCAATCCGGCAACATCACCTATAATTGACATGGATTCTATCTCATTGGCACGTTTACGCCTTTTATCGCAAATGACCACCTCTGCATTGAAAAACTTTGCAAAAGTACGTGCCCGGTAAGATCCGCCCATATCAGGCGAAGCAATCGTTAAATTCTCCAGGCCTAAACTTTTGATGTAGGGTACAAATATGATGGAACCATCCAGGTGATCAACAGGAATGTCAAAAAATCCCTGTATCTGGGCAGCATGAAGATCCATTGTCATAATGCGGTGTATCCCCGCCGATTTCAATAGATTGGCCACCAGCTTAGCTCCAATTGCAACCCTTGGTTTGTCCTTTCTGTCTTGTCTTGCCAGGCCGTAATAAGGTACAACTGCGGTAATGTAATGCGCCGATGCACGTTTTGCGGCATCAATCATTAACAAAAGCTCCATCAGATTGTCGTTAGGCTGATAAGTAGAATTGATTAAAAACACATCGCATCCACGTACAGTTTCATCATAAGAAGGCTGAAACTCACCATCGCTAAACTTATTCAAGGTTACAACGCCAAGTGGTTTGCCGTAATGTTCGGCAATTTTTATGGCTAAATCTTTAGTACCGGTTCCGGCAAAAAGCTTAACTGGATTAAATTGCAATGGCATGATTAAAGGTATATCAATGCTGGTTAAAAAAAATCGGATTGTGAATAAAACCCACAATCCGAATATTGCTAGTTGCCCGACCAGGATTCGAACCTAGACAAACGGTACCAAAAACCGTTGTACTACCTTTATACTATCGGGCAATCTTCCACTTAAAAGGCTTGCTTTGAAATGGAATGCAAATCTACGCAGATTTTTCGTTTTTGCAAGTACCAGTAGAAAAAAATTAAAATATTTTTGAGCTTTCGATTCCTGTCTAAAATAAAGTCTTAAAAATGAGCAATTTGATTGAAGCAAAAAGGCAACCCTATGCGCTGTATCCTCATCATCAAATAGACAAAATGTTAAACTGAGCTTTAATTGTGCAATTCTCAATCTTATTCTTTATTTTCGGCTGCATTTAAATCGCCTCAACAAGACATTAACTATTCAATAAAAGAAATGAATTACTCAAAAATCAATAATCTTACCGGCTGGTTTTGCTTTCTTATAGCCGCTGTAACTTATATCTTAACATTAGAACCCTCCGTTAGTTTTTGGGATTGTGGTGAGTTCATTGCTTCGGCCTTTAAAATGCAGGTTGTTCATCAACCCGGCGCACCTTTGTTCTTAATGATCCAGCGGTTCTTTTCCTTATTCGCATTGGGTGATGTTGAAAAGATAGCCTATTTCATGAATGTAGGTTCTGCTATAGCGAGTGCAGCTACCATCTTGTTTTTATGCTGGACCATCACTGCCCTGGCGAAAAAACTGCTGGTTAAAGAAAATGAAGAGATCAGCAAATCCACCATGATCTCTATCATGGGCGCAGGTGTTGTAGGTGCATTGGCTTATACCTTTTCTGACAGTTTCTGGTTCTCTGCAGTGGAATCAGAAGTATACGCTTTATCCTCCTTATTTACCGCAATAGTTTTCTGGGCCATTTTAAAATGGGAATCACATGCCAATGAGCCGGGTGCTGACAAATGGTTGTTGTTCATTGCCTATATCATGGGTTTGTCCATCGGCATCCACTTGTTAAACTTATTGACCATCCCTGCAATTGCATTTGTATACTATTTTAAAAAGACTGCAAAAACAAGTACCAGCGGCATCATTAAAACCGGCGTTATAGGGGTACTTATTCTCGCTGTTATCCAATATGGGATTATACAGTATATCGTTTCGTTTGGTGCCTATTTCGATTTGTTCTTTGTAAACACTTTAGGCATGGGCTTTGGCAGCGGGGTAATCTTCTTTGCCATTTTACTGATCGGAGGCCTTACATGGGGCATCCGTTACTCCATTAAGCACCAGAAAAGGGTATTGAATATTGCATTACTCTCCACTGTGCTGATCATATTTGGTTACTGTTCCTTCGCAATGATCATCATTAGGGCCAAAGCTGATCCAAACCTGAACAATAGTGATCCAGAGAATGCTTTCTCCTTTCTAAGCTACTTAAACCGGGAGCAATATGGCGACAGGCCTTTGCTGTTTGGCCCAAACTACAACTCTCAAAAAGTTAACCTTACCCAAGGCAAAACACTCTATAGAAAAGGTGCCGAAAAATACGAAGATGCCGGTAAAAAAACCGATTATGAATACGACAGGACTACTCCTTTTCCAAGGATGTACAGTGATGACCAGCGACACATCGGCTATTATAAGGACATCATGGGCTTTAGTGATGACCATTTCCCTAACCTGTTCGACAACATTGGTTTCCTTTTCAAATACCAGGTAGGACAAATGTACATGCGCTACTTTATGTGGAATTTTGTTGGAAGACAAAATGATGACCAGGGACAGGGAAGTCTGTATGAAGGTCAATGGCTAAGCGGCATCAAACCTATTGATGCTTTAATGCTGGGCGATCAGAAAAACCTTCCTCCATCTATAACAGATAGCAATGCCTATAACCGTTTCTTCTTTTTACCATTGATCTTAGGCTTACTGGGTGCAATCTGGCATTTTAAACGCAATCAGAAAGATGCAGGCATTGTAGCCTTACTGTTTTTCTTTACTGGTCTGGCCATTGTGCTTTACCTGAATCAAAAGCCCATGGAGCCAAGGGAAAGGGATTATGCTTATGCAGGATCTTTCTATGCCTTCGCCATCTGGGTAGGTTTAGGTGTATTGGCCATCAAAGAATGGCTATTTAAAAAGCTGACACCTGCAAGCGCTGCTATTGCAGCTACCGTAGCGGGTTTATTTGCCGCCCCTGTGCTCATGGCTGCCCAGGGCTGGGACGACCACGACCGTTCTACCAAAATGGTTGCTCATGATATTGCGGTTGATTACCTGCAATCCTGTGCACCGAACGCCATTCTTTTCACCTATGGAGACAACGATACCTACCCGTTGTGGTACGCCCAGGAAGTAGAAAATATACGCCCGGATATCCGCCTGGTGAACTTAAGTCTGTTTGATACCGACTGGTACATCAACGGCATGAGGCAAAAACGAAATGAATCTGAGCCTTTACCCCTATCTATGAAGCCTGAACAATATGTGCAGGGAGTAAGAGATGTCATGTATTACCAGGATTATAAAGTTGCAGGTGCTGTAGAATTAAGTAATATTCTTGCCATTCTTTTATCAGATGATGCAGAAGACAAATTACCCCTGCAGGATGGCAGCAGAGAAAACTTTATCCCTACTAAAAACTTTAAGCTTACGGTAAATCGTGCTGATGTACTTAAAAACGGAGTGGTAAGTGCAGCTGATTCCAGTAAAATTGCCCCTGCGCTGGAATGGACCTTTAATAAAAACTATGTAACCAAGGGCACACTCGCATTGATCGATATATTGGTGCACAACGACTGGAAGAGACCTGTTTACTTTGCAAGTACAGTGCCTTCGGATCAATACAACGGCCTGGACAATTATTTGTATAATGAAGGCCTGGCTCTACGCCTGCTTCCTTTGAAACCTGATACTTCAGCAAACAGATCGGAATTGCTCAACACCCCTGTTTTGTATAAAAATGTAATGGACAAATTTGTATGGGGTAACATTAAAAATGCCAAATATCTTGATCCTCAATCTTCTGATGACATTTCTATTTTTACCAATGTGTTTAACAATACGATTTCGGGGCTGATTAAAGAGGGCAGAACGGAAGATGCAAAAAAAGCGGTAAACCGTTACTTTGAAGTAATGCCGGAAAGATTCTACGGAATGCGTTCTATGATGGGCACCTATTTTATGGCCGAAAACCTATACCTGCTTAACGAGGCACCAAGGGCAAATGCTTTAATTGAAAAATCGGCAGCATACATCCAGAAGGAACTGACCTACCTGGCAGATGTTTCAGAAAGTAAACGCAGGTTTATAGGCAATCAGAATGTCCAGCTGGGACTTTCCTTCCTGAACCAGATGGCCAGAACTACAACCCAATATAAACAGACCAAATTAAGCGAGAAGTTGAATAGCCAGTTTCAAGGTTTGGAAGCAAGGTTCTCACCGTATTTTTCACCTGGGCAATAAAGGGGAAAGCTCGCATGGTGTTCTCCGGCTGCAAGGAAACTCGCTTGACTGTTCTCCGGCTGCATAATTCCCGATGAAGAATCGGGAAAGACGCTATGCCGGTTCACAGCAAGCTCGTTTCTGCTCAAAACATAGTGCAGTGGTTTTCCATGACAGTTTTAGAAAAGGCATCGCATATATAAACGAAATGGCCCTGTAACATTAGCATATGTTACAGGGCTATTTTATTGTCCTTATTTGTCTTAATTTTTACGCGCCATTATCAGGTAGCGACTGGTTTTCGGTAATTATACGGTATTTGGTAAACCTTGCTATAACCCCCATGCTATTTGATAAATTTAAACGAGTATACTGTGAACCGGCATCGCGTCTTTTTAGTTTTTCCGTTAAGGAAAAACTGAAATTATGCAGCCGGAGAACAGTATAGGAGTTTAGCCTGCAGCCGGAGAACAGAATGCGAGTTTAACCTTCATTGACAACCCCCATTGCACAGAATTTATCAATCCTGGCAGTGATCATCTTCTCTGTTTTTTCTTTCTTCAATACTTTAAGATCATCCAGGATCTGTTGCTTTACTGTCTGGGCCATCAGCTCGGGATTCTGATGTGCTCCGCCCAATGGCTCTTTAATAATCCCATCGATAAGTTTATTCTTAAACATATCATCAGAAGTTAGTTTTAAGCACTCTGCAGCCCTTTCCTTATAATCCCAGCTTCTCCAGAGGATGGACGAACAGGATTCAGGCGAGATCACCGAATACCAGGTATGTTCCAGCATATATACTTTATCACCGATACCAATACCCAAGGCGCCACCAGAAGCTCCTTCCCCAACTACAAAGCACAATATCGGTACTTTTAGCACCGACATCTCCAGCAAGTTGCGGGCAATGGCCTCCCCTTGCCCGCGCTCTTCCGCTTCCAGGCCAGGGTAAGCACCCATGGTGTCAATAAAAGAAATCACAGGCTTATTGAATTTTTCAGCCAGACGCATCAGGCGCAATGCCTTTCTATAACCTTCCGGATTGGCCATACCAAAATTACGGTACTGGCGCTCTTTAGTATTTTTACCTTTCTGATGACCGATGATCATTACAGTCTGGCCTTCTATAGTTGCAAAACCACCAATGATAGCCTTATCATCTTTAACAGTCCTGTCGCCGTGCATCTCAATAAAATCATCACAGATCATACTGATGTAATCCAGGGTCTGCGGTCTTTCAGGATGACGCGACATTTGAACTTTCTGCCAACCTGTAAGGTTGCTATATAGTGTTTGCTGAGTTATATCCAGCTTTTCTTCCAGTTCAGTTAAGGTAGCAGACATATCTACTTTGGTTTTATCGGCAACTTGTTTAACCTTCTCAATTTGCTGTTCCAGTTCAGCAATAGGCTTTTCAAAATCAAATGATGTTTTTATCTGTTCCATAATCGGGCTGTAAAAATAGACATTTTATTTTAAAAACCAGAGGCTTCATCTTTTCGTAATTGATATAATAATAGAGATAACGTTAAATATAACATGACATTACCATGATATATATATTATTGTGCTACATTAGCCAAATACAAAGAAGGATGAGACCATCAATCCAATGGGGATAAAGAATTTATGAGAAAAAAGGTTAAGTTCACAAATGTCGATAATTCGACATTTTATGTGACCGTGAGGAAAAGGGTAGATGCGTATTTTACTGAAAATAATATTTCCATACATGCCAATCCGGCCATGTGGTTTAAAACCGGATTCTTTCTGGTTGGCTTGCTAAGCATTTATTTAATGATATTACTGGGTGGCTTTAATGCTTTGGTTACCCTGCTGCTTTGTGTGCTTTTAGGAATGTTCGGCGCTTTTGTAGGCTTTAATGTTTGCCATGATGCGATCCATAAGGCTTACTCCTCAAGCCCCCTGGTAAACAAAATATTTAGTTTTGTATTCAATTTAATTGGGGCGAGCCCATACGTCTGGAACATTTGCCACAATATTGTTCATCATACTTATACCAATATTGCCGGGCATGATGAAGACATCGATGTTGCGCCCGGACTGATCCGTTTTTCAGAAGCTGAAACCGTGAATAAGGTACAGTCTTATCAGCACTATTATGCCTTCCTGTTGTATAGCTTTGCCATGCTTTCCTGGGTATTCCGGAAAGATTATAAGAAATTCTTTCAGAAAAAAATCGGTGAGCATGTATCCATCCATCCAAAAATTGAGTATTTCAGGTTGTTCTTTTATAAAGGGATTTATTATTTTTTATTCATCGTGCTCCCGCTTATTGTAATGAACATTACCTGGTGGCAGTTTGTGATCGGGTTTCTGGTGATGCAGTTTTCGCAGGGACTGGTATTGGGGCTGGTATTTCAGCTGGCCCATGTGGTGGAAGGAACCAGCTTTCCTTTTCCGAATGATGAAGGCAATATTGAAGAAGCCTGGGCAGTACACCAGATGCAGACTACCGCAAACTTTGGGGTAAACTGTAAGCTGACCGGTTTTTTATGTGGAGGTTTAAACAGGCAGGTTGAACACCATCTTTTTCCCAAGATATGCCACATCCATTATCCTGCAATTGGGGCCATAGTTAAACAGACTGCAGCCGAATTTAACCTGGATTATATAGAAAGTTCTTCTTTCGGCAGCGCACTGGTATCCCATTACAAAACCCTTAAAAGACTGGGCCGGGAAACCTACCTGGAAACCCCATATATAAACAGGCCTGAACAATATCTGAACAGGCCTGCAATTGCTTTTGTAAAAAAATGATCGTGGTTATTTCAAATACCCGCCTTTTTTGAGCATTTCGGCCCAAACCTGGTAGCCTTCTGGCTTCAGGTGCAGTCCATCATGCGTCAGCTCTGCTTTTAAATGATTTTCAGCATCTAAGAAATGAGCATACAGATCAATAATGGTCACCTTTTTATCCGCCAGTTTTTTGATCTCCGAGTTGAGCCATAGGATGTGCTCATCTTTACCATAATGGTTTTTGAACTTATTGAAGGATGCATTTACCGGAAGCAGGGTATAAAAATAGATCTTAGTTTTCCTGGAACCGGCTTTAATACGGCTAATGATGCGTTTGTAATTTCTAAGGATAAGGCTATCAGGAATATTCTTTGAGATGTCGTTGATGCCAATTAATACGAACACTTTAGCAGGTTTACCAGAGATCACCTGTTCCAGGCGCTCCAGCACACCAAAGGTGATATCTCCGGAGATACCCCTGTTTTTGGCGTTAGGTAAATCGAGTAATTTGGCCCAGTTTGTTCCGGCAGTAATGCTGTTGCCTAAAAAGACAAAATCCTTTTTTTGGATGCCTTCGGTTTTAAATTCTTCTATTTTTTTAAGAAATGAGCCCGGCCGGGCAGTGCTGTCCCAGGTTACCTGCTGGGCGCTTGTGTTTGTTGAAGCAAATGCAAAGATTAAACATAATCCTGCAATGATTTTACGCATGGAATGGTTCATTGATTTTGTAGGTTTTTATAAGGATACTAAAATACACATTTTATCTTCCGGCTAAATTTCTTTTTTCCCTGTTCCAGGTTAACGCGGTAAAGAAGATGGAGAGCAGACAGGCCAGCAGGATCACTTCAAATCCTCCGTCCCAGCCCCAGGCGTCTACCACAAATCCGATCGCAATGTTGGCGAACAAGGCACCTCCCATATAACCGAACAAGCCCGTTAAGCCTGCAGCAGTACCTGCTGCTTTTTTAGGAACAAGATCCAGGGCCTGCACCCCAATCAGCATTACCGGCCCGTAGATTAAGAATCCGATGGCAATCAGTGCCGTAATGTCTATCCATACATTTCCTGGCGGGTTTTTCCAGTATACCAATACCGCTACCAATACCAGCACCATATAAATGATAGTTGCTGGTGCCCTCCGTCCTTTAAATACTTTATCGCTGATTAAACCGCAAAGCAAAGTTCCGGGGATACCAGCCCATTCGTAGGCAAAGTAAGACCAGCTTGATTCATTTAAGGAAAAGCCTTTGGCTTCTTTTAAAAAGGTGGGCGACCAGTCTAAGATCCCGTATCTGACCAGGTATACGAATGCGTTTGCAAAAGCAATGTACCAAAGCATCCTGTTGTTGAACACATATTTGAAGAAAATCTCTTTGGCACTGAATTCCTTTTCCTGGTCTGATGAATAGTTTTTTGGATAGTCGTTTTTATATTGCTCTATAGGGGGCAAGCCGCAGGATTGCGGCGTATCGCGAACAAATACATAGGCGATTAATGCAAATACCAACGCCAGTAAACCCGGAAAGTAAAGCTGGGCATGCCAATCGGCAAATAACTCTATGGCCAGAATGGATACCGGGCCTACCAGGCCCCCACCCACATTATGTGCTACATTCCAGATAGACATCATGGTACCCCGTTCTTTAATCGAATACCAGTGTACTACTACCCGGCCACATGGCGGCCAGCCCATGCCCTGAAACCATCCGTTCAGGAACAGCAGAATAAACATGACAGTGATGGATGATGTTGCGAAAGGCACCAGCCCCATAAAGATCATGGTAAAGGCAGACAGTACCAATCCAATGGCCAGAAAAATGCGCGCATTACTCCTGTCTGAGAAGTTGCCCATAATAAACTTACTTAGGCCATAAGCGATGGAAACACTGGACAGGGCGATTCCGAGTTCTCCCTTGCTGTAGCCCTGCGAGATGAGTTCGGGCATGACCAGCGAAAAATTTTTTCTTACGAGGTAGTATCCGGCGTAGCCTAGAAAGATGCCCAGAAAGACTTTTATTCGCTGTGCTTTGTATTCCGGATCAATCCGGTCTGCTGGCAGCAAAGGTTTATGTGCAGCGGGTGCTGGGAAAAGGTTAAAGCCCATGTATCTTATATTTTGGTTAGTAGTTAAGGATTAGCTGTTCATTAATTGACCAGCAGATTTGGATAGTCGGAAATGATGCCATCTACTTTCAGCTGCTTCAAATTGTCAATATCCGCTTTGGTATTGGGTGTCCATGGGATTACTTTGATGTTCAGGGCGTGGCATTGTTTAACCAGGTCCTGGTTTACCATTTTAAAAGCAGGGCTTAAAATAAAGGGGTTAAACCCCAGGTCTTCGAGGTTTTCCTTTACTGTTTTTTTATTGTCTACCAGGAAAGATGTTCTGACCTGCGGGTACTTTTTATGTAAAATCTGCAAGGTTCTCTTGTCAAAGGACTGGATCACCACATAAGGCGTAATGCCTTTTTTCTGTATCACGTCCATCAATAGCTTTACAAACGTTTCCGGACCGGGGTTTACAATGCCGTCGCCTTTTGCACTGCACTTGGTTTCGATGTTGTAAAATGGCTGTTTCTTGTCTTTACTGTAAAGCTGAACATCTGTGATCAGATCGGCAAGTAAAGGAATGTATGTTTTTATTTTTTTCTGTTCCGGGAAAGCGGGAAGAAATTTAGTGCCCAGGTCAAATTGTTTCAGGAGGCTGTAATCCATTTGATAAACCGGATATTTTTTGGCCTCAGTTTTAGGAATCTCCCTGCCCTCCGGAGTAAGCATAAATGAAGGGCTCAGGTAATCATCATGTGTAACCACCACCTGTCCGTCTTTGGTAATGTGGGTGTCCATTTCCAGGGTAGTCACACCAAGGTCAATGGCATGACGCATGGCAACAATGGTATTCTCGGGCATCAGCCCCCTGCCACCCCTATGGGCTTCTGTACTAAAAGCCGGAAATTCCACCTTAGCGTTTGATTGCTTGTTTTGCATCGTTTTACATCCAGACAGACCGAACAGGGCCAAGGAGATCAGACAGATTTGTGATGATTTATTCATGGTCTTTTTAATTACAGGTTTTTAGGTCATCGTTTGCAGGGTAGCTGAAGTCATTGTTAAGCTCCCATCTTGCTTTATACATTTTTAAACCGGCCATTTGGAAAATGGTTTTACCGTTCAGGTCCTGAACTTTATCGTTATACCATTGCTGGTCGGTATCTATTCCCTGGAGCGTGATCACGGGATAGCCCTCCGGACCGGAATCTACACTTTTAATGCGTGGCAGGGCCGATGATTCTTTTATGACCCGGGTTTTCAGGTCAACTTTCCAGGCTTTGGCACTGGTAGACAACCACAAGGCGTCTTCACCATATACCGGGAACAAATCATGGCAACCACTTGCCGGCAAATTAATGGTTTCTTTTACACTCAGGTCTGGCGCGTTGCAGCTAAAGTTATAGGTATAGGCTACGAGTTTATCTTTGTTTGCCGACCAAAGTACCTGGCGCTGTTTATCCCAGACTACGTTATGGGCATCATCCAATACCATTGTTTTTTTATACACATTGTCCGGAAAGCTATTCAGGTTAACTTTGATCAGGGTAAGCAGTTTTCCGGTACTGGATGCGGCAACGATATTTCCATCCGGCAGGATTTCGGCTGAATGGGTATTCCCCCCAACAAAACAATAAAATACAGTGGCTTTATCGGAGATCCTGACTAAGGCCACTCCGCCACCAGAGGCTGTAATGAGCATGTACTTTCCATTATATACGAGTTTTCCTTCACTGATGTTACTAAACCAGCCCACATCTTTTGCCGGGATACCTGTAGCCGACTTCCATTCCCAAACAATCGACTGTGTTTTGAGATCTACCCGTGCGATCCTGTTTTGCGACTGGTCCGTAATGATCAGGTAAGTTTTTTTATAATCAACAGCTGGCTTTTGCTCGTCCGGAGCTGGTGTTACTTTCTTTGAAGAGCAGGATATTGTCCAAAGGGACAATACACAAAGTAAGGTTAAAATTTTGTTCATTGGTTTAGATTTGATTTTGCTGATCAGCAGCATACTGCTTTGTCTTTTTATGATTCGGCGATCACCGTATATTTTTTCCCAAAACGGTCTGTTGCTGTAACAGCTACGACTTTAATAGCTGGTTTAAAATGGGCCATAAATAAGTGATTGTTCTTTTTTGGTTCTTTAAACTTCCTTTCCCCAGGTTCTGCCGGCGTGTTGAACAGTTTTACAGCCAGTGGGTCTACTCCTTTTTCCTGTGCAAGATCGCCCATTTCTTTGCCATCCAGACTATACGTTACCTTCCATTCCGGATCCCAGTTCCAAACATTGGCAATCACCCTTTTTTGATTGGTCAGCGTTTCTACTGAAACACGTAACTGGTGGTCGCTGCTTTGCCCGGTTGATTTGTAATGCCATTTCAATTGGTTCCCATCAACCTCATATACACCGTATCCCCTGGGTGTTCCATCCGCACAGATCGGTCCTGTCCACCAGGCGCCGCAAACGGTTCCATGGTTATGCTCGTAGATGCCGTCTTTGATGTTGTTAACGTTATAGTGCGTATGGCCCGACATGATGTGCACGTTTTTATAGCCTTCCAATAGGCTGTAAAGCGCGGCATTATTTTTAACAGAATTGTGGACAGGAATATGCAGGCAGATGATCAGCAGCTGATCTTTGGCTACATGTTTCAGATCCTGGGCCAACCAACTCAATTGGTTTTCCAGAATGTAACCATCGTAGGTTCGTTCTACGCCGAGGTAACGGACATCGTCAAGCACTACGTAATGTGCTTTCCCCCTATTGAAGGAATAGTACGTAGGACCATATATTTCTTTAAAAGTCTTGTCGGAGGTATCATCCCCACCCATTCTGTAATCCTGATCGTGGTTACCCAGGGCCTGGAAAAAAGGGATCCCCATCAAGGCAATGGCGCGGTTATAATCCGGGAACAGCTCATGGTTGTCCCATACCAGGTCGCCTACGCCAACACCGTGGATCAATGCATCCGGCCCCATTGATTTCACCAGCTGCTGCACATCAGGCACCGAAGTATCCATCATTTTTTTGACATCCTTCCTGGTTTTTACCTGCGGGTCTGCCCAGATGATGAAGTTATGTTTGCTGTCGTTTCTTTTCAGTGCCTTAAGTGTAAAATCGTATTCATTGCGGCTGCCCAATGTTTCGTATTGTCTGGCCACATGGTAGTCGGTTTTAAATTCATAACCGGCAGGTGTACTCATGAATATATTTGTTGCCTTTGGGTCGGGGGTAATGCTATAGCTTCCATCGGCATCTGTTAAAACAACGGAATAACCATCCGAAATGGCCACATTGGCGACTCCTCTCTGCCCATCTTTTACCGTTCCTTTTATGGTTTTATCTCTACTTAGCTGATCAAAAGCATTGGTTTGGAGGCTGATGAATGCACTGCCGGTTACAAAACCGACACTTTGTAAAAAGGATCTTCTGTTCACGATTGTATGATTTTTAATTAAAGATTAGGGCTGGATGGTATCCAGCCATGATGATTAAGATTAGCTTCCTTTAAGCCCAGCCTATTGGTCACAGCTACTGGATGGGAAAAATGCAAATTCATAGCTGTAAGGATCACCTGAAACCGGATCAATAACGTCTACCCAAACATTTGCATAACCATCAACATGAATGTTGTTGTTAAATTGAATAATTTTATGATAATCTGAATATGAATACGTAACCGATCCATTGTACACATGCCAGGTAACAGCAGCACAGGTAAATGGCAATGAAAAATGATAACTGTAGCCAACACAGACTTCATCCTGATCACTCAGTGAACTTTCTGGCACAACCGTAGATTCGTTTACTACATCACCGCAAAAAGACATAGGAATCTGGCCATTGATTGCGTAAGGATAATTCATCCATCTGGCACTCTTCAAAATTTTTATCGGCTGCCCGGTGATCTTAATCACTTCAGCTGATGTAAATGAAGAGAAGAAAACTACAATCCCCAACATTAAGCAAGGGATTAACTTTTTTGTTTTTGAATTTAACAGGTTCATGATTTTATTTATTAGGGTTTAAAATTTGAGTTTTTTAATTCATTAACTAAAATATTTCAACGTACTAATTCTGATAAACTGTAAAATCGTCAATGTTCAACCGACCGTTTTTAATAGACGCTTCTTTTTCAGAAGAACCTAAGCCAATCTTATTGATCCGGAAACGCACATTACCTTTAATGTCAAACTTAAATGTTGCGGTAGAAAGCCCGTCCGAGGCATCTGTGATCACCTGGTCGGCCCGGCTCCAGGTTTTGCCCTCATCTGAAGAGTACTCCAGGATAAATGTACAGGAGCGGTCTTTGCCATAAGCACCGTACTGAAAGGACACTTTAGAAGCCCCATTCGGCAGATCAAAATTCATTTGTAACAGCGAAGGGGCATCCAGGTTCTGTTGCATTCTTATCGCCTGTTTGCCCTTAAAACGATCTTTATCCGCGGCATCACCAATCAATGCCTGTTCTAAAGTCCAGTTTCCAGATTTAAACACTACTTCTCCTTTACCGTACTTACTTTTCGTTTCGGCCAAAGGTGTTTCAAATTTCTCAGGGAAACCAGGATAGGGTTTTCCTTTTTGGGCAAAGGCGAGTTGTGACATGCCGAGCAGCAGGAATACTAACATTTTTTTCATGGAGTGGTTTGGTTTTGGTTCGCAATTTTGAGGGATAAAATTAAGGAAGCCTGAATTCCAGGCTTCCTTAATTTCTTTACTGATTACTATAAAAGCGGTATTAAGGCTTTGGTTGTCTAAGACTGGTAGCGTAAATGGTATCTCTTCTGACTTCCACATTGGTAGCCCTGTCATACCAGATCCGTTCTGTTGGCCCTTCAATCGTTTCTATAGTAGATGTTTTTTCCAGTTGGAAAACAAAATGTTCACGTGCTTTCACCCATTTTCCTTGCGCAGGATTGTATACCCCACTCGCCTTATAAAACCATCCTGCATCTGAAGTTGGTGCATAAATGAAACACAAAGTATTGAGACCCTGGGTAAAGTACGGTTGTGGAACAAGGGTAAGCGGATTCACAGTATCATAAAAGTCATTGTTAGCAACCCGGTAACCTGCTGCTGGTGATGCCTGGTACAAAGCTCCTCCATTATTCACCCAAACCACATCAATTGGTACAGATGCTGCAGTAACTGTAGTGCCCTTAAATAAAGCGATACCATAAGCATTTCCGCTGTTCGCCAACAGGTTGGTAGTGGTATTTCCAAAACCTTCACCAGCTGTAGTACCATAATTTCTGGTCTTCACAAAATTTGCGGAAGCAATACTGGTAGAACCTGTGCTGTTGATTAAACGTCCGGTGCCACCTACATAGAAATAGGTTCCTTTTTTTGCGGTTCCGGTAGTAATGTTAAATTTATAGGTACGTACACCACCAACAGCCCAGCCACTTAAAGGCGCGCCGGTAGGTTCAGCAGTACCTGCATTATTACTGGTCACTACAGACATTGGGGTAGTGGCAAAGTTGATATCCTGCGTGGCAAGAAACTGTATGTACTCATTATTGGCATCTGTTCCCTGAGGATCGTTGATCCATCCGGAGATTACCGCCGGAGCAACCTCGATTGTAGAGCTGAGCACAACCGCATCGCTGGCTTTACGCATACGGATTTGAGGATACAGTCTGCCGTCTGAAAGTGGCCTGTTGATTACTATTCCATAATAGTTCCCTACAACTGGCAAATTGGTATTGTTGGCAAATGATGCGGTAGGTTGTGTATTTAAAATAAAATCCGCAAATCCGTCATTGACAATCTTTGGACCCGAAAAGGTATCTCCAGCTGAAGGAAGAGGATCAAATGTGCCTTTGGCCATTGCCACTAGCGTACTCTCATATTTATCTGGATTTGCCAAAATGAAACTGGCAGGAACCCTGTTAGGTGGGATTACAATGCCGCTGGTAATTTTGGTGATCTTATCTGGAGTAATCCCAGTAAGTTGCAGCATACCATCTTCACGCTTTAGTACTGCACCTACCACATGCACATGGATAGAATCTCCTGACACATAGTTTTTAGCAGCATCCCCAAGGGGTATGGTAATTCCTCTCAGTTCGTTTAAGCGACGCTTATCCTGCAGAATCAGGTATCCTGTAGGTAAATTGCCCTCAGTGTGATCTGATATCACCACTCCTGATATCTGATCTGAGCCAAACATATTGTCTTGTGTCAGGGTAAGGTCAGCACCCTTGTATAAATTACGTAAATCGTACATCGGGATGAAAGCACTGATGGTACCCCCTGGATAATTGCTCTTTTTACATCCGGCAATGGCAAAGGCCAAACCAAGTAAAAAGAATGAGTAAATAAATATCTTTTTCATTTTAATATCATTTAATATAAAACTCTTTAAACTTTTTCTTATGGTTTCTGCCACCATACCTGGGTATTGATCTGATCAGGACCCTGGGCAGCAATCGCCGCTTTATAATTGGTCGGATTCGCAGATTCTACATATACCGGGTAGGTCATCCTTGCAGGCATCATCCCGTTGTTTCTTAAACCAGGGCCTTTAGGTAGTACCGGATAGCCGGTACGGCGGTATTCAAACCATTGCTGAAAATCGACCATAAACAAGGAATAATATTTCTGTTGGTGGATAGACTGCATCTGTACCGGTAAGGTACTGCCAAACAAGATATCTCCTCCAGTCAGGTAATCCAGAAAAGGTTGGGAGGTAATGGTCATTGCCGGATTTGGAGGTGAATTTAAGGCCGTAGCATTAGGCCAGTTTGGCAACCAAAGCGTGATGTAATTTAAGATACCAGTTTTCCAGAAGTTTTCTGCACTACCTGCAATGAAGCCTTTAGCGGCACATTCTGCAAGGATAAATTGCACTTCCGAAAAATTCATGATCATGCCGGTCATCGCATCATTCTGTAAAGAGGTAACCGGAAGCGTACCATTCAGTTGGTCATAAGAATAAAAATAAGCATTTGTCGGAATGCCCTGACCAGGTATAAAGCCGCTTGGCACACCTGTAAAAGTTTTAGCACTTGGGTTGATGCCTAGCCTCGGTGTACTGTTGATGCCATAAGTACCCAGGTTGAGCAATGGAGAGAACCAGTTTCTTAAAGGATCGATAAAGAAAGAGGCAATGGCAGGAGACCTGAAATCCTGTGCCCTTACGCTGAGCATAAAGGGAGAGGTATAAGGGCCCATCCCGTTCCATTTCAGTATAGCGGATTGGGAGTTGTTAGTGATCCGGGGATAATTTCCGGAATTCGTATCTACCATTTCCTTTATTTTGGCAATTACATCAGCAGAAACTTCCGCTTTACCCGAAACCCTTAACAATAACCTCAAATACAGGCAATTTGAAAACCTGCGCCAGGCCGCTGCTACTCCTCCATAAATGGGATCGCTGGCAGCAGTTATCGCTGCACCTGTTTTTAACAATTCATTGGCTTCTTCCAATTTCAAAAAAATGTCTGTGTAAATGGCTTTCTGAGTATCAAATTTAGGCTCGTAAATGGAGCTATCCTTTGCCATATTGGATTCAAAATAAGGCACATCTCCATAAGTATCCGTCAATAAGGAATAAGTCCAGCTCTGCAGGATTAAAGAAACGGCTTTATAAGTTTTTGCTTCATTTGCAGACATCTTATCCGCATTCTTATAGATGTCTTTCAGATTGGTCAATTGAATGTACCAGTTGTTCCAGGTATTGTCTGAGTTGTTTCTTCTGAAATCGTATCGGAATACTGCCTGCTCATCATCACTCTGATTCACCGTAACCTGCATCAGCTCATTGTTAAAATTACGGTTGCGGAGCATATTTGTACCTACCAGACTCACCAATGCTGGTGCCAGCAACTGGCTTGGCAAGGCATCCGGAGCCCCGTTTGGATTGGTATTGATCTCTTGAAAATTATCTTTACAAGATGGGAGTACCATAACGAATGCCATTAGGATACCAATAATTTTATATGTTATATTTTTCATTTTAATAGAATTAAAAACCTACAACTAATTGTACACCATAAGAACGGGTTGAAGGAAGCTGACCTGTTTCAAAACCCTGAACAATGTCTGACCCGGCAAGCGTTCCAAACTCAGGATCGAACATCGGCCATGGCGACCAGATGAACAGATTCCTGCCATATACGGCTAAAGTAGCTTTTTGTAAACCCAATCTGGCTGTTACTTTAGCTGGTATGCCATACTCAAACCTGGCTTCCCTGAATTTGATGAAATCTGTACTGAAAGTGCTACCTTCCGCGTTATCAGCGCCCATTTGTGAGCGGTAATAATTATCGATGTCAAATGTGATCACATCATTAGGACGATAAGTGCCGTCTGTATTCTGGATTACCCCTTTTCCAATGATCCCATTGTATCGGCCTGGAAGGGTGCTTTTTAACTTTCCTTGCTCTACCATTTTATAGTTCAGCAAAGAGTGAGCTACCCCGCCAACCTGGGCATCAAACAAAACATTCAATTTAAATCCTTTGTATCTGAAATCTGTTCCCAAACTGGTTTTGAACTTAGGAATGGTATTACCAATATATACCACATTATCCGTAATCTTGGCAAATCCTGTTCTTTCGTCATATACGATCTGCCCATCAGGGGCACGTACGTAACCGCGGCCGTACATATCGCCCATGCTTCCACCAACCCGGGCTACAATTTGTCCACCAGCTATCGGCCCTGTTCTTAAAACAACGTTACTGTCCAACAGTGCAGTTATTTTATTGCTATTGGCAGCAAACGTACCGAACATATTCCAGTTCAAACCATTTTTACTCTTTAATATACTTCCGTTTAATGCGATCTCTATACCTTTATTCTGAACTTCCCCGGCGTTGATCAGGATCTGGTTAAAACCAGTAGCACGATCAACAATACGTCGCAAGTGCTGGTTGTTGGTTTTCCCAAAATAATAAGCTACATCAAGACCCAGCCTGCTTTTGAAGAAACGAAGATCCGTGCCTACTTCATAAGTAGTGGTTTTTAATGGCAGTAAATTTGGATTGGACAGTAAACCCGGATTTTGCAAACCGCCACCAAATTGTCCGTTTCCTGCCGGAGAGAAGTTGTAAGAAGTCAGGTAGGGTGAGGTTCCGCCACTACCCACTTGTGAAGCAGAAAACCTCAGTTTAGCAAAGCTGATCTGGCTCGGCAGTTTGAAAGCTTCCGAAAGCAGGAAACTCACACTGGCTGAAGGGTAAAAGAAAGCAGCATTCTCTGTACGCAGCGGCGTAGCCAATACACTGTTCCAGTCATTCCTTCCGGTCAGGTCTAAATATAAGTACTCTTTATAAGCTGCAGAGAACAAGCCATAAAAACTATTCAAAGCATATTGACTTTTATAAGGGCTAGCTATGATCGGTCCTGCAGCATTTGCAAAAGTATAGATGCCCGGAGCATTCAGTGAATCCGCCCTGTTCTCATCCTTTTTAAAGAAGTTCTTCAGCATACTACCACCCCCGCTTATCGAGAAGTTAAAATCCTTATTGATCTTCTTGGTGTACCTCAGCAAAAAGTCACCGTTCATTTCCTGAGCATATTCAGCTTGTTCCCGGTAAGAACCTTTTGGCAATTTGGTACCCGCATCAAAAGGACGTTCCTGGGCACGTCTGTCATAGCCCATATCCATAGAGGTCCTTACCATGAGGTTTAAATCTTTGGTAATGTTATAGTTAGCCTGGATCATTCCAGTAACTGCATGACGGGATTGTCTGCTGATAAACTGATAGGCTACGGCATATGGATTTTCAGGAAAAGAACTGAAAGGATATTTAATGGTTTTACCTTCTGCCCCGTTTACCCAATAGTTTTTTAACCAGTCCAGATCGGCATTGGGTTGCCAGAAAATGTACCAGTACATGATACTCTGGTTACCGTATCCCGCTGCAGGCAGGTTGTCGCTATATTTATTCTGGTAATTAATTTTTGCATTGATCGACAACTTATCACTTACCTTAGAGTTTAACGACAAGGAAATATTATTTCTTCCATAACCAGTGTTCGGTGTGATCCATTTGTTCTTGGTGTTGGTAACTGCGAAACGGGCTGTATTTTTTTCTGATCCACCGTCAATACTCACGGAATTGGTAAAGGTATGACCGGTTTCGAAGTACTGATTGGCACCACTTTTTTCATATGGTACCCACGGTGTGCGCACTTTGCCAACAGCTTGCAGATTCGGATCATACTGGAAAAAATATTGCCCGTCAAATTTAGGCCCATAAGCAGAGCTCGTGCCACTGGTGCTCGCCCCATCTAAACTTGCGCCGTAAGAATAATAGGCTGTACCATCCAGACCTTGTCCATATTCATACTGCAACTCTGGCCAGCGGTTAACGCTTTCCATTTCTGCTCTGGAATTGATGGTAACCCCTAAGCCTTTTTTCTTGGAACTTCCAGATTTGGTAGTGATGATGACCGCACCGTTTGCCCCGCGCTGTCCATATAAGGCTGCGGCACCAGGCCCTTTAAGTACCGTCACACTCTCAATATCCTCTGGATTGATGTCATTGATACTACCGCCATAATCTGCCGGCATATTGTCACTGCTGGTTCCATAAACAGACTCCCCGGCATTTGAACTGCGACGACCGCTACTATTGTTCATCACCACCCCGTCCAATACGATCAGGGCTTCGTTCTCTCCTGTGAGGTTGTTTTCACCGCGCAGAATAATCTTATTGGAGGCTGTCGGCCCTGAACCAGATCTCACCAGGTTCAAACCGGCTACCTTTCCGGATAAGGCATCTGTCCAGTTACTGGAAGCTGCATCGGTAAGCTGCTCATTAGTCACCGTTGTAGTAGCATAACCTAAAGATTTCTCTTCCCGTTTGATACCCAATGCGGTAACTACCACCTCATTCAATTCAGAACTGGAGCTGGCTAAGTTCACCGCCAAGGCATTGGTAGCAGCGCTGATCATCCTTTTAGCTTGTGTGTAACCCAACATGCTAAAAGTGATCTCCGTACCTTTAACCACCCTTACGGTAAAACCACCATTTACATCGGTTACCCCCAGTACTTTCCGTTGATTGTCGGAAATGGTCACACCCGGTAGCGCTTCTCCATCTTTTCCATCTTTAACCGTTCCCTTTACAGTAACAGTTTCCTGCAGAAAGAGGTTAGCACCTACAACAGGGCCTGTCCCTGCGGTAAGCATTTGTGGCAATTGCATAAAAACCAACACCATTGCATAAGCAAGGTATTTAAATGGTTTTTTGAATTGCATGTAGTGCGTAGATTTTTCGTTCATAATCTTAGTTTTGGGTTTCCTACTTTAATTTGCAATATTTGTTTTTATAGTTTGATGCACAGAAAGGACCAGCCATCCGGATGGATTACCCGGAATCGAATTAAATGATATGCAGGAATACTCCTTCATTAGGTTTTAATATCTGGTTCTTTTTGTTTCGCAGCATTTCGTTTCATTATCAATCCTTAATTTGCTGCAAATATCAAGGTTGTAATTTTAAGTCTATGTTAAGTATTCATTAAGTTAGGCTGTAACTTTCACCTGCTGAATTTTTTCGCTCTCCTTTCCTGGTGTATACAATAAATACTGTTTTACCAATTTTGTAAATGCCTCAACCTGTCCGTTAATCCAAGCCTCATCTTTGCCCAATTCATCGGCCATAACACCCGCAACTGCCGGAGCAAGCATTAAAGCTCCCCTGGCATCCAAAAATAAAAGACGCATCCTTCGCGAAAGCACGTCCTCTATCGTACGTGTCATTTCATTCCTAACCATCCAGATCACTTCAGCTTTCATGTATTGATAATCCGGATGCAAAAGAGCGCTTAATTCCGGCTGTGTTTTGATTAAGTCTCTGATGCCTTCGGCATCAGCACCATATAAACCCAAATCACCAGTTTGCATTTCAGCGAGATAACCATGTATTTTAACATCCTGTGTAATACATTTTTTTGCGGTCAGTTTTCCAAGTTCAATAGCCTTGTCCACCACATCCATTGCCATTTTACGATAAGTTGTCCATTTACCACCGGTGATGGTGATCAATCCTGAATTGCTGATGATCAGTTTATGGCTTCTGGAGATTTCTTTTGTGCTATCGGTATCTTTGCCAGGCGCCGCTAAAGGCCTCAGGCCTGCAAACGCAGCAAGCACATCATCTCTTTTAGGTTCTTTGGTCAGGTACTTGCCCGCCGTAGTCAATATAAACTCAATCTCTTCATCCAAAGGCTTCGGCTCCAGACTATGTTCATTTAAGGGGGTATCGGTTGTTCCAACCAGTACTTTTCCATGCCATGGCACAGCGAACAATACCCTGCCATCCGGAGTTTTCGGAATCATCAACGCGCTGTCACCCTTTAAAAAAGAAGGGTCCAGCACCACATGTGCACCCTGGCTGGGGCGAACAATAGCCCTGCCAGATGGCACATCCATTTTCAGGATCTCATCTACAAATACTCCGGTAGCATTGACAACCACTTTCGCTTTGAGGGTATAGCTTTTATTGGTTTCCGTATCCACAAAGCTCAACCCGCTTATGTTTTCATTTTCTTTCGTTAATCCCGTAACTTTTGCATAATTCAACAAAACCCCACCATATTCCGCCGCAGTCTGGGCCAAATTCAGCGCCAGGCGTGCATCATCAAACTGCCCGTCACTGTAACTCACGCCACCGGTCAGCCCATCAGGTTTTAATCCGGGGATGGCTTTCAATACTTTATCAGCAGACAAAAAAGAAGATTTTTTAAATCCACTTTTCCCAGCCAGCAAATCGTAAAGTTTTAAGCCGATCAGGTATTTATACTTAGACAACCAGGAATATACAGGAATAATAAACTCCTGATCTTTAACCAGGTGCGGTGCATTTTTCAGCAGCAGCCCACGCTCATGCAATGCCTCATAAACCAATGCCACATCGCCTTGCGCCAGATACCTTACCCCACCATGCACCAATTTTGTACTTCTGCTGGATGTTCCCTTTGCAAAATCTGATTGCTCTAACAACAAGGTACGGTAACCCCTGCTTGCGGCATCCACAGCGGTACCCAGTCCTGTTGCTCCGCCACCAATAACAATGACATCCCAATTAAACTGTTCTTCTACCTGTTTTATGAATGATTCGCGATTAAACACCATTTCGTTTGTTTTCAATTTAAAATACCAATATTTCGTAAACTTTCGTTTATAATTCAAATATACCTAAACGAAACTAAAAAAAGTATTTTATTATAAAAAACAAATTGGGAAATTTATTTTTTAGCATTAAGTTTGTTGAATACGTAATTTAAAAATTATGTTTATCTTAACCCTGTCATATATATCGATAAATGATTAACATAGCTGAACGACACCAATATATATTAAGCAAAATTCAAACAGACGGTACTATTGATGTCCAGTCACTTTGTAAAAAATTAAAAGTTTCGTCGGTCACAATCCGGAAGGACCTGAAACTACTCGAAGACAAAAATCTGCTGTTCAGGACACACGGAGGGGCTACACTAAACAACCCTTATACTGTTGACAGGCCAGTAAATGAGAAAGAGCATTTACAATCAGCAGAAAAGATGAAGATTGGTGCGCTCGCTGCCGATCTCATCGAGGACAACGACTCCATCATCATTGCCTCCGGAACAACAGTTCTGGCTATGGCACGCTGCATTAAGCCAAGAGGAAGCTTAACCGTGATCACATCAGCATTAAATGTGTCAATGGAGCTGCTTAATCATAGTGAAATAGAAATTATTCAGCTTGGCGGCCTATTGAGAAAGAGTTCGTCTTCGGTAGCAGGCCCTTACTCGGACAATGTATTGGGGAATGTCTTTTGCAGTAAATTATACTTAGGCGTAGACGGCATAGATCTGGAATTCGGATTAACAACGACAAATGCCTACGAAGCCCACCTGAACAGGCAGATGATAGATTCCTCTCAGAAAATAATCGTACTCGCCGATTCTACCAAATTCGGAAAGCGTGGTTTCGGAAGAATATGCGGCATTGAAGAAGTAGATCACATCATTACCGACAGCGGCATTCCTGAACAAACCAGAAAGAGCCTGCAAAGCATGGGCATTAAAGTTTCCATTATATAAATGGCTTAATGTAATTATAGCCTGCCCTGGCCCCCTGTCTTATAAAAATTCGAAGTATCAGTCACTTACTGGCATAGCCATAGCATGTCCATTATACAATACCTGCAAAATGTCTGCAATGGTATTGATTATAACCTAGTTGCCATATTGGCCAACAATTTCATTATGCACCACTACCACAATTTTCAATTTGTAAGTTGATTTTATGTTAATATTAAGATAATTACAAAGCCTTTACTTTGTATTATTCTTTTTCTCATCAAATTACCAATTATGACATCTAAAATTTTCTTTTCTTTTCTTTTATTTCGTTTTATTGTTTTTTATTTAATATATTCGATTTCAATAAACCAAATACTAACTAAATACTAACCAAATCAAACCTTTTTTAATGAAAAACTACCGAAAGTGTATGGATAGGTGTTTTGTCACCTTGCTATGGCTATGCTTCAGTTCCTGTTGTTTTGTTTCCTGTAAAAATGAAAAGGAAGGCCCGAGTAAAACTCATGATTCTTCAAAGCCCGTTGTACTCTCCTCTTTTTCTCCGAATGAGGGTGGGGCCCGGGATAAAATACTGTTAGACGGGGAAAACTTTGGAACTGATGTCAGTAAAATTAAAGTCTATTTTAACAATGCAAAAGCTTCAGTTATCTCGTCAAGTGGTAACCGGATCTATGCCATCGTACCCCGTCTTCCAGGCAATAACCCTCGGATTTCTGTTGTCGTGGGTACTGACTCGGTTGCTTATAAAGACAATTTCACTTACCATATTCAGGCTCAGGTAAGCACTGTTACTGGTAACGGGCAAAAAAACTTTAAACCCGGAACGCTCTCTGAAGCTGAAATTTATGGTAAATACCTGGAATTGGATGCCGAGGGTAATATATTTATGTCCTGGCGGGATGGTGGTGATCCGGCTACGTTTGGGGTAGCCAGAATAAATGAAAAGCAAAATATAGTAACCCCACTGATCGAATCCATCGCAACCGGCCGGATCTTATTTGCCAATGGCCTCACTGTGGATCGTGTTACAGGTATGTTGACAGCAGCCCATGAGTCTACCAAGGAAGTCATCTTCACTTTTGATCCACGGGAAGCCTGGTATCCCCGCCAGCGTAACGTTAAATACTCCACGGCAGATTACAACTCGATCGTAGAAGCGGATCGCTACAAAAACTTTGTAACGTTCTGTCCTTATGATGGGTATCTTTACACGAGATATAGAGATGGAAAGGTTGCCAAAATAAACCCTCAGACATTTGAGGCAAAAATTGTTCACCAGGGACCTTATGGGTCGCAATATGGTCAGGCCATTAATCCAACGAAACCCTGGCTGCTGTACATGACCCTCACCACCAATGCCAACCCTACCAATTTCAGACAAGGTATTATGGTACTCGATCTTCGTGACCCTAATGGATCAGGTGGTTTTAAACGACTCAATGCTCCTGGAGGAAGTGCCTTTCGCGATGGGCCATTGGCAGATGCGCTGTTCAACGATCCTAAAGAGATTAAGTTTGACAACAATGGAAACATGTTTGTTGCAGACTATGGCAACCATTGTATCCGCATGATATCGGCTGATAATATCGTAACTACGGTTGCAGGCCAACCAGGCAAATCAGGCTATAAAGATGGCGGACCGGTAGAATCGTTGTTTAACCAACCCTGGGGAGTGGCCGTCAATGAGCAAGGTGACATTTACATTGCCGACTGGAGCAACGCCCGGATACGCAAGTTAGTTATTGAATAATCAATATAAGCATTTATCATATAAATCAGCTTTGCTTAAAGGCAAGAAATAATGCGCCTTAAATTATCCCATTAGAAAATATAAAGTATAATAAACATATAAGATGACAAAGACTTTTAAAATTTTGTGTTTGCTGTCGCTGTGTCTGTCCCTGACGACTTTACAAGCACAGGAAACCAAGCAGTTACTCACCATTGCCGGTATTGTTACCGATGAGAAGGGGGAAGCTATCCCAGCTGTATCTGTTTACATTAAAGATCGGCCCTCAGCCGGTACCGCTACCAATAATGAAGGAAAATTCAGCATTCAGGTCGCGTATGGTGACAAGGTTGCCTTTAGCTATATCGGCTTTAAAAATGCAGAACATGTTGCTGTCGAAACAAAAAAGAATTTAACCATAGTCCTTAAAGACAATAATGAGGCCCTGGAGGAAGTAATGGTAGTTGGACTGGGAAATGTACAACGGAAGATAAGTTCAGTCGGTGCCATCACTACGGTAGATGTCAAGGACCTGCAATCTCCTGCCCCATCAATTGCAAACCTACTTGGTGGAAGGGCCGCTGGCGTAATCTCCAGGCTGGGTAGTGGTGAACCAGGAAAGAATATTTCTGAGTTCTGGGTACGTGGTATCGGCACATTTGGCGCAAACAGCAGTGCTTTGGTGCTCATTGATGGTTTAGAGGGTGACCTGAATACCATTGATCCGGCGGATGTGGAAAGTTTTTCGATCCTTAAGGATGCATCAGCTACTGCAGTATACGGAGTAAGAGGTGCCAATGGAGTCGTATTGGTTACGACTAAGCGCGGTCAGGTGGACCGCATGCAGCTCACCGCACGTGCCAATACCACCTTATCCAAACTCAACCGCTTACCGGAATATTTACGTGCTTATGATTATGCGCAATTGGCCAATGAGGCAAGTGTGGTTCGTGGACAGAGCCCTTTATACAACCAAACGGAGTTAGGTATTATCCGCGATGGTCTGGATCCGGATATGTATCCCGATGTAGATTGGCAGGATGAAATTCTCAATAAGATGTCCTGGCGCCAAAGCTATTACATGAGTGGCAGGGGTGGATCTGAGGTTGCACGCTATTTTCTAAGTCTTGGCGGCAAAAGTGAAAGTGCTGCCTATAAAGTGGACAAGAATAGCCAATACAGTTCTAATGTGGGTTTTAACACCTATAATTACCGGATCAACCTGGATGTTAACCTGACTAAAACCACTAAAATTTTCCTGGGTTCTGATGGCTTTCTATCTAAACTGAATCAGCCGGGATTAGCAAATACAGATTACATATGGGGTGCACAATCTACACTTACCCCCGTTACAATTCCTACACGATATTCCAATGGCCTGCTTCCAGGATTGGGGGGCGGAGAGCAGTCATCGCCTTATGTCATGATCAACCGCACAGGTAAGGCATCAGATGAAGTGTATAAAGGCAAAACCACATTAGCCCTAAATCAAGACCTTTCCACTGTATTGGAAGGACTTAAATTCCGGGTTCAGGGAGCTTACGATTTATACAGTTACTTTAGCGAGCGCAGGCGTGTACAACCAGCGCTTTATAATGCCTTAGGGCGAGCCTACGATGGCTCACTCATTACTTTGCAAACCGTACAAGAACAAAAAGCGAGCTATTACAGGGGTACTCGGCAGTACCGTAAATATCACTTTGAATCTGTTATCAATTATGATAAAGTATTCAATAGTGACCACAGGACATCTGCATTGATCTATTATTACATGAGTGATGCGAAAGATACCGACGATGCGACCAGTAACCTGAACGCTATCCCCTTACGTTATCAGGGTGTATCCAGCAGGCTGACCTATGGATTCCGGGACACTTACCTTTTAGATGTCAATTTTGGCTATACCGGTTCCGAGAACTTCCAGCCCGGCAGGCAATATGGTTTTTTCCCGTCAATTGCCTTGGGATGGGTACCTACTGGCTACAAATTTGTAAAAGAAGCCGCACCATGGCTTAATTATTTTAAGATCAGGGCTTCCTATGGCACGGTGGGTAATGACCGTATTTCAAGCATCCGTTTCCCTTACCTGACCAAGGCTAACCAGGGCAACGGTACGGTATGGGGCGTGCCCGATATCGAGACAATTAATGAAACCAGGATTGGGGCCGATAACCTGGCCTGGGAAAAAGCGATTAAATCCAATTTAGGTATTGAAGGTAAGCTCTTTGACAGCAAAGTAGATTTTGTGGTAGACTTTTTCAAAGATCAGCGTAACGGTATTTTTCAACAACGTGTACAGGTTCCTGATTACGTGGGCGTTATTTCCAATCCCTTCGCCAATGTGGGCCGCATGAAAAGTTCTGGAATAGATGGAAACATTAGCTATACCGGCACCCTTTCCAAAGATATAGGCTTTACCTTAAGAGGTAACTTTACCTATTCCAAAAATATGGTACAAAACTGGGAACAAGCTTATTTGGAATATCCTTACCTCGAGTTCAATGGTTTCCCTTATGACGCTATAAGGGGCTATCAGTCCATGGGACTTTTTAAGGACGAGGACGACATCAAATATAGCCCTAAACAAACGTTTGGAGATGTGCTGCCTGGTGACATCAAATATAAAGATGTGAACGGGGATGGCACAATTGATAAACTCGACATGGTTCCTTTAACGCACAGCAACTATCCTTTGATGATGTTTGGCATGGGCGGAGAGTTTCGCTATAAAAAGCTGACACTAGGTGTATTGTTTAAAGGAACAGGAAAAACATCCTTTTTCAATGTTGGACAGCTGACAACGGTAAACAATGTAACAAAAGCTAACGGGATGGGCTATATGCCATTCTATGAAGGCGACCTGGGCAATGTCCTCAGCCTGGCAGCCGATCCTAGGAACAGGTGGATTCCGAGGGATTATGCCATTGCGAATGGTATAGACCCAGCATTGGCCGAGAACCCAAATGCCCGCTATCCACGCCTGCAATACGGCAATAACAGCAACAACAGCCAGCTGTCATCCTTTTGGCAAGGAGATGCACGCTATATACGTCTGGAGGAAATTACATTGAGCTATAACATTAATCCATCGATCCTGAAACGCCTGGGGATTAAGTCTATGGACCTGCAATTTGTGGGTAATAATCTATATATATGGGATAACGTAAAGATCTATGATCCGGAACAAGCCGCATGGAATGGACGAAAATACCCTATACCAACCACCTATTCCTTTCAGGTGTACGTCAATTTTTAATACAAACAAGAAATTATATGAAAACGTCAATCATAAAAAGATTAGCATTCGCCACCCTCATCATCCAGTTGATTGCGATGACAACATCCTGCAAGAAGTACCTGAATATTGATGAATATTTTGACGATGAATTTAACATCGATTCAGCTTTTACCAATCCCAGGAATATGGAGGCCTATATGTGGGGTGCAGCGGCCATGTTTCCAGATGAATCTAACACCATTCGCCTGGGTTATACACCGGGTCCTATGGCTACCGATGAAGCCTTGAACGGGCTTACCGGAGGTGGTTCAAGCAATGTGTATTATGGGATGGACTTTGCCACCGGACGCATTACTTCAGACTTTTTTGGAGACAGCAGCCCTAACTTAAATCAATGGGCAAAATACTACAAGGTTATCCGTAAATGTAACAGTATCCTGCAAAACCTTGATCGCCCTGCGGGCATGACCAATTTAGATCGGCTCCGGATTGAAGGATACACGCGTTTTATCCGTGCCTATGCTTACTACAATATTTTAATAGATTATGGCCCTGCGATCCTGCTGGGTGATGAAGTGATCAACACTAACGAATCCCTTGAATATTATGACCGTCCCAGGGCGACTTACGATGAAACGATGGACTATACCTGTGATGAGTTTGAAAAAGCAGCGATGATTATGCCTGCAGAAGTTTCGCTACTGGACTTTGGCCGCCCTAGTAAAGGAGCTGCACTTGCTTTGATAGCCCGCCTCCGACTGATCCACGCAAGTCCGCTGTTTAATGGCGGGCCGGTAGCCAGTTCTTATTTTGGCAACTGGAAACGCAAAACCGATAATGTCAATTACGTGTCACAACAGTACAATGAAGCAAGATGGGCAGTAGCTGCAGCCGCAGCCAAACGCGTGATGGATCTTGGTCAGTACCGGCTATATACTGCAGTGAAAGATGACAAAACCCCGGCGCTTCCTGCAGGAGTTAATTCCGATCCAAATTTCTACAAGGATTATCCAAGTGGAGCAGCTGGAATAGATCCGTTAAGATCCTATTCGGATATTTTTAATGGTGAGGCTGTTGCTGAAATTAATAAAGAGATCATCTGGGGCAGAAATACAGGCTATATGGTAACAACCATCAGTCAGGGATCTATGCCGCCTTCTCTGGGTGGATGGGGGCGTTTCTGCGTCACACAGAAAGTGGTTGATGCCTATCTGATGGCCGACGGTCGTACTAAAGAAGAAGCCACTAGCAATGGGTATTATTCAGAAACAGGCTATACCACACAGGCCAAAAATTTTTCAGGATATCCACTCAATTCCGGAGTTTACAATATGTATGCTAACCGCGAAATGCGTTTTTATGCCTCTATTGGATTTAACGAGGCTGTGTGGCAGGCACAGTCCAGTACGACCATCAACAACTATACCGCCAAGTACTACTACCAGGCGCCTGATGGTCGTGGTGGGGTAACCGCGACTTCACCCAATTATCCCATCACGGGCTACGTGATCAAAAAATTCAATCACCCCATGGATGCTTTTTCGGGTACAGGTGCGCGTCACATCAAAAAAGCTTATTCCATCATCCGCTATGCGGAGATACTCTTATCCTATGCCGAGGCGCTTAATAATTTGACAGGTAGTCACACGGTAAAGCTTGGGGATAAAGAATATACCCTATCCAGAAACCAGGAAGAGATAAAAGGTGCTTTTAATCTCGTTCGCTATCGTGCCGGGCTGCCTGGATTAAGCGCCACCCAAATCAGTACGGCCGCCCTGGTTCAAAAACAGATTGAACGTGAACGCATGGTAGAGCTGTTGTGGGAGAACAGGCGCTATTATGATGTACGTCGTTGGGGCATTTATGAAGAAACAGAACGCGAACCTATACGCGGTATGAATCCGGATGGCGCTACCAAAGATGCCTATTATCAACGCGTTATACCGGGAACATCGTCATTTATGACACGTGTAGTAGACAAAAAAGCAGTTTTTGTACCCATACCACGTTCGGAAATGAGAAGATTACCTTCTTTAGATCAGAATCCGGGCTATTAGGTTAAATTATAAATATAAAAAGATGAAACAAAAGTATATAACGATGCTCGCACTCGCTACCGTGCTTTCGTCGTGCAAAGACAATGAATTGTTCGAAAAGGAAATGTACAAAAATGATGTTGCTTTGATCAGCAGCAGCTATTACAATACTTTTCAGGAAATCGTTCCATTGACAGGTAATGAAGTAACAGGCTACATCGCAGCTTCTGCAGGTGGGACACATGCATCGACAAAGGACCTGGTAATCCAATTAGAAGACGACCTTACGCAGTTGGATTTTTACAACCGGTCTCTTTTTGATTTTGATACTAAATTATATGCAAAACTGTTGCCCCGGAACAAATATGAAATCATGGATACTAAAATCCAGATCAAAGCCGGAGAACGTACGGGACGCACCATGGTTAAGCTGCGCCCAGACGGCCTATCACCGGATTCGACTTATTTTATCGGATTAAAAGCGACAGCTGGCCCTGGAGTTGAAATCAACTCAAAGAAAACCACGATTCTTTACCAGGTGCTCATAAAGAATGATTATGCTTCTCAGGCACAAAATACATTCTACAGCATGACTGGCCTGGTAAACGGAATGGTAACTGCAGGAAATAAGAAGCTGTTCCCCCTGTCGGCAAATAGTGTTCGTGTAATTGCCGGAACGGAATCATTTGAAAGTACGGAACCCATGATCAATAAAACTTCCATCATACTGGAAGTAGCGGCTGACAAAAGCGTTACCATTAAACCATATAAAGATGTGAAAGTGACGCAAATTAACGGTGATGCAAGGTATCCAAATGTATTCAGGATAGAAGAATCCTTTGGCCGTAAATTCAATGTCTTCTTATTATCGTATGAGTATACAATTGGTAATGTTAAAAAAGTAATGCAGGAGGAATTACGGATCGAGATCGTTCGGTAACTAACTGCTTTTTAAGTATCAACGGCTAATTGGCATGTTAATACCAAAATTGTTAAGCTAGGGGGCTACTGAGAAAGGGCCCCCTATTCTTTTGCCGGCTCTACAAGTTCGGGAAACGAGGTTTCGGAAGAATATGTAGTATAGCTTCTATTATTTAAGGATTCCTACTTCTTACGTTCGGTAGTATAACGCACCAGCTGCTCCAGTCCTGTCCTGGCATCACCAGGCTCAAAACTGTGCAGGATAGCAAAGGCTTCCTGCTGGTACTGGATCATTTTTTCACGGGCATAATGAACACCTTGCTGCGCATTTACGAAATCTATGATCTCCTGTATTTTTGCAGGATCATCCTGATGGTTTTTTACCAGGTTAATGACCCTTTTCTTCTCCTTCTTTTCAGCGCGGTTTAAAGCATAGATCAATGGTAAGGTAACCTTCTTCTCTTTGATGTCAATACCCAATGGCTTACCCACATCATCTGTACCGAAATCAAAGGTATCGTCTTTGATCTGAAATGCAATTCCCACCTTCTCCCCAAAAAGACGCATCTTCTCTATGGTTTCCTCATCAGCACCGGCAGAGGCTGCGCCACAGGCACAGCAGGAGGCAATTAAGGAGGCTGTTTTTTGACGGATGACATCAAAATACAATTCTTCACTGATGTCCATTCTTCTTACTTTTTCTATCTGCAGCAATTCGCCCTCACTCATCTGCTTTACCGCTTCAGAAACGATCTGCAGCAAACGAAACTCAGAATTGTTCACCGAAAGCAATAAGCCCTTGGCCAGCAGGTAATCGCCTACTAAAACAGCAATCTTATTTTTCCATAGGGCATTGATAGAAAAGAAGCTCCTCCGTTCATAAGCGTTATCTACTACATCGTCATGAACAAGGGTGGCTGTATGCAACAACTCCACCAGTGCTGCCCCTCTATGTGTTGATTCGATGATTCCCCCACATAGCTTTGCAGCAAAAAAAACAAACATCGGCCTGATCTGCTTCCCTTTCCGCTTTACAATATAATGGGTAATCCTGTCAAGCAAAGGTGCATCACTATGCATGGAGGCCTTGAATTTCTCTTCAAAGGCAGCTATATCTGCAGCTATGGGTAGTTTTATCTGATTTATTCCTGGCATTCAGGTTACGAAAATTAGGTGTGCAAACATAATAAAATATCCTAACCTTTCATCGCTTTTGGAGGACAAGCAAAATCTGTGCGCTTCAGCGCTGTATTTTTAATTGCAGCATAACCTCCGGCAATGTCTACTACATGATCAATACCTCTTGCCTTCAGTATCGAAGCCGCAATCATTGACCGGTAACCACCTGCACAATGCACGTAATAGGTTTCTTTATGGTCAAGCCCATTGGTCCAGTCATTAATATCATCCAGTGGCCGTGTCATCGTCATTTCCAGGTGCTCTGACTCGTATTCTCCGGCTTTTCTAACATCAAGTACCTGAACAGTGGCATCTTCGTTTGCTATACCTTCGAATTCCATAGCGGATATCGATTGAACAGCATCGGTCTCCTTACCTGCTTTTTGCCAGGCCGCAATTCCACCCGCTAAATAACCAATCGTATTGTCATAACCTACCCTGGCTAGCCGGGTAATGGTTTCAGCCTCTTTTTCAGGCTCGCAAACCAGCAACAAGGGCTGCTTAAGGTCAGTTATCAAAGCGCCAACCCAAGGCGCAAACTGCCCGTTTAACCCGATATTTATAGCAGATGGCACAAACGCCTTCGAGAACACCTGGGGATCTCTGGTATCCAGGATCAAAGCACCCGTCAGGTTGGCCATGGCCTCAAATTCCCCTGGTGTTAAAGGCTTCAGCCCTTTTTCATAAACATCATCTACAGACTCGTAACCATGCTTATTCATCGCCGCATTTTTTGCGAAATATTGCGGCGGCGGTAAAATGCCATCAGTAACTTCTTTTATAAACTGTGCCTTGCTCGCTGCCTTAAGCGCATAGTTCACCGCTTTCTGGTGGCCCAGCGTATCAAAGGTTTCCTTACTCATGCTCTTACCACATGCCGAACCAGCTCCATGAGCCGGATAAACCAGGATATCATCTGGCAGCGTCAATATTTTTTGGTGCAAAGAGTCATATAAAGTTGCCGCCATATCCTCCATGGTCAGGTCGCCCTGCTGGGCAAGATCCGGCCGGCCAACATCGCCTATGAATAAAGTATCCCCGGTAAAAATACAATAAGGCTTACCATGTTTATCGATCAGTAAATAAGTGGTTGATTCTGGCGTGTGCCCGGGCGTGTGCAAAGCGACAATGGTCAGCTCACCTATTTTAAATTGTTCCCCGTCTTTGGCAACATGTGATTTGAAGGAAGTTTTAGCAGTAGGGCCATATACAATCGTTGCCCCGGATTTCTCTGCCAGGTCTATGTGCCCTGAAACGAAATCAGCATGAAAATGCGTTTCAAAAATATACCTGATCTTTGCATTATCCTTGGCCGCTTTTTTTAAATAAGGGGCTACTTCACGTAGCGGGTCTATGATTGCAGCTTCTCCGTTACTTTCAATATAATATGCAGCTTCTGCCAAACAGCCTGTATAAATTTGCTCTATATTCATAACATTTCCTGGTTATATACAAATTTAAGTTTAATTGCTGTATAACTAATCACATCGGCCAATTATGGCTTTTCGATGGAAAACGCACAGCGCCTCAACTTATGGTCAGTTCTCCGCGCAGTGATTGTTCCATGAGTTTAATCACCTCATCATTACCATGGCCCTGCGCCATCAGGTACATCAGCTTGGTAATTGTAGCCTCAAAGGTCATGTCATAACCACTTACCACACCCATTTCCTGCAGCTTCTTACTGGTTTCATATTTACCCAGTTCTACCGAGCCACGCTGGCATTGAGAAATATCTACTATTATTTTACCATTATTGACGGCCTCCTGCAGGCAATTGATAAACCATTCGGCAGTAGTGGTATTTCCGGAACCAAAGGTTTCTAATACTATGGCATCAACAGCCGAATGGGTAATGGCCATTACTGCCTGCTGTGA
The DNA here is from genome assembly GCF_032678725.1 of Pedobacter heparinus. GTDB lineage: Bacteria > Bacteroidota > Bacteroidia > Sphingobacteriales > Sphingobacteriaceae > Pedobacter > Pedobacter heparinus_A. Next base: position 189,110 of record NZ_JAVTSC010000011.1, read on the forward strand.
AATGCCAGGATACATTTTCAAAACACCGATATTGGAATTAAAATCCAGCAATACCTGCAATTCCTTTTCTGGCTGAGGCAAGATGTAATTGTTAAAAAATGTAAGATGAACGCCGGCTTCGGCCAGGATTGGATAATTTGGGGAGCGAAAGGCCTCAAATTTTTCAGAATTGTATTTAATGGACCGGTTACCACGGAACAGTTGAGAATCAAAGTAAATGCAGACCTCAGGAACTTTAGCCTTGCCATTTTCTTTGGTTGCTGCAATCTCAAGGGCAGTGATCAGGTTTTCTTTGGCATCTGTTCTGATCTCACCGATGGGCAGCTGTGAACCGGTAAGGATTACAGGTTTACTTAAATTTTGCAGCATAAAACTCAAGGCAGAGGCTGTAAATGCCATGGTATCAGAACCATGCAGAATCACAAAACCATCAAATTCATTGTACCTGGTAAAGATCAGTTGCGCCATCTCTGCCCAGATATCCGGATGCATATTGGAAGAATCCATTATCGGATCAAAAGAATGTACCTCCAGGTCATAGTTTAACCTGGCCAGCTCAGGCACATTTTGCTGGATCTGTTTAAAATTGAAAGGGATCAGGGTGCCTGTATCCGTATCATTTACCATACCAATGGTTCCGCCAGTATATATGATGAGTATTTTGGTCATTGCTAAATGTTAAAGATGCTGATGGAGTTGGCTGTAGTTACTGCCGCAATTTCTTCCAGGCTGGTTTCGTATATTTCTGCAAGCTTTTGTGCAATAGGCACCAGGTAACTGCTTTCATTTGGCTTACCTCTGTAGGGTACGGGTGCCAGGTAAGGGGAGTCAGTTTCCAACACCAGTTTTGCCAATGGAACCTGCTTTAAGACCTCATCCAATCCTGCTTTTTTATAAGTAACCACCCCGCCAATGCCCAGGTAAAAACCAAGATTTATGGCCTGGTTGGCTTGCTCCAGGTTTCCCGTAAAACAATGGAAAATCCCCCGCAGCAATGCTCCTTTTTCTTCCTCCAGTATTTCGAAGATCTCATCAAACGCTTCCCTGCAATGGATTACAATGGGCAGTTCCAGGTCTTTGGCCCATTTGATCTGTTCGCGGAAAGCTGCCTGCTGAAACGCCAGCGTAGTTTTATCCCAATGCAAGTCTATCCCTATCTCGCCTATGGCATAAATATTACGGTCGACCATACTCTGGCAGATCTCATCTAACACTTCTTCATAATCCTCTTTTACCTCACAGGGATGCAAACCGGCCATTGCAAAACAGTTTTCAGGATATTGCTGCACCAGGCTATCAATTTTGGCGATAGAAGCAATGTCAACATTTGGCAGAAACAGGCGCTTGACCTGGTTGTCAAAACAGCGCTGCATCAGCTGGTTCAGTTTTTCCTCATCTGTTTCGTAATACAGATGTGTGTGGGTGTCAGTTAAAAGCATCAGCGAAGTTAATAAAAACCAGCCGAGCTTAACAAATAAAAAACCCTGCCGGTAAATTCGGCAGGGTTTTCATTTTCCCATCGTCTGCCAATGGCAGAAAAGCTGGATTATTTTTTTGTAGCCGGAGCTGGGGTAACCGGAGAAATTGTTGCTCCAGGAGTTCCAGCCGGAGCTGCTACAGGTTTTTTAATGTCGGATAATTCCACTTCAAATACAAGCGGAGAAAAAGGACTGATACCACCCTGAGGCATACCACCCTCGCCATAAGCAAGGTTTGAAGGGATGATTAAGGTGATCTTTCCACCTTTACCAATCAACTGTAAACCTTCGTCAAATCCAGGGATTGCTCTGCCCAAAGTAATAGGGCGGGGACCATACTGGGCCATTGCATTATGTTTACCGGATTCTTTTGCTACTTTTTCATCGCTGGTATCGAAGACATTGTCTTTACCATCAGATTTTTTAGTAGTTAATTTACCAGTGTAATTCACCATCATGGTATCTCCTAAAACTGGTTTTACAGCATCACCAGGTTTGCTGATCACATATTGTAATCCTGAAGCTGTAGTTGTAGTTTTAAGGTTGTTGTCAGCAATATATTTCTTGATCTTTCCAGCTTCTGCACCTTTCTTTTTCTCTATGCTGGCCTTGTAATCTTTTTCAAAGAAATCTCTTGCTTTTTGCTGGAAGGTAGAATCAGCTTCGTTAGCAGCTTTAGCTAATACTTTTTCTACTTTAATGGTGAACACAATAAATTTATCTTTTGTGCCCGGAGGTTTTGGCTGGCCAGAATGTTTAGCCATAGTATCCAGATCAAGTTTAAATGTAGCGCTGTCGCCTTCTCCAAACAAAGTTAACACATCGTTCATATCACCTGCATAAACTTTTTTAGCTACAGGGAATACTTGTGGCTGATCCATATCCCATGTATTGAACATCACAGAATCTTTTTCACTTTTCTGGATAAAGTTTAACTTCACAATATCACCCTCTTTAATTTTTGCGTTACCGCCATTTTTGTGGATGATGTACGAAAGGCCACCCGGACCTTTTTTGTAGTTGTTGCAAGCAGCTAAACCAAGTGCAGCTGCGAAAAGAATTACTATACCTTTCTTCATGTGGTTTTTAAATTATTTTTTATGTTTCTTTTTAATTGTGATTATTTACTGTAATAATTGGTTTTTATAATCTGATAAAAGCGCTTTAAATTCCTGCACCGTATCCGCCAGATTTTTGTCTGAAAAACCCCCGGCGGCATTCCTGTGACCACCACCGTTAAAGTATTTCTTACAAATCTCATTCGCAGGAAAATCCCCTGTGGAGCGCAAAGATAATTTAACTTTATCAGTTCTTTCAATAATAAATGCAGCCAATTTAATACCATTAACTGACAATGCATAATTTACAATGCCTTCTGTATCACCTGTTACGATCTGATATTGGTTTAATTCCTCTTTTGTAACAGTAATAATAGCCGTATTAAATTCGCGCAGCACTTCCAGTTTCTCGCTTAAACAATAACCTAAAAAGCGTAAACGGCTTTCTGTTGCATTATCGTATACCAGCTGGTGAATCCTCCAATGCTCCGCACCAAGGTCAATCAGATCGGCTGCAATGCGGTATACAGCTGCATTTGCCGATTCAAACCTGAAAGAGCCGGAATCTGTCATGATCCCGGTATATAAACAGGTGGCAATATCCTTGTTCATCATCACCCCGTCCTCCAGTTCATTTACAATAAAATCGTAAACCAGCTGGGCAGCAGCACAGGCATTAATGCTCCAGTGACGGTAATCATCAAAATCTTCAGGCTCCAGGTGATGGTCTATCATGATTTTATAAGCACTGGATGCACGCACCAGTTCACCCAGTTCATTGATCCTTGCAAGTGTATTAAAATCAAGACAAAAAATAAGTGAGGCCTCTGCTACCAGTTTTGTAGATTGCTCCTGATCTTCTGTATATATGATCACATCGGAATTATTTGGCAACCAATGCAAAAAGTACGGATAATCTGTTGGCGTAATCAACTTAACATGGTGTCCCTTTTGAATCAGGTAAGCATATAAACCCAAAGATGAGCCCATTGCATCACCATCAGGTTTGTGATGTGTAGTAATTACAATTTTCTGGGGCCTGGCCAGCAAAGATTTTAATTCTGAAATAGATAGCATAAGTTTCGGTGCAAAGCTAGTAATTTAATGATAATTGAAGCCTATAATATTTAATCAGCAAAAATTGATATTTAACGCTATTCAATTATCTAAGCTTACAGCTTTAATATTAGCAGTATAAAACGTAATTTTGCAAAAATTAATATAAAAGATGAGTACAAACAGAACATTTACCATGATTAAGCCTGATGCAGTTGCTAATGGCCATATTGGTGCTATAATCAATGACATTACTACTGCTGGTTTTAAAATCATTGCATTAAAGTACACTAAATTAACGCCTGAAACTGCTGGCCAGTTTTATGCAGTTCACAAAGAACGTCCTTTTTATGCTGACCTGGTAAGCTTTATGTCATCAGGCCCTATTGTTGCCGCAATACTTGAAAAAGACAACGCCATCGAAGATTTCAGGAAACTGATTGGGGCCACCAACCCTGCAGAAGCTGCAGAAGGCACCATCCGTCAGAAATATGCAAAATCAATTGATGCAAATGCAGTACATGGATCAGACTCAGATGAAAATGCACAAATTGAAGGCGATTTCTTCTTTACAGCTGCAGAGCGTTTTTAATCGTCAAACAAATACAGGCACAGCGCCTTTAAAATAAGCACCCCCAAAAAGGTGCTTATTTTTTTATAAAGTTTGTACCTTTCCATCCAGACAAATAAACAGAATGAAGAAGATTATCATTACACTTATGCTTCCCCTTTGTGCGCTTACGATAAATGCACAAACAAAAGCAAAAACAACTACTGCAAAAAAAACAACCACAGCAGGCAAAGCCCCGGTAAAAAATACAGCTGCAGGTACTGTATTTAAATCCACCTTAGATTCTGCCAGCTACGCTTTCGGCAATACAATGGCCAGCAGTATGAAAAATGACGGCTTAAACAGCCTGAACTACGATCTGCTGATCAGAGGACTGAAAGATGCTTTTGGCGGTGCCGCTCCTTTAATCCCTAAAGAAAAATCGCAGACAGCCATAAACAATCTGTTTGTTAGTGTAAGCAGGCAAAAGCATGCGCCAACTATCGCTGAAGGCAAAGCTTTTCTGGAGAACAACAAGAAACAACCGGGCATTCAGGCTACCGCAAGTGGCCTTCAATACCAGGTCATCAACAAGGGTACTGGCATCAGGCCCAAGGCTACCGATACGGTATTGGTGAATTATAGGGGTACGCTGCTGAACGGAAAACAATTTGACAGTTCTTATGACAGAAAAGAACCACTTTCATTACCGCTGAACGGTGTGATTGCCGGCTGGACAGAAGGTGTTCAATTGATGCAGACAGGTTCAAAATATAAGTTTTTTGTTCCTTATAACCTGGCTTATGGTGAACGTGGTGCAGGAGAAGATATTCCTCCTTACAGCACCCTGATTTTTGAAATCGAATTGCTTAAAGTAAACGGAAAACCAGGAGAATAAAACCATTGCCGGCATTTTTTGTTAATCATTAAAAAACAAAACCTATGACGACAAAAAAATATTTTCCCTTGGCAATTATTGCCTTTCTGTCTACAACGCTGATGAGCTGCGAACTGATAGAAGGTATCTTTAAAGCAGGTGTATGGACAGGTGTTATTGTAGTTGTCCTGGTGCTGGCATTGATTATCTGGTTGATCAGCAGGATATTTGGCGGATAACCAGGTTAAAGAAACACAATATCTATAATCACTTCCGATCCGGCACGTTCATTGATTTTCTGAATGATGCCGGATCTCACCATTAACAGCTCGTTTTTGATGACCGAAGATTCAATCCTGACAAATAGCTTTTTATGCGAAACATAAATCTGTGTGGTACGGTTTGCAATGGCCATTCCCATAAGCTCCGGCCATAAGGCCACTACTGATGTTTCATCAAATTTACCTTTAAGCTTATATACATTCAGCAATTTGCCAATGCCTTCTTTTAGTGTAATGTCATTAGGTTTACGCATGATTTACTGCCCCGTCATTTACTTCAAATAAAGTTACCGGTACTTTAATTTTATCAAATACAGCAAGTACCCTTTCCTTTCCAGTATCCGTAATAAAGATCTGACCAAAATCATGGTGTGAGACCATCTCCATTAATTTATGCATCCGCTTATCATCCAGTTTGTCAAAAATATCATCCAGGAGCAATAATGGCTTAAAACCTTTATATTTCTGAAGGTAAGCATATTGGGCCAGTTTTAAGGCAATTAAAAAGGATTTCTGCTGTCCCTGCGAGCCAAACTTCTTTAAAGCCATGTCGGCAATGGTAAATACCAGTTCGTCTTTATGAATGCCCATAGTGGTCCTTTCCAAAATTTTATCCTTTTCTATCGACTGCTGCAACAAATAGTCAAAAGCAGCATCATTCAACTGGCTTTGGTACTGGAGGCTCACCTGTTCCTTATCCGCTGTTAAATACTCGTAATATTTATCAAACAGCGGAATAAATTCAGTCATAAACTGCTGGCGCTTGGCATAAATCTTTATCCCGGAAACCACCAGCTGATCATTATAAATCTCTAATAACATAGGGTCATAACTTCTGGTCAGGGCGATTTGCTTTAACAATGCATTCCGGTTAAGCAGGTGACGATTATACAGGATCAGTTCATCCAGGTAATTCGTATCCGTCTGTGAGATCACATTGTCCATAAAACGGCGTCTTTCCTCACTCCCCTCCATAATAATATTGGTATCATAAGGAGAGATCATCACCAGGGGAAAAAGGCCAATGTGGTTAGCCAGCTTATCGTATTCTTTTTTATTTCTTTTAAATTGCTTCTTCTGGTTTCTTTTAACCCCGCAGGTAATTTTTTCATTCTTCTCCTGACGGTCAAAATCTCCCTGGATTAAAAACAGATCATGACCTGATTTGATCTGCTGTGTATCGATTGGATTAAAGTATCCTTTGCAAAGGCACAGGTAATGAATGGCGTCCAGTAAATTGGTTTTACCGGCTCCATTATCTCCTACAAAAGCATTTACCGTTTTTGAAAAACTAACATTTGCGTCTGTGTAGTTCTTAAAATTAAGAAGGGTAATATTTTTTAACCACATAGTATCAATAGTCAAAGTTACCGTTTAGCTTTGTGAATCCGATGAATTGTTTTTATTGAATTCACACTCAGTTCATTAATTTTAGTTAAATACTTTAAAAAGGGGTTGATACTTTAATGTAAAAACGTATTTTTGCAATCCTTAATTTTTTTAAATAAAATGTCTGTAGCAGAAAAAGAAATAAATCAGCCGGTAAGAAAAGGCTCTTTTTTAGAAGAAAATTCGAAAAGCCTTTTATTCATTGCAGGTGCAATTGTAGTATTAGTAGCCATTTACTTCTGGTATCAAAATGTATACCTTAAAAACAGGGCTGAAGAAGCTTCAGCAAAAATGTATAAGGCAGAGCAATACATTGGCGGTCCTGATTCCTTAGCCAGCAAAGCCATAAACGGTGAAGGTGGTTATCCCGGCCTGGAGAAAATTGCGGAAGAGTATGACAATACCAAATCTGCAAATCTCGCCAACTTATATCTTGGCGGCATCTATCTGCGTAAAGGCGAATACAAAAAAGCCACTGAAGTTTTAGGTAAATATTCGGAAACCGGAAGTACAGTTGCCGATCCATTGGCCCTGGGGCTTTTAGGGGATGCTTACAGTGAATTAAAAGACTTCAAACAAGCTGCAACTTATTATAAAAAGGCAGCGGATAAAGCCAGCAATAAATTCACCTCACCTATGTTCCTTAAAAAATTAGGACTGGTTTACGAGAACACTAAAGATTTTAAAGCAGCTGAAGAAGCTTATAACAAAATCAAAACACAATATCCCGAGAGTCAGGAAGCAGCGATGATAGATGAATACATCGCACGTGCTGCTGCCCAGGCAAAATAAAAAATATTGTTAAAAATAAAATAACCCTGTATATTTCATATATGCAGGGTTATTTTATTATATAATGAAAAAAATTGTCATACTTACCGGCGCAGGTATCAGTGCTGAAAGCGGATTACAAACATTTAGAGATGTCGATGGACTATGGGAAGGCTATGATATAGCAGATGTTGCCACTCCGGAAGCCTGGAAGCGCAACCCTGAGCTGGTACAGCAGTTTTACAATGAAAGGCGCAGGTCAGTCATTGCAGCGCAACCTAACGCTGCACACAAAGCCCTGGCAAGGCTACAGGAAAAGTATGACCTTCAAATCATTACCCAGAACATTGACGATTTACATGAAAGAGGGGGTGTTAAAAACGTTCTCCATTTGCATGGGATCATTACACGTTCTCAGTCTGATGTGGATGCTGCTGTCACCTACCCTATTGAAGGATGGGAGATCAAACCTACTGATGTATGTGAATACGGCCTGCCTTTACGCCCGCATGTCGTATGGTTCGGAGAAAACGTACCCAACCTGCAACTGGCAGCAAAAATATGTAGCAAGGCTGATATTTTCGCGGTTATCGGAACTTCCCTGGCTGTTTATCCGGCCGCTGGCCTGACTGATTATGTTCCACCGGCTGCAATGAAATATGCTGTAGACCCAAATCTCCCCCGGATGAGGGGTAATTTTAAAAAAATAGCACAGACGGCTACTATTGGCGTACCGCAAATGGTAGCAGAACTGATGAATTTAAAGTAAAACAAAAAAGCATCCATAAAATGGATGCTTTTTTCAATTATAAAATAAGTTGATTAGCTGATCTTAACATTGATGGCATTTAAGCCTTTTTTACCTTGCTCTACATCGTAGCTTACTGAATCATTCTCGCGAATGCTATCGATTAAACCTGAAGAGTGTACAAAGATTTCGCTATCACCATTAGCTGGTACGATAAATCCAAAACCTTTTGTTTCATTGAAAAATTTTACTGTTCCTTGTTGCATTGTATATAAATTATGCTCAAATGTAAATACAATTATCGGATAATCAACTATTTATATTCAACAATCGACAAAAAGCGGCTCTAATACACACGAGACAGCAATTGCCTGGCATCAAAATCTACAAAGAGACACCAGTTTAAATGAATTTTCCCTAAGTTTGCGCTATGGCAACACAACTAAAAAACTTATCTGATTTTTCTCATACGACCGTGCCCGATGGCGCCGCTTTCAAATTTGCTATTGCCGTTGCAGAATGGAATGCAGAAATTACCGGCAGCCTGTACAATGGGGCACTGGCAACCTTGCTTAAACATGGCGTACCCGCAGAAAATATCATTTCTGTACCTGTGCCAGGCAGCTTTGAGCTAACAGCCACAGCTGAAATTCTTTTACAAAAACACAAAGACCTGGATGCGGTAATTTGCCTAGGCTGCGTGATCCAGGGTGAGACTAAACATTTTGACTTTATATGTGACGCTGTAGCAAATGGAATTACCAATATTGGCATTAAGCATGGCAAGGCAGTAATATTTGGAGTATTGACCACGAATGACCAACAGCAGGCGATAGACAGGGCCGGAGGGAAACACGGCAATAAAGGTGACGAAGCTGCCATTACTGCATTAAAAATGGCGGAACTTGCTGCTACTGTATAACAAACTTTGATTCTTTTGTTAAAAACTGTAGCTTAGTAGAGATATTACAAATTATAAACAGATGAAAAAAGTTGCAATACTATTGCTTGGCGTGTTTTTTGCAATAACAGTTCTGGAAGCTTGCTCTAACAAGATCTGTCCGGCTTACAGTTCCTATCCGGAAGGCAAAAGAAGAAGAGGGTAAACTCCGGTAATTATTAAATAAGGATACAGATGCAGTGGAAAAATATTACGAGTGCTGACCAGGTCAGTGAAATCAAAGAACAGCAAGGATACAGTTTAATTTTTAAGCACAGCACCCGCTGTTCCGTAAGTTTAATGGCTAAAAGACGATTTGAAATGGATTGGTCTGCCATTCCGGAAAATACTGCACTTTATTTTCTGGATCTGATCAGTTACCGGGACATTTCCGCACAAATCGCCGATACCTTCCAGGTGCAGCATGAGTCGCCGCAAATCCTGGTGGTGAAAAACGGCGACTGCATATTAGATGCTTCCCACAGCGACATTTCTGCGGAAGAAGTTGCGGAAGTAATCAATGGTAATTAATTTATAAAAAAATAAATCAGCTGATTTCTGCTGATTTTCCTGCCCTTGCTTTTTCTGCCCTTTTCACTGCCAGCCAGCCGCTGTAAAGTAAGTTGGTATCCAGAACTGGTTTTGGAAAGAATAAACTGGCCACATAGCCTACAACAATCACGATCAGGTGACTATATACACCCAGCATCAGCTTGTGGTGCGTAAAGTTATATTTACCAAAATCCAGCAACAGTGATTTATTCGTTCCTATCCCAATTTCTGTAGAGGTTAAAAATGCATAAGCTGTGAAAATGATGCAGACAATAATGGCGATGGTAATTCCCTGATTATTTGCCCTGGCACTAAACAAGCCAAGTAAGAACATGCCTACAATACCCCCTGAAAATATAGCGTATAAGGTAAATACGATACCCAATATCCCTTCCTCTCCTGCATTTAAATACAACATGGCTATGCCTATAGAGATCAAACCTGATAAGGCAACAATATATTTAGAGGCTTTTAAATAAGAGCGGTCTGTTTTGCCTGGTTTTAATTTCTTGTAATAATCTTCTACACCGACAGCTGCCAGGGAATTCAAATCAGCACTCAGGCTACAAATTGCAGCAGAGATCATAGCCGAAAGAATCAAACCAATAACACCTGTTGGCAATTTGGTCATGATAAAATAGGGAAAAACAGCATCGGCTCTTATGTCAGCGGGAATTGGGTTTTGTTTATAAAATACAAACAAGGCCGTTCCGATAAACATAAACAAGATCCATACAGGTACGGTAAGCAAAATCCCCAACAGTGATGCACCAATAGCTGATTTATCTGTTTTGGCTGTCAGGTAACGCTGAACCACCGTTTGGTCTGTTGCATATTTTTGCACCGCATAAAAAGCCCCGTTGATCACCATTACAACAAAGGTCAGTTTGGTCAGGTCCCATTCATAGGGGCCAAAACCGGTTCGTCCGTTAGCCGTTGCCACTTTCCAAACTTCTGCTGGTCCGCCATCTATCGAAAAAAGCAATATACTGATGCAAATGATCCCGCTGGCAAAAAGCATAAAACCCTGAAATACATCCAGCCAGATTACCGCCTCAATTCCGCCCAGTAAATTCACAATGATAATAATTGCCCCCACAATGAGAATAATCGCCGCAGTATTGACATGGATCATGCTATTTAATGCCACTGCCAGTAAAAAGAAAACTGTTCCCATACCAGAAAACTGTCTCAATACGAAGGCCAGCGAGCTGTAATAACGGGCAAAAGAACCAAATCTCTGCTCAAAATATTCGTAAGTACTCAAATTGATCACTTTCCGGTAAAGCGGAACAATGAACCAGATCACACCAAGCAGCACTACCGGCACCATTAATCCCTGAACCAGTAAAATCCAGTTAGAGGAGTAGCCGGTGCCCGGATAAGCCAGGAATGTCACACTGCTGATCAGCGTAGCAAGCAGCGAAATTCCTATTGCCCAGGAAGGGATTTTTCCTTTTGCAAGGAAGTAATTTTTTGTAGTTTTCTGTCCTCTGGCAAATACCAGCCCGAACACGAGTGTTCCTATCAGAAATACAATTATAATGATGTAATCTAATACATGCAGTGATGAGTTCATACTTGGTTATGGTTATTAGGTTTTACTGATTCGCATTTATAGGTACTTCCATATGGAAGATGGCCAGGTGTAACTGCCAGGTTTCATAGTTAAGTGTAAATTTTTATTTTCTTCAACTTTCATCCGGATTACGCCCGGGGCCAGTTCTTGTGTAGGATGAAATTTTCTGTATTCCAGTTTATCGATAATTGCAGAGGCTGTAGCACCGCCTTCTATTACGAGTTCTTCCAGCTGAACACGCTGCATGACATTGTCTACCACCGTCGCAATTGTTTTGCCGAGCTCAGACGAAAGATTTTCTACCCTGGGCTCTTCAATAGTGTTTACTGCAATAATTACTGTCCCGGATCCCTGAATGCCTTTAAGGATATCTTCTTCCCACTGCGCCATATACAAAGTCTGGTCTGCAGGTGTACAGAACATCTTTGAAGGCATATATGACACATATTGCCCATCCATACGGGCATCTTCTACAACGCTTCTGCTCATTGGAAAAGCGCTTCCGCATACATAAATTACTTTCTTTCCAAATGCAAAGCCAACATGTTCCGCTGGTGTATCATGTACTTTAATTTTTCTCAAAAGGGCATTGAAAAAACTGGATCCGCCGGCCATTACCGTTTCCTCATCCACCCTGCCTGCCCAATGGTCCAGATCAGTCTCATCAGCAGTATTGCCAATGATGAGCCCGTTATCTGGCATAAGTTCACCTTTTGAAATAACGAACGTATTTTTGCGGGAATGTTCCCCCATCAGATCTATTACCCTTGAAGAGCTGATCTGGTGCTTCACATTGCGGGCAAAAGTCGATTCTTTTAAAGGAAGTCCTTCGTAATAATATACCCCATCCTTAATGACACGTTTTAAGGAAGGATTGGCCGGAATCAGTAAGGCCCTGCTTTTTTGAGTAACGGCCATCTGTTCTAAAAGTTCTTCCCCAACATTCCCCCGCAATACAGAATCTATTTTTTTATAAATGATTTCCGGCTGAAGGCTGAGGAGTTGCAAGGTAAGCTCACGGATAATTTTTCTTGCTTCCTGCGGGGGTTTTGACCTGGTATTTGTTGCAATAATCAGGATATCCGTTTCGGTACCCTTCAGCACGCGTGTATCTATAATAGCATTCCAACCCTGTCTTAAGGCAATCCCCCCAATTTCTGCCGCTCCCGTGAAATCATCCGCAATAACTGCTATCATAATTATTATTTATTTGGTACGTACCATATTAACTGCATACTCAATCGCTAAATTCATTGCGTCGGCGCTGGCTATTCCTCTTCCTGCAATTTCCATTGCGGTACCATGATCTACTGAAGTTCTGATGATGGGCAGTCCTAAAGTAATGTTTACCCCTCTTACACTTTTCATTTGCTTAGCCGATTTATCCCAGTTAAATCCTACCACTTTAAAAGGGATATGGCCCTGATCGTGGTACATCGCTACAATTCCGTCATATACCCCACCAATGGCTTTGGGAAATAAAGTATCGGCAGGCACCGGCCCTTCCACTGTATACCCTCTGCGCCTTGCTTCTTCAATCGCAGGGATAATTTCCAGCTGCTCTTCATCTCCAAACAGGCCGCCATCACTCGCGTGCGGGTTTAATCCTGCAACCCCAATTTTTGGATGGCTGATCCCCAATTGCTGACAGGCAGAAACGATCAGCTCTATGGTATCCAGTATTCTCTGTTTTTTGACCAGATCGCATGCCTGTCTTAAGGAAACATGTGTAGATACATGGATCACCCTCAGGTCATCTTCAACCAGCAACATGCCGTATTTCTTCGTGTCTGTATAATGCGCATAGATCTCTGTATGCCCTGAAAATTTATGACCGGCCAGATGAATGGATTCTTTATTGATCGGTCCGGTTACTGTAGCATCCACCAAACCCTTCATGGCCAGATCAATCACTTTAACTACCGTATCAAAAGCAGCAGCCCCGGCGGCAACAGAATTTTGTCCGGTTACGATTTCGGCACTTGCATATCCGAGGTCATACACATCAATACTTCCAAACTCAAATTTTGCATCCTTTACATCCTTTATGGGGTTTACCGTCAGATCCAGCCCGCAAAACCCGATGGCAGCCCTGCAGATCTCTGCATCACCGACCAACAGGGGATTACAAATTTCATATATGCAAGCATTGGCCAGCGCTTTTACAGCCACTTCAGGACCAATACTTGCGGGATCTCCCATAGTTATACCTAAAACAGGTTTTTTAATATTCATCTCCATTGTTATTGTTTACATTAATTAAGTGTTCAAATTCCGCTGTCATCCTGGCAACAACCGATCTTTCGTCTTCAGCAGACAGCTGGTATAAAGGGGGCAGCATGGCTGTTCCGCAAAGCGAATAAGCTGACATCATAATCTTCAGTACCGGCAGTGCTTTGCTTAACACACGGTCTTTCTGATAAATTTCCGATAAGTAATCTGCTTTGGCCTGTGCTGCAGCTGCCATTGCGGCATTTCCTGATCCTGCCGCATCAACGATGGACTGGTAGAGCCCTGGCGCCAAATTGCCGGTACTTGGGACAATGCCATCTGCACCCAAAAACAAGGCTTGCTGCGATTTTAATGCCCAGCCCAGCAGATAAGAAAAATCAGCTCTGCCTTTCCACCTTGAAATCGCATCAATCATCCGTTCCTCACCTTTCTCTGAATCTTTAAATCCTAAGATGTTGTGGTGATGGCTCAATTGATCTGCCACATCAAGCGGAATACTCAAATGCGTAGTTGCAGGGATATTATAGACAATTAGCGGCAGGGGCACTGCATCGGCCAGATTTTCAAAATACCTTAACATCTGGTCACTTTCTACCGGATAATAAGAAGGCATGGTAGATACCAGGGCGTCAATACCCAGGTCTGCATACAGCTTTGCCTCGGCAATGACCTCTGAAAGACAATTGCCCGAAATGCCTGCATAAACCATTTTTTCTCCTGCAGTTGCCTTTACTACTGCAGAAACCAGCCTTGCCCTTTCTTCTTTGGCTATGGAAACCGATTCACCGGTGGTACCCAACAAGAACGGATGTGTTCCATAACTGGTTAAATGTTCCGTTATTCTGGCGGCAGCTTCCACATCCACCTTAAACTCCTGTGTAAAGGGGGTGACCATAGGCACCACCACTCCATTAAATTTTTTCTTCATCATCCCTTAAAATGCCGATTCATAGATTTTTTTAGCATCTTCCAATGCAACCTCCCTCAAGTTATTTTTCAGCAGCCGTTCTATTTTAACGGCATCAACTGCCATAGCCTCAATTGCGCTGAGCGGTACATTTACCGCTGCCAGTGAATTTGGCAAGCCACAATCCCTGATCAGTTTTTTAAGTAGTGCTACCCCCTCTTTTGCCGTATCCAATGCGGTACTGCGCTGCGTTGCACCAAGGGCAACTGCAATGGCTGAATAGCGCTCCGGAGCAGCCGGCAAGGTGAACTCCATAACTGCGGGCAGTAAAAGTGCTATAGATAAGCCGTGGTTAATATGAAACTTTACCCCAAGCGGATAAGCCAGCGCATGAACGGCAGCAGTATTGACCGGTCCCAGGCACATTCCACCATACATACTACCCAGGGCAACCTGCGACCTGGCTTCAAGATCTGCCCCATCGTCACATGCCCTTTTCAGGTATTTAGCCACCAGGCTTATCCCTTCCAGCGCAATCAAATCGGTTACCGGATGCGAAAACTTATTCGCATAGGCTTCCAGGCAATGTGTCAGGGCATCAATTCCGGTTGAGGCCGTAATCGCTTTCGGAACAGAAACAGTTAGTACCGGATCAATATAAGCTGCATCCGGTACTAAATACGGACTGATCACCCCAATTTTATTCCCATCTGCATCTACAAAGATGCCATTCGGAGAAACCTCACTTCCTGTACCGGATGTGGTAGGGATACAGGCTAAATAGGTTGCCCTTTCTGCCAGATTCCCTTTTCCAATAACTGCGGTAGTACTTTGTGTATTTAACAATTGTGCAGCAACCAATTTAGCTACATCCAATATGCTTCCTCCCCCTATTCCCACTACACTGTCTGCTTTAAAAGCCCTTGCTTCTTCCAGGATTTCTTCAAAATCCTGAAAAGAGGGTTCTTTGGCAATGGAAGTATTTTGTTTGATCACTATCCCAGCTGAACCCAATTTTTCCATTTTTTCTGCCAGCTGCCCTTCCAGACCTGCGAAACTCAAAACAAATAGCCTCTTCAAACCCAGTTCCAGATAGTCCTGGATAAACTGATCAAAGCAATCATTTCCAAAAACCAGTCTTTTGGGATTTAACAATGTTACTACTGATGTATTGTGCATATCCTATATTTTTGCTTGTTCATATTATGGCTATTTCTCTTTACTGCCGCAAGATCTCCTGATCATGAGCTCTGTTTTATAAATGATGCTGGCCACCTCACGCTCTGGAGAAAGGATCCTTTGGATCAACAATTCCATAGCCCGTTTGCCAATTTCAAACCCGGGTTGCCTTACCGCTGTAAGGGGTGGGTTTAATGAATTTGCCCAATAAACATCATCAAAACCGATAATGGCTATATCTTCGGGAATCTTCAAACCTCTTTTGTTAATGGTTTCTAAAGCCCCCAGCGTAAGCAGGTTATTCCCCGTAAAGATTGCGGTTGGTGGGTTTTTCAGGTCCAGCAAATGGGCAGCCAGCTCAGCACCACTTTCATAATCTGATTCCCTGCTCACTATGATTTCCGGATCTATTGCAATGTTGTATTGCTTCAATGCCTGTTCATACCCTGCCAAACGTTCCATAGTTGTAGGGATCAGTTGGTTTCCTGTAATGTGCCCGATACGCTTATGTTGTAATTTGATTAAATGCTCGATGGCATTGAAAGCTCCTTTCTGGTTGTCAACCTTCACCAGGTCTACCTCAACATCGCTTAGCCCCCTGTCAATGCAAACGACCGGGAAGCCCTCTTTTACCAGTTCTTTAATGTAAATGTCCTTTTCATTTGATGGTGCCACAATAAAACCATCTACCGATTCTGATTTTAAAATATCCAGATACAGCTTTTCTTTCTTCTCATCCTGAGAAAAATTACCAATCACTACAGCAGCATTATTTGCATAAGCAAAAACCTCTATCCCTCTGATCACGTCCACGTAAAAAGGATTCTGTATATCAGGGATCAGCAAACCAATTAACCTGCTGCTTTTCCTGGTGGTACGCAAACGCTGGGCAACACGATTGGGAGAGTACTTAAGTGCCTTTATCGCATTCATCACCTTCACCTTAGTCTCATATTTAACCACCTCATCAGCATTTAAAACCCTGGATACAGTCGCAACAGAAACACCTGCCAGATCAGCTACATTTTTTAGACTTGACATAATATATTTTTTATAGACATGCTAAATGTAATCGTTTACTTTTCTAAAATCAGAGCTTTGTTTTAAAAAAAAATATTTCGACAAGAGAACCTGTACGTGTACGCATTTTAATGTTAAAGGTATCTGACATAAACGGTTAGAATATTTTTGTTTTAACTGATGAAAGGTAAAAACCTGCAGGTTTAACTTTACCGTCAGCATCCGGAAGATCATAGTCCTGATCGGTAGGTGTATCTGCATTTGGAAAACGGACCACATCTCCGGTTTTGAAAACAATACGGGAAACACTTTCCAATGGTGCGAACAAAATGCTATTGCCCATCTGTTGCCCGTTTATGCTGACGGTATACAGCCTGGTGTCAACATCTAGCTTCACTTCGATATCGTAACGCTGTCCGGCAACGTACTCCATCAGGTTCTTATTTCTATAACCCGCCTTAAGCTTTATCGTCTTTTTATCATCAAAAGAAAGCCTGATACCGGCAGACCCCCTGGCATCCTGAAATTCAACATTCAGCAATCCATTGTCATTTTGCTGAGGGACAACCGAAAAAGCGGCAATCAGTTTTTTGACCGCCGGAATAACTCTTTCCGCTTTTGCATAATCAAAAGGGTCAAAGTCATTTAAAGAAAGTGCTTTATTTCCATCCGGCATTTTTCCCATTTTTACAGGTGCCCTCAAAGGGCTGTAAGTATTCCAATCTGCAAGTTCCTTACCATCCGGCATGGCATTGAATACTTCATCAGCCTGCCGGTCTGCCTTTGCCTTAACAGGCAGAGGAATGGAGGATACCCAGATATCTTCTTTATTGACACTATAAGTAACCCATAATTTTTTATCCGGCGGCACGCCATTGCCTTCCTCAATTCCTCTTACATATTGGGGGCCGTAAGATTTATACGAGCCACCGTAACGCATAGCAGTGATCTCTCCGTGCACCAGCAACAAATCCTCATAATTCAACCCGTCGTTACTTACAGAAACAGCCAGTGGCCACCTGAATTCTGAAGGATTATATACGGTAACAAATTTTCCATCCGATGTGCGTTGCCCCCAGATTTTGGCATTACTGTTCACCACTTTAGGTGCCCTTACAGGTTTATATTCCCAGGTTTTGCCTTCATCCTTACTGATACTGGTCAAACCATTTTTCCAAAGCCCGACAACCCTGTTATCCGGCAGGTGATAATAACTAAAAGCCTTATAATCACCTTTCAATTTAATCAGTGGATCATTGTTATCTGATTCTTCCGCCCATTGCTGAACCATTAAAGTATTGTTCAGCAATTCAGTACAGGCCGCAATAAATCCTTTGTCTTTGCTGCGCTTATAATTGGGATAATTTGTGTTTTTTTCACTATACAAATGGTTATAGTTGATGAAGTAGATCGGACCAAATTTTCCATCCGGTAAAATTTCCCGCACTACTCTCCCGATTCCGTTTCCATCATTCGGACCATCCTTTGGGTTAAAAGAAATCCCGTAATAGCCCAGGGCCAGCAAACGGTTTTTTCCGGAAACAAAGAAGCTCATCCGCTGGTGCATCACTGCAGTCAGGTTTTTTGCCACCTCGTCAATACCTTCTTTCCTGGTGCCATCAGCTATTTTATAGGGAGGAAAAATTACTTTGGGCGAATCCCATATCTCCCCTTCAGCAGAAGTGGTCAGGAGGGTTTGCCCGGGAGGAACATGTTCCCCAACAGGATTACTTAGGTACTGCAGATAAAACCTGTTGTTCCAGTAAGCCAGCATGGGCTGATGGCTGTAAGTCCAGTCTAATCCATTAATTTTATCCGGATTGGAGCGGTCTGCCCGGAACACCTGGATGTTATGCACCCCAACTGCCGGGGGAAGCTGTCCATGATGATAGTCAACATTGACGATCGTTTTACCGGTATATCTAAGCGTATCCTGTGCATGTACAAAACTGCAGGGCATTAAAAAAGCGGCAATTATAAATTTAAGGGAAGGTGACTTCATGATTTATTGATGTTTAATTGTACCCGTCGTTCTGTGTAATGATGTTATTTTGCAGCCTAACCGTCTCCGGAACGGGCAATAAAAGCTTTTTCTCGGTAACAGGTTTCCCTTTTGCGCTCAAAACAGTTACCGCACGGCCAGTTCTTTTCAAGTCAAACCATCGGTGAAACTCGATGGCGAGCTCTACCCTTCTTTCGTGTTCAATGGCAAGGGCCAGTGTAGGATATTTTGCAGAAGGATAACCTGGCGTTCCAAACAATGGTAAGTTTACCCTTGTCCTGACTTCATTGAGGTATTTCGGATCGTCAGTTGCTTCGGCAAGCATCAGTAAGACATCTGCAAAGCGGTAAACCATGAAATTGTTGTTGGCCAGCACATTATTATCTGTTTTAACCGCAGTTGGATCTATCCATTTGATCGGGTACTTCTGCTCCTGAAACACTGCCCCATTCTGAAAACCCGGTGTTATACTAACATCGCGTCTTGGATCACCCGTTTCATATTCATTGTACAGATCGTCGGTCACCTGGTTCATGCCAATCCCACTAAACCCAAACACATTTACATTTGGAGAATAAGTACGGTAAAATTTGCTATAGGTACCGGTGGATATGCTGCTTGCGCCACCAAGGTATTGAATTTCGAAGATGGATTCTTTGGTGTTTTTTACTGTCGGACCAAAGACCGCTGCATAAGTAGGCTGCAATTTATAGTTAGGATTGTTGTATACCGACATTAAAGCCGCTTTAGCATTGCCTTTATCGTTTAAAGTCAGGTAAACTTCTCCTTTGGCAGTTAAGGCTGCCCCTTGCGTAGCTCTTCCAATTGCAGCAGGCGGTAATTTCTCTGCAGCAAAAGTCAGGTCGTCCAGGATCAATTGATATACATCAGCTTTGGGTGAACGCGCCACCTTATAGGTTTCTTCCACCGAAAGCGGTTTCGTTACAATGGGAACATCTCCCCAAAGGCGCACCATATTGAAGTAATACAATCCCCTCAGGAAAGACATTTGTGCTTTTACACTTTCCTTTTCTGCCGCCGTCAGTTCAGCATCATCGAGTTTACTCAAAATGATGTTAATGCTGTACAGGGAGGAATAATAGGTTCTCCAGAAGCTGTATACCAGCGTATTGTTGGTCTGCAGGTTGTAATCTTTAAATGCAAATTTATCAGTTTGGTTTCCGGCAATAATGTACAGTGTGGTGTTGTCGCCCATCATTTCAGCGGTATAGGACACCGGGCCTTCAGGATCATACACATTATACAGTGTGGAATAAGCGGCATTTACAGCAAGGTCCATATCTGCCTTCGTTTTGTAAAACGTTTCGGCATTTGCATTGGATTCAGGTGCCAATTCCAGGAAAGATTTTTTACAGCCGGATGCGGATAATACCAGCAGCGCCAGCAGCAGGATTTTATGTTTGATATTCATGACATTCATTTTATTTTCAATTGATAAAATCATTTATTTAGAAACTGGCCCTTAAACCAACTGTAATCACACGCGGAACCGGATAGGAACCGTAATCCAGTCCGATCAGCGCGCCCGGGGGTGTTGCCGAGGAAACTGTACCCGAATTGGCAGCTGTACCATTTGAAGCATAAGAGGTGGCACTGAAGGTAGTATTCTCAGGATCATACCCCGTGTATTTACTGAATAAATAGACATTGTCTGCATTCGCATAAATCCGCAATGTTTTGATAGACGTTCCTTTTAACAGTCTTTCAGGCAGGGCATAAGAAACGTTAACGTTCTTTAACCTCAGGTAAGAAGCATCTTCTACCCATAACGTAGAGAATGCCGATTGAAAGGCTTTGCGAACCATAGTCGGCCTTGGATTGATGCCATCTCCGGGTTCAGCCTCCGATTTATAATAATTATTTACGTTAGCGTAAAGATTTCTGCCGCTGTTCCAATAGCCCAGGAACCTGTAATTCTGGTTCACAATCTCTCCGCCATAAGAACCCTGAAACATGAAGGACAACTCTATTCCCTTATAAGAAAAGGTATTGACAATGCCGGCAGTGAACTTAGGCTGGTAATTACCGATGACCGTTCTGTCGTCGATTGTTATTTTGCCATCGCCGTTCACATCCCTTATGATCGGATCGCCCGGAACGGTACTGGCTTCATGGATGCTGTTGTTGATTTGCGCCTGGTTGATATACACCCCATCAAACTGGTAGCCGTAAAAATTAGATATGGGCTGTCCGACTTCTGTTTTTACGGTCGTTTCGTTATCTGTAAAATAGATCGGTGCATTGTTAGGCCCCAATTGAAGTACTTCGTTTTTGTTGTGCGAGAAGTTAAAGTCGGTAGTCCATTTAAAGTCTCCGGTAAAGTTTTTAGAATTGATATTCAGTTCTACCCCTGCGTTTTTCATTTTACCGATATTGGTGAGCTGCGTTCCGAATCCGGAAATATCAGGCACAGGCACGTTCAGGAGCATGTCTTTGGTGATGGAGCTGTAGTATTCTGCCGAAAAGTTTAGCCGGTTGTTGAAAACACCCAGGTCAAGCCCAAGGTTCAGCTGGTTGGTTTTTTCCCATTTCAAATCCTTATTGTTGATATTGAGCGTGATCAACCCACTGGAAAGTGCATCCCCCTGCGCATAATTGCCCTGACCAAGCAGACTGCTCGAGCCATAATTCGGGATCTGGTTGTTCCCCGCCACACCATAACTCGCCCTCAGTTTTAATAAGGAAATCGCTTTTATGCTGGCAAAGAAACTTTCATCAGATGCGACCCATGCGCCAGATACCGAAGGGAAGTAACCCCATTTATTATTGATACCAAAGCGGGAACTGCCATCACGGCGAATCGTAGAAGTTAAAAAGTACCTGTTCTTATAATTGTAATTCAAACGGGCCAGATAACTGATCATTGACCATTCAGAAATGGTGGAAGTTCCGGAAGTTACGGTGCCCGCGTTTAAGGTATGAACCAGGTCGTTGGGAAAATTAGTTGCCGTTGCCGACTGGAATTCATCATGTTGTTTCTGAACAGTATATCCCGCCAGCACGTTGAAGGTATGGTCTTTAACTTTCAGATCGTAGTTCAGTGTATTTTCATTTAACCAGTTTAGCAGGTAGCCACTGGATGCCGTTCCTGTAGAAGGCGTCAAGGATTGATTGAAACCATATCCCTGGTTTTTGATCAGGTAATAATTGTAGCGATTGTTGCCAAGGTTTCCGTTTAAACTGGTCCGGAATTTCAGGTTGTCGAGGATCTTATATTCCGCATAACCGATCGCCAGCGTATTGAAGGCTTTATTTTGTTTGTCCGTAAACCGGGTGGTGGCATAAGGATGCCATAAGTTGACAGGGTTAAACTGCAGATAGCGGTTCCAGATGGAGTTTGGATCAGCCATTCCAAGATTTCCATTTTCATTGTACAATGGGAAAAACGGGTCGCTTTGCAGGGCTAAGCCAATGACATCACTTTTTCCCTGGGTGCCGTCGGTACGGTCGTAAATCCCGGTAAAGCTCAGGTTCATACCAAGGGTAAATTTGTCAGACACGTTGTGTTTCACATTTGAACGTAAGGATAAACGCTTATAATAGTTTTGGTCGAGCACCGCATCCTGGTCTAAATAAGAAGCCGAGAAGAGGAACTGTGTTTTATCTGTCCCCCCCGAAACGGATAACTGCCCGCTTTTCATGGGAGCTACCCTAAACATCACATCCTGCCAATCTGTACCCGCTCCGAACTGCCCCGGGTTACTGATGAATTCTTCGGGGATTTTATAGGTAGAAGCATTTCCCCTTACGCTGTTTGGATCAGAGGCCTTTCTGCCACCCCCCAGATCTGTCCAGGAGTTGTTTTTGGCCAGGATGTAATACTGGATCCATTGCTGGGCATCCATCATATCAATCATCCGCGCTACCTTCTGGCTACCGTATTCCAGGTTGACGTTGATATCTGTCTTGCCCGATTTTCCCATTTTGGTGGTCACAAGGATAACCCCGCTGGCACCCCTTGATCCATAAATAGCAGCAGAGGAAGCATCCTTTAGTACCTCTACAGAAGCGATGTCCTGGGAATTGATCAGGTTGAGGTTAAAATTTTCCAGCGGCACGCCATCTACCACAAAAAGTGGATTGGTACCAGCAGTAATGGAACTTACGCCCCTGATCCGGATGATAGGCGCTACACCCGGCGCGCCCTGGCCCTGGCTGATGTTTACACCCGCCACTTGTCCGGCGAGAGATTGGGTGACATTGGTATAAGAGCGGTCCTTAAATTTATCGTACCCAATGGAGGCTACCGAACCGGTAACTGCTTTTTTAGATTGGGTTCCGTACCCTATGACCACAGTTTCATTTAATGTTTTTACATCTTCGCTGAGTTTAACGTTAATGGTTTTCTGGTTATTTACCGGAAGCTCCTGAGTTACCGCACCAGTAAAACTGAACACCAAAATACCATTATCCGGCACAGTTAAACTGTAATTCCCATTTGCATCTGTCATTGTTCCGGTATTCGTACCTTTAAGCTTTACACTTACCCCAGGAATTCCCAGACCCTTATCATCAGAAACGCGGCCGTTTACTTTGATGTCTGCAAAAAAAACAGCTGCATTAATAACACCCCGTTCAATAGGTACAGCAGCGAACAACTGTGCTGCAGTCATCAATAAACCCATCATCAAAGTGAGTTTTCGTATAGCTTTTATAAAAAGTTGCATATTATTTCGTTTAATCATTTAAAACATTTGCGTTAAGAGACACTTGACTATCCATCAATCTGTATAAATTGATGTAATGCGCTTAAGGTGGGAATTTCTTACTCATCATCTGATTTATATTTGGTTTTTGGTTGCTTTAGCTGATCTGTTTACCTTAATAAATTATCATTTACCATGATTTCTCAAGGCCAACATAAAATGTAATCGATTACATTTATGTGCAAAAAAATTGTATATATAGCTACTTTCGAAATCTTACTTTTCTAATCGGTATGGTTACAGGTTCAAATGAATTCAATCTATTGATCAATGTTATGCTGATTATTGTCCATAGGACGGACCACCCATTATTGCTGACTGTTCTCATATATTTGGTTAAGCTAACGA
The DNA here is from genome assembly GCF_032678725.1 of Pedobacter heparinus. Taxonomy (GTDB): domain Bacteria; phylum Bacteroidota; class Bacteroidia; order Sphingobacteriales; family Sphingobacteriaceae; genus Pedobacter; species Pedobacter heparinus_A. Next base: position 212,804 of record NZ_JAVTSC010000011.1, read on the forward strand.
AAAACAAAATTGTAATCGTTTACATTACAAATAAAAGTATTTATTCTTACTTTCCAAATTTTATCCGGGATAATTTGTTAATAACCGGCATTTTTGCCTGTTATTAACAAAAAAATTACCTTAAAAAGCGGAGAGGCAATTATCATCGCTGATGTAAGCTAGTAGTTAAAAGAAACCGTTTTTTTAATGTCAGGATGTAAGCTGTACATTACCGGGCAGGTATTGGCCGATCTTTCTATGATCTTTTTGTCCTTATCTGAATAGCCATTTGCAGGAAACTGGAAATCCACCACAATCTCGGTCACACGTCTCGGATTTTCCGCCATGACCTTTGTGATCTCGCAAGTTGTACCATCAATATTAAAGCCATGCTCATTGGCTGCAATCCCAACTATCGTTAGCATACAATTACCTAACGACGTAGCCAGCAGATCTGTTGGCGAAAAGGCTGCTCCCTGTCCCTTATTGTCAACAGGGGCATCGGTGATAATTTCATTACCAGAACGCTGGTGTATGGAAGTGGTTCTTAAACCACCATTGTAAGTTATTTTTGAAGTACTCATGAGGTAAAATTAAGTATTATTATTTTACAAACTTTAAGCAAAATCGCTAACTTTAAGTATAAATTAAAGCAAATACCATGAAAAAAATCATCTTTGTTATGCTCATCAGCATGGCTGCACTAACGGCATGTAATACGATGAAACAAAACCAATCTGCCCAGAAATTAACAGGAACATGGGAACTGAATTATATTACAGGTCCAAGAATCGCCTTTAACGGCCTATTTCCTAACGCAAAACCAACCATCAACTTTAAAGAGAACCCTACAGAAGTTAGTGGCAATACCAGTTGTAATGGTTTTAGCTGCAAACTAACCATTGAAGGGAATAAAATGGCCATTTCTGAGCCTGGCCCAATGACCATGAGGTATTGTGAAGGCGGAGGAGAAAAGGTGTTTTTAGATATGCTGAAAAAAGTAAATGCTTATGAAGTGAAAGAAAATACCCTGACCATGCTGGAGGGAGATCTTCCATTGATGCGCTTTACAAAAAAGTAGTTTATCAAGTTTACATCCGGTAAACATTTCATATTTATAAAATTCAAACCCTATTGTGTAACTTTGTGGCATGATCGCATTACCGGTTGTTTCAGAAAATCAAGTACAACGCAAACCAGACTGGCTTAGAGTAAAGCTTCCCGTTGGCAAAGAATATGCACAGGTGCGGAGTCTTGTGGATACCCATAAGCTACATACCATCTGTGAAAGTGGCAATTGCCCCAACATGGGCGAATGCTGGGGCGCGGGAACAGCGACCTTCATGATCCTTGGTAACATCTGTACCAGATCTTGTTCTTTTTGCGCAGTAGCTACAGGCAGGCCATTGGCTGTTGACACAGACGAGCCCAATCGCGTAGCCAACTCCGTGAAACTGATGCAGGTAAAACACTGTGTAATAACCTCTGTTGACAGAGACGACCTGAAAGACGGAGGCTCCATCATCTGGGCAGAAACCTTGCAGGCCATCAGGAGAGAAAGCCCGGAAACTACATTAGAGACGCTAATCCCTGACTTTAAAGGCCAATGGGACAACCTGTACCGCGTTTTAGAAGAACGCCCGGAAGTGATGTCTCACAACGTAGAGACGGTAAGGCGCTTAACGAAACAAGTGCGTATCCAGGCCAAATACGATAGGAGTTTAGAAGCGCTGAAACGCATATCTGAATTTGGGCTCAGAACCAAAACTGGTATCATGCTGGGGCTTGGCGAAACGGAAGATGATGTACTGGAAGCAATGGACGACCTGGTTGCCAATGGGGTACACATTTTAACCCTGGGACAATACCTGCAACCTACACGCAACCATCATCCTGTAGTAGACTGGATCCATCCCGATCAATTTGTCAAATACAAAGAAATCGGACTGGCTAAAGGATTAAGGTATGTAGAGAGTGGCCCGCTTGTCCGTTCCTCTTACCATGCAGAAAAACATCTGTTTGATTTTTAACCAAAACACTTTAACTTTTTCTTTGTTGTTTTTCTGTATATTAGTAAACTATTGGCAACAGCAAAGAAAATATCCCTCTCCGAAGAAGAGCTGGTCAGCGCACTGAAAAGTCGCGACACGATCGCTATCCAAGCCCTGTACGACATGTACTCAGGCGCATTGCTGGGTGTAATCTCCAGGATTGTCATACAAACTGAAGTAGCGGAAGACCTGTTACAAGAAGCGTTCATAAAGATCTGGAATTCTGCAGACGGTTACGACCCGGCGAAAGGGCGTCTGTTTACCTGGATGTTAAACATTGCCCGGAACTTATCCATCGATAAATTAAGATCAAAAGATTTTAAAAATGCAGGGAAAAACCAGGATATAGAAAATAACGTAGATTTCATTGATGCACAAAAAGAAGTTACTTTTAATGCAGATACTTTGGGCGTAAAAGACATGGTCAATGCATTAAAACCAGAGTTTAATGCGGTTTTGAACATGGTGTATTTTAAGGGATATACGCATATAGAGGCGGCAGAAGAATTAAATTTGCCATTAGGCACCGTAAAAACACGGATCCGGATGGCTATTATGGAATTAAGAAAGAATTTTAATTAGGTGGAAGAAGGAAAAGCATATATAGAATCCGGCATACTTGAGCTTTATGTTCTTGGACAGTTAACTGTTCAGGAACAACAGGAAGTTGAAGCAATGGCAGCTAAATATCCTGAGGTGAAACAGGAAATTGAAGCTATCGAAATGGCTATGGAACAATATGCCTTAAATCATGCGGTTGAACCAAGTACAGGTCTGAAGGAGAAAATCCTGGATCAGATACAACCGCAGCAGCCTGCTAAAGAAAGTATGGTAGTACCCCTGCACACCAGCACATACGAATCAAAAATACGGACTTTACGCATCGCCCTTGTTGCCTGTATTGCCCTGTTGGTAATCAGCGTAGTCGCTTTGTTCTCTGCCCGTACAGAGCTGGGTGCCGCCAAAAGTGAAATCCTGGCACTTAACCTCGATAAAGAAAAATTTGCGGCTACTGTAAGTCACCTTGAAGAACACAATACAGATCTTCAAAAAATTGCCGACATGCCGAACGATCCGGACTGGAAAATAGTAAAACTTGCAGGTACAGCCATGGATCCTAAAGCCAAAATGATAGTTTATTGGCACAAAAGTGGTCAGCATGTGATGGTAGACAACTCTAAACTGGCGCTTCCGGCAAATGACCAGGCCCACCAATACCAGCTTTGGGCCTTAGTAAATGGCAAACCAGTTGACCTGGGTGTATTTGATGTAAAAGCAGACAGTACACATATCCTGCTTAAAATGAAAGAAATCACCGGTGCCCAGGCTTTCGCGGTAACACTCGAAAAACGTGGTGGAAATGCAGTACCTACTATGGATCAAATGATCGTAATGGGCGGGGTTCCTATTTAACAGGATTTAAAAAACGCTTAACCGTTACCGGAATCTCCACAGCCAATTGCGAAGCTGTAATGTTGCAATGATTTTCAGCAAGTTCATCGCCGGCCTTACCATGAAAATAACAGCCCAATATGGCTGCTGCTTTTGCACTATAGCCCTGGGCCACGTAAGCAGCAATCATGCCGGTCAGCACATCACCCATTCCACCCTGTGCCATAGCCGGGTTTCCGGTAGGATTGATCAGCACATCGCCTTGCTGATCAATGATAAAAGTATATTGGTTTTTTAGCACAATAACAGCACCCAGCTTTTTTGCCATTATCCGGCCAGTCTGCAGTCGCTCCCACCAACTTTTATGCTTCCCAAACAGGTTGTCAAACTCCTTTAAATGAGGGGTAAAGATGGAATCCTTAGCCAGGTGAAAAAGCAGGTCTTCTCTTTTCGAAAGGATATTTAAAGCATCTGCATCAGCAATGACGGGCAGCTTTAAAACCATCAGCTCTTCTACAAGACATACCGCTTCAAGCAGTTTACCTAAACCTGGTCCAATCGCAATGGCATTGTATTTTTTTAAGGATTTGATGTTGACCAGGTGCTTCCTGTCCAGGTATATGACTTCAGGGAGCACAGTATTCAATGCAGTTAGTCCGGTTTCGGGGACAGCCGCTGTAGTTAAGCCTGCACCGGCATACAAACAACCACTTGCACAGAGCAGTGCAGCCCCCATCGTTTTAGTCTCTCCGGCAATAATCAATGCATGTCCGTAAGTGCCCTTATGAGAAAAAGCTTTTCTTGGCTTCAGAATCGCTTTAATATCCGCATCGCCAATTAATTTATAAGGCGAACTTTCGGCTTCCGTCCCCAGCTTGTCCAGTCCTTCATCTACAACCTGCAATTTGCTTGAAGCATCAGAATCGGGCAGAAAAGTACTTAGAAAGACTGCCATAATATTTTATTTACAGGCCCATTTCCTTTTTCAGGAATTTGCCGGTTAAGCTGATCGGATTCTGGATCAGGCCTTCAGGAGTTCCTTCAAAGATGATCCTGCCACCTCCGGCACCACCTTCTTCACCCAGATCTATCACCCAATCGGCCACTTTTACCACATCCAGGTTATGCTCAATAACCAGTACGGTGTTTCCCCGTTCTACCAGTTGATTCAGCACACCCAGCAATACATTTATATCCTCAAAATGCAGGCCAGTTGTAGGCTCATCCAAAATATAAAAAGTCCGTCCCGTATCTTTCTTGGAAAGTTCGGTTGCCAGTTTAACCCTTTGGGCTTCCCCTCCGGATAAAGTAGTAGAAGATTGCCCCAGGGTAATGTACCCAAGCCCCACATCCTGAAGTGTTTTGATCTTGCGGTAAATAGCCGGCATGTTTTCAAAAAATCCACAAGCCTCTTCTATGCTCATGTCCAGCACATCACTGATCGATTTACCCCTGTAGCGTACCTCCAGTGTTTCCCGGTTGTACCGCTTACCCTGACATTCTTCACACGGCACCTGAACATCGGGCAGGAAATTCATTTCAATAACCTTCATGCCGCCACCCTGACAGGTTTCACAGCGTCCGCCCTTCACATTAAAAGAAAACCGGCCCGGTTTATAACCCCGTATCTTAGCTTCGGGCAATTGAACATATAAATTCCTGATGTCTGAGAACACCCCGGTATACGTAGAAGGGTTTGACCTTGGTGTACGGCCAATAGGTGCCTGGTCTATCTCAATTACTTTATCTATTTCTTTTAAACCATTGATCTTTTCATAAGGCAAAGGATGTTTCTTGGCCCTGAAAAAATGATGGTTTAAAATGGGGTATAAGGTTTCCGTAATTAAACTCGACTTACCGCTACCCGATACACCAGTTACCGTTATGAACTTACCCAAAGGAAAATCAACAGAAACATCTTTCAGATTGTGTCCGCTTGCTTTGATGATGGAAAGCTTATGTCCGGTACCCTTTCTGCGTTTTTTTGGAACTTCTATACCTTTTTTACCATTCAGATAGGCAGCTGTAAGCGTATCAGATTTTAAAATCTCGGCTGGTGTACCTTGTGCAACAATCTGTCCGCCATGCACACCCGCCGCCGGGCCAACATCTATCACATGGTCGGCTTCCAGGATCATATCCTTATCATGCTCCACCACCAGTACTGTATTACCCAGATCCCGCAGGTTTTTTAGCGCGCCTATTAAACGCTCGTTGTCACGCTGGTGCAAACCGATACTCGGCTCATCGAGGATATACATCACGTTCATCAGCTGCGAGCCGATCTGTGTTGCCAGCCTGATCCGCTGTGCCTCACCTCCCGAAAGGGTGCGTGCTGTACGATCTAAGGACAAATAGTTAAGTCCAACATCACTCAGAAAGCCCAGCCTGGACCTGATCTCTTTTAAGATTTCCTTAGCTATCGTATTTTGTCTTTCCGTCAACCTGTTTTCCAGATCTACATACCATTCTTTGATGCTGCTGATGTCCATCTCGGCCAGTTCAAAGATGTTCTTACCGTCAATTTTAAAATGCAGACTTTCCTTCTTTAAGCGTGCTCCGTTACATACGGGACAGGTTTTAAGTTTCCTGAAAGCCTCCATATCATCTACCGCTCCTTCACCTTTACGCTCCTGCTGTTCTTCTAACAGCTTAACAATGCCATCAAAAGTGATCTGGTAATTTTGCACATTCCATTTGTTGTATTCAACAGCTACAGAAATCAGCTCATGAGAGCCATTTAAAATGATGTTGATGATGTCATCACCCAATTTCTCAATCGGGGTAGACAAAGAAAAATTGTATTTCTTGGCCAATGCTTTCAATACCTGGAACATCCAGATGTCGCGGTATTCACCCAATGGGGCCAATCCGCCGTTCATAATACTCAGCTTAGGGTTGGGCATTACCGATTCCTTGTCTACCACAAAGATATAACCCAGGCCGTCACAGTTTTCGCATGCCCCATAAGGAGAGTTGAAAGAGAAACTATTCGGCTGGGGCTCATCATAAGAAATACCTGTTGTAGGGCACATCAGGAAACGGCTGAAATGTGATACATTATTATCCTTGTCGCTGATCTTGATGATCCCTTTACCCAGTCGCATCGCTGTTTGCAAGGAATCCTGTAAACGCTTTACGTCTTTCAGGTCGATGATCAGACGGTCTACCACAATCTCAATGTCATGGATCTTATACCGGTCTACCTGCATTTTTGGCGTAATGTCCTGGATATCCCCGTCAATACGCACTTTGACATAACCTTGTTTACGGATCTGCTCAAACAACTCCCTGTAATGTCCTTTACGCCCTTTTACCACAGGAGCAAGGATATTTACCGGCATGTTGCCATACTTATTGAATATATTTTCAAGAATCTGGTTTTCGCTCATGCGCTCCATCTTCTCGCCGGTGTTATACGAGAAAGCATCGGCCGTACGTGCATACAGCAAACGCATGAAATCATAGATCTCGGTAATGGTACCCACCGTAGAGCGGGGATTTTTACTGGTTGTTTTTTGTTCTATGGCAATAACCGGGCTTAAACCAGATACTTTGTCTACATCGGGTCTTTCCATCCCACCCATAAACTGCCTGGAATAAGCGCTAAAAGTTTCCATATACCTGCGCTGCCCCTCGGCATAAATGGTATCGAAAGCCAGCGAAGATTTACCGCTGCCGCTTAAACCAGTAATTACTACCAGTTTATTCCGGGGAAAAGAAACATCTATATTTTTAAGGTTATGCACCCTGGCCCCATACACTTCAACATCTTTTTGCTCGCCAAGGTCAACAGTATTTTTGCTCATATTTATTTAAAAATGATATGGATTCTATACGTTTAAGATCATATTTTTTTACGGCACAAAATTGCTAAAAATTTTATCAAAATAATGGCGCAAAACTAAAAATTACATTAACCATGTTATCAAGCCTACCAAACCAGCGTAGTCCCGTCTTCTGTAGGGTGACCGGTACAAACCAGTACCCTTCCAGCCGCAATTTCATCATCCATCAGCACCTCATTATAGTCCATTTCCACGCCTCCTTTAATACAGTTTGCTGTGCAGGTGCTACAGATCCCCGCATGACAGCTATAAGGCAGCTTAATGTGCGCTGCCAAAGCAGCATCTAAAATGGTTTGGTTATAAGGAACATTTAAGCGGTAAATATTGTTCTTAAAATTCAATATCACCGAATAAGTATGGGTATGTTTCACTTTCTTTTCGGTTGCATCATCTTCATCCAGTTCATCTTCAGGCAACACAAAGGTCTCCCTTTTGATCTGGCTTTGGTCAAACCCTAAATTGAGCAGGGTAATGCGGCAAACATCCATGTAATCGACCGGCCCGCAAGTATACAGCAAGGTATCTTTTTGATCAAACTCCAGATTTTCTTTAACCAGGCGTTCAATTAGGGGGCCGTTTAAGCGGGCCATGAGCAGGTTTTGCGACTGGCTAAACACATACACGATTTTAAAACGCTCCGGGTATTTTTCCTGCCAGCTGTTTAATTCCTTATAAAACAAGGCCTGATCAGCTGAGCGGTTGCTATAAATGAGGATAACCTTGCTGTATTGCTCCCGGATGAGTGCAGTTTTAACGATGGCATACAAAGGAGTGATGCCCACACCCGCAGCAAAAAGGAATACCGTTCTTTTTAGCTGGTTTTCAGGCATATAACTAAACCGCCCATTGGGTTCAACAGCAGTTAGCACATCTCCTACCGCCGTTTTATGGTGCAAGAGCCTGGATATCTCCCCATTTTCCACGCGTTTTATAGCGATGGAAAGCGGTTCGTCCACATCCGGAGAACTGCACAGCGAGTAAGACCTTCTCAGCTCCTTTCCATTTACTTTAAAAACCAGGGTTAAAAACTGGCCAGCAAGATATATTGGTTTCGGCCCGTCTACAGGCTCAAAACTAATAATCAGTGTTTCACCAGGGCAAAATGTCATTTCAGTAATGCGCAGTTGTATCAATACCATAGGCTGGTAAAAATAATAAAAAAAGCGTTCAGAAACCCAGGAGTCTCTGAACGCTTATAAAGCTTACAAAAAGTATAAATTACCTGATCACTTTTGGCCAGCCATTAACGTATTCAATTTTATTGATCAGCATCAGTCTGTCTGCGCCAATTGCTTTTCCGGTAGTCTGGTTAACAGGCAAAGCATGATAAGCGATGTATGCAGTTCCATTCCCATCACGGAAAATGGAATTGTGCCCTGTTGCCATCCATTTCGAATCTTTTTCAAGGATTACACTGCTACCTGTACCATTGGCTTCCCCATATCGTTCAAAGGGTCCAAAAGCATCGTCAGAACGGGCAACCAGTACCGCATAACTGGCACCTACCCCACAGCAATTGTCACCAGAGTAATACATATAATACTTACCATCCTGATAATCTACCCATGCCCCTTCTACCAAACGGTCATATTTTGCTTCCTTGCTAGTTGGGATCACATCCTTTGGCACACTGCCCGGCAGCAAAGATTTCCAATCGTCACTCAGTTCCTGAACTTTAATTGGCTTTTCTGCAGAACCCCAGTACATTAATTTCTTATTTGTTTTCGGATCAACAAATACAAATGGGTCAATGATAGCAAAACCTGGCCCACTGATGATCGGCGCACCAGAATCTACAAAGGGGCCTTCCGGCTTGCTCGAAAAAGCAACACCAATACATTTACCCGTATTGAGACCGAATTCACCAGAGTAAAACATGACATATTTATTCAGTTTGCCATCAAAAAGTACATGTGGCGCCCAAAAATCCTTCGTGGCCCAATCTGGCTTCCCCGGTAATGCATCTCCCGCTACCCTCCAGGTCTTTAAATCTGTAGATACTGCTACAGGAATGTTATAGCTCTTGTTTTTGTAATAAGTATTAGTGGCATAGGCATAATAATTATCGCCCACCTTGATCACCGTTGGATCAGGGAAATTCATATTCAGCATTGGGTTAACAATACCCTTGTCCTTTTTCTCTTTCCCAGCCTTTTTATTGTTACTACAGCTCCAGACAAGTAAAGGGGAACACAACAACAGCAACAGAAGCAGTTTACATCTCATCATCATATTGTTTAAGTTTTTCTGATGCGGTCTATTTTACTTTCCCGTTAGTGATTTGATCAGATCGACCTCATCCTTCTTATAAGGTGTTCCATCGGGATTAAAGATATCATGGAACCAGACCATTGGTTCCTTGCCATCAGGCATAGGGGTGTCCCAGGCATATTTGGTATTGGTTTTACCCGCCACCAGGCCCCAGTTATATGCACCAATATTTTCCTTTTTAAGCAATGGCATAATGTTACTGAAAAAACTTCCCCTCGTTCTGGCCATATATTCTGTACAGATCAGTGGTCGTTTAGATACACTTCTGAGGGTATCAATCCAAAACTGGTGGTCTTTCGTGTCGCCATAATTGTGATAGGTAGTGACATCAGAATTCTGGATCTGGTAATCAGAAAGCTCTTTCAGGTCACGCTTCCATACCCCCACAGATAGTGGCTGGCTAGGATCAACGGTACGTCCCCATTCAAATACCTTTTTAAGCAGGTCCATGCTTTTATTGCCATAGCCTGAATTGCCAGGTTCATTGTACAGGTCCCACAGCACAATACGCTTGTCATCCTTAAAAGTTGTCAGCATGTCTTTTACATAGGTTTCCAGTGTATCCACCAGTTTGGGATCCTGATGATAAAGATCTCCCGGATCCCTTACCCATCCCGAATTGTGGATACCAGGCTTAGGCGCAGGCTGTGTCCCTGTTTTATAGGTTGGGTTCCAGCAATCGTCAAAAAGTACAAACAGAGTAGAAATGTGGTGTTTATCGGCAATATCCAGATAGGCTTTTACTCTTTCTTTAAAACCTTTCCGGTCTTGCTGCCAGGCAGCATGATGCAGATATACCCGCATAGAATTCATTCCTATCCCTTCTGCAAATCCCAGTTCCCGATCTATTGTAGCCGCATCAAAAGTTTCTTTTTGCCACATTTCCAGCTGGTTGATAGCAGTGCTGGGAATAAAGTCAGCACCTCGCAGCCAGCCCCATTGCTCATACCATTTATTAGCTTTTTCTACTGTCCATATTTCTCTGGGTTTCTGGTTGGTTTGTCCGGTTTGCTTTTGTGTACAGGACTGAAACATCAGGGCAAGTACCAGCAGCGATAGATAGGTTTTTAAGTCTTTCATTGTTTGTGATTGTTATTTATTCTCGGTTATTATTTTCTAATTATAACAGTTCAATATCCGCTACTACACGTCCTTTGATCATCCAGACCTTTCGTATCCACGGAATAAGCTTGCTTTAACATTGGGGCCATCAATCCAATTTTCCAGTAATAGCAAACAGGCAAACGGATGATCCGCCAGTTTTAATGCATCAGGATTGGCCATGCTGACAACCTTTATACCAGATGCAATTAAAGCCAATGCGGACCAGCACGTCTACCTGGCCACTTTTAATACTCCCCACCTTCCGGATGTCCGGATGCACAGGATTGTCTATTTGTTAATGGTGCTAATAGAAGAATTAATATTTGCTCCTGCTGATCAAATGTTGTACAATTTGTATCAAAAATGCATCTATTATCGGTCTAATCAAGCAACTGATACATTTTATATTCGTTTATCAAAGTTTTAGAACTATCTTTAGGATAACCACAACAAACCGGATATGTACACCAAACCAGCCAAACTATTCCTTGTATTTTTTTTGCTGTTCCGCGTGGTAAGCATTGGTTACAGCCAGTCGTACTCCTTCAGGCACTACCAGGTAGAAAACGGGCTATCTTACAACTCCGTGATCTGCAGTTTACAAGACAAGAAAGGATTTTTGTGGTTTGGAACAAAAGATGGCTTAAACAGATTTGACGGCTATACTTTCAAAATATTTAGAAATGATCCCGATAATCCGAAAAGCATAGGCAACAATTTTATCCACAGCCTGTATGAAGATAAAAACCAGACCATCTGGATTGGCACACTTACCGGGCTCTATAAGTACGATCCACTTAAAGAAAGTTTTAGCCTGATTCCCGCTTCAAAAGGATATGACATCAGAGATGTAAGTGCAGACAGCCGCGGAAATATATGGTATATAACAGGCTTGTTCCTTTCCCGCTATAATGAAAAAACAAAGCAGAACATCACATACAGGAACAAAGCACATACCGGTACAACCTCCATCAGCATCAGTGAAAAAGACGATATCTGGGTGTCATCAGCTGATGGTTTCATCCAAAGATACCAGCCGGCAACCGACTCATTTATTAGTTATAAGGTATTTGACAAATCCAAACCGGCCATCTCCCAGTGGATAGAAAAAGTATATCATACCAATAAAGGATATCTACTGGTCGGGACTTCAAATCAGGGAATAAAAGTATTTGATATCCATACGTTGTCCTACCGGGACCTGTTAACCTCTAATCCTGACAACACTGCCATCTATGTAAGGGATTTTATGGATATAGGAAATGATAGCTACTGGATAGCGACAGAATCAGGATTGTTCATTTATGATATGAAGACAGGTAAATATAAAAACCTGCGCAATAAATTCAACGATCCGTATTCTATTTCAGATAATGCAGTCTATACCTTGTGTAAAGACAAAGAAGGCGGGATTTTTGTAGGAACATATTTCGGGGGCGTAAACTATTATGCAAAGGAATTTACCTCCTTTGATAAATTTTTCCCACAAGCTTCCGGCAATAGTCTAAGCGGCTATGCGGTTAAAGAAATATGCAGTGACAAATATGGGAACCTCTGGATTGGCACAGAAGACGCCGGCTTAAATAGGCTAAATGCTAAAACCGGGGTATTTGAACATTTTAAACCAGGTGGAGGCAAAACCAGCATTAGCCATACCAATATTCACGGATTGCTGGCTACAGATGATGAACTTTGGGTGGGAACTTTTGAACGTGGACTGGACGTTATAGACATCAATACCTTAAAAGTGATCAGGCATTACCAGATAGGAAGTAAGCCCAACCAGTTAAAAAGCAATTTTATTGAATCCATATTAAAAACCCGTTCAGGAGACATACTGCTTGGCAGTTCTTATGGACTGTACAGATATAATAAACATAGCGATGACTTTAGCCTGCTAAATGAAGTGCCGGGAAATGTCCATTACCAATATTTAATGGAAGACAATTCCGGCAATATCTGGGCAGGCTCATTAAGGGATGGCCTGTATGTTTATAATGATGGCGACAAAAGATCCACTTCCTATAAGTTCGAAGAAAATAATACCAAAAGCCTGAGCAGCAATGCCATCAATAGCATTTTCCAGGACAGCAAAGGTAACATCTGGGTTGCAACAGAAAATGGTCTCAACCGCTTTAATGAAAAAGACAAAAGTTTTGCCAGGTATACTACCAAAAATGGCTTCCAAACCAATGTTTTCTACAGGATCCTGGAAGACCAAAAGCAGCACTTATGGATCAGTACCTCACGTGGGCTTGTCAACTTTAGTCCGGATGAAAAACTAACATTGTATACCAGGTCTAATGGCTTGCTTAGCGATCAGTTCAATTACAGTTCGGCGTTTATGGATAAGAATGGGCGGATGTATTTTGGAAGTGTAAAAGGGATGATCAGCTTTCTGCCAGATCAGTTCAGGAAAAACCAGTTTGTTCCGCCAATTTACATTACCGGCTTCCAGGTGTACAACAAAGAACTGCAAATCGGTCAAAAGAATTCAGCCTTAACCCAATCCATCAATTTTACCAGGCAGCTGAACCTTGCACACCATCAATCCACATTTAGCATTGATTTTGCTGCCTTAGGGTTTACAGCCCCGGATATGACAGAATACATGTACACCATGGAAGGCCTGGACAAAAGCTGGACCTATCTTAAGACCAACAGAAAAGTATATTTTACCAATCTAGCTCCGGGTACGTATACATTTAAAGTTAAAGCGACCAACAGTAGTGGTATCTGGAATCCTTATGTGGCCAGCCTTAAAATCGTCATCAATCCTCCTTGCTGGGCAAGTTCAATAGCCTACCTGCTCTACTTCCTCATTATGGTAAGTGCCATATATTACGGGATAAAATATTACCATCAGCGGATCAGCGATAGAAATAAAAGAAAGATCGAGCGCTGGGAATCTAAAAAGGAGACGGAGCTTTACCAGGCTAAAATCGAATTTTTCACTTATGTTACCCACGAAATCAAAACACCCCTAACCCTGATCAAAGGTCCTTTGGAGGAAGTGATCCGCCATGCGGAAGCTATGCCCCAGCTCAAAGAGAACCTGACGACCATGGAAAAAAATACCAATCGCCTGATAGAACTGACCGATCAACTCCTGGGCTTCAGAAAAACGGAGATCAAAGGCTTTAACCTCAGTTTTGTAAATGTAAACATCAACGACATCCTGAAAGAGAACTGTTCCAGGTTCAAAACAGCCATTGAACATAAAAAACTGGAATTAACTGTAGATTTACCAGAGGTACCCCTCTACGCCTATGCCGACCCCGAAGCACTAAATAAGATATTCAGCAACCTGATCGACAATGCGGTAAAATACTCCAGAAACGAAATTTCGGTACAGCTGGTCACTTTTAAGCATAACTTTGTGATCACCGTAACCAGTGACGGCAAAGTTATTCCAGAAAATTTCCAGGAAAAGATCTTCGAACCCTTCTTCAGGATGACCAGTGCAGGATCGGAAAGAGGAACAGGAATTGGCCTTCCCCTGGCCCGCTCCCTTACCGAACTGCATGAGGGCAGCTTGCAACTTAAAAATGAGGACAAAAAACACAATACCTTTGTATTGACCCTGCCCATACGCCATGAACAAGAATTCAAAGTCAGTTTAACAGAAACAAACCCCATTGCAAAAAGCATCACACAAAAAAAAGATGCCGTAAATTGCCCTACCATTTTAGTAGTAGAAGACAATACAGAGATCCGTACCTTCATTGCAGATAAACTGGCTAAAAATTTTGTAGTATTACAAGCCCGAAACGGACAGGAAGCCCTGGACATTTTAAAAGGAAAAAGTGCCCATCTGATCATCAGCGATATCATGATGCCGGTTTTAGATGGAATAGCATTGTGCAGGGCAGTGAAGGAGAACCTGGAATATGCACATATACCGATCATCCTGCTCACCGCAAAAAATACTTTACAGTCTAAAATAGAAGGCCTGGAGGTTGGTGCCGATGCCTACCTGGAAAAACCATTCTCTCCGGATCATTTGTTAACCCAGGTTTCAAATTTACTGGAAGGCCGGGATAAAATTAAAAACTACTTTGCAAGTTCTCCGCTGGTACACATCAAGAGTATGGCCTATAATAAAGCAGATGAGGCTTTTCTGGAAACGCTTTATGAAGCCATACATAAAAACCTGGACAACAAATCGCTGGATGTAGACCAGCTGGCAGATGTCATGCACATGAGCAGGCCAACACTGTACCGGAAAATCAAGGCCATTTCCAATCTTTCACCGCACGAGCTCATCAACATTACCCGGCTTAAGCGGGCTGCCGAACTGCTGGCCGAAGGCAACCATAAAATTCTGAAGATCGCTTCCATGACGGGCTTTAGTTCTCAGGCGCAATTTGGAAGATCCTTTCTTAAACAGTTTGGCATGACACCTTCTGAATATGCTGCATCGAAGCAGTTGATAAAAACTGATTAATATTTAACCTAATTAAATGAGAAGATAGCTGTTGAAAAATAAAGCATTAAAGGAAATTATTAGCTATGATTATAAGGTTAAGATTTTCTGGCGTGTTTTTGTGTCTTTATTTATTTTGCATTCCTTATAAGATTTACTTTATCGTAAATAAACGCACCAGATAAAATCCAACTATAATAACCGTAATCCCAATATAAACCCAAAGCTTTGCCTGCTCTTTCTTGATTTTACTTTCCTGTTTTACTTCCTGCTCTGCTTCTGCTTTCAACTGTCCGGATCTAGCCAGATCAACTTGTTCCTTAATATGCGTATTCCGATGATATTGACCCCCTCATTCCGGGGCAAAGTGACCGATAAATCGGTTGCCGGGGGTGGTATGAAAAGTTACTTCCTCTTTAACTAATATAACCAATTCCCTTCAACCTGCCGAACTACCTTCTCTTAATCCTTCAAATTTCCTTCAGCTTTATCCAGGGCCAGTTTTAGAACCAGGACCAGGCGCTTTAAACGCTTTTTGCTGGACTCTAACCTGATGACCTCAAATAAGACGATTTAAGCTATCCCAAATCTGCCTCCTGATACAGAGCTCAGCTTAGGTTGTATCGGCGAGCCTAAGGGCTTAAAAATGCCTGAAATCGCAAACTGATTTTCGAGAAAGATGATGGTAAAAACGTGGTTCTGGCTATCAAAATGGTCACTTTGCCCCGGAATGAGGGGGTCAATATGGTGCGGAATGGGGTGTCAGTTTAAATGCGGAATCCGTGCTCATTTTACCCGGAATACCCA
>NZ_JAVTSC010000012.1:0-203343 GCF_032678725.1 Pedobacter heparinus
GGACGTCAAGTGTGATCAGTAATAAATATCTGATCTTAAAGAACCTGGCCATTACCGGGACTACAACTACTGCTCCGGTTTCAGACTGGGCGCTGACGACAAACCAAACCGGGACGACAGCAGGTAAGGTAATAGCGGATGCGCAGACACTAGCCGGGCTTAAAGTAAACAACTATATTTCGGGAAACGGGGGACAGCGTATTTTACCTCTGGATGGGAACTGGCCTGCAAATACCGGCCCCGATAGCAGCAGGTATGTGCAATATGCGTTAAGCCCGGCTGCGGGGTATAATTTTGTGGTAAGCCAGGTTAAAATCCCCTTAAGTTTTAATTCTTCGGCTTATGCACATGCACGCATCTGCTGGTCAACAGATGGAACCACTTTTACCAATTTAAATCCGGATGTAACGCTAACATCTGGTTCAGTTCCTGCGCTAACTACATTTGCAAACCTGAATATTCCAGTTCCAGATAACGGCACTTTTTACCTCAGGGTTTATCCCTGGACAACCAGTGCATTCAATGATGGCAGATACCTGGTCTCAAAAGATGTTTCGGTTAGTGGGAGTATTGAAGTTTGTCCGCAGCTGGCTTTTCCAGGTGCCGAGGGTGGCGGCCGTTATGCCAGGGGCGGAAGGGGTGCTGAGGTATACTATGTAACCAATCTTAATGATAATCTTGCGGGGAGTTTGCGTGATGCCGTGTCTCAGCCAAACCGCACGGTAATGTTCAAGGTATCAGGCACCATTAACCTGCAAAGTGTCATTTCCATTACAAAGGACAACATTACCATTGCAGGGCAAACTGCCCCGGGCGATGGTATCTGCTTAAAAAATTATGGTTTGGGAATACGGGCCAATAACATTATTGTGAGACACATCCGCTCCCGGCCGGGCGATGTGATCACTGTGCCTGGTGATTCCTCTAAGGTGGTGGACGCCATGTATAACAATTTTGGAAATCCCATTACTCAGCCTTTTAACAACATCATTGTCGACCATTGTTCCATGAGCTGGTCTACCGACGAAGTGGGATCTTTTTACGCTGTCAGGAACTTTACGCTGCAATGGAGCATGTTAAGTGAAAGTCTGTATCAATCTCTTCATACAAAAGGTACGCCTCATGGCTACGGAGGGATATGGGGAGGCCAGAATGTCTCCTTCCATCATAACCTGCTGGCCAGTAATTCCAACAGGAACCCACGTTTTTCTGGCAGCACTACTACTTTGCAGCCTGAGCTGGAGTATGGAGATTTCAGAAATAATGTGGTTTACAATTGGGTGGGCTCGCCATATGGAGGTCCAGGGGGGCACTATAATATGGTGAATAATTATCATAAGGCCGGACCGGCAACCACCGGTGCTGCAACAAGCTCTGCTACTAACCGAAAAAACAGGATTTTGCTATATACCAGTTACAGTACAACTCTGGCAGGAGATACTGTATTTGGAGGGAAATTCTATGTGAGTGGAAACTATGTACATGGGTTTTCAGACGTTACTGCGGATAACTGGACAAAGGGGGTACAGCTGGACAGTTATTACAATGCGGCGGCCATGAAGGCTGCCGGGCAGGCGTTAACACCATTTCCCTACGCGCCAGTGGCTACGCAAACTGCAGAAGATGCTTTTAATGCTGTTATGAACAGTGCAGGGGCCATTCTGCCACGCCGGGATACGGTTGACAGGCGGATCATTAAAGAAACCCGTACAGGTACTGCAACTTATGAAGACAATAGCTATGTAGCCAGTGGTATGGTGCATCCTTCCGGTATCATAGATAGCCAGAATACAGTTGGCGGCTGGCCGACACTGAACAGTACAACATATCCAATGGATACGGATAACGATGGCCTGCCCAACTGGTGGGAAAAGATGGTTCAGGGTTCTGTATCCGATTCCATAGGTGTAGATAAAAATACTTATGGCACAGATGGCTATACCATGCTCGAAAAATACCTGAATGGCATACCTTCGCCCGATCAGCAGGTTTCCTACCTCGGAATTGACGCCCAGAAGGGAGGGTTGGATACCGTTAAGGTCAGTTTTCATATAGACTGGGCGAAAGATCAGTTTAGGCTGGGGCTGTATAGATCGACTGACGATATTACATTTGAGAAGATTTCTGAAGTTATTGCATCAATCAATGAAACCGCTTACCTGATGAAAGACAATGCGGCACCTCATCAGCTGGTATACTATAAGATCGGGAGTAAACGCATTGACGATACTGGAGATATAGCTTATAGCAATACTGTAAGCATTGACAATCCTTTACTGGTAGTCCGTAGTTTAAGTGTTGCTAAAATGCCTGATACCATTGGAATAAAAGCAGTTAAAAAGCTGAAGATATACCCGAATCCGGTTTCAGGGATCTTAACTGTTCATCATCCTAAAGCCAGTCCATCGGCCATCATGAACATTTACAGTATAATGGGTAAAAAAGTAATTAGCAGAACTGTTCAGACTGGTTTACAGCAAACAGAAGTTGATGTTACTCAGCTTCCACAAGGTTCTTATATTATTGAATTCAACAACATCAGCTCCAGGCAAAATGGGATGTTCGTGAAAATATAGGGCGGTTGCAATTTAAATGTCTAATTGAATCGGTATTGGTAAATAAAAAGCGCTTTCCTAAGAAAGCGCTTTTTATTTATGCTTCAGTAAGCAATTCGGCGGAAGCCTTGTCGAAGAAAAATCTGCAATCCGGGTGCAGCTGCAAAATGCTTGAAGGATATTTATTACTAACTGGTTGTTCCAGGCTATCCTTTACGGCCTGCGCTTTTCTGGAGTCGGGTACAGAGCAAATGATGTGTTTCGATTTTAAGATCTGTTGAACAGACATACTGATGGCTTGACCTGGTACATCCTCAATGGTTTTAAACCAACCTTCGCCGAACTGCTGTTTCCGGCACTGTTCATCCAGATTTACCACCAGGTACGGTCTTTTGGTCTCAAAATCTGCAGGCGGATCGTTAAAGGCGAGATGGCCGTTTTCGCCAATGCCCACCAATGCCACATCGATCGGGTTTTGGGTTATGATCTCTCCCAGACGTTTGCATTCTGCTTCAGGGTCGGTTTCCCCGTTTACCAGGTATGCGGCTTTTAAAGGCGATACTTTTTCCAGAAAACGTTCTTTCAGGTATTTTCTGAAGCTGGCCGGTGCCGACTCTGGTAAGCCAATGTATTCATCCAGGTGAAACATGGTTACTTTGCTCCAGTCAATATCCTCTCTGATCAGTTGATTTAAGGTTTCAAACTGGCTTGCCCCAGTGGCAAGGATAATGTTTGCTTTACCATTTTTAACAATGGTTTCCCTGATCAGGGCTGCAGCGGCTTTTCCGGCTGCTATTCCCAGTTCAACAGGGTTGTTTGTTACACTTGTCTCCATTTTTATTGTCATTCGTATTTATATTATATGAGGGATTTTACAGGCAATATTCAGCCCTTCTGACATATGCAGTCCCGTTGTTATCATTTTATTTGTATTATTTTTCTAAATCACAGCCGTAGTTCCTCCTTTTGACAGGGAGATGTCTACTGGTAAGTTCTTTTTCCAGGATCCGCCTGTAAAGTCTGGCACATCGATAGAATTGGAACGGTTGTTTACCGACCATTCACTCAATGGAAGAATGGAACTCCACAATGCGGCATCGTAAACATCCTGGTCAAGCGGCAGGCCATTGCGCAGGCAATCTATAGTCCGCCAGTCCATTAAAAAGTCCATGCCCCCGTGTCCACCTACCTGTTTGGCCATTTCACCAATTTTTCTTACCAGGTTTGGTGTATATTTCTCTTCCAGTGCTTTCATTTCATTGGCCGACAACCAGCCCTCGTGGCTTGTTGATACGCGACCAGGTTCAGGATATTTTTGTGCCGTGCCTTTAGTTCCACTTACCAGGTGCAAACGGGAATATGGTCTTGGAGAAGTCACATCGTGCTGTACCATAATGGTTTTGCCCTTATGCGTTTTAATAGTGCTGGTATTCATGTTGCCATTATAGCTCTTTCCGATAAACTGTTTATAAGCAGCATCCTTAGTGGCAAGCGTGTTGGCCATTTCATTCATCATAAAATCATCGCTCGAAACGGATACCAGGAACTTCATCTGGTCACCACGGTTGATGTTCATGATCTGGCAAACCGGACCTAATCCGTGAGTAGGGTATAAATTGCCTTTATGCTTGATGTTTTCCTTCAGCCTCCATTGGTTGTAATTTTTGGTTTTGGAGAAATTGCCTTCCAGGATATCGTGTATATATGCCCCTTCAGCATGTATAATTTCGCCAAAAAAACCTTGTTGTGCCATGTTAAGGGTAAGCATTTCAAAGAAATCATAACAGCAGTTTTCCAGCATCATGCAGTGTTTTTTTGTCCGCTCAGACGTTTGCACCAATTGCCAGCATTCTTCAAGCGAAGTGGCTGCCGGAACTTCTGTACAAACATGTTTGCCATGGTTCATGGCATAAAGGGCTATTGGGGTATGCAGGGCCCAGGGAGTGGCAATGTAAATCAAGTCAATATCATCCCGTTCGCATAATTTTTTCCATGCATCTTCGGTTCCGCTGTATAATGCAGGTTTATAGGATGTCTTTTTTAAAGCTTGAACGGCAGTATTTACTTTTTCCTGGCGGATGTCGCACAATGCATTTATGCTGACGCCTGCAATACGCGTCATCCGTTTTACTGCTGCACCACCGCGGTTGCCGAGGCCTATATAACCAATGCGTACGGTATCCAGTTTAGGGGCCGCATATCCACTCATGTTGAACTCCTGTTTATGTTCCTTGCCAGCCAGCTTTATGGTCTGCTCCGAACTGGGTAGCTCCCTGCCGGTATATGCAGATAAAATGCCCGAACCTGCCAGGCCGAGGCCTGCCATACCACTAAGTTTTAAAAAATCTCTTCTGTTGTTCTTCATTAAAGTATGATTGAAATGATCCTTGAGTTTTATTCAAAGCTATTAAATGACTTTTAAGAAAAGTGCGTAATCGGGTAATAAAACAGCGAGAACGTTATCGATAACGTTTCCGCTGTTTTATCTGTTTTGCAGTCTTTTATTGTAGAGGTATATCCTTAGTTTCGTTATTGAAAACTTTATAAATAATCAATTCGCAATGACAAAACAAGTCAGTTCCGTAGCCGTAAGTTCACTGAGTAAGCGTGATACATTCCTATCCATC
The DNA here is from genome assembly GCF_032678725.1 of Pedobacter heparinus. Classification (GTDB taxonomy): domain Bacteria; phylum Bacteroidota; class Bacteroidia; order Sphingobacteriales; family Sphingobacteriaceae; genus Pedobacter; species Pedobacter heparinus_A. The sequence continues at coordinate 5,183 of NZ_JAVTSC010000012.1, forward strand.
CTGATCATAGGATTGCTGTTTTTTATCTTTGGCTTTGTTTCATGGGTAAATGCGATACTGATCCCTTATTTTAAGATAGCCTGTGAACTGACCAATTTCCAGTCTTACCTGGTTGCCTTTGCTTTTTACATTTCTTATTTTGTGATGTCGGTGCCTTCTTCTTTTCTGTTGAAGAAACTGGGTTTTAAAAAGGGGATGATGATTGGTTTCTGGACGATGGCTGTTGGTGCGTTTATTTTTGTTCCGGCAGCGTATACACGCACTTATGAAATATTTCTGCTGGGCCTGTTTTCGCTGGGGGCAGGGCTAGCCATCCTGCAAACCGCAGCCAATCCTTATATTACGGTTTTGGGGCCGAAGGAAAGGGCTGCCCAGCGCATTAGTATTATGGGGATTTGTAATAAAGGAGCCGGAATACTTGCCCCTTTATTGTTTGCTGCAGTGATTTTAAAAGCAACAGATGGCGAATTGTTCAAAGCTTTGCCGTTGATGGACGAAACCACAAAAAACGCGGCATTGGATGAGTTGATCAGAAGGGTTATAGTTCCCTACACCTGTGTTGGAGCAGTGCTTATCGGTCTGGGGCTTATGGTGCGTTATTCGCCCTTACCAGAAATTGATACAGAACATGAAACCGACGATGTAGCGGTTGCAAATTCAGGGAAGACGAGTATCTTTCATTTCCCCCATCTGATACTGGGGGCTGTCGCGATTTTTCTGCATGTGGGTACCCAGGTTATCGCCATTGATACGATTATCGGGTATGCAGGTTCTATGAATATTCATTTGCTGGAAGCCAAAATATTTCCATCCTATACTTTATTTGCTACGATTTGCGGTTATACTATAGGCATTATCATCATACCTAAACTCATCAGCCAGGTGAATGTGCTCCGCATCTGTACCCTGCTGGGAGCACTGTTTACTTTGCTGATCATTTTTGGGCATGGACCGGTACGTATTCTTGGGCATACTGCGGATGTTTCTATCTGGTTTGTGGTATTACTTGGACTGGCAAATTCCCTTGTCTGGGCCGGAATCTGGCCTTTAGCGCTGGATGGTTTGGGCAGGTATACCAAATTAGGCGCCTCTATTATGATCATGGGGCTTTGCGGTAACGCAATTATGCCACTTTTTTATGGGTATTTTGCTGATCTTTATGATATAAGAACAGCCTACTGGGTATTGTTCCCATGTTATTTATATTTAATATTTTATGCATTCAAAGGCCATCGCATCAGAAACTGGTCGTTGAACTAATGGATACTCAGAATTTAATATATTGATTTTTTCTAAAATAAGAGCTCATACAATGAAACCGGAAGAACTTTCCAGACGACAATTTTTAAGCCGCAATGTCATTGCCATCTCTGGTATGGCCTTAAGTTATGCGGGTATGCCATTATGGACGCAGGCAAATCCAAACAAAGGATTGATCAGGATCGGGTTAATCGGAACAGGGTCGAGGGGTACTGGTTTGATCAAACTCATACAGGGTATTCCGGAAATGCAGGTTGTAGCTTGCTGTGATCCCATTCCGGAACATCTGGCAAATGGCATGAAGCAGGCAGCTAAAGGGGCCAGATCCTATACGGATTACCGCAGGTTACTGGAAGATAAAAGTATCGATGCAGTAATTATTGCTACCCCACTTTACCTGCACTATCCAATGGCGATAGCTGCTTTATCTGCAGGAAAGCACATCTACCTGGAAAAGTCCATGACCTACGACATTGCCCAGGCTATCGATCTGGAAAAAAAAGTGAGCCAGTCTAACCTGGTTTTCCAGGTAGGCTATCAGTACCGTTACTATGGCCTGTATCATAAAGTAAAAGAAGTTATGGCCCAGAACTGGTTAGGAAAGATTACGCATTTTGAATGCCAGTATAACCGGAACTCCAACTGGCGTTTTCCGGTAAGTGACCCGAAAATGGAACGGGCCATCAACTGGAGGATGTATAAAGAATATTGTGGCGGCCCTTTATCGGAATTGTGTGCCCATGCCATAGATGCGGTCCATTACCTGACTGATACCCATCCTTTAAAAGTTACCGCTATGGGCAGCGTCAATTACTGGAAAGATGGCCGGGATACTTATGATAACATCAGGGCCATTTATGAATATCCTCAAGACATTAAAGTAAGTGTAACTTCTGTGCTTTCCAATGCGTATAACGGGTATGGTATCCGCATTTTAGGGGATAAGGCCACACTGGAAATACAGCGGGATAAAGCGTTCATTTATCCGGAATCCCTGAATAACAAGCGGGGAACTGTTGATGGGGTAACCGGAGCTACCATAGCAACCACCACCCAGGGTAAGGGCAACGAGCTGGTTTTTGAAAAGCCAGGGGAAAAATCTTTGGAACCAACGGTATATGCATTGAAAGATTTTGTAAATTGTATACTCAGCAAAAGTAAACCGGCTTCGAATGCAGCTACGGCTAAGGATTCTTCTATTGCCATTCACATGGGCAATACGGCCGCGGAGACAGAAATGGTACAAATCTGGAAACCAGAATATTCAAGCTAGTAAACTCATGGACCAAAAAAGGGTAAAAATATATAACGGGCAGTTCATTACGCCTTACCAGATCATTAAACAAGGAACCTTGCTGATTGCTGAGGGGAAGATCGTTGCCCTGGAACAAGGTAACCTGGATTTTCCGGATGCCCTGGAAATCGATGCCAGGGAGAATTATGTTGCACCTGGTTTTATTGACTTACATATCCACGGTGGTGGCGGCCATGATTTTATGGACAATACTGTGGAGGCCTTTTTGGGTATTGCAGAAGCCCATGCCCGTTACGGGACCACAGCCATGTGCCCAACTACGTTAACGAGCGAAAAGGAAGATCTGCTGGAAACGCTCCGGATTTACGAGCAAGCTGATAAACAGAATAATAAAGGTGCGCAGTTTATAGGGATGCACCTGGAAGGCCCGTATTTTGCATTGAGTCAAAGAGGTGCCCAGGATCCCCGTTATATCCGGGATCCTGATCCTGCAGAATATCAGGAAATACTGGCGTCCAGCAATATCATCAAAAGATGGAGCGCTGCGCCTGAATTAAAAGGGGCCATCGAATTTGGACGATATTTAAAGTCGAAAGGCGTGCTTGCGGCCATTGCCCATACGGATGCCATTTACGAAGAGGTGCTGGAGGCCTTTGAAAATGGTTATAGCCTGGCCACACACTTTTATTCCAGCATGTCTGGCGTAACCCGCCGCGAATGTTTCCGATATGCTGGAGTGGTGGAAAGTGGGTATCTTATCGATGAAATGGATGTAGAGATCATTGCAGATGGCGTTCATTTGCCTGCGCCTTTATTGAAGCTCATCTATAAAATTAAAGGGGCATCCCGTACGGCATTGATTACAGATGCCATGCGCGGAGCAGGAATGCCACCCGGAGAAAGTACCTTGGGCAGTTTAAAGAATGGGTTGAAGGTAATTATAGAAGATGGGGTAGCCAAGCTGCCAGACAGAAGCTCTTTTGCAGGCAGTGTGGCCACAACAGACAGGCTGGTAAGGAATATGGTACACATGGCGGATGTCCCTTTAGTGGAGGCTGTCCGGATGATCAGCAAAACACCTGCCAGGATTATGGGGCTTGAAGACCTTAAAGGTTCACTTATACCGGGTAAGGACGCAGATGTGGTGATCTTTGATGAGCAGATCAGTATTCAGCACACCCTAGTTAATGGGAGACTCATTTACAGCAGGTAAAAACTATTTTTTTCGCTTACTGGACTCCCTTATTATTAATTTTCCCGGTAAAATCACTTCTTCGCCGTGAAAATACTTTTTCTTGGTGATGTGTTTGAGCAGTAATTCGCAGCTTAGCTTGCCGATTTCGAAGGCTGGCTCTGCAATTGTAGATAAAGCAGGTGAGATAATGGCAGACATGGGGTCGTTTGTAAAGCCAATTACGCCAAACTCTTCGCCAACGCTGATGCCTTTGTTTTTTAAGCTGATCATCGCGCCGATTGCTTTTCTGTCGTTCACCGCAAAAATAGCGTCTGGTTTTTGTTTAAGTTCCATTAACTGCTCCGTGTCTTTTTCGCCATGCTCTTGTGAAAAGCCCGAGTAAATAATCCAGTCTTCATTCAAAGGTATATGGTGTTTGCTCAAAGCTGCCTTATAGCCGCTCAGTCGCGCTTCTGTAAAACTCATTCCTTTCGGGCCTGCAATATGGGCTATCCGGCTATAACCATTCGATATTAAATGTTCAACAGCCTCAAAGGCGCCATTATAATCGTCCTGTAATACTTTTGAAGTTTCAATTTCACTGGCCACACGATCAAAAAATACCACAGGTACACCTTCGTCTATAATCTCCTGAAAATGGCTGCAGGAATCGGCATCAGATGAGATGGAAACCAGTAAGCCATCCAGGCTGGAGGTAGCCAGGTTATCAATAATAGCCAGTTCCCTTTCATGCGAGTCATTGGTTACGAATAAAATAATGTTGTAACCATTGTTGTAGGCAACTTCCTGGATACCGGTAATCACTGTCGAAAAGTAGTAGTTGGTAATGAAAGGTAAAATAACACCTAAATTATGTGTGCTGCCTTTTGCGAGCCCAGTTGCATTGAAATTTGGTTTGTAATTCAGTTCAGCCGCCAATGCCAGGACTTTTTCTTTGGTTTCTTCATTCACGTCGTAGGTGTCCCTCAAGGCCCTGGATACCGTAGAAACAGAGATGTTTAAAATTTTTGCAATATCCTTTATCGTTACATTATGACGGGGCATAGAATTGGAATCGGGTTTAGAATGCTGGTAATTGTTAGTATCCGAAGTTAAACAAAAAAAGGAAATGCGCAATTGCTATAACGTAACATTTCCCACCCATGGACTATTACTGTACTTTTACCAATTCGTCTGTCTTATACTGCAATAAGTTTACATAATTTTATAATATTCTTGTTACCCGATACTGAAGCTACAAGAAATGGAACGGTCTGTGTACTTTCGTGCTACATTCCAAAAATAGGGAACCCAATCATTTTAATTCATTGATATGTCTAAGTTAAAACAGCTTTTAATTCTATCTTTTTGTGCCGTAACCTTATTTTCGGCATGTTCAAAAAATGAAAATCCTCAGGAAGATGAGCCGGATACGGATCCACATACAAGTATCATAATTTCCGGAGGAAAATTTAAACCGAATAGCAATGGATGGAATGATAGTATTCCGACGTACTGGGTAGATGGTATAGAAAAACAGTTGTCTAATTCTAAAATAAACCGTCAGTGGGCAAACTCATCTGCTATTGCAATCTCCAAAGCAGGAAAAATACACTTTATTGCCAGTGGTTGGGTAGATAACGGTATTGTTTCTCAGTATTGGATAGACGGTACAGAGCAAACTTTACCTTTATCACTTGGGGGATTTGTTCGTTATACTGCTGCTACAGTTCAAGATGAAAAATTCCATGTTATCGGGACACAAATAAATGATGATAAATACTGGATTGATGGCGTAGCGCAGTCATTTCCTAATGTAGAAGCATTTAGTGACATTTCACTTTCTGCAGATGGAAATTCTGTGGGTATTGCAGGCAGATCTACATCAGGTTCGGCGGTTTCCATTGTAAAAGGCGTAACAGCTGAAATACCAGGCAGGATCAGCGCTGACAAAATTGCGATAAACCAAGGCGGCGTTTATATTGTAGGCATTCAATTTGAAGATACAGCACCTTATAGTTTGAAATATTGGGTAGCTGGTGTAAAGCATGATCTACCCCATTCATCTCATGATTTTGCGAGGTCTGCTTTGGTAGTATCCAACGGTAAAGTACATATTATTGCCGAACTGTACGGCAGCAGCACTACTTACAAGTATTGGATAGACGGGATAGAACAAAGCCTGCCTACCGGAGTAACCGGTTTAAAAGATATTACTGCTTTTGAAGGTAAGATCTATATCCTTGGTTCGGCTTCTGGCCAACCTGCTTACTGGATAGATGGTGTTGCCCATGATTTTCCGGCTGCAATGGATTATGCAAACAAAATTATTGTAGTTAGGAAATAAGCCAAATTTACTTCCAATACCTGCGCGATATAAAACAAAAAAGCGATAGCATTATCTGTCGCTTTTCCCCAAAACACTCTACTTATACTTTTTCCATTGCTGGCTAATTTCCCCATGTTTTTGTTGATATGAGGTGCAGTTTCAATGGTTTTTGAGTGTTGTATTGTGAGGAGGTTGGATAGGGGAGGAACCATAGGGAACCCCTTTTAATACCAAGCAGGTAAGCTTACAACGCATATAATCGATTATTCTTTCTCATTACCAACATATCAAGCTCCCGCTATGCGGGGCATTCTTTTTATTTCCTCCTGTTTTATTTGATGTTAAGTGTGGATTCAAAGATTTTATGGAAGGATATATTTTTAAAACTTTGACTATTATCCTTTTAAATTGTTTTTTAATTTATATATTCGTTTACGTACCCTATGTTTGTTGAAAGTGTATTTGAGTTGATGATGACGTTAATTTTTCACAGGTAACCATGGATTCATTAAGCATTTTCACAGATAATGAGTTGTATCTGCTGCTGGCCGAAGACAATGAAGCGGCATTTACTATTTTATATCACCGGTATTGGAAGCGTATGCTATACAAAGCCGTTATCAAGTTACAATCTGATACTGATGCGGAAGAGGTTGTCCAGGATGCATTTACAGACATCTGGAAAAGCAGGCATAGCATTAAAATAAAAAATAGTTTTCATACTTATATTGCCGCAATCATACGTTACAAAGTGATGGCGAAGATGGCTTCCAATAAACGGGAGATAGCTGATCCCATAGAAGACGTGTATAAGTTACATGTAGCGGACAATGCTACCGAGCAATGGCTGGGTTTTAATGAGCTGCGGGATGAAATTGAAAAGTCGGTGAAAGCCTTGCCTGAAAAGTGCCAGTTGGTATTTCGGATGAGCAGGGAGGGGGGCATGAGCGATAAAGAGATTGCGCTGGACCTGAATGTTTCCCAAAAGACAGTGGAGGCCCATATTTCCAGAGCGCTCAAAGTGCTGCGGGTGTCTATTGATCAGTTTCTTGCAATTCTTGTCTTTGCAGTTGCGCTGATCACAAAAGCATAGCATATTTTATTTTTTTTTAATGTAGGGTAACCGTTGTTTCTTATACACTATATAAGAAACGATTACCTTATGAAAAGACCAACGCGATCACAACTAAACGAACTGGCCGATAAGTGGATGAAGGGCACTATTACACCTTTGGAAAAGGAACAGCTAGACAAATGGTATGATCTGGACACAGCAGAACCCGTTACCTGGGCTGCAAATGACACGTCTGAAGCGCAATTTGCGGCGCGCCTGTTGAGTAATATCAATGCAAAGAAGAAATCCACTTATTGGTCTAAAAGAAGGTGGCAAATTCCTGCTGCCGCAATTTTATTGATCACATTAAGTTTAGGTACATACCTGTATGTCTCCACATCAAATCCCAAAGCGCAGGTTGCAGTGCTGGATAAAAAAATCAGACCAGGCAAAAACCAGGCAATTTTGATTTTAGGCAACGGGGAAAGAATTATGCTTAGTGATGCCATAAATGGTGAAGTTGCCAGCCGATCGGGCGTTAAAATTACAAAAACCGCCGACGGACAATTGGTATATGACGCAACAGGTACCGCAAATGAGAACAGGCAGGTGGAATACCATACTATCGAAGCACCTGCCGGTGGGCAATGGCAGGTAAAGCTGCCTGATGGTTCTATGATATTCCTTAATGCTTCATCGAGTATTACCTATCCTACAAGGTTTGCTGGCCATGAACGAAAGGTACAAATGACTGGAGAAGCATATTTTGAAATTGCACCTGATAAGAAGATGCCATTCCGCGTGGCAAGCCGCGGGCAGACAGTTGAAGTATTGGGAACACATTTTAATATAATGGCCTATGCTGATGAAAAGATAACCAGAACTACGCTGCTGGAAGGATCTGTTAAGATCATCACTGGTTCGGAGTCAAAAATGCTAAAGCCGGGTGATCAGGCACAGCTATCGGGAAACCAACTTCAAGTGACAAGTGGAGTGGATATGGAGGATGCCGTGGCCTGGAAAAACGGCTACTTTAAATTTAATGAAGGCCTGGAAAGTATTATGGCAAAGATATCAAGATGGTATGATGTGGAAGTTGAATATCGGGATAAGCCTGGTTCTGATCTTACCTTTTCAGGAAAGATTTCCAGGTCCAGAGACATATCGGGGATTCTGAAGATGTTAGAATATACCGGCGATGTCCACTTTAAACTAGCGGGAAGGAGGGTGATCGTGACTAAATAAATAAGGGAAAAACCAAATCCCGACTGCCATCGGGACTTGGCGGATGTTGAGCTTACCCGTCCGGTAAGGATAAAAATATTGACTGAAATCAAACATTAAGACCTAAACCCAACAAATCAAATTTATGAATTTAAACTTACATTTCAGCCCTGGCGGCAGTCGCCATGTGCTAAACCAATTCGTGCTGGTTATAACCCCGAAACCGAATCAACGGGAGAGGAGCCATCACACCATAAAAAAAATATTATTAGTGATGAAACTGATTGTAATTCTGCTCACTACCGCAATTATGCAGCTAAGCGCAAGTTCTTTTGCGCAGCGAATTACCTTGAATAAGGTGAATGCCCCTTTGAGCGAAATAGTGAATGAGATCAGGATCCAAAGCGGGTATGATTTTCTTTATAACAATACGGTTTTAAAAGCTTCCAACCCTGTTACCATTAGTGTCCGGGATGCAAGCATTGAGAAAGTGCTGGCCATTTGTTTTGACAACCAGCCTTTGACCTATACCATTTCCGATAATTTTATTGTGATTAAACGAGGTGGAAACCCTAAAACAACAATTGCTGCAGATATCAGGGGGAAAGTGACCGATGAGAAAGGGGCTCCGCTGCCCGGCGCATCAGTTAAAGTGAAGGGGGCAACCCAGACTACCAGCACTAACACCGATGGCGAATTTACACTTAGGAACGTTGAACCAGGGGCTGTCCTGACCATCTCATTTCTGGGCTTTGTTACACAGGACGTTGCCGTTGGTAACCGAAGCCAGGTATCGGTTGTACTAATTGAAAACAGCTCGGCATTGAATGAACTGGTAGTGGTTGGATATGGAACACAGCAAAAAATAAACCTGACAGGAGCGGTATCAACAGTTGATTCGAAAAGTATTGAAAACAGACCTGTCAGCAATCTTGCCGTTGCGCTACAGGGAACATCTCCCGGGCTTGTGGTTACCCGTACTTCCGGACAACCGGGCAATGAAAATGTCATGATACAGCTTAGAGGAGCAACATCCGCTAATGGAAATGTAAATCCCCTCCTGGTTGTAGATGGTGTTTCTGCACCTATCAGCACCTTACAATCTTTAAATCCAAACGATATTGACAACGTAACCCTTTTGAAGGATGCTGCGGCAGCGGCAATTTATGGTGCGCAGGCTGCAGGGGGTGTTATCCTGGTTACTACAAAAAAAGGCGTTGCCGGAAAGACGAAAATTGAATACGCAAATTTATTCGGGGTTGACCAGATGTTGAACGTTCCGCAAAGAATGAGCCTGCTGGATGAAGCTAACTTTAGTAATTTATCCGCCAAAAATGCAGGATTGACCCCGGCATATACAGACGCTGAATTGCAGATGATAAGAGACCGCGTAGAATATTATGTTTCGCCGAGTGACACCAATAAATACATCTATCTTAACCAGCACGACTTTGTTGACCAGACCATACGCAAGACTACGGCAATGCAAACGCATAATATATCGGCGAGCGGTGGAACTGATAAATTAAATTTTCTGGTTTCCCTGGGCGCTTATGCTAAGGATGGGGCCTTTAAAGTTGGCCCTGATAAGTATAACCGTTATAACGGAAGGATAAATCTTGGCGCAAGCCTTTCCAAATATGTATCTTTTGATACCAAGATTTCTTATACCCGGATGAATACAGAAATGCCTTCTTTAAGCGTGCCGACACTGCTTTATCAAACCTTACGCCTGCGGCAAAAATGGCCGATATTTACCCCCGAGGGCAGACTGAGTGGCGAAGGGGGAATTTCGGCAAACCAGGCCTATGCTTATCTTAAAGAAGGTGGGTACGATAACCAGTCGAACCATAATTTTGATGGTATATTTAGCCTGAAAGTAGCGGACCTGGTAAAGGGCCTGCAGTTGAGGGCCATCTATGGCGCTACATACAACCGGTCAGACCGGGATCTGTTTTCCCGCAGGGTTGAACTTTGGCAACGATATTTTCCGGTAGGCTATATTAACCAGACCAATAAGTTTGAAGTTACCCAGGGCCAGCAGCAAAACAATAACCTGCAATTTCTTGTCAACTACGCTTTTAACCTGGGGCCGAAACACCATTTTGAACTTCTGGGTGGTTACCAGTTTGAAGACAGCAGGGTATCTTCTGTTTATACTTCGTCACAGAACCTGGCGAGCAATGACCTGCCGGCTTTGGTACTGGGCGATGATGCGACCAAAACAAACAGCCAGTCGATTAATACCTATGCCTACCAATCCTATTTTGGACGTATCAACTACAATTACGAAAGTAAATATTTGTTTGAAGCAACTTTAAGAACAGATGAAAGTTCAAGGCTGGCCCCGGGTTTAAGGATTAAAACCTTTCCTTCGCTTTCAGCAGGATGGAACATACATAAAGAAAAATGGTTTCCGGCAAATTCTTTCGTTTCCTCATTAAGGATGCGGGCTTCATGGGGCCAGCTGGGCAGTGCGCTTGGAAACGTGATTGGCAACTATGATTTTATGAATATGCTTTCACGAAGCAATGCGCTGGTATTGGGAGCGTCTGAAGACCGTGCAAGGTACTTTTACCAGAATGTTGTTCCTTCGTCTTCCCTGACATGGGAAACTGTAGAAACAACCAACGGAGGTTTGGATTTCGGACTGTTTAACAATAAGCTGTCTGTAAACGCTGACTATTATGTGAAGTTTAACCGGAATATGTTAACCCCTTTGCAGCTGCCTGTTATTTTTGGGGTAGCTACCCCCCGTACCAATAATGGCGAACTGAAATCCTGGGGATGGGAAATAGAAGCTAGTTACCGGGACCAGATCGGCAGTAATTTCAGCTATTTTGCAGGCTTTAATTTATCCGACAATAAAAATAAGGTCATCAGTTATGCAGGCAGAAATGTAGTGGGTGCCGGAATAGTTAATATCCTGGAGAATTACCCCTTAGGTTCCATATGGGGTTACCAGACTGATGGCTATTACCAGTCGCAGCAAGAGGTTACCAGCGCGCCGTTTTACAATACCCGAACAGGTGTAGGCGATGTGAAGTACCTGGACCAAAACGCAGATCATACCATTAACAATGGTGGCGGGGTTTTAGAAGACCGCGGTGACCTTGTCTATCTCGGTACTGAGCAGCCCCGGTATAATTTCGGGATTAACGGTGGTTTCAACTGGAAGGGTTTTGATTTTTCAATTTTTCTTCAGGGCGTAGGATCACGTACTTTTTATGCAACGGTAAATACCATTAACCCGCAAGTGACAGCCCCGCGCCAGCCTTTAGATATCCATAAAGATTACTGGACGGAAGAAAACAGGAATGCTGCCTTTCCGCGTCCTTACAGTGGTGGCCAGCACAACTATGTCTTTTCTGATAAATGGATGCTGGATGGGAAATATATACGTTTGAAAAACATTCAACTGGGATTTTCGCTACCTGAAGGCATACTCAAAAAGGCACATGTATCCCGTGCCCGGATTTATTTTAGCGGCCAGGACCTTTTAACAGTTACCAGGCTTGGGATCTTTAGCAAGATATTCAATCCTGAATACAGTAATAATGTTGATTTTGACTATCCATTTGCAGCTACGGCCTCTGTTGGGATAAATGTAACGTTTTGATGGGCCCTGATCTGTTAGTGTTAACAATAAAAAAAATTAGTATGAAAAATATAATATATCTTCTCCTTTCGTTATGCCTGTTAAGCGCATGTAAGGTTGACCGAATTTCTGAAACCAATCTTAGTGATGGATCGTTCTGGAAGAGTGAGGATGACTTAAAAGCCGCTACCAATTATCTGTATACTTTTTTACCGGGCCTTTTTATTACCACTGACAATTGGTCTGATGATGGTTATGCAACTGCTCCAAATCCAATCAGTGATGGTTCGAGGCTGGTGCCGGCAACGACCAGCGATTTTAGTACACCCTATCAGCTGATCAGGGCTGCCTGTAATATTATAGAAAAGGCACCCCTGGCAGAAAAAGCAGGTGTTCCTGCTGCTACAGTGAATATATATGTTGCTGAGGCGCGTTTTTTCCGGGCATGGGCCTATTTTCAGCTGGTTCAGAAATTTGGAGATGTTCCGCTTATCTTATCTTCGTTAAAAGAAGATTCTCCTGAATTAATGGGACCAAGAACACCCAGGGAGCAGATTTACGATGCCATTTATGAGGACCTGAATTTTGCCATTTCAAAGCTACCGACACCAACTGCACGTGGGGCTGTAGGGTATGGACGTATTACCAATACGGCTGCTTTGGCGTTTGAGGCCAGGGCTGCGTTATTTGAAGGCACGCGTGCCAAGTTTCACCAGGATGGTAATCCGGGCAAACACCTGGGCCTGGCCGTAACCGCTGCAAAAAAAGTGATAGATGGCGGTGAGCATGGGATATTTTCAAATTATTTTGGACTTTTTCAGTATGCTGGTGAAGGCCCCCAAAATAAAGAGAACATTTTGGTGCGGCAATATGGTAAAAGCACTGCCGATGACATTTCGAGCTATAACTGCGGAACTTTAGTGAACGGGGCAACAAATGCTACAAAGGCATTGGTAGATGCCTATCTGATGAAAGATGGTTTGCCTATTGAAATCTCGCCCCGATATACCCCTCCAACAACATTTACCAAAACATTTGTTGACCGGGATGAGCGGCTGAATGCGACCATCATGAAACCAGGCGACCTCTTTCTGTATGGTGCGCCTTTCCAGAACCCTTCCTTAATTTTTCACACCACGGGATTTTGTCCACGAAAATTTGTTGATTCCCATACCGTAGGTAATGGTGTGACGTTTATCGACTATCCCATCATCCGGTATGCAGAAGTACTTTTAATTTATGCGGAAGCCCTTTATGAGCTCAACGGTTCTATTTCAGATACGGAACTCAATGAAAGCATTAACCGTTTACGCCCGCGTGCAGGCCTGCCAAATCTGAGCAATGCTTTTGTGCAGACCCATGGCCTGGATATGCGGAACGAGCTGCGCCGTGAGCGCAGGGTAGAACTTGCCATGGAGGGATTCCGGTACTGGGACCTGATCAGATGGAAAACAGCTGAAACAGAACTCAAGAAAAATGTTTTAGGAAGTTATTTCTTTGCGAGCGAACCAGGATTTGCTACCACTAAACCTAACCTGACCCCAGATAACTATATCCTGGTACAAGCTGCTGCTGCCAGAAAATTTGATGTCGGTAAAGATTATTTGTGGCCGTTGCCTTTAAACGAAATCGCTCTTAATCCGCAACTGAAACAAAATCCTGGCTGGAAGTAGGTCATTCTGCTCAAAACATTAGCGGTGGATTTCAAGTTCACCTAAGAATGCCCCGCCATGCGGGGCATTCTTTTTATCCTCGATGTTGCTGATACTAAGTTCACGTAAGATTTTACCACATTCACGTAATAAAATTGGATAGAAACCACCCTTTAGATACGTTTGTCACGGAGTTTGCCCAATTCCCATTGACAAAATAAAGTTTGGTTGTGTCCTGCTGCGGTGGGGCACTTTTTTCTTAATGTGGCAGGTTCTTTTGCTGGAAAAACTGGGTTTAATGAGAGCCTGACAATGCCCTTTGATTGGAAAGGTACTGTTGAGGATTTCAGAAATGCGGTGAACAGGATGATTGACAAGAAATGCTGATGATATCGTTGCTGACCACAGCTAAAAAGGTTGCAAACGTCAATTCACCCATTAAATTTTATAATTATGGGTTTTTAATAGGAGGCCCTTTCTATCATTTGCAAGGAAGAACGGGTAACAACGTTGGCCGCGTTGTAAAGGGAAAAAATGTTTTCTCTATACGGCCAAGCAAATCGAACAAACCACCAACAGCATTGCAGCAGATCCAGCGTGATAAATGACTGCGGTAACAACGTGGTTTAGGAGGCTTAGAGGCATCGTGAATGTAGGCTTTGCGGGCTATGATTCGGAAATGTCGGCGATGAATGCGACGATAGGTTACAACCTGAAAAACGCGGTAACGTTGGTTGCGCCGTATAAGGTGGTATATGCTGATGTGTTGTTTAGCAGAGGTTATCTGGATTTGCCGAATGCGCCGGAAGTTGAAACGGGTACAGCTGCCAAAGGCAAATTCATTTTTCTGAGAGGCGGAGCGGTAAGATCCGCATTGGGTTACAATCTACTTGTACCTGCCGATTTTTCTGGAGATCATGTACAGGTGTACCTAAGCTTTGAATCCGCTGATGGCAAATTGGTAAGTGACAGTTTGTACCTGGGCGACCACATTGTGGTGTAAAATTATAGGGCCTAAACGGCCCCTTAAAATCAAACAATAATGAAGAATTTAAGTATAAAAAAGCTGGAATGGATGCCGGTGAACAAGCATATAGAATATGTGTTGTTAGCGTTTATTGCGGTGTTGTTGTGGTTTGCCACGTCAAAAATATTCACTTTGCCTAATGGCAATTCAGAAGAAATTGCTACCAGTATTGGGCTGATGTTAATCCATCGCTTCTGGTTAAGGCTGGGCTTACCTGCCCTGGAGAATATGGTTTTGGAATTTAGAACATTGGAGTTATGGGAACAGTTAAAATTTTCTGTTGCCTTGTTTGCTTTACTTTTTTTGGGAGCAATTGGGGTAATGATCGCAATATTATAAAAGAGGAGAATGGTTATGAAAAAGTTATTGGAATCGCCGTAAAGAAATCGGGGTTAGGGAAGAAGCTGCTGAAAATAGTGGTGAGCGTGTTAGAATCTATCTTGACTACGTGGGTATCAAATCGCCTGCGCCCTGGTGCGCGGCGTTCGTGAGTTTTTGTTTCGCTGAAGCCGGGTATACCGAGCCGAGAACGGGAGCCCGGGCTTGTTCTTGAATTCGAAATTGATTAAACCAAGTTCAAGAGATGCCTCACGTTCGTTCGACATGACGGCGACTGGGCGCATAATGATAATGCAGGGTTTAGTGTACGGGATCTACTTCGCAAACTTAAAACGAAATGGGCATTGTGGGATTACTGAAAGTATTAGAAATAATTGGTGCACGGGAATCGAAGGTAACACCAATTTGGCAGGAAGCAGAGAAGGGGATGGTGTATTTAGAAGGGTGAGGCATATCCGTACAATATCCCGCTTTGCGGATTGGATACCGGAATAGTTGCACTGCTACTCTTCTTTGAACAGGCTAAAGTGATTTTGGCCTGGAAATGTTCTTTGACTTATTGGATTATTTGGTAGTTTAGGATATGATGAAGGAGAAAACTAAAGATTGGTATGAAATTGAAAATGTAGACCAGATTGACTCGCCGGCATTGATCATTTACCAGGAAAGGCTGAAGGAGAATATTGTGTCAATTGTAGATGTTGTGGGGGATGTTTCCAGGCTTAGACCGCATGTTAAAACACATAAATCTGATGAAATAACACGTATGATGATGGAAGCGGGTGTACAGAAATTTAAATGTGCTACCATTTCCGAAGCTGAAATGTTAGGTAATTGTGGTGTTAAAGACGTTTTATTGGCTTACCAACCCACGTTAATTAAAGCGCAGCGCTGGATAACGTTGATCCATCGATATAAAAAGACAGCATTCTCTTGCCTGGTAGATAATCTGGATACCGTATCGCAACTTTCAGACGCAGCAGTTAAAAATGGTATGGTTATTTCGGTATACTTAGATTTGGATGTTGGCATGCATCGTACGGGATTGCGCCCTGATGAGCTGACCGTCAATCTCTATAAAGCTATTAACAGGTTTCCCGGGATCAACCTTAAAGGCTTGCACGCATATGATGGCCACATCAATCATCCGGATATTAAAGTCCGGAAAGAATGGTGGGAAAAAGCATTCAAACCCGTGTTTGCTTTAAAGCAGATACTGATCAACCGCGGACACAAATGCCTGACGTTGATTGCAGGCGGCTCGCCTACTTTTGCTTTTTTAACTGGACAGGATAATGTAGAGTGTAGCCCGGGAACCTTCGTGTTTTGGGACCATGGGTATCTGCAATCTATTCCTGAACAAAAATTCCGGCCGGCAGCGCTGGTTATCTCCCGGATCATCTCCATGCCGGGAGATAACCTGATTTGTCTCGACCTGGGATATAAATCCATTGCTTCGGAAAAGGAACTTAACAACAGGGTGTTCTTTTTAAATGCACCTCAGCTGAAAATGATTGGTCATAGTGAAGAACATCTGGTCGCTGAGGTTCCTGAAGGACATCACTGGAAAATCGGTGACGTATTATACGGCTTACCATTTCATATATGTCCTACCGTGGCTTTGTATGAAAATGCTGTTTTAATACGGGATAAGAAGATGATCAGTACATTAAAGATTACGGCAAGAAACAGATAGCGCCAATTGGGATCAGGCGGCGGGCAAATGCGTTTTGATCTTGTCCAGTAAAAATTGAAGGTCAAATGGTTTGGGGATAAATTCTTCTGCTTCGCAGGCTTCAATGCTTGGTTTATCAGCATTGGCCGACATGATCAGGACGGGTATGTTCGCAGAGCGGAAATCTTTTTTTATTTCGTCGCAGAGTTCAATACCGTTGCCGTCGGGAAGCATGACATCTATCAGGAACAAATCTGGAATGCTGCTTCTAAATGCATTGCTGAATGCCATGACTGTGGGAAACAGCTTCACACTGAAACCTTCCTCGTTCAGAAAATAATCGAGGATAAACCCAATGTCTTCATTGTCCTCTATGATAAATATGTTGGGCTTGTCCCGGAGTTTATGACTGTCAATTGGTGCTTTCATAACATTAGGCAGATGATTCACTCGTATAACCTTTTTAAATGAGAATGGTTTTACGATTGTGGATAATCTGGCAAATCAGTTATAGAAAACGGCTTTAAATGCATTTCTGCAATCTTTACCTATTTCAAGTGGCAAGCCCTCTTTCAGGTAAAGTTGAATTTCTCCTTCGGCATTATAAAAATAACGATAGTAATTATTGAGTTTATCAGGACCGTCAGAAAATTTACTGACCCGGCTATTAAACCATCTGGAATATTTATTATCAATTTCCTGTATCTTTTCTTCAAAAGCCAGTTTCTTTTTATCGGTATTCCCGATCTGCACGTCGTTTGTGATTTTGTCCATGTTGTGAATAAGGCACAAGGTACGCATTAAATAATGGGGATAGCCATAAGTCAACTTTTATGGGTGGTTTGTGACAGCTAAATGTTTATCATCCATTATTTTGCATGCCATTGTGGTCTGTAGTCAGTATTTCAGTCATGTAATCGAAAAATGGGCGCATGGCCTGAAAAGTAAGGCTGGCCTCCGCTAAAAAATGTCCGCTTAAAACTTCTTCATCTGTAAACGGCCTGCGTAGCAAAAATTGTTTATAGCGCAGCAGGTCAATGGCTTCATGGTCCGGATCGAAACCTTTTGGGGCAGTTTTCAATTGCTCGCCTCTTAATTTTTCAAACATAGCCACAAATGATTTGCTGTTTAAAGTTTTTCTGAGCGGGCTGGCATCAAAAGCGATATCCTCCCTGATCAGTTTAAGGTCTGCGGGTACAGGCCCCCAGAACCCACCAGCTATAAAACTGTTTCCTGGTTCTATCTGAAAGTAATAGCCGCCTCTGCGGAATTTGCCGGCACGTTTAAAACTACCACTCCAATGCGTTTTATAGGGAGTTTTATCATTCGAGAACCGGGTGTCCCGATAAATGCGGTACAGGCTTTTTTTTCCGGAAGGTGTTTCTATGACATCGTGAACGGAAAGTTTTTCGAGTAATGATTCGGCGAAGCCTTCGATCAGTGCCTGCTCTTTCTGAAAGGAAAGCTTATGGGCATTGAACCAGTCCCTGTTGTTGTTTGCTTTTAAGGTGTTCAGGAAGTTGAAGGTACTTTGCTGTATTCCTGTTTGTAGTATTTTCGAATCTGGCATATTTAGGTATTCTTTTATCCTTACCAAAGGGTCGGGTTTTTCCTCGAATCTTCAATCTGAAGTAAGCGGGCTTTGTTTTCAAGACCGCCAGCAAATCCGGTTAACTTGCCAGAGGCACCGATCACACGATGGCAGGGTGCAATAATGGAAATTGGATTTTTACCATTGGCAGCCCCAACGGCACGTACAGCTTTTACATCACCAATTTGTTTGGCAATCTGCCCGTAGGTGCGGGTTTCGCCAAAGGGAATGGTCAGTAGGGCATGCCATACTTTTTTCTGAAAGTCTGTTCCTGCAAAATCCATTTCAAGCGTAAAGGTGGTCCTCTTTTTTTCAAAGTATTCCAGGAGCTGTTTTTCAGCTTCCAATAAGAAGGTGTTGTCCCTGCTTTCTATGGTTTCGCTTATAGGAACTCTTTTTGGATCATCATTTTCCCAAAGCACTGCTGCAAGCCCTTTGTCGCTGGCTATTAGTTTTAGTTCTCCAACCGGAGATTTCATCATTTTGTGGTAATACATGTATCCATAGCTTATCCAATGCAAGCTAGGCAAATATTTAATGATTTCTGTCTTGCTAATTTCCTATTTCATCGGGTAGAATTGCCTTTCTGCCTATTCTTCATTCCAGGGCCTGTTGCACCGCTCTATTTTTGGCCCCCAGGAATTATTAAACATACAAAGCATCCTATGACGAACATTTTCACAACAATCACAACTGCAATCGCGCTTTTAGCCGGTGCCTCGACTGGCTTTGCTCAATCTTCAGTACTGAAAGATCCGGTAAGCTATACTTTAAAAAACGGCATGACCCTTATCGTTGCCGAAAACCAGGCTGCACCTGGAGTATATGCCAACCTGAGTTTTGAGGCCGCAAATAAATACCAGGAAGAGAAAGCCACCGTACAGGAAGTAACCACAACCTTGTTAAACCAGCAGCTAACCGCCCTTGATGCCGGACTGAGTTATACCGGGAAAGGCGTTAACCTTGCTGCGAATAGTGCCGATTTAGAATCTGCACTGCAAACTATGTATACTTATATCAATGCGCCAGAATTTACACAAGCTGCTTTAGAAAAAGCGAAAGCTGAAGTATTGGCCCACCTTACTGCACAGGATAAGTATTTTCCCGAGGTGGTAAATGTGTCCAGTCTGCATAAATTGAGTCTTGCCGATGTAACTGCTTATTATGCTGAACTGAATGACCCAACCCAGATTTGTTTAACCATTGTGGGGAACATCAATCCTGCAGCGGCTAAAAGTAAAAACAGGCCTATTTTCTTCTAACGATTTTCTTATCTTGGCCTGATACGAATACGTTATTGGAAAAGAGATGAAATATTTTTTGTATATCGCATGCTTGCTGTCAGCTTTTAATGTCTTTTCTCAAGAGCGTGTCACATCTGGTGTTGAGCTGGCAGATCCTACAATTTTACAGCATAAAGGAGCCTATTATTTATATGGAACGGGAAAAAGCAATGGTTTTTTAGTTTTTACTTCATCAGATCTGAAATCATGGAGAGGACCGGCAGGAATAAAGGATGGATATGCGTTGTTTAAAAATGATGCATTTGGGTCGAGAGGGTTCTGGGCTCCTCATGTTTTTTTCCATAGCAACAGGTTTTATATGGCTTATACAGCTGATGAAAATATCGCAATCGCAGAGAGTAAAAGTCCGCTTGGTCCGTTCAAGCAACAGCTTATAAAGCCCATTTCAGGGAAAGTAAAGCAAATTGACCCTTTTGTATTTATTGATGGGGGTAAAAAATACTTATATCATGTCCGGGTACAAGAGGGCAACAGGATATTTGTAGCGGAAATGAAAGATGATTTCTCGGATATAAAACCGGAAACATTAAAGGAATGCATCAGGGCTACAGAACCATGGGAGAATACAGCTAATTCCAGCTGGGCGGTCACTGAAGGGCCCACTGTAATTAAACATAAGCGTAATTATTATCTTTTTTATTCAGCAAATGACTTTCGTAATGTTGATTATGCGGTAGGATATGCTGTTGCACCAAGTCCTTATGGCCCCTGGAAAAAATCAGGTGGAAATCCGATAATCAGCAAGTACCATACAGGAAAAAATGGTTCCGGCCATGGTGACCTCATTAAGAACAGCCGGGGCGATTGGTATTATGTGCTGCATGTTCATGGCAGTAAGGCTGGTTTTTCAAGAGTTTCGGGTTTGGTAAAAATAAAATTTGTGGATAATGGTTCGGAACCGGATAAAGTAATTATGGAACCCGGCAGCTTTTTTTATCTCGAAAAGGCAAACTAATCCCCCATATTTGATCGGATTACCCCCCTCCAATCTGTAGATTAAATGCAATATTTGAAGCTTGTATTGTCAAGGATCAAAATAAGACCAAATATGAGCCGTTTACTTTACCTTATTTTATTAGTCTGCTGGGAAGCTGCAAGCTGCTATGCACAAATGCAAACTGACATTTGCGAGCGTACAGTCCCAGAAGGCTGGCGCTCCATTAATGGAAAACTTAGTCTTACCAATACTCATTTTAAAATAGGCAGGCAAGCCATAAAGTGGGACTGGACAGCCGGCAATAAAAGTATAATTAAAGTAGAGAATGACGCTTTTAAGGCAGTTGAGGAAAATCCACGCAGCACATTTGTGGTTTGGATATATAATGAAGTTCCCCTCAACGATAAATTGGTGTTTACATTTGGCGATGCGGGCCAAGCTTCCTGCAGCTTTGAATTTAACTTAAATTTTAAAGGGTGGAGAACAGCATGGGTGATGTACCATCGGGATATGGCAGGCAAACCTACAGCTGCAATGAACACCATGTATGTACAAGCCCCTTCATCAGTTAAGCAGGGGACGCTCTTTCTGGATCAGCTGATGTATAATGTGACCATCAATCCGCGTTCGCCAATGCGCGATGAACAAATGCCTTTTATTAATCGGGAAGCAGATAAAGCAGCCAATGCCCATTGGAATTCACTATATGCCTTTAGCCGGACACCACATTTCCTTGAACTTCCTTCAAAACTCAATAAAAGAGATCTGGCCGATATGGCGAAGGTTAACAGGCGTTACCAGGAAATTATTGCTCCCTCAAAAAAGGAGCTAACAGCGGATAAATTAAAAGATATTGAAAACGAATTTGCCTGGTGGAATATCAGTAGAGCTGCAAATAATATTACAGGCAGAGCCGTTTATTCAACAAATGATATAGAACTCGTGTCTTTGACCCCACCTGAGGATGTGAAAGAGCTGAATCGCTTGTGGGGCGTAAAACGCTATACCCAATTGATGTTACAGGTGGCTCAAGCTTACCGTTCTTCATCAGATCAGGCTGCAAAATTAAAGCTGGAGACCATGTATTTAGATCTGCTGGATCATTTTGAAGATCAGGGATGGACATATGGAAGTGGTATGGGGGCATTGCACCATCATGGGTATAACCTGCAAGGTTATTATACCTCGTGTTTGCTGATGAAAGAAAGCATTAAAAAGCAAGGCCGGCTGGAGCAGACCTTTAAAAGTATGGCCTGGCTTAGCGGCCTAGGCAGAACTCTTCAATTGCCAGA
The DNA here is from genome assembly GCF_032678725.1 of Pedobacter heparinus. Lineage (GTDB taxonomy): Bacteria > Bacteroidota > Bacteroidia > Sphingobacteriales > Sphingobacteriaceae > Pedobacter > Pedobacter heparinus_A. The sequence continues at coordinate 26,894 of NZ_JAVTSC010000012.1, forward strand.
TCAACTACCTTCATCTAATATTGATGTATTCAATACCCTGCTGGGAAGCATGCTTTCTGCGGTGCTGATTATGGGCGATACGCCCGAAAAGCTCCGTTATCTTCAGAGCTACTCAAGATGGTTGTCTAAAAATATAGCTTCTGATCATACCATAGAGGGAGCTTTTAAACCAGACGGTGCGGTATTTCACCATGCCAATCTTTACCCGGCTTACGGTATTGGAGGATTTACAGGTGTAGCCCCAATTTTATATGCGCTTAGTGGTACAGGATTAAGGGTTGAAAAGGAATCACATGAAAGCTTCAGGAATAGTCTGATGATGATGTATCGATATACTAATCCTTATAAGTGGCCTATCAGTATCTCCGGACGCCACCCTACAGGAACCTGGCGCATAGCCGATAGCCCATTTGCTTATATGGCAATGGCAGGTACACCAGATGGGCTTTCAAAAATAGATACTGCAATGGCTGGCATCTATCTAAAGCTAAATGATAATAAAAAGAATAAGTGGGTAACCACGTTTAGAGGCATGCAGATTGAACCTGCAGGATATGCCACCGGGCATTGGAACTTGAATTATGGATTGTTTGATATCCACCGTCGTCAGGATTGGTTGCTAACTGTACGTGGACATAATCGCTATTTTATCAGTAACGAGTCCTATCCCGGCGCAAATATGTATGGAAGATACTTGGCTTACGGACATCTTGAAGTGCTTTTTCCTGAGACAAAAACAGATAATGGCAGTAATTTTAAAGATGAAGGATGGGACTGGAACAATATTCCGGGCACTACAACGCTTCACCAGCCTTTAGATAAGTTAAGGGCGAACATCATTAATCCGGATGACTTTAGTGGCATTGAAGAAATGCTGATCTCTGATGAGCGCTTTGCAGGTGGAACAACATTAGGTAAGCAAGGGCTGTTTGCGATGAAAATACACGGACATGATAAGTATGATATGGGAAGCTTTAAAGCAACAAAATCATGGTTTATGTTCGATAGCCTGATCATATGCCTTGGTTCAGGTATCAATAATACCATAAATGGATATCCAACAGAAACTACCCTTTTTCAAAATTACCTTAAAACGCCTGCAGATGGATTGAATGTTAATGGGCGAGCTGTACATCAATTCCCATATACATCGAATGGAATGGCTGGAAAGTCAATGTCAGTTGTAGATAACCGCAATATCGGGTATTATATTCCTGACGGAAACAAGGTCTTGCTTACCAAATCAACACAAACTTCTCGTGATCAGAAAGACCTAAAGCATACAACAGGTAACTTTGCTAAATTGATATTTGAACATGGTAAAGCGCCGGTAAATGAGGGTTATGAATACGCTATGCTGATAAAAACGGACCAGAACGGTATGGAACGCATTGCTGCGGAAATGAAAAGCAAAACCCCATTGTATAAAGTTTTACAGAAAGATAGTGTAGCACATGTGGTACGTTATGGTGCAGATCAGATTACTGCACTCGCAGTTTTTGGCAGCCATGTTAAATCTGCAGATTCTTTACTGCTGGATAACGACAGACCATGTTTATTGATGTATAAAAAGGAAAAAGAAATGCTGAAACTATCTGTTACGGACCCCGATCTTGCCTTTTATGAAGGACCGGATGATAGTCCGTTAACAGCAGATGGTAAAAGGAAAGAAGTGAGTATTTATTCGCGCAATTGGTATAGGTCGCCCGCAAAACCCTCAGTTGTAAAACTATTGATAAAAGGGAATTGGAAGCTGAAAAATGAAAGTGAAGGTATAAATAGAACATTACAATCAGGCGGCAATACGCTGATTAGCATACCTTGTGTAGATGGATTAACGTCTAAAATTGAATTGGTTAAACAAAAATAAAAGAAGTCTATAAAATGAAGAAATTGATCATTGCTGTACTGCTCACTGCTCATTTTGCGGACCCGCTTTTTGCGCAGCATAAAGTTTCAGATAAACCCAATGTAATTGTTATCGTTAGTGATGATGCAGGGTACATCGATTTTGGTTGTTATGGGGGCAAACAAATCCCTACACCTAACATTGATGCCATTGCAAAGGAGGGTGTACGTTTTACAGATGCATATGTATCCGCATCGGTATGTGCACCTTCACGTGCCGGACTGCTGACCGGACGCTATCAACAACGTTTTGGATTTGAGCATAATACTTCCCATCTGGTTGCGCCAGGGTATAAATTAACCGATGTAGGTATGGATCCATCCGAACAAACCATCGGTAATGAAATGCAGGCCAATGGCTATAAAACAATTGCAATAGGCAAGTGGCATCAGGGGGAAGAAAAAAAACACTTCCCGTTAAACCGGGGATTTGATGAGTTTTATGGCTTTGTTGGGGGGCACAGAGATTTCTTTGCTTATAAGAATAAGCCTTCCAATGAGTTTGCATTGTATAATAATAATGAAATTGTTCCGGAAAGTAAGGTAACTTATCTGACCGATATGTTAACAGATAAAGCAACAGACTTTATCAGGGAGAACAATAAAAAGCCATTCTTTATGTACCTTTCTTACAATGCCGTACATACACCAATGAATGCAAAAAAAGATTTGATGGACCGTTACGCCAATATTTCGGATACCGGTCGTCGGGCTTATGCCGCAATGATGACCTCACTTGACGATGGAGTGGGTAAGGTGATGGCCGCATTAAAAGAAAATCAGCTGGATAAAAATACACTGGTCATCTTTATCAATGACAATGGTGGGGCGACCACAAATTCTTCAGACAACGGGCCGCTGCGCGGTATGAAAGGTTCTAAATGGGAAGGTGGAATCCGCGTGGCCATGATGATGAAATGGCCGGGGCATATTGCCGGGAATAAAACCTATAGCCTTCTGGTAAGTGCGCTTGACATATTGCCAACAGCAATTGCCGCTGGCAATGGCCGGCAAAAAGGTACCAGGCAACTTGATGGTGTAAACCTGCTGCCTTATTTAAGCAGCCCTGGCAGGAATGCCCCGCATGAAGCCCTTTACTGGCGCAGAGGTGTGGCTGCGGCAATGAGGCAGAATAATTGGAAGCTGATACATGTAAAAGGGCGTTTGGAAAATAAAGCGGTAAATAATGTACTGTTATTCGATCTCAGTAAAGATATTTCTGAAACCAAGAACCTGGCCCTGAAATATCCCGGACAGGTGAATATGATGCTCAGTAAACTTGCAGAATGGGAAAAAGGGCTAGATAAGCCGCACTGGGAAAGTTCCTATGGAGGCAAAAACCAGATCATGAAGCACCGTATGGAAACAATAGGACGTGAAATGGAAAGAATGTATCCATAAAAGCAATGTACGCTAAAACACAAGTAATAAATAAACCAACAATGAAGAAGCTAATCTTAATTTATATCCTGTTACACTCAGTTTCAGCTTACCAGCCAGTTTTTGCGCAACAGTCAAATACCAATGAGGTAATTATGGATAGGATATTGGCCGATCTTAAGTCGCCACTGCGGTTTATAGACCGAGCCGCAGAAAAGAGTTTCGTAGCGTTGCAGGATGATGGCAGCTGGAAAGATATTGATTATACTGCCAGGACAATTGCAAAATGGCAGCCAGGAGATCATTTGCTAAGAGTGCAGCAATTGATACAGGCATACATTGAAAAGAAAAGCCGCTACTATGGCGATGAAAAAATGTTCGCAGGTATTACCAGGGCATTAGACTTCTGGTATAGTGCAGATCCTAAAAGCAGCAACTGGTGGCATAATGAAATTGCCACGCCTCAGGCTTTAGGAGAACTACTCATTATGATGCGCTATGGGGCCAGAAAATTAGACTTAGCTCTTCAGGCCAAATTAATAGAAAGAATGAAACGCGGCGATGTTGAAGCTAAGGCTGGTGCCAATAAAACAGACATCGCTTTGCACTATTTCTATCGTGCACTATTAACCAACAATAAGCCCTTGCTGGACAAATCTGTGGAGGAACTATTTTATCCCGTACAGCTTGTTTATCAGAAAGAGGGAGTACAGTATGACTATGCGTATTTGCAGCATGGTCCACAACTACAGATTTCAAGCTACGGGGCAGTATTTATAACGGGGGTATTAAAACTTATTAATTATGTAAGAGACACTGCTTACGCGATGAGCGACCAAAAACTGGAGGTATTTTCAAAATACTACAGAGATAGCTATCTAAAAGCAATCAGAGGTTGCTATATGGATTTTAATGTAGAGGGGCGTGGGATAAGCAGACCGGATATTTTAAGAAAATATGGAGAGAAAAGTCGTTTGGAAATTGCAAAGATGATTGATCACGGGCATGCAGATGAATGGAATGGAGCAATAGCGAGAACAGATAGCAGGCAGGCTCCGGATTATAAAATTTTACCCTACCATAAGCAATATTGGACTGGCGATTATACACTTCATTTACGTCCTTCTTATTCTTTTAATGTACGTATGGTAAGTACACGAACTAAAAGAAGTGAGGCTGGTAACAAAGAAAACTTGCTGGGAAGATACCTTTCTGACGGTGCGACAAACATACAGCTGCGCGGTCCGGAATATTATAACATTATGCCGGTATGGGAATGGGATAAAATTCCTGGTGTAACCAGCAGAGATTATGCAATCGATAGACCCTTGACTCAATTTTGGGGGGAAGACGGGCAAAACACTTTTTCGGGTGGGGTATCAGATGGTTTGTATGGAGCCAGTGCCTATGCTTTAAATTATGATAGTCTGGAAGCAAAGAAATCATGGTTCTTTTTTGACAATGAAATTGTATGTCTTGGCGCAGGAATTAAAAGCAATGCTGCTCAAAATATTACAACTACGGTTAATCAAAGCTGGTTAAATGGAACGGTATGGAATGCTGTAAATGAAACTCCGGTTGGAAAAGGGAAAACATTTGAAATTAATGAAAAAGGGCAGACCTGGGTTTTACATGATGGTGTAGGCTATTATTTTCCGCAAGGGGGGAACATCAGTCTGAGTACGCAGATGCAGAAAGGAAACTGGTACCAGATTAATAATTCATATTTAAAAGATGAAGTTACAGGCGGTGTATTTAAGTTGTGGATTAATCACGGAGCTAAACCAGCAGCAGAAAAATATGTCTACATCGTCTTACCGGGAATAGAAACTACTTCAGAGATCAGAAAGTATAATCCGGCAGACCTACAGATTCTTGCAAATACAGCAAACCTGCAAGCCGCTTATCACCAAACGTTAAACATGCTACAGGCCGTTTTTTATAAGCGAGGAACAGTGGTTTTACCAACTATGGAAGTTAGAACAGATAAGGCATGTGTGTTAATGGTCAGAAACATTAAAGGAAAAACTGTGGTTTCTGTGGCAGATCCACTGCAGATAGAGAAAACAATAACCATATTTATTAAAGATAGAAAAACTGGTAAAGAGGTTCCATTTGTCTTTAACCTGCCGCAAAATGAATTCGCAGGTTCAACCATTAGTTTATGATGAGAAAGGTATGTATTAAAATCACGATGCTTCTTCTTGGCCTGATAACATACTTGCCGGTGAAAAGCCAAAAAATTGAAAATCTGGAAGAACTGAAGAAAAATTCCAGGAACGAGATATTCGGAAATTTGGGAAAGGCATTCAGAACTCCCTCTGTTGCGATGGAAAATTATTGGGTCTGGGGTAGCTCAATTGTTAAGGATAAAGTTGGTAAATATCATATCTATGCCTCCCGTTTTCCGAAAACATTGCCTTTCCATCCGGGCTGGATGGTGGCATCAGAAATTATACACGGAACAGCTGATGTGCCACAAGGTCCATATACCTTTTCAGACGTTGCACTCCCTGCACGGGGGGCACAATATTGGGACGGGCGCTCTACACATAATCCTCGTATACTATTTTTCAAGGACAAATATTATCTGATTTACATGGGTTCTACACATCCTTTTGAAGAACCTAAGTACGGTCAGTTAACACTAGATAGTAAATGGTGCATAGTCGCCAGATCTAATAAAAGAATAGGATTGGCAGTTTCTGATACCCCTTATGGACCTTGGAAGAGGTTAGATGAGCCTATTTTGAAAACTAAACCAAATACTTTCTATAGTTTCCTTACTTCAAATCCTTCACCAATGCTGCAGGAAGACGGATCGGTAATGATGATTTTTAAAGGACGTGCACATACAATGGACGGAAAGTATTCCAATATGGCGCTGGGAATGGCTTATGCCCCCAATATAAATGGGCCTTATCGTGTTTTGAATGATGATAAACCAATTTTTAATGTTGAAGAACAAGGCGAGGCCGAAGATCCTTTCCTATGGAAAAATAGTGGAGGATATCATGCTATTTTCAAAGATCACGTGGCAAAATTTACGGGAGAACGTGGGGGTGGAGTAATGGCGCATTCCAAAGATGGCATCGAGTGGGTAATGGATAAAGATCCGAAAGCATATTCTAAAACTGTAGCCTACGAGGATGGGAAGATTGAATTACAAGGACAGTTGGAAAGGCCCTTTATCTTTTTTGAAAATGGAAAACCAGCATACCTGTTTTTTGCGACAATGGATGGGCCTGGTGGATTTGAAAATGCCACTAAATCCTGGAACATGGTGATCCCGTTTAAAAAACAATAACGAATATATACCTAATGGCATTAAACAAACCGATGTAGCAATGCCAGGGCAAGCGTATTGTGGTAAGCCAGTTACCGTCACCACGGAAAAGTAAGCCCCGGGTAGTAAAGTATGTCCGATAAATTTTTTTTGATTATTTTCGGCTGGATTAACAGGAGGCCGCGAAAAAATGCTTTTCAGAAAAATTATAATATTTGTTTGGCTAATATGTATATCGATCCATATAAAAGCGCAAAAAACAACAGCATACGAGGATATTAAATTCATCAACATTTCTTTAAAGCAAGGGCTTACACAAAGTTCAGTATTGAGCATCTTACAGGATCGTAAAGGATACATGTGGCTGGGAACCAGAGATGGGTTGAATAAGTATGATGGGGTAAGATTTGTACAGTACAGATATGATTCAAGAGATGCGAACAGCCTCAGTCATAATTTAGTTAGAGCATCCTGCGAAGACGAGTATGGAAATTTATGGATAGGGACAGCCAATGGCCTGAACAGGTATGAAGCGCAGGCGGACAATTTTGTTCGTTATAAATTATCCCAGACTGGTAACCAAAAGCAAAATGATATCTTATCTCTTTGTACCGATGGAAAAGGGAACCTTTGGGTAGGAACTGCTCAGGGCTTGTTTAAACTGGACATCAAAAAGGATACAAAGGTTCTTTATCAGTATAAAGAAAAGCAGCCGGGCAGTTTGTCTGCCGATATTATACAAGCTTTGTTGAAAACGCCGGACGGAAACATTTGGGTCGGTACCAATAAAGGGGTCGATCAATACCGATCTGCATCTGATGGCTTTGTACACTATCGTCTTCCCGGGGCCGCAGGTACAAATACGAACTTTATAGCTTCTTTGTATCTGGATAAACAGCAGAATTTATTGTTGGGCTACAAAGGTGGACTGGCCATTCTCAACAAAAAAAATAATGCTTTTGAAAATTATCAGATAGGAGTAAATGCTATCACAGATCCTGTAAGATGCATACAGGAAGATGGACATAATAATTTATGGATAGGGACCTATAACGGGCTGTATATTTTGAATGTAGCCGATAAAAGCATCACACGATATCAGCATGATGAAAACAATAACAGCAGCCTGAGTCAGAATTCTGTTTATAGCATCTGTAGAGACCAGATGGGTGATATGTGGGTAGGTACTTATTTTGGTGGGATAAATTATTATAGCAGCAGTTATAATAGGTTTAAACACGTATCGGCTGGCAATAATAACCGTACCCTTAACTATAAAGTTGTAAGTTCCATTATTGAAGATGCTGCACATAACCTCTGGATTGGTACAGAGGGCGGTGGTATTAATTTTTATAATAGAAAAACCGGAATCTTTACTTACTATACCCATTCAGAAAATGATCCGTACAGCATTAGTGCTAACAATGTGAAAACAATGTTAATGGACAAAACCGGAGGATTATGGATTGGTTTGCATGATGGGGGGCTTAATTATCTCAATACAACCAGTCGACCATACCGGTTTAAAAGAATCAATAGCGGTACTGATAGCAACCTTAGCAGCAACAGGGTAGTGTCATTATTTCAGGATAAGGCAGGTAATATATGGATTGGCACTTCGGGCGGGGGATTAAATCGATTAAATACGATTACTGGGAAAATAACGCGCATTGTTCAGAATGAAAAGCTAATAGGTGATATTGTATATATGATAGCAGCCTCTTCAAAAAATGGAAAGGTTTTAATAGGAAGCAATGCCGGCCTGGCGGAAATGGATATAAATACCCTGCAAATCAGGCAGGTATTATTTAATGATGCCGCTAAAGGTAATACACCGGTTCCTGTATTGTCCATTTATAATAAACCTGGAGGCGAGCTCTGGGTGGGTACGGAAGGTGACGGTCTTTATAGTTATAATCTCCTGACTAAAAAAGGGAAACATTACGGAATTGCCGAAGGCCTACCCAATGATGTTATTTATGGTATTTTACCTGATGCGAAGAATAATTTATGGCTAAGTACTAATAATGGACTAAGCCAACTGCAGTTGCCTTCTGGTAGAATAAGAAATTTTGATGAGTCGGATGGCTTACCTTCAAAAGAGTTTAATTATGGAGCAAGTATGCTTAATAAAATGGGACTACTTTACTTTGGTGGAACCAATGGTTTCTGCTTCTTTAACCCTGATCAGATTACTACCAATGCTTATGTTCCGCCTGTATATATCACCTCGATAAAAGTAAATAACCAATTGATTAACGCCTGGGATGGAGAAAAAGAGTTAGAACTGGCTCATGATCAGAACATGCTGAACTTTACTTTTGTAGCACTTAACTATTCGCAGCCACAAAAAAATCAGTATGCAGTTCAGTTAGAGGGTTTTGATAAAGACTGGAACGATTTGGATAATACCAATTCACTAACGTATACCAATCTGGATGCCGGTACCTATACTTTTAACGTAAAAGCTTCTAATAACGATGGGATGTGGAACAAAAAAGGCACAAGCATTAAGATACATATAGGAACTGCACCCTGGAAAACATGGTGGGCATATTCCATATATGGTATAATTATATGTTCCATTTTATTTCTGATGAGACGCCAAACACTGCAGCGGCTTAAAGTGCGTAATGAGTTGGCAGCAGAACGAAGTGAAAAAGAAAAAATGAAGTACCTGAATCAGCTGTTCACCAATGTCTCTCATGATTTCAGAACGCCACTTACATTGATCATGAGTCCTTTACAACAAATGATACAATTGGGAAAAGGAGATGAATATGTGCAAAGGCAACATCAGGTGATGTATAAAAATGCAAGGGCACTCATGATGCTAATTAACCAATTGTTAGATCTTAAAAAGAGTGAAAGTGCGACAACAACATTACAGGTTTCGCAACAGAACATTGTACCTTATCTGGAGGAGATAAAATCCTATTTTGATGAGTATGCCAGGGAAAGAGAAATTCATTATTATTTTGAAAGAACAGACCCCGTAATCATGGTCTGGTTTGATGGACTGCAATTTCAAAAGGTTATTTACAATCTTTTATCTAATGCTTTTAAGTTTACCCCTGCTGGTGGAACAATAACATTAAGTGTGAAAGCTAATTCCGATTATGTTACTATTGAGGTGCTGGATACCGGTGCCGGAATACCCGAAGCTCATATTAATATGATTTTTGACCAGTTTTATCAGGTTAAGCAGGGGTATGGAACTGGTATTGGATTGGCTCTTGTTAAAAACATTGTAACTATGCATCAGGGAAATGTGGAGGTGCAAAGTGTGGAAAATCAAGGTAGCTGCTTTAAGATTATCCTGCCTATAAAAAAACTTAGACCATCCGGTTATGACATGTATGGTTCTGAAATTATAAATCCGGTAAGTCCATATATGCCCTGGCAATATGATTTGCCTCAATTACCTGAAAAACCCTTTACGTATGATGAAAAGCGTGCATCTATTTTAGTAGTGGATGATAATGACGACTTGCGTCGATTTATTTCTGGTTTGTTTAGTATGTCCTATAATGTTTATAATGCGGAAAATGGGCTGGAGGCGATCAAAATAGCCAGTGAAAAAAGTATAGATGCGGTAATAAGTGACGTAATGATGCCTGAAATGGATGGCATGGAGTTCTGTAGAAGAATGAAGTCAGATATACTAACTAGTCATATACCTATATTGCTCATTACGGCAAAAGCAACCTTTGAATCCGAGAAGTCCGGTTATGAACTAGGTGCAGATGCTTATATTACAAAACCATTTGATCCGGATGTACTGAGCATTAGAATCCATCATTTGCTGGAATCGAGAAAAAAACTGGTAGAGAAATATCACCGGCAATTTATCCTTCAACCAGCAGGTACAAATGCATTTGGAGCGGCAGCTTCTCCGGATGAACAGTTTCTAAAAGAATTTACGATCATTGTTAACGAGTATTTAATGGAACCTGATTTTACAATCGATGTATTGGTGAAAAAGATAGGCATGAGCAGGTCCGTATTGTATCGTAAGTTAAAGGCGCTAACTGGACAGTCTATAGCCGAGCTTGTTAAAACTATAAAGCTTAAAAAAGCGGCACAGTTACTAATGACTACCAATATGTCTGTTTCAGAAATAGCCTTTGCTTTGAACTTCAATGATCAAAAGCATTTTCGTCAATCATTTAAAGCACTTTTTAATCAATTGCCTTCTGCTTATCGAAAGCAAACAGAAAATGACGCTGGGACCTAAAAGCGTAAATGCGCACAAAACGAACAACAACTCCCGCTAAATAGGATAAAAAACCACTCCTGCTTTGCATGCACTGTTCCTAAATTGGCCGTACAAACCAACGTAAAACTGTAAGGATGATGAGAACGAAACTCCACTGGTTAAATGGCCTATTACATCTATTTTTAACATTTTGTCTAATATTAGCTGCGATTACTGTTTTTTCGCAAAAGGGACCTTTTGTAGAGTCATTTGAGCGGGATGATGTCTTGAAAAAGTATATCGCATCCGAAGGCAGTATCATTTCTACCAGTGCAAAGCATTACCGATATGGTAAGCAGGCATTGAAATGGACCTGGAAAGGAAAGGATGCTTCAATATCAACCTCATACTTCAGGCTTTTAGAAAAGGGAATGCAGAAGTTTGATTATGATTTTCCAACAAGTCCCACTTTTGTTTTTTCTGTATATAGTGAAAAGCCACAGCAGGGGAGCGCTGCTATTCGCTTTAGTACACAAGGTAATGATGCAGCGTGGTTTACTTTTCCTCTTAATTTTTATGGATGGCGTACATTAATGGTTCCTTTTTACGAAATGGAGGGACATATTCCACAAAAAACAGCACCTGTCAGTTTTGATTCATTTAAAATAACTGCTACAGCTTCATCGGGTACGCTTTTATTTGACGACGTTGTTTTTTCGCAGTATGTAGACGACAGAATGCAAAGCCCGGATTACTTAGTCCCTTTTATTAAAAAAGAAGTGCCGGCAGGGTCTGATCATTTTATGCCGGGTCTTTATTATGATGCCCTGGCCCGGCAGCTAAAGCCAACAACAATTACAGCTAAAGAAAAAAAAGGTCTTTTAGAAGTAGAACAGAAAATTTCAAAGGAACTGTTAACAGGTGTTGACAAGTATAATTATATACGCATTGTTACAGACTTTATTAAATTGGGTATTCGGGAAAGCGATGACAAGCGCGTGGTGTTAGGGCCTCCACTTACACATAGAGATGATTTTTTTTATCATGATGTTGCGCAACAAGGAACTCAGGTGCAAAATTCTACAAAATCACTTGGGGAGGTGATGAAAACTATCGCCAGAGCATATGCTATAGCACCAGATAACAGTGATGAGAAAAGAAACCTGGAAAATATGTTTTTACTGGCCACCCGTTATTTTTTAGATCAGGGCTGGCAAAGGGGTGCAAATGGTGGTAGCCGCAGCTTAATAGGCTATTTCACAAGGGAGTTAACTGAAGGATGCTATTTGATGAAACAACCTTTGGCAAAAGCGGGTTTGCTTAACGAGGTGGGTGGAAGCCTGCAGTGGTTAAATAACCTGGGGAAAATGTTGGGTCCGGATAACAGCTTTAGGGTTGATCTTGATTTTTTAAATACCCAGGCTTATGGCTGCCTTCTGATTAGCCTGCTTTCCGACAGCAGGGACCTGCAAGCGACATGGCTTCATGCGTACTCCAATTACATCAGTGTTGTGCTGGGGCAGCAAGATAAGCCAGAAGCTTATAAACCTGATGGAACAGCCTGGCATCATCGGGGGCATTATCCCGCCTATGCTTATGGATCATTCGCTTCGGTGCCACGCATATTATCTACTTTATCTGGTACCAGTTTCAAAATTGGAGAAACAGGACACAAAAACTTTAAGAAAGCTTTTTTAGCTGCTATTGCTTATAGCCATTTATACAGCTGGGGATTTGGTAATGCCGGCCGCCACCCGCTGCACTCAAATTCAATTGACGGATTAAAAAATGCCTGCCTGGCATTGGCGATGAGCGGAAATCCTGAAGGCAGTTCCAAAATTGACAATGAACTTGCTGCTGCTTATATCAGGCTCTGGGGAGCAAAAGATAAAATTAATACAGATATCTTCAATAAGGCAGGAACCAGCGTGCAACAGCCTGCTCCTTATGTGGTATTTCCGTACGGCGCAACAGCAGTGCAGCGTAATAATAATTGGGCAGCAATTATAAAAGGTTATAGTAAGTACTTATGGGCTTCTGAAATATATGCTGCAAACAATCGCTATGGACGTTATCCGGCAAATGGGACTATCCAATTGTTAAATGGAGGGGGTGAGCTCTCTAGTGGCTTTTCGCAGGATGGGTGGGACTGGAACCGATATCCCGGAGCGACCGTAATCCATCTCCCACTCGAAAAGCTGGAAAGTCCAAGGCCTCTTTTAAAGTTTAGCTCGGGAGAGGTCTTTACAGGTGCCGCTACATTAAATGGATATGGCGTGTTTGCCATGCAGCTAAATGAGGGGCCTGCTAAAGGACCTTTCACCGGACAGCTTAAAGCAAAGAAATCTGTATTCTCTTTTGGTGAGAAGTTAGTTTGTATAGGTAGTGATATATCAGCAGTTGATCCTGCTTATCCTGTTCAGACAAACCTCTTCCAGCTGGCACTTTCTAAAACAGAGGCAGCGGTATACACTCAGCGATCTGGAACAGTAAAAGACTTTCCTTTTGAGGGGAAAGGAGGAGATTGGTTGATAGATCAGCAAGGAAGTGGATACCATGTGTTGGTAGGGGATGTCGACTTGCAGAAAAGTAAACAGCGGTCATTTAATGGTGAATATTCTGTTAATAAAGCCCTAAAAAACAGGGTGAAGTCTGAAGAGTTACCTTATACTTATGGGAATTTTTCCGCTGCATGGATCAACCATGGGATAAGTCCTAAAGGTGCATCTTATCAGTATATTATTTATCCTTTTATGGCTAAGGCTGATCAAGTGAATTTTGGGCAAAAAATAATGGCTGATCATTCGGTACAGGTATTACAGGCTGATAGTATTGCGCATATTGTGACATACAAACCTGAAAAATTAACCGGATATGTGTTGTTTAACGCTAAAGCATTTTCTGGAAAAGATGTGTTGGTTAAAGTTTCAACTCCTTGTATGGTGATATTACAGCAAAAGGAGACCGATAAAATTGCAGTTAGTTTGGTACAACCTGATCTGAATTTTCCTGTAGATAAGAAGAATAAGAATCTTTTTGAGTGTATTAGTGAACCTGTTTTGGTTACAGTAAACTTTAACGGGCGCTGGAAGGCGAATGCAGTTGGTGTAAAAGTGCAGACTTCTTATGCTAATAACCAAACAGCTGTTACAGTAGAATGCCAACATGGTTTTTCTCAACTATTAGAACTTGAAAAGAATTAAGCAATTTAATGATGAATACAATATTTAAGACCCTGATTGGTGCATTTGTTTTTACAATAATAAGCTGCAGCTGCCTTGCACAAGAGCTGAATGGAACTACTGAGAATACTTTAGCTCCTACGGGGAATCGTTCTAATGTAGACGCTTTTTTTTATGGCAATACAACATCAACAATAAAGCTACCGGTAGAAACAGAAGAAGAATATACCCAACGCATGAAATGGTGGAAGGATTCGAAGTATGGTATGTTTATCCATTGGGGTTTATATGCTATTTTGTCGGGATACTACAATGGACAAAGAACACCGTCTATTCCTGAATGGATCCAAAATACGCTCCAAATTCCACTTGCTGAATATAAAAAGCTGGTGCCTGAGTTTAACCCGGTAAGGTTTAATGCAGACGATTGGGCCAGGCTGGCTAAGGCAGCAGGAATGAAATATGTAGTATTAACGGCTAAGCATCATGATGGATTTGCACTTTTTGATTCAAAAGCTTCTGAATATGATATCATGAGTACACCCTATAAAATAGATATCGTGAAAGCTTTAAAAGAGGCTTGCCATAAACAAGGTCTAAAATTCGGACTTTATTACTCTCAGAACATTGATTGGGAACACCCCCAAAATGCAATATTGAATGGTGGTAAGCATTCATGGATGAATCTGAAAGACTTTAAGCCAGCGCAGATGAATAAGGATCTTTATTTAAAAGAGAAAGCCTACCCGCAGCTTAGAGAGCTTTTAACCAATTATGGGAAAATAGATATACTTTGGTTTGATATGGGAACGGGCTTAAATAATGATGAAGTGCGGAATTTTGTTAAGATATGTAAAGAATTGCAACCTGCGATACTCATCAGTTCCCGTATTGGTGCAGAAGTGAATGAAAAGAAAGCACATAGAGATATGTTATTTGATTTTTATACACCGGACGACAATTTCTTTACGGGTGATGACTTGTCTATGCCCTGGGAGATGGTTGGTACTACTAACGGCTCATGGGGCTATAGAAAGGATGATACGCATTGGAGAACACCTAAGATGATATTAAGTTCTTTGTTAGCTTGTGCAAGCCGTAACGGGAACTATATGCTGAACATGGGACCTGAGCCTAATGGATTGATGCCACAAGAAGCCACAGACCGTATTTTGCAGGTAGGGGACTGGCTTAAAAAATATGGGGAAGCTGTATACAATACTACTGGTTCGCCTTTTACCTGGGATGAAACCTGGGGCTATATTACACAAAAGCCTGGCAAGCTCTATCTTAATGTCACACAATGGCCTGAAAATAACCAGCTACGAATTCATGGGTTGCTCACCAAACCCAAAAAGATATATCTGATGGGGAATATTAAAGCACTGCCTTTTGACTATGATGGCAATTTTTTAAATATTAATCTGAGGGGCGTTTCAAAAACACAGCTGGCTACAACTATTGTAGTAATCTTCCAAACGGAGAAAATATCGATAAGTAAGTTGCTGACGCAGGGTATAGACAAAAGTATAGCGCTTTACCGCATTGAGAGTCATTATGATGCTGCACAAAAATTTTCTACCTGGACATTTAAGGTACATACTCCGGGTAGGTATAAAGTGTCTATAATATCCAATGAGAAAGGTGGTCATGCAAGACCAGAATGGAAAGGAGCCGATCAGCAGGGGGCTTTAGAAGTAGCGGGGCAAACTATACCAGTAAAATTGGATAGAGATAAAGAGAAAATTAATCCTGCTTTATTTTTCTATAAAGAAATAGAAAGTGACATCGGCATGGTTGTGCTACCTCGGGCAGGGACCTATTCCCTCTGTTTAAAAGACTTTGATATCAATGCGCGTAAGTGGCAACCAGGCCTTTTTTTAGACAAAATAAAGTTGCAAATAATGGGGGATTGATCAGTTTCCCCCCTTAAATAGACTTGTAAATACCGCTTTCAATGGATTGTTCGTATGTAGATTTGCTAATGATGATCTCGTATGTTTTACGAAAAACCAAATTTAAACTTTTTAAGTATGAGAAAAATTTACCTTTTAATTATCTGTATGCTCTGTTCGGCCTTAATTTTTGGCCAGCAAACAAGGCAGGTTGTAGGCGTTGTTTCAGAGCAGGGGCCAAACACACCTTTAGTAGGCGTAAGTGTATTGGTTAAGGGTACCAAAACTGGCGCCACCACAGACAAGAATGGTCGTTATGCTATTCAGGTTCCATCTGCCGGTTCCAGCGCCCTTATATTTACCTATATCGGTTACCTGAAAAGGGAGGTTAATGTTGGGGATAAGGGAGTGCTTAATGTGGTACTCACGGAAGACAGTAAATCCCTCAACGATGTGGTGGTAATTGGATACGGTACCAGCAAGAAAGGAGATCTGGTAAGTTCAATTGGCCAGGTTGATATGAATGATATGGTGAAAGCACCAGTTCGTTCCATCGACGAAGCACTTGCTGGTCGTGTAGCGGGTGTTCAGGTTAACTCTTCAGACGGTCAACCCGGTTCTGCTGTAAATATAGTCATTAGGGGCGCGAATTCTATTACGCAAAGTAACAGCCCACTTTATGTTGTGGATGGTTTTCCAATAGAAGGATTTAACCTGAATGTATTCGACCCTAAAGATATAGAATCTATAGATGTGCTTAAAGACGCATCTGCTACAGCAATTTATGGTGCACGGGGAGCAAATGGGGTAATTATGATTACTACCAAAAAGGGAAAGATTGGCGAACCGGTATTTACATTTAGCCCGACCGTGAGTATGGATAACAACATCAAAACCATGAAATTGATGAGCCCGTACGAATTTGCAAAACTGCAATTGGAACTGGTTCCGGGAGCCTTGGGCTCTCCATCTGATCCAACTCCGATTTATACTTTGTTAACAAGACCTAACAGAACACTGGAAGACTATAGAAATCTTACTGCTACAGACTGGCAAAAACCTTTTTTCCAAACGGGTTTAAGACAGGATTATTCTTTGGCCTTAAGAGGAGGAACAGGTAAAACCGTGTATTCTGTTTCAGGAAATATTAATGACCAGAAAGGAACGATCATTAATACAACTTATAAAAGATATCAGGGTAGAATTTCATTGGATCAAACATTGACCAGTAGGCTTAAAGTTGGATTAAATGGTAGCTATAGCTATTTGCTTCGCGGTGGGAATTCGGCATCTCAGGGTACTGGTGGAAGTGGGAGTACCCTGATTTTGTATAGTGTCTGGGGTTATTCACCTGTTTCCGATTATACCGTAGACGAAGGTGTAGACGAAACAACGGGCAGTGGAACCGATTATAAATATAATCCCATCATGAACCAGGCAAATATGTTAAGGAATAATAAGACTTATAACTTAAGCCTGAACGGATATCTTGACTATGCGATTACTAAAGACTTAAAACTGAAGATAACGGGAGGTATGAACAGTGCCAGGGTAATTAATGAGGCATTTAACAATTCCAAAACTTATCTCGGTAGCCCTGTTACTTCGCCAGGTAGAACTAGTGGAGTAAATGGTTCAATAACACAGGCAAATGATAACAACTGGTCAAACGAAAATACGCTGACCTGGACAAAGACCATTAAAAAACAACATAACCTCAATATTCTAGGTGGATTTTCAGCTCAGGGAAATACAAGTAACTCCTTTGGTTTTGGAGCAACTTTGATCCCTAATGAAAAGCTTGGTCTTAGTGGTTTGGAAGAAGGTACCGTAAGACCAGTTACCACAGCAGGTAGTTCTTTATGGAATCTGGCTTCTTTTTTTGGTAGGGTAAAATATAACTATAAATCAACATATTACCTGGAAGCATCCTATCGTGCTGATGGCTCTTCTAAATTTGCTCCCGATAATAAGTGGAGTTATTTCCCATCTTTAGGTGCTTCATGGCGCTTTATTAAAGAAGACTTTTTTAAAGACAGCAAAATATTATCTGACGGTAAGCTAAGGGCCAGTTATGGTAAAACCGGTAACAACAGGGTAAGCGATTTTGCTTATCTGTCTACAACAGACGTGGCGCCCGGAAGTTCCTATCCCTGGAACAATATTTATGTAACCAGTATTCTTCCCAGGGATCTTGGAAATCCAAAAGTAAAATGGGAAACCACAGATCAATATGATGCAGGGCTGGATATCGCCTTTTTGAAGAATAGAATTTCATTAACAGCTGATGTATATCAAAAGAATACAAAAGACCTGCTTTTGAAGGCTACCCTGCCAACCTCTTCCGGCTATGTCTCTGCGTTTAAAAATGTTGGCGCAGTATCCAACAGAGGTTTAGAGTTCAGTTTAAATACAATTAATATCAGTAACAAAAATTTCCAGTGGAGCAGCAGCTTTAACATTTCCTTTAATAGAAATAAGGTATTAGAGCTGACCGAAGACCAATTGACTTTGCCTTCATCAACTAATTGGGATAACGGTTATACTAATATAGCTTCCTACATCGCTAAAATTGGCGAGCCATTGGGTTTAATGTACGGCTTTATCTGGGAAGGAAATTACCAATATAGTGATTTTACACAAACCTCAACCGGTGAGTATCTTTTAAAAGATAATGTACCTTCAAACGGTTCAAACCGGAACGTTGTTCAGCCTGGAGACATTAAATACAAGGATATCAATGGCGACGGAACTATAAGCTCCGCAGATCAGACGGTTATAGGTAAAAGTTTGCCCATACATACAGGCGGGTTTTCAAATAATTTCACCTATAAAAACTTTGACCTGAATGTTTTCTTCCAATGGTCGTATGGTAATGATATCCAGAATAATAACCGTCTGGTGTTTGAAGGTGGCAGAGCCACGAGATTCTTACAGCAGTTTGATAGTTACACAGATCGCTGGTCGCCCGAAAACCAGGGCTCATCTAATTTCCGCCCTGGTGGTTTTTCTATAGCCGGTTATTCTTCAAGAACATTAGAGGACGGTTCATTTATTCGCCTGAAAACGGTATCCTTAGGTTACAATGTGCCTAAATCCATTTTAAGTAAAGTTAAGATCAGTGCGGCACGCGTTTTCCTGTCGGCTCAAAATCTATATACATGGACAAAATATTCTGGTCTTGATCCGGAAGTAAGTACTTATAATTCGGTACTTACCGGGGGCTTTGATTATAGTGGTTATCCAAGAGCCAGATCATTGGCTTTTGGTGCAAACATTACTTTTTAAGTTTTGTGTTAAATGAAATCAAAACATTCACAGAAAAAACAAAATCAAATGAAAAAGTTATTATTTTCTATCATCATATTAAGTCTGGGTCTTGGTTCCTGCAAAAAGTTTTTAGATACCGTACCCACAGATAGTCTGGTACAAAAAGATTATTATGATTCTGAAGCTAAGCTGATCAATGCATTGGCGGGTGTATACTATCCTCTTTCGCTTGGCTCCATGTACGGTGATTTTTTAAACTGTACTTATAATATCTCCGATGAGGCTTTTTATCAAAGAAGTGCGCAAACAATCGGCGTAATGGTTTATAATTTTGACTATGCTGATAACACAATAGCCAATCTCTGGCAACAGTGTTATGTTGGCATTGAAAGAGCAAATTTGCTCATCGCCAATATCAATGTAGCGCAAATGGACGAGGAAAAGCGTAAACCTATTTTGGGAGAAGCCCTCTTTATTCGTGGTTATTATTATTTCCTGCTTGCCAGCAATTTTGGCGATGTGCCACTTAAAATAGAAGCTACTAAATCACCAGCTGCAGAAGATGTGCAGATATCGAGAACTCCCGTAAGAGCGGTTTATGCACAAATATTAAGTGACATGGAAAAGGCCGAAGGCTTGACCTCTAAAATTACTGATCTGGGGTTTAGTGGACGTGTATCTAAAACGGTTGTTCAGGGTATCCTGGCCAGGGTATGTTTAACGATGGCGGGTGAACCTTTAAAAGATGAAACGAAATACAAGGATGCAAGAGCCTGGGCTTTAAAAGTCATGGAATCTGGTGACCATAGTTTAAATTCAAGTTATAAGCAATTGTTTATAAACATGCATAACGATGCGTACGACATTAAAGAAAGTATGTGGGAAGTTGAATTTAAAGGAAATGGAGCTGACGGATTAGGATCGACAGGAAGATTGGGAAATACTGGTGGTATCCAAATGCAGGCGACAACCGCTATAGGAAATAAAATTGGTTATTCTTACGGATTTTTACATACTACAGCACGTTTGTTCAACCTTTTTCAACCGGGAGATTTGAGACGTGACTGGAATCTGGCACCGTTTGGTTATAACACGAGTTATACAGACCGGTATTACTACAATTATTATACGCCTGCACAAATTTATAACCGCGATGCAGGTAAATTTAGAAGAGAGGCTTATGTACTTGACAATAAAAACCAGAATACAACACCGATTAATTACCCATTGTTAAGATATGCTGATGTGTTATTGATGTTTGCAGAAGCAGAAAATCATATAAACGGACCTACAACGCTGGCCTATGATGCCATTAATCAGGTAAGAAGAAGGGCATATGGTTTCAGTCCAACTACGGTTGGAGCCAGTGTTTCTGTAGTCAATACCATTAACCTGGCCTCTGCAGGTAATACAGGCTACATCGGTAGTTTAAATAACATTCCGGTGACCATAACCGGAGGTGGCGGTACAGGTGCTACGGCTCAGGCTACGGTTCATAACACATCCGGCAAAGTAACTGCAGTTGCGGTGCTTAATCCGGGTAATGGTTACACCTCGCTGCCTACCATAACAATAGGTACAGGATGGGCTACAGGAGTAAATTATGCTGTAAATACGCAGGTTTTTAATGGAAATAATCTATATACGGTAACCACTGCAGGGATCTCTACCGCAACAGGTCCGACGAATGCTACAGGTGCCTCATCAGCAAGTGTAACCGGCGCTGTATTTACTTACGCAGGTGTAAGAGCTACTGCCACCGCCACAAGAGCAACCTCTGTAGTTGATTTAAGTGGTTTAACGCCAATTAGTTTTCAGCTGGCGATTGAAAATGAACGTTCGATGGAACTTTGTTTTGAATCTTTAAGAAGGCCGGATTTAATTCGCTGGGGAAAATTTGTGAGTACAATGAATGCTGTTGGTACTGAAATCAGGGAAAATGGTGCATCGTTTTCTTACGGAGGACTTGGAGGATCTAACGTACAGCCGAAACATGTACTGTTTCCAATTCCTTCTGCAGAAACTACAGTAAACAAAGCGGCAGTTCAAAATCCAGGTTGGTAATCATTTTAAAATAGAAAATTATGAAATTTTTAAATATAAGCATGTTGGCCGGCGTATTGTTGTTCGCGGCCTGCGATAAAACACTTGAGGAAAAACAGGTGACATTTGATGTGTCCAGCACAAAAATAGATGGACAGGCCAGTGATACTTTCACAGAAAAGGATACTATTGTTTATCAATTTAATGGAAACGCTGAAGTGGTTACTTTTTATTCTGGGATTGTTGGGCAGCGCTACGAATTTAAAGATCGTATTACCGCTAAAGGTATTCCTCAACTTACATTTAGTACAATAAGGGCCACTGGTGCACAAGCAAATTCTTTGCAGTTGCTCGTGTCTTCAGATTTTAAAGGTGTTGTTGCAAAATCAAAGACGGTTCAAGGGGTGGTTACACAAGACACCGCTGCAACGATGAGTAATATTGCCGTGGCCAACTGGACAAACATCAGCACCCGCGCTACCTGGTCTACAGGTGCTACAGCTGCAGTAAGCTCAGGTGTAATTGATCTTTCTGATTTTGATAAAGGAGTACCTGTGTTTATCGCATTTAAATACCTTGCAACTGCTGGTGCCACTCAAAACAAATGGACAATCAGTGCACTTTCCTTAAACAACGTTTTACCGGATAATACAGTTTATACCCAGGCCAATTTTGCTGCTCCAAATCAAAGTATCACAAATTACGGTGTAAATACACCTGGTTTAGGCTGGTTAAGTACTTTTGATGAAGGCTTAAATAAAAACAGATATAGATGGGTTTACAGTTCCGGTATAGGTGCTGCAGGTACCCTGGTCATAACTGGTGCAACAAGCGCAGGTGCTGCTACGGCAGGAGCTGAAGCATGGGCCATTTTGGGACCCATAGATTTGCGTAAAGTTTCTCCGGATGCCGGTTTACCTATTAAAGATGTAAATAAGTTGATGAAGAGTTACGCTGACGCAACAGGCTATACCGAGGGCAAGTATAAAGTAACATTCGTGGCTTCAAACAACACCGTTAATGGTACTTCGGACGTTGTGCGTCAATTGCCAATAGCAATCACCAAGCCTTAATTTACAGTTAAAGTATTTATTCTATTACAACAATACAAATGAAACTAACCAATTTAAATGTTAAAAGACGCAGTCTTTTGCTGGCTTCGGCACTTGCGGTCTCGGTATCTGCTTCCGCATTTTTTTGGCTTTCGCCTAAAACAGAGCTGATAAGTAAGGACTTTGCTGTTTCGGAAAAGCAATATGCGCAGTTGCTTAAAACCTCCACCGACCTCACCGCTTTTCCCCGTACCAGTAATAAAGATGGCTCGGTAAGAACAACAGATGTCTGGGATTGGACACAGGGCTTTTTTGCCGGAGGCTTATGGTATATTTACGAGTATACACAGCAGCCGGAATGGAAAGCTGCGGCTACAAAATGGACTGAAGCCCTGGAACAGGCACAATTTTTAACTCAGCATCATGATGTAGGCTTTGTGATGTATTGTTCTTATGGCAATGCCATCAGATTTGAAAAAGACCCTGTTAAATTAGAAAAATACCATAAAATACTGATCCAGTCGGCCGAGTCTGCCTTAACCCGCTTTGATCCGAAAGTAGGCCTGATCAAGTCCTGGAACGCTAAAAAATCCTGGGACAACAAGACTACCTGGCAATACCCGGTGATCATTGACAATATGATGAACCTGGAGATGCTTTGTTATGTATCTAAGCTAACTGGTAACCCGAAGTATAGGGAAGTGGCCATCAGCCATGCTTTGCATACCATGAAAAATCATTTCAGGCCAGATTTCAGTACCTATCACGTAGTAGATTATGCTGCCGATGGTAAGGTTTTGCATCAGCAAACCAATCAGGGTTATGCTGATAATTCGACCTGGTCAAGAGGGCAGGGATGGGCCATTTATGGTTTCACCATGATGTACAGGGAAACGAAAGACAAACGCTTTTTGGAGGCTGCTCAAAAAGCAGCAGATTTTTTCATCAATCATCCAAATTTACCAAAGGATAAAATTCCGTACTGGGACTTTAACGCGGAACAGAAAGGATATAACCCTGATTTCGATTATAAGGCCAATAAGCTTTCTTACATTCCCCGTGATGCTTCTGCGGGATCATTGACGGCTTCAGGTTTACTGGAGTTGAGTACTTTTGCGAAGGATGGACAGAAATATTATAAAGCTGCAGAGCAAATGTTGATATCATTATCAGGTGATAAATACCTGGCTAAATCAGGTACAAATTCTGGCTTTATCTTAAAACATTCGGTGGGCAGTTTACCACATAATTCTGAAATCGATGTACCGTTGATTTATGCGGACTACTACTTTTTAGAGGCTTTGCTGAGGTACAAGAAATTAAAATAACCATTCTCTTCAAGGGCTGTATAACCGCGCTGAAGGAACGCGGAGACGCTATGCCCTTTCAGAGAAGGTAATTTTATGCTCAATATAGGTCAAGGGCTGCATAACCGCGCTGAAGGAACGCGGAGACGCTATACCCTTTCAGAGAAGGTAATTTTATGCTCAAAGCAGGAGGAGGAGAGGTATTATTGTACCTCACCTTTTCAAACTGTAAGTTTTTCTAACTTAGTGCAACTTATACCTTAAATGCTAAACATGAAAAAATCATTTCTGACAATTTTACTTTCTTTAGGGTTGTGTATTGCTTATGGGCAGACGGAAAGTCCGGAAAGTAAATATGCAGTCAGCGTATTCAAAAAGTATTACAACAACAACCAGTTTGACAGTATCTTCTCGATGTTTTCGGCCAGTACCAAAGTTGCACTGCCTTTAGATAAAACCAGGGGTTTTTTAAACCAGCTGAAAAGTAAGTACGGGAACCTTACCGAAATGAGCTTCCAGGATTATCAAAATGGTTTTGGCATCTATAAATCAGCTTTCCAGAATGGATTGCTAACGCTTAGTATCGCCGTGAATAAGGATAAGGAGATCACAGGTTTATATGCAAAACCTTACGAAGAGGCCACGCAGTCTTTATTAAAGAGAAACATCACTGCTATGCGTTTGCCTTTTAATGGAGCGTGGAGCGTGTTTTGGGGTGGTGATACTAAGGAATCCAATTACCATGTTGTTTCTAAATTTCAAAAGAATGCCTTTGATATCGTGATCCATGATGCAGCTGGTAAAAGTTTCAAAACCACCGGAAAAACAAATGAAGATTATTACGCCTTTGGGCAGCCCCTGCTTGCTCCCTGTGATGCAGAAGTAGTGCTTGCTGTAGATGGTGTTAAAGACAATGTACCCGGAGCTGTAAATCCGATGTATGTTGTAGGTAACTCGGTACTCCTCAAAACTAAAAATAAAGAGTATATCCTCTTTGCCCATTTCAAACAGCATTCTCTTAAAGTAAAGCAGGGCGATCAGGTAAAACGCGGCCAGCTGTTAGGCCTTTGTGGCAATTCAGGTAATTCTTCTGAGCCCCATTTGCATTTTCACATCCAGGATGCAGAAGATTTTAACAAAGCCACTGGTGTAAAATGTTATTTTGACCAGCTGAAAGTAAATGGTGCTGTTAAAACCGATTACTCGCCAGTTAAGGGAGACAGAGTGACGGCGGTAAATTCTCCGGCTTTTTGATGTAGCGCGCTGATTGTACATAAAAATGTGATAAATTATTACGTTCTTTATAAGTCGCTAAACTGATCATGGAAACTGTTAATATCCTTGACGATCTTAAATCAATCTCCCGTATAGCTGCGGTAGATTCTATATTGGAAATCATTTGCCGTACCACTGGAATGGGCTTTGCCGCAGTGGCAAGGGTAACTGAAACCCAGTGGATAGTCTGTGCGGTAAAAGATGAGATCAGTTTTGGATTAAAACCTGGCGGTGAATTGATACTTGAAACTACCATTTGCAATGAGATCCGTTCGCATCACCAGGAAGTGGTGATTGATCACGTGGCTGCTGATGCCGCTTTCGCAGATCACCATACGCCTAAAATGTATGGATTTCAGAGTTACATTTCTATTCCAATCCTGCTGAAGGACGGTACTTTTTTTGGGACTTTATGCGCCATCGATCCGCTACCCAGAAAACTCCGGAATGAGCAGATCATCGGTATGTTTAAAAACTTCGCTGAACTGATCGCTGCACAGCTGGAAATCCAGGAAAAGGTCAACGAAACAGAATCCAGCTTGGCTGAGGAGCGGAAAACTGCGGAACTCAGGGAACAATTTATTGCCATACTTGGCCATGACCTGCGTAATCCTGTTGGGGCAGTATCTAATGCCGCACAGTTACTGCTTAGGATGCCGCTGGATGACCGGATGAGGAGGCTGGCAGGTATTATACAAGATTCTTCTCTGCGGATAAAAGGACTGATCGAGAATATTCTTGATTTTGCCAGGGGTAGGCTTGGAGAAGGAATCCGGGTCAATTTAAAACAGGAACGTTCATTGGGAACAATGCTTTTTAATGTCATCACTGAGCTTCAACTCAGTTATCCTGACAGGGTTGTTGAAACGGATTTCAGGTTAAGCTCAGCTGTCAGTTGTGACGGGTTAAGGATAGCCCAGTTATTTTCTAACCTGTTAGGAAATGCTTTGAGCCATGGTGATCCGGAGCAGCCTGTTAAAATTAGTGCCATTACTGATCATGACACTTTTATACTTTGTGTGTCCAACTTTGGAGAAGAGATTTCAGCTGCAGCTATGGGACGCCTTTTTCAGCCGTTTTCCCGTGGCGAAGTCAGACCAGGGCATGACGGGCTTGGGCTTGGGCTTTTCATTTCATCAGAAATTGCGAAAGCGCATGGCGGCACGCTGGATGTAGTATCTGAAAATTATCAAACCTGCTTTACCTTAAAAATCCCTTTATTTCAGGATTAAGTTTATTTGATCCTGATATAGCTGCTGGTAAAGCCGTCGTAAGCATTGTCTGCGATGTTAAGTGTATCCTTTCTTATGCTAATGATGCAAACTCTATTCGGGGAAACACCTGTTACATCAAATCTGATCGCATGATCCTCTTTTCCGGTATATATACTTTTAGCGCTGGTCAATTCATAAGGGCCCTGATCAACAGGCTGGTCATTTTCCGTTCTTACAAATGTCTGGTTGTTCCTGAATTCAAGAACGGTTTTTACTGCAGGATCAGCAGGATAATACTTTCCCGAAATACCACCGCCCTGCCCGGTATACTGCCATTTTCCCAATAGCTGCTTTTCGAAACTGCTGGTTTGTGATTGTTTTTTACAGGCTGTAAAAGCAAGTAAGGTAAAAGCCAGGAAGTAAAAATTAAATGTCTTCATGTCAGTGGTTTGATCTTGTCTATGTAGGCTAAACGTAAAAGTAAACCAGTATGCTACAAAAATTAAAAAAATGTAAAGTTGATAACTTGGCAAAGGTTGATAAGTATTGTAAACTTCTAGTTGTCAGTAGCGTTAATCCATTACATCAAAGATCATAGGTTATGAAAAAGTGTATTTATGTTGTAGAAGACAATGCGGCAATCAGGGATGTCATTGAATTCATGCTTACCGAGGATGAATATGAAGTGGTGGCATCGCCTACTGTTAATGATTTCTGGAAACAGATGCAGAAGCGGAGTCCGGATATGGTGGTGCTTGATATTATGCTGCCGGATGGAAACGGACTGGAAATTTGCGAGCGGTTGAAACGGAGCGTTAAAACGCATAGTATTCCTGTAATGATGATGTCGGCCAACAATTACCTCAGCAAGGTTAAATCAAAATGTATAGCCGATGAGTTTATCAACAAGCCCTTTGACCTGGACGATTTTGCCAGTAGAATAGAGTATTATGTACATAATTGACAATCATTTGCCAAAATCGCTGAGGGTATAGCCAATTTGAAAAGGTGTTTATATATTAATTTAGGGGTTTTAACCCTGAATTGTAATTAAACAGCTATGAGTTACAAACCGTTTTTAATCCTTCCCTTTTTATTTTTGGCGTCGTATGCGGATGCGCAAAAGAATATCTATCATAAAGGCTGGGTAGATTTTAACAAAAATGGAAAGATGGATGTTTTTGAAGATGCTTCCATGTCTGTTGACAGGAGAGTAAAAGATCTGTTGGGACAGATGAACCTGGAGGAGAAAACTTGCCAGACAGCCACGCTTTATGGCTACGGACGGGTTTTAAAAGATGAAATGCCTACGCCTGAATGGAAAACAAAAATCTGGAAGGATGGTATCGCAAACATAGATGAGGAGCTGAACAGTTTGCCTTATAACAAGAAAGCCGTTACCCGGTATTCTTTTCCGTTTAGTAAACATGCCAATGCCATTAACACCGTACAGAAGTGGTTTGTTGAAGAGACCAGACTCGGAATCCCGGTAGATTTTAGCAATGAAGGTATTCATGGTTTATGCCATGACAGGGCCACGCCCTTTCCGGCTCCTGTAAACATTGGCTGCACCTGGAACAAAAACCTGGTGTACCGGGCTGGAAGTGTTGTTGGTCGTGAAGCAAAAGCGCTAGGATATACGAATGTTTACGCGCCGATCCTGGATATAGCCCGTGACCAGCGCTGGGGCAGGGTAGTGGAGTGTTATGCAGAAGATCCATACCTGATAGCAGAGCTGGGCAAACAAATGACCCTTGGTATCCAGGACCAGGGTACAGCAGCAACTTTGAAACATTATGCGGTATACAGTGTGCCTAAAGGAGGACGTGATGGACAAGCACGTACCGACCCGCATGTTGCGCCCAGGGAATTGCACGAAATGTTTTTGTATCCGTTCAGGAGAGTGA
Source organism: Pedobacter heparinus (assembly GCF_032678725.1). Lineage (GTDB taxonomy): Bacteria > Bacteroidota > Bacteroidia > Sphingobacteriales > Sphingobacteriaceae > Pedobacter > Pedobacter heparinus_A. The sequence goes on from NZ_JAVTSC010000012.1 coordinate 54,811, forward strand.
TCCAGGAGGCTAAACCGATGGGCATCATGAGCAGTTATAACGACTGGAATGGCGAACCCATAACTGGTAGCTATTACTTCCTGACAGAGCTGCTGCGCAGGCAATATGGATTTGACGGATATGTGGTGTCGGACAGTGAAGCGGTAGAGTTCCTCTCCGGTAAACATCATGTGGCAGAAAATTATAAACAAGCCGTTAAACAGACCATTGAGGCCGGTTTAAATGTACGCACCCATTTTACGAAGCCTGAAGACTTTATTCTTCCACTTAGGGAGCTGGTTAAAGAAGGTGCTGTATCCATGAAAATACTCGATGAGCGGGTGTCCGATGTGTTAAGGGTGAAGTTCAGGCTGGGCCTGTTTGATGACCCTTATGTTAAAGATCCGGCTGCTGCAGATAAAAAAGTGCATACCAAAGCAGATGAAGAACTGGCAGTACAACTGAACAGGGAATCAATGGTGTTGTTAAAAAACGACAAAAGTCTGTTGCCTCTGGAGCTTAATCAATATAAAAATATCCTGGTTACCGGGCCACTGGCTACAGAAGTAAACTATACCACCAGTAGGTACGGCCCCTCCAATAATCCCATCATCTCCATTTTGGAAGGCATAAAAGCCTATGCAGGCAATAAGGCAAAAATAAACTATAGTAAGGGCTGCGAGGTAATTGATTCCAGATGGCCGGAAAGTGAGATCATCCCTACAGCCTTGACAGCTGAAGAGCAGACGCAAATTGATCAGGCTATAGCTGCCGCAAAAAGCTCGGATGTCATTATTGCCGTAGTAGGAGAGACTGATGATCAGGTTGGTGAAAGTAAATCGAGGACCAGTTTAAATTTACCTGGACGCCAGTTAATGCTGTTGCAGGCGCTGCAGGCTACTGGAAAACCTGTAGTAATGGTCATGGTGAATGGACGTCCTTTGACCATCAACTGGGAAAACCGCTACTTGCCAGCGATCCTTCAGGCAGGATTTCCGGGGCCATCGGCAGGTAAAGTGGTTGCTGAAACTTTGTTTGGCGAGAATAACCCAGGCGGTAAACTGACCATGACCTATCCAAAATCTGTTGGACAAATTGAATTGAACTTCCCTTTTAAGCCTGGCTCTCAGGCAGGACAGGGTAAGAATGACGATCCAAATGGCAATGGTAAAACCAGGGTGCTGGGCGCGCTGTATCCCTTTGGATATGGCCTCAGTTATACCACTTTTGAGTTTAGTAATTTAAACTTAAGCAAGCAAGAAATCCAGAGTCAGGCCAGTGTACAAATCAATGTGGATGTGAAAAATACCGGATCACGCAAGGGTGATGAAGTGGTGCAATTGTACCTGAAAGATATGGTGAGTAGTGTAACTACCTATGAGTCTGTTCTTAGGGGTTTTGAAAGAGTAAGCCTGGCACCAGGAGAAACCAAAACCGTTAAATTTACCCTGCAGCCGGATGATCTGGCTATCCTTGATAAGAATATGAACTGGACCGTAGAACCAGGGAAATTCAGGGTCATGATCGGTAATTCTTCAGAAGATATCAAATTAAAAAAGGAGTTTACAGTAAAATAATCGGGTTATCCGGGCAAAAAGAAATCTTTTCTTCTAAAGCTGGCATATTCTTGATTTTTCCGTTGGAAAAATCAGAAAACGCCCATGCTTTTCAGAAAAGATGTTTTTTTGCCGGTTAGTTTTAAGGGTTTGCCGCAGCTGCTTCAGCCTTAGCTTTCTTCTTAAAAAATCCCCTCAACAGGAAATTGTGTTGAAGTGCTTCTAAGTTCTCATCCAGTTTCTTGCTGCTGGTTTCCAGGTTGGTCACAATGCCCTTAACCTGATCGGCTGTTTTAGGGTCATTGATCAGCAGGCCCACCGCATTATCTGTCTGGTTAAATTTGGCCGTTGCTTTATTCAGGTTATCTGTCATGGCAGAAGCTGATGCCGCAGTTTTTTGCAGTTCATTTACTGCAGTTTGTAGTTGTGCAAAAACAGCTGTATCGGTCATGAGTTTATCTGCCAAACCACCTTTGGTATTCATGGTTTTTGTGAAAGTATTCATTTCTGCAGCCATTCTGTTTGCCGATTCAGTTGTGGTTTTCAGGTTCTCCACAATCGCTTTGAAGTTCTTCGCAATCTGCTCATCGGTAAGCAATGCACCTGCAGCACCTTTGCCTTCCACCAGATTTTGCGCCAGCACCTTAAAATCAGAAGTTACATCAACCAGGTTTTTATTATTTACCTGGAATGTTTTCATGATATCATCCGTAGACAGGGTACTGGCTACCTGTAGTTGATCGCCATCCTCCACAAAAGGGAATTTTGGGCTTCCGCCGCTGATCACTACAATCTTGTTCCCGATTAAACCATCTGAACTGATGCTGGCCGCTGCATTTTTATGAATGTACTTGTGCGCATCCTCTTCGATGTTCATAAACACCTGGACCTGGGAGATCCCATAGAACTGGATCTTTTTGATCGTCCCGATCTTTACGCCTGAAAACCATACATTGTTTCCGGCTTTGAGACCTTGTATATCGCTAAAAACAGCATTTACAGTGAAGCTTTTTACAAACGCTTTTCTCTGGCTTCCTAAGGTGAAAACCCCTAAAACGAATATGACTAAGCCCAGGAGTATAAATACCCCTACTGTTATCTGTTTACGGTTGTCTGTTACTTGCATATATATATATTACTGAATAAAATTATAGTCGTAAAAAGGCTTAACCCGTTCATCACTGGTGTTAAATACTTCTTCAAAGGTGCCCAATCGTTGAAATTGTCCGTCTAATAGCATAGCCACCCTGTTACCTACTGCTTTTGCACAGGTCAAATCATGGGTGATCACTATAGAACTGGTATGAAAACGTTCCTGGACCTCATTGATCAGGCTGTTGATCTCCAGACAGGTAATTGGGTCAAGTCCGGCAGTAGGTTCGTCATACAGCATAATTTCGGGTCGTAAAATAAGCGTACGTGCAATACCAATCCTTTTTCTTTGTCCGCCTGACAATTCAGAAGGCATCTGGTTGATGGTTTGCAACAAGCCTACAGCATCCAGCATCTCTTCAACAGCATGATTTACTTCGGCCTTACTGAGGTTTCTCTGGTTTCTTACCAAGGGGAATTCAAGGTTCCCCCTTACCGTCATACTGTCATATAAAGCACTGTTCTGGAAAGAGAAACCCACCTTTAGCCTTAGGGCCAGTAGTTCTTTATACGTAATCTGGTCCACATATTGGTCCAGTACCTTAACCATTCCGGTATCAGGGGTAAGCAGGCCCACAATGATTTTGATCAGCACTGATTTTCCTGTCCCCGATTTTCCAAGAACAACCAGGTTCTCTCCTTTAAACAGGTCCAGATCAACACCTTTAAGCACATGATAATTGCCAAACGATTTGTTCAGATCTTTGATCTCTATTACTTTCTCGTTCTGATGAAATGATTTCTTCTCCATAAGATCAGCCCCTGAATAAACCAAAAAATTGTACGGAAACCACTTCTTCAATAAAAATGAGAAACATGGCAATCACCACAGCAGAATTGGCTGCTTTACCCACACCTTCAGTTCCTTTTGAAGAATTATAACCCTGGTAACAGCCTACCATACCGATGGTAAAGCCAAAAAGAATGGCTTTGATGGTTGAAGCGGTAATATCGAGGAAAGTGATCTGTTCCAATGAGGACTGGAAAAAAGCCCTGGCGCTGGTGCCTTCACTTAAAGATACATTTAATAAAGCACCGAGCATACCAACCATAGCAGTATAAAAGGTAAGGATCGGAATGGTGATGGTTGCTGCCAATACCCTTGTAGAAACCAGGAATTTAAAAGGATTGGTAGCCGAAACTTCCATGGCATCAATCTGCTCTGTAACGCGCATTGAGCCTAGTTCTGCACCTATACTTGAGCCAACCTTCCCTGCAGCAATCAGGCCGGTGAGTAGTGGGGCCAGTGTTCGCAATAAAGCAATACCCACAAGAGAAGGCAACCATGAGGTAGCCCCAAATTCTGACAAGGAAGGCCGTGATTGCTTGGTAAATACAATGCCTGTAATGAAACCTGTAGTGGATATCAGTAAGGCAGAGCGGTAGCCGATCTCATAACATTGGCGAAATAATTCTTTTGCTTCGTAAGGCGGAAGAAAACCCTCTTTAAAAAAGCGGGCAATGAATTTATAAACATCATATAAGGTTAAAAACATCCGGGCTAATTTGCCCGGTCCTTTAACTTCTTCTTCTTGCATTACAGCTGGACTTTCGGCTTTGTTCTCCATGAATTAGGCTCTTGCTTTAGGGCGTTACTATCAAACCATAAGCCAGAATTTTGTAAAGTTAGTGCATGCATTATAAATTGAATGTAAATTTGTTAAAATAATTAAAATTTTATCAGATAGCAATCAAGATGAAAGAACCATTAAGTGAAGAAGTATTGATGCACATTGCCTGTCAGCTAAGTAAGCCAGAAGGAGCGGACGGAATTTTGACGGCTGAACGCATGGCACACACCAATAACAACATGACAAATGCCGCCATTAAGGCACTGAACATTTCGGGCAAAAATGTCATTCTGGAAATAGGTCCCGGAAATGGTTCTCACGTAAGATCTGTAACTGGAGTTGCGACTGATCTGCATTATTATGGCGTAGATATATCAGACACTATGGTTGCCGAAGCCCGTAAAATAAATGCAGATCTGGTGGCCACAGGAAAAGTCTCATTTGAATTGACAGCGGCAGATAAACTAAATTTCAGCGATAATTTTTTTGATAGGATCTTTACGGTGAATACACTTTATTTCTGGGAAAGACCTATTTTATATGCACAGGAAATCAGACGGGTATTGAAACCTGATGGCTTGTTTTGCCTGGCTATTGCCACTGAAGAATTTATGAAGGGCCTGCCTTTTACAAAATATAAGTTTAAACTGTACAATACGACCAGTGTGGAAGAACTTTTAATAGCTGCGGGATTCTCTTTGGTAACCATCACCGAGCAAAAAGACCTGACCAGCAGTCATACGGGTGAGGTGGTAAATCGCGATATCATCCTTGTAACAGCTAAAAAAAATAAAAATTTCATCTCTTGATTTGGAATAAATCTAAATAATAATCACCTTTGTCCTAATTAGTAATTGTCAATGCAAAATATAACCATTCAGTCATCAGTAGAATTTGTTGAGGTGTTTAGCACTAAAGCCGGTGCTATTTATCAATCGGATAGCGAAAACTGCTGGTATATTGATTTTGCAGGCAAATTGGCCCGCTTTGATTACCGCAATATATTGAAGCTAAAAAAAGCAGTTTACCACATTGACATTGAAGACTTACTGCTCAACAATACCAAATCCCCTGATCTGGAGATCCTGTTCATTTGCGCCTGCGATCACTGTTATGTGTTGTCCTTAATACAGATCATCGAATTGAAGGAATTGTTGCAGGGCATGTTCGTTATGCTGGAACTTAACCATATTATTCAGGACCGTCTGCACCGCATTGTCATTTAGACCGTAACTGGACTTAGATTCTTTCCATATTAACCTTATTTTCACGATTTTAAATACTTAGCCGTATTTTTGTATTAGAAAATAAGAAGATTAATATATACCATTATGAAAGATATCATGCGTGTTAAGTGTTTACTCTCCTCAGATGTAGAGACACTTATAAACCAACAAATAAAAAAAGAAGCCCATTCCTCTGCAATCTATCTTTCCATGGCTTCATGGTGCAACAGAAATGGATATGATTTTTCTGCTGATTATTTCTTTAAGCAATCAGAAGAAGAAAGGGTACACCAACTCAAATTCTTTAAGTATGTTTTGGATATGGGTGGTAACGCCGTTTCGCCAGAGGTAACCAATGTTAAAGCAGAATACAATTCTTTCCGCGAGGTTTTTGAAGAAGCTTTAGAGCAGGAGATCAGCGTAACTCAATCCATTAAAAATATTGCCGCACGTTGCCATAAAGAGCAGGATTATATAACGTTGGAATTCTTAAACTGGTTCTTCAGAGAACAAAGAGAAGAAGAATACAAAGCCCGTCGTGCCATTGAACTGTTTGATGTGATTGGTGAAGAAGGAACCGGCAGATGGCAGATCGACAAACATGTAGGACAGATTAGCTACGATAGCGAAGCTTAATTATATTGTTCCTGGTTTTCGGGTAATAAGGTACATACTCATGCAAACAGTATGTACCTTTTTTTGTTTATTAGTTTATCCAGCCGGCCATGTCGAAGAAAAAAGATAAAAAGAAGAAAAAGGACAAAAAGAAAAAGGAATGCTGTGAAAAGTACCTGACAGGAAAGCGCTGTAAAAATTGTCCAAATGCCTAGCTAAATGTGATAGCCCTGACTGTGCATTTCTGTTGCAATAAAGCGCTGGTATTGCTCATTATCTAATGGATAATCCCAGCAGCCCATCCTGTGGTACAGCTGCCCGCCAAAGCCATTTTTAAATTTATACAATCCATATAACGGATGCGAAGGATCGGGCCGTGGAGCCACACCGAACAAATCGTATTCTATGCAGCCTTTTTCTTTGGTAATTTTCATAGCCTCCCATTGCAGGGCGTAGGTAGCCATGTAGTTGCGGTTTGAAGAAGAAGAAGCTCCATATAAATAAGTTCCCCTATTGCCCGAAATGACCAGGAACATCGCGGCTAAGGCTCGCCCATCCAGTTCGGCCAGCAATAACGCTACATCGGCAGGCGAAGCGGTATTTTCGGCACGCGCAGTTAATACTGTTTTGAAATAGTTAATGTCATTAATGTGGATGCGGTTGCGCCGGGCCGTTTCCTGGTACAGCGCATACCATACCTGCAAGTTCTCCATGCCTGCTTTTTTAACATTAATGCCCTTTCTGTACGAGATATTGATGTTGTATCTGGTTTTTGACTTCATGTCATCCAGCAGCAGGTTGTGGTCGCGCTGCAAGTCCAAAAATATGGTGTTTGACGGAAGAATATCTGAGTTTGCTTTTCTCAGGTTCCAGTTAACCGTGTTAAAATTAAAGCGGAATTCCTGGTATTTTTTTTCCGGTGGGCCATTCCAATTTCCCAAATGATCAAAGCTGTCCCTTTCTTTGGCCCAATGGGATTGCCAGGCCAGGTCATACCTGATCAGTATGCATTTTGAAGGCAGGTAGGGGCGCAGGGATTCCGAAAGCTCTTCTAAAAACCTGCCCTGATGTTCTTCATTCGGTTCTATCTCCGGTCCATAGGGTACGTAGGCTACGGTATGTTCATTGTCTAAAGGCTGCAGCAGCACCAGGAAATCTGCATGGGTATAGCTGTTCTTTAAGGCGTTGTTGTAAATTTGAGCGTCTTCAACCTTAAAATTAAATGCTTTTGATTGCAGACCTTGTTTTGTTTTTACTTCAGACCAGAATGCAGTTTGCTGGATAATGGCAGTTTCATAAACCTCTTTAATGTCTTTTTTCTCAATAACAATATTCATCTCATTTGCTTAACCTGCAAAGTTCGGGAATATAATTTTGATAAGCCAACCGGAATGTTTTTGCCTTGTAAAAATGACCATTTCTGAAGCGCCAGTCTGGCCACCCTGCTTTAAAGAAAAATTACCTTCTCTGATGAAACCCCTCTTGAAAGAAAAATTACCTTCTGTGAAGCGGCATAGCGTTTTTTCAATTTTTCTACAGGAAAAATTGGAATCATGCAGCCGCAGAACAGAATGGTTATTTTTCATCCCCAAGATGAAAGCAATGCCTGCACCTGGGTTCGTAACTGTCCTTTTCTCCAAGCAGGATCTTGCTTTCACTGGCAGCAGTACGGTAGGAATATACCGCCGGACTTCCACAGCGAACACAAACTGCATTTACTTTGGTTACCAGTTCGGCAATGGCCATTAAGGCGGGTACCGGGCCAAAAGGTCTGCCCTGAAAATCCATATCCAGGCCGGCAACAATTACCCTGATTCCTTTTTGTGCAAGTTTATTGCAAACTTCCGGCAGGTTATCGTCAAAAAACTGGGCCTCATCAATCCCTACCACCTGCGTATCAGCCTTTAAAAGTAAAATTGCAGTTGAATTTACTACTGGTGTAGACTCAATAGAATTCAGATCGTGCGAAACTACAGCAGTTTCATCGTAGCGGGTATCCGTTCTGGGTTTAAAGATCTCTACATTCAGCTTAGCGATCTCCGCACGCTTTAAGCGCCTCAACAGCTCCTCGGTTTTACCCGAAAACATAGAGCCGCAAATCACTTCAATACTGCCGCAGTATTCTCCCCTTCTGTAATTTTGTTCGCTGAATAACATGTATAATACGATCTTAAAGCCTGCTAATATCAGAATTTTGTAGTACTTTTGAGTGTCAAGTTACCAACATAAAACATCAATTCTTCCGTTATTAAATTATGATGAACCAAGAGGATATTTTTAAAAAAGTAGGACAGATATTAAATGAACTTCAGGATCAATATGAGTTTTTGGCTCAAAATCCAACGCAACTCAATGAGTTGGAACTGGAGCTCTTTCTGGCAAATGCAAACTTTTTATCAGATCATGTTCAGATTGTAAGAAAAATTAACAGCAATAAAGTAATAAAGGCGATTCCGGAACATACTGAAACGCACGTTGAAGTGTTTCAAGAGCCGGCCCAGGACAAAGCAGAAACAATGGAAGCCGCAGAAATCCTGGTAGAGGAATTTGAAGAACCATTAGCCGAACCTGAAGTTTTTGCTGAAGAAATCTCTGAAGAGACACCCGAAACTTTGAAGTTTGAATTTATATTAAGCGAAACTCCTGAAACAGATAAGTTTGAGTTTGAGGAAAAACCCATTGGTGCTATTTTTGACAGGCCATTGAGTAGGGAAGAAGAAGAGATCATTGCACAAAAACAGAAATCAAGAGAAGAAAACCAGCAAAAAGAGGAGCCTGCACCTACTGCCGCAGCAGAACCCAGACCTTTGTTTGTGCCGGATCGGATTGAAGAAAAAGTAGTTTTGCCGGTTGCCCCAGAACCTGTACCGGATAAAGTTGAGGAAAAAATAATTGATCCCAATGCTTTAAAACCAACTTTAAACGATCTGCTTGCTGGTAAGAGTAACCAGCCTGCCAGTTTTAATGAAGGCAGCAGTAAACCGGCAATTACAGATCTGAAGCAGGCTATTAACCTCAATGAGAAGCTGCTGTACATCAAAGATCTTTTTAACGGCTATAACCTGGCTTATGCAGAAGCCATAGAACTCATCAATAAAATGCCGGATTTTAAAACAGCTGATGCTTTTCTGAAAAACAATTACGCAGTAAAAAACAACTGGTCCGCGAAACAAAGCACAGTTGATCAGTTTTATGAATTGCTGAACCAACGCTTTCCGAAAATCTAATCTTATCATAATTATAGGCTGTTCCTAATGTTTGCTGGTAAGGCTTGCGCAGATTAGAAAAAGCGGAGTTTACAATTCGTAAATGAGCATTTTAATAATCAAGCATAACGCAGCCAGCGAACTTTAGGAACAGCCTAAATAAATCCCATTCGGTTTGAATCGAGTTTTAGAAATATAAATAATAGCACAGTAAAGCTCCACAGGGAAGATCCCCCGTAACTGATAAAAGGAAGGGGGATACCAATTACCGGAACTATCCCTATGGTCATACCGATGTTGATGAATACGTGGAAAAAGATGATACAGGCTACACAGTAGCCATAAACCCGGGAAAAGGAAGATCGCTGTCTTTCCGCAAGATTGATGATCCTGAGCAACATGAACAGGTATAAAGCAATCACCACAAAGCAGCCTGTAAATCCCCATTCTTCTCCAATGGTCGAGAAAATAAAATCAGTACTTTGTTCTGGTACATAGCCATACTTGGTTTGCGTACCCTCTAAGAAACCTCTTCCGGTAAGTTGTCCTGAGCCAATGGCTATTTTTGACTGATTGACATTATAGCCTGCTCCTTTAGGATCGGTTTTAAGCCCCAGGATCAGCTCAATCCTTGTGCGCTGGTGTGGTTGCAGTACATTTTCAAACAACAGCTTGGCAATAAAGAGATAGCCGATTGCGGCGAGTGTAATCACCCCAATTGTGATCATCCGTTGCTGCTTTCTTTTGTTAAAATAGATAAACAGTCCGCCGATGGCCAAAATTGCCGAGATCAGTATCCAGGAGGTGAGAAAAAGATTAAGGATAAATAACAGGACCATGCCCCAAAAAATAACCAGCAGGTAGCCTGGCAACCCTTCACGATACAAAGGGAACATAAAGGAAAGAAACACCAGCATTGAACCGGCATCAGGCTGCAGCATGATGAGGCACATGGGCAAAATAATAATCACCGCAGCCATTAGTACGGGCTTCAGGGTATTCAGCTTCGGATTAAATGAACTGATGTATCTGGCCAGGAGCAATGCTGTACCAAATTTGGCCAGTTCAGAAGGCTGCAAACGAAAAGAACCAATCGGAATCCAGGCCTGGTTACCACCCACATTACGGCCAACAATCAGTACGACAACCAGCAATAACATCGTAACCCCGTAAATGATGGGAGAGAAAACGCTGAAAAATTTGGCGTCGAGCAACAATATCGATAAACCCAATATTAAGCCTGTAATGATAAAAATAAGCTGTTTACCATAGTTAGAAGCAAAATTAAAAGCCGTAGACTCTTCCGGATTATAAACGGAGGCATAAATGTTTACAAAGCCAATCGCACAAAGCGCCACATAGATCAGGATTGTGATCCAGTCTACATTAAAGAAGAACCTGTTGCTGCTTTGCTGATTGATCATGGTGTAAGCTGAATAATAGGTTTGCTGATCGGTTGATTTGTTGCGGGGTGATCTTGTGTGGTAACAGCTGGTTTTGCTGCCGAATCTGTCAGCTTCGCTTTTGGTTTAACCTTTGGTTTGGGAGGAGCAGGCAGGATCACCTGTTTCTTCATCCATTCTATCTGTGCCAGTTTATTTTTAGGCAAAGTTCCCTTTAGGTATTGTTCTGCAATGTAACTGGCCATAGGCGCTGCATAGGTACTGCCATAACCGGCATTTTCTACAATTACAGCGATGGCAATCTTCGGATTGTCCCTTGGTGCAAATCCGATAAATACCGAGTGATTTTTACCGCGTGGATTTTGTACAGTACCCGTTTTGCCACACATGATAATGCCTTCGATCCTGGATTGAATGGCTGTTCCCCATGGCGCATTTACGGCATCCTGCATGCCATCAATTACAGGTTCAAAGTGTATGGCATCTACATCAACATAATTCTTTTTTACGTATTCTTTTTTGATCACGTTGTTTTTACCAATCGCCTTTACCAGGTGAGGTTTGATGTAATAACCACGGTTGGCAATAATGGCCATAATGTTGGCCATTTGGAGCGGGGTAGCATCCATTTCCCCTTGCCCTATAGCCAGGGAAATTACCGTTCCGTGATTCCAGTATTTTGAATATTTGCCAGAATAATAGGCAGCGTCGTAAAGCCTTCCGTTTCGTTCCGATGGAAGATCTATTCCCAGTTTTTCTCCCAGACCAAATTTCCTGACTTTCTTTTGCCAGTCATCGTAAGCAACCCGCTGATTGGCGTACTTGCGTTGCATGAGAAGTTTTTGAAATACATAGCAAGCGTACGTATTACAGGAGCGTGCAAGCCCTTTTCGCAAGGCGATGTTGCCATCAACATGCTCACATTTTACGGTATGGTTACCTACGCGGAAATAGCCAGGACAATTAAAAGTGGTATTTGGGTCAATCACGCCCTCCTGCAGGCCAATTAACGCATCCAGTGGTTTAAAGGCAGATCCAGGGGAATAATAACCTTGTATTGGCCGGATATTAAATACACGGTTAGGGTCTTTTAACAATTCCATGTAGTTGTTTCCCTGGTTGCGGCCAACCATTAAGTTCGGGTCGTAGCTGGGGCTGCTTATAAATGCGAGGATCTCTCCGGAACCGGGTTCGATGGCTACAATGCTCCCCACTTTATTGCGCATCAGTTCTTCTCCAAGTTTTTGTAGTTTGAGATCTAAAGATGAAATGAGGCGGTCTCCTGAAACAGCGGCTGTATCGAACCTGCCTTCTGCATAACTACCTTTTGGTACATTACGGGCATCGTACATCATGTTCACAACTCCCCGTTCGCCCCTTAATAAGGTCTCGTAAGATTTTTCTACACCTGATTTTCCAATATAATCCCCAGAACGATAATACCCCTCTGAATTCTGGATGTCAAGTGAAGATACTTCTTTGATATAACCCAGAAAATGAGCAGCTACACTATCCGGATAATGCCGGATGGTTCTGCTCTGTACAAAAAAGCCGGGAAAACGGGAAAGCCGCTCAGATAGGGTGGCATAAACCTGTACGGATAGCTGCCGTTCAAAAATGCTGGGCTGGTACCTGGACTGGCTGGCGGCCTTATTAAAATTACGTTTAAAGCGCTTCATGTCAATATCGATCATCCGGCAAAGCGCCACGGTATCAAAATGCTTCACCTGGTTGGGAATGACCATCAGATCATATACAGCTTCATTTTGTGCCAAAGGTTTTTCATTACGGTCAAAAATAACACCGCGTGCCGGAAAAGTATAGATTTTTCGCAGCACATTGCTCTCTGCCGAAATGAAGTATTTATCGGTTGCTACCTGTACGTAAAAAAGAGTGCCCAATAAAATTAGCGCAATGGCAATAAATAAACCCTGTATTACATATTTCCGGCCAAACAGATTATCCATCAGCGCATCTTTCTGTTATAGAATATGAATTCTATCAGTACAACACTAAACAAGGTAAATATGCCACTAAAAAGGCACCTGAGTAAAGTATAGGAGAATTCTGCCAGTCTGAATGTTTCTAAAAAGAACAGCACCAGGTGATGGGAAAAGGTGCAGAGTAAGGCATATATGATGAACCATTTGAAGCCCATATTCCCTAAAGTAGGTTCGGGTTCATCAAAGCCATCGCGGTTTACAGTTACAGATATAAAAAGGATCCGGACAAAGACCAGGGCAATACAGGCCGCAGTATGAACACCCAGTGTATCGTAAAATGCATCCAGCGTTAAGCCGGTTATAAAAGCAATCAGGTAAAGTAATAAATTGGGGATACCGAAGGGCAGCAGCAATAAAAACAGGATATATACGAAAGGTGTTGCGATGTTGTAAAAACTCAAATTCCTCAGCAAAAGGATCTGGATTAAAAGGAGTACAAACCACCTGACTATGTTTACCAATACTAATCTACTATTCATTCGGTAATTTTGCTTCTAATTCTTTCTGTTCTACGGCATATTTATCCAGAATCACGTATACATACTGTAAGGTACTAAAATCGTTGAAAAGTTTAATTTCTACAGACATAAAATTGTCTCCGGTGGCTACCGCGGTATTGGTCACGGTTCCTACCGGGATGCCTGGAGGGAAACCAGAAAAGCCCGAAGTAACAATGGTATCTTTAAGGCCTATTTTAAAGTGGTTGGGGATTTCCTTTACGTAAGCCTTTGTAAAATCAGCATTGCCAACGCCCCATACCAATATGCCCAGTGCCTGGCTTTTTTGTAGGTTAACACTTATTTTCGTGTCTTTATGCAGTAAAGAGCGGATGGTTGCCAGGTGTTCAGAAACATCCATCACAAATCCTACCACACCTTTACCCGGCGAAATTACGGCCATTTCAGGGACAACTCCATCGGCGCTGCCCTTGTTGATGGTAATCACATTATTCCTTAGTGTAATGGAGTTCTTAATTACCCTTGCCGAAAGGTAAGTGTATTGCGGATTGTTCAGGGTGTCCTTAATTGTAATCTTTTTAGCGCTGTCTATACTTTTAAGGTTGAGCAGTTCTGTTTTTAATTTTGCATTTTCCTGCGCCAGACTGTCGTTTACATTGCCAAGGCTAATGTATTTCTTCAGCACATTCAGGTTCTGGTACACCTCGCCCACTACCGCATTGGTAGAATTAACCGCTATACTACGTTGATAAGCGTTGTTTTTTACGGTAAGGATAATGCCAACGGCGAAAAAGATAATAAATAAGAAAAATGCGTTATATCTGTTTATGAAAATCCAAAGGTTACGCATTTTGATTTACAGTTTAGGCAATAAGTCCGGGTTTAGCCCAAACCTTACTGCATTAAGAATTTATAACCACCAATGTTCTTTAAGGCGATGCCAGTTCCGCGTACCACGGCACGAAGCGGATCTTCGGCAACATGCACAGGAAGTTTGGTTTTAGCTGCCACACGTTTATCCAACCCACGCAGCAAGGCACCACCACCGGTTAAATAAATGCCAGTCTGGTAAATATCGGCAGAGAGCTCTGGTGGAGTGATCTCCAGTGCTTTAAGGATCGCTTCTTCAATTTTAGAAATGGATTTGTCCAGGCAGTGCGCAATTTCGGTATAAGATACGGTGATCTGTTTAGGTACACCGGTCATCAGGTCGCGACCCTGAACGGCAAAGTCTGCAGGTGGGTCCTGTAGCTCAGGTAGAGCAGCACCAACCTCTATTTTAATTTTTTCAGCAGTTCTGTCACCGATCATGATGTTGTGCTGACGGCGGATATAGTTTACAATGTCTGAGTCAAAGTTATCTCCCGCAACGCGGATACTCTGGTCGCACACAATACCAGACAGGGCAATAACGGCAATCTCCGTAGTACCACCACCTATATCAATGATCATGTTTCCCATAGGTTCTTCCACATCAATACCAATACCTACCGCTGCAGCCATTGGTTCGTGGATCAGATAAACCTCTTTGGCGCCAGCAATCTCTGCCGAATCCCTTACGGCGCGTTTCTCTACCTCGGTAATTCCCGAAGGGATACAAATCACCATTCTTAAAGAAGGGAACATCCAGCCTTTACCGCCGTTTAACATACGGATCATCCCTTTGATCATGGCTTCTGCAGCATTAAAATCTGCAATTACACCATCCTTAAGCGGTCTTACAGTACGGATATTATCATGGGTTTTACCTTCCATCTGCATGGCCTGCCGGCCAATTGCAATAATTTTATTCGTTTGTCTGTCAAAAGCAACGATTGAAGGTTCATCAACTACTACTTTGTCATTATGTATAATCAAGGTGTTTGCTGTACCTAAATCGATAGCAACCTCTTGTGTAAACCAATTAAATAAACCCATTTATAGGTGATAATTTAAGTATTAATAATTCTATGTACTATATAATGTAAAACTACGGCTTTTTATTGTATTCGTGGATAAATAAATTAGTGTTTAAAATGTCGTACTCCAGTAGTAACCATTGCTATTCCTTTTTCATTGGCCATATTTACCGAATCCGCATCTTTTATGGAGCCGCCTGGCTGTAAAACAGCTGTAATGCCGGCTTCAGCAGCAATTTCCACACAATCAGGGAAAGGAAAAAATGCATCAGATGCCATAACTGAACCTTTCAGGTCAAATCCAAATGACTCCGCTTTAACAATTGCCTGTTTTAAGGCATCAACTCTTGAGGTTTGACCCACACCACTGGCCAATAACTGGTCGTTTTTAACAAATACGATGGTGTTTGATTTGGTATGTTTGACAATCTTATTGGCAAAGTAAAGGTCTTTTAACTCCTGTGTATCAGGTGCTTTTTCCGTTACCGGTGTCATTTGTTCAGGACCTTCAATCACGAGGTCCTTATCTTGCTCAATCACGCCGTTCAACAAGGTCTTGAACTGTTTTTTGCTCAGTTCAACTTCATTGCGTTGCAAAATCACCCGGTTCTTTTTTGCCCGGAACAGTTCAACAGCTTCAGGTTGATAGGAAGGGGCAATCAGCACTTCAAAAAATAACTTGTTGATTTCTGTAGCTGTAGCCAGGTCAACTTCCCTGTTGGCGATCAGGACCCCGCCAAAAGCCGAAACCGGATCGCATGCCAATGCTACGTTCCAGGCCTCCAGCAGGTTTGGTTTTGAGGCCACACCACAGGCATTGGTATGCTTTAAAATGGCAAAAGTAGGTTCTTCAAACTCGTCAATTAAAGCCACTGCCGCATCTACATCAACCAGGTTGTTGTAAGAAAGCTCTTTACCGTTTAATTTGGTAAACATGGCTTCTAAATCGCCATAAAATACACCTTGCTGGTGTGGGTTTTCACCATACCTTAAAGTTTGTGCCTGTGCTATGCTATGTTTAAATACGGTAAGTGGTTCTTCTGTATTGAAATAATTGAAGATGGCAGTATCGTAGTTAGAGGAAGTATGGAATGCTTTTTTTGCATAAGCCTTACGCTGGGCTAAAGTAGTTTCGCCATGCTGGGCTTCCAGTTGTTGCTGTAAGCCTGAATAATCGTCTTTAGAGGCCAGGATCACGACATCGTTAAAGTTTTTGGCAGCTGCCCTGATCAGTGAAATACCACCGATGTCTATTTTTTCTATAATTTCCTGTTCAGTACCACCGGCTTTTACGGTTTCCTCAAAAGGATAAAGATCTACAATAACCAGGTCAATCTCCGGAATCTCATACTGGGCAATTTGTTCCTGGTCTGATGCCAGTGCCCGGCGGTTTAAAATACCACCAAAAACTTTAGGGTGCAATGTTTTCACCCGTCCGCCTAAAATAGAAGGGTAGCCGGTAAGGTCTTCAACAGCTGTTACAGGGATATTCAGGTCTTTAATAAATTGTTCAGTACCGCCGGTAGAGAACAGCTGTACACCTTGTTGTGCAAGTAAACGAACCAGTGGTTCTAAACCATCCTTGTAATAAACTGAAATTAAAGCGTTTTTGATCTTTATAGATTGACTCATTGGTGAAAAAATTTGAGCCGCAAAATTAAGATTTTTAACCGATAAATGAAGCGGCTGAAAAGATAAAAAAAACTATTTTTTTATCTTTCGGACGATAGCGTCGATTATTCGCGGATAATGCTGATGTTCAAGCTGCTGTCCTTTAAATTTGATCATTTCCAGATTGTCGCCTTTATCAATCCTATACCTGGCCTGGTAAATGTATTCTCCTTCATCGTAATTCTCGTTCACGTAGTGTATGGTAATGCCGCCTTCAGTTTCTCCGGCGGTCATTACTGCCTGATGTACATGGTCACCATACATGCCTTTACCTCCAAATTTTGGCAGCAGTGCCGGATGGATATTGATGATGCGTCCAGGATATTCAGCAATCAGGTTTTTAGGGATCAGCCATAAAAATCCGGCAAGCACAATAAGATCTATATCTAAGTTTTTAAGCATATCGATCACACTATCTGTTTGATAAAATTCTTTTTTATCAAAGATGTGCGAGGGAATTTCAAAATTGTCTGCACGCTGCAAAACGTAGGCATCCGGGTTGTTGGTGAGTACAAGCGCAATTTCCACATCCGGGCTTTTTTTATAAAGTTCCATTAATTTTTGTGCATTTGATCCTGATCCTGATGCAAATATGGCAATCCGTTTCTTCATATAGAGGTCAAAGATAAAAATTTATCATTACCATCAAAAAGCGTTGAAATGTTGGGCTGAGAGCAGCTTTAGTGCAGGCTTGGTTGAGGTTTGCTGGGCTGGAGGTACTTTTAGTCCAGCAAACCCTAACCAAGCTTTGAACCAGCCCTTGTTGAGCTGTTCAATATATGCTTATCTGAAGTTTATTTAGGATCGACATGATTTGAATTCTTAATGAAAAGACCGTTATTAGCTATGGATAACCTGATGTCCTTTTGATATTAACAAACGCATAAAAAGATGAACAAAATTCAATATTTTATTTTTTTGATCCTCCTGTCTGCAAGTGCTTTAGCGGCGCGACAAAATAAACGTGCTGCGCTTGTACCAGAAAATCTTCGTTGTGAGTACCTTATTAATCCCAGGGGGATTGATGAGCGCTATCCCCGCCTGAGCTGGACTTTGCAGTCAACGGACAGTACGGCCTTTGGGCAACAACAAACTGCATATCGTATTGTAGTGGCATCAAGGGAGCAATTGCTTGCGGTTAAAGGTGACATCTGGGATTCGGGCTGGGTAAATTCCAATGCAATGCAGCAGATTGTTTATCAGGGTAAGCCATTGCGCTCTGATCAGACTTATTACTGGAAACTGCTGGTAAAAGATGAAAAAGGTTTTATCAGCAAAAGTAAAATGGCTTACTGGACCACTGGTTTACTGGATGCTAAAGACTGGACAGCAAAATGGGTTGGTTGCCAGGAACTTTTTGATCCTGCAGTGAAGGATTGTAACATCAGGGATCCCTGGTTTAGAAAAAAATTTCAACTCAAAGTTAAACCTGCAAAGGCCACGCTTTTTGTGGCATCAGTAGGCTATCATGAAGTTTATGTGAATGGCAAAAAAATATCCGATGATGTACTTGCTCCGGCTGTTACTGATCATACCAGGCGCGCAAGGTATGTGGCCTATGATATTGCCCCTCAGCTTAAATCCGGGAACAATGTGATCGGCATCTGGCTGGGTACATCCTGGTCCATATTTGGTCCATATGTTACCGATAGCAGGCCTAAAACGCCCATCGTGATTGCCCAGGCTGCTATCTATAACAGCCTGGCGCAGGCTAAGCCCGGTATAATTGTTAAAACAGATGAAAGCTGGAAAACCCATCCCAGTCCGAATCAGCTTTTAGGTACCTGGGATTTTGCTAAAATGGGAGGAGAATTATGGGATGCAAATAAGGAAATGGACAATTGGAACAGTCTTTCCTGCGAGGAAAACAAATGGGCTGAGGCAACTGTTTACCACCCAAAACTTCAGCTTTCCGCCCAAATGGTAGAGCCGAACAGGCTGTTCAAAACAATCAGGCCAAAGGATATCGTAGCCAATCCGGATGGTTCGTATCGGGTAGATATGGGCCTGAATTTTGCGGGCTGGACGGAACTAAAGGTTAAGGGAAAACAAGGAGATAAAATAGAATTTATTTTCTCGGAACGTGCGCAGAATGACATGACCTTTAATATGCATAGCGCTTATATCATTGGTAAAAAGGGGAGTGGTACCTTTAAAAACAGGTTTAATTACAGTTCAGGCCGGTGGATTACCATTAAAGGGCTTAAGTACAAGCCACAGGCAGATGACATCAGGGGCTGGATGGTCAGGACCAATTTTAGTGATGCTGCCAGTTTTCAATGCTCGGATACTTTACAAAACTGGATTTATGACCGGGTTGGCTGGACCTTTGAAAACTTGTCGCTTGGGGGCTATGTGGTAGATTGCCCCCAGCGTGAAAGGCTGGGCTACGGAGGGGATGCTCATGCTACCTGCGAGACGGCAATGTTTAATTATAAGATGGGTGCATTTTACACGAAATGGATGGAAGACTGGCGGGATGTGCAGGGAACAGAACCCATTGTGGGCAATATGCATGATCCCAAATGGGCACGCAAAAGTTCAATGAGCGGCAGGATTTTTAACAATGGCATATTGCCACATACTGCGCCAACTTATAGTGGTGGTGGCGGACCTGCATGGGGTGGAATTGTAGTTTCCTTACCCTGGTATTTTTACCAGCATGAAGGAGATAAGCGGATGCTGGAAAAGAATTTCCAGCTGATTAAAAACTGGCTGTCCTTCCTTGACCTGCACACAAAAGACAACTTGTTACAGAGATACGGAGGCTCCTGGGATTTTCTTGGCGATTGGCTATGGCCAAATGCTACTGCCGAAGGCATGAACAATGATAAACCGGAAACCTTATGCCTGAACAACAGTTATCGCGTATATAACCTGCTTACTGCTATTAAGATAGCCAAAACCATTGGGCAAACTGCAACTGCGGAAAACTGGGGAAAGCAGGCAGAAGCCTACAGAAAAGCCATCCATGCTAAATTCTATAATAGCACGGATCATAGCTATGCGGATGGTTCTATGGCAAATCTTGCTGCTGCATTGCTTGCCGGCATCCCCCCTCCGGAACTGCGGGGCCAGGTGATGAAAAGATTGGAAGACGAAATCCTGGTTGTTCGTAAAGGACATATTCATGCGGGTATTACCGGGGGAGCTTTATTATTTAAACTACTGAGGGAAGAGGGCCGCGATGATTTGCTGTATTCCATGACCGCCCAAAAGGATTATCCGGGCTGGGGATATATGAAAGCGAATGGCGCCACAACCTTATGGGAAATGTGGGAAAAAGATCTGCCCGGGCATTCCCTGTTACATAGTTCTTATTTATATCCGGGTGCCTGGTATATAGAAGGAATCGGGGGAATACGCAGGTCTGCGGATGGACCTGGTTTTCAAAAGTTTGTTATAAGGCTACCCTTATTGAACGCTGACCAGATGAATTGGGCAAAGGTCAGTTTTGCATCTCCGGCCGGGTTCATCAGTACATCCTGGAAATGGGAGGGTAAGGTGGTAAACCTTCAAATTGCTGTGCCACCTAACTGTATCGCATTACTTCAGTTACGGAAAGGGGAAAGCATGGATCAATCCAGTAGATCAAAGCACATTAAATCTGTGGGTGTCAGGGATGGATTTTATACTTTTGAACTGAAGTCTGGAGCGCATCAGCTTAAAATTCTCCACGAACAGGTTTTGTAAAAATATGGTCACACTAAACAACAATTTGGCCTTTTCGTAAGTTATACTATAAATTTAATCCCATGGAAACAAATACACGCAGAAGTTTTATTAAAAATACCATAACTGCCTCCCTGGCGGTTGCCATAAGTACACCATTGGCTGCATTAGCCGATACTGAAAACAAAGGGGCAGTAGTTGCTTTAAAATTTACGCAGATTCCGTTAAAATATGCTTATAATGCGCTGGAGCCTAATATTGATGCGCTTACAATGGAAATTCATTATACCAAGCACCACACTGCTTATGTCAAAAATGTAAATGATGCCATTGCTGCTGAAAATATTCCTTATGCTACAGAAGCTGAATTTTTTAACAACGCGTCTAAGCTTTCGGCCAAAGCCCGTAACAATGGCGGGGGTGCATGGAATCATAATTTCTTTTTTGAAACGTTAAAGCCAGGTACTTCTGCTGGCCCGCAGGGTAAATTAAAGGCTGATATTGACAAATCCTTTGGCTCTTTTGATAAATTTAAAGAACAGTTCTCTGCCGCTGCGGCCTCTCGTTTTGGTTCGGGATGGGCATGGCTGGTAAATGATAAAGGAACATTGAAAATCACGTCTACAGCGAACCAGGATAATCCTTTGTTTGATAATGCAGAAATAAAGGGTACGCCTTTGCTGGGTTTGGATGTTTGGGAACATGCTTATTATTTGAAGTATCAGAATAAACGCCCGGATTATATTGCCAACTGGTGGAATGTGATAGATTGGGATGTGGTTGCGAAGCGGTATAGTATCTAATCGCTTTTGTCCTGGCTTAATATCCGGTGTTTTGAACCCCAGCTATTCAGTTTTTCCCATATGGGAATGAGTTCAATAGCTATGGGCGTTAATTCATACTCTACCTTTGGTGGTACGTCGGCATGAACGGTTTTAGAAATGAGGCCATGACTTTCCAGTTCTTTGAGCTGCAGACTTAATATCCGTTCGGTTACTTTTGGCATTGTATTTTTTAGTGCTGTGAAGCGCATTTTTCCCGCTTCAAGTTCGCGTAGGATGAGGACCTTCCATCGGCCCCCCAATATGCCTATGGAATAAACAATATTAGAACATTCACTGATGATTTTATAGTTGATACTATTGGTTGAGTTTTCTTTCCGTATGGCCATGGCTTACATTTTTGTTAGTTCCCTACAACGGGCTGTACTGCCTGTAAATTTATGGCTTAAGATTTATTTTTGGCCCTAAATAAATACAGTAATGAAAAAAATTGCATACGTAGGATGTTTGGGTCTGATCGGTATCATCACTACAGAATTCGGCATTATTGGCATTTTGCCGCAAATTGCCACACACTATCATATATCTATTGATAAAGCGGGAGTGCTGCTTAGTGCATTTGCATTGGTCATTGCATTAACAGGGCCTTTTATGACCTTGTTTACTTCCGGATTTGACCGTAAAAAAATCATGTTGCTGAGCATCGGGATCTTTTTACTGACCGGGACAGTGTCTGCACTTGCTCCTCCCTTCTGGCTGTTGATTGTAGTCAGGATGCTCCCTGCATTTCTGCAGCCGGTATTTATTTCCAATGCCATTGCTGCGGCTACGGCTGGTGCCGATAAAGCCACGGAGTATCGCTTGGCTGGCATCGTCGTAGGAGGTATTGCTGTGGCCATGGTGACCACGGTTCCTTTTGCTACTTACATGGCCGGTATGTTTAGCTGGCAAGCTTCTTTTGTAGTGCAGGCGATAGTAACTGCCATTGCGCTTGCCGGGATTTATAAGGTTTTACCGGCAATGCCTGCGCAGGAAAGGAAATCTTACGGAGCGCAGCTAAAAATTCTTGGTAACGGTCGTTTTCTGATCAGTTCGGCAATGAACTTTTTTATGATTGCAGCCTGGTTCTCTACCTATAGTTATTTTGCGGATTATCTTGGAAAAGTAAAAGGCATGGATACGCAGACCATCAGTTATATGATGTTCCTTTTTGGGATCACGGGCATATTGTCTAACTGGCTGGCAGGGAAAATGATGAGTAAAAATGTGCCCATAACTATTGCATTATTTTTAAGCGGAACGATCCTGATACCAGTGATGCTGTATTATTCAGGTGCTAATACGGTGCCGACAATGCTGGTTATTGCGTTATGGGGCTTTTTATACGCACCTTGTTTTTTGAGTGGCTTTGCTTACATGACTTCTGCAGCGCCACAAGCCCCTGAGTTTGCAAACAGTCTGGCCATTTCTTTTGGAAATCTTGGTGTAACAGTAGGTACGGTGGTGAGTGGCTGGTTTATTGCGTCAATGGGGGTTGCACAAAGTCCTTGGGTAGGAATGGGCTTTGGTGTGCTGGCTTTGCTGATGATTGGCTGGAGAAGTGTAAATGACCGTGCTCTTCTGGGTCTGACAGCCGTTGCTAAGGGCAAGAGCGCCCAGGTCTCTTCTGAGAAAGTGGCTTTCTGCTCGGAGCAAGGGTAATCATGCGCTGAAAATCGGCTTTGCTTTCTTTCAAACCGGGAACTGAAGCCGGAAAACTTCTGGTTGGTCGATTGACACTGGGGTTTGTCGAATGGTTTCGGGAGTTGGTCGTGACTTTTGTATGACTGGTATAATGCGGCGGAAATGGCTGAAACGTTTTGGGGTTGGTGTCGTCTTAATTACAAACAATTAGGAAAAACCTTAAAACATAAAAATTATGAAAACCCTTACAAAAATAGTATTCGCAACAGTATTCGCAGCTGTACTTTTAACTGCCTCATCAATGACTACTTTAGCTGCCAGCAGGATTGAACTGGTAAAGCCAGCAACTGGATTTAAAAAATTATGGGTTAGTGGAAACGTTAAAATCATATTGACACAAAGTGAGAAGGAGGGGGTGTTTGTTGATGAGGATTTTGATGCGGAAAAAACTTCTGTGCTGAGCAAGGGAGAAACATTATATATCAATTCTTTCGAACGTCAGCAGGTTATCATCAGGGTTGCTATGAAAGATCTGTTGAGGATCCAGGCAGCAGGAATGGCCGTAGTGGTGACCGATAACAACTTTAATTTAAAATGCCTGCAGGTTATACTAAGCCAGAGCGCCATTGCTAAAGTAAATGCAGTAACGGGTAGCTTATATACAAATGTAAGCGACAATGCCAAACTGAAATTGAGTGGAGTAAGTGATCGGTACACTTCAGTTGCCAGTAATCAGAAAAATGTGAAGTTCGACAATTTTATAAGTCTGAATGCAAACGAACCAGATACACTGGTAGCGATGGCAGGAAACAGATCGAAGTTTTAGGTAAATAAAAAATATTTGTATAATGCTTTTGTATTTTAAAAACATTAATTCTATATTTGCAGTCCGAAAAATAGAACAATAAAAGAGCGTGAGCTCTGGAATAAAAATATTAATAACAAAAAATGGCAAATCATAAATCTTCATTAAAGAGAATCAGGTCAAACGCAGCTAAACGTTTACGTAACAGGTACCAGGCAAAAACAACGCGTACGTTTATCAAAAGATTGCGTGCCGCAGAAGATAAAAAAACAGGATTAGAATTACTTCCTAAAGTAGTTTCTATGCTGGATCGTTTAGCCAAAAAGAGTGTGATCCATAAAAACAAAGCAGCTAACAACAAATCTAAGCTGACTAAATTTGTGAATGGCTTAAAATAAACATAGCTTTACAATATTATAAACGGGGTATGCAATGCATATCCCGTTTTTTTTGTTCAAAGAATTTGAGCTATGCAGCCATACCAGGAAAAATTGGTTATAAAACTATGGGCAGAAGCCGACAGGCCCCGTGAAAAATTGTTATTGAACGGAAGACGACATTTGACAGATGCCGAACTCACGGCAATTTTAATTGGTTCGGGCAATAAGCATGAAACAGCGGTTGATCTTAGTAAGCGCATTCTTTCCTTTTACAATAACGATCTGGATGCACTGGGCAAGGTGTCGGTAAAGGATCTTTCCAGGTTTAAAGGTATTGGCCAGGCAAAGGCCATTGCTATAGTAGCAGCCCTGGAGCTGGGCCGCCGCAGGAAAGAAACTGAAGCGCAGGATATGGTTAGGATCCTTTCTTCAAAAGAAGCCTTTAAAGTGCTGTTGCCAGTTTTTGCCGACCTTAACCATGAGGAGTTTTGGATCCTGATCCTGAACCAGGCCAATTGTATAACTGGCAAACAGCTGATCAGCAAAGGTGGGATGGCAGGTACGGTAGTTGATCCGAAAATCATTTTTAAAACTGCACTGGAATATAATGCCGCATATATCATCCTGGCGCACAACCATCCTTCAGGCAACCTGAAGCCAAGCGCACAGGACCTGGACATTACCAAAAAAATGGTAGAGGCAGGAAAAGTGCTGGATTTACCCGTGTTGGATCACCTCATTGTAACGAATAAATTATTTTTTAGTTTTGGTGATGAGGGTTTAATTTAACATTGAAGCTGTAAATTGGCAGAATGAAGACGATCCAATTATTTGTAGTCACGCTGCTGCTGACTGCAACAGTAAACGCGCAGCGGAAACCTGCCGGCTATCTTAATGTAATGAGTTATAATATCCGTTACAACAATACCAATGATGGAGATAATGCATGGCCAAACAGAAAGGATGCAGTAAAGGCACTGATAAGGTTCCACGATGCCGATATTTTATGTGTACAGGAGGCTTTGGCCTTACAGGTGGATCAATTGCTGGAAAATACTGATTTTGAAATGGCCGGGGTAGGACGTACAGACGGTAAGCGCGAAGGAGAATTTTCTGCCATCTATTTTGATAAAAAACGTTTTGTGAAAAAGGATGGTGGAACCTTCTGGTTGTCAAATACACCTGAAAAACCATCTAAGGGCTGGGATGCGGCCATCGTAAGGATTTGTACCTGGCTGCGGCTATATGACAAATGGAATAAAAAGGAGTTTATGGTTTTTAATACCCATTATGACCATGTAGGGGTACAGGCCAGGATTGAATCGGCTAAACTCATCAAAAAGAAAATCCAGGAAATTGCGCCAACGCTGCCGGTGATTTTAACCGGTGATTTAAACGTAACGCCGGAAACGGAAGCCATAACTACGATAAAAACATTTTTAACGGATACCAAAGAGGCCAGCATAGAACCTGCCTATGGTCCGGAAGGTACTTTTAATGGTTTTAAATTTAATGCGCCTTTGAAAGACAGGATCGATTATATCTTTATCAATAAAGGGTTTAAAGTGCAAAAGTTTGGTGTGCTTAGCGACAGCAAGCAGCAACGCTATCCTTCGGATCACCTGCCAATTGTAGCGCGCTTGTTTTTTTAAAACTTATGTGGTTTCTGCTTTCAGCATTAAATAATATCTTTGCGTTTTACAGAATAAAAAATGAAGATATCATACAATTGGCTTAAACAGTTCATCCAAACAGATAAAACACCACAGGAACTTTCTTTAATATTAACCAATATCGGTTTGGAGGTGGAAAGCCTGGAAACGGTTCAGGCTGTTGCAGGTGGATTGGAAGGATTGGTTGTAGGCCATGTATTGAGCTGTGTACAACATCCCAATGCGGATCGTTTGCGTGTTACCACTGTTGATGTTGGAGGGCCAGAGGTTTTACAGGTGGTTTGCGGTGCGCCTAATGTGGCACAAGGCCAGAAGGTAGTGGTGGCAACTGTAGGTACTACGGTTTATCCGAACGAAGGGGAACCTTTTAAGATCAATAAATCAAAGATAAGAGGAGAAGTATCGGAAGGGATGATTTGTGCTGAAGATGAGATAGGGCTGGGTGTTTCTCATGATGGCATTATGGTTTTACCTGAGGATGTTAAAGTGGGAACTGCTGCCAAAGCATATTTTAAACTGGAAGATGATTATTTGTTCGAGATAGGGCTTACCCCGAACAGGGCGGATGCCGCCTCGCATTTAGGTGTGGCCAGGGATCTGGCTGCATATTTCCGTACCAGCATTCAGATGCCGGATACTTCTGGTTTTAAAGTGGATAACGAAGGCCTGAGGATTGACGTGAAGGTAGAAGATACCATTGCTGCACCCAGATACAGCAGTGTTACGATCAGTGGGGTCAAGGTTAAGCCTTCACCAGATTGGCTGCAAGGTAAGTTAAAGGTGATCGGCATCCGGCCGATCAATAACGTGGTGGACATTACCAATTATGTATTGCATGATCTTGGGGTGCCATTGCATGCTTTTGATGCAGACCAGATTAAAGGCGCTAAGGTGATCATTAAAAAATGTGCGGAAGGTACACCATTTGTCACACTTGATGGCGTAGAACGCAAGCTTTCGGCCGATGACCTGATGATCTGTAATGCGGAAGAGCCGATGTGTATTGCCGGTGTTTTTGGAGGTAAAAGCTCTGGTGTTACAGAAAGTACCACCAATATATTTTTAGAGAGTGCTTATTTTAATGCGGTCTCGGTTCGCAAGACTTCGAAAAGACATGGCTTAAAAACGGATGCTTCTTTCAGGTTTGAACGGGGTACTGATCCGGATATGACGGTGTTTGCATTAAAACGCGCGGCCTTACTCATTGCTGAGCTTGGTGCTGGAAAAATTGCTTCGCCAGTTTTTGATATTTATCCGGAACCGGTACAGCCCTTTGATGTTGAAGTGAATTATGGCAATGTCAACAGATTGATCGGAGTAGAAATTCCTGCTGCAGAAATTAAAGCGATTATCGTTGCATTGGGTATAAGCGTAAAGCAGGAAAATGCTGAGGGCCTGAGCCTGAAAGTACCTGCCTTTAAAGTGGATGTGACCCGGGAGTGCGACATTACTGAAGAGGTTTTGCGGATCTATGGTTACAACAATATTGAGATCCCAAGTAAAATAAATGCTTCTTTGTCTTATACTGCTAAGCCGGATAAAGAACAAACTCAGCATGTGATTGCAGATCTGCTGACCGCCAATGGTTTTTTAGAGATCTGGTGCAATTCTTTAACTAAGGGTTCCTATTCCAAAAAGCCGGAAGAAGCGGTACAGATACTGAATCCGTTAAGCTCAGATCTGAATGTAATGCGCCAGGAGTTGTTGATGCCGGCTTTGGAAAGTGTAGCCTATAACCAGAACCGGAAAACTGCTGATATCAAGTTTTACGAATTTGGCAAGACCTATCATTTAATTGATGGAAAGTATATGGAGCGACCGCGTTTGCTGTTATTGCTTTCTGGGAACAGCCAATCTGAACAATGGAACCAAAAGCCGGTTCCTGTGAGCTTTTATCATTTAAAAGCTGCTGTTGATGCCGTTATTGGCCGCCTTGGGATCCATACTTTTCAATCAGAAGAAGTAAATGATGCGCGTTTCGCTTTCGGGTTTAAATATTTCAGGGGGGATAAAACTTTGGTGAGCTTTGGTGCGGCAACAATGGCAGATAGAAAGAAAGCTGATGTAGATAAAGAGGTTTATTATGCTGACTTTGACTGGGCCTTGCTGCTGGAGCTGGTAAGGAAGAATAAAATTGTCAATAAAGAGGTGTCCAAATATCCGGCTGTGCGCAGGGACCTTTCGATGCTGGTTGACACGGCTGTAACTTTTGATACTTTGAAAAGCATTGCATTTAAGGCAGAGAAGAAGTTAATTAAAAATGTACAGGTGTTTGATGTATACGTTGGCGATAAATTACCGGAAGGCAAAAAGTCTTATGCCCTGAACTTTACCATTCAGGATGAAGAACAGACCTTAACCGATAAGCAGATTGATGCAGTTATGCAAAAAATTATACATAACTTAGCACAAACAGTTCATGCAGAAATTAGAAAATAAAAAATACTTTTCATGTCATCAGTTGCAGATCAATTAACCTCCGTATTGCAGAAGACAGCTCGCTTAATAGAGCTTTGTGCTGCATTGCAAGAAGAAAATGACCTGTTGAAGCTGGAAAATGAATCGGTAAAAGTTGCGTTGGATACTTCCAAAAACAAGAACTCAGATCTGGAAGAAAAGCTGCGGGTTTTAAAATTGGCGAAAAGTATTGAAGGCACAAGTGAAAAGACACTTGATATAAAGCAAAAAATTAACGATTTTGTGCGTGAAATAGATAAGTGTGTTGTGTTGCTTAAAAAGTAAGTGATACCTGAAAAGTGAAACAAAGCTAAGAAATGGGAGAAATCTCGATAAAAATAACTATTTCCGACCGTATTTATCCCTTAAAGGTAAATACTGAGGAGGAAGAAATTGTAAGGCGGGCAGCCAAGATTATTAATGAACGCATAAAGGACTATCAGGAAAATTATGCAGTCAGAGATAAACAGGATTTGCTTTCTATGGCAGTATTGCACTATGCAACGGCAGTACTGAGGGTAGAGAACAAAGTGCAGAATCAGGATACTGCTGTTGCCGAGAAGGTGGAAGAACTGGATAGTTTATTAAACGATTTTTTTTCAAAATAGGTACGTTCTTTAAATAAGTTAAGATTAGCATAAAAATATAGCCGCAGCTAGATTTTTGAGTTTCACTATTTTTAAAACTTAACACTTCAATATTTATAGGATTGAGAAGGTGTATTTCATCTGCATTCGTGCACCTGAAAATGACTTAAATCCTAATTATAATTAGTTGAGGTTTTTAAAACGAGGGGCTCAAAGATTTAGTTGCGGTTTTTTTTTGAATAGAGATATAAATAGTCAGATAGGATGAAGTTATGGAAGAGATAGGTGCAGTAATGAAGAATTGTATCTGATTAAACAATAAATACAAATAGATAATGGAAATATTAGGATATGTACTTGCCGGCCTGGTTGTCGGTGTTCTGGTAGGGAGGTACCTGCTGCGCAGCCTGCTAAAAACGCAGGAAATTGCGGCCCAGACCAAGGTGAAAAAGATGCTGAAAGATGCTGAAAGTAAGGCCGAGATCTTGAAAAAGGATAGGTTACTGGAAGCAAAAGAGAAATTTCTGCAGTTAAAATCAGAACATGAGCAGGAGGTAAATGCAAAGAACAACCTGATCAACCAGCGTGAAAATTCACTCAAACAGAAAGAGCAGTCTTTAAACTCTAAAGTGGAAAATGCTACCCGCAAAGAGCAGGAGCTGGATAATCACAAGAAAAACCTGGAAAAACAAACGGAAATTGCCATAAAAAAGCAGGAAGAGGTTGATATACTGAAAAATCAGCATGTGACCCAACTGGAAACTATTGCCGGTTTAAGTGCC
The DNA here is from genome assembly GCF_032678725.1 of Pedobacter heparinus. Taxonomy (GTDB): domain Bacteria; phylum Bacteroidota; class Bacteroidia; order Sphingobacteriales; family Sphingobacteriaceae; genus Pedobacter; species Pedobacter heparinus_A. The sequence continues at coordinate 84,370 of NZ_JAVTSC010000012.1, forward strand.
GAAGAAGCCAAAAGCCAGCTGGTAGAGACCATGAAGCAGGAAGCCCGTACGCAAGCCATGATCCAGGTAAAGGACATTGTAGATGAGGCCAAGCTCACAGCTACTAAAGAGGCTAAAAAGGTGGTTATACAAACGATACAGCGCACCGCTGTTGAAGCCGCCATTGAAAATACAGTTTCTATTTTCCATATTGAAAGTGATGAGATCAAAGGCCGTGTAATTGGCCGTGAGGGTCGTAACATCCGTGCGCTTGAGGCTGCTACTGGTATCGAGATCATTGTGGATGATACCCCTGAGGCAATAATTTTATCTGGTTTTGACCCGGTAAGAAGAGAGATTGCCCGTTTGGCCCTGCACCGTTTGGTAACTGATGGCAGGATCCATCCGGCACGTATTGAAGAAGTGGTTGCCAAAACCAAGAAACAGATAGAGGATGAGATTGTAGAGATTGGTGAACGTACGGTAATTGACCTGGGTATCCATGGTTTGCACCCCGAGCTGATCAGGATGGTAGGACGTATGCGTTATCGTTCTTCTTATGGACAAAACTTATTGCACCACTCGCGTGAGGTGGCTAATTTCTGTGCTACTATGGCTGCAGAACTGGGCTTGAATGCAAAAATGGCCAAGCGTGCCGGTCTGTTACATGATATAGGTAAGGTGCCTGATGACAACCCTGAATTGCCACACGCAATTTTAGGGATGCAGCTTGCGGAGAAGTATAAAGAACATCCGGAGATTTGCAATGCCATTGGTGCCCACCATGATGAGATAGAAATGACCTCGATGATCTCACCGATCATCCAGGCTTGTGATGCGATATCAGGTGCGCGTCCTGGTGCCCGTCGTGAAGTTGTGGAAAGTTATATCAAACGCTTAAAAGAACTGGAAGAACTGGCACTTTCTTATCCTGGGGTAGAAAAAACTTTTGCCATACAGGCTGGTAGAGAGCTGCGGGTAGTTGTAGAAAGTGAAAGGGTAACTGATCAGCAGGCTGAATTGCTGGCGGCAGATATCTCTAACCGTATACAAACGGAAATGACTTATCCTGGCCAGATTAAAGTAACGGTGATAAGAGAAACCAGATCGGTTGCTTTTGCAAAATAATTAAGCGATCGTGGCGTAAAATACGAGCGCTTAATAGATCATTAGATAAAAGCGATGGATAATCCCATCGCTTTTTTTATTTTTACATAGTAAACCATAATTAAAATGAAGAAGCAAAATAAAGGATTGGTAGCTGAGCCTAAAAAAAAAGTAGACCTGCTTTTTGATAAGTATGCAGAAAGCCACCAGAACCAGACCAATGAATTGATTCACTGGATCTGTGTGCCTTTAATTGTTTTTAGTTTACTTGGCCTGGTATGGATGATCCCATTTCCGCACCTGGAATTTCTGGGTAAGTTTAACGGTTTCCTGAACTGGGCTTCTTTTCTGATTGCATTTTCGCTGTACTATTATTTTACGCTTTCACCGGCATTGTCTTTTTTAATGCTATGGGTAATCAGTCTGATGAGTTATTTCATCGTTCAGCTGGAGTATTGGCAGGCAAGTGGTGGCCCTGCAGTATGGCTGGTATGTCTGCTGATTTTTGTACTTGCCTGGGTCGGCCAGTTTATCGGCCATAAGATAGAAGGAAAGAAACCTTCATTTTTAGAAGATGTTAAATTCCTGTTAATCGGACCAATCTGGTTATTGCATTTTATCTGCAAAAAAGTAGGCCTAAAATATTGATCTGAAAGCCATTTAACGATTTCTTAACACTAGGGTAAACGAATGGTAATTTGAGGCTAACATGTAGCTAACATTGTGGTAATAGCTTTGCTGGAAATTAATATACGGCAAATTGAAATCACAACTAAATCTCAAAAAAGCATTAATTACTGTCTTATTCGTAATTATCAGCGCAGCGGTATTTGCGCAAACGGGAAAAATTTCCGGTAAGGTATCTGATCAAAAAACCGGTGAAACACTGATTGGTGTAACGGTAAAAATTAAGGGTACCACTAAAGGTTCATCTACTGATGTGGAAGGGCGATATATTATTAATGCATTGGCTCCTGGTAAGTATACACTGGAAGCTTCATATGTAGGTTACTCCACTAAAAATATTACAGATGTTGAAGTTAAAGGTGGAAATTCAACCGTTGTAGATCTGGTAATGCAAGAGGGAGGAGGGCAAAAATTGGATGAGGTGGTAATTACTGCTACGGTAAAACAGGAATCGGTAAATACCTTATACAATCGTCAAAGAACAAGTGTCAGTATTTCTGATGGTATATCTGCTGATCAGATCAGACGTTCACCAGATAGGAATACTTCGGAAGTTTTAAAAAGAGTAAGTGGTACAAGTATTCAGGATAATAAGTTCATTATTGTACGTGGATTGAGCGACAGGTATAATGCTACCTTATTGAATAATGCAATTCTGCCAAGTTCTGAACCAGACAGGAAAGCTTTCTCTTTTGATATTATACCATCGAATATGGTTGATAATATCGTTATTAATAAAACAGCTTCACCAGACTTACCCGGAGACTTTTCCGGAGGTGTGGTACAGGTTTTAACCAAAGACATTCCTACAGAGAATTACATTTTTTTATCAGCAGGAACGGGATATAATTCTCAATCAACTTTTAAAGATTTTCAGCTGGGCAAAAAGGATGGAGTGGAAAACTTTGGTTTCGTAGGTAAAGACAGAAATATTCCTGACGGAATCGTTTCGACAGCTAAATATCAGGTGATGTCTGACTACGAAAAGATCGCATCCGGTAAGCTCTTTCCGAACTCATTTAGTATAAATAACAGCAAGGCAGCTCCTGCCCAGGCTTACCAGTTAAGTACGGGCTTGCGTAAAACATTAAAAAATAATGCCAACATTGGGGCAATTTTGTCACTGAATTATAGAAATAGTGAAAGCTTGACAAATAGTGAAAGATTTGAGTATAATCAGGATAAAACAGAATATGATTTTAATGATGATACTTATAAGTTCAGCTCGTCGGTTGGTGGATTGGCCAATATTGCCTATATCAAAGGAAACAATAAGATTGCCTTTAAAAATTTATACAACATCTCATTAGATAATTCTTATACCTATCGTGAGGGGTCATTGGTGATCGATAAGATTAAAAGAAAAGGGTACTCTTATGATCTGGTTAGTAAGTCTTTATTAAACAGTCAGCTGGAAGGTGAGCATAAACTGTCCTGGAAAGAACTGAAGATAAACTGGAATTTGGGTTATTCCTATTCAGATCGTTTGCAGCCTGATTTGAAAGCTGTGAATTATGACCAGAAAGAGGGTGAAACGGAGTATTTGGCTGTAGTGCCTAATGGTACTGCCTCCAGAACCGATGCAAGTCGCTTTTTTTCGGAATTGTTTGAAGATAGTTATAATGGCGGCTTAAACCTTACATTACCTTTTAGTTTTTTAAAAGAAAAGAGCACATTTAAAGCTGGGGTGCTTAAACAATATAAAGAGCGTGATTTCAGTGCCCGTAAATTCGGCTACATCCGATCTTTTTCTACAGGAAGTTTTAATCAAAACTTACTGAAATTACCAGTTAATGAGATTTTTAGCGCTGATAACTTGAATAACAATGGCTTTGTACTGGATGAAGGAACAGAAGCTACGGATAGATATGATGCAACATCAGATTTAAACGCAGGTTATTTAATGTTGGATGCCCGGTTTGGTAAAAAATTACGAGCCTCCTTTGGTGTGAGGGTTGAAGATTCTTATCAACGTATCAATACGGCAGATAATTCCGGCAATAAACTTAAGGTTGAGAACCAATTTACAGATATCCTTCCTTCACTAAATGCAACTTATAATTTATCAGATAAAATGAATCTGCGTTTGTCAGTTTCAAATACTGTCACCCGTCCTGAGCTAAGAGAATTGTCGAATTTTGGTTTCTTCGATTATATCTCTAAGAGAGTATTGATCGGAAATCCAGATTTGAAGAGAAGTCAGAATACCAATTTAGATGTTAAGTATGAGGTATTCCCTGGGGCAGGTCAGATCATTTCTGTGTCTGGTTATTATAAATACTTTAAGAATCCTATTGAGCAGATTGTATCTTCTGGAAGTGTGAAGAATGTAACTTTCCAAAATGCCAACTCCGCTACCACCTATGGTGTGGAACTGGAAGTTAGAAAGACGTTAGGGTTTATTAAAGAAGGTGGTTTTTTGCAGAATATGACAGCTTACACCAATGCGGCGCTGATATTTTCAACGGTTAATCTTAACAGCTTAATTTCAGAAATCACAAACCGGGCCTTGCAAGGACAATCTCCATATCTGATCAATGCAGGTCTGTTGTATAATGATCCTAAGACTAATTTATCATTCAACCTGTTGTACAACAGAATTGGCGAGCGTATATCTGAAGTTGGTTATCAAGGGTATAATGATATTTACGAAAAAGGGAGGAATATGGTAGATTTTCAGATTTCTAAGAAATTACTGAATACACGGGGAGAACTTAGACTGAATCTTTCTGATATTCTAAATGAAAAGATCTTATTCTACCAAAATAACGACAATAACAAGACCTATCAAAAAGGGGACAATATCATGAATACCGCTCGTGTTGGTTCGGGTGCGAGCTTAACGTTTACCTATAATTTTGGATTAGACAAAAAATAGTCCCTTAACAATTAATTAATGCAGGGGTAATTAAATGGTAAACCAGGCTTAATGTTGAGGCAATGTTAAGCTCGTAATTTTAGGAAATAGAAATTATAGCAAAAAGAATAATGAAAACACAAAAACTATCAATCCTTTTTTTAGCATTTGCAATGGCTTTTGCTTCTTGCAGAAAAACCGATAAGGAGAATCCGGAAGTTCCACCAAAGGCTCCTGAGGCGATTACGGGTGAAATAACTACAAGCAGAACCCTTACGGCTGACAGACAGTGGATCTTGGATGGAACTGTATTTGTAAAGAGCCCGGCCGTTTTAACTATTGAGCCTGGTACAGTGATCAGAGGTAAAGTGGGTTCTAAAGCTGCACTGGTAATTGACAAAGGTGCCAAGATCATGGCCGACGGTACAGCTGCCAAGCCCATCGTTTTTACGTCTGGAAAGGAGGCGGGTAGCAGGACTCCTGGTGATTGGGGTGGTATTATATTGGTTGGAAGAGCAACTACCAACAGAACAACTGCTGTGCAGGTTGAGGGAGGCGTTGCACTTACCTATGGCACGGACAAGATAGACGATGATAATTCAGGAACGTTGAGGTATGTACGTATTGAATATGCAGGGATTGGTGTAAATGACAGCGAAATTAATGCTTTGACATTTTATGCTGTTGGTAATAAAACAATTATAGAAAATGTACAGACCGTTTATGCAAATGATGACGCATTTGAGTTTTTTGGTGGTACGGTTAACTGTAAAAACTTAATTGCTTATGCCACTGCTGATGATGATTTTGACTTTGATTTCGGATTTAATGGTAGTGTACAGTTTGCTGTAGCCCTCAGAGACCCAGGGTTTGTAGATGCAGCGGATGATGGTAATGGTATAGAGTGTGACAATGATGCCAATGGCACTAATGCAACTCCAATCACTCAGCCAAAAATTTCTAATTTGACAATTATCGGCCCTAATAATGCAGCAAATACAGCGGCAAGACATGCTTATGGTAACCGTTGGAGAAGAGGCGCTAAATTTATCTTTAACAACTCTATTATATTAGGTTCACAAAAAGGGGGCTTAAATATAGAATCTGATGCATCTGCTACTTTCTATAAAAATGGAGATTCCCAGTTTAAAAACAATATCGTTGCTGCTTATACGGCTAACTTCTTAACCAATGCTGCTGCCGGGGTACTTACTGTTGCAGATTTGCAGGCAAAAGTTTTGACTGATGGAAATGTTGTATTTACCGACGTAAATGCCAGTGCTAAGTTAACCAGTCCTTTCTCGTTAACTGCGCCTAACTTTTTACCAGCTGCAGGTTCTCCTGCTTTAAGCGGTACCTGGGTAGCAACAACGGGTGCTACTGCGGTGACTTATCGTGGTGCGTTTGGCACAACCGACTGGACAAGTGGCTGGGCAAACTGGAATGCTCAAAACACTGTTTATTAAGTATATAGAATTTATAGAGAAGGGGGCTGTCAGGTATGATAGCCCCTTTTTTGTTGTAGCGGCTTTGCTTATTTATTTTTTATCATAATTAATCTTTAACAAAACCTTAACATCGTCACCTTACTTTTGTGCCATAAATATTTGGTTAGTATTTATAAAGTTTAGGTTTAGTTGATACAAAAAAGCCACGATGGATGTCGGGGGCTTTTTTGTTTGACACCTGATCTCCTACTTTTTGATGGAAGAATTGCGAGGGATCAGATTTGTAGACAGTATGATTCTTTCTGCAGGTTTTTCAGGAGTCTCCATCTTTTGCAATAAAATATCAATGAGTTGAAGTGAAATGTCTTTTACAGGCTGCGAAACCGCTGTAATCGAAGGATTATAGATCCTGAAAAACTCCTGGTCATCAAAAGCCACAACAGCGATATCATCAGGGATTTTCATTTCAAGGGCATTGAGGGCCTCAAGCCCCCCGAATGCGAGGTAATTGGTGGCAAAGAAAATCGCGTCTAAATCCTTGTCCTTTTTCAAATAGGCACTTATGGTTTTAATGTTCTGTTCGGCAGAATGGTCAAAAGGTATTTTCAATATTTTCGGTTTTTTTCCATTTTCAATGACCGTTTTTTCATAACCATTTAGCCTTTCCAGCATTTGGGTCTGAGCTGATGAAGTGGTAACCAGTGCAATGTTTCCAAAACCAGCATCAAATAAATGCTGTACAGCATTTTTAGCACCATTAAAGTTATCCACTATTACGTAGTCGGTTTCTAAGCCCGGGAAATACCGGTCGAACAGGACTACCGGTATTTTTTTGTTGATCAGGAACTGAATTTCGTCTTCCAGCCCTTTAGGCGGGGTGATGATATAGCCATCTAAATTCCTTTCTACAAACAGTTTGATCAGTTCTTTGGTCTTTGATGTATTGTCGTCAGTACTGCAGTAAATGATCTTATAACCTCTTTTGTAGGCATTTTCTTCAATGATCCTGGCTACCGCAGAAAAAAATGCATTGGAAATGTCTTCTACGATCAGGCCAATGATATTGGTTTTTCCTGTTCTCATACCCCTTGCAAACAGGTTTTGTTTATAGCCTGTATCCTCAATAGTTTTAAGGATCTTTTCTTTAAGGTCTCTGCTGATTCGTTTTTCTTCGGCCCTGCCATTAAGCACAAAGGAAACCGTGGTTATCGATGTATTACATCGTTGTGCAATATCCTTAATGGAGAGTCTGGCCATGTGCTGATTAATGTTTTACTTTATAAAATTTGTAGGCGAACAGGAAGATCACTATATAACAGATGATGGGCGCATAGTAAGCATGGGCTATACCAAATTGATCTGCGGCATATCCCATCACAAACGGGAAGAATGCGCCACCCACTACACCCATAGACAAAAACGAGGCTGCCTGCTGGGTACGGGTACCCATATTTTTAAGGCCCAGACTAAAGATGGTGGGAAACATGATGCTAAAGAAGAAATTAATCATCAGTAAGGCAATAAACGAGACCATGCCCAAACTCTGTGCAACTACGATACACATCAGGATATTGCCCAAGGCAAATGTAGCCAGTAATTTGTTTGGTGCAATAAAGCGCATTAAAAAAGTACCTAAAATCCGTCCGGTAAGCATCATACCCATAAATACACCCATAAAATAAGAGGCTTTTTCGTCGCTAAAACCCACTGTTTCGTGGACATAATTGATAAAAAATGCCCAGGTGCCGGCTTGTGCAGCTACGTTAAAAAACTGTGCGGCAACTGCCCATACAAAGTGTTGGTGGTCAAATAGTTTTTTATCAGGTGCAACATCCACGTTCAGGGCATCTGCGTCTGCCGCAGAAACTGCATGTGGATCTGTAGTGGCTGGCACTTTTACAAAGGAAAAAGATACCGCAACCAGAAGTATAACCAGTCCGATTACAGCATATAATATTTTAACAGAAGTTAAGTCTGTGCTGCCCGCAACGTTATTACTCAATAAAAAATAACCGCCGATAAGTGGTCCTATAATGGCCCCTACTGCATTAAACATTTGTGCGAAATTGATACGCAGATCACTGGTACGCTGATCTCCTAAAGAAGCAACAAATGGGTGCGCTACTGTTTCCAGGGTAGATAAACCACAGCCTACAATAAATAATGCAATGCCAAAAAAGGCAAATGATGAAATGTTGGCTGCAGGTATGAACAGGAAAGCACCTAGAGCAAAAAGCGAAAGTCCTAAAAGTACACCGCTTTTGTAGCCAAAGCGTTTCATAAAGAGGCCAGCCGGAATTCCCATTACTGCATAAGCACCAAATACCGCAAACTGTACAAAAGCTGATTGGGTTTTTGAAAGGCTCATGGTATGCTGGAAGTGTTTGTTCAGCACATCGGCCATGGTGATGGCAATACCCCAGAACATAAAAAGTGAGGTGACAAATACAAGGGTGATCAGGAACTTCTTGTCGGTAAATGCTGCGTTTTTTTGCATGGCTTAAGGTTCAATTTGGTTGGTTGTGATTTAAAAACTATACCCAAACATAGGTAACTAAAATGATTTAGCATAATTTTTGAAATTTTTTTATATTTGGTAAATGCTATGAATTTACTAACCAAATTTGAACATGCTTTTTTTAAATGGATGTTCATGAAGATTAACGATGCTATGTGGCTTCGCGATAGCACAACTCAGGTAGCACCTTATTTATCGCTTGTAAAAGATGATAAAAAATTCAATCGGCCTAATCTTCTGGACGAAAAGAATGGATCATTATTGACTTTATAATTTTGCCTCGTGTTGTTTTCGAAATTGCAGAGGTGAACACCCAACAATCTTTTTAAACTGTTCATAAAAGTTGGAGGCATTTTGGAAACCACATATATAATGGATATCGCTGATATTATCTTTATTTTCAATTAATAATTTTCTGGCATATCCTATGCGCAGTTCGTTAAGGAATCGCACAACGGTTTTGTTAGTGTGCCCTTTAAAATACCGGCAAAAGGATGTTGGTGACATATAAGCATGCGCAGCAACTTCGTCCAAGGTAATAGGTTGCTGAAAGTTTTCCATTAAATAGTTGATAATTTTATTTAACCGCTGTACATCACTACCAAATGCTGAAGTCTTATACCCTATGCTGGAAAGGAGTCTAAATTCCTTACTTTCCGCCAGATCATTTAGAATATCTAAAAAAGAAATAAACCGTTTAGCTCCATTTTGCAGATACGCTTCATTAATTTTTTCAGCTATTAAAGCCGTAGTTCTTCCATTGAAACAAATTCCACGTTGTGCAAGTTTGAACATTTCTCTCATGTTTTTCAACTCCCGGATATTAAAGAATTCATTCCCAAAAGTTTTCTCTTTAAATAGTATTACACGAGCTTCAGCGCTGCAAACCGAATTTGGTTCAAAATGTTGGGCGGCATTTTTCCAGCAGTGTGGTAAATTAGAACCAATCATTACCAGATCCCCCGCACCGAAATTCTCTATACTATCCCCAACAAATCTGCTGCCTTCCCCTTTGACAATTGACATGATCTCAATTTCAGGGTGAAGATGCCAGGGAACAACAAAAAACGGCCGGTCTACTTTAAGGATATTATAAGATTGGTCATCCTGGAGATAAATATGTTGAAATAGCGGATCTGTCACATTGCTAATATACCATATAATTTGGAAAATAAAACGGAAGCTTTCGAATCATAAGTAGACTAGTTTTGGATAACACACGGATTAGAAATGAAAACTTCAACAATGATATTAGTCCAGGACGGGCTTAAAGGTGACCCGGTCATACGTAAATCGACCACGATAAGTGACCTTAAAAACTTATTTAAGGATGAACAATTGCGTTCAGAGATGCCACAGGATCAAATAATATATGATGTAGAAGCTTATTTGCCGATAAGTGAAGGTACAGAAGGAGGATTGTTTTTTGGAGTAACAAGAATTTATCCAGGAAAGGTAGGTGATGAATATTTTATGACCAGAGGGCATTTTCATGCTTTATCAGATCGGGGAGAGTTTTACTTTGGAACAAGCGGATGTGGAAGACTAATTTTAATGACTAGAGACCGGAAAATCCGCCAGGAAGAAATGCATCCAGGAAGTATCCACTATATTCCGGCACATACAGCTCACCGTGTTTCGAATACTGGAAATGATGTGTTGTCCTTTTCTGCATGCTGGCCTTCCGACGCTGGTCATGATTACGATGAAATAGTTTTAAAAGGATTCTCTGGCTGTTTAATTGATGTCGATGGCAAACCTGAATTAATTATTAAAGAATCGTATGCCTGAATATTATCAGTGCAAAAAACAGCAACATTTTAATCAGCAAGTCATGAATAATCCAAATTCAGAAATTCCTTCTGTTAAACCCAATGTAAAGCTTATACATCGTCCATGGGGTTCGTTTAAGCAGTTCGCTAATAATGAGCCATGCACTGTAAGCTTAATGACTGTTTTACCCGGAGAGCGATTAAGCTTACAGTCGCATACGGGAAGGGCAGAAATGTGGATCGTAATTGATGATAACGCCACTATAAATGTTGGTGATGTAATTAAAACCTATCAGGCCGGAGATGAGATCTGGATACCAGTGAATGAAAAACACCGGTTGTCAAACCAGGGAACAGCTGCGATCCGTGTACTTGAAGTGGCATTTGGAAACTGGCAGCAAGAAGATATTAAACGCTACGAAGATGATTATAAAAGATAATTTATCCTCTTTTATACCAAATCGTGTTGCCAGTTGGTGGTGTAGTATAGAAGACCTTCAATGGTCTCAAAAATCAATTGCCGATCAGATAAAGTATCGGGCAGAAGGTTTTGCGAAAGCTAAAATAGATACGGCCATTAACTTTGGCTTTCATATCCGGTTTGATTTTTCTAATTATTTTGATCAGTTACATGGATATTATGCCAATGTTTGCGAAGAGCTTCACAAGTATGACATCAAGTTCATGGACCATTATTCATGCAATCATGTAGAAAGGCCCAGGGGGGAAGCCGAATTTAAAAAGCTACATCGGGTTCATCGGCATCATACTTTGTTATTCCATGATCCTGTTGCCGCTAAATATGCACAATATGAAGGTTACTTTTTAAATGACCTATGCCAGCTTGATCTGCGCAATGGAACAAGGGGCTATACCCCGATTTATCAACTGGAAACATTTTGTCATAACAATCCGGGTTTCCTGGATATGCATACCAAATACTTGCAGAGACTGATAAAAGAAGTTCCTTTTGATGGGCTTCAGGTGGATGATATGTGCGATTATGCAGGTCTCAGAGTTTGTGGCTGTAAATATTGCAGGGCACGGTTAAAAAAAGAGTATAACCACGAATTACCTCCTGTAACTGATCAATTCTTCTGGGGAACTTTGAGTGGCGATTTCGAAGGAGGGAATTACAATAACCCTGCCTTCAGAGATTGGATGAGAATGAGATCTGACTCCATAGCCGATCACGTAAAAATGGTTAAAAGTATAATTGGTGATAAACCTTTGATGACCTGCGTTGCCAGTGCGGGCCCAACCAGGTTAAATGCATTGACTTTAAACCTGGAGAAAATGGCCCCTCATCTTGACTTTTTTATGCTCGAAAATGTGGGCATTAATGTAACCAGTGTCAATTGGATACCAAAGGATGCTGAGGCATTGCTTCAAAAAGACATCGCCGAAAAAAGAGGCCATGCACCTGCCATGGCAATTAGTTATACCATCTATGAAAAGGGTGGCTATTTAGGGTGGGCGCTAAGCAGGTTCTGGGGAGTTGCCAACTGGAGCAGTACCCTTAACGGAAGACTGGAAATTGATCCTGACGATGTGATGGAAACCCATGATGTTATAGGCGCATATAACAACTGGGAATTGCAACACAGTAACCTGAATTATAGAAATGGAAAGGACCTGGTAGAAGTCAGGTTGGTAAACAGTATTTATTGTAAGGATAATGGATGGCGTGATAAGGACGGTTCAGCGCAATGGGATAAGGTTAAGGCCTGGTCTGCATGTTTTGTTAAGAATAGCATCGGCTACCGTTTTTTGAGATCAGATGAACTATCTGATGAAACTGCTTTGCGTAAAGAAAATACACCGTTGATCCTGGATGGGGTTGGATGTGTATCTGCCAGACAGTTTAATGCGATAAAAAGATATCTCGCTAAAGGTGGTGTAGCCTGGCTAAACCTTCCATTTGGCTCCCATGATGAGAAGGGATTTCAGTATAAGGAACCCTTATCGGTTGCTTTGCTAAGAAATAATTATAAGAACCTGATACTGATACCTGGCGGGGGGAGCAAGACAGAATCCCTGAAGAAACTGATTTCAGAAGGTTTGTTTAAACCAGTTTTAAAACAAGTGTCTGGAGATACAGGATGGGCGGCCAGAATCCGATTTTATAATAGAGTTCCTGCAATACATTTTATGAATACTGCGATTGTTGCGGTGCCACATCCGGTTATAAAAGATCATACCGATAATTTTATATTGAAAGATATTGTTTCAAAATCTGAAAACAATGTATTGGAATATGAGATAGACAGAAAAAAAGTGCCTTTAAAAGAACTATCGATGATGAGCCCTGAACTGGGTGCAGAACAAAGAACGGTACATATTCAGAATGAAGCGCATGGTTATTCTCTTATGAATTTAAATTTTGAAAATGTGATCGCCTATGCAGTAGCTCAATAATAAATTTAATAATGACTGGATAAGGTCCCCATGATGCGATTCATTTCCTTTGCATTTACAAAGTTTATTGGTTCGATAATTTTTGATACTGGGCTTTATAAGATAATGGCGAGAAACCTTTAAACTTTTTAAATTGCCTGTAAAAATGTGCGTTGCTTTCAAAACCTGTGCTGTAATGAATTTGGGTCACCTGCATATCTGTTTCAAGCAAGAGTTGACAAGCTATATTTCGGCATCCAATTCAATTATATCAATGCAATCTTTCTGGGAGAAACCTTAGGTGAAACGGGCAAAGACCTGTTATTGCCGGTGGGTAGTAATTACGGCGAGCTTGTGGCTGAGATCACAAGCAATGATGCCATGTATCCAGCCGTACTTCGTGTCGGTCGTAAAACGATTTTCACTTCCTCAGCCAGTTCAACTGCAGGTGTCAACCTTACCAGTCCCAGCCAGGCGGGCATGCTTAAATTTACCCGTCACCTAACTTCATCACATGCCGGTGGTGCGTTTTTCAATTCCGGAGGGGCCAGCAATGCTTATTTTAATTCAGTACTATGGGCTCATGATGGCAACGGATACGCACCATTGGTCGAAAACGGAGGCTCAAGCAACTACCTGTATGGCAACTACTCCGTCGAGCTGCGGCCATATGTTTATTTTGGTCAGGACCTTACACGGAACATCACTGCTGTAGACGCCACGGAGCGTGTGCTGTACTCGGTAGGCCCGATTGACCTAGATGCCAACCAGGTGGTAGAGGTACGATACGTGGGTGTATTTGGCGCCCCTGCAAGTATCATACCGTTCAGGAGCAAGATTATCAAGGGTACTTCCGCTACTGCAACAACTGGTGTAACGGTGCAGTCGCAATTGTACCGCAAATACGGACCTGAATATGTTTATAATAACGCATTCCATTCTACCGCCGAGCGGCCTGCCACAGCCCAAACTGGTCAATATTACAATGTAGTTGTTTCATTACCGAGTGGTGGTTCGCTTCCGGTAATTGATTGGGGAGAGTTGGAAGTTGTGAAGAGGTAAATAAACCGTACTTATGTAATTCATATTTAAGTTTCAGATTTTAAGTAACTTAGGGTGTAACTTAAATTTAATGATATGAATACTCAGGAAGTAGCCGACAAATTGGTACAGCTTTGTCGTGAAGGTAAACACGCAGAAGCAATTGATGAATTGTATGCGGACAATGTGGTGAGCAAAGAGCCAAAAGGTTCGCCAATGGAACTGACAGAGGGTAAAGAAGCGGTTAAAAACAAGACAATCCGGTGGGAGGAAAGCGTAGAAGAAATTCATAGTGCTTCATGTTCAGACCCGATTGTCGCAGATAACCATTTTGCTATTGTTATGGATATAGATGCAACTTATAAGAAGCATGGCAGAATGGCAATGAGCGAGATTTGTGTTTATCGGGTTGCAGATGGTAAGATCATCGCTGATGAGTTTTTCTACAATATGTAGTCTTAACCAAATTTTACCATCTGTTCGGTTAAAACCAGGATTAAAGCAGATTGCGTGCAGTTGGCTTCGGAGATTGGGTACTTTTTTCCGAAGCCAACTGCAAGCCTTGTGCAACAAAAGTACAGGCAAGTCAATCAGCGTATTTTAGTTATTGCTATTTTTTCTTACAAGCTTACTTCACGGAACTGGTCGGTGCCTGTATCAATATTTATATGCCAATAAATGCTTGGAAAGCTGACAACCAGGGGATAAGGAGTTTTAAAGGTGCTGTCCTAATGGAATCTTTTTTAACAGCGGAATGATATTCTCTAATGACTTTTGAAGCGTAGCTTCCAGCTCTTTTTGACCTGGTGATCCTAAAATAAAATCTGCAATCCAATTTCTGGCTTTATAACATCTATAGTAAGTTTTGTTTCATTGTCTGCTGAAATGATTGCTGATAAGCCACCAACCAGTATAACTAAAATACTAAAAGGATACTTAATCCTGTTTTTTATTTGCAAAAAAGAGCCAAGTGCTGCCTGCCTTTACCTGGCTCGCTGCTCAGCCAGATCTTACCCTGGTGGCGCTCCACAATCTCAGCACTTAGATAAAGGCCAATGCCAAAGCCTGCAACATTTTGGTTTACCTTGTCTTGTACGCGGTAATAGCGTTCAAATAATCGTGGTGCATCTTAGGGCATAATGCCTTGGCTTTGGTCGCTAACATTAACTATTTATAGGAGGCAAGAGTTTGTTTAGGATGTTTAAAAATAAAAAAGCCCATTGGAAGATAGGTTTTTTTAAACCATCCGTACTTTAAAAATTCTTCCCGATCTTCTCCAGCATTTCAGGTGGGATATTCTGCATATCAACCACCAGGAAGCCATCCAGGCAATCGGAAAATTTAGGGTCTATATTGAAACAAATGATTTTGGCATTCAGGTTCATGTACTGTCTTAACAATACGGGAATCTTAATATGTGAATTTTCGATATCGGAGATCAGGCTGTCCAGGTCTTTTAAAGATTCACTGCTTTCTATAAGAAGGTCTTTGTCAATGGCCGAAAGGTCGGCTTTAAATTTGTTTTTCGGCTTTACGTAATGTGCCAGTTCGTAATCGAAGTGGTTTTTAGTGATGTAATCTACGATCAGCGATTTGGAGAATTTGGAAAAGTTATTACTGATGCTGACCGGGCCGAACATATACCGGTATTGCGGGTTATCTAAAAGATACTTTAAGATTCCTTTCCACAATAAAAAGAGCGGCAAAGGTTTTTGCTGGTATTCTTTACGGATCCAGGAACGGCCCAATTCTATACCTTTCCTTAGCAAAGGATAAAAAGGCTCTTTAATTTTAAAAAGCTCTGACAGGTAAAAGCCTCTTCTTCCCATGGTATTCAGGATCTCATCGCCTTTACCAATGCGGTAGGCACCGACAATATTTTGTAGTTCTTTATCCCATATAAAAAGATGGTGGTAGTAGATGTCGTAGTTGTCGAGATCGATCTTTTTATTGGTGCCTTCGCCAACTTCACGGAAAGTAATTTCTCTTAAACGGCCTATTTCTCTTAATGCATTTGGAATGGCTATGGTTGGGGTAATGTATACTTCGTAGTTTTTTTCCTGCCAAACCCTGAAGTCTTCCAGTTGTTCAATTTCTTCAACAATTAAATTACGGTCGGTTTCCTGGATAACAGGCTCTGGCTTCTTTTTTATTTTGAACAGGTTAATCGGATTGAATAGTTTTTTTTCTTCTTCCAGGCCAGTGCCCAGGGCATAAGTACGGGCACGTAAAAAGTCGAGCAGTTTATTGGTGTTTTTATGGTAAGAGATATCTGCTATATGTATGGGTTTACCGATCCTTACTTTTATTTTAAGCCCCTGTTTATTTAAAAACTCGGAGGGAAGCTTGGCGGTCCTTAATGTTGGATGGATAAAGCTGAGTATGTTAAACAATACGCCGTTGTTGCCATGAAAATATATGGGTATTACCGGAACTTTGGCCCTGGCAATTAATTTGCCAACTACCGGGTGCCATATCCTGTCGGTAATTTCCTGCTTATCGAGGCTAAAGGTAGAGACCTCACCTGCGGGAAAGATACCAATGGGGGTGCCACTTTGAAGGAGATCGAATGTAGCTTTTAGACCACTGATACTGGAGGTGTGCTGAACATTTTCGAAGGGGTTGACCGCAACAAAAAACTCGCTGAGGTTGGGAATTTTTTTTAGGATGAAGTTGACCATAACTTTAGCTTCTGGCCTTACTGTACATAATAACTTTACCAGGGCAAGGCCCTCTACACCACCATAAGGATGGTTGGCTATGGCAATAAAACCTCCGGTTTTGGGTATGTTTTTTAGGTCATCTTCATCGAAATCTATGCTTACGCCAATTGTTTCTAATATTTTGTCGACAAATTCAAGCCCGTTAAAATGTTCATTCTGGGAAAAAACTTTGTTGATGTCGTTTAATTTCATCATCTCCATGAGCAGAGCTGCCAAACCTGGTACGCCTAACTTATCTATCTTAGTGGCTTTTGCAAACTCTTTGGTAGTTATGATCTTCATTTAAAATTTGATTAATGAATTGTAAAGCAATTTCAAAAATAAGATTTATATTCTTAAAGATCGCGACAAGCTAAAAATATAAGATGCACGGCTCATTTAAAAAATGTTCTGGAAATGTTTGGAGGGTATTAAACTATCTGGTTAGCTTAGCTCATTTAGTAAAATTTTAAATGATGATCATAAAGCAATGGTTTAGCGAATATTTTAATTTTAACAGAAGAGAGTTTAATGGTTTAATGACCCTGATTTTCCTCATTTTGCTGGTTATGGCTTTTCCGTATGTTTATCAATGGATAAAACCGGAGGAACCAATCACTAAGGCGGAGCAGCTGGCTGTTTTGAAACTGTCCCTGGCTGATCAGGAAAGGCTGGTTCAGCTGAATACCTATAAGAAACGTTTTGATGGCCGTGTAACAAAGAGATACCGACTCTTTGTTTTTGACCCAAACAAAATTGGACAGGCAGACTGGGAGAAACTGGGCTTGTCGCCTAAACAGGCAAAGGCCATTCTGAAATACAGAGACAAAGGAGGGAGGTTTAGGAAAACTCAAGATCTGCAAAAAATGTATACGATAAATGAAGTACTGTATAAAAGACTTGTACCTTATGTAAGCATTGCAAATGAGGAAGAGACGGGCAAACGGTTGCGGCACCCGGTATATGTAAAGCCTGAACTGGCTGCTGTAGAAATTAATGGTGCTGATACCATTGAACTGGATAAGATAAAAGGGATTGGGATGGTCTTTGCAAACCGTATTGTAAAGTATAGGGAGCGAATTGGAGGTTTTTATAAAAAGGAACAATTGATGGAGGTGTTTGGGCTGGACTCGGTAAAGTATAATGAAATTAAGGGACAGGTTACATTAGACGCCGGTAAATTGAAAAAAATCAATATCAATACGGCTCAGTTTGACGATTTCAAAAACCATCCATATATTAAATATAAACAGGTAAATGCACTGATTCAATATCGAAAACAACATGGAAATTATAGTAATATTGCAGACGTATATAAAGTTGCCATTATGAACCAGGAAACAGTAAGCCGTTTGTCACCTTATCTTGAATTTTAACCATGATTGAAACAAAAATAAAATCTACCGTACGTGATGTAATTGATTTTCCGAAACCAGGTGTCGTTTTTAAGGACATTACGCCCATATTAAAAGATCCTTTATTGTGCATGGAGATTAACAGGGAGCTGGCAGCGGCGCTCAAAGGAATTGAGATTGATGTGGTAGCTGGTATTGAAAGCAGGGGCTTTTTGTTTGGCCCGGCCCTGGCACAGTTGTTAAAAGTACCCTTTGTTCCTATACGAAAGGTGGGTAAACTGCCTTATCAAACAGTACGACAGTCTTATGATCTGGAATACGGTACAGCAGCTATAGAATTGCATAAGGATGCTTTGGTTGCAGGGCAAAAGGTGTTGATTCATGATGATTTACTGGCCACGGGTGGAACAGTTGTTGCAGCTTCTGAACTGGTGCAACAGCTGGGTGCAGTTGTTGCAGCTTATTCTTTTATTATAGGGCTCGATTTTTTAAACGGAAAGGCAAGGTTACAGCCCTACAGTGAGCAGATATTTTCGCTCGCATCTTATTAAATCAGGAGAACTTTCCATTTTTACGCGAAATTTATCGGCAGAGCCCAATTAAGAGAAAAAAATAATAAAAAACTTTTTGCGGGTATTTATTTTGCCTAAAATGACAGAGTAGGGTTAATGAACTAAATACCATTTCGTTCTATCTTTTGGCGAATTTTAAGCTGGTGACGCTATGATTTTATTTGTTTATAATTGCCCGGATTCAAACAAAAAAATATGTTAGAGACGATGGATGGTTCTGTAGGATACAACTTTAGTATCTCAGAAAATCAGGAGATGATCAGGGCTATGGTAAGGGACTTTGCCGAGAAAAATATCAGGCCAAAACTGATGGAATGGGATGAAGCACAATATTTTCCTCTTGAAGTTTTTAAAAAGCTTGGTGAGCTTGGATTGATGGGGGTATTGGTTCCTGAAAGTTACGGAGGTTCTGGATTTGGCTACCAGGAATATGTGGACGTAATTGTAGAGGTAGCCAGAGTTTGCGGCTCCGTCGGTTTGTCTGTTGCTGCACACAATTCTTTGTGTACGGGGCATATCCTGGCTTTTGCGAACGAACAGCAAAAACAAAACTGGTTGCCGAAGCTGGCTACTGCGGAATGGATAGGTGCCTGGGGATTAACAGAAGCCAATACCGGATCTGATGCATTAAGGATGATGACTACGGCTGTGCTGGATGGTGATGAATATGTAATTAATGGTGCTAAAAACTGGATTACACATGGTAAGACAGGTGATGTTGCAGTGGTTATGGTGCGTACAGGTGAAAAGGGCGATTCAAAAGGAATTTCTGCGATTGTTGTGGAGCGCGGTACGCCTGGTTTTTCGGCTGGTAAAAAAGAAAATAAACTGGGGATGCGGGCTTCAGAAACTACAGAAATGATATTTGACAATTGCCGGGTTCCTGCAGCAAACCTCCTGGGTAATGTAGGGGATGGGTTTAAGCAGGCCATGAAAGTACTGGATGGTGGCAGGATCTCTATTGCGGCATTATCGCTTGGCATTGCTAAAGGAGCTTATGAGGCTGCGGTTGCCTACGCAAAGGAGCGCCACCAGTTTGGACAGCCGATAGCCAGTTTTCAGGGTATCAGTTTTAAACTGGCAGATATGGCAACGGAGATTGAGGCCGCCGAACTGCTGATCAGACAGGCCGCAGATTTAAAGAACCGTCATTTACCAATGACTAAGGAATCGGCCATGGCTAAGTATTTTGCTTCGGAAGTTGCGGTAAGGTGTGCCACTGAAGCGGTGCAGATTTTTGGTGGTTATGGCTATACGAAAGATTTTCCGGTAGAGAAGTTTTATCGTGACAGCAAATTGTGCACGATTGGAGAAGGGACTTCAGAGATCCAGAAAATTGTAATTGCAAGGGAAGTGCTGAAGGATTAGTTACCTCACCGAAATGATGCTGTCTACTACAAAAGAACTATATCCCCGCCAGGGCAGACTGCTCACGTATTCTTTATAATGTAGCTCGAACTGTTTGCCACTGTTCAGCATCATTTTTTCGGCAATGGCTTTATCTGCAACAGAAAACTCAAACTCATTGGATTGGATGGCTCCAGGCTGTCCGGTGCGAAATCCGGTTTGGATAAGCTTACCTTCATAAGTTTTAAACAAGTAGCCCTTTTTTACTACGTAATTGAGCTGGCCGGCTTTAACACCCTCTCCGAATACAAAATAATAACGGTAAAATATAAAACCTGACAGGATCAGGATAATTATGCCGAGTACGATAAATAAAGTTTTTTTAGATTTCATAGATGAACAAATTGATCTTTTATAAAGGTATATAAATAATGTACTTGTAGGATAACAGATGATTATTAATTAAATTGAATTTATTGTTTTGATTATCAAATGAAAGCTATATCTTTGCAGTCCTAAAAACAACGAGAGGAGGTATTTTACGTTATGATCATTATTAATATTAAAGACGGCGAATCATTAGATAAGGCGTTAAAACGTTTCAAAAAGAAATTTGAAAAAACCGGAGTGTTAAGAGAATTGCGTAGCCGCCAAGCTTATGAGAAAAAATCTGTGGCCCGTCGTACACAAGTAAAACACGCTATTTATAAGCAGAATATGCAACTTGAGGGAACGATCTAGTTCTTAACGGTTTATATGATATTAAAAAGCCACCGAAATTCGGGGGCTTTTTTTTTGTTTTAAAAGACGCTTATTACATTAATGTTTTGTATATTCACTTAACGAGCATTACTAGCGTTTCTATGACTGTTGAACATTTTTTGACCTACCTTCAGCACGAGAAGAGATATTCTTCACATACCATTCAGTCTTATCAAACGGACCTGCTTCAGTTTGGTGATTTTATGCAAAAAACCTTTGAATTGTCTTTAACCGAGGTGAAATATGTGCATGTACGAAATTTTATGGTTGCGCTGATGGAAAATCAGATTTCCGAGAATTCGGTGGGCAGGAAATTATCTGCCCTGCGCAGTTTTTATAAATTCCTGATCCGGGAGGATGTATTGACTTCAAATCCTATGGCCCTGGTTAAGGCCCCTAAGGT
The DNA here is from genome assembly GCF_032678725.1 of Pedobacter heparinus. GTDB lineage: Bacteria > Bacteroidota > Bacteroidia > Sphingobacteriales > Sphingobacteriaceae > Pedobacter > Pedobacter heparinus_A. The sequence goes on from NZ_JAVTSC010000012.1 coordinate 105,317, forward strand.
GCCTAAAAGATTGCCGGTATTTGTGGAGGATACTAAACTGGATCTGCTCCTGGATTCAGAAGAATTTTTTGACGGGAGTTTTTTATCGCTGCGCGATAAACTGATTATTGAAACCTTGTTTGGTACGGGGATCCGTTTGGCCGAGTTGCTGTCGTTAAAAGAAACCGACCTTAATTTTTACGATTCGACGATCAGGGTGATGGGTAAAAGGAGCAAAGAAAGGATAGTACCGATAGGGAAAACACTTCAGGAACAATTGAAGGTTTATATAGAATTGAAAACATTACAAAATTTTGATAACAAATCGGGGGTATTGATCGTTACTGATAAAGGAGCTGATGCTTATCCAAAACTGATATATAGGATTGTGCAGCGTTATTTGACATATATTTCAACACAAGATAAAAAAAGCCCCCATGTGTTACGCCATTCGTATGCCACCAGTTTGTTGAACAGGGGGGCAGATTTGAATGCGATTAAGGAATTACTGGGGCATGCAAGCCTGGCTGCAACGCAGGTTTATACCCACAATTCAGTAGAAAGATTAAAAACAATATATAAACAGGCCCATCCAAAGGCGTAAAAAAGGAGGAAAATATGAAAATTACAGTTCAATCGATCCATTTCAATGCAGACCAGAAGTTGTTAGATTTTATTCAGAAAAAAGTGGACAAATTAGATCAGTTCTTTGATCAGATCATTAGTGCTGAAGTGTATTTAAAATTGGAGAATGTAGATGATGAGGCCAATAAGATTAGTGAGATCAAGCTGATTGTACCAGGGGGTACGATGTTTGCAAAAGAACAGTGTAAGTCATTTGAAGAGGCAACAGATTTGGCGATAGAATCCTTAAGAAAGCAAATAACTAAACATAAAGATAAGACGAGAATTAAGTTAAGTGAGCACAAGGTGCTTTTGAACGAGAATGAAGTGTCTGATTATTAGACATATATTTTTTAGCTTTTTAATACGGAATTGGCAGATTTACTTCTGCCAATTTTTTTTTGAAAATAATTTTGTGTAGTATATAAATTCTTGTAGATTTGCATTCCATTTCAGAGAGGGCGTTAGCCCGGTAAGAAAAACGGAATGTTCTGTGAAAGATTAATATTGTAGAATACATTGCTTAGATTGAAAGCAGTGGATAATATAAGCCTCCTTAGCTCAGCTGGTAGAGCAACTGACTTGTAATCAGTAGGTCATTGGTTCGATCCCGATAGGAGGCTCTTTTAATTTAGTGTAGTGATATGCGATGATTAAAAGGGGGGGATACCAGAGTGGCCAAATGGGACAGACTGTAACTCTGTTGTCGCAAGACTTCGAAGGTTCGAATCCTTCTCCCCCCACAATAAAAGAAGCGGAAGTAGCTCAGTTGGTAGAGCGATAGCCTTCCAAGCTATAGGTCGCGAGTTCGAACCTCGTCTTCCGCTCAATTGGAAAAAGCTGGGCAGATTGCAGCGAAGAATAAAAAGCCGAAGTAGCTCAGCGGTAGAGCACTTCCTTGGTAAGGAAGAGGTCGTGGGTTCAAGTCCCATCTTTGGCTCAAAAAAAAGAGATGCTTTGTGAATCTGTTTATAGACAGCAGCTGAACAAGGTTTTTCGTGTTGAAATAGTATCAAAACAAATAATAAATAAAAAGTTAACCTACTAATAAGTATAAAAACATGGCAAAAGAAAAGTTTGACCGCAGCAAGCCGCACTTAAACATCGGCACAATCGGTCACGTTGACCACGGTAAAACAACCTTAACAGCAGCTATCACTAAAGTGCTATCTGATGCTGGTTTATCTGAGGCGCGTTCATTTGATTCTATTGACTCTGCTCCAGAGGAAAAAGAAAGAGGTATCACTATTAATACAGCACACGTTGAGTATTCAACTGCTAACCGTCACTATGCTCACGTTGACTGTCCAGGTCACGCGGATTATGTGAAAAACATGGTTACTGGTGCTGCGCAAATGGATGGAGCTATCATTGTTGTAGCGGCTACAGATGGTCCGATGCCACAAACTCGCGAGCACATCCTTTTGGCTCGTCAGGTAGGTGTACCTTCATTGGTTGTATTCATGAACAAAGTGGATATGGTTGATGATCCTGAGTTATTAGAATTAGTAGAGATGGAAATCCGTGAATTGTTATCATTCTATGAATTCCCTGGTGATGATATCCCTGTTATTCAAGGTTCTGCTCTTGGTGGCTTGAACGGAGATGCTAAATGGGTTGGAAAAATCATGGAATTAATGGATGCTGTAGATAGCTATATTCCAATTCCTCCACGTTTAACTGAGCTTCCATTCCTGATGCCTGTTGAGGACGTATTCTCGATCACTGGTCGTGGTACTGTTGCAACTGGTCGTATTGAGCGTGGTGTAATCAACTCTGGTGATCCTGTTGAGATCCTGGGTATGGGTGCCGAAAATCTTAAATCAACTGTAACAGGTGTTGAGATGTTCCGTAAAATCCTTGATTATGGTGAAGCTGGTGATAACGTAGGTCTATTGTTACGTGGTATTGAGAAAACTGATATCCGTCGTGGTATGGTTATCTGCAAACCAGGTTCGGTAAACCCTCACACTGATTTCAAAGCTGAGATCTATGTATTATCGAAAGCAGAAGGTGGACGTCACACTCCATTCTTTAACAAATACCGTCCGCAATTCTATTTCCGTACCACAGACGTAACTGGTGAGATTTCACTGGCTGAAGGAACTGAAATGGTTATGCCAGGTGATAACGTTACCATCACTGTAAAGTTGATCAACGCTATCGCAATGGAAAAAGGTCTGCGTTTCGCTATCCGTGAAGGTGGTAGAACTGTAGGTGCCGGTCAGGTAACTGAAATTTTAAAATAGTCAATATCTCCTTCGGGAAGTATAGATCAATAAAGCAAAGTACTTAGGCTTTATCGCCTGAGTACTTTGTTCTAATAAAAAGTTCTGATTCTTACAATAAGAATTTAATATACACGGGAATAGTTCAATGGTAGAATAGAGGTCTCCAAAACCTTTGATCAGGGTTCGAATCCTTGTTCCCGTGCAAAAAAATAATTATGGCTAAAGTAGTTCAATTTATTAAAGAATCATACGAGGAAATGACCCAGAAGGTTACCTGGCCTACATGGGGAGAATTGCAAAATTCTGCGGTGCTGGTTTTGGTAGCTTCGTTAATCATTGCATGTGTTGTATTTGCAATGGATAAAGGGTCTACTTTTGTCTTGGATACTTTTTATAAATCACTTTCTAATTAATATAGCTAGATGGACGGTCAGTTGAAATGGTATGTAGTTAGAGCTGTTAGCGGTAAAGAGAAGAAAGTAAAACAGTATATAGATTCTGAAATTAGTCGTTTAGGTTTTTCTCACCTGGTACCTCAGGTACTGATACCGATGGAAAAGTATTATCAGATGAAAGACGGTAAAAAGATTGCTAAAGAACGCAATTTTTATCCAGGCTACGTTTTGATTGAAGCTATTTTAGATGGAGAACTGGAACACATTATTAAGAATGTCAATAGTGTGATTGGCTTTTTAGGGGATAAGGGTGGAAATCCGGTTCCTATGCGCCAAGCAGAAGTTAACCGCATTCTAGGTAAAGTTGATGAGATGAGCCAACAAGGTGAAACCATGAACGTAGCTTATTATGTAGGAGAGAACGTTAAAGTTATGGATGGACCATTTAATGGTTTTACCGGCGTTATTGAAGAGGTTAACGAAGAGAAAAAGAAATTAAAGGTTATGGTTAAGATTTTCGGAAGAAAGACTCCATTGGAGCTTAACTATATGCAAGTAGAAAAGGAATAAAGATCTTAAATGTTACATGCTTCCAACATTATAACATTGAGTATTACAATTAACAAAACAGAAAATGGCAAAAGAAGTCAGTGCGCTTGTTAAATTACAGATCAAGGGTGGAGCTGCAAATCCATCGCCACCGGTAGGACCTGCATTGGGTGCTAAAGGGGTGAACATCATGGAGTTTTGCAAACAATTCAATGCTCGTACCCAAGATAAGCCCGGTAAAGTATTACCAGTTGTAATTACTGTTTATGCTGACAAGTCTTTCGAATTTATCATCAAAACCCCTCCGGTTGCTATCCAGTTAAAGGATGCTACTAAATTACAGAGTGGTTCTGCTGAGCCCAACCGTAAGAAAGTTGGTTCGGTGACTTGGGATCAGGTTAAGTCAATTGCTGAAGATAAAATGACTGATTTAAATGCATTTACTATCGAATCGGCAATGAGTATGGTTGCCGGTACAGCACGCAGTATGGGAATCACCGTTAGCGGTGATGCACCTTGGACAAATTAATTAACAAAAAACAGTTTACAACAGTGGCTAAATTAACAAAAAATCAAAAAAAGGCACATGCTAAACTAGAATCTGGTAAAACGTATTCTTTAAAGGATGCGGCTGCTTTGGTAAAAGAGATCACTACAACTAAATTTGATGCATCGGTTGATATCGATGTTGCTTTAGGTGTAGACCCGCGTAAAGCGAACCAAATGGTTCGTGGTATCGCTACTTTACCACATGGTACAGGTAAAACTGTACGTGTATTAGTTCTTTGTACTCCTGATAAGGAAGAAGAGGCTAAAGCGGCAGGTGCAGATTTTGTAGGTTTAGACGAATATGTAGCTAAGATTGAAGGTGGATGGACTGATGTTGACATTATTATCACTACTCCTGCTTGTATGGCAAAAGTAGGTAAACTGGGCCGCGTTTTGGGTCCACGTAACCTTATGCCAAACCCGAAATCAGGTACTGTAACTAACGAAGTTGGTAAAGCAGTTACTGATGTAAAAGGCGGTAAGATTGATTTTAAAGTTGACAAAAGTGGTATTATACACGCTTCAGTAGGAAAAGTATCATTCCCGGCAGAAAAAATATATGAAAATGCATTAGAAGTACTTCAGGTAATTTCTAAGCTAAAACCATCTGCTGCAAAAGGAACTTATTTTAAGAGCATTCATGTTTCTTCAACGATGAGTCCTGGAATTGCAATCGAAACTAAATCAGTAGCGGGGATCTAATTATGAACAGAGAAGAAAAACACGAATTAGTTTCTGCGCTTCAAGTGAAGATGCAGGAGTTTGGCAATTTTTATATTGCTGATACATCGAGCTTATCTGTTGAGAAAGTAAACAGTATCCGTCGCAAATGTTTTGAAAGTGGGATTGAAATGCAGGTAGCTAAAAATACTTTGATCAGAAAAGCGATTGAAGGATTGGAAGGTGATGCATCAGAAATCTTCGCTGCCCTTAAAGGTCAGTCAGCACTATTATTTTCAACCACAGGAAGCGCTCCGGCGAAACTGATCAAAGCGTTGAGAAAGGGATCTGACAAACCAGTGCTTAAAGCAGCTTACATCGACTCATCAGTATACGTTGGTGATAACCATTTGGATTCATTAGTAAGCTTGAAATCAAGAGAAGAGCTTATTGGTGACATTATTGGATTATTACAGTCACCAGCTAAAAACGTGATATCGGCATTAAAGTCAAGTGGTGGCAAAATTGCAGGAATTGTTAAAACTCTTCAAGAGAGAGAAGGTTAGGACACCTTAAAAGTTCATATTAATAAATTATTTTTTACGTAAATTTTTAAAAATCTATAAAAATGGCAGATTTAAAAGCGTTTGCTGAGCAATTGGTAAACTTAACAGTTAAAGAAGTTAACGAATTAGCTCAAATCTTAAAAGACGAGTATGGTATTGAACCAGCTGCTGCTGCAGTTGCTGTTGCTGGCCCTACTGCTGATGCTGCTCCTGCAGCTGAAGAAAAAACTACTTTTGATGTAATATTGAAAGAAGCTGGTGGTTCTAAATTAGCAGTAGTTAAATTGGTAAAAGACTTAACTGGTTTAGGTTTGAAGGAAGCTAAAGACTTAGTTGATGGTGCACCGAAAGAATTGAAAGCTGGTGTTTCTAAAGACGAAGCTACTGCTTTGAAAACTCAGTTAGAAGAAGCTGGAGCGGTAGTTGAAATTAAGTAGTAACTTAATTTTAATATAACTTAAACGTAGACTCCGACTGTATAGTCGGAGTCTATACCTGTTTATAAACATTTCATTTAGTTTGATTGATGAAATGCATTTAACGGCAAATCAAACAAATAGTTTATTCTTAAAGTAAATTAACTTTAGTCCATTGGCAAATAAAGTCGACCAAAGAGTAAATTTTGCACGTAGTAAGCATATCATAGATTACCCGGATTTTCTTGATGTGCAGTTGCAATCATTCAGAGAATTTTTTCAGATAGAAACCACTTCTGATAACCGTCACACTGAGGGTTTGTTTAAAGTATTCGCTGAGAATTTCCCAATCACCGATTCCAGGAACATTTTTGTTTTGGAATTCCTTGATTATTTTATTGACCCACCACGTTATGATATACCTGAGTGTATCGACCGTGGGTTAACTTATAGTGTCCCGTTGAAAGCAAAGTTGAAGCTTTCCTGTAACGATGCGGAACACGAAGATTTTGAAACCATCATTCAAGATGTATATTTAGGGACCATACCTTATATGACCCCTAAAGGCACCTTTGTGATTAACGGTGCTGAGCGTGTAATTGTTTCACAGCTACACAGATCTCCGGGTGTGTTTTTCGGTCAGAGCCGTCACACGAACGGAACTAAATTGTATTCGGCCCGTGTAATTCCTTTTAAAGGTTCCTGGATCGAGTTTGCTACCGACGTTAACAACGTCATGTACGCTTACATCGACCGTAAGAAAAAGTTCCCGGTTACCACCTTGTTGCGTGCTATTGGTTACGATTCTGATAAAGACATCCTCGAGTTGTTCGACCTTGCCGATGAGGTGAAGGTGAGCAAATCTGGTTTGAAAAAATATATCGGACGTAAACTTGCTGCAAGAGTATTGAGGAAATGGGTGGAGGATTTTGTGGATGAAGATACTGGTGAGGTAGTTTCTATAGATCGTAATGAAGTGATCTTGGACAGGGATACGGTTTTAGAAGACGATCATATCGATATGATCATTGATGCTGGCGTTAAAACAATCATCTTATCTAAAGATGATGGCGCGAGTCAGGCTGATTATACCATTATATATAATACTTTACAGAAAGATACTTCTAACTCTGAGAAAGAGGCTGTGGAAAACATCTATCGTGCTTTGCGTAATGCAGAACCACCTGATGAGGAAACTGCAAGAGGTATCATTGAGCGTTTGTTCTTCTCAGACAAACGTTATGACCTGGGTGATGTGGGTAGGTACCGCATCAACCGTAAGTTGAAAATGGATACCCCTGATCATGTAAAGGTTTTAACGAAGGCTGATATCATTGCCATTGTTAAATACCTGATCAAACTGATCAATTCCAAAGAAGAGGTGGATGATATTGATCACTTGTCGAATCGTCGTGTTCGTACAGTAGGAGAGCAATTGTATGCACAATTTGGTGTTGGTCTGGCACGTATGGCGAGAACCATTCGTGAGCGTATGAACATCCGTGATAACGAAGTGTTTACGCCAACTGATTTGATCAATGCCCGTACTTTATCGTCGGTGATCAATTCATTCTTTGGTACAAATCAGTTGTCTCAGTTCATGGACCAGACGAATCCTTTGGCAGAGATTACGCACAAACGTCGTTTGTCGGCCTTAGGCCCAGGTGGTTTATCGCGTGAGCGTGCAGGTTTCGAGGTACGTGACGTTCACTATACCCATTATGGTCGTTTATGTACGATTGAAACACCAGAGGGACCAAACATTGGTTTGATTTCTTCTTTATGTGTGCATGCTAAGATCAATAATTTAGGTTTCATTGAAACTCCTTATAAAAAAGTAGAAAATGGTATCGTTTCTGTCGATGAACCGGTTATATATCTATCTGCTGAGGATGAAGATGGTAAAACCATTGCTCAGGCAAATGCTGCTTATGATGATAAAGGTAACTTTACGACGCCACGTGTAAAAGCCCGTTATGAAGGTGACTTCCCGGTTATTGAGCCAGAGAAACTGGACTTAATGGACGTAGCGCCGAATCAGATTACTTCAATTGCTGCTTCATTGATTCCTTTCCTTGAGCATGATGATGCGAACAGGGCTTTGATGGGATCGAATATGCAACGTCAGGCCGTACCTTTGTTGCGTCCTGAGGCACCGATTGTTGGTACAGGTTTGGAAGGTCGCGTAGCCCGTGATTCAAGAACTTTGATCAATGCTGAAGGTGACGGAGTTGTGGAGTATGTAGATGCAAATGAGATCACCATTAAATATGTAAGAAACGACGGTGACCGTTTGGTTTCTTTTGAAGGTGACAGCAAAACATATAAGTTAATCAAATTCAAGAAAACCAACCAGAATACTTGCATCAACTTGAAACCTATCGTTAAGAAAGGTCAGAAAGTGGTTAAAGGACAAGTGCTTTGTGAAGGTTATGCTACTGAAAATGGTGAGCTGGCTTTAGGAAGAAATTTAAAGGTTGCTTTCATGCCTTGGCAGGGATACAACTTTGAGGATGCGATCGTAATCAGCGAGCGGATTGTTCGTGAAGATATCTTTACTTCTTTACACATCGAAGAGTTTGAACTGGAGGTGCGTGATACGAAACGCGGGGAAGAGGAACTTACTCCGGATATTCCTAACGTTTCTGAAGAAGCAACTAAAGATTTGGATGAGAACGGTATCATCCGTATCGGTGCCGAAGTTAAAGAAGGTGATATTCTTATTGGTAAGATCACACCTAAGGGTGAATCTGATCCTTCTCCGGAAGAGAAATTACTGCGTGCAATTTTTGGTGATAAAGCAGGTGATGTAAAAGATGCGTCTTTGAAAACTCCTCCTTCCATAAGGGGTGTGGTAATTGATACGAAATTATTCTCGAGAGCTAAGAAAACTACTAAAGCTGAAGAAAAATCTGCGATAGAGAAATTAGATAAGAGATATGAACTGGCCGTTTTAAATCTGAAAAATGAACTGGTAGATAAATTGTTCCAGATCGTGAACGGTAAAACATCACAGGGTGTATACAATGTTTATAAAGAACTGTTATTCCCTAAAGGTGCGAAGTTTACGCAGAAAAGTTTATCAGATCTGGAATATGCGCACATCAATCCATACAAATGGACAACTGATGACGACAAGAATGACCAGATCAAATTGTTGCTGCACAACTATGGTATTCGTGTAAACGAAGAACTGGGTGCTTACAAGCGTGATAAATTTGCAATCAGCGTTGGTGATGAGCTGCCATCGGGTATTGTACAGATGGCAAAAGTTTATGTCGCTAAAAAACGTAAGTTGAAAGTAGGGGATAAGATGGCTGGACGTCACGGTAACAAGGGTATTGTAGCCCGTATTGTACGTGATGAAGATATGCCGTTCCTGGAAGACGGAACTCCTGTTGATATTGTGTTGAACCCACTTGGTGTACCTTCACGTATGAACCTGGGCCAAATCTATGAAACTGTATTGGCATGGGCCGGTAAAGAATTGGGTGTGAAATTTGCCACTCCGATTTTTGATGGCGCTAAACATGACGAGGTAGAAGATTGGATAGCTAAGGCTGGTGTTCCTGCTTCTGGCAGAACTTATTTACATAATGGTTTAACGGGTGAGAGATTTGACCAGCCAACAACTGTAGGTATTATCTATATGTTGAAATTAGGGCACATGGTTGATGATAAGATGCACGCCCGTTCAATCGGACCATACTCATTGATTACACAACAGCCATTGGGTGGTAAAGCTCAGTTTGGTGGTCAGCGTTTCGGTGAGATGGAGGTTTGGGCATTGGAAGCATTTGGTGCGGCCAATATCCTGCAGGAGATCTTAACCGTTAAGTCGGATGATGTGATCGGCAGGGCCAAAACTTATGAGGCGATTGTAAAAGGCGAGAACCTTCCTACTCCTGGCGTACCAGAATCGTTTAACGTATTGGTACATGAGTTACGTGGATTAGGTTTAGATATTACGTTAGACTAGGTTGAAGGTTTTTAAACCTTCAACTTTCAAACAAAAGAGCTATGTCTTACAAAAAGGATAATAAATTAAAAAGCAATTTCACCTCGATTACCATTAGTTTGGCATCGCCGGAGGCTATTTTAGAGCGCTCCAGCGGTGAGGTGTTGAAACCTGAGACCATCAATTACCGTACTTACAAGCCTGAACGAGATGGTTTGTTTTGCGAACGTATTTTTGGTCCTGTAAAAGATTACGAATGTCATTGCGGTAAATATAAACGTATCCGTTATAAAGGTATTGTTTGTGACCGTTGTGGTGTAGAGGTAACGGAAAAGAAAGTACGCAGAGAGCGTATGGGACACATCAATCTGGTGGTTCCTGTTGCGCACATCTGGTATTTCCGGTCTTTGCCAAATAAAATTGGATATCTACTGGGATTGCCTACAAAAAGATTGGACCTGATCATTTACTACGAACGTTATGTAGTGATACAACCAGGTTTCATGGCAGAAGAAGGTATTCAGTATATGGATTTCTTAACTGAAGAAGAGTATCTTGATATCCTGGATAAGTTACCTAAAGAAAACCAATACCTGGACGATAAAGACCCTAATAAATTCATTGCCAAAATGGGTGCTGAAGCATTAGAGGATTTATTAAAGCGTATTGATTTAGATACTTTATCCTACAACTTACGTCACCAGGCTGCGAACGAAACTTCTCAGCAACGTAAAAATGAAGCCTTGAAACGTTTGCAGGTGGTAGAAGCTTTCCGTGGCTCGAAAACCCGCATTGAGAATAATCCGGAGTGGATGATCATCAAGATCGTTCCGGTTATTCCACCAGAATTGCGTCCGTTGGTTCCATTGGAAGGTGGCCGTTTTGCCACCTCAGATCTGAATGATCTGTACCGTCGTGTGATCATCCGTAACAACCGGTTAAAACGATTGATTGAGATCAAAGCACCAGAAGTAATTTTGCGTAATGAAAAGCGTATGTTACAGGAAGCTGTAGATTCGTTGTTCGATAACTCACGTAAAGTGAATGCGGTTAAAACTGAAGGTAACCGTGCTTTAAAATCTCTTTCGGATATCCTGAAAGGTAAACAAGGCCGTTTCCGTCAGAATTTATTGGGTAAACGTGTGGATTATTCAGCACGTTCGGTAATTGTTGTAGGTCCTAACCTTAAATTACACGAGTGCGGTTTACCTAAGGATATGGCAGCTGAGCTGTTCAAGCCATTTATCATTCGTAAGATGATAGAAAGAGGTATTGTTAAAACGGTAAAATCTGCAAAGAAAATTGTAGATAGAAAGGATCCTTTGGTTTGGGATATCCTGGAAAACGTTTTAAAAGGACACCCGGTATTGCTAAACCGTGCACCTACTTTGCACAGGCTAGGTATCCAGTCTTTCCAGCCTAAATTGGTGGAAGGTAAAGCTATCCAGTTGCACCCATTGGTATGTACGGCTTTCAACGCGGATTTTGACGGTGACCAGATGGCGGTACACTTGCCTTTAGGTCATGCCGCAATTTTGGAAGCACAAGTATTGATGCTTGCTGCACACAACATTTTGAACCCTGCTAACGGTACACCTATTACTGTACCTTCTCAGGATATGGTTTTGGGTCTTTATTATATTACTAAAGGCCGCAGAACAGATGAAACACGTGTAGTTAACGGACAGGATTTCTCTTTCTATTCTCCTGAAGAGGTAATCATTGCTTATAATGAAAAGCGTATCGATCTTCATGCATTTATTAAAGTTAAGGTGAATGTTAAACTGGAAGATGGTACGATTGCAAATAAATTGATTGAAACTACCGTTGGACGTGTACTGTTTAATCAAATGGTACCTGAAGAAGTGGGTTATATCAATGAATTGCTAACGAAGAAATCTTTAAGGGACATCATTGGTGAGGTTGTTAAAATTACCGGTATGGCCCGTGCATCGAGATTCCTTGATGACATTAAAGAATTAGGGTTCCAAATGGCATTCCGTGGTGGTTTATCGTTTAACTTGCAGGATGTAAACATCCCTGTTGAGAAGCAAGCGCTGTTAGAGCAGGCTTCTGCAGAAGTTGATGAGGTAAGGAATAACTATAATATGGGATTCATTACCAACAACGAGCGTTACAACCAAATTATCGATATCTGGACACGTATCAATAACAGGTTAACATCATTCGTGATGAACCAGTTATCAAGCGATAACCAGGGTTTCAACTCTGTATACATGATGTTGGATTCCGGAGCCCGTGGTTCGAAAGAACAGATTCGTCAGCTCTGCGGTATGCGTGGTTTGATGGCTAAGCCTCAAAAATCTGGCTCTGGTGGTGAGATTATTGAAAACCCGATCTTGTCTAACTTTAAGGAAGGACTATCGGTATTGGAATACTTCATTTCTACCCACGGTGCCCGTAAAGGTCTGGCGGATACAGCTTTAAAAACTGCTGATGCTGGTTACCTGACACGTCGTTTACATGATGTGGCCCAGGATATGATCGTTAATTCTGAAGATTGTGGTACATTGAGGGGTATGTTCACTACTGCCCTTAAAGATAATGAAGACATTGTAGAGCCATTGTATGACAGAATTTTAGGTCGTATATCGCTGCATGATGTGTTCAATCCTTTGGATGGCAAACTATTGGTTGCTGCCGGAGCTGACATTACTGAAGAAATAGCAAAAGAGATCGAAGAATCACCGTTAGAAGGTGTTGAAATTCGTTCGGTACTGACCTGCGAAAATCAAAGAGGGGTTTGTGCATTGTGCTACGGACGTAACCTTGCAACTGGTAAACGTGTTCAAAAGGGTGAAGCTGTAGGTGTAATTGCTGCACAGTCAATCGGTGAACCGGGTACACAGTTAACATTACGTACTTTCCACGTTGGGGGTACTGCATCGAATATTGCTGCAGAATCTCAGATCATTGCTAAGTTTGATGGTGTCATCGAATTTGAAAATGTTCGTACAGTTGCTACTAAAACTGAAGAAGGTGATACGCAAATTGTATTGGGCCGTTCAGGTGAGTTCAAGATCGTTGAGCCTTTAACTGGTAAAATCATCATGACGAACAACATTCCTTATGGTTCATTCTTATACGTTGAAGATGGGGCTAAAATCACTAAAGGTGACAGGATTTGTTCATGGGATCCATACAATGCGGTTATCATTTCAGAATTTGCCGGTAAGATTGAATTTGACGCCATTATAGAAGGGGTAACCTTCCGTGAAGAATCAGATGAGCAAACTGGTCACCGTGAAAAAGTAATTATCGATACCCGTGATAAAACTAAAAACCCTTCAGTAAGAATTGTTGACAAAAAAGGTGAACTGATCAGAGGATATAACATTCCTGTAGGTGCGCACATCGCAATTGATGAAGCTGATATGGTTCAAACCGGTCAGATCTTAGTTAAAATACCCCGTGCAACTGGAAAAACAAGGGATATTACAGGTGGTTTACCACGTGTAACTGAACTTTTCGAAGCGCGTAACCCGTCCAATCCTGCTGTAGTAACAGAGATTGATGGTGTGGTAACTCTAGGTGGTGTGAAACGTGGTAACCGCGAGATGACGATTGAATCTAAAGATGGCGAAATTAAAAAATACCTAGTTCCATTGTCTAAACACATCCTTGTACAGGATAATGACTTTGTAAAAGCGGGTATGCCTTTATCTGATGGTTCGATTTCTCCTGCTGATATTCTGGCCATTAAAGGTCCGGCTGCTGTACAGGAATACCTGGTGAATGGTATTCAGGAGGTTTACCGTTTACAAGGTGTGAAAATTAATGATAAACACTTTGAGGTAATTGTACACCAGATGATGCAGAAAGTTCATATCGAAGATCCGGGAGATACCAGCTTCTTGGAGAACAATTCCGTTGATCGTTGGGACTTTATGATTGAGAATGATGAAATCTATGACAAGAAAGTTGTAGTTGAATCTGGCGATTCTAATGCAGTGAAACCTGGTCAGATCATTTCTCTGCGCAAGTTGAGAGATGAAAATTCACAATTGAAACGTAGGGATCTGAAACAAATAGAGGTACGTGACGCAAGACCTGCAACTGCAAGTTCTATGCTGCAAGGTATAACCCGTGCTTCATTGGGTACGAAATCATTTATTTCTGCTGCATCGTTCCAGGAAACAACAAAGGTGTTAAACGAGGCCGCAATTGCTGGTAAGCGTGATAACATGCTTGGATTGAAAGAAAACGTAATTGTTGGTCATTTAATTCCTTCAGGTACTGGTGTACGTGGATATGAGCGAATTATTGTGGGTTCTCAGGAAGAATATGATAAGTTATTGGCTTCAAAACAAGAAGAAGTAGAAGCTTAATCATTAATACTTTTTTTAATCCCCCTTCTTTTAAAGTTGGGGGATTTTTTTTGAAACCCGATACTGAAATTTTATCTAAGTTTGTGATATGGAAGAACAAAACAACGACAATCAATTAAATATTGAACTTTCTGAAGAAATTGCAGAAGGTATATTTTCTAATCTGGCAATTATAACACACTCAAATACCGAGTTTGTTCTTGATTTTATCAGAGTAATGCCTGGGGTACCTAAAGCAAGGGTAAAATCAAGGATCATCCTAACGCCTGAGCATGCTAAACGATTGGTGGCTGCCATGCAGGATAATATTGAAAAATACGAGGCTGTAAACGGGCGAATTAAAACACAGGAAGAGCCTCCGGGATTTCCAATGAACTTTGGAGGGCCGACTGCACAGGCTTAATCTTTCTTTTCTATGATATAACTGATGACAGCATTGTCCTGTCCTGGCTCAAACCAGGTAATGCTGTTATCTCTTCTGAACCAGGTTAGTTGCCGCTTGGCAAAACGCCTTGTGTTTTGTTTGATCTGATCAACAGCTGCTGTTAAAGTCATTTCGCCATCCAGATGGGAAAATAACTCGGCATAGCCCACTGTGTTAAGTGCATTATATTTCCGGAAGGGTTGTAAACTTTTAACCTCATCCAGTAGCCCGGCTTCCATCATTTTATCTACACGATGGTTGATCCTGTTATAAAGCTCTGCCCGATTTATGTTTAAACCAATTTTTATAATATTAAAAGGTCTGATTTTTTTATTGTTGGTAAAGTGTGTAGATAATTTTTTGCCGGTAGAGAGGTAGAATTCCAGTCCACGTATCAATCGTTGGGGATTAGCCTGGTCTACTTTCTGGTAATACTCAGGATCTGCTACGCTTAGCTGGCGTTTTATAGGTTCCAATCCTTCTGTGGCCAGTTGCTGGTTCAACTTTTCCCGGATATTCAAATCAGTTTCAGGCAATTCGTCGAGGCCATTACAAACGGCATCAATGTAAAGACCAGACCCACCAACCATAACCAGCAACTCATGTTTCCTGAAAAGATGGTTGATGAGATCAATCGCTTGTAACTCAAAGTCACCTGTGCTAAAAAAAGTTTGTATGCTATGAGAATTGATAAAATGATGGTGGGCTGCAGTTAATTCTGCCGCTGAAGGTTTGGCTGTACCAATTTCCATTTCCCTGAAGAACTGTCGGGAATCAGCTGAAATAATTTCGGTAGAAAACTGCCTGGCCAATGAAATGGCCAGTGCTGTTTTTCCAATTCCGGTAGGACCAACGATTACAATTAAGGTTTTATCTGGCGCCATCGCTGGCATTAGTAATCCTCTTCTTTATATTCTTCGTCTTCGTAATTGTCATTATCTGCAAATTCGTCTGTATCATCTGTTTCTTCATCTGCATCATTATCGACTTTTTCTTCCGTATTTATGCCTCTGCCACCCATCGCTTCCAGTTCTTCAGTGTCTTCAGGTACAAAATCCATTTCATTCAGAAAATCAAATTCTGTGGACACCGGATTTGCCGACACGGCGATAGCGCCGGAATTATTTTTGTCGATTATTTTAGGTGCTTCTCCTGTACTTTTAACTAAAAAGGGATATTCGATATTGGGATCTGTTTCCAATATGATTTTTATCAGTTCAACATGGAAATCGAAAGGTCTGTCGAAATTATAGATATAGTAAAATTTCTGATGTGGATCTTCAATAAATTTATTCAGTTTAGAATTCTCCATCAAGGCAACACCTCTGTCTATTTTGCGCTGAACCGGCAGGTAAGCGATTTCATCACCTTTTATCCAATTGTCTGTACTTACAAAAAATGAAGACGATTTTTCAGGAGAATATCCGGTTGAACGATGCACTGCTTTGTGTAAATCTTCAAATGTTTGGGTTGATTTTATATCTATTTCCCTTACTACTTCATCGAAATCTTCGAAACTTATTCTAAATCTATAAATTGCCATTTGAGCCTCTTTTCTAGGTATAAAATTAAAAAATAAAATATACTTTATACAATTGTATTAACGCTTTATTGGTTTAAGGCCGAACTCTTTGGCTTTTTCAAGCATAAATGCTAACGCGTTGTTGTATGTATTTGTTATTTCGCCTTCGAGAATCGCTTCCCTAATGGCATTTTTGATCAGACCAACCTCTCGCCCTGCGCTGAGCCCGAATATCTCCATAATGTCATTTCCTGAGATTGGAGGTTGCCAGTTCCTGATCTTGTCACGTTCTTCTACGTCTTTGAGCTTTTGTTTAACCAGTTCAAAATTATTGCGGTATTTTTTTACCTTATATTCGTTTTTGGTCGTTACGTCGGCATTGCAGAGTAGCATTAGTTGCTCAATATCCTCGCCGGCATCAAATAGTAACCTTCTTACTGCTGAATCTGTTACCACTTCCTGGGCAAGTACAATCGGACGAAGATGAAGCTGCACCAGTTTCTGTACGAACTTCATTTTTTCGTTAAGCGGTAGTTTGAGCTGTGCAAAAATCTTAGGAACCATACGGGCACCTTTGTCTTCATGACCATGAAAGGTCCATCCGTGACCTTCTTCAAACCGCTTGGTGGCAGGTTTGGCAATATCATGTAAAATTGCTGCCCAGCGGAGCCAGAGGTCTGTAGTGGTTTCACATATGTTATCCAATACCTGCAAGGTATGGTAGAAATTATCTTTATGCCCTTTCCCGTTGATGATGTCGACGCCGTAAAGATTAGCCATCTGAGGGAAGATCAGCTGTAAAAGCCCGGTATCAAACAGATATTTAAATCCTATGGATGGGACTTTGGAAAGAATGACCTTATTGAGCTCATCGGTAATCCGTTCTTTAGATACAATACAGATGCGTTCTTTTTGTTTTTTTATAGCGTTTAGAGCAGTGGAATCTATGGTGAAATCAAGTTGTGTGGCAAACCTTATTGCACGCATCATACGCAACGGATCATCTGAAAAGGTAAGTTCAGGATCTAGTGGTGTTCTGATCAGTTTATTGCTAAGGTCATTTAAGCCATTAAAAGGATCGACAAGTTGCCCGTAATTTTTCTTGTTTAAAGATATGGCAAGGGCATTAATCGTGAAGTCCCTTCTTAACTGATCATCCTCAATAGTCCCATTTTCAACAATCGGTTTACGGGAGTCGGAACGATAGGACTCTTTTCTTGCACCCACAAATTCAATTTCCAGGTCCTGAAACTTTAACATCGCAGTTCCAAAGTTTTTAAAGACAGCCACTTTACTTTTAAGCTGTTTGCCAGCAAGTTCAGCAAATTCAATCCCATTTCCGAGTACTACAATGTCTATGTCTTTGGATGGTCTGTTTAAAAAAATATCCCTTACATATCCTCCGATGACATAAACTTCGATACGATGTAGGTCTGCTATGTCGGTAAGAGATTTAAAAACAGGATGTTGTAAATGTTGTTCCATTGATGAGTTTGCAAAAGTACTAAAACTTACCTTCTAATAAAGGAAAATTGACCTCCTGGCGCCAATTTCATAATAGTTGACGGTTTTTTACTGATTTTTAGCTCCTGTTCCCAATCAACGACATAATCTGCCGCGTCTTTTATCGCTTCATTAATCTCGTCAAAAAAAAGTGGTGTTGGTGCCCCGGATATATTTGCAGAGGTCGAAGTAATCGGTTTTCTAAATCTTTGTATAAGTTGCTGACAAAAATCGTGTTTTGGAATTCTGATGCCAATACTTCCGTCGGCATTGATGACATTTTTTGCCAGATTTCTGGCGCCAGGGAATACTAAGGTAAGTGGATTTTCTGCATACGCTATCAGGTCGTAAGCTACATCTGAAACTTCAGTTACATAACTTTGAATTTTGGAATCGGTATCTAAAAGGATAATAAAGCTTTTGTCTTCGGCACGTCCTTTTATGGTATTTATTTTCGCAACTGCCAGGTCATTGGTAGCGTCACATCCTAAACCCCATACCGTATCAGTAGGATAAAGTATAACTCCCCCATTCTTTAATACAGCAAGAGCCTTTTCAATTTCTGTTCTTAGCATGGGGTAAAATTACAAATTATACTTGCTGTTTAAGCATGAAGACTTTTGTAAATTGCCCAGTATGCTTTTGCACATTTTTCCCAGCTAAACTGCATGGCATGATTGACAATGGCTTGTTCGGGATTGGTTTGCTGATAATGTGCCAGGCCATCAGTCAGTGTGTTTTGCATATCTGAAGGGACAAAGCTGTCAAAATAGTAAGCCAACCTGCCACCAATTTCGGGAAGAGAGGTCTTGTTAGAAAGAAAAACGGGTTTTCCAAAAAACATAGCCTCAATTACAGGTATGCCAAAACCTTCCGCAAGAGAGGGGAAAAGGAATGCCTTACAATTTTTATAATAAAGATATTTATCCTCATTTGAAACCGGGCCGATTACTTTTACCCGGCTACTTACGCCATGAAGTTTTGCCTGTTCCATAATGAGGTTTTTATAAGCTTCGTCTGCTTTGCCGGCAATAATCAAATCGTAATCATTATGCTGTAGCAGTGGGACCAGCACATGGAAGTTTTTTTTGGGGATCACTGTGCCTAAGGCAAAAAAAAATGGTTTGGCATCAGTAATTGAAGGGTTGCTGTATTCTGGAAAGGATTTGACGGTACATCCGTTGTAGATAACGGAAATAGGTTTGTCTCCAGTTTTCAGGTATTTGATAATATCCTGTTTGGTAAATTCAGATATGGCAACGATATGATCTGCAAGGTCAATATTTTGCTGAACCTTTTTTAAGTATTTTTGATGTTTTTGAACACTTTTCTTTTCATATAGAAAATTAAGATCGTGTATGGTAAGCACCTTTTTGATCTTTTTATTTTTAGGAATGTATGCTGTAGATTGATAGGTGGCATGCCAGATGTCAATATGCTGGTAACGCGGAAACAGGAATTTATGGATGCTTTGTTGTTTTAATGCATCAATGGGTTTTTCAAAATATATTTTAGCTTCTTTCGGGATGTAAAAGGTGAGTTTATCTTCATTTGCTTTAATTTTAGTCAATGCTTCACCAAGTTGAAGACAATATTCAAATAATCCGGTAAAAGGATATTTCATTCTTTCTGCATCAAATACAATTTTCATCAAGATATAATTATTTGTTAAATTTTATTGTCTTTTCATGCACTCATGAGCCCCTAACGGAATTTGTTTTTTATCGGTAGTGAAGGAATCATTGTTTCAAGGTATAACTGCATGATTTGTTTACTGATCACTTCATTGTTGAATTTCTGGACATAAGCAAAGCCTTTTTGTCTCATTTCCGTCTGCAGCTCCGGATTATCCAGTATTTTATTAACTGCATTGGCCAATCCGTTATGGTCATCAGGGGATACGTATAAACTGCCATCGCCACCGGCTTCTTCAAGACAGGAGCCGGTAGCAGCTACAACTGGAACATTGGAATATAGCGCTTCAATGATGGGGATGCCGAAACCCTCGTACAAGGAAGGATATATGAAAGCTGAGGCTAATTGGTAAATGAGAGGCAGGTCATTAAAAGGAACGTTTTGTAAAAACAAGACCCGGTTATTTAATTTTAGCAGGTCTATTTCTTTTTCAATTTGTTTAAAGTAATCGGTTTTTTTTCCAATTACAACGAGTTTATAGCCTTCATTGATGGTCTTTAAAGACTTAATTAGAGTCAGCAGGTTTTTTCTTGCTTCAATTGTACCCACATTTAAAATGTATTTATCGGGTAATTTATATCTTTCTTTAACCTGTTCTTTTAATCGATCTGGTGCGGGTGTTTTAAAACTATCGTCACAGCTTTGGTAAATCACTGCTATTTTATCAGCATCTACTTTGTACAATTCAATGATGTCCTGCTTGGTACGTTCACTAATGGCAATAATTTTACTGGCATATTTACATGCGTATTTCGTTTTTAATCTATAAATGAGGCGGTCTATAATGCCATAATATTGAGGAAACCGGATAAAAATCAGGTCATGGATGGTGACAACAGAGGGGATGCCTGTTTTATTGATGCCGATTGGGAGCTCATGACTTAAGCCATGGTAAAGTACTATTTTGTCTTTTAGTAACTGGGTTTTAACACCCAGGCTTCGCCAGAAAATCCTTTTAGATGTGGGTAATTTTAAATGGATGCCTGCTGTTTCTGTAAAAGACTTGATTTGAAGGCTGTTTTTTATTTTAGGACTATAAATAAAATATTGGTTTTGAGGGAAATACTTTGCCAAATGAGCAATTAATGAGCGGCTGTAGTTGCCCAAGCCTGTAAGGTTATTTGCTGCTCTTTTTCCATCAAAACCAATATTCATGATGTTATACTGCTACATTGTTTTCTCTCAATGCATCATTAAGGGACGTCTTTTTGTCTGTTGATTCTTTACGTTTACCAATAATAAGCGCACATGGCACATGGTATTCTCCGGCAGGGAATTTTTTAGGATAAGAACCAGGAATAACTACTGAGCGGGCAGGAACAATGCCTTTATACTCAACTGGTGATGAGCCGGTAACATCTATTATTTTTGTAGAAGCAGTCAATACTACATTGGCGCCTAATACAGCCTCTTTTTCAACACGTACACCTTCTACAACGATAACCCTCGATCCGATGAAACAATTGTCTTCAATAATTACCGGGGCAGCCTGAATGGGTTCTAAGACACCACCTATGCCAACTCCACCACTTAGATGTACATGTTTTCCAATTTGAGCGCAAGAACCTACCGTTGCCCAGGTGTCAACCATAGTGCCCTCATCCACATAAGCACCAATGTTTACATATGAAGGCATCATAATTACGCCTTTTGCAAGGTAAGCACCGTATCGTGCGCTGGCACCAGGAACTACTCTGACACCCAATTCTTTATAATTGGTTTTAAGTTTCATTTTATCGTGATACACAAAAGGTCCTGTTTCGATTACCTTCATCTGTCTGATAGGAAAGTAAAGAATTACGGCTTTTTTAATCCATTCATTTACACCCCATGAATTTAAAATAGGTTCTGCTACACGCAGTTCTCCTTTATCCAACTGCATTACTACAGTTTCAATTGCCTCGCAATGTTCACTATATTCTAATAAAGTTCTGTCTTCCCAAGCGGCTTCTACTAACTTTTTTAATTCTGCTATCATGATTGTTTATTGTTTTTTTGACAAAATAAATGAATTTTATCATAATCCTTCAATATTATCTATTTTTGAATGCTATGACTGAACAGGAAAAACTAAGGATAGATAAATATTTATGGGCGATAAGACTGTTTAAAACGAGAAGTTTGGCTACTGAGGCGTGTAAGGCCGGACGTGTTAAATTTAAAGGACAGAATCTTAAACCCTCTGCGCTTGTAAAGCCCGGCGACGTTTACCAGGTATCTAAAGGAATTGAAAAGAAAGTGATTGAAGTGCTGGAATTGCTTTACAACAGGGTAGAGGCGAAAATTGCGGTAACAAAATATAAGGACATTACCCCTGTTGAGGAAACGCATGCATTTAAATCCATGTTTCATGCACCAAGCTTAAAAAGAGACCGTGGTACGGGAAGGCCGACAAAAAAGGACCGTCGGGAAACGGACGGCCTGATTGGAGGTCTGTTTGAAGAGGATTAAAGGGATGTTTCAGGTATTGCTCAGGAGTCGCATTCTATAAGCCTGCATAGCCGTTTTCCCCAGTTTCCTGATCAGCTGATAATTTGCAACTGCCCCAACAGCTGCTCCTACTACTGGAAGTAACTGGGCGAGTTTGGCGAGGTCAATGTAATCGCGGTATTCCTGCTGAAAGGTTTGCCAATCGAAATCTTCAGTGTTCCCGGGCAAAAAAAGCACTTGGTCTTCCCAATTTTGTAGATGAAAGAATACTTTTGTTCTTGCCTGGTTGCTGGAAAATGTGAGCTGGAAAATATATAGCATATAAAGACGCTCCCTGAAGTCTTTGATATCAAAACCATATAGCGCTGCTATTTCAAAGAGCATTTTAATCTTAATGCCAATTAAAATGGGGAAATCTGCCATACTCATTAGGAATCCCCCGGCTCCGGTAATCCCTCCTTCGGCTGCCCCTGTTTTAGCATAAGCATCTATTTTTTGTAAAACGAGCGCTTCCCGGTGAACCATGCTCATTTCGCTGTCTGGAATGAATGTGGTGGTATAAGTTGAGCCGTAAAGAACGGTTTTTACCATGGCTTTTATGGTAGACGTGATGGCTTTGTGAACTTTTCGGGGAATGTAACTGTTGATCTTTTTTTGAACCCCGCCTGTCATTCTATTGAATAGCGATGGTTTTTTTACCATTTCACGCTTCCAGAATTCCAGCTCTATTCTTATATTCTCTTCATACTTCATCGCCGGAAAACATTAGTTTGTTCAATAGTCTTTGCGCATACCGGATATTTCCCATAACCTGAAGGCCTGCAGCGCCTCATCTCTCATCATTTGTTTAAACGGCAACTGTCGTTTAAGCATAGTTTTATCTAACTCTTCGTAGATGAATTTATCACTAAAACCAATGCTGGCAGCATCATCTTTTGTATTGGCAAAATAGATGGCCTCTATTTTGGCCCAGTAAATGGCACTTAGACACATAGGGCAGGGTTCACAGCTGGTATAAACGATACAGCCAGCCAAATCAAAGGTTTTGAGTTTTTTACAAGCCATCCTTATTGCTGATACTTCTGCATGTGCCGTAGGGTCATTGGTTGAGGTCACTTTGTTGGCGCTTTTTGCAATCAGCTTTCCGTCTTTTACAATTACCGCTCCAAATGGACCACCCAAAGTTTCCAGCACATTTTGTTCAGAAAGCTGTATGGCCATCTTCATGAATTTTTCGTGTTGGCTCATTTTCTCCATATTTAAATATAGCAAAAAAAATGCCCCCGGGTTATCGGAGGCATTTAAATAACAGGATAGTCGTTTTATTTTTTATAAGCTTCGTTTAGGCCAACAATTACTTCGCTGGTTACATCTAAACTTTCATCAGCAAATAGAATAGTTCCGTTTCCTTTTGAATAGCCCAACACCATTTTATAGCCTTTCTTTTTTGCGTAAACTTTTAAATAATCGGCAACCTTATCGTATAATTTTTCATTTTCGGCTGCCTGCTCATTTTGAAGTGCAGCACCTGCATTTTGCGAATAAGCCTGTAGTTCCTGCTGTTTCCGGGCCAGTCTTTCTTCTGTAGCAGCTCTCTGATCAGCTGGTAATGTATTTGCCTGTTGCTGATATTGTGCAACCTCACGTTTAAATGCATCCTGTTTTGATACCAGATCTGATTGTGCTGTTTTAGATTTTCCATCTAATTTTACTTTCAGATCTTTAAAGTATTGATATTTTGTCAACAGGGAATCGGAGTTTACATAAACAATTTTCTCGCTGTTGGAAACTGCTGCTGCATCTGTTGTTTTGGCAGTGGTACCTTTATCGTCCTTGTTCTGACAAGATGCCATAACAGAAACCAGGGCTACCGCTGTAGCAATGCTGCTTAATTTTAATGTTGTTTTCATCTATTTAATTATTCTAATTGTCAAATGTAGCGTTCATTATCTGTTCTAATAAGGCCTTTGGCGCTCATTTGAATCCCGCCCGGTTAATTCTTTGCTGATAATTTCCAACAAATATAAAATTTCAAAATTAGTATCCTAAGGATTATGTTTTTTAGCCCATTTTTCCGCCATTATTTAGTCAAATAGTTATCCACATTTGCCTTAAATTGGCCATAATTGGTTAAATTTGAATCTTATTGTTTTATTAAAAAATATGAGCGAAGAAAAAGATCCAAAGTCAAATTATTCGGCAGATAATATACAGGTATTAGAAGGTTTGGAAGCGGTGCGTAAGCGCCCTTCGATGTATATAGGAGATACCGGAATTAAAGGTTTACACCACCTGGTGTACGAGGTTGTAGACAACTCTATCGATGAGGCATTGGCAGGACATGCTGATACCATTTATGTAAATATTTTAAAAGATAACTCAATCAGAGTTGAAGATAATGGCCGCGGCATCCCGACAGGGATCATGCAGAAAGAGCAAAAATCAGCTCTTGAGATTGTAATGACTGTATTGCACGCCGGTGGTAAATTCGATAAAGATACTTATAAGGTGTCGGGCGGATTGCACGGTGTGGGTGTGAGTTGTGTGAATGCATTGTCAACCCATCTTAAGGCTGAAGTTCATGGTCAAGGTAAGATCTGGGAGCAGGAATATGAAAAAGGAAAGCCGCAGTACGATGTTAGAGTTGTTGGTGAATCTGAGAAAAGGGGCACGATAATTACTTTTACACCGGACCCTACCATTTTTACGCAAACCACAGAGTACCGTTTTGATACTTTAGCCTCTAGATTAAGGGAACTTTCGTTTTTGAACAAGGGCATCAAGCTAACCTTAACTGATGAACGTGAAGTAGCTGAAGATGGTAGTTTCTTAACTGAATTGTTTCATTCAGAGGGTGGCTTAAAAGAGTTTGTGCAGTTTTTAGATGGCACAAGACCTTCATTAATTCCTGA
The DNA here is from genome assembly GCF_032678725.1 of Pedobacter heparinus. Taxonomy (GTDB): domain Bacteria; phylum Bacteroidota; class Bacteroidia; order Sphingobacteriales; family Sphingobacteriaceae; genus Pedobacter; species Pedobacter heparinus_A. The sequence continues at coordinate 130,079 of NZ_JAVTSC010000012.1, forward strand.
GCCTATCTATGTGGAAGGGATAAAAAATGGCATCCCTGTAGAACTTGCTTTGCAATACAATGATAGCTATTCAGAAAATGTGCACTCTTATGTAAATAACATAAATACACATGAAGGGGGTACACATATTGCCGGTTTCAGAAGAGGTTTAACCAGAACATTGAAAGCTTATGCTGATAAATCAGGCTTGCTCAAGAATGTGAAATTTGAGATTACAGGTGACGACTTTCGTGAAGGCTTAACTGCTGTAATATCTGTTAAAGTTCAGGAGCCTCAGTTTGAAGGCCAGACCAAAACCAAATTGGGTAACTCTGAGGTAATGGGAGCAGTAGATATTGCTGTGGGAGAAGCTTTAGGTATTTATCTTGAAGAATATCCTAAAGAGGCAAGAATGATCGTTAATAAGGTTATTCTGGCAGCAACGGCACGTGCAGCTGCCCGTAAGGCACGTGAAATGGTGCAGCGCAAGAGTGTGATGGGTGGTTCTGGTTTACCTGGAAAACTAGCCGATTGTTCTGATAGCGATCCGGAAAAATGTGAGCTATACCTGGTGGAGGGAGATTCTGCGGGTGGTACAGCCAAGCAGGGACGTGACCGTAATTTTCAGGCCATATTGCCTTTAAAAGGGAAAATCCTGAACGTAGAGAAGGCAATGGAGCATAAGATCTATGAAAATGATGAGATCAAAAATATGTTCACTGCATTGGGTGTGAGTATTGGTACTGAAGAAGATGATAAGGCCTTAAATTTAGCTAAGCTGCGCTATCACAAAATTGTGATCATGACGGATGCTGATATTGACGGATCTCACATTACAACACTTATTTTAACATTCTTCTTCAGGTATATGAAAGCGCTTATTGAGGCTGGTTATGTATATATTGCTGCCCCACCGCTTTACCAGGTGAAGAAAGGTAAAGAGTTTGAATATTGCTGGAATGATCAGCAACGGGATGCTGCTGTACAGCGTTTAAAAGGTGCTGGTAAAGAAGAAAGCGTACATATTCAACGTTACAAAGGTTTGGGAGAGATGAATGCAGAGCAGTTATGGGATACGACCTTAAATCCTGCAACACGTACCTTAATGCAAGCCACTATTGAAAATGCGGCCGAATGTGACCATACTTTTTCCATGTTAATGGGTGATGAAGTTGCACCGCGCAGGGACTTTATTGAAAGAAATGCGAAATATGCGAAAATTGACGCTTAAAAATAACGGTCATTTTTATTTTAATCTATAGAACAAGGGCAGCTGTGATCAGCTGCCCTTGTTCTATTATCATATTACAGTTTTGCATATTCCTTTGCGTAAATTATCTGTACATCTGGAACTCGAATGCTTAACCATTTTGCTTCTCTTAAAAATTACCTTCTCTGAAGAGGCATAGCGTTATTTTAGTTTTTTCGTTAGAAAAAATTAAATTCATGCAGCCTCAGAAGAGAACGGTTATTTTTACCTTTTATAAAGCAATAACTTCATCTTCTTATAATCAATTTTTGCTTGATACTTCAGCAAGAGGTCACCTCCGATAATTGCTATAATCGGGGGATGTCCCAGTCCCTGGTAAGCCTGATTCACCGCCTCCAGATCTAAGGCGACGGTTTCATAGTCGTTTAAAATTAAGCGGCCTATTTTTATTTTAGGAATTATGGCCTGTAAAGTACTTGATGTAGTAAATAATGTGGTTGCATGGCTTTCTTCTGTATGTTCGAGATCTTTGATATGGTTTTTGATAAAAGATTTATCAAAAACAGACCTGGATGCTCCAGTGTCGACTACAGCCAATAATTTTTGTCCAAAAACAACAATTTCCACCAAAAGGTGGAAACCATCGTCTTGTAAATTTATTAAGGTAAGCGGAATGGAAATTGCGCTCATCTAAACCAATTTCATATCCGTTAATACGGCGTTCATGTTGCGTACAGCATCAGCGCTCTTATTAAAGTTAGCCTGTTCAGCATCAGTTAGTTTAAAATCAAGGATCTTTTCAACACCGTTTTTACCAATGATGATGGGAACCACTAATGAAATGTCTTTTTGACCATATTCACCATCCAGATATACACCTGATGAAATGAGTTTTTTCTCATCACGCACAATACTTTCAACCATTGCTGCTGTGCCTGCACCCGGAGCATACCAGGCCGATGTGCCAATTAATCCGGTTAAAGTTGCACCGCCAACCATAGTAGCAGCCACAATTTTATCTTGTTGTTCTTTGCTTAACAGTTGGGTAACAGGGATGCTGTTCCATGTGGCATGATTAATCAGTGGAATCATGGTAGTATCTCCATGTCCACCAATAACTACTGCATTGAGGTCGGAAGGTGAGCAGCCCAATTCCTGGCTCAGGTAATATTTAAATCTTGCAGAGTCTAAAGCTCCACCCATACCAAGGATACGATTTTTAGGCAATCCGGATGTTTTTAAAGTCAGGTAGTTCATGGTATCCATAGGGTTGGAAACCACAATGATGATCGTGTTAGGAGAATATTTTAAGATATTTTCAGTGACACCTTTTACAATGTTTGCATTTGTACCGATCAGTTCCTCACGGGTCATACCTGGTTTGCGGGGTAATCCTGAAGTAATTACAACTACTTCTGAATCTGCAGTGCTTGCATAATCATTGGTAACACCTTTAATTTTTGTGTCAAAGCCTAATAAAGCTGATGTTTGCATCATGTCTATTGATTTACCTTCAGCAAAACCTTCTTTGATGTCCAGTAAAATAAGCTCTTCAGCCAATTCTTTTCTTGCAATATTATCTGCACAAGTGGCACCTACGGCACCGGCACCTACAACCGTTATCTTCATATAATTTTTTTTATGTGTGTTACCTTCTCTTCGAAGTTATAAAATTACATGAGTTTAAAAAATGGTTTTGAAAACTTTATTCTTCCTTGCGGGTTTTATGATAAAGAATTTACATTTGCCAAATAACTAGATCATCGGAGGAAAATTATGGATAACCAACCTGTACAACGAGTAGATATTATGGCATATGCAGGGAAATGGTATCCGCTATATTCTATTCCGACCTTTATGGATAAACATTGGAGAGAAACGGTAGAAACCTACGTAATTCATCCGGATGGATATTACGCGGTGTTTACAACGTATAAGGTTATAGGTCAGGAAAAGCGTAAATACATCAGGTCGAAACTTTTTGTAGTAAGAGGGACTAACAATGCCATATTCAAAGCTCAGTTTGTCTGGCCTTTTAAAGAAGATTACTGGGTTATAGAGCTTGCTGATGATTATTCATATGTTGTAGTCGGGCACCCTAAGTATAAATATCTTTTTATTATGTCGCGCAAGCCGGAGATGGGTCAGGATCTGTTGAGAGAAATTATTGACCGTTGCGATAAAAAAGGCTATGCAACTTCCAAACTCGTTTCGCAGGAACATAAGGCTATTCAGCAGGTGCCTGAAAAAGAACATGTTTAAATCTTTTGGTATATAATTTCAAACCATCGCCTACAAGAGCTCGTAAAATTCCGTATTTTTGATCAATCATTTTGATTTCCAGAAAGAGAATAATTACCTGCTATGTATTTAATATTTGACACTGAAACCACAGGCTTACCACGTAATTGGAATGCGCCAATTACGGATACAGACAATTGGCCAAGGTGTATCCAGATTGCCTGGCAATTACATGATGAGTTAGGTAATATGATGGAACACCAGGATTACCTGGTGAAACCTGAGGGGTTCAACATCCCTTATGATGCCGAACGCATCCATGGGATCTCGACGGAGCTGGCCATTGAGCAGGGGATAGAATTGGCTGCCGTGTTAGAGAAATTTAATATCGCTTTATCCAAAGCCAAATTTATAGTTGGCCAAAACATAGGTTTCGATGTAAACATTATGGGCTGTGAGTTTCACCGGTTAGGTGTCGGGAGTCCTATGGGACAAATGCCAGTGCTGGATACCTGTACCGAGGTTACTGCTGAGCTGCTGAAGCTTCCCGGAGGTCGTGGAGGTAAATTTAAATTACCCAACTTAACGGAGCTTCACCAATACCTTTTCGGCGAACCTTTTGCCGAAGCCCACAATGCTACAGCCGATGTTGAAGCTACTACCCGTTGTTTCCTGCAGCTGATTAAAATAGATGTTTTCAGACCGGAGCAGCTGTTGGCCGATCAACAGTACATCAATCGTTTTAAACAAAGTACACCCCAGGTATTTGAACGTGTTGGTTTAAATCATGTCAATCTTAAATCTGCCTCCGATGAGATCAGAAAGCGTTTACAACAAACAGAAGCGCCTAAGGTTTCTAAAAGTACGCTTGAGGAGAATAAACGGGAATTGGCTTCGGCGAGTTTTGCCCATTTACACAACCATACGCAATTCTCTGTACTGCAGTCAACCATTAACATTCCTTCACTCATTAAGGCCGCAGCGGCCCATAAAATGCCAGCAGTGGCCATGACAGATCATGCGAATATGATGGGTGCTTTTCATTTTGTAAGTCAGGTTCTAAATCACAATAAAGGGGTAGAAGCGAGGAATGCTACAGCAATTGAAAATGGAGAATTACCCGAAGAACAAATTATAAAGCCTATTGTGGGTTGTGAGTTCTTTGTTTGCGATAACCATGAAGATAAAAGCAGGAAAGACAATGGCTACCAGGTAGTTTTACTGGCAAAAAATAAAGCTGGTTACCATAACCTGGCTAAAATGTCATCTATTGCCTATACCAAAGGATTTTATTATATCCCAAGGATAGACAAAGCTGTTATAGAGCAATATAAAGATGACATCATCGTATTGTCCGGTAACTTGTACGGAGAGATTTCCAGCAAATTATTAAACCTGGGCGAAAAACAAGCTGAGGAAGCCTTGCTTTGGTGGAAGGCAAAATTTGGTGCGGATTTTTATGTTGAGCTGATGCGGCACAGGCAGGAAGATGAAGACATAGTAAATACTTCGTTGGTAACGCTTGCAAAAAAACACGAGGTTAAGTTAGTTGCTACCAACAATACTTACTATATCAATAAAAAGGATGCCAATGCACATGATATCCTGTTATGTGTTAAGGACGGGGAGAAACAAGCAACACCTATAGGACGGGGCCGTGGTTTTAGGTTTGGCCTGCCTAATCAGGAGTATTATTTCAAATCGCCTGATGAAATGAAAAATCTGTTTACAGATTTACCTGAGGCCATTCTGAATATTCAGGAAGTCATAGATAAAATTGAGATCTATAAATTAGCCCGTGAGGTGCTTTTGCCGAAGTTTGATATCCCTGAAGAGTTTTTAGTGAAGGACGATGATGAAGATGGGGGAAAGAGAGGGGAGAACAAATTCCTGCGGCATCTTACCTATGTTGGGGCCAAAAAGAGGTATGGAGAAATTACAGCTGATATTATAGAACGACTGGATTTTGAATTGCAGACGATTGAAAAAACCGGCTATCCTGGATATTTCCTGATTGTACAGGATTTCATTGCTGAAGCACGAAACCTGGATGTTTCTGTGGGGCCAGGCAGGGGCTCTGCAGCCGGTTCTGCAGTAGCCTATTGTTTAGGGATCACCAATATAGATCCGATCAAATATGATCTCCTGTTTGAACGTTTCCTTAATCCTGACCGGGTATCCATGCCTGATATTGATATCGACTTTGATGATGAGGGGCGTGGCAGGGTGATGGACTACGTGATTAAAAAATATGGATCCAATCAGGTAGCTCAGATCATCACTTATGGAACTATGGCTGCTAAATCTTCTGTAAAAGATACGGCCCGTGTACTTGACCTGCCTTTGTTTGAAGCAGAAAAGATTGCCAAGCTGATTCCAAATATGAAGCTGGCGAAAATTTTTACCCTGGATGAAAAAAGTTTAAAAGAAGCGCTTCGCGCAGATGAATATGAAAAAATTCTGGAGCTTAAGGTTCTGGCAGGAGCTAAAGATTTAGGTGCCAAAACGCTTGAACAAGCCCAGATTTTAGAGGGATCCTTAAGGAATACAGGTATCCATGCCTGCGGAGTAATTATTACGCCAAGCGACATTACTAATTTTGTCCCTGTAGCCACTGCAAAGGATTCAGACCTGTATGTTACCCAATTTGACAATTCGGTAGTAGAAAGTGCGGGGCTGCTGAAAATGGATTTCCTTGGCTTAAAAACCCTGACACTGATTAAGGATACCGTTAAACTGGTTAAATCAAGACACCATATAGACCTCGACCCTGATAATTTCCCGATAGACGACGAAAGGACCTATGAGCTTTTCCAACGGGGGGAAACTATTGGTATTTTCCAATATGAGAGTACAGGTATGCAGAAATACATGAAAGAGCTGAAGCCTACGGTTTTTGGTGATTTGATTGCCATGAATGCGTTGTACAGGCCAGGTCCGCTGGAATATATTCCAAGCTTTGTACGCAGAAAAAATGGAGAAGAAGAAATCAAGTATGACCTGGATGCCTGCGAGGAATATTTGAAGGAAACTTATGGGATTACGGTATATCAGGAGCAGGTGATGCTCTTGTCGCAAAAGCTTGCCGGGTTTACCAAAGGTGAAGCTGATGTTTTGCGTAAGGCCATGGGTAAAAAACAAAAGGATGTACTGGATAAGATGAAGCCAAAGTTTGTAAAACAGGCGGCAACAAAAGGCCATGATCCGGTCGTTTTAGAGAAAATCTGGAAAGACTGGGAAGCTTTTGCCTCTTATGCGTTTAACAAATCGCATTCTACCTGCTATGCCTGGATTGCTTATCAGACAGCTTATTTAAAAGCGCATTTCCCCGCAGAATATATGGCGGCTGTACTGTCTAATAACATGAGCGACATTAAACAGGTGGCTTTCTTTATGGAAGAGTGTAAACAAATGGGCGTTCAGGTTTTGGGCCCCGATGTAAATGAGTCTGAAATTAAATTCTCCGTGAATGCGCAGGGCGAAGTTCGTTTCGGTTTGTCAGGTATCAAGGGAGTGGGTGAAAAGGCTGTAGAAAGTATCATTGAAGACAGACAGGAAAAAGGTATGTACAAAGACCTTTACGATTTTGCCAGAAGGTCTAACACCCGTACGGTAAATAAGAAAGCCTATGAAAGCTTTGTATACAGCGGCACTTTTGACACCTTTGGCAATCACCGTGCGCAATATTTCTTTGTCGGCATTAACGATAAGATGAATGGCATAGAAAAGGTGATTAAATATGCCAATGATTTTCAGAATAATGAATCTTCTTCACAATCTTCCTTGTTTGGTGGCTCTGTGGCTGACCTGATATTGGAACCGGCTTTACCTGTTGCTCCCGAATGGAGTTTAATTGATAAACTGAAATATGAAAAAGATGCAATTGGGATATTTTTATCAGGACATCCACTGGATAATTACAAACTTGAATTAAAAGAATTTTGCCAGCACAAAGTAAATCACCTCTCGCTGGTCAATAAAATAAGGGCAGGAGATACCAATGAAGAGGTACTTGCGGAATTTGAGGGTATAAAAAACCGGGAGCTTGTAGTAGGTGGCCTGGTAGTAGTAGCGGCACAGCGCATGACAAAAACGGGTAAGCCTTTTGGAACACTGGTATTTGAGGATTATGATGATACCTGCGAGCTTGCACTGTTTGGCGACGACTTTATTAAGTTTAAGCAGTTTTTAACGGATGGTTATTTCCTGCAAATTCGTGGAAGGGTAGGAGAACGGTTTAGAAAAGAAGGTGATTGGGAGTTTAAGATTACTTCTATTAACTTATTGTCTGAATTAAGGGACAAACTGGCTAAAAGCGTCACGATTCAGGTACCTATTGAGCGTGTTAATGATGATTTTATGGGACAGATCCTCGCCATTCTCGAAAATAATAAAGCAACTACCGAGCAACAAAATTGTCAATTGTTGTTTGATGTATACGACAGAGAGCAAAACGTGATGGTCAAATTGCCTTCAAAATCGTTAAAGATCAATCCTACAAACGATTTTTTAAGTCAATTGGCTGCTTTAAATGTGAGTTCTAAGTTGAACTAATGTCATAATGGCATTGGGCAGCTTGATGGCATTACAATTGATGATATATTTGTAGTCTGCAAGAGCTACATGTCATGCTCGGGCACTCGAACTAAGATAACTAATATAAAAAATAGAATTATGGCTTTAGAAATCACAGATGCTAACTTCGAGGAATTAGTATTAAAATCAGATAAACCCGTTTTAGTTGACTTTTGGGCAGAATGGTGTGGTCCATGTCGCATGGTAGGTCCGGTAGTAGATGAAATCTCAAAAGAATACGAAGGAAAAGCTTTGGTAGGAAAAGTGAATGTTGATAACAATCCTCAAATCTCTACGCAATTTGGCATCCGAAATATTCCGGCTTTATTGTACTTCAAAAATGGAGAAGTAGTAGATAAACAAGTTGGAGCAGTACCTAAATCGGTCCTGGCTCAAAAATTAGATAAACAGTTGTAACAACAAAACAATATACTAGTGAAAAAGCGTTCCTAAAAATTAGGAACGCTTTTTTTATATTTACAGGATGCAGTCGCCAATTGATGAAACGATTTTACATTTTAACGGCAATCTTGAATTACTGGCCCGCCAGGTAGTTGAAGGTTTTATTACAGGATTACATAAAAGTCCCTTCCATGGTTTCTCTGTTGAATTTGCAGAACATAGACTTTACAATGTAGGAGATAATGTTAAAAACATAGATTGGAAACTCTATGCACGGACAGATAAGCTCTTCAGCAAACGATACGAGGAAGAAACCAACCTGCGCTGCCAGTTTATTGTCGATGTTTCTTCGTCGATGTACTTTCCTTTAAAGGCGTACAATAAGCTTAATTTTTCTGTACAGGCAGTTGCGGCATTGATCTATTTGTTAAAAAGGCAGCGTGATGCCTTTGGCTTGAGCCTTTTCACCGACCACCTGGTGTTGAATACACCTGCAAAATCAACCACTACCCATCAAAAGTATCTGTTCGCCCGATTGGAGGAAATATTAAAGGCAGAACAAATGAATGTAAAAACCAATCTTGAACAGGCGCTGCACCAGATAGCGGAATTGATTCACAAGCGTTCTTTGGTGGTTGTATTCAGCGATATGCTAAACACAGTACATGAGGCGCATCATATCGAAGGTTTATTTTCGGCACTTCAGCATTTGAAGTTCAACAAGCATGAAGTTATTATTTTCAATGTAACAGAGAAGGGGAGAGAAGTAGATTTTAATTTTGAAAACCGGCCTTATCAGTTTGTTGATATGGAAACCGGAGCTACGCTGAAAACGCATGCGTCAAAGGTTAAAGATGCCTATCTTATAAAAATGCAGGAGTATCGACAGGCTATTCAGCTCAAATGTACCCAATATAAGATTGATATGGTCGATGCGGACATTGCACAGGGCTTTTACCCGATATTACAAGCCTATCTTATCAAAAGACAAAAAATGAGTTAAGCGGTTATTTCGCTAATGTTCTTTAATATAATGCTGCAGGCCCTTGCTATTTCTTCTTCCGTAATGATTAGTGGAGGCGCTATACGCATAGAATTACTGCAATGTAAAAACCAGTCACTAATTATCCCATCAGCAATACAGGCATCGATAATCTTTTTATTTAGCTCAAAACTTTCAAACTCTATGGCGATCATCAGCCCTTTGCCACGTATTGCTTTTATTGCAGGGTGGACCAGTAGTTTTTTGAACAATTCTCCTTTTGCGGTAACACCAGCAACGATATTTTCCTTGCAGATGGTTTGTAAGGTTGCCAGGCCCGCTGCACAGCTCACGGGATGCCCCCCAAAAGTAGTAATATGGCCAAGTATAGGGTTCGTTGCCAACGAAATCATGATCTCCCTGGAGCTGATAAAAGCACCAATGGGCATGCCGCCACCAATACCTTTTGCCAGCAGCAAAATATCCGGAACAATGCCAAAATGTTCAAAACCAAACATTTTACCTGTCCGCCCAAAGCCACATTGTATTTCATCCAATACCAATAAGGTTCCGGTTTCTGTACATTTTTTTCTCAACGCTTCGAAATAAGATTGATCAGCCACTCTTATTCCTGCCTCACCCTGGATGGTTTCTACAAAAACTGCAGCAGTATCGGGTGTAATCAGGTCGAGGTCAACAACGGCATTGTAATTTATGAATCTGACACCCGGTAAAAGTGGCCTGTAGGCCTGTTTAAATGCCTCATTGCCCATCAGGCTTAAAGCCCCCTGTGTACTGCCATGATAAGAATGATGACAGGCAATGATCTCTGAACGATTGGTGTATCTTTTAGCCAGTTTCATGGCACCTTCAACAGCTTCTGCTCCCGAATTTACAAAATAAGTGCTATTGAGGTTCCCGGGTAAAATGCCCGCAAGTGCCTTTGCAAAATTTACCTGGGGGCTTTGTACAAATTCGCCATATACCATGATGTGCATATAGCGTTCTGCTTGTTGTTGTACAGCACGCACAACAGTGGGATGGCAATGACCAACATTACTTACGCCAATGCCAGCAATTAAGTCCATATACTTTTTGCCTGCAGTGTCATATAAATACATTCCCCGGGCTTTGTTGAATTCTAAAAGAAGGGGTTCTAAAGTAGTCTGGGCATTATGTTGCAGAAATAATTGGCGTTGTGTAAGCATGGCCAAAAATACAAAATTAATTTGGCTGCGGTCTGTTGTTAAATCTGTATTTGGCTAAAATCTCCTTTTTAAAAGCCTCCTGTGCGCGGTAAAACTTGCCAATTGTTTTAATTGGTAAGTTAGATTTTAAACGGTAATAATATTTCTTTTCCAGATTCAATTCACGCTGTTTGATGCTAAAATCATTTACAATCAGGTTCTGTACTTCAGTGTCGGATAGTGCTTCAATCTCAGTGAGTTTTCTAAAGCTGATCATCTTCTGTACACGCTCTTTACGCAATGCAGTTTGCTCCTTTTGCCAGTCGTTATAAATGGGCCAGAAAATTTTGGCTTCTTCGCTCGAAAGATCAAGTTTTTGGGTTAAGTAAGCTATTTTGTAGGACTCAATTTCAGCGTTACGTTCTCCGTACTTTTGTGCCGAGGCTATGATGGGGAACATAAATAGAAAAGCAATAATTAGGTGTTTCATCTTGATGATATTTATAAACCCGAAGCAATGTCAGTTTGCGTGTAATTGTTAAGGATATAATTTTCCAGTGCTCCCTCAGTAACCGCTGGATTTATTTGTTGTAAATCGTTGGCCTCGATGTGATCTATAATGATCTGTTCATCTATATCGTATAGTAGCTGCTCTGTTGCAAAATCTCTGTAAACTATTTTTTTGTCGGGTTGCTGCAGTTCGTAAAAATAAAAGCCAACAGCACTTAACAGGATAAAACAAGCAGCGGACGCATATTTTAACAAACTTGATCGCCATAAACGAATCACCTTTCTTTCCTTAAGCGTACGGAGTTCGATATTCATCCGTAATTGTTCAAAATAACCATCAGGAACTGTGTAACCGTCGTTAGGTGCAACAGCACTGATCCGCTCCGATAAGACCCTAGCCTGTATGTTATTGGTCAGCTCACTAAAGTAGTTTTCCGGAGTGGTAAAGCCAGTTTCTATTAAATTCTCATCCATCTCAAATATATTGATACATTATAGCTCAAAAGGTTTAAAAGGTAATGTCTTCATTTAGCATAAAAACTTCAATTTTCTTTACGGCAATGTGAAAAGAGGCTTTTAAAGCACCTACGCTCGTTCCGGTTATTTCTGAAATTTCCTCATATTTAAGTTCATCAAAATACTTCATGTTAAATATCAGACGCTGTTTTTCGGGCAGGGTAAGTAAAGCTTGCTGTAGTTTTAACTGGACCTTGTCGCCGTTAAAATAGGAAGATGCGATGAGTGTTTCTGAAAGCCCTGCGGATACCTCATCTAAAGGTGTATTGTTGCGTTGTTTCTTTTTATTTAAAAAAGTAATAGACTCATTGGTGGCAATCCTGTAAACCCAGGTATAAAGCTGTGAGTCGCTGCGGAATTTTTCCAGGTTCTTCCAAACCTTTATAAAAGTGTCTTGAACCAGATCATCGGCGTCATCATGATCGATCACCAGCCGTCTGATGTGCCAATATATCTTTTGCTGGTATTTGGTGAGAAGCAGGTTGAAGGCTTCATCCCGAGTTTTTATATTGGAGAATTTCTCTAAAATCTCTGAATCTTCAACCTGCTTCATTATTGTTTTGTTGTTGCTTTATTATTTTTTGGCTCTCTTGATTACCTTTTGTACAGCTTCAACAATGTTTACACTATCTAATCCGTACTTGGTCATCAATTGATCAGGCGTTCCGCTTTCCCCAAAACTATCGTTTACAGCAACAAATTCCTGTGGCGTAGGCAGCTCGGTTGAAAGTAACCTGGCAACGCTTTCTCCTAAACCACCATATTTATTATGTTCCTCGCAGGTAACCACACAGCCGGTTTTCTTCACTGAATTCAAGACTGCCGCTTCGTCCAAAGGTTTAATCGTGTGGATATTTATAATTTCGGCATCAATACCCAGTTCCGCAAGTTTCTCACCTGCTTCAATAGCTTTCCAAACCATGTGGCCTGTGGCTATAATGGTTACATCTGTGCCTTCATTTACCATCCAGGCCTTACCAATTTCAAATTTCTGATCAGGATCTGTAAATACAGGAATCACCGGGCGACCAAAACGCAGGTAAACCGGGCCATGGTATTCCGCTATAGCAATTGTAGCGGCTTTAGTCTGGTTATAATCACAGGTATTGATTACCGTCATTCCTGGCAGCATTTTCATTAAACCTATATCCTCCAGGATCTGGTGTGTTGCTCCATCTTCACCAAGGGTTAAACCAGCATGAGAAGCACAGATCTTAACATTTTTATCAGAATAAGCAACCGACTGGCGAATCTGGTCGTAAACCCTTCCGGTAGAAAAGTTAGCAAACGTTCCTGTAAAAGGAATTTTGCCGCCTATGGTCAAACCAGCTGCAATACCAATCATATTGGCCTCGGCAATACCAATCTGGAAAAAACGTTCAGGAAATTCCTTAATAAAGGCATCCATTTTTAGCGAACCTACCAGGTCAGCACAAAGTGCTACTACTTCAGGATTCTTTTTTCCCGCTTCAAGCAATCCAGCTCCGAAACCAGAACGCGTATCTTTTTTTTCAGTGTATGTATACTTCTTCATTCTTAATAATCTTTTAGGGTACTACTTAATTGAGCCAGTGACGCAGCAAGTTGTTCATCGTTAGGAGCAACACCATGCCATTTATGGGATCCCATCATGAAATCAACACCATAGCCCATTTGTGTACTCATCAAGTTTAGTATTGGCTTTCCTTTACCGGTTAGTGACTTTGCATAGTGCAATGCTTTAACAATGGAATCCATGTCATTGCCATCAGAATTGATCACATGCCAGCCAAAGGCTTCAAATTTGGCCTGCAGGTTTTCCAGTGACAATACTTTTTCAGTCGGGCCATCAATTTGTTGTCCGTTATAATCAACAGTTGAAATCAGGTTATCTATTTTATTAAAGGGAGCATACATGATGGCTTCCCAGTTCTGGCCTTCCTGTAACTCGCCGTCTCCGTGTAAAGAATATATAATTGAATGATCTTTATTCAGCTTTTTTGCCTGTGCTGCGCCAATAGCTACTGACATGCCCTGACCTAAAGAGCCAGAAGCAATTCTCACGCCTGGAAGTCCTTCGTGGGTAGTCGGGTGTCCTTGTAACCTTGAATTTAATTTTCTGAAAGTAGCAAGTTCACTTACTTCAAAATAACCTGATCTTGCCAAAACACTGTAAAAGACAGGTGAAATGTGTCCGTTCGAAAGAAAAAACAAGTCTTCGCCTTTTCCGTCCATTTTAAAATCAGTAGAGTGGTTCATGATTTCAAAATACAATGCAGTCATAAAATCTGCACATCCTAATGATCCTCCAGGGTGGCCCGATTGGCAGGCATGTACCATTCTAACGATATCCCTTCTTACCTGAGCAGCGATATCTTCTAATTCATTAATTGTATGTTTCATTAATTGGGGTTGTTGATTAATAGCACAAATGTAATTAAAAATACTTTGGGCTTAAGCTATTATGTCTCAAACTTCAGCAGGACTGGACAAATTCTATTCGATATTTCACAGGTTTTTTGTTCTGAACAAACGTTTGCGTTAAAAAAGTTAATTACGCAAGGAATTCCATGAAATTTTATATTTTTAGAGCTTCAAGTTTTTAAAATAGTTAAAAAAGTCAGTTCCTTAAATTTAAACCTAAAATTAAATCATTACATAACCATTATGACAACTAAAAAATCATCAAGTCCTATTTTTATAATAGGTGCTTTATTCTTTGTGTTCGGATTCGTTACGTGGCTAAATTCAGTTCTAATACCTTATTTAAAAATAGCCTGTGAATTGAGCAACTTTGAATCTTACCTGGTCGCGTTTGCCTTTTACATCGCTTATATTGTAATGGCACTTCCATCAGCCTGGGTACTTAAGAAGACTGGCTTTAAAAAGGGAATGGCAGTTGGATTGGTGATTATGGCTGTGGGTGCTTTAATATTTATTCCAGCGGCATTAACCCGTACCTATTCACTTTTTCTTCTTGGACTATTTATACAGGGAACAGGTTTAACTGTGCTACAGACTGCCTCAAATCCATACATTACAATTCTGGGACCGGCTGAAAGTGCTGCTAAACGCATCAGTATCATGGGTATTTGTAATAAAGTTGCGGGCGCTATTGCTCCAATTTTATTAGGTGCCGTTACTTTGAAGGATGCAGACGGCGTAACGGCAAGGATAGCAAATATGAATCTTACTGAAAAAGCGCTTGAACTGGATGCCCTCGCACATAAGGTGATTTTACCTTATGCAGCTATTATTACCGTTCTTGTTATTCTTTCAGTGCTTGTTTATTTTTCTACCCTCCCAGAAATAGATACTGATCAGGAGGATGAAGAAGTTGCTCTTGCGAATAGCAATAAAACAAGTATCATGCAGTTTCCGCATTTGTTGCTGGGCGTGTTAACGCTCTTCTTATATGTTGGTGTTGAGGTGATGGCAGGTGATACTGTTATCAGTTACGGATCATCGCAGGGTATTGCGTTATCTACAGCCAAATTTTTCACTACCTACACACTAGTGAGTATGATTTTGGGTTATATCATTGGGATTTTATGCATCCCAAAATATTTTACCCAGCAAACGGCACTTAAGACTTCGGCAATTCTGGGTGTTATTTTATCTCTCGTCGCTATTTTTACAGAAGGTTACGTATCTGTATTGTTTATCTCTCTATTAGGACTGGCTAATTCCCTGATGTGGCCAGCCATATGGCCCTTAGCTATTGCCGGATTAGGTAGATTTACCAAGACTGGTGCTTCTTTACTAATTATGGGGATTGCCGGAGGTGCAATAATACCATTGTTTTACGGTTATCTGGCAGATATTGTAAATCCTCAGCATGCCTATTGGATCATGGTTCCTTGTTACGTATTCATTTGGTACTATGCAGTTGCCGGGCACAAACTAAAACGCGCATAAGCAACTATTATTTTTATACAATAAGGGAGATTCCATTAAGAATCTCCCTTATTGTTTTATGATTAACGCCAATATTTGAACAAAATGAACAGACATAATAGCATATGTATTACTGTCTAAAAGGTTACTTTTATTTTCATTGTAAAATATAGGGGATTTTAAAACTATTAACGAGCTTGTCTATGTTCATTTCTGTTTTATTCAGGAGGTTGAATGATATACCTATTTCAAAACGATTGCATTGCATAACAGGCTTTGTTGCTGCGATAGTCATAAGTGAATGTTATGTCTTATGGTTTTCGCCGGTATCTGCAACAGGTTATATCTTTGCGTTATCCTTGACCGCTGGTATGGTTGCGGCAATTCTTGCATTTTCTATAAAGGCAAGCCTTAAAAAAGGGATCGCAGACATCGTAACAGGAGCTGGGGAAATTAAAAATGGTGCGCTGAAAACCAGGGTGGATGCTTATGCAAAACATGAAATTAATATACTGGCATGGGCTTTTAACGAGCTGGCGGTTAAACTGGAACATCAAGCCAATGAGGTAGAACGCATAAGTGTGAGTTTGGCACAGGAGCAGGAGAGGGCTGCACATTATGAAAAGGTAAAACAGTACTTTCTGGTCAACATGAGCCACGAGATCCGGACGCCGATGAATGCAATATTGGGTTTCGCAAGACATCTTCAGGAGTCTTTGAAAGAAAAGGAACAGGTTGAATCTATTAAAATGATCATCAAATCGGGCGATCACTTATTGGTTACCTTAAATGACATTCTGGATTTTGCAAATATCGAAACCGGAGAGATCAGTTTCGTTTGTCTTCCTTTTAATTTAAGAGATACCATTCAGTCCATTTGTATGCTGATGGAATCTAATGCCAGGTTAAAAGAAATAGGACTGAGCTATACCATTGATCCTGATATTCCTGATGCTATCTATGGCGATTCGGTAAGGCTTACTCAAATTCTACTCAGTCTTACCTCCAATGCAGTTAAGTTTACAGAGAAAGGTGGGGTTTCTATTTCCGCCAGGGCAATCGCAGATCACGATGATCATGTGATTATTGAATTCCGGGTCAAAGATACGGGAATCGGCATACCTCCAGATAAACAAGAAAAGATCTTCAATCCATTCGAACAGGGAACCAATCATATGAAACGGAAATTTGGGGGTACAGGAATTGGCCTAAGCATTGTAAAGCATTTAATTGCTTTACAGGATGGCATTATACAATTGAAAAGTATGCCTGACGAGGGGTCTGAGTTTTATTTCAGGTTGTCGTTTCTTAAGGCACATGCCGGCAAGAGCTGGGAACAATCAGCGCACAATGCGCTTAGCCTGACTCAAGAGTCAGAAATAGGGAGGGGTGTCAATGTGCTTATCGTAGAGGATAATGCCATTAATCAGTTGTTGGTTATCAAGTTGCTGCAAAAAAAAGGATACCATACTACGGTTGCTGAAAACGGGAAAATAGCCTTGCATAAATATGCCAATACGGATTTTGATATTATTTTAATGGACCTTCAAATGCCCGAAATGGATGGATATGAAACGGCTATTCATATCCGTAGCATGAAATCCGATAAAAAGCATGTCCCAATTGTGGCCATGACAGCACATACGATTAAAGGAGAACGAGAAAAATGCCTCAGTATTGGTATGGATGATTACATTTCGAAACCATTTCATGCCAGCGAACTTTACGAAAAGATACAACTACTGGTAAAAAAGCAAACATTAGCTTTAAATGTGCAAGCAGATGTTATTGCCATGAAGGCACAGGCAAACCAGTAGTTAAGGAGGCTACTCAGATTTGCCGTTGTTTTTTACCTGGAGTTCCTGTTGCTTATTGAGGTTGAACTTGAAAAGTTCTTCAGTGCTTACAAGTTTACGACTGCATTTTTCTATATCCATTCCACCTTCAGTCCATAAGTAAGGACGGAAACTGTAAGATTTATTTCCGTCCAGGTTGGCAATGAACTGATCCCATGTAGACCATCGGAGGCGCTTATAAAATTCGGAGAGGTTGCCGTCAAGACAAAAGCGGATAAATTCTGTATAACCAAGCTCAAGGGGTTCCCATTTCAAACTATTGGGAGCCAGGTAATAAATAGATTTTAAATCTTCTCCAAACTCGCCGTAATTTATGGCAAAGAAACCGCCTGCAGCATCATCGGCAACTAAAAGGTAAGGGGGCTTATCTCCATATTCTTTTATGGTTTTCCCTTTGTTCCATCCAGAAACGGAACGGTTTAGTTTTACATTTCCCGACCCTAAAATCCTTAGCCATCCCTGGTCAACCATAATTCCGCCGGTGTTGTAAATTACTGCTCCTAAAGTAGAAAATGTTGAAACTTGGGTGTTCAGAAGGGCATTCCTGGCCTCGGTTGAATCTGCTTCCAGTATCTCGATTTTATTTTTTGCCGAATCAATCCATTTTTGTACAAGCGGCCAGGCCGGGTCGTTTTTGTCAATCAACTCATCTAAACTTTGCATCTTATTTTGTGCAAAGGACACTAACGAAAAAAGGCTGATACCGAATACGTAGAGGAGTCTGATGATACTTTTCATTCTTTGAATTTACAGAAATTATTTTCCCAATTCCAATACCTGTGCCGTTGAATTCGCGGTATCCACTTTTTTAATGATATGCGCAATATTACCTTCTTCATCGATAATAAAGGTAGTTCTGACTGTGCCCATGTATTTTTTGCCATACATATTTTTTTCGGCCCAAACACCATATGCCTGCACTATTTTATGGTCTGTGTCAGCAAGCAGCGTAAAAGGAAGGTTGTGTTTGGTGATAAACTTATGGTGTGATTTTTCATCATCCACACTTACCCCCAAAACAACATAACCTTTAGCTGTTAATCCCTGGTAATTGTCTCTGAAATCGCATGCTTCTGCAGTACAACCGGGAGTGTCATCTTTAGGGTAAAAATAAAGTACAACTTTTTTGCCGGCAAACTGTGCTAAGGTTACCGTGTTGCCATTCTGGTCTTTTGCGGAAAAGCTTGGAGCTTTCTGGCCTTCTTTTAATTCGCTCATAGTATTTATCTATAAAATGTAATGGTATGATTTCTGTTGTTATCTTTCATGTCAGTAACAATTACCTCCAGGGTATGTTTTCCGGGAGGGGTTCTATCATCGAAAGTATGCCATAAAGATGCCGTTTTGGTGTCAAATTCCATTAATACCCATTTGCCATCAATGTAGCCATTAAAATTTTTAATACCAGAAAGGTTATCCCTTATTTTGAAGGACATTTTGCTGATGCCCTTCATATTTTTACCATCAGTAATATTAACAGGTATAATGCTGGGAGGGATAGTATCTAAGGCAATAAAAAAACTGCCGAAATTGCGGGGTTTAGCCTTTATATATCCATTTTCAAAATAACCACCCTGCGATGCCCTGCCGGAGTTCACAATCAGTGCTTTTTCTTTGTATTTGTTTAAGGCGCTGTCTGCCTTAATCCATAGTTCAAAGCTGATATGCAAGGGTGTTTGGTTGTTGTGGATCTGGTGCATTTCAGAATAGGCATTGCCCATTGGCTTGGGCAACCTTTTATATAAAAAGTTGAGGTCGTTGTATAAACTTCCTTTTGGAATGATCACTTTAATGGCATCATTGTTAAATTCATTTTGATTTGCATAAGAAAAATTTA
Source organism: Pedobacter heparinus (assembly GCF_032678725.1). Classification (GTDB taxonomy): domain Bacteria; phylum Bacteroidota; class Bacteroidia; order Sphingobacteriales; family Sphingobacteriaceae; genus Pedobacter; species Pedobacter heparinus_A. The sequence continues at coordinate 149,250 of NZ_JAVTSC010000012.1, forward strand.
AGGTGCCGGTAGGGAGAGCTGGCGGATGAATTACCGCACTGGCATTTGCCTGCACATTAAAGGTCAGTATACTTTTATTGCCTGCACCATCGGTAACCGTATATTTCAGTTTGTGTAGTGTACCATCAGTAAATTCGATCCGGCCGTTGTTGACCAGATTGCTGTAAATTTTAAGCGGATTGCCAGGGTCTACAAAGCTCTTTTGTATACTTCGTTTTGTATTCAGATAGGTAGGGTAATCTATATGCGAGTTAATGCCTTTGCTGTTTTCAAAAGAAAATTTTTCGAGGGAGGATGCATAAACCTGCCTGCCGTCTAATTCAAGCTCTATTGAATATACTCCATTTGTTCCGGATGCACCATTGTGTTTGTCGGTGGTAACAATTCCAAAACCCACCTCCCCATTTAAATTAATGGTGTTGACTTTGTTGAGATGGTAATTGCCTGCGCTACCAGCAACCTGAAAATATTGTTTTGGGATAAATTCGTTAAAAGGGCTCTTGTTCAGGCGATACACATACATAGCATAAATAACAGGAGGTATGTTGTCAGGTATTTCCAGGCCGAATAATTGAGGGTTGATTGTAGCTTCTGTTTTGGTATCCCTGATCTCGAAATGTAGGTGAGGCCCGCCCGAGCTGCCAGTATTACCGGTATAGGCTATGATGTCTCCTTTGCGTACAGGTATTTGTATGGAATTTGGGAACTCATCAATTTCATATGTTTTCTTCTGATACTGAACAGTCTTTACCTGTTGTGCTATTTTAGGGTTGAAGCGTTGTAAGTGTCCGTAAACCGAAGTGAATCCATTTGGATGGCTGATATATAGTGCCAAACCAAAGCCGCTGTTCTGGACACGCAGGCGGGATATGTAACCATCCGCAATGGCATATACGGGATATCCTTCACGCTGATTGGTGCGGTAATCCATCCCCGAGTGAAAGTGATTGGCCCTTAATTCGCCAAATGAACCTGCAAGGGCAGGGGGAACAATGTCTAAAGGAGACCTGAAATCTACCAGCGGATATTTATTGCCACTAAATATTTGCTGACCATTTGCATTTATTGAAAATATAACTGCAAATGCAATGAGTATATTTCTTTTAATCATTAAGCTATTTTATATCAAAATTAAGTAGCTGTTGCCCCTGCAGCCAGCCTTCCAGTTTATCACCTGGTTTTACCTGTCCAACGCCTTCAGGGGTACCTGTAAAGATCAGGTCTCCTTTTTTGAGCGTAATGTATTGAGACACAAAAGCGATGATCCTTTCAAAGGAGAATAAAATATTCCTGGTATTGCCATGTTGCCTGGATTCAGCATTAATCTTTAATTCAAAGTTAAGGTTATTCAGGTCTTCGATAGCCGTTTTAGGGATGAAACTGCTGATAGCTGCAGAATTGTCGAATGCCTTTGCCAATTCCCAGGGTAGACCTTTGGCTTTATGCGCATTTTGGATGTCTCTGGCAGTGAAATCTATGCCTAAACCTAGCTCTTCGTAGTATTTGTGTGCAAATTTTTCCGCTATATGTTTACCTTCCTTAGCGATCTTCAATACGATTTCAAGTTCATAATGAATATCTGACGAGAAATCCGGAATATAAAAAGGTTTGTTGTCTTTTAAAATAGCGGTGTCTGGCTTTAAGAATATAACCGGTTTATCAGGTATCGGATTGTTTAGTTCTTTGGCGTGTTCGGCGTAGTTGCGTCCTATGGCAATTATCTTCATGCGGGATCGGTGTTTTTTGAAATAACTAACAAGGATTAAGCCATGATGGGCTCAATGTTCAAAATTACTAAAGAAATAGGAGGCGAGCAATTTGTATGGAAGAGATGTGGTTATAAAACAGATATTCTTTTTACAACGGTCTCGGTACCAGACATTATTTTTAGAAAATAAATACCGCTGTTTAACCGGTTAGGAATGGTGTAACTTTTTGTTTGTTCCCCCGCAGGGATTCTTTCATTTGAAAGGGTCACCACTTCATTGCCCAGGAGGTCCATAATTTTAACAGAGAGGTTGGATTCCCTGTCCATACGTAAAATCAGGTTAATCTGATCATCAACCGGATTTGGATATACCTTTAAGACAGCCAGTATTTTTTCCTGTTTAACATTATTCAGACCCTTATTACCGGAAATTAAATCATTGTATTGCAAGTACCCAAGGTTATATTTTGGCTTATAAGTAGGTACATTGGCTTTAATTTGAGGAGTTTTATTGATCTTCTTTGCCCTGATGCTGGTGGTTGAACTATCTGTACGCTGACCGAAAACACTAACGCTGCACAAAACACTCATGCATATGATGCAGGAAATATTCAGGAGATGCGCTATTTTTCGTTGTATCTTCATGTTTGGTAGCCAAAAATATAAATAATAAAATTAAAAAGTCAATGATTTTAAATACTAATTTAATATTTAACAATATTTAACATGTTTAACCGTTTAATAGCGTTTGTGTTTTTTTAGCTGCTAAAGGTCTTCTTTAATATTAATGGACTGAATTTTATTTATTTACTGTACTTTTGCCCACTGATTTTTCTTAGAATCTGATTGTTTTAAGAACAAACACATATCGGTTTTGTTAAATAGTGTGAATTATATCATAAAATAGTGTCGAGTCATAAGAGTTTTAACACGCTTTCCGCAGGAGGATTATTAGTAAGTTTAGGAATAGTATATGGTGATATTGGGACCTCGCCGCTCTATACCCTCAAAGCAATTTTTAATTCGGTCGTTGGGGGTGGTCAGGAAGTTACCTCAGACCTGGTTCTTGGAGCACTTTCCTGCATCATCTGGACACTTACCCTGCAAACAACCATTAAATATGTTGTAATTACATTAAGGGCTGATAACAAAGGCGAAGGTGGTATATTTTCACTTTATTCGCTGGTACGCAAAAATGCCAAATGGTTGGTTATTCCGGCTGTTGTTGGCGGATGTGCCTTATTGGCAGATGGAATTATTACACCAAGTATTACCGTAACATCGGCTATAGAAGGGCTACAATTGAAATTTCCCACTGTAAGTGTGATCCCCATTGTACTTGCCATCATTACAGGGTTGTTTGTCATACAGCAGTTTGGCACCAATCTGGTTGGTAAGCTTTTTGGCCCGATTATGTTTCTTTGGTTTGGTGCACTTGGCTTAATAGGTATCTTATTTGTGGTACAGGATTTCAGTATTTTTAAAGCGCTTAATCCATATTATGCATTTAATTTGCTGGTCAATAATCCAATGTCACTGCTCATTCTTGGAGGGGTGTTTTTATGTACAACCGGAGCCGAAGCACTGTATTCAGATATGGGACATTGTGGACGTACCAATATAAGGGTAAGCTGGATTTTTGTGAAAATCATGCTGATTTTAAATTATCTGGGACAGGGTGTGTGGATTTTACACCATGGCAATTACGATACAGGTTTAAATCCCTTCTTTGAAATTGTTCCTGCGCCTTATCTGTTATTTATGGTTGCCCTTGCAACTGTGGCGGCTGTAATTGCCAGCCAGGCTATGATTACGGGATCATTTACACTGATCTCCGAAGCCGTAAGGTTAAACCTCTGGCCGAAAGTACGGATCAACTATCCAAGTAACCAGAAGGGGCAAATCTACGTACCCTCCATCAACTGGATCCTTTGGGCAGGATGTATTGCCATTGTTTTGATATTTAAAAATTCAGGAGCAATGGAGGGGGCTTATGGTCTGGCCATAAACCTTACTTTTTTATCCACTACCATATTGATTGCTGCGTACATGAAGCGCAAAAAAGTACCGGTATATGTTATTGGTATTTTTCTCGCCATTTATGTACTGCTCGAAATGACATTTTTAGTGGGAAATATGGCTAAATTCCTGCATGGAGGTTGGGTGACTGTTTTGATTGGCTCGGCCCTGTTCACGGTAATGTGGAGCTGGTATGTAGCGCGTAAAATTAAAAACAGGTTTGTTAAATATGTTGAAATTGAAGACTATTTCCAGATCATTAAAGAGCTAAGTGAAGACATTTCTGTTCCTAAATATTCTTCTCAGCTGGTTTATCTAACCAGTGCCAATTTTAAAACAGAAATAGAGTCTAAAATTATTTATTCTATCATCCAGAAAGAACCGAAAAGGGCTGATGTATACTGGCTCGTGCATGTGGATGTGGTTGATGAGCCTTTTACAAGAGATTATAAAGTTGAATTTCTGATCCCTGGTAAACTGATCCGAATTGATTTTAAACTGGGATTCAGGGTAGAGCAACGGGTTAACCTTTTGTACAGAAAAGTGATTGAAGAACTCGTTAAAAATGGCGAAGTTGATATTACAAGTCAGTATACCTCGCTAAATAAACATAAAATTGCAGGCGATTTCAGGTTTGTACTTCTGGAGAAGCACCTGTCCAAGTTCTCCAAGCTAAGTCTTTATGAGCGTACCATTATGGATTATTATTTCATTCTGAAGCGCTTAAGTCTTTCTGAAGAAAGAAGTTTTGGTCTGGACTCCAGCTATGTTGATGTGGAGAAGGTGCCGCTAATTTTTGTTACACCCGATGATATAGAACTGAACAGATTACCGGTTTAGACTAATCTTCTTCACCAATTTTAAGTAAATGATCATAAGTTATGCCGTATAACTTAGCCGCTTTATTGATCATGCTTTCTGTTGGGTAGATAAAATCATCTTCAATTTTCTGATAGGTGCCAACGGCAGTTTTTAAAAGCAATGCTGTATATTCTTCAGACGCACCTGCTTGTGTGCGTAAGATCCTGAATTTTTGACCGAGAGTCATTTTCATCAATTTCATTTTTCTGCTGTAATTGGTTTTACATTTATCGGTTGTTAAATATACTACAATAGGTCAAATATTAATTAAAAATTAATTATTTGTAATTTTTAGCAATAATATGAGCTCTTTTACAATATTTTTATGGGCAATTGGTACTGTCTGGTACAGCAATGCTGAGATCTCGGGAATGGATATCGGCAACTAGGGTCTTTAATGGTGATCCAGAGGTCGCTTGTTGGGTTTTTAGTCCTACCAGAATCCTTTTATACTCCCTGAATATTCCTTTATTAGACCTGTGCCTAAAAATGGAGAATGCAGTGTCTTATATGCAAACTCTGGGAAAGAATTATTAAAAAGAATATGGATAAATAACAAAAAAGGAAAGGCAAACTTTACAAGGTCTAATAAAGAAGGCTCCGGGGAGGAGCCTTTATTGCTGGTCGTCCAACCAAACAATTATAGGGATAATTAGGAGGGCAATTTAATTCGGTTGAATTGATTCCATTATGGAATTAACTCAACATTGTAATAAATTACTAGCCTAATGTAAAGATATATTCTTAAAATTTATAATAAAAATCGAAAATTTTTCTAATGAGTAATTTTTTATACATTTAGTTTACTATTTTTATAGCCATAAAGAAAATAAACAACCAATCCTATAATAAGCCAGATACCGAACCCCATCCAATTGGAGATACCAAGCTCGCACATCATATAAAGACAACTGATCAGCCCCAGAACCGGTATAAGCGATAGGTTTTTGGTGACGCAGAACCAGGTAACGCAAAGGCTGATAAAGAAAAATATCCACATCGGGATTTTGTGTCTGAATAGCTTCCAGCCTGTTTCATATTTCTTTGCAGTGCTGATGGCTGATTTGTCCAGGAAACTTTGGTATTGTTGTTCACTCAATTTGTTCAAATAAGCCTCCGCATCAATATTATGGCCAATCAGGTTTACTTTTGCCTGTTCTGCTTTAATTTCCGCTTTAATCGTTGCCCTTTCTGCATCACTTAATGATGTGATGATTTTTACAGGGTCATTTATAACGGGTTTATTAAATAAGAAAGCTGTAGTCTCCTTTTTGTATTGGGTAAAGCCAAAAACCAGTATGCTGATAAACAATAGCGGAATGATGTATTTTGAGTTTACATAAGGGATTTTAAACTTTCCCCTTTTGACCTCTGGTTTATTCTGTAAAACCAACACTCCTGCACAAACCAATACAAAAGCAAATAAAGTCCCAATTGAACACAGATCGGTAACAATGGTCAGGTTCATGAATAAGGAGGGCACAGCCACCACAAATCCTACAACAATGGTAGCAAAAGAAGGGGTCTTGTATTTTGGATGAATTTTAGAAAATGACTTGGGTAGCAGACCATCCCGGCTCATACTCATCCAGATCCTGGGCTGGCCCATTTGAAATACGAGCAATACGCTGGCCATGGCAAAAACTGCGCTTACCGCTATAATCCCACTCATAAGTTTCAGATTGATCTGATCAAATACAAATGCCAGAGGATCGCCGACAGCCAGGAGATTATAATTTACAATGCCTGTTAACACCAATGCAATAGCCACGTACAATATAGTGCAAATGATAATTGCCCACATCATTCCCCTTGGTAGGTCCCTTTGTGGGTTTTTACATTCTTCGGCAGTAGTAGATATGGCATCAAAACCTATGTAAGCAAAGAATACTGCCGAAACACCTTTCAGTACACCCGACACACCATTTGGTGCAAAAGGATTCCAGTTTTTTGTATCTACATAAAAAACACCTACCGCTAGTACCAGTAAAATTACAGCCAGCTTTACTACAACCATTGCGTTACTGGCATTTCTTGATTCTTTCATACCTCTGTATACCAGCCAGGTGATGAAGATAATGATGCCCAATGCCGGCAAGTCTGCAACCAGATGGAAATCGCCGATTCTTGGTGCAGTGTTCCAGGCATTGCTCGCAATCCGTATAGCGTCGTCTAGGCTGGTAAAACTTTTGCCTGCATGGGTTAATGCTTCGGCATGTTTATGCCCATTATAAGCCGTAAGGTAATCCATAGTCATCCAATCTGGCAAATGAATGCCGTTTATATTCAGCGCCGGAATACGTATGGAAGAGAGTAGTCCGGTAAAATAATCGGACCAGGAGATGGCTACTGTGATATTACCTATAGCATATTCCATAATCAGTGACCAGCCTATGATCCAGGCAACCAACTCACCAAAAGCTACATAAGAATAGGTATAGGCACTACCAGAAACAGGCACCATCGCGGCAAATTCCGCATAGGCAAAGGCAGCAAAACTGCAAGCCACAGCGGTAAAGATAAATAAAAAGATAACAGCAGGACCTCCATCGGCGCTGGCCTTACCAATAGTGCTAAAGATACCAGCTCCAATAATAGCGGCAATCCCGAAAGCCGTAAGATCTCTTACTCCTAAAGTTTTATGCAGGGAAGTTCCATGCTCAGCGTAACCTTTCTCAGCATCAGCTAATATTTTCTCAATAGATTTTTTCCTGAATAGTTTTTCAAGCATAAATAGTTAGGTATAATCAAACTTATAAATTTAGTTTGTAAACTAACCTAATTTCTGCAATTCATCTTTTACAAAGCCGGCAAGTTCTTCGATATAGGCTAAACTAAAGTCGAATTTTATTCCTGCTGTTTCATAAATTTCATTGATTGGTTTTGTATAACCCAGAGAAAGCGCATCGAGGTATTGTTGTAAAGCTTTTGAAGGGTTCTCTTTGTAATTTTTCCAGATGGCAATTGCGCCCAGCTGAGCAATGGCATATTCAATGTAATAAAAAGGGACCTCAAAAAGGTGTAATTGTTTTTGCCACAGGTTGCCGGATTCTTTCTCCAATCCTTCCCAGTTTGCAAAACCAGCACCAAAACGGTCATAAATCTGCTTAAAAGCATTTTCACGATCCGCTGCATTGTGTGTAGGGTTGGTATAGATCCAATGCTGAAACTGATCAATAACGGCTACCCATGGCAGGGTTTTAAGCACATCCACCAGTTGCTCTTTTTTTGCACGCAGCAGGTCCTCTTCATTGTCGAAGTAGAGGTGCCAGTTGTCCATAGAAATTAGTTCCATACTCATTGAGGCAAGTTCTGCTACTTCTGAAGGACAATGTTTAAAATCGTTAAGCTCCAGGTTTGCAGTGAGGAAAGTATGAACCGCATGCCCGCCTTCATGTACCATTGTGGTTAAATCCCGCAAAGAATTGGCAGAATTCATAAATATGAAAGGGGCACCAGTTTCTGCCAGCGGGTAATTGTATCCGCCCGGCGCCTTACCCTTCCTGCTTTCTACATCAAAAAGATTATTCACTTTCATAATGGATAGCATCTGTCCCAGTTTAGGGTCAATTGCGTTGAAACAAGCGATACTTTTATCTACCAGTTCTGTGCCATTCTTAAATGGCTTAAGTGCCGGCTTTCCGGTTGTACTCACTTCCATATCCCATGGTTTAAGCACTGCTATGCCTAACAATTCGGCTCTTTTTTCTGCCTGTTCTTTAAGAATAGGCACTATCTGTTTTTCAATAGCCTCATGAAACTGATAACAATCCTGAGGGCTGTAATCAAATCGGCCCAGCGCCTGGAACATATAATCCCTGTAATTTTCAAAGCCAGCGTTTAAGGCTACCTGGTGACGCATAGCAATTAACTCATCAAACAGCATATTTAAATCGTCCTTGTCAACCATACGGCGCTGTTGTATGGTTTCCCATGCCTGCTGCCTTATTTGTCTGTCTGTATCTTTAATGAAGTTTGCAGCCTGTTCCAGTGTATATTCCTGGCCATTGATGGTTACAGTCATGGCGCCAGTAACCGCCTGGTATCTCTGTTGGGTAACCTGTAATTTGGTGAGTAGCTCAACGTTTTCTTCACGATAAATTTCCAGTGCTTTTCGAATTGCCCTGATGTAAACAAAGTATTTTTCCTGATCCAGTTCATCAATAAATGGACTGTCATTAAATTTCTGGTTCAACTTGTTGGCAACCGGAGAAATTTTTGGTTCAATCTCGGTGGCAAAATACTGAAAGGCCTTCACAAGATTCTCGTTTGCTGTATCACAGCTCATCCTGATGTAGCGCCAGGCAAAATCCTCTTCCAGAGCAGCTTCCAGCTCGCTTTTGTCTTTAAGCCAATGTTCCAGTTCCTGAACATTATTAATCGGGCGTTCTAAAAGTTCGTTTAAAATAACCTCCAGGTTCTCCCATTTGATTTGAAGGTCTTGAGGGATATAAACTCTTTTTTTCTTGGGTATGGTAAGGTTGATCATTGGATCTAAAAATTATAATTAGTTCTTAAAAAAGCATCAAGCAAAAAGCAAAAAGCAAAAATAACAGAAGCCATGCCGTTGGTAGTGGCAAATGCTTTGTTCACCTTACTGATGTCATTAGGTTTTACCAGTAAATGCTGATATATCAGCATGAAACAAAAAAATGCAACCCCAATATAATACACCCAGCTAAAAGTAGTAAAACAAACCGGTAGTATAACGCATGCTGCAGACAAAACGTGCAAACCTACTGATAGATTTAAAGCATTTTTGATACCAAGGGCTGCAGGAATGGAATGCAATTTTTCATCTCTGTCAAAATCTTCATCCTGGAGGGCATAAATGATGTCGAAACCGCTAACCCAAAATAATACGGCAAAAGAGTACAGTACAGGTACCAGGTTAAATGTTCCTGTTACTGCAATATAAGCACCAATAGGGGCCAGCGAAAGACCAAGTCCTAAGACCAGGTGACATAAAGCGGTAAATCTCTTTGTGTAGCTATAAAACAGGACCACAAACAGCGCAACAGGCGAAAGGTAAAAGCACAGACTATTGATGAAGGCTGTTGTAATGATGAAAAGAACACAATTGATGATCACAAAAATCAGTGCTTCGTTTGCCGAGATTTTACCGGCAGGGATGTCGCGCATTTTAGTTCTTGGATTTTTAGCATCAATATTTCTATCCAGATATCTGTTAAAAGCCATGGCCGAATTGCGTGCAAATACCATGCATAGCAAAACCAATATAAGTTTAGGCCAGTTAAACAGGTTTTCTGTAGTAGTTACACCCAAAAAAAAACCAATCAATGCAAAAGGCAAGGCAAAGACAGAATGGGCAAACAGGACCAGTGAAAAATATTTCTTCATGAATCAATTATAATTTTATGGATTGGGAGGCGGAGGCAAAACGGGCATTGCAAAATCCTGGTTTACCTGTTCAATAAATTCCAGTACTTTTTCTTTTCCCGTTCCTTTTTCTGCCGAAGTTACAAAATAAGGAGGGATCTCTTCAAACCAGCCTCCCAGTGCTTTTTTAAATAAAGCAATATTCTTATCCGTTTTTACAGTTGATTGTTTATCTGCTTTTGTAAAGATCAGTGCAAAGGGAATCTGGATTTCTCCCATCCAGCAGCAAAATTCAAGATCTATCTTTTGTGGTTCCAGTCTGCTGTCTATCAAAACGAATACACATTGCAGGCTTTCTCTTTTTGTGATGTAGTTGCGGATAAATTTTTCCCAGTTTTCCCTGCTGCTTTTGGATACTTTTGCATAGCCATAACCGGGTAAATCGACAATATACCATTTTTCGTTGATCAGAAAATGATTGATAAGCTGGGTTTTACCAGGCCTTTGTGAGGTCTTTGCCAATCCATGCTGGTTAACCAACATATTGATCAGTGATGATTTGCCTACGTTTGACCGTCCAATAAATGCATATTCGGGCATATTGGCTACAGGTAAGGCAGATACCTTTGTATTACTGCAAATAAATGTTGCTGATTTTATAATCATTTGACAAAGGTAGAAAAATAGAATTCAACAATACTTATCTTTACGCCATACTATGAACGAAAACATTACACCCTATCAATCTCAAACTTCAACAAAGAAGGAGCAGGTAGCCGATATGTTTAATAACATTTCGGGAACTTACGATTTTTTAAATCATTTTATGTCACTCGGGATAGACATGCTATGGCGTAAGAAGGCGATCCGGGCACTCCAGTCTGTCCGGCCGCGTATAATGCTGGATGTGGCAACCGGGACCGGTGATTTTGCATTTGAGGCGATAAAAATCCTGCAACCAGAGCAGATTATTGGGGTTGATATTTCAGAAGGGATGCTGGACGTGGCCCGGAAAAAAATACGGAAAAGGAATTTACAACATATTTTTTCTGTTGAACTGGGCGATTCGGAAGGGCTGCATTTTAAGGATGATTATTTTGATGCCATAACAGTAGCGTTTGGGGTAAGGAATTATGAAAATCTGGAAAAAGGACTTGCCGATATGCACCGGGTTTTAAAGCCAGGTGGAAAAATGGTTATCCTTGAGTTTTCGAAACCCAGGGCTTTCCCGATAAAGCAAGGTTATAATTTTTATTTTAAATACATTACGCCTTTATTGGGTAAGTTGTTCTCCAAAGATCAGCGCGCTTACGAATATCTGCCAGAATCAGTGGCAGCATTTCCAGACGGTGAAGATTTTATCCGTTTAATGGATAGGGTTGGTTTTAAAGAAACCAGGGATATTCGGCTTACTTTTGGAATTAGTGCCATATATACCGGTATTAAATGAGGTTATAGCCGAACAGGATGCTAAAAAAATACATATACCTGCTGATTTTTTGCTTTTTTGCTTTGCCCGAGGCAAAAGCTCAGAATTGGGGTGGCGGAGTAGATGATGCGGGCCTGCATTTTGGTTTTACTTTTCAGTACATCGCTTCAGAGTATAAAATATTAAAGAAAGAAAATTGGCCTGATCCTTTCATTGATCAGGACAGTGGTTTACCTGTATCAGGATCTTTAAGGTCTTTATCTTCCAAATCTTCACCCGGCTTTGGGATTGGTTTTGTGGTAAACCAGCGCATCAGTGAAAATGCAGATATCAGGTTCACACCCAGTCTTGTTTTTAACGACCGTCTGGCTTATTATGATTTTGAAGGAACGGAGAGCCCAATAGAAAAGAAGGTACAGGCAACTATGATAGACCTGCCCCTTGGGATTAAAATAAAATCGGACAGACGAAATAATTTCAGGGCTTATGTGATTGGCGGAGCAAAATACTCCATGGACATTGCCTCAAAGAAAAGAAGTAACGATGCGCCAAATGCCCCGATGGAGAAGTTTTTAAAGAATAAAAAGAACTTTTTGTCTTATGAAGCGGGTTTCGGCTTTGATCTTTACTTTGAGTACTTCAAAATGTCGCCTGAAATCAAGTTGTCCTATTCTTTCAAAGATGTGCTGAAAAACGATCCCAATCCTTATTCTGCACCTATTGATAAACTCCTGTTGCGACATGTGACTTTCAGTTTATTTTTCGAGTAAGCTGCCTAATAAAAAATTAATAGCTTTGCTTGTTGAAAAGGAATCGTTCTTTCCTATTTAATGATTAAAAAATTTGAGTTAAATGAGCCTTCATGAATTAAAATCAGCAAAATATTGTTTAAAGTTCATAGTAGCTCATCAACAGATAAAAGACAAAAGATGATCCAGATGAAAACGGCATTAATTACCGGGGCAACCTCGGGTATCGGAGCAGCATGTGCCCATTTATTTGCAGCGCAGGGTTATAATTTAATTTTGGTGGCAAGAAGAGCACAATTGCTTACAGATCATGCAAAGCATCTTGAAGACAAGTACGCCGTAACAGTAAAGAAAATTGTAGCTGACGTAAGAGATTTTGAAAATCTGTCGTACCACCTGGAAACTTTGCCGGCCCAATGGAAAAAAGTAAATGTCCTGATCAACAACGCGGGTTTAAGTCAGGGACTGGAACCGATCAATAAAGGCAGTGTTGAAGACTGGGATACCATGATCGATACCAATATTAAAGGGCTGCTTTATTCGACAAAGATCGTATCTAACTGGATGGTGGCAGAAAAAAGTGGACACATCATTAATATCGGTTCCATTGCCGGGAAAGAGGTGTATCCGAATGGTAACGTTTATTGTGCCACAAAACATGCTGTTGATGCCTTGAGTAAGGGAATGAGGATTGATTTATTGCCACACGGAATAAAAGTTACGGCAATTCATCCCGGGCTTGTAGAAACAGAATTTTCCATTGTCCGTTTTAAAGGAGATGAAGGAAGAGCCAAAAAGGTATATGATGGTTTGGAGCCATTAATTGCAGACGACATTGCTGAGGCCATATGGTTTGTAGTCAGCAGGCCGGCCCATGTGAATATAAATGACATGCTGATTATGCCAACAGCGCAGGCAACGGGAACAATAATAGAAAGGAAATAACAGAAGATTATGATATCGAATACAATAGACCAGGAAATAAAACAAGCTATGCTGGCCAAAGACCAGGCTAAGCTCAGAGGACTAAGAGCAATTAAAGCAGCCTTGCTGCTGGCAAAAACAGAAAAGGGCACAGCAGAAGAAATCACCGAAGAAACAGAACTGAGACTTTTACAAAAGCTGATTAAACAAAGAAAAGAATCAGCTGACATTTATAAGCAACAGGGTCGGGAAGATCTGAGCAAAGTTGAAGAAGAAGAAATAGAAGTGATCAGCGCATTTATGCCCAGGCAATTGGATGAGGCTGAAATTGGACAGATCATTGCCAGGATCATAACCGATTCGGGAGCTGTTTCCGTTAAAGATATGGGTAAGGTAATGGGGCTGGCGAACAAGGAGCTTGCCGGCAAAGCAGACGGAAAGTTAGTTGCTGAACTGGTAAAAAAGCAATTGGCATAAATTGTGCTGCAAAGTAATGATAAAGCTATTTTCTATAATTAATATATTAAATTACATTAAATTAATTTTACTCTACTAACTTAGTAGCAATAATCATACACAAAATATTTATATGACATACGAAGTAATAGACGAAGGCGGGTTTAAATATATAGAAGCCGGAAAAGGTGAAACCCTGGTATTACTTCATGGTTTAATGGGAGAATTGAGCAATTGGGAGCCGGTAATTGATCGTTTTAAAGAGAATTACCATGTCCTGGTACCTATTTTGCCAATTTATGAGCTCCCTATTCTGACATTGGGTGTAAGAAGCCTGTCTAAATACATCAACAGATTTTTAAAATATAAAAAAGCGAGTCAGGTTGTTTTGATCGGGAATTCCCTTGGAGGCCACGTTGGCCTGGTATTTACCATTGCACACCAGGAAAATGTAAAAGCACTTGTCCTAACCGGTAGCTCTGGTTTATATGAAAATGCTTTTGGAGGTTCTTTTCCAAAAAGGGAAAGCTACGATTACATTCGTGAAAAGGTGGAATTTACTTTTTATGATCCGGCAACAGCCACAAAAGAACTGGTTGATGAAGTTTATAAAACCGTAAACGAACGGTCGAGGGTTATTCGCATTCTGGCCTTGGCTAAATCAGCTATACGACACAATATGTCTAAAGACCTTTCCAGGATCACTATTCCGGTTTCCTTAATTTGGGGTAAGCAGGATAGGGTAACACCACCTGAAGTTGCAGAAGAGTTTCATGAGCTGTTGCCAAATTCTGAATTGAACTGGGTAGATCAATGCGGACATGCCCCCATGATGGAACGTCCGGAGATTTTTAACGAATACCTTCAAACTTTTTTAAACCGGATTTTACTGAAATAATGCTGGCATCTGAACTCATATCTAATTCAATACCCCCGCTAAAGACTTCTGATTCTGTACAGAAATCCTTGGAAAGAATGACTGAGTTCAAACTTTCTCATCTTCCCATTGTAAATGAAACCCAGTTTTTAGGATTGCTTGCAGAGGATGAGCTGATAGAGGTTAGAGATGGAGATTTGCCCATTGGTGGTCTTTCTTTATCACTTTTAAATCCTTTTGTGTATGAGGATGCACATATTTATGACATCATCAGGTTACTTACCCAGTTGAGCCTGTCTGCAGTTCCGGTGTTAGACTATAAAAAGAATTACCTGGGTTTAATAGCAATCAATAGTCTGATCAGTTATGCTGCTGATATTTTTGCAGTAAAAGAGCCTGGAGGCATTATTGTTTTGGAAATCAGTAACAGGAATAACTCTTTGGCCCATATGGCGCAAATTGTGGAGGCAGACAATGCACAGATTCTTTCGTCTTATGTACAGTCATTCCCGGATTCTACAAAACTGGAAGTTACACTGAAGATTAATAAAACAGAGTTATCGGGCATCATTGCTTCTTTTGAACGGTATAATTACCAGGTTAAGGCCGTATTTAACAGTACAAAAACAGATGACGGAACCGAAGACCGCTTCAATTCATTTATGAATTATTTAAACGTATAATGAAGATTGCTATTTACGGTAGGGAATTCAATAACAGTGTATTGCCTTATGTTCAAGAGGTTTTTAATGTACTGGACAAGTATAAGACGCCTATTCTCGTTTATAAAAAATATCTGGATTTTATAAAGGATAAGATTAAGTTGCCAGATCATATCCAGGCTTTTTCATCGCATACCGAACTGCCAGGCCAAACCGACGTATTGATCAGCTTAGGGGGTGACGGTACTTTGCTGGATACGCTGGCACTGATACGTGACTCAGGTATTCCTGTAATAGGTATCAATTTTGGCCGTCTTGGTTTCCTGGCCAGTATCAATAAAGACGAAATAAAAAAGGCAATTGAGGCACTGAAAAATAAAGAATACTCGCTGGATAAAAGGACTTTGCTGAGCTTGGCGTCTACATATGACCTTTTTGGAGAAGAAAATTTTGCATTGAATGACATCACTATTCACAGGCGGGATAATTCTGCCATGATGATCATCCATGCTTATATGAACAATGAGTTTGTAAACTCTTACTGGGCAGATGGTTTAATCATTGCCACCCCAACCGGCTCAACGGCCTACTCTTTGAGCTGCGGTGGTCCGATTATCTATCCAAGTTCTCAGAATTTTGTAATTACTCCTATTGCCCCGCACAATTTGAACGTGCGGCCGGTTATTATTCCCGATGATGTTTCGTTAACTTTTGAGGTAGAGGCGAGAAGTGCCAAATTCCTGGTATCTTGCGACTCACGTACAGAAACAGTAGACCGCTCAGTCAAAGTGACTTTAAATAAAGCTAAATTTCATGTAAACCTGATCAGACTCCATAATGAGAGCTACCTGACAACGTTAAGGAATAAACTACTTTGGGGTATTGATACCCGGAATTACTAATATGCGTTATACCCCACAACTGATTTGCTTTCTCGTCCTTTTTGGTCCGGTAACTGCATTTGCCCAAACCTTTGAGTTGGGCTTATTGGCTGGGGGCTCGGGTTATATCGGCGATCTGAATCAGGACAAACCATTGAAAATAAGCGGACTGTCGGCGGGTGCTTATGCAAAAATAAATATTAATCCATATTGGGCATTTGGTTTGCACTATACTTACGGTAAGATCCGGGCCAATGATGCTTTTTCAGATAATACAGACTTTAACAACCGCAATATTAATTTTAAAACGCCTTTAAATGAGCTGAGTGTACAAGTGGACTTTAACTTCCTCAATTATTTTGCAGGTGGAGGAACAAAGAAATTTACACCCTATATATTTACAGGTATTGGTGGGGTGTTTTATAGCCCTAAGGGTACCTATAATGATACGGAATACAATTTGAGGTATTACCAGACCGAAGGACAGTCTGAGGCTTACCGGAATTATGCGTTAAGTATCCCTTATGGAGTGGGGATAAAGCTGCAACTGAAAGAAAATTGGGGTTTGTTTTCTCAGATTGGATACCGTACAGCACATACCGACTACCTGGATGATGTAAGCGGGGTTTATCCGGATGCATCGGTATGGCCTGATGATGGATCAAGACCCTTGAGACAACAGTTGTCAAATCCTTCATTTATACCAAATTATGGTGCCCCAGGCACCCAGAGAGGTGATTTTAGAAAAAGAGATACATATATGTTTGTAGGTATTGGCATATCTTATACCTTTGTGTCCCAAAAATGTTATACATTTTAAGCATATTTGCGGTAAATAATGGGATTTAAAGAACAAATAGATAGCACACGCTTGCCGGAACACATCGCCATTATCATGGATGGAAATGGAAGATGGGCAAAAAATCAGGGTAAATTCAGAGTTTTTGGCCATGAAAGTGGTGTGCTGTCCGTAAAAGATATCGTTGAAGGCTGTGTAGATATAGGCATCAAGTATTTAACAGTTTATGCTTTTTCGACAGAAAATTGGAACAGGCCTGTTGATGAAGTTAACGCATTAATGGAATTGC
Source organism: Pedobacter heparinus (assembly GCF_032678725.1). Taxonomy (GTDB): domain Bacteria; phylum Bacteroidota; class Bacteroidia; order Sphingobacteriales; family Sphingobacteriaceae; genus Pedobacter; species Pedobacter heparinus_A. The sequence goes on from NZ_JAVTSC010000012.1 coordinate 166,244, forward strand.
TGATTACAACGATCAATCAGGAAACTGAAACACTGACTAAAAATAACATCAGGTTAAACGCCATTGGAGATATTGCCTCACTTCCTCAAAAATGTATTGACGATTTAAAAAGTGCTATGGATAAAACTGCCAATAATACCCACTGCACTTTAACCCTGGCCTTAAGCTATAGTGCCAAATGGGAAATTCTGGAAGCAGCCAGGAAACTGGCCCAACAAGTTAAAGATGAAAAAATAAGTATTGATGATATTAATGAGGCCTGTTTTTCAGCTCAGTTAACGACAATTAACATGCCTGATCCGGAATTGATGATCAGAACCAGTGGTGAACACAGAATTAGTAATTTTTTATTGTGGCAGATGGCGTATACCGAGTTGTATTTTACGGATACCTTATGGCCGGACTTTAGAAGGGAAGACCTTTTTGAAGCTATTGTAGACTACCAGAAACGCGAACGCCGCTTCGGTAAAATTAGTGAACAGTTGAACTAATTTTACTTTTAACACTTTTTAACATGTGTTTAAATTAACTTAGCATCGATTTTTAGATTGTAAATGAAAAGAATATACCAACTTATATTATTGTTGTTGATTGGTTTACCAACAATGGCACAAATCACCCGTCCTCAGTCCAATCCCGTAGCTCCCACTTTAAAAGTGAAAGGACTTGAACTGGATTATTTTAATCCGAAAGAGTATATCATCGGGGGCACTACCTTGACAGGTACACAATACCTGGATAAGGACGTGATCATTACCTTGTCAAAGCTAATCAAGGGAGAAAGGATTATCCTTCCAGGTGAAGCTACAGCTAATGCAATCAAAAATCTTTGGGCTCAGGGTTTGTTTGATGATATCCAGCTGGATATTACTAAAATAGTAGAGGATTCGGTATATTTTGATATCGAGGTTGTGGAGCGGCCACGCCTGAGTTCTTTTGAATTTACCGGAGTTAGTAAATCTCAAAAAACTGATATTCTTGAAAAACTGGGTGAAAAAGCTGGTAAAGCTATTATTAATGACAATCTATACAATAGTACTACTGCCACTATTAAGAAGTTTTTACTCGAAAAAGGGTATTTCTTTACCAGTGTTGAGTACAAGACCAAACCAGATCCCAGCCAGGACAATAGTGTAATCCTCCAGGTGTTAGTAGATAAAGGCAGAAAAGTTAAAGTCCATGAGATCAACTTTACAGGGAATAAGGATTTTTCTTCAGCCAAGCTGCGCAAATTTTTAAAGAAAACGAAACAGCAGGCATTTTATAAAGTATTTGGTTCAGGGAAGTTCAACAAAGAGAAATACGACGAAGATAAGACCAAACTTATCGCTAAAATGCATGATAAGGGTTATCGCGATGCGGTAATTTTAAAAGACAGTATTTATCAGTATAGCGATAAAGCTGTAGGTATTAAAATAGATTTATTTGAGGGACCTAAATATTACTTTGGTAACATCAGCTGGGTAGGTAACGCAAAATACAATACAGAGTTTTTACAAAGAGCATTGGGAATTGAGAAAGGAGAGGTGTTTAGTGAGGAAAAATTAGAGAAAAAATTAAGAGGAAGTGCCAACGGAGATGACGTATCCAGCATTTACCTGAACGACGGATATTTAACATTTAATGTAGATCCGGTACAGACTAAAATTTATGGTGATACAGTTGAGATGGAAATGCGGATTTACGAAGGTCCACAGTATACCAATAACCGCATTACTGTTAAAGGCAATACCATTACAAACGACAGGGTAGTTTTGCGTGAAGTACGTACGAAGCCGGGTGAAAAATTCTCTAAAGACCTATTGATCCGTACTGTTCGTGAGATTGGTCAGCTGGGTAACTTTGACGAGTCGAAAACTAATCCGGTACCTAAGCCAAACCCAGCAGATGGAACGGTAGATATCGAATACACAGTAGAAGAAAAACCTTCTGACCAGATTGAGCTTTCGGGCGGTTTTGGTGGAGGTAACATCATCGGAACCCTGGGTTTAACCTTCAACAACTTCTCTTTAAGAAACTTGTTTAATTTAAGTGCTTACAAACCTTTGCCAAAAGGTGATGGACAAAAATTAAGCTTACGTGGACAAACCAACGGCAAATATTACCAATCGTATAGCTTTTCATTCTCCGAGCCATGGCTGGGGGGTAAAAAACCGATCAGCTTCGGCGTAAGTGCCTTTACCTCATTACAGTCTAACGGCGGGAGAAGTTACTATGGTACGATAGATCCGTCCAGTAGTCAATACCAGAAGATCCGGTTAAATGGGGTTACTGTCAGTTTGGGAAGAAGACTGAACTTCCCGGATAACTACTTCCAGTTAACGCATGCCATTAATGTGCAGCAGTATATCCTGAACAATTATCCTGGATTCCTGTTCAGTACCGGGACCTCATATAACCTGAACTTAACACAAGAACTAAGCAGGGATTCAAGGGATTCCCCAATCTTCCCTACAGGAGGATCGTTCTTTAAATTCACTGTGCAGGCTACACCTCCGTATTCATTGCTGAATAACGTGAACTATGCAACAGCATCTGATAAACAACGTTATAAGTTTACAGAGTATCACAAATGGAAATTTGAATCGCAATGGTTCCAAAGGTTGGCCGGCAAGTTTGTCGTTAAAGCACAGGCACAGTTTGGTTTCCTTGGAACATATAACCAGGCTGTTGGACAATCTGCTTTTGAAAGGTTTAAACTAGGTGGAGATGGTATGCAAGGGTTTGACTTCCTTCAGGGATCTGAGCTGATCGCCATGCGTGGATATGCCAACAACTCGGTAATACCAGTAGGCGCAAATCCTAACATCGCACAGCAATCTGGTAGCCCTATCTTTACCAAATATGTCATGGAGTTAAGGTACCCGGTAATTGCGAGTCAGCAAGCCACCGCTTTCTTGGTAGCATTTGCAGAGGGTGGAAATACCTGGGATAAGTTTGCCGATTTCAATCCATTCAATGTCAGACGTTCTGCCGGTTTTGGCGCCAAAATATTTTTACCGATATTTGGATTGCTGGGGATAGATTGGGGCTATGGATTTGATAAGATTCCAGGCTCGCCAGATGCCAATAAAGGGCAGTTCCATTTTAGCATAGCACAGCAACTTGGCGGATTTAATTAATAAAATACACAATAAAACCCGGATAAGCTTGTTAGGTATTACTTAATAAGCTTATCTTAGTTTTTAACATATAGCGGTTTAATTAGCTTTAAGGACATAAAAATAAATCATCATACTAATGAAAAAGTATATTTTAATTTGCATCTTGCTGTTTACAGGGATGGGTGCATTTGCACAGAAATTTGCTTATGTGGATACAGAATATATTCTGAAACATTTACCAGATTATAAATCATCGTTGAACCAGTTAAATGTTTTGTCACAGCAGTGGCAAAAACAGGTAGACAATAACTTTACAGAAATAGACAAAATGTATAAGGCTTACCAGGCCGATCAGGTATTATTGACTGAAGACATGCGTAAAAGGAGAGAGAATGATATTATAGAAAAGGAAAAACAGGCAAAAGAATTTCAGCGTAAAATATTTGGTCCGGAAGGTGAATTGTTTCAGGCCCGGGCAAAATTATTAGGTCCTATTCAGGATGGCGTGACAAAAGCTGTAGCAGAAGTAGCTAAATCCAAACTTCTTGATTTTATCTTTGATAAGAGCAGCGAAGCAACGATGATGATCTATGCCAGCAGTGGTTATGATGTGAGCAACGATGTGATTAAAAGATTGGGTTATAAACCAGATTCGTCAATTAAATAGATATATAAACATAAATTAGAAACAATTATTAAGAAAAATAGAATGAGAAAGTTAATTAACGCATTTTTTTTAGCGGCAGGATTATTGTTTACTGCTAATATTGCAAATGCACAACAAAAATTGGCACATTTAAACTCTGCAGCGATTATAGAGGCCATGCCAGAGGTAAAAACTGCACGTACTGCATTGGAAGCTTTTCAAAAAACAAAGCAGGCAGATATTGAAAAAATGATTTCTGAATATCAGACTAAATTGAAAGCTGCTCAGGACAAAGAGAAAACAATGAGTGAGGCAAACAAAGAAGCTATTGGTAAAGAATTGCAAACTATGGGTGCTGAGCTTCAGGATCTGGAAAAACGCATTGGTGATGCCAGACAAAAAGCACAGCAGGAACTGGAAACTAAGAATGCGGAGTTATTCAATCCTATCCAGGTAAAAGCGGATGCTGCCATTAAAGCCGTGTCCAAAGAAAAAGGATTTGCTTATGTATTTGATACCGCAAACCCGGCTGTGATTTACTCAGACGGAGGTGAAGACATTACAGCTTTAGTAAAAACTAAACTTGGTATAGCTGCTACAGCAACTGCACCAAAAAAATAAATGATAGCTCTATAAACTCTGATTGAGGATTTTGCAGCTAAAATATTTAAATTGCGGGATTGGGTGATAAAACCCAATCCCGTTTTTTTATCATGAATAATAAGCAATCCATAGGTGTTTTTGATTCTGGCTATGGCGGCCTGACGGTATTTAAGTCAATTGCCCGGGAACTGCCACAGTATAATTATATCTATTTTGGGGATAATGCCCGTACGCCTTACGGAGACCATTCTTTTGAAACTATTTATCAGTACACACTGGAATGTGTAGAATGGTTATTTGCTCAGGGCTGTCCTTTGGTTATTTTGGCCTGCAATACTGCTTCGGCAAAAGCATTACGCTCCATTCAGCAAAATGTATTGCCATTTAAATATCCAGATAGGAGAGTTTTGGGTGTAATCAGACCTACTGCCGAGATTGCAGGTGATTTTACATTGACCAGGCATATTGGGATCATGGGAACCCGTGGTACTGTTAATTCCGAGTCCTACCTGATGGAGATCCATAAATTTTTCCCGGAAATAACCGTTTCCCAGCAAAGTTGTCCAATGTGGGTGCCTTTGATAGAAAACAATGAACACCAGGATACAGGCGCAGACTATTTTGTAAAAAAGTATATCGATCAGTTATTGACGAAAGATGATGAAATAGATTGTATTGTTTTGGCTTGTACACATTATCCGCTGCTGGTGTCTAAAATGAAAGAGATATTACCAGGTCATATTAACTTGCTGGCACAGAACGATATTGTCGCTAGCAGCCTTGCCTTATACCTCAGGAAGCATCCGGAAATGGAGTGCAGGATCGGCAAAGAAGCTGAAACTAGTTTTTTCACTTCGGGAGATCCGCAGGCTTTTAATTCCAATGCTTCTATTTTTTTTGGCAAACCTGTTGTTTCAAAGCACGTAAATATGAAAGCCCAGTGTTAAATGAATTCCGTTTAGCAAAGAATTAATTATAATTGACGTTTGAACAGCAATTATAATCTAAAAATAAACTTTCCATTTCTTTCTAGGTTCTGATTATTATTAACGGTAAATTTGCCGCTCAAAACAACACACACGAATGAGTGACTCGATCAAACATGAATGCGGAATCGCCTTTATCCGCCTTTTAAAACCGCTCTCATACTACCAGCAAAAATACGGTACTGCACTTTACGGATTAAACAAGCTTTATCTTTTAATGGAAAAGCAGCATAACCGTGGGCAGGATGGAGCCGGAATAGCAACTATTAAATTAGATGTTAAACCTGGTCACCGCTACATCAGCAGGTACCGTTCGATGGCTCAGAATGCAGTTGCGGATATATTTGGATATGTACAAAATAAATTTGTAGATATTCAGAATGAAACGCCTGAACTGATGCAGGATGCAGAGTGGTTGAAGCAAAATGTGAGTTTTATTGGTGAAGTTTTGTTAGGACATTTGAGGTATGGAACGCATGGCAAGAATAGCATCGAGAATTGCCATCCCTTCTTGCGTCAGAACAATTGGATGACAAGGAACCTGGTTATTGCCGGTAATTTTAACATGACAAATGTTGATGAATTATTGGAGCAACTTTATGAACTTGGCCAGCATCCAAAAGAAAAGGCAGATACAGTTACTGTGCTCGAAAAGATTGGCCACTTTCTGGATGATGAGAATCAGGAACTTTTTGATGAATATAAAAAAGAAGGTTTGGATAATGTAGCCATTACCCATAAGATCTCTGAAAACCTCGATATTGCCAAAATATTGAAACGTTCCGCAAAGAATTGGGATGGAGGTTATACCATTTCAGGGATTGTAGGTAATGGCGATGCATTTATCCTTCGTGATCCATCAGGGATACGCCCGGCCTATTATTATGCTGATGATGAAATTGTAGTCGCTGCGTCGGAGCGCCCGGCTATACAGACTGCGTTTAACATCCAGTTTAAAAATGTTAAGGAAATTGAGCCTGGTCATGCATTGATCGTTAAGAAAGACGGTACCGTAACACAAGAGATATTCAGGGAGCCTGAAGAAAAAAGAGCATGCTCTTTTGAACGTATTTATTTTTCAAGAGGAAGCGATGCCGAAATCTATAAAGAGAGAAAACACCTTGGTGCCTTGCTGTGTAAGCAAATTCTGGAAGCGGTAAGTGCAGATTTGAAAAATACTGTTTTTTCTTTCATTCCCAATACCGCCGAGGTTTCTTTCTACGGCATGGTAGACGGTTTACATGCTTACATTAGAGAGGTACAGAAGGAAGCCTTACTGCGCCGTAAGGATACACTCAGTGATGCAGAACTTGATGAATTGCTGTCTATGCGTCCAAGAGTAGAAAAGCTGGCGATTAAGGATGTTAAGCTAAGAACTTTTATTACGCAGGATGCCGATAGAGGAGATATGGTAGCGCATGTTTATGATACTACTTATGGGGTGATCAAAAACCACACAGATACGCTGGTCGCTGTAGACGATTCCATTGTAAGAGGAACTACATTAAAACAGAGCATTATCAAGATAATAGACAGACTGCACCCTAAGAAGATCATCATTGTTTCTTCTGCACCGCAGATCCGTTATCCCGACTGCTACGGTATTGACATGTCTAAAATGGGCCAGTTTGTGGCATTCGAAGCGGCGATACAATTATTAAAGGCAAGAGGGATGGAAAATGTAATAGAAGAAGTTTACCAGAAATGTAAAGCCTCTTTGTTGCTGCCTAAAGAAGAAATTGTCAATCATGTTAAGGACATTTACAGGCCATTTAAGCAACAGGAAATCTCCGACCAGATTGCTAAAATCATTACGCCTGCTGATACCGTTGCCGAAGTGGAGGTGATCTACCAGACACTTGATAATTTACATGTTGCCTGCCCTAATCATAGTGGCGACTGGTATTTCTCAGGTAACTATCCAACTCCGGGTGGTAACAAGGTAGTAAATAAGGCTTTTGTAAACTGGAAAGAAGGCAATAATCAAAGGGCATACTAGAGGGTAAAAAAGCTGTGCTATTCAGCGTCTGGCATCTGTTGCTGAAGGGCAACAGCGCCTAGGTCGCTTCACAGCAAGCATCTTTACTGTCAAGCGAGCGCCTTAAACATGGTGTTCATGTACATCTAATAAAACAAGAAACCCTTTTGCATTTTTTGCAAAAGGGTTTTTTTGTTCGTCGGTATCTCTCCTTCTGCATCATGCTATTGAACGAAAATATCCCTTCTGTGAACAGACCTAGGCGCTGTTGGCTTGCTTCAGAGAAGCAAGGCGGCAGATGCCAGACTGTGAACAGAATGGGTTATTTTCTTATTACTTCAATAAACAACCTTATTGCAAACATCAGGATAACTGCCCCCGCAATTCTGTTGAGGTTTTGAATGGTCCTTTCTTTAATTCTGTACCTCAGCTTGGCTGCATAAAAGCACTTGAGGCAGTCTACAGAAAGCTGTGTAATCATTGCAACAATAAAAAATACAATCTTTTCTGCCATTTCATAATGCAGGTGTACAGATACAATACCCCCCACCATAATCCAGAACATGAGTGTGGTAGGCGATAAAAGGCACATGAAAAATCCTTTGATGATATATCCTCTCTTTTTGATCTTTAAGTCTTCAGAGATGTCATAATTTACTTTCACCTTTTTGATGAGGTAGAACAGGCCGATGCAAAATAAGAATAGTCCGCCAATGATACCGATATACTGATTGTACTTGGAATTGTAATCTACAAACTGCGAACTAAATATGGTCAGGCTTATGAATATGATGTCGCTAAAGATCACACCTATGGCTAACGCAAACCCCGCCTTGAATCCCTTTTCAATGCTTGTTTTGATCATTGAAAAGAATACTGGTCCTGTTAAAAAAGAAAATAAAATACCCGCACCTATCCCTTGTAATATTGCTTCAAACATTCACCTAACGTATAATATTGTGCTAATATGCAATTTTAAACATAAATTAGCCCAAAAAAAATCCATTAACAATCATTATCAATAAACGCTGCCGGTATAGTTAAAGTATCAGCGGACAACCAATAGCATGACAGTAAAACCTAGTTTTAACCATATTTTCATGAATTTAGCTTCCGATCTTGCGGGGCGTTCACATTGTGTACGTGCGCAGGTAGGTGCTGTGTTAACAAAAGACACCCGCATTATTTCCATAGGGTACAATGGTCCTCCTGCCGGAACACATAATTGTGACGAAGAATGGCCGGAAGCAGGTTGTGCAAGAGATTCCCGTGGAAGTTGCTCTTTGGCCCTGCATGCAGAGGAGAATGCCATATTGTATGGTATAAAGAACGGGTCGAAAATTGAAGGTTCAACGCTATACACCACCTTGTCGCCCTGCATCGCCTGTGCCCGTCTCATTTTATCTTCAGGCATAAAAGTAGTGCACTACCGGGATTCGTATGCTGCCTATAAGGGATTGCCGAGTGATGAGGGGGTTGATTTTTTGAAGAGATTTGGCGTGGAAGTGATTAAGTATTCTTAACTTTGGCCATGCTAGAAAAAATCATAATTCTCGATTTTGGTTCTCAATATACACAGTTAATTGCCCGTAGGGTACGCGAGTTAAACGTTTATTGCGAAATTCATCCATTTAACAACATTCCTGAAATTACTTCAGACGTTAAAGGTATCATCCTTTCAGGTAGTCCATATTCGGTTCGTCAGGAAGATGCCCCTCAAATAGATCTTAAAAAGCTGGATAGCTACCCCATACTTGCGGTTTGTTATGGAGCTCAATATATTGCACAGCACTCCGGTGGTGAAGTGCAGGCCTCTTCAACACGTGAATACGGCCGGGCCAACCTTAATTTTGTTGCTGAAGGAAATAAATTATTTAAAAATATTGCTTTGGATTCTCAGGTATGGATGTCGCACGGCGATACCATTACCAGGGTGGCCGAAAACTTTGAACTGATTGCCAGTACAGACAGTGTGAAGGTGGCTGCCTATCAGGTTAAAGGAACCGATACTTATGCCATACAGTTCCATCCTGAAGTAACGCACAGCATCGATGGTAAACAATTGCTGGAAAACTTCCTGGTAGACATCTGCGGATGTAAGCAGGAATGGACACCATATGCTTTTGTAGAAACTACGATAGCAGATTTAAAAGAGAAACTAGGTAATGATAAAGTGGTGCTGGCACTTTCAGGCGGGGTAGATTCCAGCGTTGCAGCTATTTTATTACACAAAGCAATTGGAACAAACCTGCATTGCATTTTTGTAGACAATGGTTTATTAAGGAAAAACGAATACGAAGCAGTGCTTGAACAATACAAGCATCTTGGCTTAAACATAAAAGGTGTAGATGCCAAGGAACGTTTCTTAAGCCAGCTTGCCGGAGTTTCTGATCCTGAGCTGAAACGTAAAGCCATTGGAAGAGTATTTATTGAAGTATTTGATGATGAGGCGCATCAGGTGCAGGATGTAAAATGGCTGGCACAAGGCACCATTTATCCCGATATCATAGAATCTGTCTCTGTTAAAGGACCGTCAGCTACGATTAAATCACACCACAATGTTGGTGGTTTGCCGGATTTCATGAAACTTAAAGTTGTAGAACCCTTGAATACGCTGTTTAAGGATGAAGTAAGAAGGGTTGGGACATCTTTAGGACTGGAGCATTTTATCATCGGACGTCATCCTTTTCCCGGTCCAGGTTTAGCGATCAGGATTCTTGGAGAGGTTACTGCAGAGAAGGTCGCCATTCTACAGGAAGCAGACGCCATCTATATCAATAACCTGAAAGAAGCAGGTCTGTACGATAAAGTATGGCAGGCAGGTGCAATATTCCTTCCGGTCCAATCGGTAGGGGTAATGGGGGATGAGCGTACTTATGAAAATGCGATAGCCCTTCGTGCCGTCGAATCTGTGGATGGAATGACCGCAGATTGGTGTCATTTACCTTATAACGTACTCGCAAAAATTTCTAATGAAATCATTAACAAAGTAAAAGGAATTAACCGCGTTGTATATGACATTAGCTCAAAACCACCAGCCACAATTGAGTGGGAATAAATATTGGATCCTTGTATTTATGGTTCTTGTTTTATCGGCCTGCTCGCCGAAAATAAGGACCGAAAGCAAGAAGCCCGAGGTTCCTAAGGAAGCACCGAAAACAACAAAGCCCGCTGTCAGATTTGAGCAGGCCAGTATTTCGTTGCTGGTCCCCTTCCGCTTAAATGAGATCAAATTAAAATCAGCTACGAAAGCAGAGGTAGAAAAAGCCGCATTGGCCATCGATTTTTACCAGGGATTTAAGCTGGGTATAGATTCTGCCGCTGCGTCTGGTCAGAATTTTAAACTGAAAGTATACGATACACGGGATGACAATACCCAGATCGGCACATTGATTGATAACGGTGGCCTGCTGGGCAGTAGCCTGATTGTGGGGCCCGTGTTCCCGGATGGGTTAAAGTACATTACCAACTATTCTATATCCAGGAATATTCCTGTGGTCAATCCCCTGTCGGCGGCTCATCCCGGCGAATTTGCCAATCCTAACCTGATATCGATTGTAAACAATGTTGATCAGCATGCAGAGAAAATAGGCAGTTATATCAGTAAAAATTATAACCCGGCAACTACTGTTGTGGTACTGATCAATCCAAAGGGCTCAAGTGACGAAGTGATGGCTAAGCCTTTAAGGGCATATTTCATGCAGCATAACAAATTTAACTTCCAGGAATATGCCTCTGTTTTTACCATGGAACCTAAAATTATAAAAGACAGGCAGTATGTAGTTATTGTAAGTGCATCAGACCGAAAATTTGTTGTTCCTACACTCGATAAACTAATGAAAATCAAGAAGACAGGATTAAATATATCCCTTTTTGGCCATCCAGATTGGGTTAAACAGAATTACAATACCGAACAGCTGCAAACTTTAAATACAGTCGTCACCTCTTCTTATAAAATTGATTATACCAGGTCAGAGGTTAATGCTTTTATCAGGAAATACCGCTCATCTTTCAACTTTGAACCTGGTGAATATGCTTTTAAAGGTTTTGATATTGGTTTTTATTTTGGCAAGCTGCTATCTATCTATGGTGCAGATTATTTAAATTACCTCAGCAAAGAACGGTATAAGGGTTTGCACAATTCCTTCCGTTTTATTCACGACGATAAATTGGGTTATATCAATACCAGCTTAATGCTCCTTAAATATAAAAACTTTGCTTTAAATATTGTTGAATGAGGGTAGAACACCAGTTAAGGGCATTTGAACAGATTCTTAAAAGTTATGACGGCACCTTGCCGCTGCATCGTTTTTTGTTTGCTTATTTTAAACGGAACAAACAAATGGGCTCTTCTGACAGGCGTTGGGCAAGCCGGTATATTTATAGTTTTTTTAGACTTGGCAAAGCCTTAATCGCATCAGAATATACCCTACGTTTGGCAGTAGCCGATTTTCTTTGCAGCCAAACCACAAGCCTGGTACTGGAAACTTATTTAACGGGCTTAAAAGAGCATGTTGAACTTCCGGTCCGGGAAAAAATAGCCTTGATTAAACAGCATTATCCGTCATTTAAATTAACTGATGTTTTTAGTTTTCACAGTCAACTTTCTGCCGATATTGATCAGGAAGATTATATCACTTCCTTTTTTATACAACCTGACCTGTTCATCAGGGTTGATGCCGGTTATCTGGAAAAAGTAACCGCTACTTTAAAGCAAGCAGAGATTGTGGTAGAAAATATTAGCGACACCACACTTGCGCTGCAGAACGGGACAAAGTTAGATACCCTGTTGGCTGCACAGAAGCATTACCAGGTGCAAGACCTTTCTTCACAGAAAACAGGCAGCTTCTTTCAACCTCAACCCTGGGACAAATGGTGGGACTGTTGTGCAGCGTCAGGCGGTAAATCACTGCTTTTGTATGATCTGGAATCAAAGATTGAGCTATTGGTAAGCGATGTAAGGGAAAACAGTTTACATAACCTGGACGAGCGCTTCCAGGAGGCGGGTTTAAAAAAATATCAGAAGAAAGTATTGGACTTGTTGGAAAACAATGATCAGGACCTTCATGACTATGAATTTGATGGTATTATACTGGATGCACCCTGTTCCGGATCAGGAACCTGGGGAAGAACTCCCGAAATGTTGTATCATTTTGATGCACATAAAGTCAGTTATTTTTCTGGTTTGCAAAAAACAATAGCCGGAAATGTGGTCAAATACCTGAAAGAAGGCAAGCCGTTGATCTATATCACCTGTTCAGTATTTAAAGAAGAAAATGAGGACGTGGTAGCTTTCCTGTTAGAAAACCTGCCTTTAAAACTGGAAAAAATGCAGGTAATTAAAGGCTATGCAGCTAAGGCTGATACGATGTTTGTTGCCCGCCTGATCAAACAGTAATCCATATTATAAACCTGTATTGTTCCGGAACAACTTAATGGCAATGGCCAGCAGAATAATTCCAAAAGCTTTTCTAAGTACATTTAAGCCCGATTTTCCAAATAGCCTTTCCAGACGTTCTGTATTTTTTAATACAAAATATACAAACATCATATTGATGAGGATGCCTATTACAATGTTTTGAGTGGCATATTCTGTTTTCAATGACAGCAGGGTAGTCATGGTTCCCGCACCCGCAATCAAGGGAAAGGCAAGGGGTACAATAGATACCGTTTCGGGTGCATCCCCTTCTTTAAATATGGTAAGGCCCAATACCATTTCCATGGCAATAAAAAAGATCACTATAGAACCTGCAATGGCAAAAGATGCTACATCCAGTCCAATTACCTTCAGTAAGGTTTCACCTGCAAATAAGAATATGATCATCAGAACAGTTGCAACAAGGCTTGCTTTTTCTGACTGGATATGTCCGGCCTTTTTTCTAAGTTCTATCACAATAGGAATAGCACCCAGAATATCGATAATGGCAAACAATACCATCGAGGTTGATAGGATTTGACTGAAATTAAATTCCATGGCAGTAATTTAAGATACAAAGTAACGGAAAAAATAACCATTCTTTTCGGAGAGGGCATAATTTCGCTGAAGGAGCGAAAAGACGCCAGTCCTCCTCTAAGAAGGTAATTTTTAAGAAAGATCTAACCATTCTTTTCGGAGAGGGCATAATTTCGCTGAAGGAGCGAAAAGACGCCAGTCCTCCTCTAAGAAGGTAATTTTTAAGAAAGATATAACCATTCTTTTCGGAGAGGGCATAATTTCGCTGAAGGAGCGAAAAGACGCCGGTTCTCCCCTAAGAAGGTAATTTTTTATTAAAAGCAGGTTGAATACCGCTACAAACCTCCCGTAAATATGAACCAATTGGCCGGTTTATGGAGCATTACTATAGGTAACTTAGCAGGAGTTAAAGCTAACCAAATTTTATTTTTTAAGGGTATGAAACTACTATTCGGAAACTGGATTGCGCTGATCTTATTGTTTTATGTTGCGGCTGTTACACCTGCTTTTTCGCAGGAAAAGGTAGTACGAGGACAAGTAACGGATCAAAAAGATAAGGGCGTGTTGCCTGGGGTAACAGTGGCGGTAAAGGGAACTACCAAGCGTGCGGCTACAGATCCTAATGGCAACTATCAGATTAGTGCAGGGGCAAATGATGTTCTTGTATTTAGTTTTATTGGTTATGGAACCAAAGAGATAAATGTGAATACAGCATCAGGCAGCATGCTAAATGTAGCGCTTTCATCGGGTACAACAGACCTGGACGAACTGGTAGTTGTAGGCTATGGTACCCAGAAGCGCAAAGATGTAACAGGTTCTGTTGCCTCAGTTGATAAAAGCCGGCTTGAGCAGCTACCCAATACTAATTTTGCCCAGGCCCTGCAGGGTGCCTTACCAGGTGTAAGCGTCGATCAGAACAGTGGCGGAGCAGAAGGAAACAGCAATTCCATTGTTATACGTGGAAAGAATTCTATTACCGCCACCAACGATCCGCTGATCATTTTAGATGGCATTCCTTATAATGGCAGTATCTCCGACATTAACCCTCCGGACATAGAATCAATTGATATCCTAAAGGATGCTTCAGCAGCGGCCATATATGGTTCCAGAGGGTCAAATGGGGTTATCCTGATCACTACAAAAAAAGGAAGTAAAGGCAAGCCTGTGATCTCTTACGATGGCTTTTATGGTGTGCAGTCATTTGCCAATCTGCCGGATATGCTAAGCCCTGAAGAGTTTTATGCCTTTAAACGTACACGAGAGCCAAACACGGCCATCACTACTTCAGAACAGGCGGTTTTCGATTCAAAAATTTTTCCAAACTGGATTGACCTTGCTACCAGGACAGGTAGCCGCAGCCAACATACACTAGGCGTAACCGGGGGCGGTGAAAATTCAAAATATTATGTTTCTGCCACCTATTTAGCTGTCAAAGGGATAGCTTTGAATGACGATTTTAAGAGAATGTCGACGCGGGTAAACCTGGAAATGAATGTGACCAAATGGCTTACCTATGGTACCAATACGCAATTGTCTTACAACAACAGAAGCGGCTTGGCTGCATCTTTTACCGGAGATTATGGCGCCTACCGCTTTAATCCGCTTACCACCGCTTACGACCCCAGCGGAAGCCCTACCATTTATCCATGGCCTGATGATGTCTTCTTTGCAAATCCGCTGGCTACAACACTGGCAAGCAATGACGATGAAACCTACAAAGTAGTCAGCACCAATTACCTCAATGTCCAGTTGCCCTTTGTAAAAGGCCTTTCTTACCGGCTGAATACAGGTGTTGAATACACCAGCAGAGATCAAAGTACTTATTATGGCAGAAACACCCGTACCGGCTTAAAGGATAACGGTAACCTCAGCCTTGGTCAAAACTTGCAAAGAAACCTGCTCATAGAAAATATCCTGAATTACAACAATACCTTTGGTAAGCATTCCATCAGCTTTACTGGCTTGTACAGTTATCAGTATGATAACCTTAAAGGGAACAGTATGGATGCCACCGGATTTCCCAATGATGTGCTCACCTATTACCAGGCCAATGTAGCGCTTTCTAAAACCCCCGGAGCTTCCTATTCAAAGCAAACCCTGGTATCCCAGATGGGACGTGTCAATTATACTTTCAATAACAAGTACCTCCTAACCCTTACCGGTCGCAGAGATGGATTTTCAGGTTTTGGGGCCAATAAAAAATACGGGTTCTTTCCATCAGTAGCAGTTGGCTGGAACTTGTCCGAAGAACCCTTCCTTAAAAATATTGAAGCGATCTCTAATCTGAAGCTGAGGCTTTCCTATGGCAGCAACGGAAACCAGGCTGTAGGTACTTATCGTACCCTGGCAAAGTTATCTGAACGCTCTTATGTAAATGGGTCGGCAACTGCACCAGGTTATATTCCAACAAGTCTTGCCAATCCAGATCTTGGATGGGAAACTACCAACAGCTTCAATGCAGGTATCGATTTTGGATTATTAAAAGGCAGGTTGACCGGGTCAATTGATGCGTATCTTTCTAAAACACACGACCTTTTGTTAAAGCGACAGATCTCTCCTGTACACGGGGTGGATACCATCACCCAGAATATTGGAAAGACGGCTAACAGGGGGATTGAGCTTGGCCTGAACAGCATCAATATCCAGTCAGAAAATTTCAGCTGGTCAAGTACCGTCAATATATCCCTTAACCGCAATAAAATAGAGGAACTTTACGGCAATGGAAAAAACGATACCTTAAATACCTGGTTCCTTGGAAAACCAATCGACCTGAATTTCGATTACATTTACGGAGGCGTCTGGCAAAGTACCGACGACCTGAGTAAATCGCCCCAGCCCAATACCAAAGCGGGGTATGCAAAAGTAGTAGATTACAATAACGATGGTAAGATCGATGCGCGTGATAAGACCATCATCGGAAGCCGGCAGCCAGATTTCACCTGGGGGATGGGGAATACCTTTAAATATAAAAACTTTTCCCTCTATGTATTTGCCCAGGGCGTAGTAGGTACAAACAGGAGAAATACTTTTTTAGCAGATAATGTGAATTCAGGTGTGCGCTACAATACTATGCGTAAAAACTGGTGGACGCCAGACAATCCAACAAACGAGTACTATGCGAATGACGTAAACGCAAATATTTATGGGGTTCCCATTTTTCAAAGCGACGGTTACCTAAGGGTCAAAGACATTTCACTTGCCTATAATCTTTCGGCTAAGATGCTGGAGAAACTCAAACTTGGCAGGTTTAAAGTATACTTCAATATGCGTAATCCCTTTACCATCACCAAATGGACTGGCCTGGATCCCGAATTGAATACGCAGGATGCCATTCCTTTACAAAAAGAATTTATACTGGGTTTAAATATTGGCTTATAGCATTATCAGATTTATTATGAAAGCACTTATCAAAACACTGCAGTTCACCTTAGCCATTGTACTTGTTGCAGGCTGCTCAAAAGATACGTTAAATGAATCCTCTCCAAACATATTGCTGGCAGATAACCTATATAAGGATAAAGCCGGATTTGATGCCGGGTTAAATGGCCTTTATGACGAAGCGCGCCGGTCACGGTCTGGCAGTACCTATGGAGGATCAACTAATCTGATGCTGGAACCAGCGTTTATTGGCGTAGATAATGCCTACGGAAATTATGAAGATGCTTATGAAAAGGTGTTTAACAGCTGGGGTGCGAATAATAATGCCTCTGTAATTCATTATCGCTATATCTGGTCCTGGCTTTATGAAACCATCAATGCCGCAAATACGATTATAAACAGGGCCGGGCAACCAAATAGTTTAACCGAAACAGAGAAGAACCAAGTACTGGCCGAAGCCAGGTTTTTCAGAGGCTGGGCTTATCGTCACCTGATTAATTTATGGGGCGATGTGCCGCTGACCCTCGAAGAATCATCTGGTACAAATATCAAAACAGACTGGCAAAGAACCCAGGTTGCAGAGGTTAGAGCAGCTATAGAAGCAGACTGGCTGTTTGCAGAACAGTTTCTTCCGGAACTTTCCCCGGCCAATCCTGGAAAAGTGCTAAAAGGAGCTGTACAACACTACCTGGCCGAGCTTTACCTGGCAGAAGGAAAAAACGACAAGGCAAGAGATTACGCGTTAAAAGTAACTACCAATCCCAACTATAAACTGGTAACTGCACGTTTTGGTGTGAATGCTGCCAAACCAGGTACCGCATTTACAGATCTTTTTGTAGATGGGAATGCCAACCGTACAGCCGGGAATACAGAAGCATTGTGGGTGATGCAGAATGAACTCAATGTTGCCGGTGGTGAAGGAAGCAACATCATGCGCAGGTATTGGGTAAACCGGTATTATTCTATTGCAGTAAGTGGTACCGATGGCAAATCTAAAAATCCATTTGCCATCAGTGCCGATTATGGAGGGCGCGGAATTGGCCGTCTGTCGCCAACAAAATTTGCACTTACTTTGTATGGGCCGAATGACGATAGGGGATCTGATTATGCCTGGAGTTTTTCTTATGCCATTAATAATCCCGCGGGCATACCTGCCGGAAAAAACCTGGGGGATGTCATCCAGTTAGACAGGACCTCCAATGAGAAGGTCACCAATCCCAATTGGCCAAGCACCAGGAAATGGGATTACGTCAGTCCACAGGATGTAACCGTAGATCGCCAGTATAACGACCAGATGATGGTGAGGTCTGCCGAAACCTACCTGATACTCGCAGAAGCTTACCTGAAACTGGGTGCAACAGATCTGGCAAAAGATGCAATCAATGCTTTGAGAGACAGGGCACATGCCGGACAGATCACTGCCGCTCAGGTAACGATCGATTTTATACTGGATGAACGGTCCAGAGAACTTTTCTCAGAAGAAGAGCGGCGCTATACCTTGCTGCGGACAGGAAAATGGCTGGAAAGGGTAAAGCTTTACAATAAGATTGCGGGGCCGGTAGTAAAGGACAGAGATCTTTTACTGCCCATTCCGCAAAATGTGATCGATGCAAACCTGACCAGTAAAATGCCTCAGAATAAAGATTATTAATGTTCAAAATATCATTAACGTAATAAAATAATAAATCTGGAGGATTTAAAGAAGCGCAACCAAAAAGTTTTAGGATATTCGGCTTTTGTATAAGAGCGTCTTTAGATATGAAAAAAGGTAAATGCTGTGATCTTGAAGCCTGTTTGATGTGTCGTTTGGCATTAAAAGAGTGGAAGCCAGCCATAGACAGTCACAGGAAGAATTTTTTGGCGAAAAAAGGTGAGCAGATCATTCAGGAAGGAGAGCCGGTTACTGGTGTCTATTTTGTTTACAGCGGCAATGTTAAGGTACATAAAAAGTGGGGCGATAAAGAGCTGATCATCCGTTTTGCAAATGATGGGAAGATTTTTGGGCATCGTGGTTTAAACACTAAAACTACAGTTTATCCGATATCAGCCACTGCGCTCGAAGAGACTTCATTGTGTTTCATCGACCTGGAATTCTTTAAAACAACACTAAAAGTAAACCATGATCTGGCTTTTAACCTATTGTTGTTTTTTGCGGATGAATTGCTGGAATCCGAAAAAAAAATGCGTAACCTGGCATTGATGCCAGTTAAAAACCGGCTTGCAGTAGCTTTGTTACAGCTGAGTGCCCAATTTGGGCTTACTGAGGCCGGTAGCCTGAATATAGCATTGAGTAAACAAGACCTGGCCGCGTTTACCGGAGCAACTTACGAAACCGTGTTCAGGATGACAACCGAACTGATCAATGAACAACTGATCTCTATTTCCGGAAAAAACATCAGGATTATAAATGAAGAAAAATTAAGATCCCTTACTCAGGAATCTTAATTCTTTTAAAACTTATAACCGATACCTATACCGGGTTTCCACTCCCCGTTTTTGGTGCTGCTTTTACTGTTGTAATACACAGGGGCCTGCACAGCAAGGTGTTTATAGGCAAGGGTAATGCCGAAACCAAGTGAGGGTGTTACCGTCGAATTTTTTGGGGCGCCAGGCGCTACTTTGTCTTCTTTTATCCTTAAACCAGGCAATAAACCCAACAATACAGTTACTGGTTTTTTATTGAATTTAATGCCCGGCCCGGCACAATTGATATAAGCACCCTGGTCTAAATAACCTGCTACGATCAGGCCGTCAAAAAGTACAGGTTTAGTTTGGATATTTCCGGTCGGAGTTTGTGATTTTGCTTGTAAACAAAGCATAGTAATACTGAGAAGGCTATAAATAGCAAGTTGAAATCTGGATGTCATTGTGGTTAATTTAGCTGGTTTGGATATTTTAGACAGTAGGAGCAGTTACAGACTCAGTTTTAGTACCGTAAGTATAATAAATAGCCATTCCGGTAAACAGCAGGCCGCCTATGATGTTGCCCAGTGTTACAATCAGCTGGTTGTACAGCCACCAGTCTGCAATGGTTACCTTCGCTC
Source organism: Pedobacter heparinus (assembly GCF_032678725.1). Classification (GTDB taxonomy): domain Bacteria; phylum Bacteroidota; class Bacteroidia; order Sphingobacteriales; family Sphingobacteriaceae; genus Pedobacter; species Pedobacter heparinus_A. The sequence continues at coordinate 185,936 of NZ_JAVTSC010000012.1, forward strand.
CAAACATCATTCCGGCGGGAATTACAAACATATTCACTACAGCATGCTCATAACCAAGGGCAAAGAAAATAAAAATTGGAATTCCGGCGGCCAGAATTTTACCTACAGTAGATTTTGAGGTCATCGCCATAACAACTCCCATGCAAACCATCCAGTTACATAGAATTGCCTTAACAAAAGCAGCGCATAAACCGGCACTGCCATGCATGGCATACCCGGTAGTTTTCTTTTCGGCTGCGGTAACCAGCATTTGTTCTATGGTGCCTAAAATTGCTGCAGTTCCCATTTCCGATGAGGCCGTCCAGAACAGGAAAGCGAAAAGTACGCTTCCGATCAGGTTTCCTATAAAGACCCAGAACAGATTTTTAAGCATTGTGCTTGTCGTAATCTTTTTCTCCAGCCAGGCAAGCGGTACTAATGAAAAGCTCCCGGTAACCAGTTCAAGTCCTAATATTACAATGATTACAAAGCCTACCGGAAACACCAGGGCTCCAGCCATACTCAATTTGGTTTGCGATGAGGCCAGGTAGGCCAGTGTAACTGAAATTCCTAATAAGGCACCAGACATGGAGCCCCTGATCAGCAAGTCTTTAACGGATAAAGATGCTTTGGTAATAGCGGCGTTCATCATGGTGCCTGCTACTTCTTTGGGTGATACATAATCCATAATAATTGATATTTAAGTTAAACCGATATAAACTGTTCCATTCTCTATTTTTACAGGATAAGTTTGCAGGGCACATTCGTCTCCGCTGAGGCATTCTCCCGTAGCCAGCGAAAAGGTCTTCTTATGAAAAGGACAGGCGATTTTAGGATCCTCACCGGTAGAGCCGATCATTCCCCTGCTCAATGCCATTTGTCTGCGGTGCGGGCAAAGATTCTGTGTAGCGTACCATTCATTACGGCGGGTAAAATAAAACAAGGCAATTTGATCCTCCCCACACTTCACACATACGCCGCCGTTCTCTACTGCATCTTCAACACGGCAGGCTGCAAACCAGTTTGTAGTTATTTCTATCATAATCTATTGTTGTTTGGGTGTCTATAATCTATTCGTTTTTAAGCCATTGTCCAGTTCGCTGCCTTCTTCTGACCGCGCATTTCGTCAAATTTTACACTTGGATCTTTCTCTTCCGGAGCGTTCACAAAATGGCTAAAGCGTTTTCTGATCTCAGGGTCTTCGATCGCTGTTTTCCATTCGCATTGATAACCGTCTACCAGCGTCTGCATTTCCAATTCCCACTGGGCAGCCATACCCAGGCTGTCGTTCACAACTACATTTTTCAGGTATTCCATTCCGCCTTCCATCTTGTTCAGCCATGGAGCTGTCCGTGTCAGGGGATCCGCAGTCCGGATGTAGAACATCAGAAAACGGTCTATATATTTGATACAGGTATCACTGTCCACATCCGCAGCCAGCAATAGGGCATGCTGCGGCTTGCTTCCACCATTACCGCATACATAAAGATTCCAGCCCTTTTCTGTTGCTATAATTCCAAAATCCTTGCTCTGTGCTTCGGCGCATTCTCTGATGCATCCACTAACAGCCGATTTAAGTTTATGTGGTGCACGCAAACCACGGTAGCGTTCCTCTATGCGGATGGCATAACTTACGCTGTCGTGCAATCCAAAGCGGCACCAGGTACTGCCTACGCAACTTTTAACCGTACGCAGCGCTTTGCCATAAGCATGTCCGCTTTCAAAACCTGCGGCGATCAGTTCCCCCCATATTAAAGGAAGGTCGCTAAGGTGCGCACCAAACATATCAATACGTTGCCCTCCGGTAATTTTAGTATATAAACCATACTTCTCAGCAACCTGACCAATAATCACCAGTTTTTCCGGTGTAATTTCACCACCCGGTATGCGTGGCACAACAGAGTAGGTGCCGCCTTTTTGAATGTTGGCTAAAAACCGGTCGTTACTGTCCTGGGCAGTATCATTGCCTTTTTTGAGGATCATGTCATTCCACAAACTCGCTAAAAGTGATGATACCAATGGCTTGCATACTTCGCAGCCATCGCCTTTGCCCAGATTATCCAGTACCTGCTCGTAACTTTTTAGGTTATGTATTTTTATAAGGTCATATAATTCCTGCCTGCTCAATTGGAAATGCTCACATACTACATTTCTAACATATTTACCATTTTGTTTCATGGTATGCAGCATCAGGTCTTTTACCATAGGGATACAACCCCCGCAACCTGTTCCTGCTTTGGTGCATTTTTTAATGGCATCTACCGATTCGCAGGCATTTTCAGTAACGGCATTGCAAATTGCAGCTTTAGATATGCCTTCGCAGCTACAGATCAAGGCGTCGTCGGGGAGCCCTGCCAGCCCTGTGTTTTCTGTTTGTGAACTTCCCCCCCTCGATCCAAGGATCAGGTCCTCAGGGTTAGGGGGCAGCAGTATTTTATTGTTTACCGTTTGCAGCAGCATATTGTAGGCTTCGGCCTCACCTATTAATATTCCACCAAGCAGGTATTTCCCATCGTTGCTGATGTTGATGCGTTTATAAATCCCTTTGTGGCTATCCTCAAAAAGAATGGTCCTTGCATCCGGTTCCGAGGTAAATGGATCGCCAAAACTGGCCACATCTACACCAATCAGCTTAAGTTTGGTGCTCATGTCAAAACCTTTGAAGGTTTTGTTGTCGTGACAAAGTCTCGCAGCGGCTACTTCGGCCATTTCGTATCCAGGGGCAATTAATCCATATATGTTGTGGTCAAACAAAGCACACTCGCCAATAGCAAAAACTGAAGGGTCACTGGTTTGCATATATTCATTTACAATGATACCCCCACGGGTGCCCACTTCAATGCCTGATAACTTTGCCAGTTCGTCTCTGGGTCTTATACCTGCAGAGATCACCAGCATATCTGTTTTTAATTCACTGCCATCATTAAATTTTAAGGAGGCGATCCGGTCAACCCCTTCGATACTGCTTGTTCCTTTACTGGTATAAACGTTTAAATCCAGTGCTTTGAGTTTGTTTTGCAGCATTTCGCTACCTGCACTGTCTATTTGTCTTGGCATTAAGCGTGGGGCAAATTCGACCACATTTGTCTCGGCAAGGTTTAAGTCTATGAGTGCTTTTGCGGCTTCCAGTCCTAATAGGCCACCGCCCAGTACTGTACCTGTTTTTGCATGAGCAGCATAGTTTTTAATCAGGCCCAGATCTTCAATGGTTCGGTATACAAATACACCTTCTTTATCAATCCCCGGTATATCCGGCACAACAGGCGCTGAACCCGTTGCTATAACCAGGTAATCGTATTTCAGTGTAAGTCCTTTTGAAGAGTGGACGGTTTTGCTGTCCCTGTCTATTTCCTTTACCGGATCATGTAGATAAAGGGAGATTTTGTTTGCTGAATACCAGTCTTCGGTGGAAAGAGAAAGATCCTCGGCAGTTTTTCCATTGAAGTATTCACTCAAATGAACCCGGTCATAGGCTCTTCTAGGCTCTTCTCCAAAAATTATGATATTAAATTCATCAGATTTTGTGATTATTTTCTCGCAAAACTTATAACCAACCATTCCATTTCCAATTACTACTATATTTTTCTGTTTCATGTTGCTTATTTTTTATTTTTTTGAGTGATAATCTTATTTTATAAAGTTTTTATATATTTTTTGATGGTTTTTTGTTGTTGTTTATTGTTTTTATGGTGTTTTTAATCGTAATATTTGAATTTTTTGGTTATGATTTTGTTTTATAATATGTTTTATATCTTTCAAATATAGGTATTTTATGATTTAAAACTAATAATAGAATGATAAATGTCATAAAATAAGCTATTTTTGAATATATTTTAATTGTTTATTGGTTTTTTTGATAAAATATTGTAGAATATGAATGAAATAACAGGTGATTTTGGATTATTTGTAATTGGTGGTGGTCCTGGAGATCCGGAATTGATCACTTTAAAAGGATATCGGGTGTTGCAAAGGGCAGAAGTGGTGCTTTATGATAATTTAATCAATAAAAAACTGCTGGAAATGGTTCCGGAGGATTGCGAATTGATCTATGTGGGCAAACAACCTTACGGAAATTATACTCCACAAGAAGTTATTCACGAACTGATCAAAGAATATTCAAAAAGGCACCGGATCGTAGTCCGCTTAAAAGGGGGAGACCCTTTCATTTTTGGACGTGGCTTTGAAGAAGTGCTGTTTGCCGAACAACATGGTATCCCTGCACATTATATCCCCGGTATCAGTAGCATGCAGGCCAGTGGTTTAAATGGCATTCCGTTAACGCATCGAGGAGTAAGCGAAAGTATCTGGGTAATTACCGGCACTAAAAAGGATGGCAGTTTGTCAAAAGACCTGCGTTGCGCCATTAATAGTTCGGCAACCGTAGTGATCTATATGGGGATGAAAAAACTGGAAGAAATTGCTGGGATCTATCAGCAGGCAGGCCTGGGGGATATGCCGGCAGCAATTATTCAGCACGCTACATTGCCACAGCAAAAAAAAGTGATCTGTACGGCCGGGGAGCTGCCTGATGTTGCTGTTAAAGAAGGATTAACCTATCCGGCTATTGTTATTATAGGCAAAGTTGTAACCGCAGGTGATAACAAAGCCTCATGATTTACCGGTAATTTATTGCAGTTCACCGAACCTTTATAGGTACTGACCATTTGTGGCTTTTCCATTTCAGGTTTACGCCCCATCTTTATACTATTAAATTTATAAACGATGAACATGCTTATCTTTAAAACCTCAGTACAAAACAGGATCGATCTGATCTCCGTAAAGCCAATTTTTAACCTTTTATTTGGAAAAAAGAACTGGTTGTTCACATTTGAGGATAAATTGCTGCGGGTAGCTTCTTCTGTGCCCTGTGCAGATGTTGTTGCCTTTATCCTGCAGGAAAATGGAGTACTGTGTGAAGAGTTAACCTAAGCACAAAATAAAAACCCGATTCGTTTATATAAAAAAGCCGCCTGGTGTATACATACCAGGCGGCTTTTTTATATAAAATGGATTTATTTGATCTTCACATGTTTAGCGTTATTCGCTTTAAACAGGTAAAGGATTAAATGTGCGGCAGCAAAAATCAGTGAAAAATAATACAATCCTGTATCTGCTCCATCAGTGATGTGGTGGTGTATAATCGCAACAATGATCAAAAGTATGGCCAGTACAAAACCAATATAAGAAACAGTTTTAGTACTCTTCATCAGTGTAAGTTGGTTGTTGTCCGAAAGCAGACTGTTCTTCATGCCGTAGAAAAGATAAACATTGATACCTATGATCATCCATACCAGTAAACGGACCCAGGTATCCAGTGGTAAGAACACCATCATGCCCAGGCAAACCACAACACCCAGTATAGGGATTAACGGTACCAGAGGGACTTTAAATGCCCTGGGTAGATCTGGCATGCGTTTCCTCAAAATCATTACCCCGATACATACCAGGATAAAGGCCAGTAATGTGCCAATACTGGTCATCTCACCAACAACTGTAGCCGGTACAAAGGCAGCAAACAAACTTACAAATACCATAAACAGTAAATTGCTTTTGGCAGGGGTACTGTATTTAGGATGCACGTTTGAGAACACCTTAGGCAATAAACCATCTTTACTCATCGAGAAGAATACCCTTGACTGACCTAAAAGCATCACCAGGATTACAGAAGCATAGCCACCCAGGATAGCCAGGATGATCAGTTTATTTAACCATGGATAAGCAGGCGTTACAATTCCAGCCGCGTCTTTAGTGCCCATGTTATCGATGGCAACAGCAACCGGTGCAATACCGTCCTGACCTTTAAACAGATCGTAATTGGCTACGCCGGTCATTACGTGTGCAAAAAGAATATACAATATGGTACAGATAAATAAAGAAACCAGGATGCCGATAGGCATATCTTTTTTTGGATTTTTGGCTTCCTGCGCGGCAGTTGAAACAGCATCAAAACCGATGTAGGCAAAAAAGACAATTCCGGCAGCCCGTATCACCCCTCCCCATCCATGTGTAAATACACTTTCATGACCTGGTTTATCACCAGGAATAAAGTAAGGAGAATAGTTATCTGTATTGATGTATTTCCATCCCAAAAAGATAAAGATGAAAACAATTACCACTTTAATGGCTACAATGAGGCCATTTACAAAGGCCGATTCGCTGGTGCCCCTGATCAGTACAAAGGACATCAGCACAATGATAAAAACTGCCGGTAAGTTAAACATACCGGAAACCACCGTTCCGTCCAGTAAAGTGGCATGCTCAAAAGGTGACATGGTTACCTCTGCGGGTAGGTGAACATCGTAGTAGGCTAAAAACTTGACCAGGTACCTGCTCCAGCTGATAGATACTGTTGCAGCACCTAAGGCATATTCCAGTACCAGATCCCAGCCAATAACCCAGGCTACAAACTCGCCCATAGTGGCATAAGAATAAGTATAGGCACTGCCGGCTACCGGTATCATGGAGGCAAATTCGGCATAACATAATCCTGCAAAACCGCATCCTAAAGCAGCTATAACAAAAGAGATGGTAATGGCAGGACCTGCATTGTTGGCTGCTGCAGAACCGGTGATAGAGAAAAGTCCCGCACCAATAATGGCCCCGATCCCCAACGCAACCAGGTTTACCGGGCCTAATGTTCTTTTTAGTGTTCCCTCACCGCTCTCAGCTGCTTCCTTGGTGAGTAAGTCAATCGACTTTCTAAAATTCATAGTTTGTGGTTTAGTTTAACAAGTTTTTTCTATGCCGTTTAATTCTTCAGGTTAGCTTATGATTGTCATAATCCTATCATAATCCGTCAAACCTAAAGAAAATATATCTAAAAATAAAAGGGATTCTTTTCAGAATCCCTTTTGTCATCATATTCAGTAGTTAAAAATGTTCAATCACTGTTTTTTTAATCCCTGCAGCCTTTTCGGTAACCTTAACAACTTTTAACTGGGTAACCGGCTTAAGGGCAAGTTCAGTTTGTTTTGCAGGTGTTTCCAGTTTTACGGTAGCAGTTGAAGTGCTTACCGCAATGTACGGTGCAATGACCAGCGAAACAATGGACATCAGTTTAATCAGGATATTCATAGAAGGCCCTGAAGTGTCTTTGAAAGGATCACCAACCGTATCACCTGTTACTGAAGCCTTATGCGGTTCAGATTTTTTATAATGCATTTCGCCATTAATTTCTACGCCTTTTTCAAAGGATTTTTTGGCATTGTCCCATGCACCACCGGCGTTTGACTGGAAAATACCCATCAATACACCCGATACCGTAACACCAGCCAGTAAGCCGCCCAATATTTCTGCTGAACTTACCGCAGGAAATACGCCTTTAAAGCCAAAGCCAACGATGATTGGCACCAATAATGCAATGGCACCTGGAAGCATCATTTCGCGGATAGAAGCTTTAGTTGAAATGGCTACGCATTTTTCATATTCCGGCTTTGCTTTGTATTCCATAATACCTGGAATTTCGCGGAACTGACGGCGAACTTCCTGTACCATGTCCATAGCCGCCTTACCAACTGCTGCAATACACAAAGCAGAGAAGATAAAAGGGATCATGGCACCTACAAATAAACCAGCCAGAACTGGTGCTTTATAAATGTCAATTGCCGAAATACCTGCAACACCCACAAAGGCTGCAAATAAGGCTAGCGAAGTTAAGGCTGCAGAAGCAATCGCAAAACCTTTACCCGTAGCTGCAGTAGTGTTGCCAACAGCATCGAGGTTATCTGTACGCTCACGCACTTCAGGTGGCAACTGGCTCATCTCTGCGATACCCCCTGCATTATCAGCAATTGGCCCAAAAGCATCAATGGCTAACTGCATGGCTGTAGTAGCCATCATGCCCGCTGCAGCTATCGCAACTCCATATAAACCTGCAAAAGCATAAGAAAAAATGATGCCTCCTGCTAAAACCAGGATAGGGGCAACCGTAGATTTCATCCCTACTGATAAACCGCCAATGATATTGGTAGCATGGCCCGTACCCGATTGCTGGATAATGGAATTAACGGGGCCTTTGCCCATAGCCGTATAATATTCTGTAATGATACTCATTAAAGTGCCTACTACCAGACCTACTATAATGGCATAAAATACATCCATACTGGTAAAATCAACACCACGTAAATGCAACTGCGCTGGCAACATCCAGGTTACGATAAAAAATGAAGCAATTGCTGTAATTACAATTGATCCCCAGTTTCCTAAGTTTAAAGCAGTTTGTACGTTAGAGTCTTCTCCTTTAATGCGCACAAACCAGGTACCTACGATAGAGAAAAGGATTCCCAAACCACAGATTACCATTGGAAGGAGCACCGGAGACATACCGTTAAAATTATCGGCAGCTACAATTTCCTGTCCCAATACCATCGTGGCTAGAATAGTAGCTACGTAAGAACCGAATAAATCGGCGCCCATACCGGCAACATCGCCTACGTTATCGCCTACGTTATCCGCAATGGTAGCCGGGTTCCGCACATCATCTTCGGGAATGCCGGCCTCAACCTTACCCACCAGATCGGCGCCAACATCGGCTGCCTTGGTATAAATACCGCCACCAACACGTGCAAATAAGGCAATAGATTCTGCACCAAGCGAAAATCCGGTCAGTACTTCTATTGCTGTTTTCATTTCTACGCTATTTGACGCAACCACATCAAATATCTGAAGAAAAACAATAAATAATCCGCCTAAACCTAAAATGGCCAGGCCTGCAACACCAAGTCCCATCACGGTGCCGCCTGTAAAAGATACTTTTAAAGCTTGTTTCAGGCTGGTCCTTGCTGCCTGTGTGGTACGGACATTGGCTTTAGTAGCGGCTTTCATCCCGATATATCCTGCAGTTGCAGAAAATACAGCGCCGATAATGAAAGCGACCGAAATGATCCAGCTGGAGTGTAGGGCTATACCGTTTACCTCGTGTATGGTTCCGGAGTAGGCCAGTAATGCAGCTGTAAATACCACAAAAATACTCAACACCCTCCATTCGGCCTTTAAAAAAGCCATAGCTCCATCTGCTATATATCCTGCCAGCTCCTGCATGTTGGCATCACCAGCATCCTGCTTATTCACCCATGCACTCTTAATTGCCATTACCAGAATGCCAATTAAGCCCAATACAGGGATCATGTAAATTAAATTGTTTTGTAAAAACTCCATACTTTAAATCTTCTCGTTTAGGTTATTTAACTCGTTTTATTTTTGTTTGGTTTTTCCCTTTTGCAATTTGCTGTGGTTCTTTTAAGCGTTTGATCACAATCAGGAGGACAGCAAAAATAACTGTGTAAACGTAATTAACAAATTTTTAATCAATTGATTGCAATCCTTTTTTTTAAATTTAATACATTGTGCTTTTTTGGCCATTCAAAGGCTGTTTTTTATTTTTAATTAACCAGGGCTTGCCACACAACAATGTTTTTTAAATATATTCGCTTAAATAAGGGCTTTTCCTGATCTGTGTTTAGCCATAACGCCCTTAAACCAAACCAACCAACGTAAAAATGGAGAAAGAAAACCAAGATGGTTCCTTTAAAAGAGAACTTGGATTGCTAGACGGTACCATGCTAGTTGTGGGCTCAATGATCGGCTCAGGGATATTTATAGTAAGTGCTGATATTGTACGCAATGTAGGCAGCGCCGGATGGCTGATAGCCGTATGGGTAATAACCGGGCTGATGACAATGACTGCTGCCATAAGCTATGGAGAGTTGAGCGGCATGTACCCTAAGGCTGGCGGACAGTATGTTTACCTTAAAGAGTCTTACAACAAACTTATTGCCTTTTTATATGGCTGGAGTTTGTTTGCTGTGATTCAAACAGGTACAATAGCGGCTGTAGGTGTTGCTTTCTCTAAATTTGCAGCTTACCTGATCCCGGCATTGAGCGAAGACAATAAATTGCTGAAAATACAGACAGGGCTTGATGCCTGTAATGTTCCAACTTATTTTTCTGTAAGTTCAGCACAGTTCATGTCTATAGCTATTATAGCCTTGCTCACCTATTCAAATTCCCGCGGTGTAAAGGGTGGGAAATGGATCCAGAATATTTTTACCTCCACCAAATTACTGGCGCTATTCGGGTTGATCATTGCCGGTGTTGTTATGTTTAAACCGGAGGTATGGCAGGCTAACTGGACCAATGCATGGATGGCTACAAAGGCTGCGTTAATAGATAGCTGTAGTTCTGCTGCAGGCTTTAGTGTAACACCAATTGCCGGAACAGCCTTGTTGGGTGGCATTGCAGCCGCTATGGTGGGCTCTGTTTTTAGTAGCGATGCCTGGAATAACGTTACCTTTATTGCAGGTGAAATGAAGAATCCGAAAAGGAATATCGGCCTTAGTCTGTTCCTGGGTACACTTATCGTTACGATTATCTACGTGGCTGCCAACCTGGTGTACCTTGCGGTATTACCTATGGATGAAATAGCTCATGCTGCAAAGGATAGGGTGGCGGTAACAGCTTCTACGGTTATCTTTGGTAGTATTGGTACAGCATTGATTGCAGTGATGATCATGATTTCAACCTTTGGCTGTAATAACGGTCTTATTCTTGCAGGGTCAAGAGTGTATTATACTATGGCGCAAGATGGCCTGTTCTTTAAAAATGCAGGAAAATTAAACAAGCATGGAGTACCGCAATGGGCACTTTGGGCACAATGCCTGGTTGCTGCGATTCTTTGCCTAAGTGGTAAGTATGGTGATCTGCTGGACATGATCTCCTTTGTTGTAGTAATATTTTATGTACTTACTATCGGTGGAATATTTATTCTACGGAAAAGATTGCCTGATGCTGAGCGTCCATATAAAGCATTTGGATACCCGCTATTGCCGGCTTTATATATTATTCTGGGTATTAGTTTTTGTCTTTTATTAATTTGGTTCAAACCACAATTCACCTGGCCAGGACTTATTATTGTACTTATTGGGATTCCTATTTATTATTTAACGAAACAAAAGGACATTGAAAAATAACCGTTCTACTCTGCGGCTGCATAATCGCGCTGAAGAAGCGCGAAGACGCTATGCCGCTTCGCAGAAGGTAATTTTTCTTTTAAAGCGAGGGGGGTAAGCATCATGCTTAACCCCCTCGCTTCTCTGGCCCCTACTTTACCCAATCCGCATACTTACTTATGGTACGCTTATGCCTAACCTTTCTGTAAACCCCATCACCGGCTCTTGATCCTGCTAAATTGGTATTGCCTTCCAAGCCGTAAATCAGGTCGTTTCTAATGGATTCAACCAGGCCGCAATGTCCTATTCTTTTTAGTGATGGATAATATAAACCGTAAACTAATCCCCGCATCTTTTTGTCATCCCAATGAATTGCGGGAGCTGCAACTAATCTCTCTTTTGGAAACAAATGCGGGCTCCAGGCGGTTCTGGGCTGCGGATAACCAGCTTTAGCGTGGCACCAACTTACAAACGCCGCGCACCAGGGCTGAGGCGTTTTGAAGCCCACATAAGCAAGATATCGCGCAATAGCGACACCACAATTTTCACAACCTGTTTCCCTAACCCCGATTTCTTTGCGGGCGGTGCTAATAACTCTTTCATATTCTTTTTTGTTAAATTTTTCTTTAAACATTTTGTCGTCATTTCGACGATAGGAGAAATCTCTTAAACTATGCATACACAAGAGTTCTCTCCCTGCGGGTCGAGATGACGAGGTGGCTATAGTATTGCTATCAATGCCCCAATTGCGCCCAGCAATAGCAAAGCAAACAAGCACAATACAAATTTTAATTGCTCCCATAACATTAGTTCCTTAAACTGTAAAACCATTTCACCCAAATCGGGCAAACCCATGCTTACCCAAAAGCGTTTTAGTAACCACCAGCACAAAGCCAGCATGATTAAAAAACTAATCATAGCCAGCAGAACCAATAACCAAATACTAGGGTCAATATATCCGGTAGTGGCATCCATAAATTCCGGGGCGGTAAACCATACCAGCAGCAATATCAATGCAACCAGGTAAGACTCTATTTTTTGAACTGGTATTCCAACCGGTATTCTTAAACTCAATGTTTTCATAATAATCTAATTTTAATTAAATAAAAACGGGGGCAGAAAACTACCCCCGTAAATTTTACAACACTAAAAACGACCCTACGTAATACGAGTCAGTTACCAGCTTCCCATCAGCCGATACCATAGAAAAATACGCCTCTACGGTATCACCCGAAAAATCACCAGGCAGCTGCAAGCTGTAGGCCAGGGCCGATCTTACAACCGCACCCTGCAGCGTAACAAACTTGTCCTTATCTGGATTATAAACCATAAACGTAACCTTGTCTGTAGGTTTTGCATTGGTGTCGCCTGTAACTGCAAGCCATGAATAATCCAGTTTGGCTGCTACGGTAATGGCAATTACAGGAGTGTTTGGTAAATCCAGTTTGCCACGGCTGTACAGCACTTTGCTGTAGTCGATGGTGAAATTTGGCGATACACCGGTAACCGCGCGCTTCAGGTTATAGCCTACACACGCATTTACGGGTGTCATGCCTGCATCGTAATCATCAAATCCTGGCTTTACCAGTTTACTGATGCGGCTTACCCAACTGGTTATTAAGCCAAACTTAAACCGCTGGTCCAGCATCAGCTGGGTTGGCGGTACAGATGATTTGTGGGGCTTAATGGCAAAGATGTTTTTCCCTTTAACCCAACGCCCAACGTTGTTACCGGTTTTTCCGGTGAGGTCACAAAATGGACCCGCAAATAGTTTTCCCATTGTAATAGGTTTTTAAATTCATAAATCTGTAAACTGGTCATCCTTGCAAGTAGACAAGGGCAAACGTATTTACATCATCTATAAAAACCTAACAACCAGGGTGTACCTGCCGGAGATTGCCGAACATTTGCCGGAGCACCGGAAGCAGTTAACTACATTATTTCATTTCAGCTGTTTCATTTTTCAAAAAGTGTTTAGCTTTACGTATCTAAATTAACATTTTATGGTCCCAAATCTACGCTGCTCCTTAGCACTATTATTTATCGTTGCAATGCTATCGTCATGTGCAACTAACTATCAGTTGGCCCAAAATAAACTCACATTTGAAGATGGTATTGATGTTGAAATGAAAAAGGTGCAAACCATGGATCAGCAGTCTGCATGGGGCGGACGATATGTAGCTCCCAGAAAACACACTTTTGTACAAATATCCCTATTGATCACTAATAAGCTTGGTACAGATCAAAAAATAGATTTGACAAAGTTTTGGCTAATCAACCCAGAAACGAAAACCAAGTATCCTGTATCAAGAATTTATCAGGCCACAGCTGTTGTTATTGGCGCCCGGGATGAGCTGAAATTAAAAGCGGGAGAACATGCATCGAGAATACTAATGTTTACTTATCCTGAGAAATTGAGGCCCGAATTTTTGGAAGTGAATGGCACTTTGCATACCATTGCTTATAACTAACATAGCCTAACCCTTCACCAATTTCAAAACACTGGCTTCCAGGTAAAAATTTACAGAACCCCGCTTTTCGCAAACCAGCTTGCCTTTGTATACATATTCTCTCTCATTTATCGTTCTGTTTATGCTGAAAAGAAAAGACGCTAACACGAAATTTTCGGCGAACTATTGATCAACTCTCCATTTGATAAGGTTAAACGGTACGCAGTAATTTTAATGTGCTTTAATTGTTCACTAAGTTCTTTAGACAGTCTTTGGAGGCCAAAAGACGGCTCCTTCCTAGCCGTTTCAGTTTGGAAATGTACATTCCTAAGTTCTCCTGATTGTAAAATGACTGGCTCAACAACATATTTCGCTATTGATTTAAATTCTATTATTTCGTAATCAGATGGATCATCAAATAAACTCAATTTGAAACTGACCGAACTAATTGATACAGGTCGTCTGCCAATATTTTCTATAATGATATTAAAATCAGCCATTAAAAAGTTTTGACCTGCAGTGTTGGGCACTAAAACCAGGGTAAATGCAGGTAAAGGAATGGTAGACAGCAATTCGTAATCTGGCTGAACATTTTTCCGGTCATAGTACATTAATTCCAGATCACTTTTACTGGCCGGATACGTACTGGAGCCCCTGCGAATAAATATCTTATGATCGTCGTTACTTTTAATTGCTTCGGTTACCTTGTCAAAAGTCTGATAGTTCCGAATGACATGTGGCTTATCAATTGATGGCGGTATGTAAATTATTGATACAATAAATCCTAGTATATCACCTTCTATGAGTTCAAACTGAAACAATCTATCTATACGTTTATTAATCAGATCTGGTAATTGGGATGAATCTTTTAAGCAACAATCAGAGAATTTGGCATGAGCCAGTTCTTTCTTTTTATCGTCATAGCCAATTATGATCATACCTCCCGGACCAAAGGAGTTGGCAATTGCACTGGTATCTTTTATAAATTCATTGATACCCCTTTGTTCAGTTAATTTGTACCACCTCGCTTTAAAATCTATTTTTGGATTTTCTACTTCCAAACCAGCCATCGACTGACTGATGTAAGAGTACGCCTGACGTAATATTTCTTGATTACTTTGCATATCCTAAGTTAGGAAAAGAGATACTTTAATTATAAACTAAGCATTAATTAAGTCGATATGGACTAGAATGAATTTTCAAAGGGGTCCGAAATTAAAACTGAAAAGAAATTATTAACCCTAACCGCCAGGATTTAAAAATTAATTAAGTTTGATTATTGTAAATAATACTTTAAAACCGATGAAGTATCAAAAATTTACATTTAATTTGTACTTAACTTAAAAGTGAAGACCTTTGTAATTGAAGAATTTTACGTTGACGAACAGAACATGTGTAATTTTTATACAGTGAAATACGATGACGAACAAATTTCCGAAACTGTGAAATTCTTAGATAAATATGATCGCGAAGGACATGAGTTGAGAGACGATGTTTTACATATACAAGTGCTGATTGATGAAATTGCAGCAAGAGGTTCTCATATCATTTCTCGTCCCAGGGACGAAGCCAGAGCATTTGCATTGCCTCCGGAAAAAATGGTCAGAGAAATTACATTGGAATATACCGGAAACAATTTACGATTATATTATGTTGAATTGGCAACAAATGTGTGGTTGCTTTTGGGTGGGGGCGAAGCCCATGCTGGCCCGAAAGATAGGTCACCAATAGCATTTCATGAAGCACAAGGTTTTGTAAAAAAGGTAGCAGAAACATATAATATTGAATACAAGATCCAAAAGGGCCGGGTTATGCCGGTAGATGGAGATGAGATAATAATTCATTAAAATGATAAACGAAAGATTTCTAAAAGCACGTCAGAATGTACAGCCTGAACATCGGATATTTGTGAAAAAAAATCTGGCACTTATAGAGCAGATATTTCACATTTTGGAAGAGAAGGGATGGACGCAGAAGAAACTGGCAACAGAACTTGGTAAATCTGAGTCTGAAATCAGCAAGTGGTTATCAGGTACACATAATTTTACTTTCCAGACCATTAGTAAAATTGAGGCTGTATTGGGTCAGGAAATATTAGCCACGCCAAAAAATATTGCGCAAAAAATCCATGCAACGTTTGATGCAAAAGCCAAAAAAGTTACCGGCGAGTTGCTAAACCGCATACACAACGAACCAACTATAGTATTGTACGATACTTCATTTGCCATGAAGTCTGACGGTGAAACCACTGTAATTCACCGAGAGAAGAAAATGATATTGAGTGATAGTACTTTCACTGTAGACGCAAAAGAAGTAAAAGTGAAATTTGTAGAAAAACCTTCCAATCATGACACGAGCGCAGCCTAAGTCAGTAGTTGTACCCGAAAAAATATTTATCAGCAGCATTAATATTACTAACGCGCAGGTAAATACTGCTCAAGGTATAGCTTCCAATAGTTGGGATAAGATGGAATATCAGGTGAAAACTAAAAGCCAGTTTTCAAGGAATACAAATGATTGCAAAATAGTTCTCAGTACAGACTTCAGAAAAAACGATGAAAATAGGGAACCTATAATTTCAGCAAACTTCACTATAGAGTTTGTATTTATCATAGAGAATCTAGATGAATTCCGTTTTGTTGATGAGAAAAAAAATGAAAACGAAGAACCTACAATAAAAATACATAAAGACTTAGGTATAGCACTAATGAGTATTGTTTATTCAACAGCCAGGGGAATCATTCTAACCCGAACTGCTGGCACAGTATTGGATGGAGCCATTTTGCCTGTAATTGATCCTGCATCAATTTTAAGCTAATCTCAACCCTTCACCAATTTCAAAACACTGGCTTCCAGGTAAAAATTTACAGAACCCCGCTTTTCGCAAACCAGCTTGCCTTTGCGTGTGTATTCGTATAAAGTACGGTCAGATATGCGGAGCATCTGTTTAACCGTTGCGCTATCCAGCCAATGGTCTTTTTCAGCAGCCTTTTTCATTTCTTCCAAATGTTCGCGCTGTTCTTTAAAATGCTGGCGCAGTAAGCGTTCAATACGGATTAAAATTGCTTTTGTCATTGCGCATGCTGTTCGTACAGCTCAATCAGCCTGCCCTGTAACTTTACCAGTCTTTGCTCGGCCAGCAACAGCTCATCTTTAAGGCTGCTGATAAGGGCTGCGTTGGCATTTGTGCCCGGTTCTTCATCATCCAGTATGGCACCAGGGCTTAGCTCAAAAAAAGCGGCAATGAGCGCTAATTTTGAAACGCTCAGATCCGTAAGGTCTGTTTCAATTTTGCTCATTGCCGCTGCGGATATGCCCAATGCTTCTGCCAGCGTGAATTGCTTGCAATTCCGCTTTAAGCGCAGCCAGCGTATCTTTTCGCCCAGGGTTTTCATTTTATTAAATGGAGCACAACAATTTGTTATTGTGCATTGCTAAAAATGTTAATTTTAATTGAGGGCAGGAATCCTCTCCTGCCCCCGGGCCTTGCCCAAAACTATAAGGCCCATGTTTAACCCTACAGGGTTAGTGCTGGTAAATCACTTCCGGCGGTACGCCAAGGCTGGTCGATGTGCCAACGGCACATTGGTCCACCGTACCACTGCAGCCATAGTAATTCTCGGCGTCAGTTTTAGTACCTACAAAAGGGTTGGTTTCTTCCGGTGGTGTTTCACCACCCACCCTGGTCCAGGTGTACTCATTTTCATTGGCCTTTGGCGCATGTTTCGCCGTTGTCGCATAGGCAACAGTAACTGTTAGTGCCATAGCAATAGCTACCAAACTTGTTTTGAAAACTTTTTTCATGTTTTTGTTTTTTTAATGATTAATAAAATTTGTTAACTATATATTCAGATCTGGAATATCAAGATTTATATAAGTCGGTCGTCCTTAAAGCGATCGTCAGTCTTGTGCATGCCCCGCCCCGTCATCTCGACGATAGGAGAGACCTCTTGAACTATGCCTAAACAAGAGGTCTCTCCCTGTGGTTCGAGATGACGATCGTTCTAGCGGGCACACATTATACCGCCCAAGC
>NZ_JAVTSC010000013.1:0-190102 GCF_032678725.1 Pedobacter heparinus
CGATGTAACCACAACGATGATCAATTGTGCCAATGGGGAGACAGTTTTGTTAAGTCATGATACGCACTTGCCACGGCCTTATTCATTGGGATTTAGAGTACAGGGAACTGGTGGGATCTGGATGGATGTAAACAAATCTATTTATATCGAAAAACAGGCTAAAAACCATGATGCGTGGGAACCGGTGAATGCATGGTTTGAAAAATACGATCACCCGTTATGGAAAAAATATGAAAAAGAAGCTGTTGGTGCCGGACATGGTGGTATGGACTGGTTCGTATTTAATGGTTTTATACAGGCGGTAAAACAGAAAAAACAAACTCCTATTGATGTATATGATTCTGTAACGATGAGCGTAATTACACCGTTATCTACTAAATCTTTAAAAGAAGGCAACATGCCTCAGCAATTTCCTGATTTTACCAAAGGGAAATGGAAGGACAGGAAGCAGACATTTGCCTTAGGTGATAGTGGATTTTAATTCACATTGAACTGATTGCTTTTACCCCTTTTAAAAGCTAAATTAGCTATGGAAATTATACATTCAGAAAAATAATCAAATGAAATTCATAAAGAGGCTGTTTTTCGTGCTGGTCGTACATTTCGGTATTTACGCGACTATACAGGCTCAGCACAAAAAAGCAACGGTAAAAAAGCCGAATATAATTGTTATCGTTTCTGATGATCACGCCTTTCAGGCCATCAGCGCTTATGGAAATAAACTGGTGCAAACACCCAGTATTGACCGTATTGCTAAAGAAGGGGCTATATTTAATAAGGCCTACGTAACCAACTCCATCTGCGGTCCAAGCAGGGCTGTGATCCTTACCGGAAAATACAGTCATATCAATGGATTTAAAGATAATGTTTCTGCTGATTTTGACCACAATCAGGACAATTTTGCAAAGCATCTGCAGGCGGGCGGCTATCAAACCGCCTGGATTGGAAAATTACATCTTGGCAGTAAGCTCCAGGGCTTTGATTATTATAGTGTTGTGCCCGGTCAGGGACAATATTATAATCCTGATTTTATCGGCATAGATGGAAAAACTACCCGTAAAGAAGGATATATTACGAACATCATTGAGGATGATGCTGAACAATGGCTGGATTCAAGGGATACTTCAAAACCATTCTGCCTGGTTGTAGGCCATAAAGCTACCCACCGGACCTGGCTGCCTGATACTACAGATATGGGGAGGTATGATCAGGTTCAGTTTCCATTGCCCGCAAATTTTTACGATGATTATAAAAACAGGGAGGCAGCAAGACTTCAGGACATGAGCATTGATAAAACCATGCTGATGGGCTATGATTTAAAAATGCTTTCTTACAGCAAAAACGGTGAGGGCGCAGTAAATAGGATGAACCCTGCACAACGCGCTAAATTTGATGCGTATTATCAACCAATCGAAGCAGATTTAAAAACAAGAAATCTATCTGGAAAAGCATTGGTGGAATGGAAATACCAACGCTATATGAAAGATTATATGAATACTGCTGCGGCATTGGACCGGAATATTGGCCGGATGCTGAATTATCTTGACCAGCATCATTTAACAGAAAATACCCTGGTAATTTATCTTTCAGACCAGGGTTTCTATCTTGGAGAGCATGGCTGGTTTGACAAGCGATTTATGTACGAGGAGTCATTTAGAACACCAATGGTAATGAGGTACCCGGGAGTGATTAAACCCGGAACCCGATCCGATAATTTTGTAATGAACCTGGATATTGCGCCAACCTTACTGGAGGCTGCAAAGCTGAAAGTGCCATTGGAAATGCAGGGTAAATCAATCCTTAGACCATTTAAAGATAAAACTGTTAAAGGGCGGGATGTCATGTTTTATCATTACTATGAAAATGGAGAACATTCGGTATCGCCCCATTTTGGAATCAGAACCAAAAGATATAAGCTGATCCGTTTCTATAAAAAGGTTGAAGGTTGGGAACTCTACGACTTGCAGAATGACCCCAGGGAAATGAACAACATTTATGGTAAAAAAGGTTATGACGAAATTACCAGGAAGCTTGTTAAAGAACTGGATAGCCAGATCAATAAATTCGGAGATAAGGAAGCCAGGGAAATTTTAGATCACAGGCGTTAAAACAATACCGGATTTAGATGTAATGACAAGTTTTTCGATTATTTTAATATTTATTTTGTTATTTAATCGATTAAACATACCTTAGTCTTCTTATTTATTTTAACTCTAACCAGGTAGCTGATGAAAAGGAAAGTATCAATGAAAGATATCGCTCAAAAACTAGGCGTATCTACTGCATTGGTTTCCTATGTACTAAATAATCAACTTGAAGACAGGATAAATAAAGAAACTGCCGAAAAGATCAGACAACTTGCTGAAGCGCTTAATTATCAGCCAAATCATATCGCGAAAAGTCTGAAAAACAATAAAACCAACACCATTGGTCTTATTGTAGCAGATATATCTAATCCTTTTTCAGCAAATATCGCGAGGATCATTGAGGATGAAGCAAAAAAAAGCAAGTATACGGTGATATTTGGAAGTGCTGATGAGAGTTATAAAAAGTCCCAGGATCTCATCAATGTTTTGTTAAGCAGACAAGTGGATGGCTTTATCATTGCACCAGCTGAAAATTCAGAAAAACAATTGCTTTTATTGAAAAAACAAGGTGTTCCTTTCGTGTTGATAGACAGATATTTCCCTGAACTTGATGTTGATCGTGTCATCTTAAATAATTATAAGGCTGCGTATGATGCAGTTACTCATTTGATCTCAAATGGGTACCGAAGAATTGGAATGATAAACTTTAATACCGGACTTTTCCATTTGCAGGAACGGGTGCGTGGATACAAGGAAGCCTTGGCGCAATTTAAAGCTGAAGACCTGGATGAAAATTTTAGGACGGTCGATGAAAAGGCAATTAAAACTGAAGTTAAATTACGTATAGATGAATTGCTGAATAAAAGCGAAGCCATAGATGCTTTGTTTTTTGGCTCTAATAATCTGGCTATTGAAGGGTTGGCTTATCTGCAAAGCTTAAAAATAAAAGTACCTGATGAGTTGGCTATTGTCTGTTTTGATGAAGATAATGCTTACAATTTATTTCATTGTCCGTTAAGCTATGTTAAGCAACCATTATATGAAATAGGAAGGACCTCGGTTGAAATGTTACTGAAAGCTATCGCTGAGGGAAGTAAAAATACAAATGTGGTTTTGGACGCGGCATTAATGATTCATGAATCATCTATGGCTGTACCTGAAATAAGTTAAAAAAAAATAAACAATTTGTTTAAACGATTAAACCATCGATAAACAATAGAGATAATTAACCATTTATAACTATAAGTATGATTAGGTTTGGAGCTTCCATGCTTTCATGGATTTCGCGATGGACACCGGAAAACGGCCGGTATGCCATACAAAAAACAGCTGCCTGCGGATTTGATCTGCTGGAAATATCACTGCCGGCTACTTTAGAACTGGATGTTAAAATGATAAAGGAAGACCTGATGGCCCATGGACTTGATGCTACCTACTCATTGATACTGCCGGCTGATCATCACCTTCCAATACATCCTGATAAGGCTTTGCGCTTAATTTGCAATTCGATAGATTTTGTTGAGGAAATGGGTGGGAATTACCTTGGAGGCGTGCTTTATTCCGCTATCGGATGTTTTACAGGCGCGCCTCGAAACGCTGGCGAGATTGAAGTGCTGAGGGATGTTTTAAAATCAGTAGGAGGTTATGCGTTTAGCAGGAGAATCACCATTGGAATTGAACCCATCAACAGGTACGAGACGTATCTCTTAACCTCAGCCAGAGAAGTGATAGAATTGATCGCTGAAATTGACTGCCCTGCTCTGGGATTGATGTTAGATACCTTTCACATGAATATCGAAGAAAATGGTTTCTACGATCCCGTAATCGCTGCAGGCGGGCAGCTTAAATATATCCACATGACGGAAAGTGACAGAGGAATGCTCGGCGAAGGAAATGTGCAATGGGATGATTTTTTCAGGGCTCTGGCTAAAATTAATTATTCAGGCGACCTGGTCCTTGAAAATTTTTCTTCGGCAGTACCGGGGATGTCTGCGCTGACATCACTTTGGCGTCCTTCAAAATATAATGCAGAATCTCTGGCTGTGGGCAGCCTTAAATTCATGAAAAGTAAGATAGCAGCACATTTTTCACAAAACCATTAAACTAATCATCTGTAACAATGAATGTAAAAAATATTTTTTCAGCAATCCTGTTCACGGCTTTATCGCTAGGTATTTCGCAGGTTTCAACAGCTCAAAAATTAAATAAGGTTGTAGTCAAAAATTTAAAGGAACTGCAACAATACTTTACCTATAAAAAAGACAATCCGATAATAATTAGCGGGCACCGTGGGGGTATGATGCCTGGTTTTCCCGAAAACTGTATCGAGTCTTGCGAAAAAACGCTCTCATTAATGCCGTCTTTTTTTGAGATTGACCCACGTTTAACAAAAGATAGCGTAATTGTACTGATGCATGATGAAACAATTGACAGAACTACAAATGGGAAAGGAAAGGTTGCTGATCATACCTATGCCGAACTTCAGACCTTTTTCCTGAAAGACAGAGATAAGAAAATGACCAGTTATAAGATACCAACCCTTATGGCGATGCTGAAATGGGGAAAAGATAAGACCATTTTTAATTTTGACAACAAGCAGATACCATGGGAAATCTATTCAAAGCTGCTTAAGGAAACAAATTATGCAAACATCATACTAAGTGTACGGAGTTTGAAAGAGGCGTTGTTTTATTTTGAACGAAATGATAACGTTATGTTTTGCGTCGGCATTAACAATATGGATGATTACAATGCTTATCAAAATTCTGGCATTCCATGGAACAGGATTATGGCTTATGTGGGTTATTCCATGGAACCCGATCAACAGGAAGTGTACAAATTGCTGCACAATAATGGAGTGATGTGTATGATTGCTGTGGGTCCAACAAAGGACAGGGCAAAAACAGATCAACAGCGAAAAAAAGGTTACCTTGAAGAGCTGGCAAAGAAACCGGATATTGTAGAGACAGATTATCCGTCTTTATTTCTGGGATTGAACTTGTCCAAAAATTAGAAAGATGAATTCCAGAAGAGATTTTTTAAAAAAAGCAATGCTTTTGTCTGGCGGCGCTGGTTTAGCAATGGTGCTTCCGTCTTCTATTGAACGTGCTTTAGCCATTAATCCTACTTTAGGGAGCACCTTTTTGGATGCAGAACATATTGTTATTCTGATGCAGGAAAACAGATCTTTCGATCATTGTTTCGGAACTTTAAGTGGCGTAAGGGGGCTTAACGATCCCAGGGCGATTTTCCTTCCAGATAAAAAGCCTGTATGGATGCAGACCAATGCCATCGGAGAAACTCATGTTCCTTTTCGTTTAAACCTTCAGGAAACTAAAGTAACCTGGATAGGTGACTTGCCCCATTCCAGGTCAAATCAGGTAGACGCCTATAATGCAGGTAAATATGATAAATGGCTGGATGTAAAAAAATCCAGTAACAAAAAATATGAAAATATACCTTTAACGCTCGGACAGTACACACGGGAGGATCTTCCTTTTCATTACGCAATGGCTGATGCCTTTACCATTTGCGACCAGAATTACAGTTCTGCGATGACCAGCACAACACCTAACAGATCTTTTTTCTGGACTGGTAAAGTTACGCATGCAGTAGATGGAACAGACAAGGCCCATATTCGGAATACTGATTTTAGCCTCGCCGGAAATCCCTGGACTACTTTTCCTGAATTGCTGGAAGAAAACAATATCTCCTGGAAGTTTTATCAGAACGCTTTAAGCTGCGGAGGCGGTTTTGCCAATACAGAAAGAGCCTGGCTGGCTAACTTTGGGGGGAATGTGCTGGAATTTTTTGCTGCGTATCAGGTAAAATTTACAGCTAAATACGTGGAAGGCCTGCAAAAAAGAATGATTGAACTACCGGAATTGATTGCTAAACTACAGCAGGAAAAGGTTTCCAGCACCGTAGTTCAGAAAAGAATTTTAGCGAATATCCAAAATAAACAGGCTGCTCTGGACAGTGCGAAATCCGAATACACAAGGTGGAGCAAAGAAAGTTTTGATCAGTTACCTGATAAAACCAAAGAACTGTATGTTAAAGCCTTTGTGGTGAACGATGGGGATCCGGATTACCGTTCCATAACAACCCTGCAATATAATTATCAGGGCAGTGAGAATGAAACGGAACTGCCGAAAGGGGACATTCTGCATCGTTTCCGGGCAGATGTAAAGGCAAATCAATTACCTACAGTTTCCTGGCTCGCAAGCCCTCAGAATTTTTCTGACCATCCCAGCGCTCCCTGGTATGGTGCATGGTATGTATCTGAGGTGATGGATATTTTAACAGAAAATCCAGAGGTCTGGAAAAAGACCATTTTCATTTTAACCTACGATGAAAATGATGGTTATTTTGATCATATTCCTCCATTTTCCATTCCAGATAACCGTAAACCGGAAACCGGAAAATGTTCTGCGGGTATAGATACAGAATCAGAGCATGTACGGCTCAACAATGAATTAAAACAAGGCGTATCTGTTAAAGAAGCTAGAGAAGCGCCAATAGGCTTGGGCTTTAGGGTTCCAATGCTCATTGCCTCTCCATGGACAAGGGGTGGGAAGGTATGCTCTGAAGTATTTGATCACACCTCAACTTTGCAATTCCTGGAAACTTTTATGAACCTAA
This sequence comes from Pedobacter heparinus, assembly GCF_032678725.1. Taxonomy (GTDB): domain Bacteria; phylum Bacteroidota; class Bacteroidia; order Sphingobacteriales; family Sphingobacteriaceae; genus Pedobacter; species Pedobacter heparinus_A. The sequence goes on from NZ_JAVTSC010000013.1 coordinate 6,729, forward strand.
AGTTTGGAAAGAAAATCCATTTGGACAATATCAGTAAGTGGAGAAGAACCATTTGCGGCGATCTGACATCCGTATTTACGCCTTACAATGACAAACCACTCGAAAAATTGCCATTTATAAACAGAAATATCTTTGTAGAGAACATATACAATGCAAAGTTTAAACAAGACCCTGCAGCGGCCAAGGCGATGCTCAAACAGGAGCCGGGAGTCCGAAAGTCCTGCGCATTGCCGTATGAACTTAACGTAAATGGTCAGTTAAGTGAAAATAAAAAGGAATTCGTGATAGATTTTGGTGCTGGAAAAGAATTTTTTAAAGCACGCGCTGCGGGAAGTCCGTTTACGGTCTACGCACCAGTCGCTTATCAGAACGAACTGGGAAATGGTTATGAAGTTTGTCGCAACTGGTGGTTCGCGGTGATACCTGGAGATCAGATTAAATATTCATGGCCCATCAATGCCTTTGCAAATCAGCAATATCATCTTCGGGTAAACGGACCCAATGGATTTTACAGGGAATTTTTGGGGAATGCTAAAAATCCGGAACTGCATATCACTTGCAAACCTGAAGTGAATGATAAAAATATGCCATCAGGCAACCTGGTGCTGGAAATGGCCAATCTTTCATCAGAAATCTATTCTCTTCATATTGAAGATCAGGGTTACGACAAGAACTCCTACAGGATTGATTTAAAACCCAAGGCTGGAAAGAAACTGGTTTTAGAACTCAAAAATAGTTGCAACTGGTACGATTTTACAGTTAAAACTTTGGGTTTTCCTGACTTTATGCAAGGTTTTGCTGGACGGATCGAGAGCGGAGAAGAAGGTTACAGCGATCCAAGAATGGCTTAATATATAGAAATTAAATGATCGAAATGAAACAATACTTAATGACAGAGCCCGGAAAGATTGAAACTCTGGATGTGGCAGTTCCCGGAGATTTAAAAGATAATGAGGTTTTATTGGAAATACAAAGAATAGGCATCTGTGGGTCGGATATTCATGTTTATCATGGCAAACATCCTTTTACTTCCTATCCTGTGGTTCAGGGGCATGAATATAGTGGCAAAGTGATTAAAGTTGGCAATGCCGTTACAAAGGTAAAACCGGGGATGAAGGCGACCGCAAGGCCGCAATTGGTTTGTGGCCAATGTAATCCTTGCAAAAGGGGGCAGTACAATGTATGTCAGCAACTTAAAGTACAAGGCTTTCAGGCACCCGGTTGTGCGTCAGAATATTTTATTGTTACAGAAGAGCGAATTCTGCCCCTGCCTGAGGAGCTGAGCTATGAACAGGGAGCCCTGGTTGAGCCCGCAGCTGTTGCAGCCCATGCTACAAACAGAGTAGCTGATCTGACTGGTAAAAACGTTGTGGTTTCAGGTGCTGGTACCATTGGCAACCTTGTGGCCCAATTTGCAGTAGCAAGAGGTGCTGCTAAAGTATTAATTACTGATTTTAGTGATTTTAGATTAGGTATTGCCGGTATATGTGGTGTCCATGAGGTCGCTAATTTAAAAACCGAAAAGTTTTCGGATGCCGTTTCGCGTACTTTCGGTGCAGCCGGTTTTCAGATAGGCTTTGAGGCCGTTGGCGCACAAAGTGCATTAAACGCCCTTGTTGGAAATATAGAAAATGGCGGATCTATAGTAATTATTGGTGTGTATGAACAGCATCCGGTTGTAGATATGGGATTTGTAGGAGAACACGAGCTGAACCTTTTTGGAAGCATGATGTATAAACAGGAAGATTACGTAGAAGCTATTAAATACATCGCTGAAAACAGGATCAATACATCAGCACTGATCACCAATCATTTCCCGGCTGAGGGATTTTTAGCTGCTTACAAAATGATTGATCAGGAAGCCGACAAAGTTTTGAAAGTGATGATTGACATGAAATAATAAAATAAACAATACTAAACAAAACCATTATGAATACGAACAAATTTAAAAAATGCAGTAAAAATCATACTTACAATTGTATGTTTTTAGCGGTTCTGGTGATGCTGCTTACTGTAACCGGCTGCAACTCTAAGAAGGCCGAAACTAATGGACAACAAAACCAAACAGCCGATGTTGAAAGTAAAACTGACTTATCAAACATCAAAGTTGGTTATTGTACACCGTCACTCAATGCGCCGTTTTATGTTGCTTTATCACAATCCATTCAAAAAAATGCAGAAGGTTACGGCATGAAATTCATCTCCGTTGATGGACAGGGCGATATCGCAAAACAAGTAACAGCAGTAGAAGACCTTATTGCCAAGGGGGTGCAGGTATTGATCATTAATCCATTAGATCCAAAGGCACTTATACCAGCTATTAATGCTGCAGCAAAATCAGGTATTCCAGTATTTGTGGTAGACAGCTTTATTGAGGATAAGGCAGATTATATTACTTCTGTTTTAGCTAATAACCAAGGTAACGGAGATTTAGTAGGTGAGTGGGTAGTCAATAAGATAGGCAATACCAAAATCAAAGCAGCCATAATTTCTGGTGCACAAGGCAATCCGGTAGGTATGGAAAAACGCCTTGGATTTATCCGTGGTTTAGCAGAGACCCAATTGAGAAAACAAGGAAATACAGATTTTCAGATCGTTGCACAAGGCTGGGGCAACTGGTCCAATAGCGGGGGCTTGAAAGCAATGGAGGATATTCTGGTAGCACACCCGGATGTTAATGTACTGCTGGCAGAAAATGATGCCATGGCTATGGGTGCACAAAAAGCCATTAACGAAGCAGGAAAATCTGCAAATATACTTGTTGCGGCATTCGATGGACAAAAAGAAGCACTTGAACTGATCAGGGATGGGAAATTTGGTGCCACTGCGTTGAATAGCCCATCAGAACTTGGAAAACTGGTAGTGCAGTCAGCAGTAAAACATTTAAATGGAGAAAAACACCAGGCGAAAACCATATATACACCAGCTAAATTGATTACTAAAGAAAGTGTTGGGCAGTTTTATGATCCAAAAGCGATATTTTAAAGATGATGGCATTCAAATTTAGTTGGTTATGATGGGGAATCAAAGCGCTATAAAAAGTGTTGAATTGAAGAATATTTCCAAATCATTTGGAGGAATCACTGCTTTAAAAGACGTGACTTTGAAAGCTTTGCCAGGAGAAATCCATGCATTGATGGGGGAGAATGGTGCCGGGAAATCTACCTTGATGAAAATTCTTTCCGGTGCCTATCAGATGGATAATGGAAAAATTCTGATAAACGGCGAAGAAGCGTTAATCAGGAATACGCATGACAGCAAACAGCTGGGCATTGGGATTATATATCAGGAGTTTTCTTTGGTCCCTGAACTTTCAGTGGCCGAGAATGTATTTTTAAACCAGTTGAATAGAAATGGGTCCTGGCTAAAGTTGAGCAAAATGAAGCGTGAAGCTTTGGCTTTAATTGAAGGTATTGGGTTCAGCATTGATCCGGGCCTTAAAGTCTTTAACCTGAGCATTGCCCAGCAACAAATTGTAGAGATTGCCAAAGCCCTTTCCGATAATGTAAAGGTGCTGATACTGGACGAGCCTTCAGCGGTATTGGGGCTGGCGGAAGTTCAAAAATTATTTGAGACCTTACAAAAGCTAAAAAAAGAAGGCGTTGCTATCATTTACATCTCACATCACTTGAGTGAAATATTTCAGATTGCAGATAGGGTGACTGTATTAAAAGACGGTACTTCCAGTGAAAGCCTACTGGTGTCACAAACGGATAAAGCGACCATTATTAATATGATGCTTGGCCGCTCCTTAAATGCCATGTTCCCGGTCCGGAACCATTCCATTGGAGCGGAAATTCTCCAGGTAAAATCCGTTTGCAGTGCTGAAAAAGTAAATAATGTATCTTTTGTGGTCCGTAAAGGAGAAGTGCTGGGCATAGCCGGCCTGGTAGGTAGCGGAAGAACGGAGACGGTCAGGGCCATATTTGCTGCGGACAAAAAAAAATCAGGCTCAGTATATGTTGCTGATCGTAAAACTACATTTAAATCACCCAGGGATGCCGTAAAGCAAGGTTTGGGGATGGTACCTGAAGACAGAAAACAGCATGGGGTCATTCTTTCCCTTTCCATTAAGGATAACATCAACTTAACAAATTTATCGGCAGTGTCTAATGCATTTGGCTTTATTCATCAAGGAAAAGAAAATTCGGTTGCTGATGAAATGATTCAAAAACTAAAAATTAAAGCGCCGGGAAGTAACGTGCAAACCGGGAAGTTAAGCGGAGGGAATCAGCAAAAAGTGGCCCTGGCCAAATGGCTCAATCGTGATTGCACTATTATGATTATTGACGAGCCTACCCGCGGTGTTGATGTTGGTGCCAAAGTTGAAATCTACAACATCATCAATGAACTCTCTGCCGATGGTGTAGCCAGCATAATTATATCTTCTGAAACGGCTGAGCTCATGGGAATTTGTGACCGGATCCTGGTGATGAGAGAAGGACAAATCCAGGGGCTGCTGGATAAGGAAGATTTCAGCGAAGAAGTTATACTTCGGCTCTCCATCGGAGCATCACATTGAGCAATTCATATAACCGAAATATAAAAACATTATAAAATGAGCACCAGTTTAAAAAATCCACTTCATCTAATCATAAAATATAATACACTCGTCATCTTTCTCCTCATGCTGATTGTTTCTGCATTGGTGTCAGATGCGTTTTTTACCGCGAACAATCTAGCAAATTTAATCCGTCAGGTTGCACCAGTCGGCATCATCAGCATGGGCATGTTACTTGTCATCTTAACGGGAGGAATAGATCTTTCGGTGGGCTCGGTTGTAGCCATGGTAGGCGTATTGAGCGCTTTATTTACCCACATGATGCCATTGCCGCTGGCCATTGTTGCGTCTTTAGCTTGCGGGATAATGGTGGGTAGCCTATCCGGCTATCTGGTTTCCTTCCAAAAGATGGCTCCATTCATAGCTACACTTGCTTTAATGACGATTGTGAGGGGGCTTGGTTTTATTTTTTCAAAAGGAGCACCGGTTATGGTTGCTGAAAATGCAACGGCATTAACAGATTTTGGAAGTGAAAACCTACTGGGCATCCCCAATCCTGCAGTAATTCTTTTTGTCGTTTTTGCAGCTACATCTGTTCTGTTAAAATACAATGTATTTGGCCGTGTGCTCATCGCACTTGGCAGTAACGAAGAAGCTGTACGTTTGTCAGGTTTGAAAGTTTCTGTCTATAAATTCTCAGTATATGCCATCACCGGAGGCCTGGCTGCTATTGCAGGCCTCATCAGTACCGCAAGAACATCAGTAGGTTCACCAAATTTAGGTGTCGGGCTGGAGTTAGATGTGATCGCTACTGTTGTTATAGGTGGTACCAGTCTTGCAGGTGGCAGAGGATCAGCAATTAATACTTTTCTTGGCGTGCTCATCGTAGGAATGATGGGAAATGTCATGAATCTTTTAGATATCGCAGCATATTCACAGCAGGTGATCAAAGGTCTGATCATCATCTTCGCCGTACTGCTGCAAAGATTTCAGGATAAATAAACAGGAATGAATATGGATAATATTATAGAATTAAATGCATTAAATCTTTCTTCAGTCCCTGAAAATGTAAAAATCCCTACGTATGACCGTTCCAAGGTAAAAACCGGAATTGTACACGTTGGAATAGGAGGATTTCACAGGGCACACCAGGCTTATTATACGGATGAGCTGCTTCAAAGTCATGGGGCTGATGACTGGGGTATTTGCGGGATTGCCCTGCTCGAAACCGATAAGAAAATATATGATGTACTGGCCAGGCAAGATGGTTTATATACCTTAATGATAACCGAACAAGACGGTCGCAAGCATGCAAGGGTGATAGGGTCTATCGTGGAGTATCTGTTTGCCCCCCTCAACCCAGCTGCTGTGATCAAAAAGATGGCAGACCCGGGGGTCAGGATCATTACGCTTACCATTACAGAAGGAGGGTATAATTTCCATCCCGACAGCGGCGAATTTATGGCTGATACTGCAGGAATTCAGTGGGATCTTTATAATCCTGAACAGCCAAAAACCATTTTCGGATACCTTACCCAGGCTTTAAAGTTGCGGAAAGAAAATGGAACAGGAGTACTAACGCTTCAGTCATGCGACAACATACAACACAATGGTGCCGTCTTAAAAAAAATGCTCATGGCCTATATCGCGCTGGCCGAGCCCGAACTCAGTGGCTGGGTACAAAAGCATGTTTCATTTCCGAACAGCATGGTAGACAGGATCACACCTGTAACAGCAATTGCTGATATAGCAAGTCTTAGCGAAAATTTTTCGATCGCTGACGAATGGCCGGTGGTTTGTGAACCCTTTTGTCAATGGATCATAGCAGACGATTTTATTGCCGGCAGACCTGCATGGGAAAAGGTCGGTGCACAATTTGTAGATGAAGTTGATCCCTATGAGAAAATGAAAATCAGATTGGTGAACGGCGGACATGTCTCACTGGGCTTTACCGGCTATTTAAATGGTTATCGTTTTGTAAATGAAACCATTTCAGATGATTTGTATTATAATTTTGTGCGCGGTTTTTTAGATAAGGAAGCAAGTCCGGTTTTAGATCCGGTTCCAGGTATTGATATCGAAGTATACAAAACCATACTTATGCAAAGATTTGCCAATCCACATATCCAGGATCAACTGACGCGTATTTTCTCGGAAAGCTCAGCAAAGATTCCCAAATTTATCATTCCTACACTACTTGAACAACTCGAAAATGGAGGTGAAATCAGGAAGTGCGTATTGATGATTGCCTCCTGGTGCAGGTACCTGGAACTGGCGGATACTGAAGGTTATGCTGATGAGGTACAGGATGAAATGCGTTCCACTTTGATCGCGAACGCAAAAGCATCCTTGGAATCCGACGAACTCGCCTTTATTAAAATGGATAATATTTTTGGAAATCTGGTCAGTTATACACGTTTCACCGAATTGTATCTTTCCGTTATCAGGGGCTTGCGGTCTTCCGGTATAGTAAAGATGATAGAGACACTGGATAAATACTAAACGCTCAAATCACCATTTGTAAACATGAACAATAATCAGAAAAAAGATATTAATGTAATTTGCTTCGGAGAAGTTTTATGGGATAACCTTCCATCCGGAAGGAAACCGGGAGGAGCTCCGATGAATGTCGCTTATCACCTCAATAAACTGGGTATTAAAGGCACGCTGATCAGCCGGGTTGGAGATGATCAGGACGGACGGGATTTAATTGATGTATTAGCCGGTTTAGCAATTGATGTGCAGTACTGTCAGGTTGACCGGTTGAACAAAACTTCTACAGTTGAGGTTAACATTACGGCTACGCATGAAGCAGAATATGATATTGTGTTTCCGGTAGCCTGGGATTTTATGGAACACCATGCATCATTTGATGTATTGGTGGAGCAGTCAGATGCCATCGTATTTGGCAGTTTAGCCAGCCGGAATGAAGTCACGAGAAATACTTTATTACAACTGATCGATCGTTCCCGATACCGTGTTTTGGATGTCAATCTCAGAGCACCACATTATAACAAGAACATTATGGAGCCCTTGCTGGGCATGGCAAATCTGCTTAAACTGAATACTCAGGAACTGTTTCTGCTCACTGATTGGTATCATAGTGGCCCGCTTACTGAAAAAGAGCGGGTTAAATTACTGCAGTCAAAATTTAAGATTGACGAAATACTGGTAACAAAAGGGGGGGAAGGTTCAGTATTCTATCATCAAAATGAAGTTTACCATCAATCTGCTTTTGCTGTAGAAGTTAAAGATACAGTTGGCAGTGGAGATTCATTTCTGGCTGCTTTTCTTGCAAAACGTCTGAGCGGATTTTCTATAGTGGAAAGTTTAAGTTTTGCTTCCTGTGTTGCTGGATTTATCACCACCAAAAATGGCGCATGCCCAAATTATCAGGTCGCTGAACTGGAAAGTTTCAATTACCTGCCCGGATGAGCTCATTCAACATAGCCATAAGCACCTAGTTAAGGCTTTCTTTTGAATAAATGTTTAAACGATTAAACAAATAGTTAACCATTATAAACCAAATAAAATTATGAAGTTAAGTGTACTGACAAACATTTGGAATCCAGGGATTAACCGGCCTCCTAAATGTAAAAACTCGTTCGCTTTCCGCGGACCACTCTTTCAAAGCAAAAAGACCAAGCTGTACCTGGCTATTCTTGTACTTGCAATTCCTAATGATGTTTTCGCAAGTCCGGATTGGTCTTTACGAATGGAAAGCAGTTCTGTAATTATTGAATTGCAGCAACAAACCATTTCGGGGCAGGTGGTAGATGCAGAAAACAAACCCTTACCTGGTGCGACAATCCGGGTATTAAACACCAATATCGGTGCAGTTGCCGATGGTAACGGACGTTTTTCCATAGCTGCAAAAGCCGGCCAGACCCTGGTCATCAGTTATTCTGGTTTTGAAAGCCAGAATATTATAGTTGGCAACACTTCAACATTAAAAGTTACATTGGCCGTTTCCTCTTCTAAATTAGACGAGGTTGTAGTGGTCGGTTATGGCTCACAAAAAAGAGCTAATATTACAGGTGCAGTGAGCACGGTATCCGCAAAAGACCTTGAAGGTCGTGTCACGCCTAATGCCGTAAAATCATTACAAGGTATGATGCCTGGTGTGAATGTGTTGCCTGGTGATGGTAAACCCTCCAGAGGTGCTGTTCCGGTTATTCGTGGTGTTTCCAACAGTATAGGTTCTGGTGGTAGTGCACTGGTGTTGATCGATGGTGCTGAAGGTAGTCTGGATGCAGTGAATCCGGCAGATATCGAAACCATTTCCGTATTGAAAGATGCATCCTCAGCAGCAGTATATGGTGCCAGAGGCGCGTTTGGGGTAATTTTGGTTACCACAAAAAAAGCTGGCCAGTCAGATATACGGATCAATTATAATGGCAGTATGTCCAGCAATTCAAGAACAGTAGTTCCCGATGTGGTGACAGATGGATTAACCTGGACAAATGCCTTTTTGAAATCCTACAGGGGTGCACTTGGTGTTGATCCGAATGGCATCAACAATGTGTTTAGATTTAACAATGCCTGGTATGAAGAATTGCAGCGCAGGGCAGCAGATCCTACTTTAGACCGGGTAAGAGTAAATTCTTCAGGTCAGTATGAATATTTTGGAAATACAGACTGGGATAAAATCATTTACAAAAAGAACAATGGCTCGCAACAGCATAACCTCAATGTTTCAGGTGGTAATGATAAAGCAAACTTCTATTTATCGGGGAGGTTATTTGACCAGGATGGGATTTATAATGCAGGTAATGAAAACTTCAGGCAGTATAACATCAGGGCCAAGGGCGAGCTGAAAGTAAAACCGTGGCTTACCATAGGCAATAACCTGGATGTATCCAAAGAAAAGTTCCATCAGCCAATGGTGATGTACGACAGGCAGCTGATCCCAAGACAGGTAGAGCAGCAGGCCTATCCGGTAACCCTTGAAAAAAATCCTGATGGGACCTGGACGGAAGCTTCTGTATATATCGGTTGGGCAGGTTTTGTAGAAGGCACTTCTTACCAGTTAAATAATGAGAATACCATTCGAAACCGTACCAATGTAGATGTACGCATACTTCCTGATGTATTGACATTAAGGGGTGATTTTACTTATGCCATGACCAGGGCAGATCGTGACCGTGTAGAAAATATGTACCAGTTTAATAACGGTCCGGCTATTACCGGTACCCGCAATACTTATAGCTCACTTGAGAACTGGAGGTACGATACGGATTATATCGCTACGAACTTGACTTTAGACTACACTCCTAATATTGGTGCCGACCATTATATGAAAGTAATGGTGGGTGGTAACATGGAGGATAAGACCTATAAGACTCAGCAAACCTACAGAAGGGGGTTATTGTATCCTGAGCTGCCTAGCTTCTCGCTAATGGACGGGACATTTTATACCACTGCTGGTGGAGGATATGAGTGGGGCTTTCTGGGTGCTTTCTTTCGTGCCAATTACAGTTACAAAAGCAAATATTTATTGGAGCTTAGCGGACGTTATGATGGAACTTCGAAATTCCCAACTGATCAGCAATGGGGCTTTTTCCCTTCTGCATCACTGGGTTGGAACATCTCAAAAGAAAATTTCCTGAAAGATGCTACATGGATCAACCAGCTTAAACTGAGGGGCTCCATTGGAAGTCTTGGTAATGGATTGGTAGATCCATATTCTTATCTTTCTACATTGGACATCAAAAAAACCACGGTTGTTATCAATGGATCTCAGCAAAGTTATACAGGAGTGCCAAACCTGGTTCCTACCGGCCTTACCTGGGAAAAATCAACTACCTATAATGCAGGGCTGGATTTCAATGCCTTCAATAACAGACTGGAATTTGTTTTCGAATACTACCAGAAATATACGACAGATATGTATACTGTTGGACCAAACCTACCGGCCGCTTTGGGCTCGGCTTCTCCTAAAGGAAATAACGCCGACATGAAAACTAAGGGATGGGAATTGACCTTGGGTTGGTCAGATTCGTTTGATGTAGGAGGTAAACCATTCAGATGGGGGGTTAAAGGTCTCCTTTGGGATAATGAAACGACCATCACCAAGTTTTATAACCAAACGGGGCTGATCAATGGTACAGCAGCTGCGCCAGTTTATTATGAAGGACAAAAGTTAGGCGAAATCTGGGGTTTCAGAGTATTGGGCTTATTTAAAGACCAGGCTGATATCAACAGTCATGTAGATCAAACCTTCTTTAACTTGTCAAATACCCGTATTTCTATGCCTGGAGATTTGAAATTTGCAGATATCAATGGTGATGGTAAGATAGATCGTGGTAATCAAACCCTAAATAACCATGGTGACCTCGAAATCATAGGAAATACTACTCCGCGTTTCCAGTATGGTATCAACCTGAATGCAAACTGGAACAATTTTGGCATCAGTGCATTTTTACAAGGCGTTGGTAAGCGCAATTGGTATCCGGCAGTTGAATCAGGGTATTTCTGGGGCCAATACAACCGTCCTTATGCATTCTTGCTTAAGGAGCATACCGGTGATAATATCTGGACAGAAGAAAACCAAAATTCCAATGCTTACTGGCCAAGATACCGGGCTTATTTAGCCAACAGGACCGTAGGTCCGATGTCACTGCCCAATGATCGGTTTATGCAGGACATTTCTTATCTAAGGGTAAAGAACATCACTGTTAATTATAGTATGCCTCAAACAGTGAGTAAAAAACTCGGTTTACAGGTCATTAAGTTGTACGTCACAGGAGAAAATCTATTTACTTTCTCTAATTTATTTAAAGTAAATAAAAACTTTGATCCGGAAGTCATCGGAGCCGGGGATGCCGATTTCAGGACCGAGTCCGGCGTTGATGGTGATGGCTATGGCTATCCTATGCTTAAAACAATAACTTTTGGTCTTAACTTAACTCTATAACGAAAATGAAGACATTTAAATATTTATTATTGTTATCGATTACGGTAATGGTAACCAGTTCTTGTAAAAAGGTGCTGGAAAAAGACCCCTTTGACAAGATCAATGCGGACAACTTCTTTAAAACCGAAAAAGATCTGGAGTTGTATAGCAATGGCTTTATCCAAAATAATATTCCTGCAAATGACGACATCACCTTTGGGGATAACTTTGCTGATAATGTGGCCACTACGGCTTCAACTACATTTTTAGCAGGCGCGTTTACTCCTGACGATCAGGGTGGGTGGTCCATTACCGTTTGGCAACGTTTAAGAAATATCAATTATTTCTTAGAAAACTTTTCTAAAGCAAAAGTAAACGATGCCGTTAAAAATCATTATGAAGGTGTAGGCCGTTTCTGGCGTGCATGGTTCTATTTTGATATGGTGAAAACTTTTGGTGATGTTCCCTGGTATGATAAAACGATAGATCCTACCAATCCGGACCTCTACAAAGGACGTGATAAACGAGAAGTCGTCATTGATAATATTTTAGCCGACCTGACCTTTGCTGCTGCCAATTGCAATGCTACAAAAAGCCCTAGCTCCAGTACCGTTACCAAATGGGTAGCACTGGCATTTAAAAGCAGGGTAGCGTTATTTGAAGGAACCTATAGAAAATACCATACTGAATTGGGTTTACAAAGCAGTGCAACAGCTTTATTGAATGAAGCAGCAACATCTGCCAGGGCTGTAATGGACCAGAACCAGTATTCTCTGGTAAACGTCACTGCAGATGTACAAACGCAATACAGGAACCTGTTCATCAGTGAGGCACCTAAAACCCAGGAAGTCATCTTGTCCAATGTGTTTAGCGATGCCTTATCGAGATGGCACAATGCTACCTGGATTTTTAATTCTGCATCTGCGGGAGTACGGACTTCATTAACTAAACAGTTTATCAATACCTATTTGAAGCTGGATGGCAGCAGGTTTACCGATCAGGCAAATTATAACCAGATTATCTTTAGCGATGAAGTTCAAAACAGGGATTACAGACTCAAGCAAACTATCAAAACTCCCGGCCATACCCGTACCGTATCTGGTGTTGCCAATACCCCAAGTGCGCCTAATTTTGCTGTTACACTTACCGGATACCAGATCATTAAATGGAGTTTAGATAATGATAGGCATGATGGAAGTGCCAACAGCTACAACTCCATTTCGGTAATCCGCTATGGCGAAGTTTTACTGAATTATGCAGAAGCAAAAGCTGAACTGGGTCAAATGGATGAAACGGTATGGAATGCAACCATTCGGTTGTTAAGGCAGAGGGCAGGTGTAAATGGTGCTTCACCTGCTACATATGATCCATATCTGGCTGCCTTATATTTAAACCAGACCACTGATAAATGGATTCTTGAGGTGAGACGCGAACGTGGAATTGAGCTGGTGATGGAAGATTTTCGTTATGACGACATCATGCGTTGGAAACTTGGTGAAATGTTAACCAAACCATGGCTGGGTATTTATATACCGCAACTGGATCAGCAAATGGACCTGAACCTGGATAGTAAACCTGACTTGGTGGTAACCAATAATGCTGCTTATCCTTCAGGTGCTTATTATAAAATTGTACTGAGTAATACCTATCGCTTAAACCCCGATAAAAATTTAGAATGGGTAGTAAATAGGACTTGGGCTGATAAAAAATATCTGAGACCAATACCAAGAGCTGCGAATGTGGAGAACCCTGCTTTGGGACAAAATAAAGACTGGTAAAGAAAAAGGGAGTGGTATTTAAATATCACTCCCTTTTTTCTTCATGATCGTTAAATCATTATAATATAAAAATTAGACTATCGACGATTTAGTTAACCATGTGCTAATCAAACAACCTGGCAAAATGGTTTTCCAGGTGGTTTCGCATGGCATTCCTGAAGAGTTCCGGAGAACCATTTTCAAGGATATCCACCAAACCTTTATGCGACACAAATTTGTGTATCTGTGTCTGTTTTTTAAGTAAGCCGCTGTTATGAACATAGTCAAATACCGGTAACAACATTTTTTGAAATGTCTTTAGTGTTTCATTGCCAGTAATTTCATAAAGTTTTCCATGAAATTCGATTTCATGGTCAGTATGAAAAATATAGTTCTGCGAAGTATCAGGTTCGTTTTTTACAATTTCCTTAAGTTCTTCTATATCTTCTTTTGTAATCCGTTGGAAAAGGAAATCGGCCATTCCAATTTCAAGGGCAAGCCTGATCTCAAATATTCCTTTCAGCGTATCCTGATCAAGCACATGAGGATTCATGGTTTTACTCATGATGCCAAAAATATCAGGACTGGTGATGACAGACCCTTTTTTCTTCTTGGTTTCTATCAGTCCCATCATTCTTAAACGCAATATGGCCTCCCTGGTAACGGTTCTGCTTACACCCAATGTTTTAGACAAATCCAATTCGGTAGGGATGACATCTCCTACTTTAAGTTTTCTATCCTGAAGAAGCTGTACCAGGTTTGCTTCTACTTTGTCAACCAGAGAGCTCGTATCTAGTGGCTGAAATGGTTCGGTAATGCTTTCCATTATTATGTATGATAATATATTTGTGTGTCGGAAATTGTTTATACAAACAAATATAATGGTATATAAGTAAATAGGCTAAAAAAAATGTAAAAATTTCTTGCATTATAGAAATAAAAGTTAGTACCTTAGATTTATTATGTTATACATAATACTTAACCTAACCAATAAAAAATATGAAACAATTTTATCTTAAAGTAATTGTTTTGCTATTATCGCTGCTAACAACAGGGGCATATGCACAAAACAAAAGGGTAACCGGAACAGTTTCCGGCGAAGATGATGGACTTTCCATTCCCAGCGTAAGCGTGGTGCTGAAAGGAACCAAATTGGGAACACAAACCGATATCAACGGTAAGTTCAGTTTAGATGTTAGCGCAAATGATGTGCTTGTTTTTACCTATGTAGGTTATTTAACACAGGAGGTCAAAATAGGAAACAACACGAATTTAAAGGTAGTGCTAAGATCCTCAGCTGCTAATCTTGATGAAGTAGTTGTAATAGGTTATGGCACACAAAATCGACGTAACGTCACCAGTTCTATTGCCAAATTAGATAAGGAAGTGCTTGCCAATGCACCAAGAGCCAATCTTGGTACCGCCTTACAAGGGTCAATCCCTGGTGTACAGGTGTCAACCAGAAGCGGGCAGCCAGGAGCAGGGCCTGCAATTACCTTGCGGGGAGGAGCGAGTATCAACAGTCCTGGAGGACCACTTGTTATCGTTGATGGGGTAATTCGTGATTATAATGATATTTCTTCCGAGAATATCGAATCCATCGAAGTATTAAAAGATGCTTCTGCCACAGCTATTTATGGTGCAAGGGCAAATAACGGGGTAATTTTAATTACCACAAAAACCGGTAAGGCGGGGATTGCCCAGATTTCTTACAAGTTTACGGGCGGGTACAATCAAAGACGGGAAGGTTATCAATACATGGGGGCAAAAGATTATATCTACTACACGCGTTTAGGCTACCTCAATGCCGCAAGGACACTTGCCCAGGTAAACAGTTCCAGAGGGCTGGGCTTGTTAACTGGGGCGGCTGATCTGGCTAGCTTTGACATCAGATCATACATTTCTGGAACTACTCAGCTTCCCGTGGGCTGGGACATTTTAGATGATCCTTACGGAGGACAAATCATGTTTAAAGATCACGGGGGTGAGGTGGAAGATGTAGTGTTCAGAAATACATATACCAAAGACCATTACATTAATGCGAGTGGAGGAAACGAAAAAGGAAAATATTTTGCCGCTTTTGATGCTTATAACGAGGATGGGGTGATTGTCGGCTCTAAATATAAACGCTATACCGGCGACATCAACGGTTCTTATAAAGTAAAGCCAAGTGTAGAAGTAGCTGGTGGGGTAACCCTTTCTACTTCATCCCAGATTGGAGTAATCGGATCTGAAGTAAATTCCATATACAGAAGTCTGGCCATCTGGCCTACTTTCAACCCCTGGCTTGATGAAGCAAAAACACAGCCTAATCCTGGAAATGGTACAAATGACGGTAATCCTTTGTATTGGCTGGGCAGGTTAGACAGAACGAATGAGGTTAATAAAGTGGTCGTAAATGGATCCGTTAAATGGGATATTATTCCCGGACTCTATTTCAAGGGTACAGGGAATGCTTATCTTTTTGACAGGTTGGACCAGTCTTTTCAAAAATCTACGCAATTGTATACCAATATTTTTGCGAATCCCCAAACCATTAGCAGTAGTACCAGGGATGCCATTAATCTTAGGAGAAGGGAGTTTCAAACTCAATTTAATGGTATCCTGAACTACAATAAAGAATTTGGGAAACACAATTTGAATGCTATGGTGGGCGCCGAAACGTTTACGAACAAAATGTTAAATGCGCAACTGTATGGTCAGAATGCACCAACAGATGAAATCCCGACTATAAATGCTTCTACTGTTTTTCCAGTAACCGTTGCTGGTAATAGAGCTAATTATAGTGACAGGTCTCAATTCCGCATCAATTCTGTATTGAGCAGGCTGGCCTACGATTATGAGCAGAGATATTTATTTACGGCAGTTTTTAGGGCGGATGGTGTTTCCAGTTTACCCCAGGGAAACCAATGGGGTTATTTCCCGGGTGTTTCTGCAGGATGGAATGTGCATAGGGAAGAGTTTTTTCAAAAATCAGGTTTAAAAAATTACATATCAACGTTAAAACCGAGAATAAGTTATGGTGTAAACGGAAATATTGCTGGTTTAGGCAGGTATGATGTTCAGGGAGTTTACAGCTCGCCGGCAAATTACGACGGAGTTGGTGGATTCAACCACGCCCAACTTCCCAATGAGGATTTAAGGTGGGAAAAAAGTGCAACCATTGATCTGGGTCTGGATATGGGTTTATTAAATGATCGGATCACGGTATTGTTTGATTACTACAGCCGTAAAACCTCAGACCTGTTAACAAATCTTGATTTACCTGCCTACATTGGCTATCCGCCATTAAAAACAAATCTTGGTACCTTACAAAACAGAGGTTATGAAATGGCTGTGAATGCCCGGGTGCTAAACACTGCCGGGGGATTTACCCTTAACCTGGGAGCCAATGCCAGTTTTGTAAAGAGTAAAGTGCTCAAACTTCCATTTAATGGCAATGAAAATAACAGACAGGGTGGCCTTCAGGTATTTGATCCGGCTACGGGTCAAGTCGTCTGGGTTGGAGGTATTCAGGAAGGTAAACCTCTGGGTGATATTTATGGATTTAGACAAGTATCTATTTTCAGAGATGCCGATGAAGTATCGAGAGTTGCCGGTAATAGGACCGATTTAATCGCCAACATTACAGGTCCAAATCTACCAATCGGAAGTGGTGGACGGATTACCCCCGGAGATGTGAACTGGCAAGATGTAAACGGCGATAACATCATTGATTCCAGAGATCAGGTTTACCTGGGTAGTATGGTTCCTAAATGGACAGGAGGCTTTAATGCAAATGCATCTTATAAAGGGATTTCTCTGTATACGAGGTTTGAATTTGCAACAGGACATACCATTTATAATGATTTGGTAGCAAGAACCATGGGTAACTACCAGGGAACATTTAACTATATCGAATTAATGAAACAATCCTGGACACCTCAAAACCCTGATACAGATATTCCAAAAGTATATTTTGCCGATCAGGTTGTAGGTTCAAAACAAAATTACACCAGGGCAAACAATGCTGCAACGGTTGTTAATGGTAACAATTCAAGGTTCTATGAAAAAGGAGATTACCTGGCTTTAAGGGAAATTACCCTTTCCTACACTTTACCCAAAAACCTGATAGCGAAGAGCAAGATCCTTTCAAATACAAGGGTATATGCTACCGGAAGCAATTTGCTTTACCTGAGCAAGTTTAGTGGCCCATCTCCGGAGGCCCCAACGGATGCCAATAACAATATTACTGGTGTATATCTCGGAGCATATCCAACTCCAAGAACATTTGTATTCGGTCTCGAGGTTTCATTTTAACAAAACAAAGGCTAAAGAATCATGAAAAAGAATTATAAAAACTTTATAGCAATGTCACTATTGCTTGCAGTAGCCATGGGTTCCTGCAAAAAAGATCTGGCGCTAACGCCTATCAGTACCCTTAGCGATGACAGTTACTGGAAAAATACGGATCAGTATGATGCGTTCGTGTCTGGTATACACAGCCGGTTTCGTAGTCATAACGGAAACTTTATATTCCTGGGGGAGCTGCGCTCGGATATCTATGGCAATGACCCTGGTACAACTGGTTCCTTTACAGGAGAAGCTTCACAAGGGCTGGAAAGGATGTGGCTGCATACTTTAAACCTGGATATTCCCGGAGTAAGTACTTATGGAACATTTTATACAAATATCAATCAGCTTAACCTTTTGATCAATAAACTTAATACAGGAAGCGTTGTGCCGGAGGCTACCAAAAAATACTATCTGGGCATTGCTTATGGCATGCGTGCTTACTATTATTTTCAGCTCTATGAAAGCTGGGGTAAAACAGTAATACAGTCAGATTTTATTGATGCTGGAAATCTGGACTTGTTTAACCTGGCCAAAGCATCTTCATCAGCAGATGAAGTGATTAAATTTGTAAAAGACGATATTGACAAATCAGTTGAAAATTTTGGTACGGATTATTCGATAAGGAGAAATAAAGCCTATTGGTCAAAATCAGCAACTTTAATGCTGAAGGCAGAAGTTTATTTATGGACTGCTCACCGCACAGGGGGCGCTGCCGATGCAAATATTGCCAAAACCGCATTGAACGATATCAAAACCAATGTTCCTGCATTGGGTTTGGTTACCACATCCTCCAATCCTTTAAACACGCCCTATGCCGATGTTTTTGGTACAACGAAAGGTAATAAGGAAATGATTATGGCTTGCCGGTATCAGCTCAACGAAGCGGAAATGTCTTTTATTCCGAGTTCGTTTACGCCACAGACAGGTTTAATTGCTAACTTTTATGATTCCTTAGCAAACAGGAAATTTAATGTGGTTTCTGAAAACTACGGAGGACTGTTACGTGCGCCGGTAAAAATTGCCACCTACCGAAAATTTAATGAAAAAGATACCCGAAGGGATGCTTCGATACAAGCTGCATATTCGCTTCCAAGCCCGGGTACCTATAAAATTGCAGGCTGTTTTCTGAAAAAATATCAGGGACAGCAGGATGCAGGAGTTAGAAGGTATACTAATGATTATCCCATCTATCGTTATGCGGATTTATTGCTTCTGCTGGCAGAAGCAAAAGAAATTTTAGGAGAAAGTCCGGCTGCTGAGATTAATGACGTAAGGGCAAGAGCCTATGGTGTCAATTACAGTTTAGCCCTGCAGGGATTTCCAAACCAGGCGGGTGACGGAAACATTAAAGCTGCAATTTTGAGGGAACGTTTGTTTGAGTTTATTGGCGAAGGTAAGCGTTGGAACGACCTGAGAAGAATGGGGGACAGTTTCGTATACGCAAATACTGCACTTCCTTCTTCAGAAGCCTATAAATTGCTTTGGCCGGTTGACAGGACTACATTGACCAATAACCGGGCTTTGACGCAAACAGACGGCTATCCGCAATTCTAACTATTTTTTGATTAATCAGTGGCGGTGAAAAACTGCTGCTGATTAAAATTCCAAACTGGATTTTACCAGTAATTATATACACAACATGACAATACAAAAACTAGAAGGCTTAATTGCCGCACCATTTACACCGATGGATGAAAATGGGGAATTAAATACATCCTTAATACCAGCTTACTACCAGTTTTTAAAATCAAACCGCGTTACAGGCGCCTTCATCTGTGGTTCTACCGGCGAAGGCGTATCCATGACTAATGCAGAAAAGAAGAAAGTAGCTGCGAAATGGGCAGAATGTACATCGGAAGATCAGGACTTTAAAGTAATGATGTTACTGGGGGGTACAAGTATTGCCGATTGTAAAGACCTTGCCCTGTATGCCAGCGAGATTGGCTTATATGCGGTATCTTTTACCTCTCCTTTTTACTTTAAGCCGGCCAATGCAGAGGTACTGGCGTATGCTTGCGCCGAGGTCGCTGCAGTAGTACCTCATATGCCTTTTTACTATTATCACATTCCGGTTTTAACAGGTGGCAACTATGCCATGTATGACCTGCTGAAAGCTGTTGATGATAAAATTATGAATTTTGCAGGTATTAAATATACGCATGAAGATTTTATGGATTTTCAAAGCTGCATGAGCTTTAAAGACGGTAAATATGATATGCTTTGGGGGCGTGACGAAAATATGCTCTCTGCATTGGTATTGGGAGCAAAAGGTGCAGTAGGCAGCACCTTCAATTATGCTGCACCACTTTATTACGAGATGATTGATGCTTTTCACAAAAACAATCTTCCAGAAGCGCGTGCACTGCAGCAAAAAGCAATAGATATGATCCGGCTTTTAGGTAAATATGGCGGTATCTCTGTAGGCAAGGGATACATGAAACTGGTCAACCTGGATTGTGGCGAATTCAGACTGCCGGTAAAAAATATGAATGTATCACAGTTTGAATTGTTTAAAAAAGACGTGGAAGCCCTGGGTTTTCATAACTTTAAGTCGATCGCCGCTGGCGTCAGCACTTCACAATAAATAAAATGTACAGACCTTTCCTATTCTTTTATATCATGTTAATTACAAACCCTGTTTTTGCGCAAAGAACTGAAGTTACCCGTGTGGAGTGGGCCGAGATCGCCCGGCTGGAGGATGTGAATGGGAAACCTTCTTTAGGTTTTGCAGGAGCAGTTAATGCCGTTAATAATCAGGTGTTGATTGTGGCAGGAGGGGCAAATTTTCCGGATAAAAAGCCATGGGATGGTGGGAAAAAGCAATATTCGAACGAGATCCATGTACTCCAGCGCGCCGGAAAGAACTTTGTTTGGAACAAGAATAATGTGGCCCATTTAACGGAGCCGATTGCCTACTGTGGCAATACTTCAACTCCTGCCGGAATTGTTTATGCCGGCGGAGAAAATGATAAGGGATTGTCTAACAAAGCCTATCTTTTAAATTGGGATGTAGTTATGAACCAAGTGCTGATAAAGCAATTGCCGGACCTGCCGGTTGCACTTACCAATATTGCCTTAACGAGTATAGGAAATGTGGTATATGCAGTCGGAGGAGACAGCAAACAGGAATCTTCGGCTTCTTTTTTTAGCCTGGACCTGGACGATCAGCATCCCAAATGGCTGGCTTTACCTAAACTACCTGTTCCTTTGGCCAACGCCGTTGTCGTGGCACAAAATGCCGGTATTTATGTAATTGGTGGAAGATCAAAAACTGCATCAGGCATCAGCGAGCTGCGGAACAGTACTTTTTTCTACAACCTGGACAAAAAGTCCTGGAAATCCTGTGCAGCGATAAACGATGGAAAAAATACGACCAATTTCTCTGCAGGAGCAGGTGTTGCCATAGCTGATCATTTCATTTTAATCACAGGTGGTGATAACGGGAAGGTATTCCATCAAATAGAACAATATATTCTGCAAATTTCCCAGACCAGAACGGCGGAAGAAAAATCCAGACTGATTAAGGCGAAGAACAAACTGAGCACCCATCACAAGGGTTTTTACAGAGGGATGCTGTTGTACCATACACTGGAAAACACCTGGACTAAAATTGGCGACCTGCCTTTTGCAGCACAGGTAACCACCACTGCAACCCTCTGGGATGGGAAGATTATCCTTTCCAGCGGAGAAGTAAAACCTGGTGTTCGTACATCCGCTATCAGATCAGGCAGAATTGAGTAATTTTATTAGAAAGAAAAAGAGATGATGAATACTAAAAGATATGCCTGGGTTGTTGTAGGATTACTTTGGGGGGTAGCCTTGCTGAATTACATGGACCGGCAAATGCTGTCTACCATGAAACCTGCAATGCAGATAGACATTGCAGAATTGCAATCGGCTACCAATTTTGGATACCTGATGGCCATCTTTTTGTGGATCTACGGTTTCATGAGCCCTGTTTCGGGCATCATCGCCGATAAGTTTAACCGGAAATGGCTCATTGTGGGCAGTTTGTTTGTATGGTCGGTAGTCACCTACCTGATGGGCTATGCCACCACTTTTAACCAGCTCTACTGGCTGCGGGCTTTAATGGGCGTAAGCGAGGCCTTGTATATTCCGGCTGGTCTGTCTTTAATTGCCGATTTTCACTCCCCAAAAACCAGGTCGCTCGCCATTGGTGTCCACATGACCGGATTGTATATGGGACAGGCCCTGGGCGGTTTCGGCGCCACTATTGCCGATCAGTTTTCCTGGCAGGCTACCTTTCATTCTTTTGGTATTGTAGGTGTTGTTTATGCCCTGGTACTGATCGTTTTTCTCCGCGAAAAAAAGGGATCGGATCAAGATCGCTTAAATACTGATAGCTTTGTGGTAAAGCCTTCTGTACTTAAGGGATTGGGCTTATTGTTTACCAATATATCTTTCTGGATCATCCTGCTTTATTTCGCGGTACCCAGCTTGCCGGGATGGGCGGCAAAAAACTGGTTGCCTACCTTATTTGCAGAAAATTTAAAGATCCCCATGGCTACCGCCGGCCCCCTTTCTACCATTACCATAGCCGCATCTTCTTTTTTAGGAGTGATCACCGGAGGTATTTTATCAGACAAATGGGTCCAGAAAAACATCAAGGGGCGGATTTACACTAGTGCAATAGGCCTGGCCCTAACCATTCCATCCCTGCTGTTGCTGGGTTTTGGACATTCGCTTTTACATGTGGTAGGTGCTGCCGTATGTTTTGGTGTAGGCTTTGGTATGTTCGATGCCAACAATATGCCCATCCTGTGTCAGTTTGTTTCTGCAAAGTACAGGGCTACGGCTTATGGACTGATGAACATGACCGGTGTGTTTTCCGGGGCCTATATTACCAATCTGCTCGGAAAATCATCTGATGCAGGCCACCTTGGAAAAGATTTTGCCATGCTGGCGGGCATTGTCCTGGTTGCCTTAATTATCCAGCTTTATTTCCTGCGTCCCAAAGTGAATGACTTTGTCGATGCCGGTTCAACACATTAATTTAAAGAAAATGAATAACAGAAAAATATTTAACCATTTTATCCTGTTCATCTTTATAGCAGCTGCGTTAGCCTGCTCAGATAAAATTTACAAAGCCCGAGGCACTGGCGGCATAAGCATTACTGCCGAACCAACCGTTAATCCTATCTTTAAAAGAATGGAAGTTAATCCGTATCTGCGTCTGGCAATTGATATCCCACCAGGCAGCGAGGCGATAGCATTCCGGCAATTTAAAGGCAATATAGAAACAACAGGATTACAAGATATCGCAAAGCTGGAACTTTACCAGGGAGACGATCAGCAGGAACTTTCAAAAAATAAATTGCTGGGGAGTACAATACCCTCAGCAAATCAGTTTAGCATTACGCTTGGCACGACTTTAACACCAGGAAAACACAGCTTATGGCTAAGTGTAACTTTAAAAGACAATGCTGATATTGATCATCAGCTGCGAATCAAAGCTGATCAATTGACCGACGCATCAGGCCTGATCTATAAAGTCGCGCAAAACCAGGTCAGTTCAAGATACCTGGGCATTGCACTGCGCAAGCCCAATGACGAAAATGTACATACTTACCGCATCCCGGGTATGGTCACCACAGACAAAGGAACTTTAATTTCCGTTTACGATATCCGTTATGACAATGACAGAGATCTCCCGGGCAATATTGATGTCGGAATGAGTAGAAGTACCGACGGAGGTAAAACCTGGGATGCCATGAGAAATATTATGGATATGGGTGGACCGGCAGATAACAGTGGTTCCGGTGATCCTTCGATTTTATTTGACCCTGTCACTAAAACCATATGGGTTTCAGCTCTATGGAGTAAAGGGAACCGGTCTATTGCAGGCTCAGGGCCTGGTTTAAGTCCTGAAGAAACCGGGCAGTTCCTGGTTAGCAGCAGTAAGGATGACGGACTAACCTGGACCAAACCCTACAGCATCACCAACCAGGTTAAAAATCCGGAATGGCGCTTGTTTTTCCCTGGTCCGGGCAATGGAATAGCCATGACAGACGGGAAAATTGTTTTCCCGGCCCAATACTGGGATGCCGCAAAAATGCCGCATTCCACTTTAATCTATAGCGATGACCATGGTAAAAGCTGGAGAGGCGCTGTTGGTGCAAAATCAAATACCACAGAGGCCCAGCTTGTAGAAACAACTCCAGGAACTTTAATGCTGAACATGAGAGACAACAGGGGTAAGTTCAGGAGCGTAGCCACCACAAAAGATATGGGACAAAGCTGGATGGAACATGTAACGTCCTATAGCGCCTTAGCCGACCCGGTTTGTATGGCCAGTTTAATAAAGGCCAATGTAAAATTTAAGGGTGTATCAAAGGATGTCCTGTTTTTCAGCAATTTGAATATTTCAACGCCACCCAGGGCACATACTACCATTAAAGCTAGTCTGGATTTAGGAGAAACCTGGCAACCTTTAAATCTATTATACCTTGACGAACGTAAATCATACGGCTATTCCGCACTTACTAAAATAGATGACCAAACCCTGGGCTTGCTATATGAAGGCGTCAGGAGTTTGCTGTTTGTTAAAATTCCGGTTAAAGATATCATCAAGTAAATTTGTTATAAGCCATGTTTAAAAGGGTTGTCCTTATTTTTTTGTTGGTATTTGTACAACAGTTTACATTTGCCCAATCTGTAAAACTTGCAGCTGTATTTACAGATCATATGGTACTGCAAAGGGATAAGCCTGTAACCATTTACGGAAGGGCGAACGCAAATGCTGCTGTTGAAGCAACTTTTAACCAGATAACACTGCACACTACAGCCAATCCGGAAGGAAAATGGGCTTTGGTTTTTCCAAAAATGCCTCATGGTGGGCCATACCAGCTCCAGGTACAATCCAGGCAATCTGATATCATTTTAAAAGACATCCTGATTGGTGATGTCTGGTTATGTTCCGGACAGTCTAACATGGAATTTCCATTAAACCAGTCTGCAACCGGTATGGCAGAACTGGCGCAGCTGAAAGAGAACCCCCTGCTCCGGATCATGAAATTTAAAAACGCCGCAGAAACCAACAATCAGGGATGGGATTCATTAACACTGGCCAGGGTTAACAATTTTGACTATTTTGAAGGGGAATGGTTGCCTGTCAACAGCCATACAGCAAAAACATTTTCCGCTGTAGCTTATTATTTTGGTAAAAACATAACTGCAGAAACACAGGTTCCGGTTGGATTGATCCAGATGGCTGTAGGCGGCTCGCCCATAGAATCCTGGATAGACGGGGCTGTGCTGCTGCAAGATCCGCAAGTTTCAGGTATATTAACCGGCTGGCGCACATCAGCCATGCTTCAGGATTGGGTAAGGGACCGTACCGATGTTAATTTAAAGCATGCCAGGAGCCCTGACCAGCACCATCCTTTCGAACCCGGTTACAATTACCAGGCAGGAATTGCTGCACTCACAGCCTTTCCGATAAAGGGAGTAATCTGGTACCAGGGCGAGAGCAACGCACAGGATGCAGCGCAATATGAAAAGACTTTCCCGGTACTGGTAAATAGCTGGAGAAAACAATGGGCTGATGATTTCCCTTTTTATTACGTGCAGTTGTCCAGTCTCGACAGGCCATTGTGGCCGGAATTCAGGGATGCACAGCGCAGGCTTCAGTTAAACATTCCAAATACAGGTATGGCGGTAAGTCTGGACCTTGGAGATTCCCTGGACGTTCATCCGAAGCGGAAAAAAGAAGTTGGCGAACGCCTTGCCTTATTGGCATTAAAAGATACTTACCATCAAGCGGTAAAGGCTAACGGCCCTATGGTGTCAACAGCAACACTAAAGCACAATGAGATTGTCATTAGTTTTAAAGAAAACGACAAGCTCTTTACCAGGGATCAAATGTCATTGAAGGGTTTTGAACTGCTTACCGCAAAAGGAAAACGTTTAAAACCAGTAAACGCTACAATTGTGAATAACCAGGTTTTATTAAGCATCCCCAAAGGGCAGCAAATAAAAAAAGTATGGTATGCCTGGCAGCCCTTTACCCGTGCCAATCTGGTTAATAAAGCTGGACTGCCCGCTTCGACATTTTCCATTTCCTTACCATAAAAAATTAAAATGAGCTATACATCACAAGATTTAGAACAACTTAAGGCCTATTACAGCAATCAGTTATTAAATGATACCGTCCCATTTTGGTTCCCAAGATCTATAGATAAGGAATATGGAGGGTATTTACTCATGCGTGACCAGGATGGAAGCCTGATAGATGACGACAAGGCGGTCTGGATACAAGGCCGTGCGGCCTGGCTCTTGTCAACTTTATACAACACTGTTGAAAAAAAACAAGAATGGCTGGACGGCGCCAGATCAGGCATAGATTTTTTAAATAAATATTGTTTTGATACCGACGGGCAGATGTTTTTCCATGTTACCCGTGATGGTCAACCCATCCGTAAGCGCCGCTATTATTTTTCAGAAACCTTTGCGGTAATTGCCAATGCAGCATATGCCAAAGCCAGCGGGGATGAGGCTGCGGCTAAACAAGCCCGTTACCTCTTTGGCAAATGTATTGAATATTCCACCAATCCGGGATTATTACCTCCTAAATATACCGGTACCAGGCCCGCTAAAGGGATTGGGGTGCCCATGATCATGATGAATACGGCACAGCAACTCCGGGAAACAATAGGTGATCCGCGTTGTGATGAATGGATCGATAAATGGATCAATGAAATTGAAACCTATTTTGTAAAGGATGATATCAGGTGTGTAATGGAACAGGTTGCTCCCGATGGGAGTATCATTGACCACATCGATGGCCGTACCTTAAACCCCGGACATGCCATTGAAGGGGCCTGGTTTATCCTTCACGAAGCAAAATACAGGAACGATGATCCCAGGTTAATTAAACTCGGCTGCAAAATGCTGGATTACATGTGGGAACGCGGCTGGGATAAAGAGCATGGCGGGATTTTATATTTCCGGGATGTGTACAACAAGCCTGTGCAGGAATACTGGCAGGATATGAAATTCTGGTGGCCGCATAATGAAGTCATTATCGCAACGCTACTGGCTTATACCATAACAGGAGAGGAGAAGTATGCACAATGGCACAAACTGGTACACGAGTATGCTTATCAGCATTTTCACGACGCGGCAAACGGAGAGTGGTTCGGCTACCTGCACAAAGATGGAAGTCTCGCACAACGTGCAAAAGGCAATTTATTTAAAGGGCCTTTTCATTTACCCAGACAGGAGTGGTATTGTATGACTTTGTTAAATGAATATTTACAGCAATCTGCTGCCGATACAGCTCAATAAGCAAAGATGATGATTAAAAAACTGCTTGTCCTTTTCTTGCTTTATACTGTTGTGGTAAAAGCGCAATTGCCTTCAAAGGGATACAACAATATCATCCCTTTGCCACAAGAACTGCAGTTTAATACCGGACAGTTTAACCTTAAAAACTGTAAGGCAATTGTTGTTGAAGATAAAAGCTTAGCTAAGGAAGCACTGTGGTTACAATTGTACCTGAAAAATTTAGGGTTTAATGTGCCTGTAAAGAACTACAGGGGAGCTGATGCTATCGTATTGCAATTGGGTAAAATAAAGGCAGCCGTAAATTCAAATGAGGCTTATGATTTAGGGGTAACTACAAAGAAGATAACTTTAACCGCGCAGTGTGATATAGGTATACATTACGGGATAGAAACCTTAAAGCTGTTGGCAGGTAAAAGCCATCATGTAAATGCCTGCCAAATTACCGATTGGCCTGCTTTTGCCTGGAGAGGCTATATGATTGATGCCGGCCGGAACTTCATGCCAATGCACTTGTTAAAACAACAGATTGATGTCATGTCCAGATACAAACTGAATGTTTTTCATTTTCATTTTACCGAAGACATTGCATGGCGTCTGGAAAGTAAATTATATCCTCAGTTGACCAGTCCGGAAACCATGCTGCGCAACAAAGGCAGGTTTTATACAGAAGCAGATCTGAAAGAACTGATCAGTTACTGCAAAGACAGGCACATCACCCTGGTACCTGAAATAGATATGCCCGGGCATAGTGCAGCTTTTAAAAGGGCCATGAAAACAGACATGCAAAGCGATAGCGGACTGGCCATCGTAAAAAATATCATCAGGGAATTTTGCAGCACTTATGATGTGCCTTATCTGCATATCGGGGCCGATGAAGTCAAAATCACCAATAAGAACTTTTTGCCGGAGGTAACCAGTCTGATAGAAAGTTTAGGGAAACAGGTAATCGGATGGGAACCGGGAGGTAATTTTACAGAAAGTACCGTCCGGCAGTTGTGGATGGAGGGCGCTACTAAAATAAGCAGCAATAAAAATATCAAATATATCGATTCCAGGCATCTTTATTTAAACCATATGGATCCTTTGGAAAGTGTGGCCAGCATCTTTAACAGAAAGATCTGTAATCTGGATATAGGCAATGACGCCGCATTGGGTGGCATTATTTGTACCTGGCCCGACAGAAGGGTGAATCAACCCGAAGATGTATTGTTACAGAACCCTGTTTATCCCGCGATGCTGGCTTTTGCTGAAAGAAGCTGGAAGGGTGGAGGTACAGCGGGCTGGCTCGCAAACATTGGTGCACCGGATACCAAAGCAGCAAAGTCATTTGCGGAATTCGAAAACAGGCTGCTCCAGCACAAAGCTTTATACTTTGCCAGACTGCCCTTCCCTTATGTAAAGCAATCAGATTTGCAATGGAAGCTTTACGGACCTTTCAAAAACGGGGGCGTGTTAACCAAAGTTTTTGCACCGGAAAATCAAAATTTTAATATACAAAAGGAGCCTGGTAATTTAAATGCGCTTGGCGGAACGCTAATTTTAAGGCATTGGTGGACACCCCTGGTGAAAGGTTTGCTGGACAGTCCTGAGGAAAATACCACCTGGTATGCCACAACCCGCATTTGGAGCGATAAGGATCAACAACAGGATTTCTGGATCGGTTTCAATAACCTTTCCCGTTCTTACTCCTCAGATTCGCCTAAGGCCGGAACCTGGGATAACCGGAACAGTCAGGTATTTGTGAATGGCCAGCTGATTCCAGCCCCAGTCTGGAAACAGGCAGGATTAAAAGGTGATATGGAGGAGCCTTTAACTGATGAAGGGTATGAGTACCGTGAGCCTACAAAGATCCTGCTAAAAAAGGGATGGAACAAGGTGATCGTTAAACTGCCCATTGGCTCATTTAAAGGAGCCGACTGGAAAAATCCTGATAAATGGATGTTTACTTTTGTTCCATATCTGTAATCAAGATCCACTGCATTTTGCATCCCTGCTTAATCAATCCCCCTCTGCACCCGGCTTGACAGAAAAATTACCTTCTCAGAGAAGACATAGGAATAATTTGCGCTTCTTCAGCGCAACTTTTTCCAGTCTTCGACGAGAACGGTTATTTTTACTCTTTACGAAGCAAATTCTTCCAGCTCGTTTTACTCGCAATAATTTCATCAAGGTGTTTGATCTCAATGCGTTGCTGCTCCATCGTATCCCGGTGGCGGATGGTAACCGTATCGTCCTCTAAGGTCTGATGATCTATCGTCACACAAAATGGCGTACCAATTGCATCCTGGCGGCGGTAACGCTTGCCAATCGCATCTTTTTCTTCATAAATGCAGTTGAAATCCAGTTTCATGTTATCCATTATGGTTTGTGCTTTTTCAGGCAAGCCATCTTTTTTCGTCAGCGGAAAAATGGCCACTTTATAAGGAGCCAGGCAAGGATGTAAACGCAACAAAGTCCTGCTGTCCTGTTTATCGGCAGTACTCAGGTCTTCCTCTTCAAATGCATTGATCATCGTCAAAAGGAACATGCGGTCCAAACCTATGGAAGTCTCAATCACATACGGAACATAGTTGCCATAAGGTTTACCAGTTTCATCCAGATCATTGTCAAAATACTGCATTTTCTTGCCAGAGTATTCCTGGTGCTGGGAAAGATCGAAATCCGTGCGGCTATGGATGCCCTCTACCTCTTTGAATCCAAACGGGAACTCAAACTCTATATCCGTAGCAGCATTGGCATAATGTGCCAGTTTCACATGGTCATGGTAACGGTATTTTTCGGCCGGGGTACCCAGGGCCTTGTGCCATTTCAGGCGTGCTTCTTTCCAGTAAGCAAACCATTTCTGGTCTTCACCCGGACGCACAAAGAACTGCATCTCCATCTGTTCAAACTCGCGCATGCGCATGATGAACTGACGGGCAATCACCTCATTTCTAAAAGCTTTACCAATCTGTGCAATCCCGAAGGGAATTTTCATCCGTCCAGATTTTTGTACATTCAGAAAGTTGACGAAAATACCCTGTGCCGTTTCCGGACGCAGGTAAACGGCTTCAGAACCCTCAGCCATGGCTCCAAACTGGGTACTGAACATCAGGTTAAACTGGCGTACCTCTGTCCAGTTTTTTGTACCACTAACAGGACAGGCAATCTCATGCT
This sequence comes from Pedobacter heparinus, assembly GCF_032678725.1. Lineage (GTDB taxonomy): Bacteria > Bacteroidota > Bacteroidia > Sphingobacteriales > Sphingobacteriaceae > Pedobacter > Pedobacter heparinus_A. Next base: position 36,679 of record NZ_JAVTSC010000013.1, read on the forward strand.
GTTCTATCAGCGTTTTCAATGTCTGCAGATCTTCTGCTTTCAGTGCCTCGTCCATATCCACCTGCAACTTCGCCGCTTTCTCTGTTTTGCCGTCTTTTTCGTAACGGGCTATTTTGTCTTCCAATAACTGATCAGCACGATAACGTTTTTTAGAATCTTTATTATCGATCATCGGATCATTAAAGCCATCCACATGGCCACTGGCTTTCCATACCTTAGGATGCATAAATATAGCAGAATCGATGCCCACAATGTTTTCATGCATCTGGACCATGGATTTCCACCAATAAGTTTTCAGGTTGTTTTTCAGTTCAGCACCCAACTGCCCGTAATCGTATACAGCACTCAGTCCATCATATATTTCGCTGCTTTGAAATACAAAACCATATTCCTTAGCATGTGATATTACATTTTTAAATTGCTCGTCGTTAGTATTCTTTGCCATAATGATGCAAAGATATAAGTTAACGGCTTAAATTCAACTCCTTTATCCAGCCAGTTTGTTTATCCCCATCGGCAATCAGCAGGTAATTTTCAAAATGGCCTAATATATCAACCATTTTGCCCATTGAAAGTGCAGTTTTAATCGCTGCAAGGCTGTCTGGTCTGTCGTAAACATTTTGCGCAGGACTTGTTATTTTCAGTTTGCGCAGCGGACTGGCCAGGCTGGAAATTTGTTTGCCAGGTATAAAGCCAGTATACCCATTGGGCAATTGCACGGTATACCAACTGCTGTTAACCGCAGTCACCTGTATTATGGTGCCGGCTTTTACTATTGCCGATTCTGATGAATTACTTTCAGGCCCTGCGAAAACGGAGGTTTTACCTATACTTCGCACCGTGTCATTAAGATAATTTATAGAAGCAGTTATTGCGGGGAGCGGCCTGATAGCGGTATTAACGAAAGGGTATGGGTCAATTGCGCCATCCGATGTATAGATTCCAAAATGCAGGTGTGGTGGCGTGCTGTGGGCATTGCCGGTATTCCCCATTAAACCCAGCGTATCACCCGGCAGCACCTGCTGGCCCTCAATAGCCAGTTGTTCATCCAGATGTGCGTAGTATAAAGTGTAATCTTTTCCGATGGGTCGGAGCCATACCACCTTTCCGCCAAGGTTGTTTTCATTAACGCGTTGCACTGTCCCTGCTGCTGCTGCAACGACCGGTGTGCGAAAGGCCGCAAATATATCTATTCCTTCATGCTTTCTGCTGCCGGCGTCCCGGCCATCACCAAAATAGCTTTGAACAGATGCCTTTCCAGAGTATTTTACCGGAAACCCCAAAGACGGCCCGCTGCTGATTTCCAAAGTATACTGGCCGCTGCTCAACAGCTCCGGTTGCAGGCGGACCAGGTAGATGCCGCTTGATTTGATATCCAGTTCCAGGGGCTGTCCGGTGGTATCTGCCCAGGCAATCAACTTCTGACGGCCGTTTTCGGGTATCTCCCAGACATCTGTGTAGATCACAAAATTATTATCCGGTTTTTTTACCAGGTTAATTTTGAGTTTTTGCCCCCTGCTAGCGGTAAACCGATAAACTGAAACAGGAATTCTTTCCGCGGCAAAGTATCCGGTTTCTTTATAAGGAATGCTGATGTTTAATGATTTCTTCAAACTTTCATCTGCATTGCTGATCCAGGAACTGCCCATAGCACTCCGGTCCAGCCCCGCGTTGATGAGTTTTTGACGGTAGGCCTGATGGGGAGAAGCCGGTTTGAACAGGTTAACAGAGCCGGATCTGCAGGAAAGCAATGTAGCAAGCAAAACCAGCATACCATAGTTGTAGCGGTGAAAAACAAAAGATCTATACATAAATGGGATGGTGTTTTTAGCTAAACAATTTTAAGGTATGGATGTTTGCTGCCGTTTACTTAATTTGCGCTTTACTATTCAGCGTTAAGCAATATTAAATAAATAAAGAAATTGAGCATTAAAGTAACGGCATTGGCCAAGCATTTCGATAAGCAAAAAGCAGTTGATGGAATCAGCTTTGAAGCCAAACCCGGAAGGATACTGGGCTTTTTAGGGCCAAACGGAGCAGGGAAATCAACTACCATGCGCATGTTGACAGGATATATGATACCTACTTCGGGAACGGCCAGTTTATGCGGATATGATACCCAGACCCAGGGCATCGAACTGAAACGCATCATGGGCTATCTGCCGGAAAACACCCCTTTGTACCTGGATATGTATGTAAAGGAATTTCTGTTGTTTGTGGCCAATACCTACCAATTAAAAAATGCAGTTTTAAAAGTAAATGAAATCATTAAAAAGGTAGGTTTAACTGCCGAACAGCATAAAAAGATCGCCATGTTGTCCAAAGGATACAAGCAGCGGGTAGGGCTGGCCCAGGCCATCATTCACGACCCTGAAGTACTGATCCTGGACGAACCAACTTCAGGCCTCGACCCCAATCAGCTTAGCGAAATCAGGGAACTGATCAAAAGCCTGGGCAAAGATAAAACCGTGATCCTTTCTACACATATCATGCAGGAGGTAGAAGCCGTTTGCGACGATGTCATCATTATCCATAAAGGCTGTATTGTAGCCAATGCCGCTATTGCTGAGTTAAAAAAGAAACATGAACTGGCTTCCCTCGAGGAAATTTTTAAAAAACTGACTTCCTGATAAAAAAGGTCAACTCATTGATTTTGTTGGTTTTTGCTATTGAAATCCTCTTTTTTTACAAAAAAGTGTTAAAATGTTTATAAGTTTCTGTAACGATTGGCAGCGTATTTGCATCAAAGGGATAAATCAAATTAAAAATTAAATAGTAAAAACATGAAAAAATTATTACTTCTAACAGCAGTTGCAGGTTTATTTGCATTTTCTAGTGTTAATGCACAAACTAAAGCCCCTAAATTAAGTGTAGGCGCTGAATTCGCTTTCCCAATGGGAGATTTTGGTGATGCAGCAGATTTCGGTTTTGGCGGTTCATTACAGTATCAACACCCTGTTGCAGCAAATTTATTGGTAACTGGTAGTGCCGGTTATACAAGTTTTAAATTTAAGGATATTGACTTTGGTGGGGTAACCATTAAAGGCGGAAATGCTGGATATATTCCGGTTAAAGCTGGTGCAAGATATTACTTTGGAGAAAATTTCTTCGCAGCGGGCGAACTTGGTGCAGCATTTTCTACTGAAGACGGAGGTTCAACAGCATTTGTTTATACTCCAGGTATCGGTGTTGACTTTCCTGTAGCTGACAAAGGTTCAATCGAGCTGGGCGCACGTTATGAAGCTTGGTCAGCTGATTCTTCAACCAGTGGTTTCATTGGCTTAAGATTAGCTTATAACTTCGGCTTGTAACCACAACGCATTTAATTAAAAGGCCCTTCTGGATCATTCCAGGAGGGCCTTTTTTTGTTCTTATAAAGCCGGTTTTTTTTGTTCATTTTAAAAAGCTATTCCCAAACTGAACCCAGCCCTAAGCCCAATTAACGGTCCATTTACTTTGCCATGTACACCATCATTGCTTACTGTTGCGGTTAGGTATTGCTTGTCATTTATTGTAGCAATTGATTCCAGATCATCTTTTAACTCGCTTTTTTCCTGTGCGCTCATGCTGCTCAGGTCAACCAGTCCGTCTGCATCACCTTTTGTTTTTCCATAGTGGCCTCCAAAATAGACATCAATAACCACCCTCCTGGAGATGATATACTGTGTCCCCATTAAAATACCTCCTGCAAACCCTTTAAAGTTGCCTTTTATCGGGATATCATAGGTTTTGGTATTGCCTTCAAATTGGTACTGATAATTAATTTTTGTATCTACGTACCTGCCATATATGGCGAAATAAGCCCCTCTTGCTCCTGGTTGTCTACCCAGGTAAAAGCGAAATTCTCCGTTATAGGCAGTGTTAGCAACCTTGATCCGGTCAAGATCATTTTTGACCTCATCATCCTCGTCGAATGCCTGATCAATTACCTTTTTCATCAGTGGCAGTTCAGATACCTTATTTTCAGACATGGTATTGTATCCGCCAACAAAACTAATTTTCCGGCTCAGCAAACGCTCATAACTGAAATTATAGCTTTTCAATGCCAGTGCTGCCCCAAGATTTATCTTTATTATATTCTTTCTATAAGGTGCCTTTGCATCATCGTTTTTTGTACTGTCTGTTTGTGCATTTAATGCTGATAATGAAATCAGGATAAGTGATGCAGTCCAGGACATCATCAAGATGCCTGAAGTTTTTAGAATTGAGGTTGTTTTCATCTGAAAAGAAAATTTAATTAAAATTAAGTTTACTTAACCGATCGATATATAGTTATTTGTTGTCATTTTTTAATTGAAATTTGTATATTTAGGTTGTCAATCCCTGGTTTTTTAACTGTACATTAAATTATACCCGTATGAAACCTAAAGGGAGGCCAACCTGGCTGGATTATCTGGACACCATGCATGGTAAGCTATGCGAATCCGAACAGTTGTATCTGACTGATTTCGATAAATTTATACATGCCAATAGTTTTGCGCATTCCTTTTTTCAGCACAGTATCCCTTTTATTTATTTGTTAAATTACAGAACGGGCTTGTATGTCAACATGTCCGAGAACTTTGCAGGGTATGAATCCGGGTGTTTTTTAAACGAAGGAGTTAACCATACCTTACAGATACAACAGCGTGATCATTTAAGGCTGTTTAACCAGGAGATTTTTCCGGATAGACTGGATTTTTTGAAAAGCATACCGGCGGCAACACATAAGGATTATGTGTTTTCTTATAACACTGCAGTTAAAAACAGGAAAGGTGAAGAGGAGCATTACCTGCAGCGCAATTCCTTTTTGTCTGATGAAATGGGCAATCCCATATTTAGCATGGGGATTCTGATCAATGTAACCCATTACAATAGTAAAAGTACTGTTTTTCAGACCATAGATAAAATTGATGTCAGTGGATTAAGCAGTTGCGAAACCATTTATAAAAAGGCTTACTATTTAAATGAGGAAGACAAATTGTTTTCTAAGCGGGAAAAAGAGGTGTTGTTGTGGATGGCTGATGGTTTGAGCAGTAAAATGATCGCAGACAAATTATTTGTCAGCGAATATACTATAGTTAATCACCGCAGACATATGCAGGATAAGACCAATACACCTAATGCAATTGCATTGGTGGGTTTTGCCATTAAAACCGGGGTGATATAAAATCTTCCTGTTACAGGAAATTAAACAAAAGCCGCTGCTACATAATCAGCCAGCAATTTATTGAATTCTTCCGGACGATCCGACTGTACCAGGTGGCTGGCACTGGGAATCTTAAAAACGGTGTTTTGCCATAGCTTAAACGGTGCATCATCTAAATAATCAGGATTGATAACCTGTTCGTCTTTTCCAAAAATAACCAATGCGGGTTTGTCAACCGCATGGATCAATGCAATCTGATCGTTGTATTTTTGTTCCTGGATACTGCCGCTCAATGATGATCTGAAGAGCAACTTCACCTGATAATAATCTGTCACAAATTCTTCCACTACCAATGCATCACTGTTGCTCATAACCTGGGAGGCATATAGCCTGACTTCGTTTTGCGGAGCTTGTTCTGTAAAAACTACGGCAACATTTGTATCAGGATAAACAAAACTATCGAGTGTATGTTTTTCTCCGATAAGGCAGCTTCCGGCAAGTACAATTCCGGCAGGATGGAGACCGAAGGCAAGAGATTCAGCCATTATATTCGTTCCCAGCGACAAAGCAACCAAAATGTATGCACGGTCCGCGGTTAAGGCTTTTACGGCAGCGGCGATAATTGCACCCAAACCCGGTATACTGTAATCTTTGGCAGGATCTGGCGAAGCTTCAGAATCACCGTGTGCAGGTAAGTCTATGGCGATTAACCGGTAATCCTGTAATTCCTTACTAATTAATTGTGCTTTCCAGGAACGGGAAGAAAGTGAATTTCCATGGATAAAAAAGATGGTATTTTGAACTGTGCTGTTTTTTTCAAGATAGGCCAGTTTACAACCGGCAATTGTAATGAATTTTTGTGTCATTGATCAAAAGAAAATTAGTTAGTTCTTTACAGATGTAATTATTGAATTATTTGCATATCAATGTTAATTAAAAAATTCTTATTAATTATTTCCTGTCATTTCTCTATGATTTATAAATATCCATTGTTTTAATTGAAAACATGGATGCGGAATATATATGGACTTTGTTATGCTGGCTATATTTTATAATATTGCATCATTCAAAAAAGATCATTTGTGAAGAAAATATTATCAATGGCCATTGCCTGCTTTTTTACATGGAATTATAGCCTGGCTCAAACAAACGGCAACGAATCGAAAATTGGTTTGGGCTTAGAGGCTGCTTTCCCGGCAGGAGATTTTAAAGATGTTGCCGATTATGGCATTGGGGTATCACTGCTATATCAGAAACCTGTTGCCAAAAACTTAAACATTACTGGTAGCGTAGGATATCTCAGGTTCCATGGGCCTGCTGTATTTTCCAATATCAAATATAAACAGGGTTTTGTACCCATAAAAGCTGGGGCAAGGTATTTTATTGTCCCGCATGTTTATGGCGCCGGAGAATTTGGTGTATCTATTTCAACAGCCAATGGGTACGGTTCAGGTACTTCCTTTAGCTATGCCCCCAGCTTGGGTACAGAATTTCCGGTATCCAAAACCGGAACAGTTGATGTTGGATTACGTTACGAAAATTGGTCCAGAAGCACCGGGACCTTATCTTTTCTTGGCCTGAGGGCCGGTTATAATTTTTAACCTGCCGCACCAAAATATATGGTGGTTTTTAAGGTTAAAGCTATTAACTTAGGTTAATGATAAACAGAGCATCCATCGCAGCAATTGTATTTTTTTTATTTTTTAGTGGAAAAGCCATACATCCTCCGTTACAACTGCCAAATATTATTTTCATCCTTACCGACGACCATCGCTGGGACGCACTTGGTGCTGCCGGAAATAAAATTATCAAAACACCAAATCTCGACAAACTGGCCGGAGAGGGTATCCTGTTTAACAATGCCTACGTAACCACTTCAATTTGTTGTGTAAGTCGTGCCAGTATATTAACAGGGCAATATGAGTCGAGACATAAGATAAACGATTTTAAAACTGACCTGAGCCAGGCTCAGCTGAAGGATAGCTATCCCATGGTCTTAAAAGATGCAGGTTATCGGCTGGGTTTTGTGGGTAAATATGGTGTAGGCGATCATCCGCCAGCTGAAAGTTTTGATTATTGGTCTTGCAACAGGAGTGGACAACCACCTTATATGCTGAAAAATGCGGAAGGCAGGCCTGTACATCATACAGACAGTGTTGGGCACGATGTTGAAATCTTTCTGAATAAATTTGCAGATAAGGAGCCGTTTTGTCTCTCTGTAAGTTTTAAGGCCCCTCATGAACTAGACGGCAAGCCGGCAACTTATGTGGTGCAAGAACGGTTTAAGAACATGTATAGGAATGTTAGTGTGCCGGTGCCCGAAACGGCCGATGCCAGGTATTGGGACAGTTTCCCGGATTTTTTCAGGACGGAACAGAATGAAGCCCGCAAACGCTGGCACGACCTGTTTGATACAACTGAAAAATACCAGGAAAATGTTAAAAATTATTACCGGCTGGTTTCAGGTGTGGACGATGTGATAGGGAAAATGATGCTGCAGCTAAAAAATCTTGGTATCGACAAAAATACGGTGGTCATTTTTATGGGCGATAATGGGTTTTATCAGGCAGAACATGGTCTGGAAGGTAAATGGTATGGCCATGAAGAGTCTGTCCGGATCCCTTTAATTTATTATGATCCAAGGATGCCTGCTGCGCAAACCGGTAAAAAGAACCAGCAGATGGTGCTGAACATTGATATTGCGCCAACGATCATTTCACTGGCCTCCGGTCGTATACCGGCAGGTGTGCAGGGTAAAAGCCTGTTGGAGGCCATAGCAGGTAAAACACCTTACCGGTCTGAATTTTTTTACGAACATACGTTTAATAAAAGTCCACGAATACCTAATGTGGAGGGTGTTGTAACCAAAGACTTTAAATACATGAAATTCATTGAGCATGGATACGAAGAATTGTACAGCATCAAAGCCGATCCGAAGGAACGGGAGAATTTAGCTTTGGATAAAAATTACCGCAAACAACTGGAGCGTATGAGGAAAGATTATATCCGGTTAAAACAATCGGTAAAATAGTTTTGAAGGAATTAATATTGGTGCATTTATCTATATTTCGTTAACTTCGGCCTCATTAATCCGGAGTCATGTACGCAGTTTTTAAACGGGAATTATTTAGCTTATTAAATTCGCTGATGGCCTATATCACCATTGGCATATTCCTGCTGGTTTCGGGGCTGCTGTTATGGTTTTTTCCGGACACTTCCATTTTGGAGTACGGTTACGCGGAACTGACGGGTTTTTTTAGCCTGGCGCCATTCTTATTCCTGTTCTTAATCCCTGCGCTCACGATGCGTTCCTTTGCAGAAGAAAGAAGAGAAGGTACTTATATTTTACTGGCTACCCGGCCAATAACAGACTGGGAGATTATCCTGGCCAAATATTTTGCCTGCCTGGTATTGCTTCTTTTTGCCCTGATCCCAACACTGATCTATTGTTTTTCAGTATCGGCCCTTGGAATGCCCAAGGGAAACCTTGATACCGGGGCTGTGACCGGTTCGTACATTGGCTTATTGTTACTGGGGGCTGCATTTACCAGCATTGGCATTTTTGCTTCTTCCATCACCAAAAACCAGGTTATTGCCTTTGCCCTGGCCGCATTTCTGTGTTTTATTGCCTGCAATGGTTTTGATGCCCTGAGCCAGCTGTTCACTTTAAGCTATCTGGAAGGTGTATTTCTGGTATTAAGTGTAAACCAACATTACCAGTCTATGAGCAGGGGAGTTCTCGATACCCGGGACCTGGTCTATTTCATCAGTTTTGTACTGTTGTTTTTGGGTGCTGCAAAAATAGTGATAGGAGGACGGAAATGGTAAAGCATAAAAAGACCTGGTTGGGTGCCATCGGTTTTTTACTATTGCTCCTGCTGGTCAATATGATCTCACAATATGCGTATACCCGTATAGATTTTACGAAGGAACAGCGTTTTACGTTAAACCAAAAAACGAGATCAATTTTAAAAAACACGAAAAAACCGGTCATCATTACGGTCTTTCTGGATGGTGAGCTCCCTGCTGCTTTTAAAAGACTGCAGCGCGCAACCAAAGACCTCCTGACCGATTACCGCGCCTATGCCGGAACAGATATTACAATCGTATTTGCGGATCCGATTGCCGGTTTATCGGCGGCAGAACAGGATACGGCCATCCATAACCTGTACCAGGTGGGCATTGAGCCAACCAATCTGAACATCAAAAATGACAATGGCTTTGCCCAGAAAATCATTTTTCCGATGGCCATGGTGAGCAGCGGGGACAAACAGTTTCCAGTGAAATTGCTGCAAAACTTTAACGCTGCCGGCAGTTATGAAGAAAGCATCAACAATTCCATACAGAACCTGGAGTATGTATTCACTTCTGCCATACAGCAGGTACTGAAGGGGGAGCATCCGAGAATAGGCTTTACAGAAGGCAATGGGGAATTGTCCGATCTGCAGCTCCATGATGCAATCAAAAGCCTTTCTGATAGTTATGAGGTGGGTAGGGTAAACCTGGACCTGATGGACAGAAGAGGCCTCGATAAACTGAAAATGTTGATTATTGCCAAGCCACAGCAAGAATTTACGGAAGCCCAGAAATACAAGCTCAATTATTTTGTCAGGAACGGTGGCCGGGTGGTCTGGTGTATAGATCAGGTAGGGGCTGATCTGGACAGTTTAAAAGGTTCTGGCGAGCAGCTGGCCTTTAATCGCAGGCTGAACCTGGATGATATGCTGTTTATATATGGGGCAAGGGTAAATTATAACCTGGTTGCGGATGCCAACTGCGTGGAAATCCCTTTGGCTATGGGGGGCGGGCAAGGTCAGATCCAATTGGCCCCCTGGGTATATTATCCATTGCTGATGCCAGATACGGCCAGTGCCATTGTAAAAAACATAGACGGAGTTAAAAGTGAATTTGTCAGTACAGTGGATACCATTGGTGTGAAAGGCATCCGCAAAACAGCGATTTTGCATACTTCTCCTTTCAATAAGGTTTTCAATACGCCTAAACTACTTTCCCTGCAAATGGTGGCCGAACAGCCTGATCCAAGGGATTATGCCAGTGTTCCGAAAGCCGTTGGAGTATTGCTCGAGGGGAGTTTTCCTTCTGTATTTTTAAACCGGGCAATACCTGCAGGAATTACGGAACCTTATCCATCAGCCCTGGCTGGTAAAGCCAGCAAAATGATCGTGATTGGCGACGGGGATGTTTTTAAAAACCAGGTGAGTACAAGTGATGGTTCGGCTTTTCCATTGGGTTTTGACAGGTATTCCGAAAGGAATTATGGAAATAAGGCATTGTTATTAAATATTGCTGATTATTTGACTAATGCTGAAAATCTGATCACCCTGCGCAATAAAGAGGTTAAAATCAGGTTATTGGATAAGACCCGTTTGCGTACCGAAAAGTTGCAATGGCAGCTGATCAATGTGGCAGGGCCTTTATTATTGTTAATATCATTCGCAATTTTTCAACATTATTACCGTAAGCACAAGTATGCAAGGTAATTTTTATATTTTTGAGAACTGACTAGATCATAACTATGAGATTTATTGTATCCACATCAACGCTTTTAAAACATTTGCAAACAGTTAACGGTGCATCAAGCAGCAGCACTGTTTTGCCTATACTGGAAAATTTCCTGTTTGAGATTAAAGATGGAAATTTAACGATATCTGCTACCGATCTGCAAACCAGCATGACCACTTCTTTGCCTGTTGAATCCAAAGAAGGAGGGAAAGTTGCGGTACCAGCCAGAATATTACTGGACACCTTGAAAACGCTGCCTGATCAGCCCATTTCTTTTAACATTGACGACAGTACTTTTTCTATCGAGATCAGTGCGGGCGATGGTAAATACAAATTAAGCGGAGAAAATGGTGATGATTTTCCTAAAATCCCTGTTGTAGAAAATGCTTCATCTGTAAACCTGCCGGCTTCAGTGTTAACCGAGGCCATTACCAAGACCATTTTTGCAGTCAGTAACGATGAGCTTCGCCCGGCTATGACCGGAGTTTTTTGCCAGTTGTCTGAAGAGCACATTACTTTTGTGGCTACCGACGCGCACAAGCTGGTGCGGTACAGACGTATGGACAGCAAGGCAGACAAAAGCTCTTCTTTTATTTTGCCTAAAAAAGCATTGACCCTGTTGAAAGCTGCCTTGCCTTCTACCGATATCAATGTTTCCGTTGATTACAATGCAACCAGTGCCTTCTTTAAATTTGAGAACATTAACCTGGTTTGCCGTTTAATTGATGAGCGTTATCCTGATTATGAAGCTGTTATTCCGGCCAATAACCCTAATAAACTGGTGATCGACCGGGCACTATTCTTGAATACCCTACGCAGGGTGGTTATTTTTGCCAACAAAACCACACACCAGGTAAGGCTAAAGATCAATGGCAGCGAACTGAATATCTCTTCAGAAGACCTTGATTTTGCCAACGAAGCACATGAGCGCCTGAGCTGTCAATACGAGGGTGAAGATCTGGAAATTGGCTTTAATGCCAAGTTCTTAATAGAGATGCTGAGCAACTTAAGTGGTGAGGAAGTGACTTTAGAACTCTCTACGCCAAACAGGGCAGGCTTGCTGATTCCGCAGACCAATGATGAGAACGAAGACGTACTGATGTTGGTGATGCCGGTTATGTTAAACAATTACAATTAATTTTATAAACAAAACAAACATAAATGGCTTGGTTTTTGACCGAGCCATTTTGTTTTTGACCGATTTTTTAAAAATATAGATATGAAGAGAAAATTTTTATTATCATCGAAGGCCTGGGTAGCCTTTGTGATAGCTGGCGCGAGTTTAACGATTTTATTGGCTTCCTGTAAAAAAAATGACCCTGTACCTGAACCGGTAGGAGAAGCAAGGGTGAAACATGTGAATGCTGTAGAGGGATCTGCGGCGCAGGAATTATATGTAAATAATGCTAAGTTAACAACAAGCGCTGTAGCTTACGGCAGCAATTCAGATTACCTTGTTTTCACTTCAGGGATAAGTACGTTTGCATCTGCTGATGCTGGTGCTACTACGGCAAATGCCAGTGCACAGGGAAATGTACAGATCGGGTCTAACCTGACCGCCATTTATTACATTAATGGCGATGGAACCAAAGTTTTAGCTGTATTAGGAGATGATATGACCACTGCTTCAGGGAAAGCCAAAGTCAGGTTTATCAACATCAACAGTTTTTTAAAGGCCAATATTGCGGTGGCCCTTACTGGTGGTAGCAATCTGATCCCATCTGTTGGTTATGAAACTGCTTCGAATTATATTCAGGTTGATGCAGGAACTAAATTTACCTTATCAGCTGCTGGTGTGATCACTGCCCCTGTTGTTGATGGTACACTTCAGGCCGGTAAGAATTATACCATCTGGATCGATGGAAGCTCTGCCACTGAACTGAGAGGCCACGTTATCCTGCAAAACTAATTTTTATAAACCTGTTATAAGCAATTATGACAATTCTATTCTTAAAAATATCATGGTTATTGCCATGATATTTTTATTTTTGGGCTTAATTTACGAGACTTGGAATTTTTCACCTTTTTAGTAGACTTCCTGCTGCACATTGATAAGCACCTGGAAGAGATCATCAGAGATTACCAGAACTGGACTTATGCCATTCTTTTTCTCATTATTTTTGCCGAAACAGGCTTCGTGGTTACTCCATTTTTACCGGGCGATTCCCTGCTGTTTGCTATGGGTGCGCTCATTGCGGGAGGAAATACCGGATTGAGCGTCTGGGTAATGATGTTATTGCTGATTGTTGCTGCCATACTGGGCAACTCTTTAAATTATAAACTGGGCGGTTTTTTTGGGGTCAAGGTATTCAAGGAAAACAATAAGATCCTTAAACTCGAGTATTACAACCAATCGCATGAGTTTTTTGAAAAGCATGGTGGTAAAGCCATTATATTCAGCCGTTTTCTGCCAATTTTCAGAACTATAGCACCTTTTGTGGCCGGAATTGCTAAAATGCCTTTTGGCAGGTTCACCTTGTTTAATGTAATAGGTGGGGTAGCCTGGATCGCAAGCTTGCTGCTGGCTGGCTATTTATTAGGACAGATCCCTGTGGTTAAAAAGAATTTTGACATTGTCATTGTACTGATTGCCGTAGTTACCTTTTTCCCGGCCGTATTTGCGGCAGTTAAATCCAGGTTCAAGAAAAAAGCTTTACCGCTTGTTGAAGAAAGTCTAACAGAGGAAGAAAACATCCGTTAATTTTCCCGGCCTATAATTCTACCTTTCCGGTAAGCCTTTTCGATGGTTTGCCGGGCTGGATTTCGGGTTTTGCTGTTAACCAGGTTTTTCAATACCGGCTGTCCTGCATCAATCCATGCCGAATACCAGTAAGAGCCTGTACTCAGAATGGCCGAACGCATTTGCTGCTCTACCATATGGTTCAGCATCTCGTGAAATGCTTTGGAATAAGCCAGCGAGTATTGCCTGCTGACCTGGTTATTTCTTTCTGAAAAGCCGTATTTAAGATGCCCGGGAAAACGTGCATTCAGCTTTGCTTCTGCAAGCAGTACCGTATCTACCAGCTGATGGCTGTGCGTAATGATTTTCCAGGCTTCTTTTAGGGGATTTTCGATGTAAACTGCCTGCCCCACTACATAATTGTATTTTTTTTCAAAGAGTTCCGGCAAACGGCTTTCCCAGAAAGCATGTATACCCAGCTGATTGCTCAGCTGACCATTGTGGTTTTGCGTGGTATGCAGGGGCACATGTGCATCAGCAAGGTAATGGCCTAAATAGGCAGAATAAATAAGTATTCTGAGTGAATCCCTGTCCTTAAAGGCATTGACCAGCTGGTAATAGCTTTTCTGGATCTGCCAGGGTAAAATGCCATCCTGGCCCAGTTTAGCCAGGCCATAGCGTTTAACTGCGTCCTCCCATTTGCGGGGGATGCTGTCGATATGGTTTGCATACAATTCCACGTCCAGGTAATGTCGGGCGGCTTCGGCTGTATCTGCATACCTCCGCTTATCGGGGTCTACGGCATGATCGCTCAGGTATTTGATGTGGGCTTTGTAAAAAGGATTGATATCCGCCGGAAGTGTAAAAACCGCCAGCCGGTTGATGCGCATATGTGCGTAAAAGCCCCAGGAGCTGCACAGCGTCACAACTGCAAACAGGCCTGCAATAAGAAATGGATGTTTCATTATTGTAAACCTATGTACAATGTGGTATTCGCTGGTTATTTATTCGATACTTTTTCCCTTCATTGCCGAAGAAACGGCTATATCCATCACCCGTTCTGCAAAAGGGCGTGTAAATTCATTCAGTTCATCTGCCTTTTTAAGGATCTCATCTTTTTGGCCAGTGTTCAAAGCTGCTTTTAAGGCTTCGATATGGGTTTTGGTATCCTTGATTTCTACTTCTGTCAGGTAAGCAGCGTGTTTTTCAATAAAACGCTCGGCAGTATATACCAATTGCTCTCCTTCGCTGCGGGCTTCGATCAGCATGCGTTTGGCCACATCACTTTCAGCATGGGCAATGCTGTCTGTCAGCATTTTCTCTACAGTATCGTCTGTCAGTCCGTAACTTGGCTTGATGTCTATTTCCTGTTTTACCCCTGAACGTAGTTCTACGGCCTGTACAGTCAGGATACCATCGGCGTTGAGCAGGAAATTGATGTCTACTTTAGGTAAGCCAGCCGGCATGGCCGGTATGCCTTTCAGGTCAAATTCGGCCAGTTTCCGGTTTTCCTGTACCAGATCGCGTTCGCCCTGGAAAACAGAGATCTTCATGTTCACCTGCCCGTCAAGGGATGTGGTGTATTGCCTGCCTGCCTTGGTGGGCACTTTTGCATTTCTTGGAATGATCACGTCCATTAAACCGCCCATGGTTTCTATACCCAGGGAGAGCGGGGTTACATCCAGCAGGAGAATGTCAGAGCGGTTACCTGCAAGTATGTCGGCTTGTATGGCTGCCCCAAGGGCAACTACTTCATCCGGGTTGATCTGGTCATGCGGCTGCCGGTTAAAAAAGCCGGCTACCTGTTGTTTAACATAAGGGGTACGGGTAGAACCGCCAACCAATACCACTTCATCAATTTCATCCACGGTTAATTTGGCATCGCTCAATGCCTGTTTACAGGAGGTGATGGTTTCTGTAACTTTAGTGGCAATCAGCTGCTCAAAGGTTTGTTTGTCAATGCTGCACCAGATTTCACCCAACTTTTCATTATACAGGTTTTGTGTGGTTAAAGCTTTTTTAGCCGCTTCTGCCTGTAACCTTAAGCTTTGCATCAACCCGGCATTGGCGCTCAGCTCAGTGGCATCAAGTTTGTTTTTTTCTATCCAGTAGTGTACTATGGCCCGGTCAAAATCGTCACCGCCTAAAAAGGTATTGCCATTGGTGGACAGTACTTCAAAGATGCCATTTTGTATGGAGAGGATAGAGACGTCAAAAGTTCCGCCGCCTAAATCGTATACGGCAATTGTTTTTTGCTGTGTGGGGTCAAGCCCCAGCCCATAGGCCAGACTGGCTGCAGTTGGCTCGTTTACGATCCTTAAAACATCCAGTCCTGCCAAGCGGCCGGCATCGCGGGTAGCCTGGCGCTGACTGTCGTTAAAATAGGCAGGCACAGTAATTACTGCCCTGTTTACCGGGGTTTTCAGGGCATGTTCTGCCCGGGCCTTCAATTCTTTTAATATTTCAGCGGATAATTCAATGGGTGTGTAAAATTTATCTGCTGCTTTGATCTTCACCAGGGAATCGTTCTCATCATCGATAATCTTATAGGAAAAAGTATCCTGATGGCTGGCTACATCTTTATAAGAACGGCCCAACAGGCGTTTTACGGAGAATATGGTGTTTTCGGGGTCACTGATCAGAAATGCTTTGGCCTCATTGCCAACAAGCGCATCGCCCTGCTGGTTAAAATGTACCACTGAAGGAACCAGTAATCCCTTACCAGTGTCATTGATCACCACAGGATTTTTATCCGGATTGATAAAGGCAACCAGGCTATTGGTGGTCCCGAGGTCAATGCCCACAATGATTTCTTCTTTTTGCAATGAACCTGTTGCCAGGTTAATGGATATCTTTGCCATAGTCCGGCAAATTTAGCAATTGTTTCGGGGCTTTTTTGTTGGATTGTTGCAATGTTTTAGGGCTGCTGCATTTTATGCAGGGCTGTTTTGTGCAGGTTATAGAGCCACAGTACGATATCCTGGTAACTGTCGGTTCCTTTTGGCTGGTTGTTGAGCTTTAAGAACCGGTCGAAGGCCAGGCCAAAGTACAGGTACATGTCACTGTTGTATTTTTGCCAGAAATCCCTGTCGTTCTGAATGTCTTTCAGCGTTACCGGATTCAGGGTTTTATAAAGCTGTTCATAATCTTCCGGTGATTTGATCCTGATCTCAAAGAGGATGCTTTTGAGCATATTGTACGCTGCGGAATACCTGAAGTCGGGGTTTTCACTGTTGATGGCCACCAGGTAACCGACCAGATTGGCTTCATCTTCCCTGGCTACACCCAACTGATGGGCGATTTCGTGACAGGTTACAAAAGGCAGGGAAGTTTCCGGTAGGCGCATGTTGATATTCGCTTCGCCCGAAAGCGGGTTGTAGTAACCTTCTATGCCTATTTTGGTAACTACCCAACTGTTCAATACCGGCTTAACTGCCGGAGAAGGGTAATGGAAAAAAGGGTTTTTCCTGCGCATTTTATCGTAGGCCAGTTTGGCTTCAGTTTCCAGCTGGGCTGTAGTATAAGTGCCTCTTTTGAGGTGTTGGAGCTGGTTTAACTGCGCAATAAAATACCTGCCAAGTAATGCCAGTTCTTTGGTGTCGTATTTTTCATTGCTGATGCCCAATTGCCGGGCAATAGGGATGCGGGAGTAATTTAACCCCCATAAAATTTTAAAAAGCAGGTAAAGCAGGAGGAGGAAATTCAATACCTGTATGGGAATATGGAACCTGTCGTTCTGTTTTAAACGTTTTTGTGCAATCTTTTTATAAAAGCGGTACAAGGCCAGGATTACATAAAGGATCAGCAGCAGGTATAGGAAATCGCCCAGGGCAAAGGGAACTAAACTGCTGATGAAACGCTGTACCACTGAACTGAGGCGATAAAAGCCTTCGGAATACACAGCCTCTGCCAGCCGGGGAAAAAATCCGAAAACATAAACCAATGCCGATGAGCCGAGCAATAGCAAAAGCCGCCTGAGCAGGGGTTTATGTATAGGGTTCATCAGCGGTTAAATACCAGGCGTTTTCCTGTCTCCTGTGTGGTAAACTTTCCTTGCTGATAGGCCAGGTTACCGGATACAAAAGTATGGGTGATTTCGGCCTGGAAAGTTTGACCTTCAAAAGGTGACCAGCCGCATTTGTACAGCACGTTGATTTTCGTTACGGTAAAAGGATCGTTCAGGTTTACCAGCACCAGGTCGGCCCAGTATCCTTCCCTGATAAAGCCCCTTTTGTCGATGTTGAAACATACCGCCACATTGTGCGCCGTTTTTTCGGCAATCTGTACCAATGATATTTTGCCCTGGTGGTACATTTCGAATAGGGCCGGCAGGGCATGCTGCACCAGAGGGCCGCCCGAGGGGGCCTGTAAATAGGGCTGTTCTTTTTCAGCTATGGTATGCGGGGCATGGTCGGTGGCAATGATGTCGATATGGCCATCCAGCACCCCCTGTAAGATCCCTGCTTTATCTGCGGGCGTTTTTACGGCCGGGTTCCATTTAATCCAGTTTCCTTTCACCGCATAATCGTGGTCGTCAAACCAGAGGTGGTGAACGCAGGCTTCTGCAGTTATTTTTTTGTCCTTAAGTGGGGTGATGTTGTCAAAAAGGGCTACCTCACGCGCGGTAGAAATGTGCAGGATGTGCAGTCGGGTCTGGTATCTTTTTGCCAGTTCCACCGCCAGGGAGGAGGAGGTGTAACAAGCCTCCGCACTGCGGATCAGCGGGTGCATCTCTATGGTAATGTTGTCTCCGTATTTTTCTTTATAAGCAGCAAGGTTATGCCGTATGGTCTGTTCATCTTCGCAATGCGTAGCCACCAGCATGGGCGCATGTTTAAAGATATTCTCCAATACCTTTTCATTGTCTACGAGCATATTACCCGTAGATGAACCCATAAAGACCTTAATGCCGCAAACATTTTTAGGATCTGTTTTCAATACTTCGTCCAGGTTATCGTTGGAAGCACCCATGAAAAAGGAGTAATTGGCCAGCGACATTTCTGAGGCAATGGCATATTTATCGGCTAACAGCTCCTGTGTTAAGGTATTGGGTACCGTATTTGGCATTTCCATAAAGGAGGTAATGCCGCCGGCAACAGCCGCCATGCTTTCCGAAAAAATATCGGCTTTATGGGTAAGGCCTGGTTCGCGGAAATGCACCTGGTCGTCAATCATCCCCGGAAAAAGATGCAGGCCTTCGGCGTTGATCTCCTGATCGGCAGTAAAAGCAATATCCGGAGCTATTTTTTCAATAAACCCGTCCTTAATTAATACATCGGCTATCATAATCCGGCCTTCGTTTACTACAGAGGCCCCTTTTATCAGAATGGTATTCATGCGCTCAAAATTAGAAAAAACTTATCCAAATATTCCATTTAGCGTAAAAGTAATCAAAGCCGGGGCAGGCCGCACTAAATAAATTTTGCCTATTTTTGCAAAATGGCCAAGAAATTCGAGGAATTCAACCTTAACCGACAGATCTTAAATGCTGTAGCTGATGCCGGGTTTACCGAGGCTACGCCCATACAGGAAAAAGCAATTGCACCTGTATTGTCCGGACAGGATATTTTTGGTATTGCCCAAACCGGTACCGGTAAAACAGCAGCTTATGTGTTGCCGATTTTAATGCAGTTAAAGTATGCGCAAGGCGATTCAGCACGTGCGCTCATCCTGGCCCCAACAAGGGAACTGGCCATGCAGATTGCCGAACATGTCAAAATGTTTTCTACTTACACAGATTTACGTTCCGTAGTGGTATTTGGCGGTATAGGACCCAAAACACAGATAGAACAAATAAATGCCGGGGTAGACCTCATCATCGCTACACCCGGAAGGTTCCTGGATATTTACCTGGCGGGGCACATCAACACCCAATATTTAAAATTCCTGGTGTTGGATGAGGCCGATAAAATGATGGATATGGGTTTTATCGGTTCCATACACCGGATTTTAGAGATTGTACCGCGGAAAAGACAAAACCTGCTTTTCTCCGCTACGATGAGTAACCTGGTACAGAAAATAGCAGGGGATTTCCTGAAAAATCCGACCATTATAGAGGTAGCCGAGCAAGCTACGCCGGCTGCAACGGTGACACAGACACTTTACGAAGTGCCCAATTTTAAGACCAAGATCAACCTGCTGCAGCACCTGATGAAAAATGATGAGGAGTTTAAGCGGCTGATCATTTTTTGTAAAACCAAGACCGTTGCAGACAATATCTTTAGTTTTATTACGCGTCGTTTCGGCGAAGATGCGGTACGGGTAATCCATGCCAACAAAGGACAGAATACCCGCATCAATTCGATCAATAATTTTAAAGAGGGCAATATCAGGGTATTGGTGGCAACAGATGTGGCCTCCAGGGGCATCGATGTTTCGGAAGTCAGCCATGTGATCAATTTTGATGTGCCGATCATTATTGAAGATTATGTGCACAGAATCGGGCGTACAGGGCGTGCCTATGCCAAGGGGGATGCCCTTACTTTTTGCAGTCCGGCAGAGAAATATTACATTCAGAAAATAGAAAAACTGATCAGACAACAAATTCCTGTTGTACCTTTGCCCGCTGAAGTTTTTGTAGAAGAAACGCCTTATGACGAAAAACAGGCCATCGCACGTGCGATCGATGATCAGAAGCGTAAAGATGACCCGGATTTTAAAGGTGCCTTTCACGAAAAAAAACATGCAGCCGCTATTGCAGCTGCTGCCAGGAATAAGACCAATAAACAGCCAGCCTGGAAAAAGAAGAAGTTTAAAAAGTAATTTTTAAAAGTTAGAGGAATTGAAAGTAAAGTTAACCCCGTTAAATATTGTTTCGGCACTTGCCCTGGTCACTGCCCTGCTGTATTTATGGTATAGAAAACCACCACAGCATGTGGATGTGTCCGGTATTTTGGCGGGATTCTCTTTTTTAATAGCCATTATTGCTTTTATCTCCGATCAGGTTTTCAGGAAATTTATTCCCGGCCTTAAAAAGCTATGGATCATTGAAGGGGTATTAATCGTTTTTATTATCCTTTTAATATTTATTATAAAAGTAAGTATGGACTAGTATCAAAAGCTCCATTTTATAAAAGAAAGCAATACATAAACAAATGAAACAAGCAGAGATTAAAATTACCGTTCAGTTAGACGACAACAACGTGCCTGACAATATCCTTTGGGAATCTACAGATGCCGAGACCCAGGAGCAGGTACCTGTTAAATCGATGATGCTGGCCCTTTGGGACCACAACTATAAAAACTCTATGCGTATAGATCTGTGGACTAAAGACATGCCTGTTGATGAGATGAAAAGGTTTTTCTATGAAACTTTACAGACCATGGGTGACAGCTTTTTAAAGGCTACAGGCGAAAACCTGATTGTAGAAGATCTGCGTGACTATTGTGCGCACTTCGCTGATAAAATGGGGATCAATACCAAAGGTTAGATCATGAGGACCCAGGGAATTATAGGTGCTGCAATTATGGCTGTTGGCGGAATGTGCCCTTTGGTGCGTGTGCCAATTTTAGGCAACTGGAATTATTTTGACCTCGACCAGACGCTGGCCATAACTTTTTATGTAATGGTGCTTGTGGCTTTGATTGGTGCATTTACAGCTAAGGCCGGCCTGGTTAAATTTGCAGGCTGGGCGGGTTTGGTGTTGGTGGGCATTACCCTTGCAGGGGTGTATTTTAAAGCGCATGATTCCTTCGGCTTTTTACACTTTAAGAAGGCGGTGAACTTTGCTGCCGGCCTGGTTAAATACAAGTGGGGCTGGTTTGTGATCCTTGCCGGGGCATTTATCCTGATTACGGTTAGAAAGCCAAAAGCGGTAATTGTCCAGGAGGGAAATATGATTGCCTAAAAGGCTTAACGGATCTTTATCAGTTCAGGTCGCCCAGCGATTTGTGTTTCCTTTTGCGTTTGTACTGGCTTTGTTTAAGCTTGTCGTCCCCGCTTATAATGCTGATATTTCCATCTGCCTCCATAATGGCAAGCTTAACATCTTTATATTTTTCTATTCCGTGTTCGCGGATGGCCTCACGCAATTCTTCGTTCGTGATACCCAATTTGCTGAGCATGGCAAAGTCCAGGTTTCCGTTGTGTATCAGTATCTCAGGTTTTTCGCTGAGCAGGTTCCGGAACCAGGTGCTTTTGAACATGACTTTTTTAAGGATATAGTTCAGCGTAAATAACACCGCTGCGGCTACAAGCCCGCCCAATAAGCTGGTATTGCTGCCCACCATGGCATTTTGAACGGCATTGCTGATCAGCAAAATTAATACCACATCGGTCGTGTTTAATTGCGAAAGTTCTTTCTTTCCCGTTAAACGGATGGCGATCAGCATAAACGCATATACCGCCAGGCTTCTTAGAATAATGTCGAGATATGCATTCATGTTGACCCTGATAGTTTGGATTGTTGATCTGCCATTATCATACAATAATAGGAATATTTAGCTGACAATAATTAAATAAAGAACCACTAACTTCATCAAATATTATTAGCTTATTTTTAAATGATGAATCGAACCTTTACTTTTTTCTTATGTCTGCTCACAATTGCTGTTACAACAGGTTTCGCAGGTACCATTAAGGTCTCTTCCCTCCCGGAATTGCAGGCTGCAATAGATAAGGCGGTCGCCGGGGATGTAATTATTCTCAAAAACGGGCGGTATATCAGTACGGATGACATTATAATTAAAAAAAACGGCAGGGCTGCAAAACCCATTGTGATTGCGGCTGAGACCATTGGCGGGGCGGAAATTACCGGTACCGGGGGGATAAAAATCCTGGCACCTGCTACTTACATCATCATCCGTGGTTTTAAGTTTACCCATTTGTCCGGCAAAGCCGAAAGCAGCGAAGGTTCCAGTTTTTGCCAGTGGACCAGGAATCTTTTTGAAACTACAGGCGAAGGAAACTACCTGACTGTGTTTGGTAGTGACCATCAGATTGACCACAATACCTTCCAGAATAAGAAAGCTTTAGGCAAGTTTATCGGGGTAAGGGGTACAGGCAAGCAGATTGCCGAACGTTTATGGATACACCAGAATTACTTTCATAATTTTTCAAAACAGAGTGGCAATGGTGCTGAGGCCGTACAATTTGGCTTGAGCGGGTTTAGCCTTTCGTCCAGCAACAGCATTTTTGAATACAACCTATTCGAAAACTGTGAAGGAGAGAACGAGCTTTTATCGGTTAAATCATCGGCTGTAACTGTGCGCTACAATACCATACGCGATTGTAAGGCCCAGCTTACCCTGCGCCATGGCAACTTCAATAAGGTATATGGCAACTATTTTATCAATACACCCGGCATCCGGATCTTTGGCGACGACCACATTATTTACAGCAATTATTTTGAAAACTGCAATTCGGCAATTAATATTGGCAATGGAGGGGCAGAGGTGGCTGATGGTGCGCCACTAACCTCACACGATCGTCCGGACAGGGTTATCATCGCATTCAATACCCTGGTGAACAACAAGAGTAACATTACCTTAAATCCCAGAACCCCGATAGGCCTGGGTGCAATAGACATCACCATTGCGAATAACCTGATACAGGGTGGTGAGGATGCTGCTTTAATCAGGGGGCCTTTTGTCCATCCCAAATGGGAGGGCAACGTAATTTATGAGGTTAAAGGGGCTGGAGACATCCCAGAAGGGGCTTATAAAAATATCAACCCTAAACTTCAGCGCAATGCATCAGGCACTTATCACCTTACTGCGGACAGTCCTGTATTAAATGCTACAGGCAGTTATCCGGCGGTTACTACAGATATGGATGGGCAGGAGGCCAGAAAACCGTTGCAGGTAGGGGCCGACCAACCTTCAAAAGCACTGGTTAAAGCCAGGATTTTAACACCAGCTATGGTTGGACATACCACAGACCTGAAATAGCAAAGAGGATTACCAAAAAACGGGAGCAGGAATAACAATTCCTGCTTTTTTGTTTTGATTTAAATTATCTTTGCACTTGCATGAATTTACTAAGCCAGGTAAAACATTTGATAAAAAAAGAACTGCTGTTGGAATGGCGTTCTAAATACGCATTGAACGGAGTGCTGTTGTATGTCGTATCTACGGTATTTGTCTGCTTTCTTTCTTTTGTAAGTATAGATAAAATCACCTGGAATGCACTCTTCTGGATCATCATGCTCTTTGCCTCTATCAATGCAGTGTCGAAAAGTTTTTTGCAGGAAAGCAGGGGCAGACAGTTGTATATCTATACCATTGCAAGCCCTATCGCCCTTATCATTTCCAAAACGATCTATAACGTTTTGCTCATGCTGCTGCTTACGGTAATTGCACTATGTTTTTATATGCTGGTGTTTACCTATGTGCCGGAAGATCTGCCGATGTATTTTCTGGCCGCCATTTTAGGTAGTTTAAGCTTCTCCACTATTTTTACCATGGTATCGGCTATAGCCTCCAAAGCCGGAAATGGGGGAATGCTGATGGCTATCCTTAGTTTTCCAGTGATTATTCCCGTACTGATAGTGCTGATCAGACTGACCAAAAATGCAATTGACGGCCTGGACAGGAGTGTAAGCTGGGATGAAGTTGGGATACTGCTGTGCATCAATGTCCTGGTGGCTGCTGTGAGCTTGTTACTGTTCCCTTATTTGTGGCGGGATTAATTGTGGGAACCTGCTTTTGTCCATTTACATGTTTATGATGAAAATATAGCTGTCAGTTATTACCTTTGTCGGAATTTAAACATACACGATGTACAAGAACTGGTGGAAAATTTTAGGCGCTTTGTTGGTGATTTACTCAACTGTAGCTGGATTTTTATCCAGTGTGCCTGAACTGCCCATTCTGCACGAAAGCATCAGGAACCTTTATTTTCACGTGCCCATGTGGTTTGGAATGATCGTTATGTTTAGTGTGTCTGTTTTTCATAGCATTAAATTTCTGGGCAATAACAAGTATGACCATGACCTTAAAGCCGTGGAAAGCATCAATGTTGGCGTGGTATATGGTGTTCTGGGTATCGTAACCGGCGCAATATGGGCCAGATTTACCTGGGGACAAGCCTGGAGTTTTGATGTAAAACAAAACTTTGCGGCAATTGCCTTACTGCTTTACTTTGCTTACCTGGTATTGCGCAATGCGATTGATGAGGAACAGAAAAGAGCAAAGATTTCGGCCATTTATAACATATTTGCCTTCCCGATCATGGTCGTGCTGCTTTTTGTGCTGCCACGTTTAGCAGATTCCCTGCATCCCGGAAACGGTGGTAATCCTGGTTTTAATGCTTATGACCTGGACAGCCGGATGCGTGCTGTTTTTTATCCTGCCTGCCTGGGCTGGATATTGATCGGTTACTGGATCTATACCATTTTGTACAGGGTACGTTCATTAGAAAAAAACAATACACTATAATATGAAGAAGATTTTTACTACTTTTTTAATGTTGATGCTTACACTTCAATTGTTTGCACAAAATGGCAGTTCTTCGCTTTCTGAAAGTGTATATGCTTCGGGCAAAATCTATGTGGTGGTCGCTTGTGTGTTGTTAATTTTGATCGGCCTGCTTTTATTTCTATTCTCCATAGAAAAAAGATTAAAAAAATTAGAGCGGAAATCTGCTGTCAAAAACTAATTTTAAATCATTTAATCCCTGTTTTTGCTGATAAAATGATGTAGTGTGCCGGATACACTAAGTCATTAGCCATTTGTATTAATCGTTTTTTTTAGTGCAATTTTGCAGTATAACTTAGAACTTATTTCAAATTCATAAAAAACAAATAATGGCTAATACAGCAAATGAGACAAATTTCTTTGCAGATGTCTGCAAGAATTTTGACAGTGCTGCGCAATTTACCGCGCATCCGGAAGGTTTACTCAGTCAGATTAAAGCTTGTAACAGTGTGTACCGTTTCCAGTTCCCTATCCGCAGGGGCAATGGATTCGAGGTTATTGATGCCTGGCGGGTAGAGCACTCCCAGCACATGAACCCGACAAAAGGGGGGATCCGTTACAGCGACATGGTAAATGAGGACGAGGTGATGGCGCTGGCTGCTTTGATGACTTACAAATGTGCGATTGTGAACGTTCCGTTTGGCGGTGCAAAAGGGGGGATATGCATCAACCCTAAAAACTATACGATAGGTGAGCTGGAGAACATTACCCGTCGTTATACCACAGAATTGATTAAAAAGAATTTTATTGGCCCTGGTATTGATGTCCCTGCCCCTGATTACGGATCTGGTGAACGGGAGATGAGCTGGATTGCCGATACGTATATGACCATGAATCCGGGTCAGCTGGATGCTTTGGGCTGCGTTACCGGTAAACCAATTGCTTTACACGGCATCCGCGGACGTAAAGAGGCTACCGGCCGTGGCGTTGCCTATGCGGTACGTGAATGTGTTAGTATAGCAGAAGATATGGCCAAAATTGGCCTTAAAGCCGGTTTAGGGGATAAAAGAGTAATTGTACAGGGTTTGGGTAATGTGGGCTACCATTCGGCCAAGTTCCTGGCCGAGTTTGGTGCTACCATAGTAGGCCTTTGCGAGTTTGAAGGAGCCATTTACAACGAAAATGGTTTAAATATTGATGAGGTATTTGCACACCGTAAATTAACCGGCTCTATTTTAGGCTTTCCTGCTGCGGTAGAGTTTAAAAATTCTATGGAAGGTTTAGAACAGGCCTGTGATATTTTGGTCCCGGCTGCCCTGGAAAACCAGATTACTGTAGAGAACATCAGAAATATCAAAGCGAAGATCATCGCTGAAGGTGCCAACGGACCATGTACGCCGGATGCAGAAGAAATCTTTACAGAAATGGGTGGCATTATCATTCCTGATATGTACTGCAATGCCGGCGGGGTTACCGTTTCTTATTTTGAATGGTTGAAAAACCTTTCACACGTAGCTTTTGGCCGTATGGAAAACCGCTATGCTGAAAATTCAAACCGGAACCTGATCAATACCCTGGAAAGCCTGACCGGTAAAAGCATCCCGGCTGAACATCGTTTAATGATTGTTAAAGGGGCATCTGAACTGGAGCTCGTAAATTCTGGACTGGAAGATACGATGATCCATTCTTACCACGAGATCAGGGAAACCTTATTGAGCAAGACAGGCATTAAAACCCTGAGGACTGCCGCTTTTGTAGGCTCAATTGATAAGATCGCAGTATCTTATATGAACCTGGGCGTTTGGCCATAGCATTATAAAACATGTATAAAACTGCCCGGGATTTATTTCCGGGCTTTTTTTTGTCAGGTTTTTGTGATGTTCAGGACGAATGGACATCGTTGGCTCCTGCTTTTCGTATATTGTTGTGATATCAACTGTGCATGAGAAGAAAATTGATGCTATTTTGGTTTGTCCTGCTGCTTATGGCTTGTAGTGAAGGACAAAAACTGCAATATAAAAATGGTTTGGCAGTAATCCCCGAAGCCCGGCCTGGAGAAAGGGTAGCTACTTATGCCGGGGGATGCTTTTGGTCTATGCAGGAATGTATGATAGAGCTGAAAGGTGTACGTCAGGCAATCAGTGGTTATGCCGAACATGCTGAAGCTGTACAGGTGTATTATGATCCGGAAGTGATCAGTTTTGAGCAGCTTACGTCCGCGTTTTTTCATGCCCATGATCCGACACAGGTAGACCGTCAGGGACCAGATATTGGTTCTAATTATCGTTCCATTGCTTTTTTCCGCTCTCCGGAAGAATACCGCAGCATCACAAAGCAGATGAAATCAATAGCGGCTT
Source organism: Pedobacter heparinus (assembly GCF_032678725.1). Lineage (GTDB taxonomy): Bacteria > Bacteroidota > Bacteroidia > Sphingobacteriales > Sphingobacteriaceae > Pedobacter > Pedobacter heparinus_A. The sequence continues at coordinate 63,722 of NZ_JAVTSC010000013.1, forward strand.
CGGGCAGGTATAGTAACCCGGTTGCTACAGAAGTCTTGCCTTATCAAAGCATTTCGGGGGCAGAGATGGAGCACCAGGATTATTATAAAAACAACTCCTGGGATACCTATATCCGGAAGGTTTCAAAGCCCAAAGTGATGAAATTAAGGAAGGAATTACCACTCCTGATTAAAAAAGAATATTTAAATCGAAAATAAATCTGCTTTTTGTCAGAGAACTATCAATAAACTGTCATCAAACCGTTTTGGATGTGCACAAAGGGTTTTAGGTACTTATATTTTTTATCTTTGTGGTGTTCTTTTAAAAAATTATTGAAGCCATGAGACCGTCATGATTTGACAGCCTCATCACCATTTAAGAAAATATAAAAGCGATGAGACCATCATGATTTGATAGCCTCATCACCACTGAAAGAAAAATATAAAAAGCGATGAGAAAAAGTGCAATTATTGGTTTAATAACTATTGCGTTATGTGTAGGTTTCTTAGTTAGCCTCAGCGCAGATACCAATACCTATTCTACCTTTACAGAAGCATCAAAAGATCCGAGGGAATTCCATGTAATGGGATACTGGGAAAAGGAAAAAGGAATGCATTACGATGCACTTAAAGATGCCAACCGCTTTGAATTTTTTATGAAAGACCAGAATGGTAAGGTCAATAAAGTGGTCTATGCCGGAACCAAGCCGCAGGACTTTGAACGTTCAGAAAAATTAGTATTGATCGGTAAAATGAACGAAAATACTTTTTATGCCTCCAAAATATTGATGAAATGCCCATCTAAGTATAATAATGACCTGGTTGAGGTTAAGCAGGACGGTACAGTAGAAAAATACAAATAATTTTAATGGATATACAATTTATTGGAGAGAACCTCCTTCCCGGTAAGATCGGTCAGTTTTTCATTGTGCTGGCATTTGCCGCTTCGCTGCTCTCCACCATATCGTATTTCTTTGCAACCCGAAACAAAGATATCGGGGACCGATCCTGGACAAAAATAGGCCGCATAGCTTTCTTGCTCAACTGGGGCAGTATAGTGGGTATTGGGGTCACTTTGTTTTTTCTGATATTAAATCATTATAACGAATATTATTACGTTTATTCCCATTCTTCCAAAGAACTTCCTGTTTATTATATTGTATCTGCTTTCTGGGAAGGACAGGAGGGTAGTTTCTGGCTTTGGGCATTCTGGCAATCGCTGCTGGGTGCGGTACTGATCTGGAAAGCAAAATCCTGGGAAAATGGGGTAATGACCGTAGTCGCTTTCTCACAGGTGTTTTTAACATCCATGTTGTTGGGTGTGGAAATTTTTGGTGAGCGTATCGGCAGTTCTCCTTTTATCCTGTTAAGGGATGCCCTGAACTTAAAGGAAATGGCGCCTATCTTTGCCGATCCGGAGAACTATAAAAACTACCTTAAATTTATTACTGATGGCAGGGGCTTAAACCCGCTGCTGCAAAATTACTGGATGGTGATCCATCCGCCAACCTTATTTCTGGGCTTTGCGAGTATGGTGGTTCCTTTTGCCTACGCCATTGCAGGCCTTTGGGAAAAACGCTATAAGGAATGGGTGAAACCTGCCATGCCATGGGCATTGTTTGCCGTCATGATATTAGGAACGGGGATCATTATGGGCTCTTTCTGGGCTTATGAAGCCTTGAACTTTGGTGGTTTCTGGGCATGGGACCCGGTAGAGAATGCCTCTATTATTCCATGGCTTACACTGATCGCCGGTGTGCATGTGATGATTGCCTTTAAGAATACAGGACATGCTTTTTTTACCGCTATTGTGCTCATCGTTATCAGTTTTGTACTGGTACTTTATGCTTCTTTCTTAACCAGGAGCGGGGTTTTGGGTGAAACTTCCGTGCACTCCTTTACCGACCTGGGAATGTTCTGGCACCTGATCTTATATAATGTGGTGTTCCTTAGTATTCCGGTTGCACTGCTGATATTGCGCTGGAAAGAACTTCCGATTACCAATAAGGACGAGGAGACTTATTCGAGGGAATTCTGGATGTTTATTGGGGCCCTGGTCATTACTGTCGCGTGTATCCAGGTGATCTTCTCTACTTCTGTGCCCGTATTTAACCAGGCCTTTGGAACTAAGTTTGCCCCGCCGATTGATGCCATTAAGTACTATAACCAATGGCAGGCTCCTTTTGCCATCCTGGTCACCATGATATCCGGTTTCTCACAGTTCATGAAATACAAAAGAACAGATACCAGAAAGTTCTACAGCAGCTTAATTGCTTCCCTGGTATTTTCTATTGTCATTACGGCTGCTTTTGTATACATCACCAATGTGTACCACAACCTGATGTACATCCTGCTTACCTTCAGCTGCATATTTGCCGTATTATCCAATTCCAGGATACTGGGCCAGGCTATTGGCGGTAAACGTAAGCTCGTTGGGGCTGCCGTAGCTCATATTGGTTTTGCCTTATTGCTGCTGGGCGCACTTGTTGCTGCGGCTACCAATAAACCGATGTCACTGAACGCAAGTAATTTTATCCCTGTTAAGGATTTTGAAAAGGTAGAAAAGCCAGGCGAAAACATCGTTTTGTATAAAAATGAACCTAAAAAGATGGGCCGGTACACCGTTACTTATACCAGCGATACCACAGTGGCACCAAATACTTTTTATCAGCTCAATTTTAAAGTAATTGATGAAAAAACCGGAAAGATTAAGGAAGATTTTGATTTGAACCCACACGTTCAGGTGAACGAAAAAATGGGTTTAATTGCTTCTCCCGATACCAAGCATTACTTCACATTTGACATTTATACCCACATCACCAGTGCCCCTGATAAAAAGGAAAGCCATGAAGATCACGAAGGGCATAGGGAGGAAGAAAATTATAAGGCGCCGAGAATTGTAAATGTTGCTGCCGGGGATACCCTGCACACCAGCAGTGGTATCATTACCGTCGGGGCTTTAAACAATCAGCCTAAGGCAAAAAGCCTGGTGCTTGCCCCTGGTGATTTAGCCGTTGGTTTACCCCTGGAGATCGATTTGAATGGTAAAATTTACAAAACAGAACCTATTTTCCTGATCAAAGGAAACAATACTTTCGATTTTGCACGTAACATAGACGAGCTGGGCTTAAGACTGCGGTTTACCAAAGTTTTGCCAGAGCAAAAGAAAGTGGAGCTGCAGGTTTATGAAAAACCACAGCAGGCTAAAGACTGGGTGGTATTTAAATCTATCGAATTCCCTTACATCAATCTGTACTGGGTAGGAACAATTGTAATGGTTATTGGATTCTTAATTTCTATATTTAGAAGACAAAAAGAAGTTGGAACAGTGTAGATTGTTCTGAAAATCCTAAACCATTAAATAGCTATTCTGATGAAGATTGTTTGTATAGGTTCTGGTAATGTAGCCACACATATGGCTAATGCCTTTAAAGAAAACGAAGCTGATGTGATCCAGGTATGGAGTAAGGATCCTGCAAATGCAGCGACCCTGGCCTTTGAAACGGGTGCCCAGGCCATTTCGGATCTGAAAGATATAGACCTGAACGCTGATTTGTACCTGATTGCCGTAAAGGATGATGCGATTGCAAAAATCGCCAGGTTTTTAAAGGAGGTGAACGGTCTGGTGGTACATACTTCAGGGGCTACTGAGATGGAGGTGCTTTCTGGAATTAAAAACTATGGGGTGTTTTATCCATTACAGACTTTTTCTAAGGCAGAACCTATAGATTTTATCCACGTACCCTTATGTCTGGAAGCCAATACAGAAGAAAATATGAGCCTGTTACAGCTGGCAGCGATGAAACTCAGCCCCTTGATTTATGAGGTAAACACCGGGAAACGCAAGGTATTACATTTGGCAGGTGTTTTTGCCTGTAATTTTGTAAACCACATGTACAGGCTGAGCCAGCAGATTGTAGAAAAGCAAGGGCTGGATTTTGAGATACTGAGACCGCTGATCATGGAAACTGCAGTAAAGGCACAAAACGCCTTACCGGAAGATGTACAGACGGGGCCGGCCATAAGGAACGATAAACAAACGATACTAAAACACGAAGGCTTGCTGCAAAAATCGCCCCATTTGCAGGAAATCTATAGAATTTTAAGCAATAGCATTAAAAAAACACGATAATCTTATAATTACGGTTTTTGGTGCTTATTTTTGAAGCAGATTATGAGTATTTTTAAATTAAAGATAAATTTTGAAGAGCAGGGAAAAGAAACAGTTGAATTGCCGATTGCCGGAGGGGAATCCGTTTTAGATGTTTGCCTGGATCATGGCATAGAACTGCAGCACAATTGTGGTGGTGTATGTGGTTGCAGCACCTGTCATGTATATGTAACTAAGGGAATGGACGATATTCAGGAAATTTCGGACAAAGAGGAAGATTTTATCGACCGTGCTGTCCGTCCGAGGATCAGTTCCCGTCTGGGCTGCCAGTGTGTGGTGATCAGCGGTGATATTGAAGTGACCATTCCTGATCAGTCTGAATTTTTAGGCCATTAATAGTAAAAGATTAAATAAGAGATAACATGCAAGATAAATTTGCCCTGCCAATTTACTGGAACGACCATGAGGATATTGCTCAGGAGTTATATGAGAAGTTTGGTGATGATTTTAACGAAGCCAAAATATACCGCATCAGGTTTACCGAATTGTTAGACTGGGTACTGTCGCTGCCTAACTTTAAAGGTACGCGTGAAGAAAGTAACGAAGGACACCTGGAGCAGATCCAGTCTGCCTGGGTTTACGAGTGGAGAGATAATCAGAAATAGCGATGTTTTTGGAACAGTTAAAGCTGATTACCACTTTTATCTTTGATGTTGATGGCGTGTTGACCAATGGTGACATCATCGCGTCTGATTCGGGCGAGTTTTTACGGACCTTTAACATCAAAGATGGTTATGCGCTTCAGCTGGCCGTTAAACGAGGATACCGGGTTTGTATCATCTCAGGAGGTACCGGTGCTGCCATGCAAAAACGCTTTGAGGGCCTGGGCATACCTGATATTTTTTTAGGGGTTACAGATAAGGTTGCAGTGTACCATAACCTGCTGGCCAGGCACAGCATCAAGGCTCCTGAAATCCTGTATATGGGAGATGACATCCCTGATCTTAAAATTATGCAGCTGGTAGGTTTGGCAACCTGCCCTTCGGACGCTGTTCCGGAAATTAAGGCCATATCCCAATATATTTCTCCTTATACGGGCGGTAAAACCGCTGTACGGGATATCATAGAAAAAGTACTTAGGGTACAATCCAGGTGGTTTGACGAAAATCCGTCCGCTGCCGATTCCGGCAAATAAATTAATTTTGATTTGCAACAATTATGTTACATCTCAAGGTTAAACCTATTGTATGGTAATGATCTCTAATCACAGAGTTTACCATAACTCATAACCATAAAAATATAAACATGAAAAAATTATTGATGATTTGCGGACTGTTATTTAGTGTAGTAACGTTTGCACAAGCCCAGCAAGGTGGCGGCGACCGTAAAATGCCATCACCGGAAGAAAGAGCACAGCGAAGTGCAGAACAGCTGACCAAGAAATTAAGTTTAACTGAGGATCAGAAAACAAAAGTTACAGCCATCTTTTTAGAGCAGGCAATTGCGATGAAAAAGGTGCGTGAAGAAAGCAAAGGTGACAGAGAGGGCATGATGGCCAAGATGAAAACAGCAAATGATGAAAATGATGTAAAAATCAATGCATTGTTAAACGATGATCAGAAAAAAGCTTTTGCAGAATGGAAAGCAGAGCGTGCTGAAAACATGAAGAAAAGAATGGGCGGTAAAGGCCCTGCTGCTGGTGGCGCCCAATAATTTAAAAAAATACCTAAATAATAAAAGCGGCCTTGTGTCGCTTTTGTTATTTTAGCAGCAGATTAAAGTACTGTCTAAATATGTATCAGCAAAAACACCCACTTATCCTTGCTTCGAAATCCCCGCGCAGGCAGGACCTGATGAACGCGATGAACCTTAATTTTAAAGTGATGCTAAAAGATGTTGACGAAAGTTACCCGGATCAACTTTTGCCTGCAGAAATTGCCGTTTATATCGCCGAAAAGAAAGCCGCTGCCTTTGCCGCAGACAGTCTGGACAGCCTTGTGATCACTGCTGATACCATTGTGGCCCTGAACAGCGAAATACTGGGGAAGCCCGAAGATGAGGCACATGCAGCAGCTATGCTGACTAAACTTTCAGGAGGCAGCCACCAGGTATATACCGGCGTAAGCTTAAGTTATGCCGGTAAGATCCTATCTTTTTGCGACAAGACCGAGGTGTTTTTTAATGTACTTACACCTGCACAGATCAGCTATTACATTGAGCACTATCAGCCTTTGGACAAAGCCGGGGCTTATGGGATACAGGATTGGATAGGTCTGGTCGCCGTAGAAAAACTGATCGGTTCTTATACCAATGTAATGGGACTGCCCACAGAAAAGCTATATAAGGCCTTAGCTGATTTCTGATGGGCTAAGGCTGTGCAATACACCCATTTTTAAATCGTAAGTAGACAGCGAGAGTCGCTGGATGCCGCTGGCCTCCAGTACATAATCCGTTAAGATTGCAGCAATGACGATCATGTCTACCCTTAATTTGATCAAACCTGGCATATTTGCTCTTTCCTGGTGCCTTGAAGCGATCAGGACCTTAGCCAGGTGCTGATAGGCCGGGATATTCATGGGGGCATAACTGGTCTCATTTAAGTTCAGCTGCTGGTCGATCATTCCCGCAAAGGTTTCAAATGCTCCTGCCGATCCGATCAGCTGCTTAGGCTGGTAAATACTGCAGGCTTTCTTTAAGCCGCTAAGCTCCTTGTCTAAATGGGCGATTATAGCCGACTTGTCCATTTCATTGATAGGATCTGAATGGAAATGGGCCTGCATTAAACGTGCAGCACCAATGTCATAGCTTTTTTTCCAGAGCAACTCATCAGGATTTCCGATAATAAACTCGGTACTTCCCCCGCCGATGTCCATGATCAGGGCATTTTCGTTAATTGCACCGCTTGCTTTTACACCGTTAAAGATGTAGGCTGCTTCTTCATCTCCTGTAATCACTTCAATATCAATACCCGCATAAGATTTAGCCGCCTTTACAAAATTGGCCCCATTGACTGCACTGCGGATGGCAGAAGTGGCTATGGCTTTTACCACATCCACATCATGTTTTTCTATTTCCTGATAAAAACTTTCCAGCGCTAAAAGTCCGCGTTCATAAGCTTCGGGAATGATGATGTTTTCGTTAATCCTGCCCTCGCCCAGTTTTACGGGGATATTGGTCTTGTAAATGATCTGGATTCCATTGGGCTTTATTTTAGCGATGATCAGATGGAAGGTATTGGTGCCAAGGTCGATAACAGCTGCAGTCATGGAGTTTTTTTCGTTTTAGATGGTCAAAACCAGAATTTGTTACGTGTTCCGGATGTTATTCAGGTAATTTTTAAGCTGGCCGGCATTTATTAATGCAGATGTACCCCAGGTATTGTTAAAATATACAAAAGAAGGCTTATTTATTTTTAATAATGCTGCTGCAAAAGATTTGATCTCTGCAAGACTATACAAAGACTTAAATAAAATGGGTTTACCATGAAAACGGTAATAAATAATGGAGTTATTGTCGGTAATTTCGTCGGGAAGCGCAGCAGGGTGGCTTACTCCGCTAAAAGTGATGTTATTTCTCTGCAGGGCTTCCATTACATCCGCCCGCCACCAGCTGATGTGCCTGAATTCTGCAACATTGTTAAAGCTAGGCTGCAGACCTTCTAAAATGCCCTGTAAGTTGGATTCAGTATACATAAAGCTGGGGGGCATCTGGAACAATATACAGCCTAGCTTTTCTTTCAGGCCTTCACTGGCTACCTGGTAAAAATCGTTAATAAGCTCACGTGCATTTTTAAATCTGCTGTAATGGGTGATGGTACGGGGTGCTTTAATGCTGAAAAGAAAATCAGCGCCACTGGTGTCGTACCAGGCAGCGAAACTTTTTAAAGTAGGCTGTCTGTAAAATGATGAATTGATCTCTATGGTGTTGAAATGCTGACAATAGAATTCAAACCATCGCCTTTGTGGCAGGCCTGGGGGATAAAAGATTTCCTTCCATTCCTTATAATAGAAACCTGAACAGCCGATTCTTAAACTATGATCCATCAGATGACTCTTTATGGGGATAAACAAGGATCTGCGCTTAAAGTTTGGCCCATAAAAAAAGCCGCTGTGTAGCGGCCTTTCATAAGTGTTATTTATTATTCAAAATATTCTTTCATTTTTTCAAAGAAGCTTTTATCGTTTTTGCCCGGCTGGGGCTTAAAGTTTGGAGATTCTCTCAATCGTTCCAACATGGCCCTTTCTTCAGCACTTAAAGCCTTGGGTGTCCAGATATTCACGTGAATGATCTCGTCCCCACGGTGGTAGGAGTTGATCTCAGGAATACCTTTTCCTTTTAAGCGCAGCAGTTTTCCACTTTGGGTACCTGGTTCAATTTTAATCTTTGCCTTGCCATCAATGGTAGGTACCTCGGCACTATAGCCCAATGCAGCATCTATGATAGATACATGCAGATCATAGACCACATTATTGCCTTCGCGTTTCAGGGTTTCATGAGGGATCTCCTCAATCAATATGATCAGATCGCCCGGAATACCACCATTAGGGGCTGCATTTCCTTTTCCGCTCATGCTCAGTTGCATGCCGTCGCTTACACCTGCAGGGATATTGATGGTAATGGTTTCTTCCCCTCTTACCACACCTTCACCATGGCAGGAACCACATTTTGCTGTGATCTGCGATCCGCTGCCGTTACAGGTAGGGCATGTAGAAGTGGTTTGCATTTGCCCCAGGATGGTATTGGTAACCCTGCGTACCGCACCACTTCCGCCACAGGTTTTACAGGTGCTTACCGATGAACGGTCTTTAGCGCCCGTACCGTCGCAGGTTTTACAAACGATCTGCTTGTTAACTTTTATTTTTTTCTCGGTGCCATTGGCAATTTCTTCAAGCGTAAGTTTTACTTTGATGCGCAGGTTACTGCCTTTAGCTACACGACGGCCGCCACGCGATTGCTGGCCACCGAAGAAACTTTCGAAGGGGCTGCCGCCACCGCCACCAAAAATATCTCCAAACTGGCTGAATATGTCTTCCATGTTCATTCCGCCACCACCATAGCCACCACCTGATGCACCACCTACACCTGCATGACCATAATGGTCGTAACGTTGTTTCTTTTCAGGGTTACTCAGTATTTCATAAGCCTCAGCGGCTTCTTTGAATTTATCTTCAGCAGCCTTATCATTCGGGTTTTTATCCGGGTGATACTTAATGGCCAGTTTACGGTAAGCCTTTTTAATCTCGTCAGCAGATGTGTTTCTGGATACGCCAAGCACATCATAATAATCTCTCTTGCTCATAAAAATATTAACTACCTACTACTACTTTGGCAAAGCGGATCACTTTGTCGTTTAAGGTATATCCTTTTTCTAATTCATCCATTACTTTTCCCTTCATGTCCTCGTCTGGCGCAGGTATTTTAGTAATTGCTTCGTGATAGTCTGTATCAAAAACGGCATTGATGCTTTCTATATCTTTCAGTCCTTTCTGACTCAGAATACTTTTCAACTTGCTGTGTACCAGTTTGAGCCCTTCTCTGATAGAATTGATATCTACAGCAGTTTCCATTGCTTTATCGGCACGGTCAAAATCGTCCAGTACAGGCAAAAGGGAAACGATGACATCTTTACCGGCTGTTTGCAGCAATTCTATGCGTTCTTTTTGTGTACGGCGTTTATAATTGTCAAATTCTGCAAATAAGCGCAGGTATTTGTCGTTTAAGGCTGCATTTTCCTGTTGCAGTTTTTCTTCTGCAGAAATTTCAGCTGTATTTTCGTCAGTAGCGTCGGCTGCTGTTTCAGTGCCTTCGTTTTGCGCCTCCTCTGTGTTGTTTATCAATAGATCTTCAGCGTTAGCAGCTGCAGGGTCTTGATTTTGCATAGTTGTATCTTGATTATCGTGTTTTTTCTTCTTGCTAAACATTGTATAGTAGAATTTTGGTTATAAACTCAAAAGCTTTGCCAATGAGAAATTATCAGTCATGCTGTCAGTTTTAAAAAGAAAAGAAGCACAGAATGGCTGATTAAGAAAAATTTTGTCAGCAAACGGACTTAAACGATCTGCGCATCTTCATGAACAATGCCACTTTCGCATTTGATGATACGGGAAGGAAAGGTCCGGATGATGTGGTAATCATGTGTGGCCATTAAAACCGCAGTTCCGCTCTGACTGATCTGTTTCAGCAGCATGACAATTTCTTCTGAAGTATCGGGGTCAAGGTTTCCTGTAGGTTCATCGGCCAGGATGATCTCCGGGTTGTTGAGCAAGGCCCGGGCAATCACCACCCGCTGCTGCTCCCCGCCGGAAAGTTCATGGGGCATTTTTTTGATCTTTGAGCGCAGGCCAACTTTTTCCAGTACATCTTTAATCCGCTCAATGATCAGGTTTTTGTCCGTCCATCCCGTTGCTTTAAGCACAAATTCCAGGTTCTTTTCTACAGTCCTGTCGGTCAGCAATTGAAAGTCCTGGAACACAATGCCCAGTTTTCTCCGTAAAAAGGGAACTTCTTTGTTGCCTAGTTTCTTTAAATCAAAACCTGCAATCTGTCCATCACCATTGCCAATGTGAAGATCGCCGTAAATGATCTTAAGCAGGCTGCTTTTTCCGGAACCAGTTTGCCCGATTAAAAAAACAAACTCCCCCTTGTCAATATTTAAATTAACGTTCGACAAAACGAGATGCTTTTGCTGAAATACATCTACATTCTTTAAATTTATAACTGTGCTTCCTGTCATGTTCAGATATCTAATTTAGCAATTTGTCCAAAAGGCAAATCATTTACAAAATTCATAATGTAAGGCAATCGATCAGTCAGACCCAGTTTCTCCAGGGATTTGTCTGGCCGGTCTACCCTGAAATATGCCAGTAAGGTAAATTTATCATCCCTCAATTGTACATAATCCGGAATCTTGGCAATGCCTTTTACTTTAATAACATACATCGCTCAAAAATAGTATTTCAAAATGAGATTTAAGACATCCGATCCATTTATCTGATCAGCATTACTGATCCGGTAAGGGGTTTTAGTTCCGGATTCAGCTGAATGATATAATAATAAACCCCTGCAGGCAGGTCCTCATTTCTGTATTTACCGTTCCAGGATTTCAACCCGCCCGAACTTTCAAAAAGGAGCCTTCCATAGCGGTTCATTATTTTTACATTGGAACCGGCATAGGTATCAATTGAGTTAAGGTTCCAGAGGTCGTTCCTGCCATCGCCGTTAGGGCTGAAGGCATTCGGAACAATTACCGTTTTGTACACTTTTACAAATACCTGATCAGAGGCACTGCTGCAGCCCAGTTTTGAAATTGCATTCAGGGTATAGGTGATGTCCCTGCTTGGCGAGGCTACCGGGTTGAGCAGGTAAGGATCATTCAGGCCTTCGGCTGGCGACCAGAAAAAATCAACATGATCACCAACCGCGCCATCTAAAACGATTTGCTGACCTTCCAGGATCTTTTTATCCCCGCCTGCAAATGCAGTAGCGTTTTCATTTACGATAACACTGACCGTGGCACTCGATTCGCAGCTTCCGTTAGACACCGTAACCGTATAGGTCGTACTCAGTTCAGGGCTGGCCATAGGATTGGCAACGTTTATAGCAGATAAGCCTGTAGCTGGCGACCATTTGTAAGTGCTCCCGCCAGCGGCGTTTAATTGTACCGTTGTACCCCTGCATATAGGGTTAACGGGCGCAACGGCAGCAATAGGACGCGGTATGACATGGATTATGGTATGGCCTTCCACCACACAATTTGCGGCAGAAGTTATGGTTACTGTATAAAGGCCCTGCATCTGGGCGCTGGCATTGTCGATGACTGGCGATTGTTCGGCAGAATGGTAATTGTCCGGTCCTGTCCATGCATAGGTTGCCCCGGGTATCCCGGATAAGTTTAACGCAATCTGATCGCCAACACAAAATGTAGCAGCAGCTGGTAAAACAGGTACTGGTAATGGATTTACAAGAACTGTAATGGGTAAAGATAAGGTCCGGCAGGCAGCCGTGCCGAAATTCGCTGGCTCAGCGGCAGCCAGGCGATATTGGTAGCTTCCGGCTACGGCCTGAACAAATTTAACGTTAAGCGTAGTACCGGTTTCATTTGGGATGTCATTCCATCCACTTGCCGTATTTATTTGCCATTGGTATTGAAGCGTAGTCGATCCGGTTACCTCCACCTTAAAATTGTAGTCTTTGCTTTCACCTGCACATAGGTTTTGTGTAGTCAGGTTCGTATTGTCCACCGATGGGGTTAGTTTAGGACCGCATGCCCTGAAAGTGATGTCATCCAAAGCGATGTCGTTGCCGGTTCCGCCCGGTCCGTTGTTGGTGATCCTGATTTTTACCCGGTTTACATTTCCGGTAGTATGAAATAAAAAACCATACTGCTTCCAGTCACTGGCACTCCCTTCCGGGATGTCACCGGTATTATATGGAGCTGCTAAAGGCAGATTGTTAAGCGTGAGGATGGAAAAGGTAAGGTTTGGCTTTTTACCACTGTAAGTAAGCAGGTTAATCACCCATGCTGCAAACTCATAGGTTGTGTTCGGGCAAAGGTCTACAGGAACTTCAGCTTCATAAAATACACCCGGAATATCATTTGCATTCACAATCATCAGGTAACCATCAGGATCATTCGGAGTATGGTTACTGATCTGGTGCCAGCTTCCCACGTGCATACCGGCCGTGGTTTTTGTAATGGTGTAGCTTCCGTCGCTGGGTGTGCCGGAACCGTTAAAATTGTAGGTGGTGCTGTTTGTCAGAGCGGGGCCAAAGTTTGGGGCTCCCCGGCCAAAATCGTTATTCACTACCGGATCCCCTAAGGAGCCGGTGCAGGTCTGGGAGCTGGCACTATCGATGATGAAAAATAACACCGGTAGCAGGTAAAGGAAAATTCTGGCCTTAGGTTTCAATATTGCTTAAAAAGCTCAAGTTAAGGTATTTAATCAGATTTTATTCAGGAAAGCTATAGTGTTCACATTATCGGCATAGTCCCAGAGCCTGGGCGTTTGGCTCTGTCCAAATTTTAATACCGGTATATCCAGCTCCAGGGGTACATTACTCACTATGCATTGAATCTCTTCCGCTTTGTCTTTTAACGTTTTTTCTACCTGTTCCACATTGGCATAGCTTTCATAATATAAAACCGACAGGGGCGAAGAGAGACTTTCTCCTTCTGTCAGCAACAAAAAGCCATTGTCGTAATGGTGTTTCAGGTTAACCAGGTAAATGGATTTATTGTAATCGTAATTGTTATTGTATTTGAAATGGTTGATGATGTCCTTAAAGGGCGCTATGGGTTCAAAAAAGTGTTTAATATCATATCCCTCAGGGATATAGAGTTTCGATACATTTCTGCAGCCCAAACCAAAATAATCAAAAATATCATGTCCCAGCTGCGCCAGTTCTTCCCTGCTTTCCTTTCCATTGATCACCGCTACACTGTTTCTGTTCTTCCTGATGATATTGGGGCCTTTGCCAAAATAGTATTCAAAATATCTTGAAGTATTGTTGCTGCCGGTTGCAATCACTGCATCAAATTCCTTTAGCCGTTCTACATAAACAATACGTGCTGCCAGCAGGGGTTCAATTTCCAGCAGGCGTTTCAACAACGCGGGCAATAGCTTGTCATCCGCAGAAGATAGTTTAATTAAAGCCGTATTACCTGTTGCCAGTACTGAAATTACATCATGAAAACCAACCAGAGGGATATTGCCGGCCAGAATCAGTCCTACTTTTTTAGGGCTGCTGCTCAGCTCGATGTCCTTGAACCAGGTTTCCAGATCCTCGGGGTTCAGCATTTTATGTAAGGCTGTTAATGCCCTTTCTACCTCAGCTGCGGTAAACCATGCATTGCTGTTTGAAGCTGATAAGACCAGGTTTTTGAAGTCCTGATCAGGATCAATCATAAAATCACTAAGTTTTTTTAATGCAATAATTAGTTTTTCGCTATTAAGGATTGGCATATTCCAGTAATTTTTAAAGTTTATGTGTTATATTTGCTGCTGCAAAGTTAAACTTAGCAATAGATATAGACGAAGACATGGCTATTAAAATAACAGACGAATGCATTAACTGCGGAGCATGTGAGCCTGAATGCCCAAATAATGCAATTTATGATGCAGGCACAGCCTGGAGATTTTCTGATGGTACCAATTTAAATGGTATTATTGATTTTGGAGGTAAGGAAATGGATGCAGAAGCTGCTCAGGAAGCAGTATCTGATGAAGTTTACTATATCGTTTCCGATAAATGTACAGAATGTAAAGGCTTTCATGATGAGCCTCAATGCGCAGCGGTATGTCCGGTAGATTGTTGTGTTGATGATGAAGATGTACGCGAAACAGAAGATCAGCTTCTGGCTAAGAAAGCCTGGTTACACCAGGAAGGATAGTCTGAATTAAATAAAACAACAAAAAAGGCGCTGTTAAGCGCCTTTTTTGTTTATACTTTTTCTTCATACTTATTAGGCACAATCAAAACCGGGCAGGCCGATTTCCTGGCTACATGTTCTGCCACACTGCCCATCAGGAAATGGTAAATGCCAGTGCGGCCATAGGTTCCGATCACGATCAGGTCCGAACCCCATTCGTCAGACTGTTTGATGATGCCATGCGCGGCACTGTCTACCACACTGAGGTAAGTAGTTGGAATGCCATGGCTGAATTTAGACTCTATTTCCTTCAATAATATATGGCTGTTTTCTTCACTATTGTCATAGGCCTCCAAAAAAACGGGCGCAAGTGTCAGGTCCGGGTTGATATTGGCAGGTATGGGTTCTATAATATTGACCAATGCAACTTCTGCCCCAAAGGTTTTTGCCACTTCATAACCTGTCTTGGCAGCCTTTTCAGAACAGGTACTGTTGTCGACAGCAATTAAAATCTTTTTGAGGTTCATGATATTTAGATTAAAGGTTAAATTACAGTAGACAAACAAAATCTCTACGCTAAAAATAACAAAATTACCCGGTAAAAGTTTAATTTTATGGCATTGATTTTTAAGTATGGAACAACAATACGGGATTTGCAAGGTAGCTGTGGCACCTATAAGAACGGAACAATCTGATCAGTCTGAGATTTCCTCACAGTTGTTATTTGGTGATCATGTAGAAATACTGGAGCAAACTGACCGCTGGCTCTTTGTCAGAAATGCCTATGACGGCTATGAAGGCTGGATGGATTTTAAACAGCTGAGCAGTTTAAGCTCGGAGCAATACGCCGCACATCATCACTACCATACGATGGCTCCGGCACAAGCTTTAAACGTTATCACTGCAGCAGATGGCAGTAATTACTACCTCTCGCCAGGCAGTAAACTTCCGGCTTATGCAGCTGGTTTCTGTTACCTCGGAACAGATCAGTTCCAGGTTTCCTTTACGCCTCATCAGCCGGACCCTGTACCTTCAGCAGCCAATATCACTGCCACAGCACTGTTTTTTAAAAATGTGCCTTACCAATGGGGGGGGCGGACGCTGTTCGGGATAGACTGCTCTGGTTTTGTGCAGACGGTATTTAAATTAAATGGGATTCCCTTAAAAAGGGATGCCTGGCAGCAGGCAGAGGAGGGTACTACGGTTGATTTTTTACCGGAAGTACAGGCTGGTGATCTTGCTTTTTTTGACAACGATAAAGGACGGATCATACATGTAGGCCTCATGCTGAATGCAAATGAAATCATACATGCATCGGGCAGGGTAAAAATAGATACCATGGATGGGGAAGGCATATTCAGTACCGAACTGGGCAGGTATTCGCACAAGCTCAGGATTATTAAGCGATTTATTTAAAATTGTATAGATTTATGGAATCGACAAATTGTTGCATCCATATAAGATAAATACAATTTTATGAAGCATCTTTTACGCTCAATCCTGGCTGTTGCACTGGCTTTAAACTTTGGTTATGCACAGAAAAAGCTCAGCAGCAGCCAACAATCTGGTTCTTATACCTTTATTTACAAGCTGACAGATCAGGAAGCCTTTAATGTGGCTTACAGAACAAAAAGCGTCATCAATGACAGCTTTTTCCATACCCTAGTCGATTCGTTTTACAATGCAGGCAATAAACCCTATGCCAGGAAGCTGCCCTTTGGCAATTATTTATATGTAAGGGCGGTAAAAAATGAACTTCAGTACCGGCTTAACCCCGAAAATAATGTAAACCTTCAGTTCATCAACAACAGGAAAGACTTTCAGTTTACTGTTACCGATCTGAAAGGAAAGCCCGTAACCGATGCTGTGGTAAAAGCAGGCAAGCATAAAACCATAAGATACGATAAGCAGGCTGGTCTGTACAGTGCAGGATCGGCTGCAAAACACCCGATAATTACGGTTAAATATCAGGGGCTAAGCAATTATTTTACTTATGAAGAAGAAGAAAAGCACCGGCCCTACCGCACAGGTTTTTTTAAAAAGTTATTTAAGCCAAAGCGTTATGGCAGCAGTTACAGCAAAGCCAAAAAACCGAAATATACAGGATATATGGTATTTAACAAGCCCATGTACAAACCATTGGATACCGTTAAATTTAAGGCGTACCTGCTGGACAATAAAGGCGGGGCCATCCATAACAAAGCGTTAAGGGTAGCCCTCTATAAAGATTACAAAGGGGAGGGAACCTTGCTGACTACCCTGAACCCTTACCGGGATGGCGGATATGTATACAGTTTTGTACTGGCCGACAGTTTGCAGCTTACTCTAGATAAAAATTACCGCATCGTTTTAAAAGAACAGCATGGAAAGGAATGGAAAGAAATTTACCAGGGCAATTTCCGCTATGAAGATTATGAACTGAAGTCAGTTAATTTTACGGTTCGGAGCGATAAAGAAATCCACAGTCCGGGAAGCCCGGTCAGCCTGTTCCTAAAAGCCAGTGATGAAAATGAACTGGCCGTTCCCGATGGCAGGGTAGAAGTGGTCCTGAACACCAGTAATGCTTCAGATTTTTACGGCCAAAAGGTTTTTGTAAAAGATACCCTATGGAAAACCAATCTTGTGCTCGATCCCATGGGGGAGACTAAACTGGTCATACCCGACAGTATTTTCCCAAAAGCAGACCTGAACTTTACTGCTTATTTTACCTTTTTAAACAGCAACAATGAACGCCGGACGGCCAGTAAATCCCTAAAATACCAGGTTAAGGACCGTAGCATCAGACACGTATTCAAAAAAGACAGCCTGTACCTCGACTACGTGGTAAAAGGGAAATCTACCCCGCGAAAGGCCCTGATTACGATGGATTATCCTTATGGCGGGGATACAGATACCCTACAGGTGATGTTTCCTGCAGCCATTAAAATGAATTACCGGGGCAGTGATTATGAGATCAGCATGGCTGACGGATACCGGGAAACGATATACCTGGAAGATTTAAAGCCTGCAATCAGTGTGACGGCCGTACAAAGTAAAGATTCTTTACGGGTACAGGTAAGCAATGAACATAAAGTGCCCTTCTGGTACAGCATCTTTTCTGACCATCGTGTATCTTTAAAAGGCTATGCCACCCGCTTAGATACCATTATCAAACACAGCTCGGCAAAGGCTGTCCACGTTAAACTGAACTATATCTGGGACGAAGAAGAACAAAGCACAGAAACCAGTGCTTTTTACCGGCCCAATATTTTAAATGTCCGGCTTTTGGCGCCGGAAGTGGTTTATCCGGGCCAGACGGTAAATATGCAGGTTAAGGTAACCGATGTGAACAATATACCTGTTGCGGCCACAGATGTTACGGCCTATGCCTATACTTCCAGGTTTAAGAACGGTTACGGTGCTAACCTGCCTTACTTTGGAAAACGCTTTTTTGCCCGCAAGCTAAACCGGGAATTTGAAGCTGAAGACCTGAGTACATCCGGGGCGCTGCGGCTGAACTGGGAAAAATGGAGCCGCGAACTGAAACTGGATACCATAGCATATTATAAATTTAGCCAGACCAGGGATCTATATGTGATCAAAGAACAAGGAAAGGATACCAGCAGTGCTGTTTTCGCACCCTTTGTGGTTAAAGATGGGGCCATCGAACCAGTGCATATCCTGTACATTGACGATCAGCCCGTCTATTTTAGCCAGGCAGATCAGTTGCAGCGCTATGCTTTCGCTGTCAGGCCGGGCAGACACGACATTCGCATGCGCACAACCGGATACACCGTTCATCTGGACGATTTTGAACTGCCAAAAGGTAAAAAGACCATCTTAAGCGTGGCCGCCGATGTGCACAATTCGAAAGCCGATGTAAGCATTTCGCCTCATGTAATGACCAATGATGAAGCTATGTTGTTGAACAAATATATGCTCCGCATAACGGATAATTTTAAGGGCGAGAAAACCACGCTAACTGCCGGAAGTACCGAACACTTGTTAAATTTCCAGGATACCACGGCTGCTGTTGCTGCACAGCAACGCTTGATGGAGTACTATGCAAAACCGGCAAATAATAGCAGTGGCTTACTGGCCGGCCCTTTTTCAGAAAACCTGCTCGAGTTTAAATCGGGTGCCCTGCGCCAAAATTTTATTAAAGAACCGGGGTACACCTATACCTTTTTGCCGGGCCTGCTGAAACAAAAGTCCTATCCAGGATACTACGCTTTTAAGACCAGTTTAAATGCCGCTGCAGGAGCAACGGATTACAAACAATATCCTTTAAAAAAGGGAGAAACAGACAGCATCTGGAATGCTTATCTCGATCTCCGGAGCAGGACAACCGCATTGTTTAATAACGGCTATGGTGGTCGTAAAAACTTTGGCCGGCTGGTGATGAAGCTGGATACCAGTATGTCCAATCAATTGCCCTATTTAAAAAACATCATCATCTATAAATACGATGAACCCGATTTTTTACAAGTTTATCCTGGCAATACAAGCCAGTTTAATGCATTGGAGCAAGGCCGGTACCGGATCATTTATTTATTTAAGGATAACCGGTACTTTGTTGCGGAACAGGTAGAGATTAAAACCGGAGGGATCAATTCCTTTGAATGGAAAGGGATGAAGATCCTTGGCTCCGATCAGCTGAGTAAAAAATTAGACCAGCAGGTGAAATCGGTAAATATAGGCCGGAACAGCAGCAATCCTGCAAATGTGCAGCAGGAGATTCTGGAAGGTCTTAATGAGCGGTATTTTGACAAAGCTATACTGACGGGTAAAATGAGCGGAAGGGTGATTGATGCCGGCTCTAAACAGGCTATACCAGCTGCCGTGGTAAAAATAAAAGGAGCCAGTTACAGCACCCTTACTGATGCCGAAGGCCGTTTTAGCATTAAGGTTCCGAAAAGGGGGAAATTGCTGGTCTCCAGTATAGGTTATGAAACCCGGGAGATTTCTGCTGCTGATGCTTATATCGGTGACATTCCGCTTGATGCAGCCAGCTCTGCGCTGGAAGAAGTGGTGGTAGTAGGCTATGGGACACAGAAAAAACAGAATTTAACCGGAGCAATTTATGCCCTTCGTGAAGATATTACGGGCAGCCTGGCTGGCAGGGTTGCGGGTGTTGCTGTTTCCGGTGGGCAAAGGGAACTGATGATCAGGGGTACAAACTCTATGTCAGCAGCCCAGAAGCCGCTCATTCTGGTAGATGGCTTGCCATTTGACGGGGATGTGAGCAGTCTTGATCCCGCTGACATCGAGGCTATGAATGTATTAAAGGATGCTTCTGCCACCGCTATTTATGGGGCCAGGGCAGCAAATGGCGTGATCATCATCAAAACCAAAGCTGGTCTTGCCCGGGCAAATCCTGCCGGAGCGCTGGTACAGCAGGAGCAAACCATGCGCCGTAACTTTTCTGATTATGCCATCTGGCAGCCCCAGTTGTTCACCGGTGCAGACGGCACCGCTGCATTTAGTGTTAAATTTCCGGACGACATCACCAGCTGGACCACCAAATTACTGGCTATAAATGGCCGTAAACAGGGAGGCGTTGCTGAAACCAGCATCAGGTCTTTTAAAGTGTTGAGTGCCAATTTTGTATCGCCAGCTTTTGCCTTGCAGGGCGACAGTATAAGGGTAATCGGTAAATTGATGAATTATAGCAACACAGCAGAAACTGTAAACAGGAAGCTCAGCTATAACGGAAATGAACTGCTAAACAGCAAAGTCAATTTTAAAAACGCAAAAATTGATACCGTCGCCATAGTAGCCATGGGTGCCGGCTTGAAAGTACATCCAGACCAGCTGAATGTGCTGGATAGCCTTAATTTTGAATATACCATGAAACAGGACAATGGATATTTTGATGGGGAAATCAGAAAAATACCTTTGTTCCAGACCGGTGTTACCGAAACCAAAGGTTTCTTCCATGCGCTAAGCCGGGATACTTCCATCACCTATACATTTGATCCTGCCCTGGGCAAGGTTACCCTAAGGGCAGAAGCCTCCCTGTTCCCGACCCTGCTCGATGAGCTGGAAAAACTGCGTAAATATGAATACCTGTGTAACGAACAGCTGGCCTCTAAATTGAAAGCCCTCCTGCTCGAAAAATCCGTGAGAAAATACCTTGGCGAAGAATTCAAAGAAGAAAAGAACATCAGGTACCTGCTTAAAAAGCTCCAAGACAATAAACGCCCCGAAGGAACCTGGGGCTGGTGGCAAAACAGCAGTGAAGAACTCTGGATCAGTCTGCATGTTGTAGAAAGCCTGTTGGATGCACAGCAGCAAGGATATGCAGTGGTACTGGATAAAAACAAACTTTACCGCTACCTGCTGGATAAAATGGCCGGTTCAGCAGATTTTGACCAGATCTACGGCATAAAGCTGCTCCACCTGTTGAACGAAAAACACTACCTGAACGATTGGATCACCGCCATAGAAAAAAACCGCGCCCTGGAGGAAGCCAGAAACGCAAGAGAAAGAAAAGCCAACTCCAGCATTCCGGCACTACCTGAACAGCCGCTGTTCGAAAAACTGCAGTTGATGCAATTGAAACAGCAGGCAGGCATGGCAGTGGATGTGAAATGGCTCCTCAGCAAAAAAAATGAGACCATGTTTGGCAACAGCTATTGGGGAACGGAGGGCCGGCACTTTTGGGACAACAGCATCCAGAATACCCTGCTGGCCTACCAGATCCTGAAAACCAATGGCCAGTACAAAGATGAGCTGGACCGCATTCAGCGTTACTTTCTGGAGCAGAGAAGGGATGGGCAATGGCGCAATACCTACGAGTCTTCCCTGATCCTGGAAACCATTTTGCCTGGTTTAATGGTTGCTCCGGGTAAAAAACCGGCCCCGGCATCGCTTAGCCTTAACCAGGCCGAATCCATCACTGTTTTTCCATTTAACCGGACACTGGCGCCCGAAAAATTAACCATCAGCAAGAAAGGTGATGCACCGGTTTATTTCACGGCCTTCCAGCAGTTCAACAATCCAAAGCCTGAAAAAGTAAGTAAAGACTTTACCGTAAAATCCTGGTTTGATCAGCAGGGAACCGAAGTTAAACAGCTGAAAGCGGGAACCCTGGCCAATCTGCAGGTAGAAGTAGAGGTACGTGCCGATGCAGATTATGTGATGATCGAGATCCCCATCCCGGCAGGCTGTTCTTATGAGCAAAAGCTGCAAAGCTTCTGGGGTGTAGAAACACACCGGGAATATTTTAAACACAAAACCGCCATCTTTTGTACCAAACTTAAAAAAGGAAAATATCGTTTTTCCGTACAGCTGATGCCGAGGTATTCTGGTAACTACAGTTTAAACCCGGCTAAGGCCGAGATGATGTATTTCCCGGTATTTTTTGGCAGGGAAGGCATGAAAGGGATAAAAGTTTTGTAAATAGGAAAAGCAAGCATGGCTTGTTTTGTTTCGAATCCGAAACAAAACAAGCCATGCTTAACCAGAACTGATGTTACTTCAAATAATTTTGATACTCTGCATCTGTGGCACAATCCCACCAGATAGGCATAGACCAGATATTTGGATCACCGGCATGAGGATTTAAAGCAAGTGTATTTATAGAATTGTACTGTATTTCATATACCGGAGGTAATGCCCAACGGCGCATCCAATATCTTGGATCAGTTTTACCAGCACCGGTTAATTGAGCGTTACCCGTAAATAAGGGCCCCCTGTCATAACCAGGATAAACAACCCCAAAAGATCCTACATTCCCTGCGCTAAAATTAAAACGACGCATATCGTTCCAGTTTTCAATGCTGCATCCCATTGCGACATATTTTTGTAGCATAATGTCCTGCATGGTTAAAGCACCTCCGCTCTGAGCAACTGCATTACTTGAAAGATAGGTAGAAATGTCATTTGTGTTCATTGGTTTCATGTCCGGATTGGTTGTACCATAGGTACTTTGCCAGTCGCTCAATTTTGCCTGCATCATATTCAGATGCGCCTCTATTCCTTTTTTATAGGCTGTATAGGCATTGCCGGTTTCGCCTTTTCGCATATATACCTCAGCTTGTATAAAGCACATTTCATGGTAGGTTAAAATCTCAAAATCAGAAACCGGATGAATTTGGTATGAACCGGTAGAGCCAACTACACCAGCATCAAATGCGTCCTTATTAACATACCAGTTCACATCTGTTTGAGATTGTGCTACTATACCTGATGTGGCAATGGAGTTACTGCGTAAGCTTACATAAACCGTATCGCCGGCATATACATAATTAGTACTGTTGACAAACATCGAACCAATCGGATAAGTAACGGTTACATCATTTCCGCTAACAGTATAAGTTTTTCCTTTAGCAGCTAAAGAAGCAATAAAATTGGCCCTGTCAGCTGCGATTGAAATGGTATACTTTATCGGTGTATTTGCTGTAGCGTAAGTTGGCGTTACAATAGAAGTAGGGCTACCTGCTTTCAGCAGTCTTGCTGCAGAGCCATAAGAATCTACACCTATAGAACGGCTCCAGGTATAAGAGGCTACTTTTTTATTGGCATCCAGTTTAACATTAGACATGGAAGCAGGTACGATTTTAGTCATCCGGGGATCTATTGCATTTGAACCACGCATATTTGTTAACAAATTGTAATAGAACTGAGAAATACGCTGATTGTTACCATAACCTGCATAATTAAAGTTTCCGTTTGTTACTATAGGATCGCCAATTAAATAATCAGTTACCGTGCTGTTATTAAGACCCTGTTCTACTACATTATCAGCAATGGATTGTGGCCCTTTTGATAAACAGTAGAGAATGGAATCCGCATTATATAAATCCGATTTTTTTGACAGCTTAAGCATGTAACGGGCTTTCAATCCCCAGCATAATTTTATCCATTTGGCCGCATCACCTTTGTTAATCATGTCACCGGCTGCAAGCGCAGTTGCCCCTGTTTCCTGTGCTTTACCGAACAGGCCGATGGCTTCGTTCAATTTTGCCATACATCCATAATAAATGGTTTTGCCGTCATCAGGTTTAGGGCTTGGATTTCCTGTTGCTGCCTCGGTATACGGCATTTCGCCATATAGGTCGAGCATTTGCATATAACCCATTGCATGGAAAACATTGGCCGCAGCCATATAATGATAAGCGCCCTGTTTTTTAGCGGTATTGTACATATCCTCTACGTTCGAAGATGTGGCCACAAACCATGTTTGATAGGGAGTGGTGGAATTAGCATTGGAACATTGCCATGTAGTAGAAAACGTATTTTGAGTAGCTGCAATGGCATAATAAACACCAGCCTGGCAGGCTGTACGGAAATTAGTAACCCCTGCCGAGTACATATAAAAGTGCTGAATCCAGGGTAACCTGTTTTCAACCTTTACGGTAAGGTTGTTTGGGTTATCAGGATCTACGTTAACATCCAGCCATTTTTTACAGGAAGTTACCCCGGTCACGAGTATGCACGCGAGTATAATATATTTTAATTTTTTCATGATTTTTTAATTAAAGACTAACATTTAATCCGAAGGTAAAGGTTCTGACTGCAGGTACGCCAAGGTAATCTATTCCTGTAGAGCCTGAACCACCCGTTCCTCCAGCTGCGCTTACTTCAGGATCCATTCCTTTATAGTTAGTCAGGGTAAGAAGATTGGTACCCACTATTGTAGCCGACAGACCCTTAATGAATTTTGCCTTTTGGACGATATCCTTAAAGTCGTATGTTAAGGATAAGGAGCGTAATTTTAACCAGTTCACCGAGGTAATAAAGTTATAGGAATTGGCTGCGTAATTATCCCAATATCGCTGAATCATAGCTGTACCTGCAACAGTAGTAGTGCCGAAGGTATAATTTTTACCAGCTTCATAGGTTTGTTCAAAATCAGCTCCGGTAACGCTGTTCACACCGGTTACGGTAACCGATTGCCTGTCGTTTAATAAAGTTCTTTTGCTTAACCCATTTGCAACCAATGCATATTCGGTACCATTATACACATCACCGCCTTTACGAATATCGATCAGGAAGGAAAGCGAAAGCTTTTTGTATCGTAACGTGTTATTAAAACCACCAATAAAGTCTGGCTCACGGTTCCCTACAACCGGGTTGGTCGTATTTAATTTATAAACTCCGGTTGTTGGGTCAACCTGGTAACGTCCATTTGGAATTTCTGCTTTATTTGCGTCCAGTTCACGCAGATATGGCTGACCAGTCATTCCAAGGAAGAAACCGCCATTAGGAACAGATGCC
Organism: Pedobacter heparinus; assembly: GCF_032678725.1. Classification (GTDB taxonomy): domain Bacteria; phylum Bacteroidota; class Bacteroidia; order Sphingobacteriales; family Sphingobacteriaceae; genus Pedobacter; species Pedobacter heparinus_A. Next base: position 88,383 of record NZ_JAVTSC010000013.1, read on the forward strand.
GCTTTTACTGTTCCAAACTGGGCATCTGTTGGATAAAAGTAGGCTATTCCTGGAATAAAGTCGCCTAATCTGCCTTTATTGTAGGAAAAGTTAAGCATTACATCCCATGAGAAATCCTTTTGTGCTATAGGTTTGCCGGTAAGTGCTATTTCCATACCCTTGTTAATTACAGTACCGCTGTTGAGCGTGCTGAAAATAAATCCGCCGGATTGGGCCAGACGTGGTGCCCCAATTTGATTTTTTGTCTGGCTATGATAGTAGGTGTAATCTAAGCCAATACGCCCTTTCAGAAATTTGAACTCTCCACCAATTTCCCAGGAATCTTGAAGCTCAGGCTTTAAAGATGGGTTACCTGCAGCCCATTGATTGCCAACACCGATATAAGAACCAATGGTGATGGGCGGATTTGTATAGGTAGCGGTGGCATAGGGACTGGTATCTTTACCCACTGCTGCCCAGCTTGCCCTGATTTTTCCAAAAGAAAGGATATCGCTTTCCGGTAACAGCTCACTAAAGATAAATGACCCGCTCACTGAAGGATAATAATAAGAATAGTTATCTATAGACAATGTAGATGCCCAGTCATTGCGTCCGGTTACCGTTAAATAAGCAATGCTCTTATAAGAGATCCCTGCTTCTCCATAAAGGCCTACTAAACGCTTTCTGCCGGTGGCATCTGTAAAAAATTTATTGGTAGTAGCAATGTTGTTTAAACTGATGGTACCAGGGGTTGCAAAATTATATCCCCAATGGTTCTGACCTAATGTTTCCGTACTTTCGGTAGTACCACCGAACATGACGTGGGCCTCAAAGTCACCGAATGTTTTATGAAAATTGGTCATCAGGGTAGTGGTCAAGAAAGTATAGTTAACCATATTCTTGCTTAAACGGCCATTCTGATATAATTCAGCAACAGCCGAACCCGGAGCAATGTAGGTATAATCATCGGTGGTATATTGATCATAACCTAAACGGGCGGTAACATCCCACCAGCTGGCTACTTTATAATTACCACTAACACCCCCGGTAAAACGTTTGGTTTTGGATGTTAACTTATCTTGATTAATGATCCAGTAAGGATTATCCCTATCATCTTTCAAACTAAGCGTTTTCTGATAAGGACGATTTTGAGTTCCGTCTGGATTCAGATAATTTTTTATATCAAATACGGTTGGCCAACCGTATAGGGCCTGCATACTTCCTACCCCACTTCCGTATAAACCAGCAGTTGTTAAGGTCCTGTCCATATCAGCGATAGAATAAGCAACATTCGCACTTACGGTTAACTTGCCATATTTCTGCTCGCCATTAAAACGGAAAGTTGTTTTATCGTAATCTGTATTAGGAACGATACCTGACTGATTAAAATTAGATGCTGATAAATAGAATGAACCGTTTTTTGAACCGCCGGAAACATTAATATTGTTATCATATATCGCACCATTTTTAAAGAATGTCCCGATATTATCGTATGTTGGGGTAGCTGAGGTAATCGGTAGTCCCCATGATGAATAAGCGTTCAGGTCATTGAAAACACCATTAATTGCATAAGAACCCGGGCCAAACTGGGTTTGAACCTCAGGTAACTTGTTCGCTTGTGAAGTACTGAATCTGCTGCTGAAATTTACCTGGGTAACGCCTTCAACTCCCTTTTTCGTTGTGATGATCACCGCCCCATCAGCAGCCCTGGAACCATACAAAGCAGCAGCAGCAGCACCCTTTAAAACTGATAGACTTTCAATATCTTCCGGGTTAATATCCATAACTCGGTTAGAGTAGGTAGTATTGCTACGTGTTAAACCATCTGTTCCTGAATTACCGGTTACCGTAGTTGAGTTGTCATAAATAATACCATCCACAACAAATAGTGGTTGATTCGGACGACCCTCTGAAGTAGAAGTACCTCCACGGATGGTGATAGATGCTCCTGCACCTGCCGAACCGCTAAATTGGGTAACATTTACGCCCGGAACCTTACCGGCCAGGGAATTTATAACGTTGGTATTTTTATTTTTCATCAGTTCCTCTGCATTTAGCTCGGTAACCGAATAGCCTAAGGCTTTTCGTTCTTTTTTAATACCCAGCGCTGTTACCACCACTTCGCCCAGTGATTCTGCGCTTTCTTTAAGCAATACCGTCAAATTGATGTTGTCGCCCGGAGTAACATCCTGCGTGACATACCCGATATAGGTAAAACGCAGCTGATCACCTGGGGCAACCGAAATGCTGAATTTTCCAGTGGCATCAGTTTGCGTGTGGAGGTCTTTCCCCTTAACACTGACAGATACTCCAGGGAGCGGAGATTTGTCCGTGTCTAGCAATACCCTGCCGGAAATGGTCTTTTGCTGTGCCTTAACTAAGCTGGTTAGCGAAAACATGCAAATGACGAAAAAAAGTAGTGTTTTTTTCATTTGATTGGGATTTAGTTTAGAAAATATATATAAAAGAGCAAATAATTATCCACTGGAACCTTTTTTATTCCTATAACAGCTGCGTGATCAGTATTTTGTAAAAAACACCCGGTTCAGCAGGCTGATTATCAGTTTTTATGCGATGTTGGTTATAAGATTGAAATTACCACATCCAATCCGTTATTGCAAGTATTTGCAGGTATTTATTTGAACCTGCATAAATACGCAATTGGTATGTGGTTGTTGTTTAGTAAGTTACTGTATCATGCGTTAAATTCCCAAACCATTACCTGCCGGTCATCGCCGGTTGAGATCAGGTAACGGCCATCGCCGCTCCATATAAGCTTGTTGATCGAATGAAAATGACCAGGTGTGTTCTTCTCCAGGCTTAAGATCTTATACAGTTTAAAGTTCCGGCTATCCCAGAGCTTGATGCTCTTGTCCTGGCTACAGGTAGCGAAAAATGGTTCGGTAGGATGGAAGGCTATGGAGTAAATGCCAAACATATGTGCAGGAATGCTATTGCTGATGGTGTAATCCGGTAAAGTCCATACCTTTAACTGTGCGTCCCTGCTGCCCGAGATCAGGTAGCTGGAACCGGGATCATATTGCAGGGAAGTGACTGGTAAACTATGATCTTTCAATTCCGTGATCAGCGTGTAATCTTCTGAATTGTATATTCTGATGATTCCATCTTTACACCCTAGTGCCACCTCTTTTTCATCATTGCTAACTGCAATCACGCGCACCGTATTTTGTATCACCGGAAAGTGATACAGTAAAGAGAAGTCCTTTAATGACCATACGGCAACCATTCCGTCCTCTCCGGTGCTGATCAGTTCATTTTTATACGCAATTATTTTTACGTCAAATACAGCCTTCTGGTGGTAGCTCAAGGTGCTCAGTATTTTCTCCTGCATGACGTCAAATACCAGGATCAGGCCACTTCTTTGTGCTACAAACAAAAGATTATCGTGGCGCTGCATGGCGTATACCGAACTTTGTACCGGCAGTAATACTTTTACGAAGGCCATCGTGGCCAGCGACCATTCTACCACGCCCTTATCATTCCCCGCACTATAAAATGTAGCCGCTTTGGCCGCATTGGCTAATGCATAAATTGGGTTTTGATGCCCGCTAAGGGTGTGCAGATGCGTGATCATAAATTTTATACTATTTCTTATGCCTGCCTTCCAGGTTTAAACCGATATCCGCAAGGGTCTTTCCTTTTTCCCTCAACAATACCAGCAAGTGGAAGATCAGGTCAGAACTTTCATTCACAAAATCAACATCTGTCTCATTTAATGCCGCAATTACGGTTTCCACACCCTCTTCGCCCACTTTTTGCGCTATTTTATTTAATCCTTTTGCACGCAGCTTGTTTACATATGATTCCTCAGCAGGATTATCGTAGCGATCCGCAATGATCTGCTCCAGTTCAAAAATAAAGTTCTGATTGTAGCCGGTTTTAAAGCAGCTGCGCGAACCCGTATGGCAGGTAGGGCCAACAGGGCTGGCTTTGATCAATATCGTATCGTTGTCGCAATCGATATGCGTTTCCTTTACAAAAAGGAAGTTGCCACTTTCCTCGCCCTTGGTCCAGAGCCTGTTTTTACTGCGCGAAAAGAACGTTACTTTTCCTTCTGCCTGTGTTTTGTCCCAGGCTTCCTGGTTCATATAACCCAGCATCAACACTTCCAGGGTCTGTACATCCTGTATAATAACAGGAACCAAACCCTGTGTTTTTTCGAAATCTATAGTCATAACCTTACCGGTATGTTTTGTTTTTTTAATTCTTCTTTTAAAACCGGAATAGGGATCTCCCCGAAGTGAAAAACCGAAGCCGCCAATGCTGCATCTACACCCGTTTGTAAAAATACTTCCGTAAAATGTTCCATTTTGCCTGCACCACCCGAGGCAATTACAGGAATGTTGATGGAACGGGCAACTTTATCCAGCAACAGGCAATCAAAGCCGTTCTTGGTGCCATCATGGTCCATGGAGGTCAGTAAGATCTCACCGGCGCCTAAACCCTCCGCACTAAGGATCCAGTCTTCGGTTTCCAGTTCTGTAATTAACCTGCCGCCGTTTAAATGTACCATATTGCGGCCATTTACCAGTTTGGTATCTACTGCAACCACTACAAACTGCACCCCAAAAGCCTTAGCCAGTTCTTCAATCAGCTGGGGGTTCCGCACTGCTGCCGAGTTGATGCTGATCTTGTCTGCACCCGCATTCAGTAAAGCTTCCGCATCAGCAACCGTAGTAATGCCGCCGCCAATGGTAAAAGGAATATTTAGCTGCCGGGCAACGGCCTTCACCATATCTATGGTAGTACCCCTGCGCTCATGTGTTGCGGTGATGTCTAAGAAAACCAGTTCATCGGCACCTTGCCGGGCATATTGCCAGGCCAGTTCTACCGGATCGCCGGCATCCTTTAAATCTACAAAATTTACGCCTTTAACTGTCCGCCCATCCTTTACGTCCAGGCAGGGAATGATCCGTTTACTTAACATCAGCTTACAGGGAAGTCATTTGCTTTAAATTCCACTCCTTGATCTGGTCTATCGTGATCCTGTTTTCGTAAATGGCCTTTCCAACCACAACCGAACGGATGTCATATTTATCCAGCTCCTCAATGTCTTTCATAGAACTTACCCCGCCAGAAGCGATCAGCTTAATAAAAGGGGAATGCTCCAGCAGTTTTTTATACAGCTCTACAGCCGCTCCGCCCAGTTTGCCATCCTTGTTGATGTCCGTACACAGGAACCTGAAAAAGCCCAGTTGCAGGCATTTGTCCACGTAATCCATCAATTTAATCGGCGAGCTTTCCATCCAGCCTGAATATTTGATCACCTCGTCCAGTACATCGATGGCAATCACAATGCGGTTGGCATAATCGTATTTCTTGCCTACTTCGGTACTCAGTTCCTGTAAAAAGTCAGGATTGGTAATGGCCTGCGTGCCTACAATTACCCGGTGGATACCCGCGTCCAGCAGGTCGGTAACCTGTTTAATGGTACGGATCCCGCCGCCATACTGCACCCGCATGTCTGTCTTTTTGATCACTTCAAACAAAGCTTTCTGGTTGCTGAAATCTCCTTTAGCCCCATTTAAGTCAATGATATGTATAAATTCTGTACCATTAGAGCGGTAGGTCTCTATCATTTCAGCGATGGAAACGTCGTATACGGTTTTCTGGTTGTAATCGCCTTCTGTTAAGCGGACTACCTTTCCATCTAAAATATCAATTGCAGGAATAATATACATTTTACTGTTTTAAGTTTGAAAAATTCTTTAATAAACGCTCTCCGGCGGCACCAGATTTCTCCGGGTGAAATTGTACGCCGTAGAAATTGTCTTTTTGCACCGCTGCAGAAAAGGGCATCCCGTAATTTGCAGTTGCGATGTCAAAAGTAGCGTTATATTCAATAAAGTACGAATGCACAAAATAAAATTGTGTACCCTCTTCAACACCTTCAAAGAGCAAATTGTTTTTCGGGCTGATGTTATTCCATCCCATATGCGGGATCTTAATCCCTTGATCCTTATTGAATAACCTCGTTTTTACAGGTACGATGTCCATTAAAACGGCATCACCTTCTTCAGAATGTTCGGTTAACAACTGCATGCCCACACAAATGCCCAGTACCGGCTTTTTTAAAGCCTTAATAGGCCTTACCAGGCCGGTCTGCTCCAGCTTTTTCATCGCAGCACCGGCATGCCCAACCCCGGGGATGATGATGTGGGTATATTTATCCAGATCGGCCTCCGTGTTCACCATGCCATAAGGCAGGGCCAGCCTGTCCAATGCCGATGTCAGCGAAAAGATATTACCAGCCCCATAATTTACAATTCCAATCATTACAATACCCCTTTAGTACTCGGTAAGACTAACTTATCCGGATCCCGTTTAATCGCTACTTTAATCGCTTTGGCAAAAGCCTTAAATATAGCTTCAATTTTATGATGTTCGTTGTCCCCTTCCGCTTTTATATTTAAATTGCACCTGGCGGCATCGCTAAAAGATTTAAAGAAGTGGTAGAACATTTCCGTTGGCATATCACCCACTTTTTCGCGTTTAAATTCCGCATCCCACACGATCCATGCCCGGCCACCAAAATCAATAGCTGCCTGTGCCAGGCAATCGTCCATAGGCAAACAAAAGCCATAGCGTTCCAGGCCAAGCTTATTGCCAATGGCCTTTGCGAAAGCCTCCCCTAAGGCAATACCTGTATCCTCAATGGTATGGTGCTCGTCAATATGCAGGTCGCCATCGGTTTTAATGCGCAGGTCAATACTGCCGTGGCGGGCAATCTGGTCCAGCATATGGTCAAAAAAGTTCAGGCCCGTATGGATCTCAGCCTTTCCGGTGCCATCCAGGTCAATGTCAATACTGATCTTGGTTTCATTCGTATTGCGCTCATGGTGTACCATCCGGCTGCCTGCCCTTAAAAAGGTGTAGATATCCACCCAGTCCTGGGTCTGCAGGGCAATCACCTCAGCCAGCGTATCCGCTTTCTCCAATACCTCATTCGCCCCAAGCAGGTCATTGTTGCGCAGCCAGATGGCTTTTGCACCCAGGTTTTTAGCCAGGATCACATCATTGATGCGGTCTCCGATCACAAATGAATTTGCGAGGTCATAGCCCTCCGCTAAAAAATGCTGCAATAAACCTGTATTTGGTTTCCGGGTAGGCGCATTTTCATGGGCAAAGGTTTTGTCAATGATCACTTCATTAAAAACAACACCTTCATTTTCAAAAGTTTTCATAATGAAGTTGTGCACCGGCCAGAAGTTTTCCTCAGGATGCGAAGCTGTGCCCAATCCGTCCTGGTTGGTCACCATGACCAAATCATAATCCAGCTCCTTAGCTATCTTCGATAAATAATAAAGCGATCTGGGATAAAACTCCAGCTTGGCAAAGGAATCGATCTGTTCATCCTCCGGTTCGGTGATCAGGGTGCCGTCCCTGTCTATAAATAATACTTTCTTCATTATTTTGTGATTGTCCCCATCATTCCAAAATTACGGGTGTTCAAATTTAAAGCGTTTTAAGCGTTTCTAACAATGTTTTATTTTCGTCGGGCGTTCCTATCGTGATCCGGAGACAGCCTTCGCAGAGTGTAACCTTAGAGCGGTCCCTGATGATGATCCCGTTTTCTACCAATGCGTTATAGGTGTTCAACGCATCATCTACTTCGATTAGTATGAAATTTGCGTCCGAAGGATGTACTTTTTTAACCATGGGCAGGGCAGCCAGTGCATTGCCCAGGCTTTCCCTTTCAGCAACAGTTGCTTTGATCCATTCGTTTACCTGCTCAATGTTCTTCAGTGCATCCAGGGCAATGTCCTGTGTGGCCTGGTTAATGTTGTAAGGTGGCTTTACTTTATTCAGCACATCAATTACCGGGCGGGTAGCAAAAGCCATTCCCAAACGCAGCGCAGCCAATCCCCAGGCTTTAGAGAAAGTTTGCAGTACCACCAGGTTCGGGTATTCGGTTAGCTCTTTGATAAAAGTACGCTGTTTGGCATAATTGATATAAGCTTCGTCAATCACCACCAATCCGTTAAAATTGGCCAGTACGGTCTCGATATCGGTACGAACGATCGAGTTTCCGGTAGGGTTATTTGGCGAGCAGATGAAAATCAGTTTGGTGTATTCATCAATGGCTTCGGCAATGCCTTCCAGGTCCAGCTGAAAGCTGGGCAGCAGGTTCACTTTGCGTACTTCAACATTATTGATGCCCGCTGAAACCTCGTACATACCATAAGTTGGCGGAAGGATGACCACATTGTCCTGTCCCGGCTCGCAAAAAGCCCTGAACAAGAGGTCTATGGCTTCATCGCTGCCATTCCCTAAAAATGTGTTTTCAATAGGCACCCCTTTAATTTTGCTGATGGCATCTTTCAGGTCCAGCTGCAATGGATCAGGATACCGGTTATAATTCTTTGCCGGGGCTGTATCTGTACTGCGCGGAGAGCCATAACTGTTCTCATTGGCATCCAGAAATATACTGGCCTGGCCTTTATATTCGTCCCTGGCGGTAGAGTAGGGGCGAAGGTTTCTGATGTTTTCTCTTTGTAATTTATTAATATCCATTTTATTCAGATTTGCCGTCATCTCGAACGAAGAGAGAGATCTTTAGAACTAAGCTAAACAAGAGATCTCTCTCTTCGTTCGAGATGACGGGTGTATTAAACTTATTTCAATCTAATACCAATACAATTTCAATTTAATGATTTTAAACGAATGCTTACTGCATTTTTGTGGGCGTCCAGCCCTTCAGCAGCGGCAAGCACTTCAACCGTATTTCCTATATGCTGCAAACCCTGCGGCGTGATGTGCTGAAAGGTGATCTTCTTCATAAACGAATCCATCGATACGCCCGAATACGCCCTGGCGTAACCGCTGGTAGGCAGGGTATGGTTGGTTCCGGAAGCATAATCGCCGGCACTTTCCGGTGTTAAATTTCCTAAAAATACCGATCCTGCATTGCTGATCAGCGGGATCAGCCGCTCAAAGCTATCCGTAGCAAGGATGAGGTGTTCCGGTGCATACACATTGCTGAATTTCATCCCTTCTTCCAGGTCTTCCACCAGCACGGCATAAGAGTTTTCAATGGCCTTTGCTGCAAATGCTGCCCTGGGAAGTACCTGCAGCTGCAGCGCCAGTTGCTCCATGACCTCATCTATAGTTTTACTTGAGGTGGCAACCAAAATGGTCTGAGAATCAATTCCATGCTCTGCCTGAGCTAAAAGATCTGAAGCGATGTATGACGGAATGGCAGTCTCATCAGCAAGCACCAGCACCTCAGATGGGCCTGCCGGCATGTCTATTGCCGTCATGGTATTTCCCTGTATCAGTTGCTTGGCCTGGGTTACATACCTGTTGCCTGGTCCAAACACCTTGTCTACCTTCGGTACACTTGCTGTTCCGTAAGCCATGGCTGCTACAGCCTGGGCACCACCCACCAGGTAAATCCTTTCTATACCCAGCAATGTGGCCACATAGGCCAGGTAACAATTGGCTTTGCCATCTTTTTGCGGCGGAGAGCAAACCACAATCTCTTTACAGCCCGCCAGTACGGCCGGAATACCAAGCATCAGGAAGGTGCTGGGTAAAACTGCAGTTCCACCAGGGATATACAGACCAACCCGTTCAATAGCCCTGGTTTCGCGCCAGCAGGTCACTCCCGGCATGGTTTCTACCTTGTCCTCCCGCTGCAGTTGCGAAGCGTGGAAGGTTTTGATGTTCCGGTAAGCGGTATCAATGGCAGCTTTCGCCTCAGCAGGAATGGTAGCCGCAATGGTGTTGATCTCCTGCTGATCCATAAAAAGCTGCTCCAGCCGGATCTGATCAAAAGAAAGCGCATAATCAAACAAGGCCTTATCACCCTCCGTCTTTACCCTTGCCACGATGGATTTTACGCTTTCCTGTATGCTTACATCGTCTTCCAGCTGTCGCAAACAGATTTCTTCAACTTCTTGTTTAGTTAAATCTTTATAACTGTAGGTTTTCAATGTTTTATGATTTAGTATTAACTAATAGTTAATGGTAAAACAGACGTTTTTTTGTTAAAAATCAGGACTTAAGCAATGATCTTCTCAATGGGCATCACTACAATCCCTTCGGCCCCGGCGGCTTTCAGACTGTTGATCTTTTCCCAGAAATCATATTCCGCAATTACCGAATGCACCGCTACCCAGTCTTCATCAAACAGTGGCACAACCGTCGGGCTCTTTACACCCGGCAGCAGGTCTACTATTTTTTGGAGGTTACTTTTTGCCACGTTCAATACCACGTATTTGGTTTCTTTCGCACGCAATACTGACTTAATTCTTTGCAGCAGTTCCTGAACTTCAGGCAGCAGTTCTGATCCGGCTTTACCGATCAGTACCGCTTCAGATTTCATCACTTCCGAGAAAGGTTTCAGCCCATTGCTTTTCAATGTTCCGCCGGTAGAAACGATATCGCAGATCGCATCGCTCAGCCCCAGGCCCGGACCAATCTCCACCGAACCGGAAATGGTGCGCACTTCCGCATCAACATGATTGTCTTTCAGGTATTTTTCCAGGATCACCGGATAGGAGGTGGCAATCGCTTTGCCAGCCAGCTGGGCAATTTCTGTGATCGGGCTTTCATTGGGAATGGCAATTTTAAGGGTACATTTACCAAAGCCCAGTTTTTGCAGGTAAGTCACCTGTGCCCCGGCCTCAACGATTACGTTTTCACCAACAATGCCCAGGTCGGCAATTCCATCCTGTACATATTCAGGAATGTCATCATCTCTCAAAAAAAGGATCTCTAAAGGGAAATTGGTAACTGTTGAAATTAAGGAGCTTTTGTAGTTCTCGAAAGATAAACCACAATTTTTAAGGATCTCTACTGATTTTTCGTTTAATCTACCCGATTTCTGGATAGCTATTTTAAGTGTTTTCACGCTTTGCTTTTAGAATTATTGAATTGAACAGGAAAATAAGGTCGGAAACAAGTTTTGAAGTACAAAACATTACATATACATCGCCAATTGGCGATGGTGCAAATGTAAGTGATGGTTCAAAATTAAGTTCATAATCTTATTAAAGTCCTTTTATCAATAACGGCTAGCATCTTGATGGTGCTGCAAAGATAAGTATTGAGTTGGCAATTACAAAATTAAAAAATAACCGTTCTCTTCTGCGGCTGCATAATTTTAGTTTTTTCTTAGGAAAAAACTAAAAAGACGCTATGCCGCTTCAGAGAAGGTAATTTTTAAGTTAACTTACAATACACCCTGCTTGACAGAAAAATTACCTTCTCTGAAGCGGCATAGCACCTTTTGGCTCCCTTCAGAGCCAAATTGTGCAGCCGCAGAAGAGAACGGTTATTTTTGATTTGGTTAACCAATTTATTGGTGCTATATTTGGTTAACCAATTTAAACCTTATTGTCTGCGTCATGATGATCCTATTCCCTTCTTCAAAAAAGTTAACACTTTGCAGCATGCTTTTCCTGCTGTTTCTGGGCAATGCCTGTTCTGCCAAAAAAACTTTGGAATATCCGGTACCGGATGTGCGTACAAGCATTTATAAAATTAAAAATGCAGATGAACTGAATGCGCTGAAACTGCTGCCAGGCGATACCGTAATGTTGCGTACCGGCGAATGGAAAAGCCAGCTGCTACACTTTAAAGGCCGGGGAAGCGCCGGAAAACCCATTGTATTAATGGCCGAACAAGCCGGAAAGGTCATTCTTAAGGGCAACAGTAACCTTAAAATAGATGGCGACTGGCTATTGGTAGATGGTCTTTCTTTTAAAGACGGTTATTCTTTAAAGGATGATGTGATCCTGTTTACCAAAACCGCAACCAACTGCCGCTTAACCAATACCAGCATTGAAAACTATAACCCGGTAAATAAAGACACGGATTATAAATGGATCTCTTTGTACGGGACGCGTAACCGGGTTGATCATTGTGCACTAACCGGTAAAACCCATTCCGGCACTACGCTGGTGGTCTGGCTTAGTGATCAGCCCAACCATCATGAAATAGACCACAACTATTTTGGCCCCCGTCCGCCACTGGGCGTAAATGGGGGAGAGACCATCAGGATCGGAACCAGTACCTGGTCTATGTCCGATTCGTATACCACAGTCAGCCACAATATTTTCGACAAATGTGACGGGGAGGTAGAAATCATCTCCATCAAATCCGGCCACAATACCATTAACCATAACCTGTTTTATGAATGCGAAGGCACAGTTACCTTCAGACATGGCAACAACAATGAAGTAAGTTATAATTATTTCATGGGCAACGATAAAAACAATACCGGCGGGATCAGGATAATCGGGGAAAACCAGAAAGTGCAGCACAACCATTTGCAGTCATTGGCGGGCCGGACCTTAAGGGCGGCAATTACCGTAATGAACGGCGTTGAAAAACCCGAACTGCACGAATATTTCCAGGTAAAAAATGCATTGATCAGCGGTAATATCATTACGCAATGCCGCGAGGCTTTTGTATTCGGGGCCGGGAAAGATGAAAAGAATACCGTAGTGCCGGATGGAGTTACCCTGGCCAGCAACTATGTGACCAACCCGGGGAGCCTGCTGATCCTAAAAGACCAGCCCCTCCACCTTAAGCTGGAAAATAACCAGGTGGCCGGAGCAGCGCCTTTACCAGGCTTTGTTAAAATGGATGCTGAACTGGTAAAAGCATATGGGATATGGCAGCTCAAAACGGAGCAGAAAAAACCTTTCTGGCTGGAAACAGCGATAGGGCCAGCCTGGCAGCCAGCCCCGGTCTTTTAAAGCACTGGTCTATCCTTATTGGCTTATACCAACAGGCAATTGATCATTTGCAAGCGGGGCATTGCCCAGCCATTTGAAATTCAGCCTTTCCGGGCTCGCATAAACTGGTTTTACCTGGTAAATATGTGCGCCTGCAGCTTTATTGTAAAAAGATTCGATCTTACCCGATGCATAAAAATTACAATAATCCACCAGGATATCATCCCATCTGTATTCCTGGAAAAGAATGGCCCTTCCACCTTGTCCGCTATAAGAAAAACTGCTGTTGGTTACCGAGGCCTGCTGTGCGCCAATCAGCCTGACCACCGTTCCCTGCTCCCGGTTTTCCACTTCATTAAAAGTGCAGTGGTCAATGCTTACAAATGGGCCCAATGTGCTCTCGTCATTCCCTCCGCGATAAATGTTGATGGCGGTACTCAGCAGGTTGGTAAAGGTACAGTTCCTAACTACCGTATATTCTGCATTGTACATCCCTTTATCGTCTTTTTCTGCGGCCAGGTCCAGTCCCGAACCCGACATGTGGTGAAAGATGGAATTGGTCACCACCAGGCTATCCGCAAAGCTGCCTTTTGAAGCCTTAAACCCGCTGTTGCTGCTTTCATTAAAGTCATAAAATTCACAATTGTCTATGTTTAAACGATAAGGCCGGTTCATCGCCTGGTCCGTCGAGCGGATGCCCGCATCAACAGCCGCAAAACTTTCATAAGAACCTTTAAAAGCGATACCGCTGATGAATAAGTCTCCGCCATTTGCTATCGTAATAAAAGCAGGTAATGACTGATCAGCGGCATTGACCAATACCGGCCTGCGCTTCAGGTTCCTGGCCGCCATCAGCACCAGTGGTTTGCTGATCCTGAGCTCTTCCTTTAGCTTATAATAACCGCTTTCCGAGAAAACCAAGGTGTCTAAAGGAAGTGCAGCAGCAATAATGCCGGCAATTTCCCCGCTCTGGGCTATCCCTACACTAAACCGTTTAGGCAGGCGCAGCGGCAATACAGGGCCTGGTCTGTACCATGCCGCACCTGCAGATTCTTTCCCGATCAGGGGCAGCTTTTTCAGGTCCGCGCCATAGCACACATCGTAAGGAAGCTCAAACCCTTTAATTTTAAGGGTTTTTACCTTCGTCTTTTGAAAACCCTCAGGTACCCTTCCGCTAAAACTTTCTCCCAGTCCGTTAGCGGCAAACACAATTCCCTTGTCGTTATTGGCATCCGTATACACCTGGTCATTCCGGGTTAAGACCAGGTTGTTTTTAAAGGAAACATTTTCGGGGGCCAGGGTACGTTCTGCATCTTTGCCCGCACCAAACAAAATACTTTCACTATAGCAGAAAGTGTTGTGGCTGATCTCAGCGTCCTTTACCTGGTAATACCTGTTGATCAGCGAATTCGGTACCCCATTTAAAACCGAAAGCGCAGACCTGAAATTGTTGCCCCGCAACTGCCAGAAAACATTGTTGATGACTTTCTGCCTGGGATTGATCACGCGTACCCCCCCGGTGAAGGGTTTGTTGTTGCCGATAAAAAAGTTGCCCTCCACGACATTTCCAGATCCATGCCTCAGTACCAGGCCACCCTCACATTCAAAAAAAGTATTGAAACTGACCTGGTTTTCTCCTGATTTAATGGAAACGATCTCCACTTCGCCATTACAGCGCTCAAAATAATTGTACCTGATCTTTGTGCCTGATGCGGTCAGTGAATACCTGGAAACCCCGATCCGGATGGTTTCACCGCCATTGGAACCGAAACGCTGACGGCCTTTGAAATAATTGCTGTCTATGCTGTGGTTGTTCTGTCGGCTCCGCTCATCATCAAGTTCTGCAATGATGACCGGCCCGGAATTCAGTTTGTTCACAAATGTGGAGTGATCAATCCTGTTGTTTTTTCCATACAAGGTGATCCAGGTATCGCTCCTGAACCTTTCCGGATGACTGTAATCTTCAATCACAATGCCGCTCAGCCTGCAATGATTGGCCAGCTTGTCCTTACTGATCCGGAAAGAGAGTACCTCGCGCTTAGGGCTATAGCCATTTTTAAAATGAAAGCCTTTCAGCAGCAGATATTCGCCGGCCAGCTGAAGGTAAGACTGCCCGCTGAAAACCACACCCCCGGGCGTTTGCGGCATAATGGTAACCGGTGCCAGGGCTGTTCCTTTTCCCTCCAGCTGTATGGCCGCATTGTTCCATTCCCTGTCTTTTAAATAGACCACATCGCCCGGCTTTGCTTTGGCTACTGCTGCTTTCAAAGCTTCAGGACTATCCACAATTACCTGCCTGGCCATGCCCTGCAGACTGAACAAGAACAACAAAGAGAAAAAGAGTTTTTTCATGACCAGTTATTTAGCTACAAGGATGTCAAATTTCATGGTGGATACTGCGGCAGAACTGCCAATGCTAACCGCTTTAGCCCTTAACAGCTGGTTGGTAAATGTGCCGTCAGCTTCAGGCACCCTGATCCATACCAGGTAAGCATTGGTTAAATTAAAAGCATTCGCAGCAGGCGCGGCAGCATCATATTTCACTGTACTGCTGGCTGGGGCCAGGATGCTTCCAAAGAAAGCATCTTCCAGGTCGGTAATGCTGTTGTTGTTAAAAGCGGTATAGATCCGGTCAGCATCGGCAGTGCCAGGAATCAGTGTCCTGAATTTTGTGGCCTTAAGGTCTGCCGCATCCGGTTCCCATATCAAAGTATTGCATTTGTAGTTTTTCGCAATGGAAGCAGTATTGGCAGGGCTATAAATGGTAAATACAAAAGTGCTGGAGCAATAAGTCACAAAATCCAGGCTTTTCTCTTGTCCGCTGATGCTGCAGGTCCCGGTTATTCCCCCTGTTTCCCCAAAGAAGAAGCTGCTGGCAGAAGGTGCTGCTGCGGTTCCGTTGGCCATCATCAGCAGGTCTTTGTACAGCGTGAATTTTTTTAAGGGGATATTGATCGTAGCCGCTGCTTTCAAATCAAATTTATCCGTAACCACCACCTTTAAATTGCCGGCGTTTTTACGGTAGGTATACACATAGTTCAGGTTATAGGTCTTGTCATTATTGGGCAGGTCTATCTTGTTCACCAAAACAAAGCTGCCCTGGTAATCGTCAAAAATTTCAATCAACTTCAGGCCATTCTCCGAGCTGGCCTTTCCTGTAATGGTAATTTTATCGGTTGCATCAGGCAGCAGGCTCACCGGAACATCTTCCAGTTTGGGCAGTGGCGGGGTAAAGGCCGTCAGTTTGATAAAGCCTTCAAATGAAGTATTGTCTAAATGCTTTACCATTACCCTGATGCCGCTAACCTGGGTTAACTTTGCCGATGCATAACTGGCCGGAGGGATACTGAATTTGTAATTGCTGCTGCTGCCCTCAGCCGGTTTGCCGATATAGATCAGCGAATCTGTCGTATTGCTCCTTACCAGATAGCAATAAATGAGTTTTATACCCGCGGGGGAATTCAGTTCTCCATTCAGTTCAGCTTCCGGGCTGAGCTGTTTTGTGGCCGTATTGTAACTGAACTCCTTAGTGCTGAAGCTGTCAGGACTGGAGGTAGCAACTTTGTCCTTTTTACAGCTTTGCAGAAAAACTGCCGCAAGCATCAGGACAAGTATACCAAGGTTGTTTATAGCTTTCATATCCAATTTTTTTGAGGGTTAATAACCCGGATTTTGAACAATTTTAATCTGGTCGTTTGCATCCAGCTCACGCTGCGGAATGGGCAGCAGCAGTTTTTCAGGGGTTAAATTGGCCTGCAGCTCTGCCAAAGTAAAAGCTGGCCTGTAAGCTTTGTAATGCGAATCAAACTCCAGTGCGAAATGGTTTTTAATCACCGCAACCGCTTGTCCGGTCCGTACCAGGTCAAAAAAGCGCTGGTTTTCAAAAGCAAATTCAAGCCTTCTTTCATTCAGTAAAGCCGTTAAAAACTGGGCCGGTGTATGGATGGCATTGGCACTCCCATCTGTGAGGTATTTGTAAAAGCCAGCATTGAAGTCGCCACTTGTATCATCTGTAGCTCCGGCCCTGGCCCTTACCTCATTGATCAGGTTCACACTTGCAGGTCCAAATCCCAGGGCTTCAGCTTTCATCAGCAGCACATCAGAGAAGCGGAGTACCGGAAAGTCATTTTCCGCATCGAATTTAACCAGTACCGGTGAAATGAATTTTTTAACATAGAGTTTAGCCGAATATTTGGCCATGGTCACTGCTTTTCTGGCATCAACCGGCCCTGTAGCAGGTGTTTTATAAGTTACATCCAGCTCATTGGTAGGGAAATTGTAGCCGCTGCCATCCCCGTTTACAATGGCGCTGCCACTAGAAGTAGGGGCAAAGTTGTTGGCCATTAAATTGCCAAGGCCAAGGCCGCCGGCTTTAAATCTTACCGCAAACAGGATTTCCTTATTCATCTCATTGTTGATGGAAAACACATCAGCGAATGCACTCAGCATGCCATGACCACTGTTGCTGATCACATCCTCCAGTAAAGGCAAAGCACTTGCTGCGCGGTTGGTGCTCAGGTAAACTTTGGCCAGTAAGGCTTTGGCAGCCCATGAGCTGGCACGGCCGGCATCAGGATTGGTTGCGGCAGCATAAGGAGCCTGCGAAAGCAGGTCTTTCGCCGCCAGCAGATCTGCAGTGATCAGCTGATAACATTCCGCTACCGGTGTCCTGGTAATTTTCTTGGATTGCTCCGGATCAACCGGTTCTGTGATCAGGAACACATCGCCATATAACCTGACCAGGTTAAAGTAGTGATAAGCACGCAGGAACAAGGCTTCTCCGGCCAGCTGGTTTTTCTGCTGTACACTCATCTGTGCAGTTCCTTCGCCAACAGTAGTTTGTCCGCCGGCATAGCTCACCCCAAGGCTTTTCAATACATAATTGATCGAACGCAGGTTTTTGTAAGTAACCAGCCAGTACTGATATACCTTGTCATGAGCCGAGTTTAAAGTGAACATATCCAGTTCATTGAACTCAAAATTAATGGCTGCCGAGCTGTTGGCTACACCTTGCTTGGAATTGTCCGTACGCAGGTCGGTCAGCATCCACTCAAATTCCAGGGGCTTTTGCAAACCGTTGTAACTCCCGGTAAGCGCAGCTTTGGTCTCTTCGTAATTTCTGTAAAAAGCATTTACCCCGATATTGGAAATGGGATCAATGTCAATAATTTTATTACAGGCACTTGCACCTATAAGAAGCATGATCCCTGCAGTGAGGTATTTAAAGCTTTTCATCTGATCATTTTTTAAGTATCTCATGATTTAAAAATTAAGATCTATACCAAACGTATAGGTACGGGCGATTGGAAATGCCCCCCGCTGATAGCCATCAATAAGCGGAGAGGAATACTGCGATGAGGTGGTCCTGGCCTCCGGATTGATGCCGCGGTAAGAGCCGCCCATCAGGTACACCACATTATCTGCTGAGGTATAAACCCTGAGCCCTTTTACCCCAATCTTTTTGGTGAATTTTGCTGGCAGCGTATAACCCAGGATCACGTTCCTGATGGCGGCGTAAGAACCGTCTTCAATTACATAGTCCGTCAGCAGCCAGTTTTCCCCATTGGTATAATAAGGCGTTTTTCCGTCACCGGGATGAGCAGCACTGATCCACCTGTTCTGGTTAAAATTCTCATTGTACCTTCTGGATTCATTGTAATTGGCATCGCCATTGATCACTTTTACCCCCTGCACCCCCTGTATCAGGATGTTCAGGTCAAAGCCCCTGTATTTAAAGGCATTGTTGATGCCCCAGGTAAAATCCGGAAAAGGCGTGCCCAGTGTGGTACGGTCATTCACATCAATTTTATTGTCCCCGTTTACATCCACAAACTTCAAACCGCCTGGTGCAAAGTATTTGGCAAGGGTAGAGGTCTGTCCATTGGCTTTTGCCTCGTCAATCTGCGCCTGAGAAGTCCATACCCCATTGGTTTTATAGCCAAAGAACTGTATGGCAGGCTGGCCTACAATGGCCGCGTAAATTTCATTGCGTTCCCCGTAATTGTACTGGAAAGGTTCCCCGCCCAGTTCCAGCAAACGGTTCCTGTTGGCCGAAAAGTTTAAGGCAGTGGTCCACTGGAACTTGTCATTTTTTAGGTTATTGGAGGTGAATTCTATTTCTATGCCCTGGTTTTTAACCCGGCCGGAGTTGTCAAAATATTCGAACGAACCACTAAAGGACTGGGTTGATCTTTTGTACAACAGCTTTTCCGTATTTGAATTGTAGTATTCTAAGGTTAAGCCAAACCTGTCCTTCATAAAGCCCAGGTCAATGCCGGTATTGAATTCAAAGGTGCGTTCCCAGGTGATGTTGGGGTTGGCCAGTACATCGCCATTTGGGGCAAGCCCCAGGTTCACATCGCCCGTTCCGCTTCCAAAAGCATAATTTCCCGGGTACAGTAAATTTTGAAAAGCAAAACTTTCGATCTTATTGTTTCCGGTAGCGCCATAACTGGCCCTTATTTTCATATTGCTCAGCCAGCTCAGGTTTTTCATGAACTCTTCTTTTGTAACTCCCCAGCCGGCAGAAACCGCAGGGAAAGACCCGTATTTTTGTCCTTTTGCGAAATAAGAACTTCCGTCCATCCTGTAGCTCAGGGCCAGGAGGTACTTGTTCTTGTAATCATAGGTCAAACGGCCCAGGTAAGAGATGAGGCCGATACGGTCCTTTAAGGTCCTGGTCAGCGCCTGGTCAATCTGGCTGGCCTGGTTCAGGGTTTCAAATTCATCAGTCGGGAAATTCCTGCCCACGATATTCGATTCTTTGATCATCGTTTGCTGCGTTGTAAAACCCAGTAAACCTGTAAAATTGTGGTTGCCCTTGGTCAGGTTGTAGTTTAATGTATTTTCGAACAGCAGATCCAGGTAGTTTTTGGTGTATATGGTCGCTTCGTTCACATCTCCGTCCTTCCTTGCACTGGATTTGGTGAACGTATTGTTTTCCTGCTGGGAAAAATAGCCCCCAACAGAACTCTTGAAGATCAGGTTTGGTAAAAACTTAATGCTAATGTCCCCACTGCCGAGCATTCTGTAAGTCTGCTGGTCACGGGTTTCCCTCGCCGCAATAGAAAGCGGGGTATTGTTGCTGGTGGCAAATGGTTCCACCGGCCCGGTGCTGCTCCAGAAAGTGCCATCGGGCATGGTACCCGAATATTGCAGGCCGTTAAAATGACGGGCCTGCACAAAATCTCCGGGAAGGATACCTGACCATTGCGCATTCTGGTGAACATAAGCGGCAGTAAAGTCATTGTGATAAACCGGCAGGAAAGAGCCAAATCTGAAATAATCGGTAAAATTAACCGCCGGCCGTTGTGTTTTAATGTAAGAAGGATTAAAGTTGATGCTGAAATCAACCTTTTTACCCAATGCCCCGTCTACCTTTGCTTTCACATTCAGGCGCTCGTTGTCACTGTATTTTAAGATGGCCTGATCTTTCTGCCCACTTGCAGAAATGTAATATTTTAACTCCTTTTTACCGCCCGAAATACCCAGCTGGATATTGGCAATGGAGGCCTCCTGCAAAGCTTCCTGCTGCCAGTCCGTAGGCAGCCCGCTGATCTGGTCCTCGATGATGTAAGCCGCCCTTTCGGGGCCGGTGATCAGGTTTTTGCCATTGGCCGGTACGGTTGGGTCATTTTCCCTTAAGGCCGCCTCGGCAAACAGCATTTTGGTATAATCGGTAATGCTCATGATCGGGTTCAGCGCATAGGGTTTTTTAAAGCCATAGTAAGATTTAACCGAATATTTTGGTTTGTCCGAGATGCCACTTTTTGTGGTGATCAGGATAACACCGTTGGCAGCCCTTGAACCATATATCGCACCCGATGCGGCATCTTTTAATACCTCTATGGATTCGACATCCTGGGGATTAACAAAAGACAGCCCGTCAGGTACCGGATAACCATCAACCACCACCAATGGCTGGGAGTTGGCACTGATGGAACTGAATCCACGGATCCGGACTATAGGATCTGCGCCAACCTCAGAACTTACGTTCTGAATGGTAACCCCGGCAATTTTCCCGATGAGGGCATTGTCCAGCCTCGAGGTTGGGATCTCATCCAGGTTGTCATTCTTTAACTTGCTTACAGCGCCGGTTACTGATGATTTTTTCTGCGTTCCGTAACCAATTACAATCAGTTCGTTCATCGTGTTCGGACTTTCCTGTAAGGTGATGGTGATCGTTGCAGCGCCTTTTACGGCGTAAGCCTGGGCCTGGTAACCCAGGTAATTGAATAAAAGCAGCTTGCCGATCTCGGCATTGATGCTAAATTCCCCTTTGTTATTGGTTACGGTTCCCTGTTTGGAATCTTTAATGGTAACAGAAGCACCTGGCAATGTTTCCCCGGCCGGGGATTTCACCAGGCCCTGTATTTTTACCCTGCTTTGTGAGAAGCCCGGGCTGGAAAATAGAAAACAGGAAAATACAAGGAGGAATATACCCCGTAAGTAAACTTTCGAATTCATATTTATGTTGATTTATATTTGGTTTAGGTTTAGCGGGTGCTTATTTATGCGGTCAGCAGTGTTTAAGCACCCGCTGGATAGGGGTTATGAAAAGTTTAAACCACCATTGATGTCTATATTGGTACCGGTAATGTAACTGGCCTGATCTGAGGCCAGGTATACCACCAGGTCTGCAACTTCCGATGCGGTACCTTCCCGTTTTAACAAAGTCGCATTGGCTACATTAACCCTTACTTCGGGTTTGCTGAAAGTGTCATGGAAAGTAGTCGCAATCATGCCCGGTAATACGGCATTTACACGGATATTTTTAGGCCCCAGTTCTTTGGCCAGTGACCTGGTATAGGTCATGATCCCGCCTTTAGCCGTTGCATAAGCGCTTGCACCCGGACCGCCGCCATCCCTGCCTGCCAGTGAAGACAGGTTAACAATCGCAGCACCAGATTTCATATAGGGGATGCTTGCCTTGCTCACCAGGTATACACTCTTCAGGTTCAGGTCCATTACCGCATCCCAGAATTCTTCGTCCAGTTCTAAGGTTGGTTTTCTGGCTACCATACCGCCCGCAACATTCACAAGGATGTTGATCTCTTCGCCAAAGGCCGCCCTGGTCTGGTCGATCAGCTGCAGCACTTCAGCTGATTTGGTCACATCCGCTTTAACGATGATCGCTTCGCCGCCCTGATCTGTAATCAGTTTCAGGGTTTCTTCTGCATTCGCGATATTGCCATGATAATTGATCACAACTTTAGCACCTTCCTGTGCAAGCTGACAAGAAACAGCTCTACCGATATCCCTGGACCCGCCAGTTACAATTGCGACTTTATTTTTTAAACGCATATTCTATTTTTTATTGATGAATTAATTTTTTAGAGGTGATGTATCTGATGCATACCCAGGTGATCGGAACCAGTACTGCGGCCAGCACGAAAAAGGATACGTAACTTGTTTGCGTAATGATGGGGACTGCCCAGGTAGTCAACAGCGTCCCGGCTACAGCAGCAGTACCGCCCATTCCGGCAACTGTGCCCACATTTTTGCCATTAAAATAATCGCTGGGCAGTGTCTGGATGTTCCCGATTAAAAACTGAAACCCAAATAAAGTACAGCCAATCAGTACCATGGCCAGGCCCGGGTTGTCTTTAAGGCTATCCAGCCGGTAAACTATGGCCAGCAGTGAAACCAGCATCAGCACACAGCCCAGGGCAATGGCATTTTTACGGGCTTTAACTGCAGTTATTCCGCGTTTAACCTGCCGGGATGAATAATAGCCCCCGGCCAGGCTCCCTATAGCAGCAAACAGATATGGCAGCCAGGTAAAGGCACCGATCTGTTTGATGTCGAACAGGAACTGCTCTTTTAAAAATGTGGGTAGCCAGGTCACAAATAACCACCATACCGGGTCAATAAAGAACCTGCCCATGATAATGCCCCAGGTGTTCCTGAATTTCAGCAGCTCCCTCCAGCTCAGTACCGGTGCTGTTTCCACAGTGCTGCTGCCCTCCGGATCAGTATCCAGGATGTAGTTGCGTTCTTTCTCTGTCAGCCAGGGGTGTTTTTCAGGGGCCGCCTTATTGATGATCAGCCATGGGATCACCCAGATCAGGCCAAGTACAGCAATCAGGACAAAGGTCAGTTTCCAGCCAAAAGCAATATACAGCAAGGCAATTACGGGCGCAGAAATTACCGATCCTAAAGATGCCCCGGCCCCAAAAATACCCTGTGCTATGGCCCTTTCCTTTGCAGGGAACCATTCCGCATTACTCTTGGTAGCACCAGGCCAGTTGCCTGCCTCGGAAAATCCCAGCATAAACCTGAAAATATTAAAGGACATCAGCGAACGGGCAAAAGCATGCAGGGCAATAGATACACTCCATCCGATGATGGAAAGGGTCATGCCCAGTCTGGTGCCCACCGCATCCATCAGTTTTCCGGTAAAAGTCTGGCCCAGGGCATAGGCAATCATAAAAAAGGTGGTAATCAGTGCCAGCGCATTTTTATTGTCCGCATCTGCAATTCCGAATTCCTTATAAATGTAGGGCCACATGATGTTAATGGCACTCCGGTCAATGTAATTGATCACTGTTGCAAAAGCAATCAATGCAATAATGTACCATCTTAATCCTTTTACTTTCATCTCTTCTTTATGATCCGTTTATAGCCCCAGGCTTTTTAAAAATTCCATGATCTTTGCATTTACCCTGCTGTTCTCTTCAGCGGGAAACTTTCCGTGCAAACCTCCTTTAACCGTAATGAATTCATTTTTTACGCCCAGTTCATCCAGCTTTGCTTTCAGGGCTACAGATTGCTCATAAGGCACAATTGGGTCGGCATCCCCGTGTACAATGAATACAGGCGGGCTGCTTTTCTTAACCTGGTACAAGGGCGATACAGACCTGGCAAAATCCTGGTCCTTTGCTTTAGCTCCCAGCCAGCTGGTGGCAGATTTGCTCGTTTTTAGTTTACCGTATCCCCAGTCCCATACATCGGTAATCCCATATTTGTCAATAATGGCGGCAACTTTAATGTTTGCTGTACCCTTACAATTGGTATCAAAAACAGGGTTGTTTTCCAGCAAGCCGCCCATTAAGGCCAGGTGCCCGCCTGCAGAGCCACCCATGATGACAATTTTGTTGACGTCGATATTTAGCTTTTTGGCATTGCTGATCAGGTAGATCAGCGCACAGCGCGTATCTTCAACCGCTGCAGGTGCAGTGGCAACACCGGTTAAGCGGTAAGCAATGTTGGCCACCGCATAGCCTCTTTTAAAGAATCCGCTGAAACCCGTCTGCGATTCCTTATTTCCTTTGTTCCATCCTCCGCCGTGAATGTTGATCACCACCGGAGCAGGAGCGCTTTTAACAGGTGGGAGGTAAAGGTCCATCTTTCCTTCCCAGTCGTTCACTTTGGTATAAACTACATTCAGCTGTTCCGTAAAACCCGCCGGGTAGGTCACTTTTTTTACTGCAGCACTGTCCTGGGCATGCAAGGCATGAAAAGCGAAAAACAGTGCACAAAATAAGATCATTTTCTTCATCTGATATCGGTTTAAGGTTAATGCTATAAGAAATCTTCCCGGTGCGGAGCGAATACATCAATAAGAACCCCAGGTTCTATGCATACACAGCCATGCCATACATGCGGAGGGGCGTAAAAGCCATCGCCTTTTTTGATGATTTTTTTTTCCTCCCCGATGCTCATCTCAAATACCCCGCTTTCCACATAGGTAACCTGCGAATGGCGATGTTCATGCAGCACACCTATGGCCTCGGCCTCAAACTTTGCTTTGACCAGCATAATGTGATCATCATATCCATATATCTTCCGTTTAATCCCATTTCCCAGGTCTTGCCATTGTATTTCTGTATCTATTTGAAATAAGTTGTGCTGTAACATCACGTATTAATTAAGTTTTATAAAATTTTCTTTCTGCTGATAATTGATCTGCCAGGTGTACAGTTTGCCCTTAACTTTAAAGGAAACCCTAACCTGGTCTTTGCTGCTGCCGAGGATCTTCAGGTCGCTCACTTTACTGCTGGCCCCGGTTGTGGTTTCGCTCACCGGATTGGTACGGCCATGGGTTTCGGTCACATTAAAGAAAACCTGGTTGGCAGATCTGGCCGATGAAAGCATAAAGGCCTTGCTCTCTACCAGGCTCATATCAGGATCATTGGCCCCGAGCAGCAGCATTTTTAAATTAACAGCAGTATCGGTAGCAAAATGAACTGTGTAAAAACGCTTGTTGTTTAAAATACTCAGGTAGCCTGATTTTTCTTTTACCGGCTGATCTGCGTTTAACCAGATGTGCTCATATCCGTATTTTTCACCCAATGGTTTTAACTCATTCCTAAAGGCATTTATCTTTGGCGAGGCATCCACAATATGTCCTTTGTACCAGAAAGGCAGGTCATATTGGTGTGGCTTTGCGGCCAGTACCTGGAACACATCTATCAGCAGGGGCTTAGCCAGTTCTGCTACTTTAAGCAAAGCCGATGTCCGGATCATCTGTACCTCCGGATAAGCATTTTTTTCTATGGCGCTAACTACCTGCAGGTTTTTATCGCTTTTAAAGTATAGTATTTCCGGATGACTTTGCTGGGCCAGTTCGGCATTTGCCTTATAATTGGAAGTCTGGTCTACCACCAGGGTATTGTGGGCGATGGTTTGTTTGGCCCAGGTTTTATTTTCAGGGAGGTAGTCACCACCTTTTTTTGATTCAATATTGATGAACCTAGCCGATCCGTAATCAGGAAAAATCTCCACCCCGTTGTCGTAATACAGTAAGTTCAGGCGGTCAAAATGCCCGTGTCCCATTCCTTGGGAAGCCGCTTTCAACAGCAGTACCTGCTGGTCATCATTGTTCCCATACCTCAATATGCCCAGGCCCCCTTCTGTACCCGAAGCGCCGTCTTTGATCAACTGCGACTGGTAGGAAAATGGTTTGGCTTTACCCGCCTGAAGATCTGCTGCCACCTTTAGCCCGGCATCGGAAACGATCACTTCTGCCTGTCTTTGGGCTACATCCAGCAATTCTGCTGCAGGTTTAATGTCCGCATAGGCAATGTCAACCCCGTACACCAGTTCCGGTGTTTCGTAGGTTTTTCCTTTTACGGCATCATTGACCGGGAAAAATGTGCCATCTGTATAGGTCAGTTGTAAAGTTGTATTTATGGCTTTGGCCAGTAACTGGTTGCGGTATTCAAAAATCTTAAGTTCCGGCTGGAAGTTATGGATGGCTTTGGCAAAGAGGATAAAGGGAAGTAAGGCATACCTTTGATAATAAGGACCTTCGGTATAATAGCCATCGGGCGAGAACAACTGGTCAACCTGGGCGAGGTAGCCGGTCTTGCCATCTTTGGCAGAACCCTTTATCGCCATTTCTACATATTCCGGCTTGTTCAGTACATAACCGGTCATCCCCACGGCTGCAATATCCCAGGTGCCGTGATTGTGGATCTTATCAAAGGTCTCTTTACAGTCCACAGTAAAGAATTTGAGCATGGGCTCAAATAAACCTGAATTTATAGTGGCGCGGTTCTTCGCAGAAATGGCCTCATAAACCATATCATAGCCCTGTATGGTATACACCTGCCATACAAAATCATTTAAGCTTTGCCAGAAAATCCTGCCAGCCTGGTGGTTTTCTTTTCTTTTGGGATGCAGGGGCCATTTGCCGTAATCCGCTGCATACTTTAAGAGTATGTTTTCTACATAAGCCGCGTATTTTTTATCGGCGGAGAGCTGATAGGCAATGCCGCAGTTCAGTATATTGCTGTAATTTTTTTTATGCTGCTCGTGTGTAGCCCCCCCGCCTGCATCTTTCGGTTCAGGCACAAGGATGGGCTCTGCCAATGCTTTATCGGCATCTGCTTTTACCTTCTTGTAAGACGCCTTTAATAAAGGATAAGTCTGCACTCCCTTTCTTACTGCCCCGATATTTTTTTTCGTGAGCATGATGCCGGGATGTTCCTGAGCCGAAGCGGACAGGTAAAACATCAGGCAATATATGGCCATTACCAACTTTTTTAAGTAGTTCATATGCATTTAAAAAGAAATGGGAATTTTAGTCCTTAGTTTTTGTCATTAATGATGTGTTGTGCGGAAAATCCGGCTTTGCTAATTTGAAACATGTCATTCAGGTGGGTGGCTACCGCATTTTCTGCTGCATCTATATCCTGGTTCTCTATAGCTGTAAGTATATTTCTATGCTCAGCTATGGCCAGCTTTCCGCGGTTATCCCCACATATCTTGTTTTCTACAATGCTTTTGATCAGATCGGGGATGAGAATAAGGATCATCGACTCGATCACAGAGTTTTTGGATGCCCTGGCAATAGCAATGTGAAACAGCATGTCTTCCTCAACGGCATCCTGGTTGTTATTGGTCTTGTTTTCATAATCGATCAGCGCCTCTTTTAAGTTAACCAGGTCCTGCGCCGTTCTTCTTTCTGCAGCCAGTTTTACAGCATCCAGTTCCAGGTAGTACCTCGCTTCTAAAAGGGCATTGAAATCCTCTTTGTTGAATTTGATGATATCGGTGATGATGTTGTCCAGTACCTTAATGCTCAAACCTGAAACATAGGTTCCGCTTTGCGGATTGGTTCTGAGTAAACCGTAGAATTCTAATTTTAAAATGGCTTCCCGCACATAACTGCGCCCAACCCCAAATTTCTCTGCCAGTATCCTTTCAGCGGGCAGCCTGTCGCCGGGCTGCAATTGTCCGCTTGTAATGAGTTGTTTGAGTTGCCCGATGATCTTGTCAACCGGAGATTCCACTTCAATAGATTTAATGGTTTCTATAAATGATTTCATAACGTATATTTGGTCTACCAATTATTGGTTAACCAAATATAGGTAATAAAATAAGCATTCCAAATTTTTACTCATTTTTTGATGTTGCCTGTTGGCGAAATGTATTATACAAAGTATTTGTTAGTTTTGCAGTCATGAAAAAAAACCTACTATTATCCCTGACCCTCATCTTGTTAATGGCAGCAACATCCTGCAACAAGATTAAAGAAGCAACAGAGCGTGACATCAATATTACGCCGGATGCTGTGGAATTTACCATGCCAAAAATTATTTCTACCACAGAACTTAAGGTAGTTGATGTAGCTGCACCTATTGATATAGATGCAATGATTAAAGCTAAGGCCGACCAGTTTGGTGTTAAAAACCTTAGAAATGTAAGGATAACTTCATTAAAACTGGACATCATCAGCGGCATGGATGATGCAAATAACTTTGCAAATATTGAATCCCTGAGTGCAAAGATTGAGGCTACAGGACAAGCCGCACTGACCATTGCTTCGGTTGCCAATAATCCTGATGTAAAGGCAGGCACATTGGTGATCCCGGTTACGGCGGGTTCAACTGAGCTGAAAAGCTATTTAACTGCTGGAAATTTTAAATATACACTTTCATTTAAGGCCAGAAGAGTAACGGATAAAGAATTGCGCATTCGTGCTACAGCCACCTATCAGCTTACAGTAGGTTTGTAAAGAAAACTTTTTTATTTAAGCTTTAAAACGGGCATCCAATCATTTGGCTGCCCTTTTCTTTTGCGCTGACCTTTGCTGGCCTACATGGGCAAGGCCTTTTTACATCATTATTAATGAATATATAATAAATACATAGTGAATACATAATGAAAACATAATGAAAACATAATTATAATACCGTTAAGTTACCTTTATAATACCCTTGGAATACCGTTGGAATACCATATGTGGTATTCCAACGGTATTCCAAGGGTAGTTCAATGGTATTTTAATTATGTTTTCATATCATCTTCATTTAATTATCATATTATTGTCATTAATAAATTTTATAATCTGATGCATCATTTATGATGCTATCTTTGCATCGCTTATTATTAAGACAATTAAAGAAGCTAACCAGATTTTAAATTATGGCCATTACAGAAAACGGTCCCGGGGGTAACCATAGGGGCAGAATAGGAAATGTGGTGTACTACATGCTGAACGGTAAAAACGTATCCCGTGGCATTGGACGCAACATTAAACCGCCTACTGAATTGCAGCTGCAATACAGGATGGGAACCAAAATGTCCAGCATCCTGCTCAAGCGTTTAAAGGAATTTCTCGACATCGGCTTTGGCCTGTTGGCCATCAAAGCAAAGGACAACGCTTACAATGAAGCCGTCAAGGCAAATAAAAAGAACATCATTACCGGCACTTATCCCAATCTGGAATTTGCTTACGATCAGTTGCTGCTCAGCAAAGGGGAGCTAAAACCTGCCCAAAACTGTATCGTGCTGCCAACAGCGGATGGGTTGCAGTACAGCTGGGACACTGATCCGGAAATGGCCTGGCCGGAAGCTACTGACCAGGTGATGATGCTGGCCTACTTTCCAGAGAAGGACAAAGTTTTTACCAACCTTTTTGGCAACAGCAGGTTATCGGGGCTTGATGTGCTGGAAATTCCGCCAAGCCTGCAGGGCGAATACATGGAAACTTACGTCTCTTTTATTGCCGCCAACAGAAAACAAGTGGCGGACAGCACTTATACCGGGCATTTCAACCTGGAACCTTAACCATTAAATTTTTAAGTCATGGGTATACAACAATCGGGGATATTCGGTCCTTTCCGCAATAAAGTAGGACCAGCAGTTGGCCGCCACCACATGGGGCAGGACCTGCTGACTGCGCTCCCGCATCCCGTTAAACGGAAAGCTACAGCGAAGCAGGCGGAAGCGCGGTTGAAATTTGGCCTGCTCAATAATTTTTTAAAAAAGATAGCGCCACTGGTAAATGTTGGGTTTAAAACCTTTGTTAAACAAAATACGCCTGTAAATGAAGCTTTTTCCTACAATTATGACCGTGCTTTTGTAAAGCAGGGCGAGGAATGGCTGATCAACTATCCGGAAATAATCTACAGCAGGGGCGATGTGCTTAGCCCTGAAGGGGTGCAGGTAACATCTGCTGAGGGGAAAATTACCTTTAGCTGGCTGCCCCAGAAACAATCGGCTTATTGCCAGTTCACAGATCAGGCCAGTTTCCTGGTCTATAATCCGGCAAAGAAAATGAGGATGATTTTGAAGGTTGCTGTAAAGCGGAACGCACTGAGCTTTGTAATGGAAATGCCTGTTGATTTTCCAGGTGATGCGGTGCATTGTTACATGAGCTTTGCCTCGGCGAATGGAAAAATGCAGGGTGATAGTTTGTATGTTGGAGCGGTAGAGGTGGTGTAAAAAAAAGGTTTTGCACCCAGTTGAGGGAAAAAATTACCTTCTCAGAGAAGACATAGCACCTTTCCCGATTCTTCATCGGGAATTGTGCCGTCTTCGAAGAGAACGGTTATTTTTTATGGCACTTCTTTTGTTCAACCCTTCTTATACATTTAAATTAAGCTATTTTTGTACAATACTGCCATTTTGAAGAAACTCTTATTCCTGATTGTTCCCTTTTGTTTGATGCTGCATGCCTGCAGCTGGTTTAAAGATACCCCCGAAATTGGGGTTAAACTGGCCGAACATTTCGACAATAAGCTGTATAAGAAATTTGATACTGCCGAGTACAATGTCATTTTTAAAAGACACCTGGATTCGCTGCAGGGAAGTTTCTCCAATCCAAATACAGTTAAAGCCTTTTACAAAAGTAATAACGATGAGCCCAGGCTGGTCACTAAATATTTTGTCAGCGGTGCGCTGGATACCCTTAAAAATTACATCAGCAGGAGTGAGTTACACGGTTTGAACCCTGAGGTTTTCCGGTATAAAAAGCTGAAAATGCTGCTGGATGAATTGTCGGCTAATAAATTTAAGTCTATTGCTGAAGTTTACCCGGTAGTGGCTGATCTTGAACTGAACACAGCAGAAAGCCTGATCAGGTATAACAACACCATTTATTATGGGGCCTTAAATCCGCGGAAACTGCTGTCCAGGTATTATGTGCCGGTAAAGCGGCCAGATAGCAGCAGTATGATTGCGGTACTGGCTACCGATAACCTGGAGAAATTGCTGCTGGATATACAGCCGGCATCAGAAAGTTACAAAGCCCTGCAGCGTGCCATGCTCAGTTATGAGCAACAGGGAAAAAAAGAGGAACCGGCTTTAAAAACCCTGCTGGTAAATATGGAAAGACTGAGGTGGAAATTGCCCGATCTTGGAGCAGAATATGTGGAAGTAAACATTCCTGATTTTACCTTAACCTGGTTTAACGGACAGGATACGTTAAGCCATATGAAGGTTTGTGTAGGCGGCGCGCGCGAAAAGGATTATGCAGAAAAAATAAAACTGTACCTGAAATCGGGAAACCTGGATGATAAGCCTAAAAACCATGAAACCCCTATTTTATATAGCAAACTGAATTCTATACAGGTAAACCCGATATGGAACATCCCGGTGAGCATTGCCAGGAGCGAAATTTACTGGCAGGCAGTACGGGATCCTTATTATCTATCCAATAACAACATCCGGGTATATTATAAAGGAAAGCTGGTTGGCGATCCGGATACGATACAATGGAACAAATACCCGCGTGAAAAACTGCCTTTTCAGTTTAAACAAGGCTCGGGAGATGGGAATGCCCTGGGTAAATTCAAATTCATTTTTGACAACGGATCGAGCATTTACCTGCACGATACCAATAATAAAAGTGCTTTTGCCCGGAGCAACCGGGCCATCAGCCATGGCTGTGTAAGGGTAGAGCGGCCTTTGGAATTTGCCGAAAAGCTGGTTAAAGATAAATACCAGTATGACCAGCTGAGGATGGAAGTGAACCTGCCGCCAATTGATCCCACCAAAATGGAAGTGTACCGGAAAAAACTGGCAAAAAAAGCAGATACGCTGAACATTTTTCAGTTGAAACCGAAATGGTTTGGCACCAAAAAACAGGTGCCACTGATCATCAATTACGTAACAGCATGGCCGCAAAGTGGCAGCATCCAATTCAGACCGGATGTTTATGGCCTGGATGAAACTTTGTATATTGCTATGAAGAAATTCATGTAAATTGCTAACTTTGTTTTTTAATGAATTTCCTATATCCAGGTTTTCTTTTTGCCCTGCTGGCAGTAGCGATTCCTATTGTCATTCACTTATTCAATTTCAGGAAATTTAAAAAGGTTTATTTCAGTAATGTTGCTTTTCTTACTGCGATACAGGAGCAAAATTCTTCCAGGGAAAAGCTGAAGCATTTGCTGATACTGGGCAGCAGGATTTTAGCGGTCGTTTTTTTGGTACTAGCCTTTGCCAGACCTTTTATCCCGGTTTCGGGAGCAAATAAGCAAATTTCCGGACCTAATCTGGTTCATATTTATATCGACAATTCTTACAGCATGGAAAGCCTGAACAAGGAAGGAAGCCTGCTGGACGAAGCCAAACGAAAAGCGAAAGAAATTGCCGGTGCTTATGGGATGACCGACCAGTTTAAACTGCTGACCAATGATTTTGAGGGTAAGCACCAGCGGGCGGTAAACCGGGAAGAACTGATCAGCATGCTGGATGACATCAAAATATCGGCAAGGAACAGGTCTTTGCAGCAGGTGATCAACCGGCTGGAAACACCTGTTTCTGCCAATAAAAATGAAGTGGCTTATCTGCTGTCTGATTTTCAAAAAGGCTTTGCAGGTACCCGGCAGCTGCAAACAAATCCTGCACTGGGTTTCTCTTTTATAAAATTAAATGCCAACAGTCTGCCCAATATTGGGGTAGATAGTGTTTGGAGCTTATTGCCTGTACATTTACCCAATCAGACTGAGCAGTTTGTGGTACAGCTGCACAATTATGGGGATGAGGATGCGGAGGATGTACCTGTAAAACTAAGGATCAATAATCAGCAAAAGGCCATCAGTACGGTTAAAATTGCGGCTGGCAAGACACTTAATGATACGCTTTCTTTTAGTGGAATGGCGGCAGGATGGCAAAAAGGGATATTGAGCATCAAAGATTTTCCACTTACTTTTGATGATGAACTGAGTTTTACCTTTAAGGTGGCGCCCGACCTGAAGGTGTTGAGCATCAGCGGCAACCCCGCAGAAAAGGCCATAAAATCAGTTTTTGCTACAGATGCGTATTTCAAGCTGACCGAAATGCCGGAGTCTAACATCAGGTATGCTGATTTTCCGGAATACGGTCTGATTGTCCTGGACGGTTTAAAGGAGCCATCTTCGGGATTGGCACAACAGCTGAAAGGGTATGTAGCGCATGGCGGATCGGTAGTGATATTTCCAGACCTGGAAACCAGCGCTGCGGTTTACAACCCCTTTTTAACGGGCTTATCGCTTCCTGCTATTGCTGCCTTGAATGTCGGGCCTGCCATTGCAGGTACCATAGCGCCTGGAAATTCCTTATTTAAGGAGGTGTTTGATGAGCTTGCGCCCAATATAGACCTGCCGGTGGTAAACCGCTACCTGAGTTATGCCGGGCAAAATTCCGGCAATAAAGAAGACATCCTGAAATTGCCTTTAAATAAATTCCTGATGGCAAAATTCCAGCTGGGGCCAGGTAAAGTGTATTTAGCGGCGTCTTCATTAAACAGTAAGGACGGCAATCTGGCCAGGCACCCGGTATTTGTACCGATGATGTTTAAAATGGCTTTTTCGGGCAGCAGGGAGCAACCGTTTTATTATACCCTGGGGAAAAGCGAAGTGCTGGAAAATGACAGGATAAACCTTGCGGCCAACCAGTCCTTAATTTTGGTTTCAGATGGCTTTGAAGTAATCCCGGAGCTCAGGCAGACAGCTGGAAAAACACTGTTGTATGTGGCCGACCAAATAAAAAAACCGGGTTTTTATAACCTGAAACTGGCTGATTCTACTTTATCGGTAATGGCTTTTAACGATGACAGATCAGAATCGGACATGCATTATGCTACAGAAAATGATTTAAAAGCTTTGTTTAACCGGAAGGACATGGCATTCTATAATGCTAAAAAAGATGCGTTGTCTATGCACATCGCGCTAAAAAATAACCCTATTGAGTTATGGAAACTTTGCCTAATTTTGGCTGTTGTTTTCTTAGCTATTGAAATATTACTGATCAGATTTTTTAATCCTACAAAACCATCATGAGTTTACCATCAAAAACAGCAAACAACATGAATTTTCTACTAACCGGCGTAACCGTTGCCGATCCCAACAGTAAATTTAACCGGCAGACAGTTGATGTGCGTGTAGAACAGGGTAAGATTATTGCAATTGGCCAGAAACTAGCGAACAAAGGAGAGGAAGCAATTGATGGAAAGGGATGCTTGCTTTCGCCAGGTTTTTTTGACCTGAACTGTGCCATCGGCGATCCGGGTTTTGAAACCAAAGAAGACATTGGCACGGCCACAGCAGCGGCTATGGCCGGAGGCTTTACCGGTCTGGCGGTTTTGCCGCACAGCAGTCCGGTAGTGCAGTCTAAAGCAGAGGTGGCCTATATTGTAAATAAAGCAAAAAACAACCTGGTAGATGTACTGCCGGTAGGGGCAATCAGTCAGAACCTGGAAGGAAAAGAGCTTGCGGAGCTTTACGATATGAAAAGGGCAGGTGCAGTGGCATTTTCTGATGGCACTAAACCGATCACGGACGATGGTTTCATGAGCCGGGCCTTACAATATGCCAAAGGTTTTGAAGGCTTGCTGATGGTGTATCCTGAAAATAAATCGATAGCGGGCAAATCGCAGATCAATGAGAGCAGGAACAGTGTGCTGCTGGGCATGAAGGGTGTACCTGGTTTGGCCGAAGAGCTGCACATCAGCAGGGATATATTTCTGGCAGCTTACCACGATGCGCCGGTACACATCAGCAATATTTCTACTGCCGGATCGGTGGCGCTGATCAAAAAGGCTAAAAAGGACGGACTGAAGATTAGCTGTGATGTAGCGGCACACCAGCTGGTATTTACGGAAGAGTTACTGGCTGATTTTGACAGCAATTATAAGGTAAAACCTCCCTTGCGCGGCAAAGCGGATGTAAAAGCTTTGCTGACGGGTTTAAAGGAGGGGACCATAGACGCGGTAAGCTCACAGCACCGTCCGCATGAAATTGAGTTTAAGGATGTGGAATTTGAAATTGCTGCTTATGGCATTATTGCGCTGCAAACGGTATTGCCACTCCTGCTGAAAGCCGGGCTGGATGCAGAACAGATTGCTGTTAAATTGTCGGTAAACCCGCGCAAGTTGCTGGGCCTTGCTGTTCCGGTGATCGAGGAAGGGGCGGATGCTAATTTTACGGTATACAACCCTGCTGAGGAATGGCTGTACAATGCAGACAGCAATTTTTCCAAATCGGCCAACTCTCCATTAATGAATCAGAAATTAACCGGTAAAGTAAAACTGGTATATAATAACAAACAATTACAAGTGTATGGATAATCATGTAAAAACAGCGCTGATCGCGTCGCTGGATAAGTTTGGCGCCGCTTCAGGAAAAGATTCGATACAGCTGGAAGATCGCCTGATCGAGGTGTTTAGCAAAGACCTGGGGTTTTTGGAAAAGGTGGAAGAGTTTGATGAGGCTTTCGATGAGCATCCTGCTTTTGAAGAGTTGAGGGAAGTATTCTTTGACCTGCTGATGATCAATTTCTTTGCCAGTGATGTGAAAAAACTGGAAGAGGATTACCTGGATTCGGAAGAATGGGCGGATATTGAAGAGGATACGATTGACAGGGGTACGGAACTGCTGAACCTGCTCTTGTATATTAACGAATGTCATGACGAAAAGATCAACCCGGAACTGGATGATTTTCTGAAAGAGTTTTTACTGGTAGAGGAGGATGAGTTCCAGGATGAATTCCACATTTATGAAGACCTGATCAGCAACCAGCAACTGGTAGAGAGCAGTGTGGAAGACATTTGCAGCCATGTGGGTATGATGGAGCTGTCGGAGGAAATGGAAGATTTATTTGTACCTTTTATGGTGTTCTTCCATCAGCCAAGGGCGAACGACAAGATCATCAAAGATCTGGAAACGTACAGTGCCAACAAGGAATTTGATGTAGCAGTATATACTTTGATTGCTGCGTTTAATGTAAACTAAGGGGATGGAAATAGAGGAACAAAAACAAGAAGCTTTAAAAACACCCAATGCACTGGCTTTTAAAAGTGCATTGGCCTATGCCATTTATTTTCTGATACTGATCTATATTTTTAAAGCGGCGGGCATTGACCAGAACAACCCGGACAGCTCTGCGATAGATAAGCTGGTTTATTCTGTAGCTTCTTATCTGCCGTTTATCCTGGCGGTTGTATATGTGCAAACCAATTATAAAAAGGAACTGGGTGGGTATATTTCTTTTAAAGCTGCATTTTCTGCAGGTTTTAAGGTTGCTGCTTATGCAGGTTTGTTTATCGCGCTGGTGCTGATGCTGTATTATAAGGTATTAGATCCTGCTGCTTATGAGCGGCTGATAGACAGTGCCCGCGCGGCGGCTGAAGGTGATCCGCAAAAATTAAAAGGGGTGGAAATGATGCAATCGTACATGATATTTTTTATTGGGTTCGGGGCAGCGATCACTTATACGATAATGGGACTAATCACCAGTTTGATTGGTGCGGCGATCCTTAAAAAAGAGGCAGTTTAATCCGGCTTTTTGCCGAGTACTTTAACCAGGGCTGCAATCAATTCCGATTCTATAAATGGTTTGCCTACCCATCCGGAAAAACCTTGTTTTAAAAGGGTCTTTTCTTCCGGAGGTTCGGAGTTTCCGCTGATGATGATGACCGGTATCTGGTTTAGGGGCTTTTTTAAGGCGCGTATGGCCGATAAAAGCTGATGACCGTCCATTTCCGGCATTTGCAGGTCTGTCAGTACAAGCCTGATCTGCTCCCGGCTGATGATTTCCAGGGCTTCCCTGCCATTGGCGGCCTGATGAAACCGGACATTCCATTTGGCTGTCATTACTTTAAGGAACATTAAATTGAGCTCATTGTCGTCAACAGCGAGGATGCTGGCCCCGTTGAGGAGGGATGCTGCGTCCTGCTTTTCCTGAGCAGCCTCCTGATCTTTTTTATAGGGGATAAAGAAGCTGAATGTTGTTCCGCTACCCGGAATGCTTTTTACGCTGATTTTTCCGGCCTGCATTTCTACCAGCTGTTTACAGATAAATAAACCCAGACCGGTACCTACCTGTCCTTTAGCAGAACTGGTCTGATAATATTTGGAAAACAGGTTTACCTGCTGTTCTGCAGAGATGCCTTCTCCCGTATCGGTTACATCAACCTGCAGCATCGTGGTTTCTCCGGTAAGGAGTTCGGCATTTAAGGTAATTCCGCCCTTAACGGTGTACTTGATGGCGTTACTGAGCAGGTTGACCAGTATTTGTTTCAGCCTGAAGTTATCCCCCAGGACCAGGGCGTCTTTGCTGCCTTTAAAATGATATTGGAAGCTGAGCTGTTTTTTGGCTGCACTGTAACTCATGCCCTCCATGACCTGGTTGATGGTATGATCAGGATTGAAGGGCTCGGTTTCTATCTTCAGTTCGCTGTTTTCCATTTTGCCGGCATCGAGTGTGTCATTCAGGGTACGCAGGAGCATATCAGAAGAACTTTTTATGGATTCCAGCATTTCCGTCTGCCGCTCGGACAGGTTGGTTTTTCCAAAAATGTACAGGAAACCTTTTATGGCGGTAAGCGGATTGCGGATCTCGTGGCTCATGTTGAGCAGCAGGTCCATTTTTTGCCGTGCTATTTTTACTGCCCTTTCGTTTTCTCCGCGCAGCAGGCTTTCCGCTTTGTTGAGCTGTATGATGAATACAATGAGAAGTATGGCAAAGAGGATGACCAGGCATAAAGCCGTAAAATAGAATTTGTTGAGCAGGGAGGTGGTTTCCTGGTAATTTTTAAGGGCCATCGCCTTCAGCTCATTGGTAAAATTATAATTGATCGCTTTCAGGTCGTTTACAATGCGCTCCAGTTCATTGCTGATCTGGGTGTTTACGATGATCAGTTCGCGCTGCATGTTGAGCAGGTTGAGGTAATGGTCGTGAAGCTGTCTCAGCTTTTTTCCGTTTTCTGTTTGCTGTACGGTGATGACTTTATGTAGTGTGTTTTCAGAGACATTGACCTGGTTGTTGTGTATGATTTCCAGTGTTTTCCCGTTACCCGCGTTTTTATTGGCAATGGCATCTCTGATCCGGCTAAACAAACCCTTTTTTTCTGCTGGGATGACCTTTCTTATCGTATCGGTGTTAGCATTTACCTTTTTTTCCAGGGTTTTAAGCGGCTTGCCCGCAACAGCTGTTTCTTTACTTACCTGGGTGTTGAATTCGGCATAGACGGTAAGCAGGGAATCGAAATTGCTTTTGGTCAGGAGCAGGCGGTCAGATAATTTTACTTTGTTCCGGTACCATTCTTTTACCCGTGCGGATTGGATCCTATTGAGGCCGTTAGTATCTGTCTTTGCTTTAAGCAGGGTATCTATCTTAAGAAACACCAGATTTAATTTTAACTTGTAACCGGAGCTGCGGGAGCCATTGGTATCGGCCAGGGATTCCTGAAAATCATCTTCGGCCTGACGGAGCAGTACCAGTACCTGGTCGGGGTTTACTGTAGAATGGACCTGGCTGGCCAGTTTTGTGGTGGCAGCAAGTTCAGTGGTAATTTTATGGCGTACAAAAAGTGCGGCTACAGCAAGAACTATGCATATGGTAAGTAGTGCCAGGAGGATTTTCCTGGCCAGGAGTCTGGTATAGGTAGGCTTCATTTACAGGCCAAAAGTACGAAAAATAAGCAGATGTGGCAATTAAGGTATAACAGAACAGCTAGGCCAGCTGTTCATGAAGCATAATGCGGTCTTTAATGGCGTCCAGTAATGGAAGTTCAAGTTTACAATCCAGGCTTTGCCGGTAATGGTGCTGGTCTTCTAGGTCTATTTCAATGGTCGCCATGCGTTCCTGCTGCTCATTAAAGATCTGGTAATGCGCATCATCTAACACTGTGATGTTGAAAAAATGTCCGGAACCATGGTTGTCGGCCACTTCTATGCTGAACTGTTCCATAATAACTGAATATGATATTATTTTTTAACAAACTGAATAACAGATTGTTCGGTTTTCCTGTAAATTTTTTTGGCCGTTATATAAAAGGCATGAACAATTTCGATAAGTTTGCAAATTGTTTTAGCGTTATAAGCACATGGATATTTCTATAGTAATCCCATTGTATAATGAAGATGAATCTCTTCCTGAATTAACGACCTGGATAGCTAAGGTAATGCGGGAGCATGGCTTCTCTTATGAAATTCTTTTTGTAGATGATGGGAGTACGGATGGTTCATGGGCGGTGATTGAGGAGCTGAAAAAAGAATTCGATGCGGTTAAAGCAATAAAATTTAGACGGAACTATGGCAAATCGGCTGCTTTAAATGTGGCTTTTGCTGCTGCGGAAGGCGAGGTCATCATTACCATGGACGCCGATCTGCAGGATAGCCCGGATGAAATACCGGAACTTTTCCGCAGGATAAAAGAAGAAAAATTTGACCTGATATCGGGCTGGAAAAAGAAACGCTACGATCCGGTTACGAAAACCATCCCTACTAAATTGTTCAATGCGGCTACACGCAGGATGTCGGGCATACAGCTCAACGATTTTAACTGTGGTTTAAAGGCTTACCGCAAAGATGTCGTCAAGACCATCGAAGTTTATGGAGAGATGCACCGTTATATCCCGGTGATCGCCAAATGGGCCGGATTTAAAAATATTGGCGAGCAGGTAGTGGAACACAGGGCGAGGAAATACGGGGTGACCAAATTTGGATTGAGCCGTTTTATCAATGGCTTTCTGGATCTGCTGTCTATCTTTTTTGTAGGTAAGTTTGGCAAACGTCCGATGCACTTTTTTGGTTCGCTGGGGGTATTGAGCTTTTTGATCGGAACGTTTATGGCCATCTGGCTGATTGCGGTAAAGTTATACCACATTTCGATGAATACGCCTTATAAGCGGGATGTGACCGACCAGCCTTTGTTCTATATTGCTTTGGTGGCCATCATCGTAGGTTCGCAGTTGTTCCTGACCGGATTTGTTGCAGAACTGGTTACACGTGCTGCACCGGAACGCAACCATTACCTGATTGAAAAGGAGATTTTGTAAGCCATGTTTTTTTCCATCATTATTCCCCTTTATAACCGTCCGCAGGAAATTGACGAATTGTTGCTTACGCTGACCCGTCAAACTTATACCCAGTTTGAGGTTTTGGTGATTGAAGATGGTTCTGTACTGGATGCAAAGGCCATTGTGGCCAAATATGCCGATAGACTGGACGTAAAATATTTTTTTAAGCCCAACGAAGGGCAGGGCTTTAGCCGTAATTATGGGTTTGAAAGGGCAAAGGGTGATTTTTTTGTGGTTTTTGATTCGGATTGCCTGATCCCTGAAGATTACCTGGAGGTGGTGCGGGATTATTTATACGAGCATCAGCTGGATGCTTATGGCGGGCCTGATGCTGCCCATGAAAGTTTTACACCTGTTCAAAAAGCAATCAGCTATGCCATGACTTCGCCTTTTACCACAGGGGGGATCCGCGGAAATAAAAAGCATATTGGCCGGTTCCATCCCCGCAGTTTCAATATGGGCGTATCACGTGAGGTGTGGGAAAGGGTAGGTGGCTTTATTTTGACCCGTTTGGGAGAGGACATTGAATACAGCATCCGGATTCATGAAAATGGCTTTAAAACGGGGTTGATACCCGGCGCTAAGGTTTACCATAAAAGACGGACCAGTTTTGCGCAGTTTTATAAGCAGCTCCATTTTTTTGGCCGCGCCAGGATAAATATTTATAAACATTTTCCGTCCGAGCTTAAGCTGGTGCATTTTTTTCCGGCTGTTTTTACCTGTGGGGTGGGATTTACCCTGCTGATGAATATATTTTATTGGCCTTTGGCGTATTTGTGTAACTTTATACTGTTAATTTATCTGATGTTGATATTTTTTCATTCCTGGCAGGTCAATCAGTCGTTAAAGGTGGCATTTTTGAGTATTATTGCTGCGTTTATACAACTGACAGCCTATGGCTTAGGGTTTATACAGGATTTTATTAAAAGAGTAGTATTCAGACAACAATGATTGAGTTTTTAAAGGAAAGTACATTTACTGTAAATGAAACGATAGGCAAAGCATGGGCAGTAACCAAAAGGAATTACTTTTCTATTGCAACGCTTTGCTTTTTGATGTTCATTACCTCCAATGCATCGGGTTTAATGGCATTTTTTCTGAAGGATGTGAACAAGGGCTTAAGTGTGCTCATGGCTTTCTTTTTTGTGATGTTCTATTTCACCATCAATCTTTCTCTTTTTAAATATATATTTCATCTGCTGGATGATGAGTTCAATGTGAGTATTGTCAATACGATTCCGACAAGGAGACAGATCATTCGTTTCCTGGTGGCCATGTTGTACTTTATGCTGTGTATCATCGGTGTTTATTCGATCGTGATCCTGATTGCCTTTCCTTTTATATATACCGGGATCAAAATGGAGATCATCACCAATATTGCGATATCCGTTGGGATCATTGCCATATTCATCACCTGGATCAGGATATCTTTTTTTCCCTTTTTTATCATTGATAAGAACCTGCCGCCTTTTCTTTCTATTAAATTTAGCCTGGCAACGACCAAAGGAAACTTTACCAAAATTCTGCTGCTCTTATTGGTGCTGGGTGGTTTTCATGTGCTGTACTTGTTTTTCAGTTACCTGAAATGGCCGGTTATTGCTTTTTTTATTAATGTGCTGAGCTCCTTTATTATTGTTCCTTTGTCCAGTGTGGCCCTCACCATAGCCTACCGGAAAATGATGAGCGAGTATAAGGGTGAAGGTGAACCGGATATCATTCATAATATAGTTTAATACGTATTATGGGATTAAAAGCGGCATTAAGCAAACCATTTGCTGCCTTTGTAGTAAAGGGTATCGAGAAATGGAAAAAAAATGCAGTGAAGGCGCAGCAGGATACGCTCCTTAATATTGTTGCTGCTGCAAAGAACACTGCTTTTGGAAAAGACCATAAATTTGCCGGGATAAAGAATTATGCGGACTTTAAAAAACAGGTTCCTATACGGGATTATGAAGAACTGAGGCCGTATATTGACCGGGTTGTTGCCGGAGAAAAAGATGTCATGTGGAGGGGTAAACCCCAATATTTTGCCAAAACATCCGGTACCACATCGGGTATTAAATACATTCCCATTTCGAAGGAGTCTATGCCGGAGCACATCAAAGCAGCGCGCAATGCCCTGTTAACCTATGTGCATGAAACGGGGAAGGTACGGTTCATTGACGGCAAGATGATCTTTTTACAGGGCAGCCCGGTGATGACAAAAAAGAACGGGATCAATGTAGGACGTTTGTCTGGCATTGTGGCGAACCTGGTTCCTGCTTATCTACAAAAAAACCGTTTGCCCGCTTACCAGACCAATTGCATCGAAGACTGGGAAGAAAAAGTGGATGCGATCGTAGCGGAAACGATCAGCGAGGATATGACCTTGATTTCGGGTATTCCGCCCTGGGTGCAGATGTATTTTGACCGGCTTCAGCAGCGTTCCGGCGGTAAAAAGATCAAAGACATTTTCCCGAATTTTGAACTGTTTGTTTACGGGGGGGTAAATTTTGAACCTTACCGGGCCAGGATTGAAACGAGTATAGGCCGTAAGATTGATTCGATTGAGACTTATCCTGCATCGGAAGGCTTTATTGCTTACCAGGACAGGCAGGGGGATAAGGGTTTGCTGCTGCTGGCAGATGCGGGCATGTTTTATGAGTTTATTCCTGCTGATGAGTTTTATAATGATCACCCCAGCCGTTTGAGTTTGGCTGAGGTAGTACTGGA
Organism: Pedobacter heparinus; assembly: GCF_032678725.1. Taxonomy (GTDB): domain Bacteria; phylum Bacteroidota; class Bacteroidia; order Sphingobacteriales; family Sphingobacteriaceae; genus Pedobacter; species Pedobacter heparinus_A. Next base: position 130,797 of record NZ_JAVTSC010000013.1, read on the forward strand.
TACCAATTATGTGCTGGTTTTGAATACCAATGCGGGGCTTTGGGGCTATGTGATTGGGGATACCATTAAGTTTGTTTCTAAAGATCCTTACAAAATTGTGGTAACGGGACGGATCAAACATTTTATATCGGCCTTTGGGGAACATGTGATCGGGGAGGAAGTAGAGCATGCCTTGCTTTCTGTTGCCAATGAAGAGGGGGTTGGCATTACTGAATTTACGGTTGCCCCGCAGGTAAGTCCGCCTGCCGGCGAACTGCCCTATCACGAATGGTTTGTAGAATTTGCTAACTTGCCCGAAGACATGGCAGCCTTTAGTAAAAAGGTGGATGAAGCATTACAAAAGAAGAATATTTACTATTTTGACTTGATTGAAGGGAAAATATTGCAACCTTTGGTCATCCGTTCTTTACAAAAAGATGCGTTTGTAAGCTATATGAGGACACAAGGGAAGTTGGGTGGACAAAATAAGGTTCCCCGCCTGGCCAATGACAGGAAGATTGCGGATGATTTAACTAGTTTTATAAATTGAAAAATATATCCATTTTAGGGGCTACAGGTTCTGTTGGTACCCAGGCTTTAGCGGTAGTAGCGAGTAATCCGGACCTGTACCGGGTGCTGGCACTAACGGCGCAGTCTAATGCTGAACTGCTGATTGAACAGGCCTTGATGTTCAAGCCTGTACTGGTGGTCATTACCGATGAGCGTAAATATCGGGAAGTGCAAACTGCGCTCCTGGGCACGGGTATAAAAGTTTTGGCCGGAGCAGCTGCTTTGTGTGAAGCTGCGGTTTTGGAAGGCGTGGACATGGTGCTTACTGCGCTTGTTGGCTCGGTTGGCTTAAGGCCAACTATTGAGGCCATAAGAGCCGGTAAAGACATCGGTTTAGCCAATAAGGAAACACTGGTGGTTGCCGGCGACCTGATTACACGGCTGGCCACAGAAAAAGGGGTAAAGATTGTTCCGGTTGATTCGGAGCATTCTGCCATTTTTCAATGCCTGGTAGGTGAAAGTGGGAATGCAATTGAAAAAATATACCTTACCGCTTCTGGCGGACCATTCAGGGGCAAGGACCCTGCTTTTTTGAAAGGAGTGACTAAAGTGGAGGCGCTGAAACATCCCAATTGGGTAATGGGGGCCAAGATTACGATTGATTCGGCTTCTTTGATGAATAAGGGCCTGGAAGTGATAGAGGCCAAATGGTTGTTTGGGCTGGAGGCAGACCAGATTGACGTGATCGTACATCCGCAATCTATTGTACATTCATTGGTTCAGTTTAATGATGGCTCGATGAAAGCACAGATGGGTTTACCCGATATGAAACTGCCCATTCACTATGCTTTGGCTTATCCGGACAGAATAAGCAGTGATTTTAAGCGTTTCAACTTTGTGGATTATCCGGAACTGAACTTTTACCAGGCAGATGCCAAGACTTTCAGAAACCTTGGCCTGGCTTATGCTGCCCTGCGCAAAGGAGGCAATATGCCGTGTATTATCAATGCAGCCAATGAAGTGGTGGTAGACGCGTTTTTACAGGACAGGATTGGATTTTTGCAAATGAGCGATGTGATAGAGGAATGTATGGGCAGTATTGACTTTATTGAAAGCCCGAGCCTGAATAATTATTTAGAAACGGATGAGTATACGCGTATATTAGCAGACCAATTGGTAACAAAATAGAATTTTTACATCTAAATAGAACATTAAAATAAAAATATGAGTGGATTGATTATGGCGGCCCAGTTACTTCTGGGATTATCAATATTGGTAATTTTACATGAGTTGGGACATTTTTTGGCGGCACGTGCCTTTGGGATTAAAGTAGAGAAATTTTACCTGTTCTTTGATGCCTGGGGCGTGAAGCTGTTTAGCTTTAAAAAAGGCGATTGTGAATATGGCATAGGCTGGCTGCCCCTGGGTGGTTATGTGAAGATAGCAGGGATGATTGACGAATCTATGGATACCGAGCAGATGAAACAGCCTGCCCAGCCCTGGGAATTCAGGTCTAAACCAGCCTGGCAGCGTTTGATTGTGATGCTTGGTGGTGTTTTTGTAAATATTGTGGTGGGTATTTTCATTTTCTGGATGCTGACCTTTAAATATGGAGAAACTTATATTGCCAATAGTTCTGTGCTGAGCGGGATAAATCCTGGCAGCATTGGCAGGGAGATTGGCCTGCAAAAAGGGGATAGGGTAATTGCAGTGAACGGGAATAAGGTGATCCGCTTTGAGGAGCTGATGAGCTCTAAAGTTTTACTGGGCAATACCAACCTGACAGTGGTGCGTGGTGATAAAACAATTGACATTAAAGTGCCCGATAATATATTAAACAAAGTTTCTGATCTGGGAATTGAGGAATTTATCAGCCGTAAGCCTTTGCTTAGCCCAACTATTGATAGTGTGCCCCCGGGCCTGCCTGCAGCTAAAGCTGGTTTAAAGGTTGGTGACCGGATTGTTTCGGTACATAGTAAACCGGTAAAATATGATGAGGATGTTAAAGCTGAACTGACCAGGTTTAAAGGCAAAACTGTTGATTTTAAAGTGAACAGGGCCGGACAATTACTGGATATCAATGTAGCCCTGGATACTGCAGGAAAGATGGGTGTTTTATTTAACGCCAATGAAATCAAGGAAGAAACCATCAAATATGGTTTTTTTGCGGCATTGCCTGTTGGGGCAAACCAGGCCTGGAAAACATTTAGTGACAATGCCAAGGGCATATGGAAAGTGCTTACGGGCAAGATTAAGGCCAATAAGGCCTTTTCCGGCCCGGTTGAAATTGCCCGTAAGGTTTATGGCGGAGAATGGATCTGGGCAAGGTTTTGGGCTTCTACAGGATTTATTTCCATTGCGCTTGCATTTATGAACTTATTGCCTATTCCCGCACTGGATGGTGGCCATGTGGTATTCCTGATCATTGAAATGATCAAAGGAAAACCACTGGGAGACAAATTTATGGAACGTGCACAGATTGTGGGTTTTGTAATGCTGTTGTCGCTGATGGTATTTGTACTCGGGAATGACATCTTTAAGGCATTCTTCAGGCATTAAAGGAATGATTGATTATTTCGGCTTTTATGGCTTGCCGCTCAGTTTTAACCCTGACCCGGCGCTGATCAAACAGCAGTTCTATGCCTGGAGTAAAAAATACCATCCGGATTTTTATATCAATGAAAGCGCGGAGAAACAGGCGGAGGTGCTGGAACTAAGTACCCTGAACAACAAGGCCTACCAGGTATTGAGTGATCCGCAAAAGCGGTTGCATTATATCCTGGAACTAAAAGGGCTTTTGAAAGAAGGAGAGCACTATGTATTGCCGCAAAGCTTTTTAATGGAGATGATGGACGTAAATGAGCGGCTGATGGACCTGCAGTTTGATCCCGACCCGGTACAGCTCAGGGCTTTAAAAGAAGAAGTTGCGGGGATTGAAAAGAAAATAGCTGATGATATTTTAAAGCAGACCGGTAGTTTTGAAGTACTGGATACTGCTGCACAGGAACAGGTTCTTCTGGTTATCAAAGACTTGTATTACCGCAATAAATATTTAATCCGCATCAGGGAAAGCATCCATAAAGCAGGGCGCGATAAGCAGGCTTAAATTTCAAATGCTATTTTTTTTGTAAAAATTCTGATAGATTAAAAACTTAATGTTATATTTATTCCTACGATACGGTAACGTACCCAAGTTACCAAAAGGAATGATATGACCAGCCTTGACGATAAAAAAATACTGGAAGATTTAAATGCCGGAAACTACCAGGCCTTTACGTTGCTGTATGAAAAATATTGGGAAACGCTTTTCCTTTATGTTCAGCGCATTATCCATAATGAAAGTGAAGCCAAGGACATTATCCAGGATACTTTTTTAACGATCTGGAACCTTAAAGGGAAGTTGGGGCATGTCCATTCCTTTAAAGCTTATGCATTAACCATTGCAGGTCGTAAGGCCCTTCGTTATATCCGGGCCCATGTTCAGGAAACAGCATTGACAGAAAGTTTTATCGCTTTTCTAAAAGATGCTGAACCAAATGCCTTAGACCAGCTGATCAAAAATGAGCTGGCCCGGTTTGTGGAACAGGAAATTGATAAACTGCCGGAAAGAATGCGGGAAACCTATAAGAAAAGCAGGGATGAAGGCTTGTCTAACCGGGAAATTGCGGCTATAATGGAGGTGAGCGATCAGACCGTTAAAAAACAGCTCAACTATTCTTTGCGGCATTTGCGGCTGAGCCTTTCTAAGTTCCATGCTTTGCTGGCCATTTATTTCTTATTACACTAAGCAATTGATATGCTTTTTCGTGCTGGATTCCTATTCTGAAGCCTTTTTTATATTTTTTTAAAAAAGCTATACCCCCAAACTCCATTAAATGACTCTTTAGTAAAGAGATCGGTGATGTGACGGATCTGAAAGATTTTGCATTAAAAACAGGATATGAATAAAGAGAGCATAAATGCGCTCGTAGAGAAGTATTTGAACGGCACAAGCAGCGAAGAAGAAACTGTTTGGGTGGAAAAATGGCTTGATGAACGCTCCAAAAAAAGTGGATGGGACTGGAGGGATGAAAGACATCAAAAAGAAGTACAAAAAGAGATCTTTAAAAGGATAGATGATGAGCTCAGTGGTTTTCGGCCCCTTAAGCGAAACCGCTTCCTACCGGTTTACTTGCTGACTGCCGCAGCTGTATTGCTGATTGGCCTGGTGGTGGGTCTTTGGTTTTTACCGGGGCAGAAAGCAAATCAGGAACTGTCGTATGCGACTGGTAAACCCGTAAAACCGGGAACGAAGGCGGCTACTTTACAACTGGGAAACGGGGAGGTCATTTACCTGGATGATAAAGCAACTGGTGTATTGAATCATTCGGACGATGTACGCATTAGTAAAATGGCGGGTGGCATCATTCAATACAATGCGCTGAAAAGCATTTCTTCGGATAAGATAGTTGAAAATACATTGTCTATTCCAAGGGGCGGACAATACCAGATTACACTTTCGGATGGGACCAATGTTTGGTTAAACTCAGAAACAAAGCTAATTTATCCAAACCGGTTTACAGGTAAGGAAAGAAGGGTGAAGGTTGTTGGTGAAGCGTATTTTGATGTTGCAAAAAATGTGGACCATCCATTTATTGTAGGAATTGAGGGGATGGATATCCGGGTTACGGGTACAGAATTTAATGTTTCTGCTTATAAAGTATTTGAAACTGCAACTACTTTAATTGAGGGTAGCGTAGAGATCCATAGCCAGCGTAAATTGAAGATGAAACTCAGCCCTGGCCAGCAGGCGTACCAGATGGCGGGCAAACCGGAAATTGGAAAACGGTTGGTGGATGTAAACACGGTTATCTCCTGGAAAAAAGGTTATTTCTCTTTCGATTATCTAAGTCTGGAGGAAGTGATGAATGAAATTTCCCGTTGGTATGATATCGATTATAAGATTGTCGGGAAAGCTACGAAGCAGGAAAAACTGGGTGGTACCTTTTCCAGGGAAAAGAGCATAGATGAGTTGTTGACTTATATAGAACAATTGGTTGATGTGAAAATTGTAAGAAAAGAAAGGAGCGTTACGATTATGTATTAGAAGCTTACTAAAAAACAAAAGCCTTTTGTGTTGCAGCACAGCAGGCTTCTGAAAATGTTCAGAGAACATTTTTCGGCTTAATAAACGTCGTTATTCATTTTTTTAAACCATATACAAATGTATGAAAATTTTAGGGTAAGCGCCCCAGCTTTTTGGAAGCGCTATTTAAAACAGCTTATGATGTTAAAGCTAATGTTATTGATGAGTTTGGTTTTTGCGTTTTCCGCAAATGCGAGCCCCGCATTGGCCCAGCGGGCAAGCATCCATGTAGTGCAGAAGCCACTCAAAGAAGTGTTCAGATTGCTGAAGGAGCAAACGGATGTAGACTTTTTGTTTACGGAAAGCCAGCTGAGAAATACCAGACCTGTAAGTATAAATGTGAAACAAGAGCAGCTGAAAGCTATTCTGGAACTCTGCTTTGAAGGGCAGGGCTTAAGTTATTCGCTGAATGGCAATACGGTGATCGTAAAAAAGGAGAACAAGGTTCCTGTCCTGGTCAATGTGCAGCAGCGTACGGTTACAGGTATCGTGACAGATGAGAAGGGAACATCGATACCAGGTGTAAACATTGAAGTAAAGGGTACCAACAAACGTGCAGTAACCGGCAGTGACGGAAAGTATTCCATAACTATAGATCAGGACAACGCAGTGCTTGTTTTCAGCTTTATGGGTATGACCAGCCAGGAAGTAAAAGTGGCTGGCGGTAACGTGATCAATGTGGAGCTGAAGGCAGCGGCTTCGGATTTGAGCGAAGTGGTTGTGGTAGGTTATGGTACGCAAAAGAAAGTAAACCTGACCGGTGCGGTAGCTTCCATTGATATTTCTAAAGTTGCAGAGACCAGGCCAATTACCAATGTCTCGTCTATGCTGACCGGCCTTGCACCTGGCTTATATGTAAAATCGGGAAATGCCGATCCGGGCGGCAATGCTTCATTACTCATCAGGGGCCAGGGAACTTTGAACAATTCTGCTCCTTTGGTGATCATTGATGGCGTGGAAGGGGACATTTCTAGAGTTTCCCCTCAGGACATTTCTTCTGTTTCGGTATTGAAAGATGCTTCTTCGGCAGCAATTTATGGATCGCGGGCAGCAAATGGGGTACTGTTGATTACTACCAAGCAAGGCGTAAAAGGCAAGTTCTCCATCAGTTACGATGGCTATGCCACCAGGCAGTCGGTAGGGCACCTGATGCCGCTGGTTGACAACAGCGTGGAATACATGGAACTGTTAAATGAAGCTGCAAAAAATTCGGCAGTAGCACCGGTGTTTACCGAGGCGAACATCCAGAAATGGCGGGACAATGCAGGGGGCGATCCGCTGCTCTGGCCAAATACCAACTGGGCTGACGGACTGTTCAGGGATGTTACGGCTATAAACCATAACGTTTCTGTATCGGGAGGTACGGATAAATTGACCTCTTTTATGTCGTTCAACTATGCCAATAATCCTGGAATGATAGAAAACACCGGTTTTCAGCGGTACAGTCTGCGGTCTAATACGCAATTACAGGCTACAACCTGGTTAAAAGTGGGCATGAATTTAAACGGAACTTATTCTACAAAAGACAGGGGAAGTCAGAACCTGGACGGTATGTTCATCAATTCTATCCTGGCAGTTCCTACAGTGGTTCCCCGACATCCGGACGGCAGGTTTGGCGGGACAAATAACGCCGAGGAAAACTCGGTTGCCCTTTCTCCCATTTTTTATGTGAATATGCTGGACGGCTCCAATAAGACGAATACCCTGGTCAGCAGGTTTTATGTAAACGTGAACCCGCTGGAGGGCCTTAACATCAATGCTTCTTATAACTACAACCTGTTTGATAATAAGATCACCACTGTTCCGACTCAAAATGACCGCTGGAATTTCCAGACCAATACCATCCTTGTGCCTGGCGCTGTGCCCCTTTATGTGCAGAAACAGAACATCAACAATGTCAGGAACTTTATGGATTTCGACGCATCCTATGAAAAAACGGTGCTGGATAAGCTGAACATAAAGCTGATGGTTGGCGGAAGCCAGGAAAGGTATGTTGCTGAGAATTTGTCGGTTATCAAGCAAGGGTTGATTGATGAGAACCTTACGCAACTTGACGGCGCCACCGGTGTGGCTACGGCCACGGGTACATTGGCCGGAGACTGGGCCATGCACTCTTATTTCGGAAGATTAAACATGGCCTGGGATTCCAGGTACTTATTGGAACTGAATATGAGAAGAGACGGATCATCGAGGTTTACACCGGCCAACCGCTGGGGTAATTTCCCTTCGGCCTCCGTTGGCTGGAGGATCTCTGAAGAGGAATTCATGAAATCCCTGAAAGCATCCTGGTTAAATGATTTAAAACTCAGGGCTTCTTATGGTGCTTTAGGTAATAATGCTGTAGGTGATTATGAGTCTATTTCTGTGTTAAGTTCATTGTTATATAGTTTTAACAATGCGCCTGTGAACGGTTTTTATCAAACCAGGTTTCCGAATCTGGCTTTGGCATGGGAATCAACCTATGTGACCAATTTAGGTCTTGATTTTAGCCTTTTCAGCAACCGTTTGTCGGGTAATGTAGATGCATACAATAAACTGACCAAGAACATATTGATCAGCTTGCCTGCTCCATTGGTGAACGGTACCATTTCTATACCGCCGCAAAATAGTGCCGAAGTGCAAAACAGAGGGATAGAGCTGGGTTTAAACTGGAAAGATAAAATTGGGGAGCTTGGTTATTTTATTGGTACCAATTTCACTTTTAATACCAATAAAGTGCTGAAATTTAAAGGCAATGAATATTCGCTTTCGGGAACTTCAATGATTAAGGAAGGCTTACCCATCAATACCCAGTATGTGCTACTGGTGGATAGAATTGTGCAAACGGATGCTGATGTACAATTGATAGCGGATAGAATAGCCAATGCACCTTTTGATCCTGCAGATCCGGAAACTGACCCCGCAAAAAAAAGAAGGCTTAATGCTTTTCCTTATGGAAAACCGGAACTGGGCGATTTCCTGTTTAAAGATGTGAACGGCGATGGAATTGTGGATGATAACGATAGGGCGAATGTAGGAAAGGGTTCCAATCCGCAGTTTTTCTATAGTTTCACTATAGGCGCGAATTATAAAGGTTTTGATTTTTCAGCTATGCTTGATGGCGTAGGGGGAATAAAGAGCTATTTCCAGAACGATTATTACAATCCTGTGCTGAGATGGTCCCGGATCATCAATCAGGAAATAGCCGATGGAAGATGGTATCCCGGACGTCCTACAACCGCTACATACCCACGGGTACTTTTGAATGACAACAGAAATATCCGTTCCAGCGACTTCTGGGTACAGGACATGTCATTTTTAAAGATCAGGAACATCCAGCTGGGCTATTCACTGCAATCTAATGTATTGTCAAAGCTCAAAGCCTCCAAGATCCGGTTTTACGCTACACTGGAAAATTATTTCACATTTACCAAGTATAAAGGTTTAGATCCGGAAGTATCCGGTATGGCTTATCCGAATGTAAAACAGGCTGTGTTTGGAATGAATTTAACTTTTTAAAGAACCATCAGATGAAAAAGAATATATATATACTGGCCGTTTTGTTTGTGCTGTCTTCAGCGGTATTGCCTGGCTGTTATAAGCTGGATGTAGCCCCACAGGATAAACTGAATACAGACCTGTTCTGGAAAACCCCGGCACAGGCCAGGCAGGCAATTGCTGCAGTTTATGCCGCGCTGAACCTGGGCGAAACCTACAATAAGTTTTTTGGCATGGATTGCCTTTCTGACATTGGCATTGGTTATGATGGAGCAGGTTATACGGAAATCAGTAACGGTTCCTGGACCTCACGTACCGGTTATGTAACGGACAGGTGGTCGCACAGCTACGAAGGTGTGTCAAGGGCCAATAAAGTAATGAGAAATATTGCCGCATCCAGCCTTGATGATGCGCTGAAGTCGCAGATCACAGCAGAGGCAAAATTTCTGCGTGCGCTGTTCTATAATTTTTTACTCACGCATTTTGGTGGTGTGCCTTTATACGATGAAACCACGGATTACGATAAAGATTATATGAACCTTAAAAAACCGAGAGCAACTGCCCAGGAGACGCGGGACTTTATTTTAAAGGATTTAACAGATGCCATCAGTATCCTGCCGGCTAAACAAGCCCCGGCCGAGAACGGCAGGGCAACCAAAGGTGCAGCCTATGCGCTTAGGGGAAAGGTTTACCTGTACAATAAACAATATGACCTGGCTGCTAAGGATTTCGAAGAAATTGTACTTGATCCGACTGGAAAAGGCTATGGATACCAGTTGTATCCGGACTATGCGGGTCTGTTCTTACCTGGGGGAGACGAAAGCAGTGAGATGATCTTTGCAATTCAGACGTATTCGGAAGTAGGTTTTCTTGCCGGTATGCCTTATGCCCATTATATGGGTTCTAATGCAACTTTAGGTACCAGCTGGAATAACGTAATGCCTTCTGTTGAGCTGGTGGACAGCTATGAGACCAAGGATGGCCACCCTTTTAACTGGGACAATTACATTCCAGGTTATAACGGCAGCAAAACGGTAAGAGAAGAAACTTTGAAAGCTACTTTATCAGCCGATTTTAAAACGGTAGCGGCTTATCCTAAAAACAAGAGCCAGTTGCTGGCCATGTATGAGGACAGAGATCCGAGGATGAAACAGACCATCATTTTGCCGTATACCAATTACCTGGGATTTATAGGAAACGTGAATAAAATGACAGAGTTTGTTTACAATCCGAATGTGGCAACTGTAAATGGCTTTATTGTCATCAACCGATATAAGAGCAATTACCTGTACCTGTTCAGGAAATTTGTTCCTGAAGGGGATATGGGTGGTAAATTGCCGCCAAACAACAGGGACCATGTGCCCATTAATTTCCCGGTCATCAGGTATGCAGATGTCTTGCTGATGCTTGCCGAATGCTACAATGAGGCTGGAAATGTGAATGATGCAGTGAAGTATATCAATATGGTCCGTAAAAGGCCTTCTACCAATATGCCTGGCATCAACAGCGGCCCGGCCTGGCTGGAAGCGAGAGATCATGATGCCGTATTTAAGCGGATCATGCACGAACGTGCGGTTGAGTTTCCTGCAGAAGGTTTAAGGTATTATGACCTGATCAGGTGGAAGTTGGCGAAAGGTTTGATGAACAAGGATGTCAAAGATGCTTTAGATAATAAAATTTATACCGCTAAATTTGAGGATAAACATTATTTATGGCCAATTCCAGGAGTGGAAACAGACAGAAACCCCAGTCTGACCCCAAACTGGTAAACCCTTTAATTATGCGGGTGTCTGACAGATCAGACACCCGTTTTTTTTTACAATTTCCAATCCGGCCTTTCAAAATGGCAGGTATAACCATAAGGTTGCTTCTGCAGGTAATTTTGGTGTTCTTCTTCGGCCTCCCAGAAATCAGTTGCAGGTACCACCTCTGTTACAATTGGTCCTGGCCATATGCCGGAAGCTTCCATTTCTGCAATTAAAGTTTTAGCAGTTTCCTGCTGTGTTTCGTCCAAATAGAAAATAGCCGAACGATAAGATGTACCGATATCATTTCCCTGCCTGTTCCTTGTGCTTGGGTCATGGATCTGGAAAAAATATTCCAGCAGTTTACGATAGGACAATTGTGCCGGATCAAAAACAATGGATATGCCTTCTGCATGTGTCCCGTGGTTCCGGTAGGTTGCATTGGGAACATCACCGCCGGTGTAGCCAACTACGGTTGAAATCACACCAGGATAGTGCCTGATCAATTCTTCTACTCCCCAAAAACAACCGCCTGCCAGTATAGCTTTTTCTGTATTCATATCGTTGCATTTAATGGAACAAAATTACGGCTTATTGGGATACATTTTTTTAAATTGCCCTATATATTTTTGATAAAGGGTGTTTGCCACCTTAATTTCATCACCAGTGGGTTTTTCGGTAAACAGGTCATTTTTATTTACCCATTCCCATTCCCAGCGTTTCATTTTTTCTTCAAAGGCTTTCTGGTCCAGCTTTGCACCTGCGCTAAGCTGCTGGTTTGCATAGCTGAAGAACTGCTGCCAGCGCGGTTTGTAAAAAGAAGAGATCAGGCCAGACCATTGCCTGCAGGAATACTCATTCAAACTGCTGTTCTGATCGCCCCAAAGGGTAATCAGGTTACGGGCATTTCTTTCATACAGTTTTTTTTCTGCTGCAGTACTGCCCATTCTTTTGGCATCATTGAGCCATTTGCCCAGCAAAAAGTCCTGACGGGTAGCTAAAAGGTAATCCACATCATCCATTACGGCCAGAAAATCCCTGCTCAGCTGCTTAAATTTTTTGCTGTCTTTTTCCTGGTAGGCCTGCGCAAACTGTCGCTGCAGGGTGTCGGCATAGTTGACCAGCACCTGCCGGGTCACGTCAACCAGATCATATTTAAATCCTTCTGTATTCAAAGTTTGGGCCGCTTTGATCAGGGCTTCCCATGCCGGGATCAGTGATGCCGGTTTATAATTCTTTTTTGGGCGTGTGCCACGGGTGCTTTCGGCGAGGGTAGGTCTTCCGGTAAGGATAGATTCCGGGCCTCCGGGCAGCAGGCCGCCGGTGTAAACCGTTTGATGCAAAATAGCCCAGGCTTGTTCTGCCCATACATTTTTCTGGCCATAACGCTGTTGGCTGTAGTCTTTTAGCCAGCTGGTTACGTTAATGGGCTGATCTGTCCAGATGTTGTCCAGCATTAGCTGGTACATCACCGGGTTCTGTTCAATGGCCTCGGGTGTAAGGCCAATACCCAGCATGTTGCCTGCATTTACAGCTTGCTTTGCTTTAACCGGGGCTGTGGCAACTTCATCCATGCGGCCATATAAACTGATGTTGCCTCCGAAATTGTGCAGCATATTCCAGATCCAGGGTTTTCCGTAGTAGGCAGCGGTGCGTTGCCATACCGGATAGTTTTCGCTCCAGAGGTCGAGCACAATCATTTTGTCATTGGGGATGGCATTGAGCAAAGCTTTGATCTGCGTTGGCTTCCAGAATTTTTCGCCATGGTGAAACAGCCATCCCTGCATCACCCAGGTAGCTTCGGGATCGGCAAGGGCCATAGACTGGTAAACTTTTTTGCTCACATTGCTCAAGTACAGGGAATCGTCAGTTGGTGGCGTGTTTTCATTAAACGTATCGGCAGTATATAAGTGATTAGTGCCGAATGTTTTCACTTCTTCTTCAATAAAGCGCCTGCCGATCCTGGTAAACAGCTCGTCATCAGGATCTAAAATGTAAACGGAAGGAAAGGTGGTCCAATTGGTCTTTTTGAGCTTTGCTTTCGGGAACTTGTCTTTAAAAGCAGGAGGGACATGACCGGTAAAAGCCGGCAGGATAGGGCTCATACCAAAGGAACGCTCGCGTTCCAGTATCTTTTTTTGCAATGCTTCATGGGCCTGCATCTGGCTTTGCGGAAGGGGGCCTCCCCAGCCATCAATATTGCCCATGTAAAACCAGTTGAAATAAGCCGGCCCGGTAAAAAAACTTTCCAGCTCTTTATCGGTAAAGCCCAGTTCTTTATACACCCGGCTCCATACGGCATTCTGACCGGTAATGGCCAGGGGCATATTGATGCCATTTAGCGCCATAAAATCAATTTCCCATTGCCAGCGCTCCCAGTCCCACCAGCTCATGGAGTAATTGAAGGTACAGTAGTTCAGGTAATACCGGTACTTGTAGGGCGATGTTTTACTGGTTTTGGTATTTACCGGGGGCAATTTTGCAGGCAAATTGAGGTTGGATCCATTCCATGAAACCAGGCAGTTGGCATAATGCCGTAAGTAATGGTTTAATGCACTGGCTATGGAAATGTTGTTATTGCCACGCAGTGCAATTTTCCCATTTTTGCTTTCCAGCTCAAAAATATCGTTGCCATTAGCCGCTGCAGGAATATAACTGATCTCAAAATCAGCAGCATGGCTTTTAACGATCCGTTTAAGGAAGGCCTGGGCTGCTTCGGGATCGGGGTTTGCATAGGCAGCAGGCGCCAGCAAAAAAAAGGACAGAAAACTTAAAATCAGATAGCTGAAGCGCATATTATTTGGCTAAGTTAAAAATTGCAACTACCGGGCGATGATCTGATGCATAAGTTTCAGCAATCACCTGATAGTCCAGCATAGGCCATTTTAAATTTTTGGTGGCAATAAAATCTATGGTGCGGCGCGGATTGATCTGGGGTGAGGTAGCCGGGCAGTTTTCTATACAGGTACGTTTAAACTGTGCATCCAGTAAATTAATCACTTCCGAACCTGCAACGCTGTTTAAATCGCCACAAAGGATTACAGGGAGTGCCATGTTTTCAAATTCTTTCAGGATGCCCTGCATCTGAACGATGCGGTTCTCGTGTGTTTTGGTAGCATCCAGATGGGTGTTTGCAACTATAACTTTCTGTTTACCTATTTTTAGGCTTGCATAACCGAGTATGCGTTTTTCAGCAAGGATTTGCTGCGGAAGCGGAACCAGTTTTACCTCCTGCAGCTTGTACCTGCTCAATATAGCAATGCCATAATCGCCGCCATCGTAGTCAATGGCTTTAAAAAAATGATAATGAAGCCCTGTTTTTTCAGCAAGTGCTTTGGCCTCATTGACCTTTCCGCTACGGTTAACCCCTGTTTCTACTTCCTGCAATGCCACCACATCTGCTTTGGATTCGGTGATTACCCGGGCAATGGCGTCCAGATCAATCAGATCGGGCTTAGATGGCGGGTTGGCATGGTGGATGTTATAACTCATGATGCGCAATACCTTTGCATTTTTATCAGCAGGTTTTGTTTGCGCATTTCCCTCGGTCAGGAAGTTCAGTTGCAGAAAAAGGGCAATCAGGAAAAATGTAGTTCTGGTCATTTTATGTTTTATTGAAAGGTGCTCCCCTTTTTTTGGGGAAGCACCGGGTTATAATACTGTTGTTAAATATACGGCTTACTCTACAACTTTAGTTGGGGCCAGACCTGGGATAGTGCCGCTTGATACAGGGAATTCTTTTTCCAGCTCATCAAGTACTGAGGTGATTTCTAAATCTACCCTGTTTTGTGATCTTGCTGTTACCCAGCGTCCGAGACGGATGTTGTACACGCCGCCCAGCTTATAGAAGAAACCTGCATTTGTTGGTGCCGGACGGCTTAAACAAATGGTGTTTGAGCCTTGCTTATACAAAGGCTGCGGCACTAAGGTAACAGGGTTTATGATATCATACCAATCGGTGTTGGCAATACGTAAACCAGCTTCTTGCGCCAGGTTGTAAATTGCACCGTTTGGACCCGTAATGATCACGTCTATCGGGACTGTATTTTTGGTAACCGTAAGGCCTTCGAATACCGCAATGCCATCTGCAAATGCGCTGGTTCCGTTTAACAACAAATCAGCATTGATGTCGCCAAGACCATCACCTGCCGAGCTTCCGGTATTTTTAGCTACGATCCATTTGCCATTTGCAATGCTGGTAGAGCCAACTCCGTTAATTAATTTGTTGGAATTTCCACCTACATAAAAGTATTGCCCCTTGGCTACCGTTCCTGTTTTTAGATCAAATTTGTAGGAACGTCTGCCACCTGTAGCCCAGCCATTAACAGGTACACCAGTTGGCTGATAAGCAGAATTGGTATTGTGGGTGACCACACAATATGGTGTCACAGCGAAATTAATATCCTGTGTGGCCAAAAATTGGATGTATTCGCCATTGGTAGATGGTGTGCCTTCTGGCATGGCCAGAAATCCGGAAATAACAATGGCCGCTTTTGTAACTGTAGAACTCAATAAAATGATGTCCTGGGGTCTGCGTATGCGTAAATGAGGGGCATAGTTATCATCTGTACCTTTTGTATATTCTACTACACCAAAGAAATTGGCCATACCGGGTAAAGATGTGCCGGCAAAAGTTGCTGCTGCTTCGGTATGTAAGGTGAAATTACCGAAACCGTCATTTACCAATTTATCGCCACTATAAGTATCGGTTGGTGCTGGTATAGGATCAAAACCACCTTTTACAAGAACCACTTCAGTACTTTCGTATTTATCGGGATTAGCCAGAATGTAACTGCTGGGAACCCGGTTAACCGGAATGGTTTTACCTGAAGCAACTTTAACCACAGCTGAAGCATTTACCCCTGTAACCTGCAGTAATCCGTCGATACGTTTCATAACACCACCAACCAGGTTTACAGTCACCGAATCGCCGGGAACATAATTTGAGGCGTCAGCGCCAATATTAATGGCGATACCTCTAAGCTCGTTTAACCTCCACTTGTTTTGCACCATTAGCAAGCCGGCGGTCATATTTTTACCACTATGGTCTGAAACAACCACACCAGTAACGCCTGTTGAGCCAAGCATAGATTCTTTTGTAAGGGGATAATCAGCTCCTTTATAAAAGCTCCTTAAATCGTAAATGGCTATATGCGGATTCACTTCTGCACCAGGAAAATTTCCTGTTTTATCGCAGCCAGCTAAAAAAAACAAAGCTGAAAACAGCAATGAAATATTGAGTATTAACCTTTTCATCGTCATAAATATTTTAAAATAGATTAAATCTTATTGATTAAGGTTTTTGCCACCAGACCAAAGTATTCATATCATCACCTCCCATATTGGCCACTGCTTTACTATAGTTGGTTGGATTGGCTGATTGTATGTAAACCGGATAGTTCATTCTGGCCGGCATTTTCCCGCCGTTTTTCAGGCCTTCACCTTTAGGCAAGATCGGATGCCCTGTACGACGGTGCTCAAACCATTGCTGAAAATCGGTAAGGAAAAGGCTGTAATATTTTTGGATATGGATCCGCTCCATTTTACTGTCTCCTGTGCTGGCATCCAGTGGCAAGCTGTTGTTCCATGCAATACCTGCATTGGTGATATAGCTGGTGAACTGTGCCCCCGAGATATTTGTACTGAAGTTTGGCACCCAATAATTAATTGCATTTGCAATGCCTGTATGATAGAATGTTTCAGCAGAGCCCGAAATCCAGCCTTTGGCGGCAGCTTCTGCATATATAAACTGTAATTCTGCATAAGTCATAATGATGCCCGTCAGGGGGCTTTTCTGTAAAGAAAATTCAGAGTTGCCGAAAGAATAAAAATAGGCCTGCTTAAGTTCTCCGCTGCCTGGCTCGTAACCGCTGTCGATGCCAATAAAACCACCGGAACCTGGTGCTATGCCCAGCCTGTTACGCGCATTAGCCCCGTATGTTGCGCCGATGTCTATCCGTGGATCTTTCCAGTGATCCAGCTTCAGGATAAAGAAATTACACATAGAAGGGATGGTAAAATCATTTTCACGTAAGCTGATCGCATAAGGATTGGTATAAGGATCTGTAGTGGTAGTTGTTCCATTCCATTTTAACACAGCTGATTCAGCATTTGAGGCAAATACCGGATATTTTGAGGGGTTGGTATCTACCATTTCTTTGATCTTGGCGATCATGGTGGCGGCTACTTCCTGTTTTCCGGATAAACGCAACAACAGGCGCAGGTGTAAACTGTTGCAGAACTTACGCCAAAGTGCAATATCACCTTTGTAAACCGGATCACTTGCGGCTTCAATAGCAACATTCCCTGTCAGCAAAGCATTCGCTTCTTCTAATTTGCCCAGTAAAGCTGTGTAAATTTCCTGCTGAGGGTCAAAAACAGGTGCTACCAAACCTGATTTTCCCTGATTGGCCTCTTTAAAGGGCACATCGCCATAGGTATCGGTAAGTAAAGAAAAAACCCAGGCTTCGCATACCAGTGAAATGCCTTTATAGGAATTGTTCTGAGATTCGGGCCTGGAAGCGATCTCATAGATATCCCTGAAGTTAGTGAGTTCCGGATACCAGATATTCCAGGTATAATCTGCAATGTTTGGCCTGAAATTATATCTGAATACCGTAAAATCGTCTTCACTAAGGGTTACTGTTACCTGCATCAGTTCGTTATTAAAATTACGGTTACGCGTCAGGTTACCTGTTAAAACGTTTACCAATGCCGGCGCCAGCAGCTGATCAGCTGAAGCGCTGATGATGTTGATCGGGTCAGTATTTTCGCGGTCAAATCCTTTATCGCAGGCAACAAGGCCCGATATAAATGAAAAAAGGATAAGGATGTATATTGTTGTTTTCATTGCTATGTTAATTAATACCTATCACTAAATTAAAACCATAAGTACGGGTAGATGGGAACTGTCCGATCTCAAATCCCTGTACAATATCGGTACCGCTCAAAGTACCAAACTCCGGATCGAACATTGGCCAGTTAGACCAGATCACCAGGTTACGTCCATAGACACCTATAGTTGCCCTGGATATTTTTATTGATTTTAGAATTGACTTAGGCAGTGTATAATCAAACCTCGCTTCCCTGAATTTGATGAAATCTGTTTTATAGGTTGCACCTTCGCCGTTAAGGGTTCCCATAGCCGTATTGTAGAACGAGGTAATGTCTGTAGCTATGGTCGTATTTGGGCTATACGTTCCGTTACCATTGTCCACGACACCCTTTCCGGTTATACCACTGTAACGACCAGGCAAGGTTGCCGAAAGTTTACCGAAATCGGCCAGGCGACCATGGGTATAGGAATGTGCTACACCTCCTTTTTGTGCATCAAACAGCACATTTAACCTGAACTGTTTATAGCTGAACTCGATGCCTATACTTGCTTTATATTTAGGAATGGTATTGCCCAGATAAACCGGGGTGCCTGACAATAGCGGGATCCCGGTAGTGGCGTTATAGATGATCTGCCCGTCCGGAGCACGTAAAAATCCTGTGCCATACATATCGCCCATGCTGCCACCAACCTTTGCGATGATTTGAGCCCCGCCCACTGCACTTGAACGCAACAATACAGTGGTATCGTTATTGGCTAAGGCAATGATCTTATTTTTATTGGTCGCAAAAGTCATAAAGGTTGTCCATTTAAAACTTTTGGTTTGTATAGGAGTGCCGTTAATGGCCACTTCTAAGCCAGAGTTATTGATCTGCCCGGCATTGATAATCTGACGGGAATAACCTGAAGAACGGTCAACAATACGTTCTAAAATCTGGTTTTTGGTATTTCCGGCGTAGGCTGCAATGTCAATACCCAGACGATTTTTAAACAGCTTAATGTCTGTGCCTATTTCATAGGCAGTAGTTTTTAGTGGTTGTAAATCGGGATTTGGTATGGTGGCCGGATTTTGCAGGGAACCATTTGGATAGGTTCCGTTAGCTGCCAAACCATATAAATAGGCGGTACGGTAAGGTACTGTACCGCCACTGCCCACCTGGGAAACAGAAAGTCTCAGCTTTGCAAAGCTGATGGCTTCAGGCAGTTTGAAATAATCGGAAGCAATAAAACTCAGGTTGGCGGATGGATAGAAGAAACCTGTGCTTTTCTCTCTGAATGGATTAGCCAGGGTACTGTTCCAATCCATACGGCTGGTTAAATCTAAATAAAGATAGTTTTTATAGGAAGCAGAGAATAGGCCATATACACTGTTCAGGGAGAAACGTGCAGTATCAGGAACATATATCAGGGGGTTTTCCGCATTGTCAAAGCTATAAACGTTTGGCTCCAGCAATCCATCGGCCCTGGTTTCGTTTTTGAAATAGCGGTTCTTCAGCATACTGCCACCAACGGTTGCCATGATATTAAAATCTTTGTTCAGTTGTTTATTGTATTTCAATAAAAAATCACCACTATATTCTTTAGAGATAATATCCTGTGTCCGGTATGAACCGGTAGCTAAGCGTGATGCTGTCCAGGGGCGTTTTTGCACCCGATCATCGCTGCTGCGGTCTAAAGTTGCCCGTACCTGCAAACTCAGTTCTTTGGTAAAGGCATAATTTAATTGTGCATTACCAGTGATGCCATTACGTTTTGAACCATTGATAAACTCATAAGAAATGGCATAAGGGTTTTCCGGTGATGCTGTAAAAACATCTTTAAGTTCTCTGTATTCTTTGCCATTTGTCCAGTAGTTACGCAGCCAGTTGATATCCGCATTTGGCACCCAAAACACATACCAGTACATGACAGATTGATTACCGTATCCCATGCCTGGTAAATTTTCGCTCTCCCTGTTGGTATAACCAGCTTTTACAGATAAGCTTAATTTTGAGGTTATTTTGCTGTTGGCCGAAAAAGAAACATTGGTACGTTTGTAACCTGTATTCGGGATGATCCACTCGTTGTCAGCATGTGTTGCAGAAATGCGGAAGCTTGTGTTTTTCTGCAGGTTTCCACTAAGACTGATGGAATTTGTAAAGGTTTTACCGGTTTCAAAAAACTCCCTGACCTGGTTGGTATAAGGAACCCAGGGCGTAGCTTGCGTAGCCGCAGTTTGAGTTACCGGATCGTACTGTACAAAAGACTGACCGTTAAACCTTGGGCCAAAAGCCAGACTGCTTGCGCTATTCACACCATATCCATAGGTGTCGGCCCCACTTTGGCCCTGCCCATATTCATATTGCAGATCCGGCCAGCGGTTGGGGGTTTCAAATGCCGCATTAGAACTTAGGGTTATGCTGATCGCGTTGCGTTTTGCGTTGCCCGATTTGGTAGTGATGATCACCGCACCATTGGCGCCACGCTGTCCGTATAATGCAGCGGCACCAGGGCCTTTAAGTACGGTAATGCTTTCAATATCTTCAGGATTAAGGTCGTTGATCCCACTTCCAAAATCGGTTGGCTGTATGCCATCTGTTGGTGCGGCGGCAGATCCTCCTGTGGCTGTTCTCCTGCCACTGCCATTATTGACGACCACTCCATCTATTACAATCAGGGCTTCGTTGTCGGCCCCTCCTGTGAGGTTGCTCTCGCCACGCAAAATAATCTTGTTTGAACCGGCGGGGCCTCCGTTTGACCTGACCATGTTTAAACCGGCAACTTTTCCCGAAAGGGCATCAATCCAGTTTCCAGCCGGTGCATTGGTGATCTGATTGCTGTCTATTTTAGTAATGGCATAGCCTAATGCTCTTTCTTCTCTCTTGATACCCAGTGCAGTAACTACTACTTCATTCAGTTTGCTGTCGGCAAGCGCCAATCTGATCGTAAGCTCACGGCTCTCTTTAGTCACTTTTAACGCTGTTACCTGGTAGCCCAAATAGGAAACCTCAAGTATTGCATTTTCTTCTACTCCCTTGAGCGTAAATTCGCCTTCGCTGTTTGTTGTGACTACACGGGTGCTGCCCTTAACCCTTACTGTGGCCCCATACATCGGCTGTCCGTTTTCATCCAGGACCTTGCCGCGGATATCAACTGCCTGAAATCGCGCAGCTAATTGCTCCAACAGGCTTTTTTCTTTTTGCCTGATGATGACTGTTTTGCTGTCAATAGAAAAGCGCAGCGGCTGGTTCCTGAAAACCTGTTCCAGTACTTCATCGAAGTTAAGTTCTTTAACGTTGATCGTTACAGGTACTGCTTCTTTTAAAACGCTTTCGGTGTAAATGAATTCATAACCGCTTTGTGCCCTGATTTCTTTAATTACTGCTTTTAAAGAAGCATTTGTTTTAGAAAGACTGATTTTTTGGGCCAGTGTTGAGGCACTGACCTGCATAAAGGATGCTATTAATATCACGGTGGTTAATCGCATAATCAGCAAAATTTTAAGGGCATACCATTCGGGCATGACCAGTTTCTTCGTATAAATTCTATACATTAGTACTTGTTTGGTTGAGCAGTATGCCTGTTGCCTCGAAAACAAAGGGCAGCTGCGGTTAATGGTTAATTTTTATTGACGTATACCGAACATTAACCAGAGGTGCTAGTAACACTTCTGGTTTTCTGGTTTTTACGGCTACCTGGGGCTTTGTCGTAAATCTTTTTTCATATGTTTAATTTTAAGTTTAACAATTTGTCCATTATTTATAGCTTATTTATTTTGATACCAGAATTTTCCGGCCCTCAATTTTAAAATGTGCCCCTCCCGTAGACTCCAATATCTTCAGCACCTGAGAAGCGTGATCAAAACGGGATACACCACCACCAAATTTCTCGGTTGGCATTTCTCCGGTATAAACCACATCTACGTCATACCAGCGGGCGATCATGCGCATGATGTACTGTATGTCATCGTTTTCAAAAAGAAACTTATTGTTCTTCCAGGCTATTGCCCGTTCGGTATCTACCCTGGCAACTGAGATGGAACGTTGATCAAGGGACGACTGATCACCCGGTTTTAACATTTTGGATCCCGGTTTGCCAGAGACTTTTACACTTCCCTGCAAAAGAGTAGTAGTGACCGTCTCCTCATCCGTATAGGCATTAACATTAAAATGTGTGCCCAATACTTCTATCTTTTGGCCTTCGGTTTCCACGATGAAAGGATGGGCCTTATCTTCGGCCACCTCAAAATAAGCTTCCCCCTCAAGTTTTACCCTGCGCTGAGGTTCATGTAAGCTGGTGGCATAAGTTAAACTTGAAGCCGCATTCATCCATACCCTGGATTTATCAGGTAAGGTAACCATATAGGTTTCGCCTTTAGCGGTACTCAGCTTATTGAGCTTACCGGGATCTCCTGAACCTTCTCCGATCTCATAAACCAACTGCCCCTCGGCAGTTTTGCTTACCCTGATGCCCGCTTCCCTGGCGATCTCGCCCTTTGCCGCATCAGCTAACCTGATCTTTTTTCCATTGGCCAGTGTTAATGTGGCACCGGTTTTCCCCGGAGCAACATCTTGCGACATTGTAAAGCCATTATTTGGTTCTGCATTTTTGGCATTAAAGAAATAAATGCCAAGTGCTGTTAAGGCCAATACAGCAGCTATGCCTGCAGCCATACGTGGCCATAACCGCATCGGGCTTCTCTTTGGTTTGGCATCGATTGTATCTGATATCCTGGCAAAGGATTGGTTTAAGATGCCCAGCAGTTCTGGTTTGTTGAGCAGCTGATCTGCGAGGGGGCTGTCTAAGCTATTTTCAATCAGCAGTAAAAAAGCCGCGCTGTCTGTTCCAGATTGCAGGTGTTCCAGAAATTGGCGTGCATCCGCTTCGCCCAACTCATTGTTAAGGTATTTATAAAAAGAGGTTTTTAGTTTTTCTAAATTTTCCAAGTCTTATCTGTTTCTTGCTAATACACCTGGAAAGTGGCGGACATCTGCTCCAAAAAAAAATAATTGCAAATATTTTTTTAATGTGCCTTAAACTGACGACGGGGGGGGGTCAGAGATTTTTTAAGAACAGTGAAATTACAGTTGCCGTGACTGCGGCCCCAAAAGAAGAATGCCGGTCTTTCAGGAACTTTGTCGCTTTAACAATATGATCGTTAATGGTAGAGGAAGAAATGCCCAGCAGTTTGCTTACCTCTATATAACTTTTGCCTTCAATCTTGCACAACTTGTAGATCTGTTTGCGCTGCGGGGGCAGCTCTTCAATGGCATTCAAAATAAACTGGTCGTTTTCCCGGCAGGCAATGGTCTCTTCAATATGGGTGTACAGCTCAGAATTTTCATGGGCCAGGTAAGCCTTCAGCTTTTTGTCCAGGTTTACCTTACGGATGAAATTGTATACAGTGAACTTGGAAATCTGGAACAAATAAGCTTTAAAAGCCTGGTCGGGATCAATCAGTTCCCGTTTTTCCCAAACTTTGATGAACACATCCTGCAGGATCTCCTGTGCATCGTCAACAGATTTGACCATTTTCAGGATATTCAGGTAAATCCTGGGACTATAAGTCTGGTAAATTTTTTCAAATGCGGGGCGGTCTCCCGATTTTAGTGCAATCAGTAGCTGAATTTCTGTTGAATGATTTACCCTTTCCTGATGCATCATGGATTCCCCTGTTTTTTTGCAAAAGAACTGATTCAATATTAACTAAATTTTCTCAAATTATTAACAAAGCATACTTAGGCTTTTAATGATGGACTGAGGCCGGGTAAAAAAACCATGAATTGTTTTTATATTTAATCTTTTAATGAAGTACTCAAAAAAGAACGAAAAATGGAACATCACGTCACATCAATCCGGCCCTTTATCGGCGCTAAAGATTTTGAACTTTCCAGGAATTTTTATCGTGACCTCGGTTTTGAGGAAACGGTGCTGACGGCTGATATGTCTGTTTTCAAAACGGCGGGCATTGCATTTTATCTGCAGGATGCTTATGTTAAGGATTGGATAGACAACACCATGATATTTTTGGAAGTGGATGATGTTGACCGCTATTGGAAGGAGCTTTCGGAACTAAACCTGCCTGGGAAATACGAAGCGGCCAGACTTGTTCCGGTCCGTGTGGAAGACTGGGGTAAAGAATGTTTCCTGCATGATCCATCGGGAGTTCTCTGGCACTTCGGTCAGTTTTTTAATTGAGATAGCTATCATTTGCTGTGCTGAAAATGATTATATTTGAGTAAAACCTAGGATGATGAGCCAGATCAACAAAGCAGATATTAAGCAGGAAGTGTTTGACCTTTATGATGACTATGCACACAACCGGCTTAACCGCCGTTCGTTTATGGAAAAGCTTTCGCTTTATGCCGTTGGCGGTTTGACCGTACCTGCGCTGATGAGTTTCCTGATGCCGGATTATAAGGGAAACATGCAAACCAGTCCGGATGATCCCCGCCTGCAATCGGGCTATGTCAATTATTCTTCGCCAAAAGGTGGAGGAACGATCAAGGGCTTGTTGTCTAAGCCTTTGGATGCCAAAAAGAAACTTGGAGGTATCGTGGTTGTTCATGAAAACCGCGGTTTAAACCCTTATATAGAAGATGTGGGCAGAAGGGCCGCCCTGGCGGGATTTATTTCCCTTGCCCCTGATGCGCTGACGCCCCTGGGGGGATATCCTGGCAATGACGACGAGGGCCGTGCGCTGCAAAGTAAAAGGAATAAAGGGGAAATGGAAGAAGATTTTATAGCGGCCTATAATTACCTTAAGAACCATAAAGACTGTAATGGTAAGGTGGGTGTTGTGGGTTTCTGTTTTGGTGGTGGGATTGCCAATATGATGGCCGTTCGTTTACCGGAACTGGCAGCAGCTGTACCTTTTTATGGCAGCCAGCCAGCCCTTTCAGATGTGCCTGAAATAAAAGCACCGCTGATGATGCACAATGCATCCCTGGATACCAGGATTATGGAAGGCTTGCCGCCCTATGAAGCTGCTTTGAAAGCGAATGGCAAAAAATACCAGTCCTTTGTTTATGAAAATGTAAACCATGGCTTTCATAATGATACTACACCACGTTATGACAAGGCGGCTGCAGAACTTGCCTGGAAACGTACCATTGATTTTTTTACTGAAGCGTTGAAATAGCCCCGGCTGGTGTACACCTGATGAATTTCGGTGCTTCAGCATCCCTGGCAGATACTTCTAAAATATTGCCGGGAACAAAAAATTGCACATTTTCGAAAGTCAGTTCGCGTGAACCGATTAAGCTGATCTTTGGATCTTTGGTTTCAATTCTGGTATTCCTTACGGTGAAGCCGTTAATGTCAGCAGCGGTAAACAGCTGATCTGATTTGATGTCTGCGTTTTCTATCAGCACATTGCTTAAGGGTGTTTCGGGAATGCCGGTAACTTTCACAAACTGGTTAGCGCGCTCTACCACAATATTTTTTGCGACAATATTTTTGAATACTGGTGTAAGTGCATTGATTTTCCTGGCCGGAAGTCTTTTTGCCAAATCACCTACGTGTTGCGAACTGCCCAGCATGTCCCAGTTAAAAGCATTGCCTTTCAGGGACATCCTGATCCTTTCATAATAGATGTTCTCGCCGCCACCGCCCCGGGGTCTGCGGGTTTTAAAGCGGATGCCACTGCCGGTTTCGTCAAAAACACAGTCATGAACATATAAATTCCGGATCATTCCGGCGGTTTCGCTACCTACAGTAATGGCACCATGGCCTTCTCTGGCCAGACAATAACGGATTACAATATTTTCTGAAGCCTTATTGACGCGGATCCCATCCTCGCCACGGCCAGCTTTTATCGTAAAGCAGTCGTCTCCGCTGCTCAAAGTACTGTATTCGATCAGTACATTTTTTGAAGATTCAATATCTATACCGTCGCCACGTGGAATTCCTACAGAGTTTACTGTAATTCCACGAATGATCACTCCTTCGCAATAAATAGGAACGATGTTCCAGAAGGCGGTGTTCTCGAGTGATATCCCTTCGATCAAAACATTTTTGCAGTTGATGGGTGAAATAAACATTGGAGGGAGTATAGGGCTGTTATTTTGCCCTACATAAACCCGTTCTGCTACAGGTTTGTCCAACGCCACAAATTCCTCGATCACCTGGGTTGTCATGGTGCGTTTGCGTACCGATCCACCTTTTGCAGGCCCTATTAAGCGGCCTTTTCCGGTAAGTGCAATGTTTTCCTGGCCATTGGCATAGATGCATGCGCCAAGCGACATGACTTCAATCCCTTCATTTCTGGTAAATACTGCAGGCAGGTAATCTTCGATCTCCCCGCTGAAGTAGAGTTCTGCCCCGGCTTCCAGGTGCAGGTTCACATTGCTTTTTAAACTGATCCGGCCGGTAAGCCATTTCCCTTTCGGAATGATGGCTGTTCCGCCTCCGCGAACGCTTAAGTCGTCGATCGTTTGCTGAATCTGTTTCGTTGCCATTATGCCGGCTTTCGCTCCTTTAGCTATGATATTTATGCTTAAGGCAGGAAAGGACGGTTTCTTTAACTGAGGCATCGGAAAGGGGGCCTTTATTGCTGCGATCTGCACCGGAAGATTTATTGCGCCTACTTGTTCTTTAAAGGGGACAAGGTTGAGCTGCTGCTGAGCGGTTCTTTCTTTTCTCGAAGCGCAGGAAATGAAAAAGGCTGACAGCAATAAAATTCCTAAATAGCGGTTTAAACGTCCTGAGGCAAAATTATTCATTTGGTAAAGATCGTTTTCCTTCCTTAAGATTCCTAGTTCAATCGGCCTCCTTGATTCATTTACTCCTCTTTTGCCAGGCAGACAGCCGTTTGGCTGCGTTGGTTATCGGGCTGTTTCGCTGTAGCCGGCAAGGTTGTAGGCAACGGGTACAGTGCTGTTACCTACCCTGTAAATGCCGAACTTGAAATAATACCCATCTTTATCGTTCCGGCCAATGAGGATTTCCTGTTGGTTAACGATGTGCGCTTTTTGCTGTTTTTTATTTTTCAGGTAGCTCATCGTTACATCCAGTTTGCCTGGTTTTAGAATGGTGCCGGCTTCGTTTCCATATCTGGTCCAGTCAATGGCTACATCAAATGTAATCCAGCAATTTTTTGGAAATTCGGCAAAGGACATTTTATAGGCGATGGTAGAGGTTTTGTACTCCGAAGAAAGGGGTTTCATCACCTGCGCCTTTTCTACATCAATATTGCTGCGGTCGGTCTTGTCGCTCAGCCACTGCCGGTCCGAATTGGCTTTGATATAAAAGTATCCCTTAGAGAAGCCAAATGCCAGTGGGGGATAACCGCCCTGTTCTACCAGCCAGCCATTGGGTTTCCCGGCTACATAGGTGATTTTGCCATCCTTTCCTTTCTTTTCCACTTTGTCATGAGCAATGTTTTTTTTAAATATCATGCGCTCGTAAAGTGATAAGAATTCTTCAGTGCTCAAGAGCTTCACTGCTCCTTCTGGTGTAGCTACCAGCGTTCTGGTTGGTGTGCCATGCCATTGGGCAAAAATGGTGGATACATCATCCGCTAAGGTCGAAGGGATGTAGACAGAAAAAGTATAGCTGCGGGAACTTCCCTGGGCACAAATGCCCTTGCCATAATGATAAACAGTTTTTAGCTTCTGTGCATTTTGATAGGCACTTGCCGGCAGTTTTTTGAAATCATCGGCGGTTGCATAACTATAGGACAGCTCTACACGTCCCTTTGTTTCTCCTGCTGAATAGCCTTCCAGTGAATTGTCATCGGCTTTAAGCTCAAACCGATAGGATGGTTTCCCATTAAAAGGGAGGCTGGGGTCATGTTGTAAGGTATAAGGTTTGTTAATGCCCACGGCTACCCATTCCTTATCAATAATTTCCTGCTTTCGGGCAGTATCAGCCTGAACATTTACCCTGTAGGGGATGGAGGTCAGTTGTTTGGTTTGTGCATATGCTGAACAAAAAAGCAATGGCTGCAGGGCAAATAGATATAGGATTCGTTTTTTCATGTTGAAATTTCTGGTTTAGGGTTTTGTTGGTTTAGCATCAATCAAAAACAAACATAGCACAGCAAGCGCTGTTGTCATTTCACTATTGTTCTAAATGCTTTAACTTTCGTTGAGTTGATCCCGCTATTCTTTCTCTGATGGCGAGATTGCCGGCTTTAAGGGGATAAAAATGAAAAAGCTGGAGCCAAGTCCGGGATTGCTTTCAAAGCCTATCCTGCCGCCCTGCCGCCCGGTAAATTCTTTGCATAAAACCAGCCCTAGGCCAACACCTCTTTCGTTGGCGGTCCCATATCCTGGTTCAGAATTGATGAGGAAAATCTTATGCTGCTGATCTTTCGGAATGCCTTTTCCATTGTCACCAACCGTTATTTTACATTCATTCCGTACCGTTTGTGCATCAACATGGATCAGCCCTCCAGCTGGGGTGAATTTAACCGCGTTGCTGATCAGGTTGCGTACCACCAGCTGAAGCATATCTGTATCTGCAATTACAGTCAATTCATCCGGGATATGGTAGGTTAAAGTAATCTCTTTTTTTAAGGCATGTATGTTCTCCATTTCCAAAGTACCCAGCAATACTTCACGAAGGTTTACCGCTTTCAGCTGTACGTGGTGACCTTCCATTTGCGATTTTGACCAGTACAGCAGGTTAGAAAGCATATCCATGGCATTATTGGTGGAGGTCAGTAAAGTTTTTTCCAATACCTGGCGCTCCCGACTGTCCAGCTCGTGTTCGTTTAGTAACTCCAGGTAATTTTGGACGTTCATCAGCGGAGTGCGTAAATCGTGCGATAGGATGGACATCAGCGTTTGTACTGCTACTGTTTTTTCTTCAGCCGCTTTACGCTCTTTATCGTAACTCTGCCTGATGAACCTGATGATGATATAAATTGAAATTACAGGAAGGGGAAATGCGGTGATGCGGTCAATAAATTGTCCTTTGCCTGCATCAAAGGGATGTTTTACCAGAAAAGGATAATAATACTCCATAGTGTGCAATGCTAAAAAACACAATAAATACACGATGAGCCAGGTGAAGTGTTGCCGGTAAGGAGAAATTGCAAACACCAGCAACAGGTAAACAGGCCATATCAGATCGGTAGAGCCATTGATGCCTGAATTAGAAAAGTAATTGACACCAAAAATTAAGATTCCTGCTAAGCCGAATGCAGCACTGCTATGTGGTTTGTCCTGAAACCTGGAGCCATAATACTGGTAAAAAAAGAACAAGCCAATGATCAGTGCAGAAATAGAACCAATATACAACCCGGCATATAAATTATAGGGAGCATAGCATGCGAGCAGCAGCATCAAAGCAATGCTGATGGAATGAAATATCCTTCTTTCTAAGGGGAACATGGAGGGGCTCCCGATCAGCTCAAACCAAAAAGTATTTTTTAACATCCTTAGCCATCATCGTTGTGTGCAGTAAGGTAACAATAGCTATTAAATTTATCACAATAGTTTTAAAATTAACAAAATAAGATTTGTATTATTGGTTAGCTTTACGTTCAGATTTTACTTCATTCGCAGTTATTGGGGTCGCCTGATTATCAAACGCTGACCTGACATAAGTAAGTACCTCGGCTATCTCGGTATCGCTTAGAAAGTGAAAGGCTGGCATTTGCTGGTTATATTTTTGTCCGTTTACCTTGATCGGCCCCGATAATCCATTGAGTAAGATATGTATCAGTTCCTGTTTGTTACCGACTGCCTGTTTTGCAGCACGAAGAGGCGGAAAGGTACCTGCTATACCGTTGCCATCTTGTTTATGACAGGAGGAGCAGTACTGATTATATATTAACTGACCGCCTGAAGCAATTTCTTCCCCTGGTGTACTCAAGCTGTCCGTATGCTGCTGTAAATTAACATAGGCAGGACTTAACTTGTCGCCTGGCTTTATGCTGAAGACCCTGACAATACGATCGTCAGAGGCTTTTGGAAAATCTTTTGGAGGGTTCCAATCCCGGTTACTTGTAGCTATATATACATCTCCATCAGGCGACACGCATACAGATCGCAGCCGTCCTAAAACTTTATTAAAAAAAACACGTTCAGATAGTATAGTTTTACCCGCCTTGTCAAGCTGTAGTACCCTGAGGCTTTGTGCTTTTAAAGTGGTCAGCAAAAGAGAATTATGCCATTCGGGTATTGCATCTGAGCCGTAATAAGCGATACCGGCCGGAGCAATGGTAGGTGTCCAGGCTTTTAAAGGTTCTGCAATTGTTTTTTTCCTGTTATATGCTTGTTCGGCGGGTGTATCATAAAAACCTGTAACATCAGGCCAGCCATAATTACCTCCTTTCCTGATCAGGTTTACTTCATCATCTGTTGCGTCACCATGTTCGGAAGTATATAAAATACCATTCGCTGCATACACTAATCCTTGTATATTTCTGTATCCAAAAGCCCATACTGCACTCTTCTCTATGGGGTTGTCCTTTGGAATGCTGCCATCAATATTCAAACGCAGTATTTTGCCGTTCAAAGACTTGGTGTCCTGGGCTCTTTCTGAATGTACGGCATCACCGGTAGCCCAAAAAATCTTACCATCGGGACCAATAGTAACCCGGGATCCATTGTGGGCTGTATTGCCAGGAATCTCTAACAAGAGTACGGGATTGATTAGTGTATCGTTTATGGACGTGTAACGTACCAGTCTGGAAAGGATGGTGGTATCTTGCCGGTACGTATAATCTACTACTACATAAGGAAACTTCTTCATATCGGGATGCAAGGCCATTCCTAATAATCCCGCAGTTCTTTCGTGCCACACATCAGCTATGTTTAACAATATCTTTCTTTCCCCGGTAGCCGGGTTTACCTTGCTGATCCGGCCCCTTTGCTCTGTAAACCAAATCCAGTTATCCTGCCCCCAGGCAATTTCCCATGGGACCTCCAGATTTGAGATAATGGTACTCAGACCGATTTCCGTAGAATCAACCAATAGCTTGTTTTCAATTATTGTTTGAACAACAATCCGCTTTTTATTGCTTTGACCTGATGAATTATCCCTTGTATTGCAGCATGAAGCCAACAGCAGGCATAGCAGCAAGCCAATTGAGCTATTTCTTGTACTATTTAATTTTCCCATCATAAAGTAGTGGCATATAGTTTTCATCAACAGGCAGCAAAACTGCTCCTGACTGACTGCCAGGGGTAATCACAAATTCACCTCCGCCTGCGCGGAAGAATATCGTATTCTTGCCCGTCAAAACACTGGCATTATAATTCACATTTCCGTTACGACTTTTAATATTCCATTTACCAGGTTTCATCCCGGCTAAAACTACCTGATATTTTTTATCATTTGGAACTTTTAAGCTAAACCCCTTGTCAATAAGAGCAGAGGTATTGCTCATGCTTACCATCCGGTCAGAGAGCGTAACCACATAACTTTCCGCAGTTTCATAATATTTTACCGGCAGAGGCGCGGTATTGCCCGAAGTCATCTGGAAAACCGTCAGAAACCGGTCGCGGTTACCTGCATTTTTTGGTGAAATCATTACCCGGTGCCCCTTCGCCTCCGGCTGCTGAATAGCGGACGGAACTTCATATCTGAAGTTAAAAACGCCAGTGGCGTCCGGCCCGCTCAAAATCTCGACAGAACGATCAGCAGCTGAAGGGATCAGCATTTCCATATGCGTTTTCCCGACCAAATTGCCACGATTGTTATGTAGAACAACCCCTGTGGGGGTTTTTTCCGGTAAATTATGTGTGTTAATCTGCCAGTACTTTTTGAATTCCGGTTTGGCTGTGGTCATGTCATCGGTTAAAATAATGGCTGCAGGAATATCTTCACGATCCAGGTTCAGAAAACAAAATCCCCGGCTATAATCTTTCATTTTGAGTGAATAAGCTCCGGTAAGATCAACATTAAAGTAACTGAAAAATGGACGCAGTTTAGAAGGACCGAAATCAGCAGAAACTACTTTCCCATTATTGAACAACGGATCAGTTTGTGTTTCGTCCGGCGTTTCAGGAAATTTGAGATTGAAGCGGGTTCCTCCATCATTGGCTTCTGACCTGGGATATTTTTCATCTGGGTCAACAGCGAGCATCATGCTGTGTGAAATTGAACGCTTATTGAAATTAAAATCGTAAGGCGTACCGTAAAAATGGTATACCCCGATATCACCGAACTGAAATCCACGATAATAGAGTTGAATTGATCCCGCATCTGCATGCTGATGATTGGTAAAATGATAACCTCCGCCCTTAATTTCAGCGACCACATCATTGCTGTTCATTCCAATTTGCCAACCGGTCCGGGCAATCATCGATCCAAGCACCGGGCCAAAATCCATGGTTAAGGGCAGGGACTTCATACTGGGCTCAGTTTTCAGGTCAGGATCGTTAAGGAGCAGAAATAATACCGGGTTATCGGGCAATCCTCCCTGACGCTCGAATTCTCCTTTAAGAACGGGATCAGCAGCATAAGTGTAGTTCATAAACATAGTTTGTGCTGCCTTCCAGTAGTAGAATTCTCCTGGAGCGCCTGCCGTAAATCCATCTCCATCACGTAGCATTTGTCCGTCAGGAACACGCATATATTGCCAGTACTTGCGAACATTCTTAATATTATCGTCAAAAACAGGATGTCCGGTCATGCGATAAAACAACCATGCTGCCTGCATTTCCCAGCCAAAACGGTAAGCACCATAATTAACACCCTGATTATGACGGGGTGACTGATACTCAAACTTCCTCATGGGTACCAGTTTCTCCAACACCAGGTATGAGGTATATTGGTATGGCAGCGGATTTTCATCATAAACGGCTATACTCATAGACAGCAGGTCACGATTAATCTGGGCTTCATTTCCATGGCCGTTAATGATACTTTGATTGAAAGGAGGCCAGCCGCACTCCATATCGTCAGCCAGGCGCATCAGGTTGTCGTATAAAACCTGCTTCTCCTTTGGAGTCATGATGTCATAACACCAATCATATACTTCAGCAGCTGAATAAATAGCGCGGCCCAATTGCCTCGTGACGTCCAGAATGTTTCCGAATTCGACATGTGATAAATAATCGGCCATTAATTTAACAGCTTCCCTGCCAACCTGTTTGTTGCCGGTCATCAGGTAATAAAAAGCCTTTGTTTCTGCAGCTCCTTCAAGAGCTCCATTATATGGCAGCTCTTCTTCCGGGTTAAATTTGAATATAAATGGCGTTAATGCGGACTTTTTTACTTTTTCCCATGCCAGCAGGTTCTCTCCGGATTGTATTTTTGCTTTTATAATTGGCAATGATTGCTGATTTACCCAAAGTCGGGGGTGACTTGCAGGAGGTACAATCCCTGGCTTGTAATTTTGGGCGTTTGCCGGAACCACCGGTGGAATATATGGGGCAAGTTCAACATATTCCAGCCGTACTCCGCGTGGCAGCCATATTTTTAATTGTTGGTCGCCATTAAACTGAAACTTGCCTGATTCTTGTCTTTTCACATCCCAGGGCACGTAAACAACACGTTTGGTGGTACGGAGGCTGCCAATCTGTATTTTTATATACAAGGATTGGAATTTGGTTTTAGCTTCTTTCATGAGTTTAGCACCTTCAGTATCAGTTACGGCATAGGTACTCATTACATAACGCCCGCCTGGAACCTTCACATTAAAAACGAGGTCCGGTGCTGTTCGTTCACCATTAATCGCCGCGTCAATACCTGGCTTTAATGTGATGCCTTTTTTATTACCTAGGCGGTAGTCAGCGACTATCTCTGTTGATCCGATATTGATCTTAGCTGTTTCGGCCCCATAACGGTAAACTTTAGGTTTGTCTTGCCTGTAATTATCCTTTGCATCAACAGGTGCATCTGAAACAGTTTTATTATTTTTGCTATAAAACGAGCAAAAAACAACTGATAAAATCATTAGTGAATAAATAGAATATCTCTTCATGTGTGTGAGGAATTAGCCTTCTGCTATCAATCTTCCATGCCCAAACAAATATATTAAAAAAAATGGATTTGCGTTTTTTTGGCGGCGAGTTTGATTGTTAAAAACGCATAATAACCGCAATTTAAGTTCAAAGAATATTAAAAAATCAACATTGATAGTATATTAAAGTCAAATACAGTCCTTTTAGCATATCTTCTTAATACTTTCGCATGCAGGCAAAATATAAATCTGAAAAATGCAAATCTGCAAAATGGCGTATGTTTTAGTTTTATGGGATTTCAGAAACAGCTTTTAAATGCAAAAAGCGTCCTCTTTCTGCCATTTGGCAGGTAGCTGGCTTAAGATTTAAAGATTCTGTAAAAATGTAAGGTTCTTTTTCGAGTATCTCCAATAGTGATGGCGCTCTCAGAATTGCCATATGATAGTCACAGATGCCGCTTAGTTTAGAGTTCAATGG
This sequence comes from Pedobacter heparinus, assembly GCF_032678725.1. Lineage (GTDB taxonomy): Bacteria > Bacteroidota > Bacteroidia > Sphingobacteriales > Sphingobacteriaceae > Pedobacter > Pedobacter heparinus_A. The sequence continues at coordinate 164,787 of NZ_JAVTSC010000013.1, forward strand.
TATTATTCTTATTTTTGGCGTTTAAATAAGAATAAGGGAGATGATAAATGCCAGTTAAGATTCCGAATAATCTGCCAGCGATTGAGCTTTTAAAGCAGGAAAATATATTTGTTATGAGTGATCTGAGAGCGGATACTCAAGATATTCGCCCAATGCGTGTGCTTATCCTTAACCTGATGCCTCTTAAAATATCTGCTGAAACGGATTTTGTTCGTTTATTATCCAACAATCCTTTACAGGTTGAAGTTGAATTTTTAAGACTCGATTCCCACACTTCTAAAAATATATCTGAAGAACATCTGGAAATGTTCTATAAAGGTTTTGGCGAAATAAAGGGAAACTTCTATGACGGTTTGATCATTACCGGCGCTCCTGTAGAAATGCTGAAGTTCGAGGAAGTAAGCTATTGGAATGAGATCACTCAAATCTTCGACTGGGCCAGAAAACACGTTACCTCAACGCTCTATATTTGCTGGGCGGCTCAGGCTGCGCTCTATCATTTTTATGGGGTTGAAAAAAAGCCATTAAACGAAAAATTATCCGGGGTTTTCAAGCATACTGCCACTGAAAAGGGGCACTCCTTGTTAAGAGGCTTTGACGACGAGTTCTTTATTCCTCATAGCAGACATACCACAATATTGAAATCGGATTTGGCTGATAAGGAAGATCTTCGTATCCTGTCAGAATCTTCGGATGCAGGAATAGCCATTGTATTTTCCCGGGGCGGGCGTGAATTTTATCTTACCGGTCACTCAGAATACGCTCCGCTAACCCTTCACGAGGAATATGTAAGAGACCGGAAGAAAGGTCTTGACGTACCTGTACCGAAAAACTATTACCGGGACAATAATCCAGAGAATGCACCATTGGTTTGTTGGACAAGTCATGCGAATTTACTCTTCAATAATTGGCTCAACTACTTTGTTTACCAGGAAACACCTTATAATCTAGAGGATGTGGGTAAATTGGGAGAGATTGTTCAAAATGGTTAGATAGAATAAAAAAGCCGTGCTACAACGATTATACGTCATGTGCACGGCTTAGTACCCAGCGCCGGAGTCGAACCGGCACGGTTTCCCACAGGTGTTTGAGACCAGCGCGTCTACCAATTCCGCCAGCTGGGCATTTGCTTTATCAGCGGGTTGCAAATGTATAAATTGAATCACTAATTCGCAAGATTTATTTCAATTATCTTCCTTCAGTCGTTTATCTACATAAAAAGGGGCAAAAGGCAGAAGGGAAGCAACGCCAATCAGTGCCGATTTTTTAAAGCTCCATTTGTATTCCATCCAGGCCATAATCAAAAGGGCTATATACAGCACAAACAATAAACCATGGGCCCAGCCAGTATATTTAACTGCCAGTGGCATCTCAGCCCAGTATTTTAAAGGCATGGCAATGAAAATCAGCAAAACATAAGAAATCCCTTCCGCTACGGCTACTTTTCTAAAAATGGATAATGTATTCATACAAATAAGTTTGAGGCCGAAATTACCCTTAAAAAGTAAGGGAAAAAAGTGCAGAACGGCTTTTTTACAATGCTTTAACTTTCAAAAATATACAAATCAAATATTTCTGTTCATCTTTCCATTAAAACTGAATGATTCCTTACTTTCGCCTAATGACAAAAGCCTTGCTGATATTTCTTCTTTTCATTTATACAGGCTTTCATGTATCCGCTCAAAATTCATTTTCGATAACAGGTACAGTTAAAGATCAGAAAGAAAGTTTACCGGGGGCGGGCGTGTATTTAAGTGGTTACAAGGTTTCAACAGTAGCTGACAGTGAAGGCAAATTTAAAATTAGTAACCTCAGACCTGGCAATTATGATTTGCTGGTACAAATGGTAGGTTACCTTCCTTACTCAAAAAGTGTCGTTATCTCGGATAAATCCGTTCAGGTTGAACTGGTTTTGAAGGAAAGCACAACCACCTTAAATGAAGTAGTGATCCGTGCCGATCCAAACAGGGCAAAATATATCAAGCAGTTTAAAGAATTCTTTATTGGTACTACACCCAATGCCGCACAATGTAAAATATTAAACCCTCAGGTTTTAAATATTGATTATGATGTAACCAAAAGCACTTTGACCATAACAACATCAGAGTTTTTAATTGTTGAGAATAGAGCCTTGGGTTACAGGTTAAAATATATGCTGGATAATTTTGAATACAATTCCAGAACGCGTATCATTTATTATTCCGGTCATCCTTTTTTTGAAGAATTAAAAGCTTCAGGGAAAAAACTGAAAAAATATATTGATAAGCGGGAGACTGCATATTATGGTTCTTCACGACACTTTTTCAGATCTCTGTATGCTGGAAATGCCGGTCAGGAAGGGTTTATCATGAACAGGATGAAAAAAATACCTAATCCTTACCGCTATCCCGACAGTATTATTCATAAAAACCTGGTTAAACTAAAAGCAGCTCCCAAATCGACCATTATCAGTAAGGGAATAGTACTTAGAGACAGTACACTGATCTCTTTTTGGTTAAAACAACAGGATATGGCCAAATATATAGATTGTCTGGATCCTGAAGTAATTTCGCCAGATAAGCTGGTATCTGCTTTTAATCAGAATTTAAAGTTGCTGGACTATAGTGGTGCACTGGCGATCAGTTATACCAAAGAAAAAGAAACGCTGGCTTATTCCAGATCCGGTTTCTGGATATTTCGGCCGCTTGACATACCTGACTACGAAATATCCGTAGCCAAACTTACGCAGGATACCCTGCGTTTTTACGAGAATGGCAGTGTATACGATTCCAGAGCTATGCTTTATGAAGGATTCTGGGCTTATGAAAAAGTTGGCGATATGGTGCCTATGGATTATGTTCCAAAATGATGGTTTAATTTTGGTTGGCCTGCTTTCTTCCTGTTTTCCTTTTATTGCTGAAATACCTGCGTACCGGAGTGTCGTAAAATACCATGGTCAGGTAAGCGATCCCGATCAGCAATAAGGTTCCAATGCCGATAATTAAAGCGAGTTCGAAAGTAGCTGGCTGGAATTTGGTATAGTAGTTTAAGAACAACCAGATCACTGCATAATGTGTCATATACAGGGGGTAGGAGATCTTTCCGGAGAATACACAGAATTTCTTTACATTATCTGTCAATTTGGCCCCGGCACCTAAAGCAACAATCAAGGGGAAGTATAACAGCACTACTAAAAGTTCAGTAAGCCAGTTCCAGGAAGAGTATGGCATTAGAAAAGCCAGTGACAACAAAATAGAAATGCCTGTGAAACCCAGTTTTGAGCTGATGATCCAGTTGAAGCGAAAGATCAGCATGCCTGCTAAAAAGGAATACGCAATGCGGGCACCGCCATCCCAGAAATTGGAACCGCTCCAGCCCCCCAATAAGCCTTCAGCACGGTAAGATACATAACACAAGGCAATGGCGGAAAGTATAGCTAAAATCAGCAGGTAGTTACGTTTAAGTTTGGATAAGATAAAAGCATACAGGATGTTGGCTACATATTCCCAGAATAAGGACCATGCGGGTGCATTGAGGCCGAAAAGATTGAATGAGCGCTCTGTGATTACAGGAAAGGGAATCATCAACAGGGAACAGATGAAAATCAATACCACTTTACCGGCACTATAAACCTCCGGGCTGCCACCAAATGGATCGAATAGAAATGCCAGTAAACCCAATATGGAGCCCAAAACAACCAGGGGTTGAAGTCTGATCAATCTCGATGTGAAGAATTCTTTGATGCCCATTTTTTCGATGCGGTCGTCGTAGGCATAGGCGATAACAAAGCCGGATAAGCAGAAGAAGAAATCAACGGCGAGAAAGCCATGGCCAATAAAGTTTTTTGGAAAGGCGTACACCATTTCCATAAAATGAAACAATACAATAGCTACTGCAGCAATGCCCCTTAATCCATCAAGTATTTCGAAATGCTGTTTGGTTTTTAAAATTTCGGGGCTGAGTTCTTTTGTCATTAAGTAATCAGATAATCTTTAAATGTTCATTAATTGTGTGCGTTCCCAAGAATACCTAATATTAATGGTTCTGACAAATTTTGCATACGGATGCGTTAAAAAAAATAGGTTTAACTGAGCCAGCTGTCAGTTATTTTGGTAATAAATGATTTAAGTAGTGGTTGAAACTTCTGCTCTATATAGCGGTAAACAATATAGGAAACAAAGATCATAAATGTACTGACTACTGTTAACATGACGTATTTATTTAACTGGTTGCCCCACGTTATAAAGGCCGCTATCCCAAATCCATGCAACAGGTAAAGCGGATAGGTAAGTACCCCCGATTTTGCGGGATATTTTAGTTTAGGAGTGTACAGTTTCCCATGTGCCGATAGCAGAAAAAATATATATAGGCAAGTAACAATTGCAATCATGACATAACTGCGATAGGCACCCGCATCGTGGTAATAATCGTTCATGTTCTGTAGGATTGCGATATCGTGTTTGATATTCAGAGGGTAGCATATGGCCAGAAGTAGATAGATTTTCCAGGGCGGAGCATATTTAATCCGTAATAAATAGCATAACATGCCGGCGATAAAGCAGCAACTGTATTTAGGTATCAATAGAAAATAAAGTGCGTTGCTGGCTGTATTTGGTCCTGCAATAAAAGTGTAGCAGAGCCATAAAAATAAGAGTAGCAGGAGGTTCTTCCAAAGTTTAAGGGCGGCTATGAGCAGGATGATAAAGTAAAATCCGATCTCGTAAGTAAGTGTCCAGAATACCCCGTTAAGGTCTGGCTTACCAAAGAAACCCTGCAACATAGTTAAATTGTAGGCCAGCAGCTTAAAATTTACAACAGGAATTCCGGGCGGGGTTATTTTTCCAAAATATAAAATGACAAAGGTAAGCAGACAGGAAATCCAAAACGCAGGATACAACCTGACTACTCTGGAAATAAAAAAATATTTCGGAGATTTATGCATGGCAGAAAGGAGCACGACATATCCACTGATCATAAAAAAAGCATCTACACCAAGATACCCATACCGTAGTAACTTATCTAAACTGAATTCGGGGGTAGCGAAAATTCTTGTAGCGCCAAAGGTATAATGATAAAGTAATACGGAGAGTGCGGCCAGAAAACGCAGCAGATCTAATTCATAAAAGCGCGAATTTGCTTTAGATTGCATTTTCATGAGTTATTCTTCTTCCAGATAAATCTCGTGCACCAGGAACTTTACGCCTTTTATGGGCTCCAGTAGTTCTGCGATGTCTTCGGAATCAATATGGTAAATGGTTTCCCCGGCATCGGGAATTTCAGAATTAGGGATCAGTTCAAAAAACTTAACCGGAAGATCTGTGTCCAGTTCAACGAGTTTGATATAGCCCACACCATTGTTTTTCCAATCTTTTAGAATTTGTTCATTAAATTGAACATAAGGATTTCTGTTTTCACTTTCCATAAGGTAAAGCTAAGGTATAACTATTTAAACAAGTGATTGATCTTGTCATAAGATAGCTCTGTATAATCCTGTATATATAAATTGCATGGAGGAAGTTCTGCTTCGGTATGGGAACTGAGTACACCTACTACCCGCATGCCCGCATTTAACGCTGCGGAAACACCGGAAAAGGAGTCTTCAAAAACGAGGCAGTTTTCGGGTAGGACACCCAGATTTTTAGCTGAACTCAGGTATACTTCCGGATCGGGTTTGTGTTTTTTAACGTCTTCACTAGCCATAACAGAACCCAGTTTTTGGCGAATGTCTATTTTTCCTAAAATTAATTCCAGGTTGGCATGGGGGGCTGAGGTGGCGACGCCCAGTTTTACACCATTTTGATATAGATCTGAAATGAATGCTAAAATGCCTGCAATGGGTTCAATATGAGGTTCGTAGATTTTACGGAATAACCCTTCTTTTTGCTGCTCCATTTGCTGGAGTTCGTTGCCGGCTACAGGTCTTTTAAAAAAATGGCTCAGAATATAACTGTTGCTTTTGCCGTACATGTGCGCTGCAAATTCCTCATCAGTAGGATTGAGGTTATGGCCTGAAAAAAACTCACGGAAAGCCAGGGAATGATAGGGGTTGGTATGGCAGATGACACCATCCATGTCAAAAATGACAGCAACGTTTGTATTCATGCTGCAAAGGTAACATGAATTTATCTCTTTTCATATTTGAGCACATAACTGCGGTACAAATGGCTTAAACTGTGTGTCATTTCTAATACTATTAATGCAATAGCAGGTAAAAGGATCAGTTCAAATCTGTCCAGCTTCCAGAGAATGAACGCTAAAAATACAATCAGCCTGATGCATTCCAGATAATAGATCCATTTCCTTTGTTCCATTAGTGCGCCACAATTGATTAAAGTAAGGAAAATGAAACAAACGATAAACAGTTTGTCGTCCGGGCCCAGGCTGGCATAGGCTGCGGTGATGAAAGTTAGCAGGGCGATACAGAGGGTAAGCTGAAGATCCAGGTAGGTCCTGAACTTAAAGCGATAAGCAACAGGTGTTTTGTGTTGCAGGAATCTTTTTTCGAGTGCCGGTCGGATGTCCTGATCAAGATGCGCAGGATTACCGAAAATAATGCGCAGTTTAGCTTTGATGCCATTACTGCGGCGGCAGGCTTCTGCTATTTCCAGGTAATAGTGAAAGTGCTGCCATAAAAAACTATAACTTTTTATGGGATGGGTTAATCCGTATCTAGGTGCTTCTTCTTCTTTTTGAAAGGTGCCGAAAAGCTTGTCCCAAAAAACAAATACGTCGCCATAATTTTTGTCCAGGTACTTTTCATTACTGGCATGATGCACGCCATGTAAAGAGGGGGTAATCAGGATATGCTCCAGCCAACCCAATTTTCGAATCAACTGGGTATGGGTAAAAAAAGAATAGGCACCATGAATAATCAGAATGCTGATTACCATGGCCGGCTGAAAACCCAGCAGTGGGATGATGCACCAGAAAACATTCCTGATCAATGCCTGAAAAACAGTGATTCTGGCAGATACGGTCAGGTTAAATTCTTCACTCTGGTGGTGAACAATATGTGCTGCCCACAAGAAATTGACGGTATGGCCCAGGCGGTGATACCAGTACCAGACCAGATCGGTAACGAGGATCAGCAATAGCCATACCCACCAGGTATTTGGTATAGCAAACAAAGCATAATTGGTATATAACCAGTAGAACAAACCGTAGAAACTACCGGATATGAATAGGTTGAGTAATCTTTCGGCAATACCAATGCTGAGGTTAGCGATAGAACCTTCATACTTAAATATATTTACCTTGTTTAGCCTGATGGCCAGCTGGTATTCTAAAAAAAGAAAAATAAAAAATGCAGGAATGGCAAAGGCCAAATAGTTAAATTGGTTCATCATTTACATTTATAGGGGTCATTTTAAATTGGACTTTGGGCTTTGTAATAAAGCCAGACCATCCAGCCTGGCTTAATGAACAAAACTCAGATATACCAAACGATCTAAAGTTTTAACGAAGATATAAATATAATCTACTATTTTAGTAGTATTTATAAAAAAAAAGTATACTGTTTTTGTAGTCTATTAAAAAAAGCCAGACCTGGTGATGGCCTGGCTTAACACACACATAGATCTAACCAAACATCTAAAATCTTTTGGCATTCAATTTTACGAATACCCTTAACTGCTGGGTGCTTTTTTGCAGGAACCCCAGCTTACCTGAACGGATCAGGTAACTGACAACAAGTGCGATCAACATGGCCTTATTTAACTAAACCTGCAAAACGTTGATAGAAAGCAGTAGGGCTGTTTTCATTTTTCGGTTCGAACTTACCGGCTATGATGGGCAGGTAGATCACTCTTCGGCGGCTTTCTTCGCCTGTCACCGAGGACTGGGCTACGCGGTGCCATAAACGGCCGTCGTGTATCGTCAAATCTCCAGCCTGAGGTATGATGGCTACTTCTTTTGCATCAGCTTTGTTGTCTAAAAAATATTTTTTGCGGAATAGCATCTGGTATAAACTCTGTTTATGTGTGCCAGGCAGTACCTTTAAGCCACCATTTTCAGGTTTTAAAGTGCTGAGGTGTATGCCTACATTCAGCATTGGGTTTAATTTCTGACCATGAAAAATATCGCGCAGGCCATCAGTATGCCAGCCCATCTGGGTAAACTTACTTTCATGTCCGTTTACATAGTGGTTCAATACCATGCCATCTTTTTCTTCAGTACCTAACCTGGCGCCCGGACCAATAAGATCCAGCAAGACCTCAAAGTGGGGGTCTCTCGCCAGTTCTGCAAACAGCTGATGGTGCTTGTTTACAAATGCAAAGCGTTGTACAATTGGCGAGCCGTCCAGGTCTCTGCCATATTTAATGGGTATGCCATTTACTTTTTCCCGCTGTGCTTCCAGCCATTGTTCTTGTACTTTTATAGAGGCGTTGATGATGTCGTTTACGGTTTCCGGTTTGATAAAGTTTTTGAAATGGATAAAACCATTTTCATTGAAGAAGTCTTTTTGTTCAGCGGTTATTGTATTGCCTAAAGCAAATTTGATATAGGAGTTGCCCATGATCTGGAAATTTTAAAATTAAAGATGTTTAAATGAGTTCACCTGCGGAGTCAGGCAGATGTTAAGGTAATTAATCAGTGGATGAGATCCTGATTAACAACAACAGCAACAACCTGTGCCTTTTGGAAGACACATTCGCATAATATATGCGCTAAGGATATGGTTGTTTTTTGTCATTTAATAAAGTCTACTTGTTTAGTAGACTTTACAAAAGTAGTAAAATATTCTTAAGATCAAATTTATTTGAAAATATTTTTTTTAATTGGTAAAGCTTGATTAAAGGGGAGATTATCGTTTGTACAAACTTGCTGTAATACGTTCAATCATTGTTTTTGGTAAATGTCTTGCGCCAAATGCAGATAGCTTATTCAGGAAACCAGGAATAATTTCTGCTTTCCTGCTGAACATTCCTTTTAACCCGGCCTGTGCAACGGCTTCGGGTTGCATGTTGAATTTTTCTGCCAGATCGGCGAGGGCATCCAGCCCGGCACGGTTGGCAAAGCCGGTATCGGTAGGGCCGGGACAGAGACAGCTGACAGAAACCGGGGTGTTTTTGAGCTCGTACCTTAATGCCCTGCTATAGGAAAGTACAAATGTTTTGCTGGCAGCGTATAAGGCGAGTGTGGGTACTGCCTGATAGGCGGCAGTGCTGGAGATATTTAAGATAAAGGCTTGCTGTTGCGCTTTTAAAACCGGGAGTAAATGATGGCTTAGCTCAATTACCGCATTGATATTTAAATGGAGCATGTTCATTTGTTCTTCCAGTTTTAGCGCCTCAAAATCGCCCCATAAACCATAACCTGCATTGTTGATCAGTACCGTTAGCTGATTGGTTTGCTGTTTTGCCCAGTTCGCCACATTTAAGGGCGCTGATCTTGTAGAAAGGTCAGCTGTAAGATAAAATACTTTAACCTGATGATCTTGCTGAATTTGCAGGGCAAGTTCTTCCAGCTCGGTTGCCGATCTGGCAATCAATAGCAAATGGTAGCCGGCTTTTGCAAGTTGGAAAGCCATCGATCTTCCAATGCCTTTGCTGGCGCCGGTTATTAAAGCAAATTCATTCCTCATCTTAACATCAGCTGCAAATTTTTATAAAGTAAGGTATATTTTATGAAATGAATTGCCTGCTTACTATTTTTTATTGCTGCTGTTGTATCTGTTGCATCAATTCCAGGTTTCTGCGATAGCTGTTGCCTTTTATTGCTGTAGAAAACACGGGTTCTGTCTCTACTTTTTCTGTTACAGGTTCATGTATTTCAGCAGTGCCATTGTCATAGCCGACGATCACCTGCACCGTCAGCTTATGATTAGAAGGACCTTTATAAACGCCCTTTACTGGCGAGCAATCGGTAAAACTTCTGCCTAGTGCCAGTCTTACATAGGTTTCGTTGGCAATGCAGTTGTTGGTCGGGTCCAATCCCAGCCAGCCATAATCAGGGATATAAGCTTCTACCCAGGCATGTGTGGCGCCTTCCCCGCGGATACCATTTTTGTTGGGGCAAATGTATCCGCTTGCATATTTTGCAGGAATTTTAGCCATGCGTAGCATCTGGCAAAGAATGTGGGCGAAATCCTGACATACTCCTGATTTGATTTGCCAGATTTCTTCTATCTGCGTTTGCACGGTGGTAACACCCTGTATATATTTGAAATGTTCATATACATATTTGCAAAAATCCATAGCAACCCGGTAGGGGCTGATGTCTGATCGCAGGTATTGATCCGTAACAGCCTTTAGTTCCTGCAGCGCATCAAAAGCTTCCCATTTCAGGTAATCAATATAAGGTACCTGATAACGCAGGGTTTGCAGTGCCTTCCATTGCATCTCGCTGAACATGGTTGCTGAAGGAAGTTCCTTTGGTGTGGTAGCTACCGTAAGTTCTGAATAGATTTCCAGTTCTCTATGCCGCTCACTGTAAGCAAAAAAGCCAATTTTATTACCATAATAGTCCGTAAACACATCAACTTTCGGATTGCCGGAAATTTTCAGGTTATGTTTAATGACCTTTTGAAACTGGTCTTCTATTGGATATAGGATGATATGGTTTACACTTTCTCTGACCGGAGATTCATAAGCATATTTGGTGATGTGTTTGATGTTGAATTCTGGCATGGCAGCTAGTATATGTTGAAGCAAGTTTGGTTAAAAGCATTTCCGATCCCGTAAAGTTCAGATTTTATTTCTGCAAGGTACAAATGAAGGTCTCCTCTTTTTAAACCTTTTATAGCGCTGTATTTTACTTTGCTCTGCAGTCTGCCGATAAGGAAAGCTAGGTTTCCGGGAGTAATGCGTCCGTCTCCTTTCAACCGGTCGAAATATTTGAACAGCTGGTTAATAGAATAGATCACTGACCTTGGGAATTCATTGTTCAGGACGACCTGTTCTAATACATTTTCTGCTTCAAAACCCTGCCGGTAAGTTTTTAAATACAACTCGTACCCGCCTATAGACAGTAAAAGGTGTTTCCAGTAACTGGTATTTGTCAGCAGATCCGGGTTATGGTCTACCGAGCCAAATTTGATGTCGAGTATGTTAACCGATTGTATGCTGCGCTCGAGGTACTTTCCTATGCGCATAAAACTGCTGCCTTCGTTTCTGGCCATGGTGATTTCTGTGGTGCCATAAAAAAGCATTCCTTGTTTGATCAGTATATCCAATACCGATATTGGGTCGTCTTTTTTTAGCATGGCATTTAGTCTGGGATCTTTTACGGTATGGTAATATTCATTCAAGCATTGCCATACATCTTTGGTGATGTGGTCTTGTACGCTTCTTGCATTTTCACGTACCTGCGTGATGATGTTGATGATGGAGTTGGGGTTCTCTTTGTCGGTTACCATGTATTGGAGCGCCGTACGACTTTTGAACTCTATCGCATCCAGCCCATCATCATTGGGGTCGCAAAAAATACGCATGACCGGGCTCCATGAAAACTCTGCCATTGCATCCTGTGATGAAGCATAATTTATTTTAAGCATGCGCAGCATGCCATCTGTTCTTTCAATATAACGGCTTATCCAGTATAAACTTTCTGCAACCCTGCTTAACATATTGGTTTCTATAATTTGATCTTAATATTCATTTATTTTGAAAGTACCCAGGTATCTTTACTGCCTCCGCCCTGCGAACTGTTTACCACCAGTGATCCCTCTTTAAGGGCCACTCTGGTCAATCCTCCCGGGATAATATCTATCCCATTTGGACCACAGAGGGCGAAAGGACGGAAATCTATCCTTCTGGGCTGCAACATGCCCTGCATGTAGCATGGGGCTGAAGACAGACTGATGGTAGGCTGTGCAATAAACTGTCTCGGATCTTTCAGGATTTCTAGTTTATATGCTTCAATCTCTTCCTCGGAAGCAGCATGCCCCATCAACATTCCGTAACCCCCGCTGCCATTGGTTTGTTTAACCACCATGCCTGAAATGTTCTTAAATACATAGCTGCGTTCCTCGGCATTGCCCAATTGGTAGGTAGGTACATTTTTAAGCAAAGGTTCCTCGTTCAGGTAATACCTGATCATTTCGGGTACATATACATATACCGCTTTATCGTCTGCTACTCCATTACCTACTGCATTTACGATGGTGATATTTCCTTTTCTATAAGCATTCATTAAACCGGCAACGCCAAGCAAACTGCCGGGATTAAAGGCCAGGGGATCAAGATAATCATCATCTACCCTTCGGTAAATTACATCTACCTGCTGCAGGCCTGCGGTGGTTTTCATGTACACTTTATGGTCTTCTACAATCAGATCGGGGCCTTCTACCAACTCTATTCCCATTAAGCGGGCAAGGGTAGTATGTTCAAAGTAGGCAGAGTTGAAACTACCCGGACTCAACAATACGATTGTGGGCTCTGCAATATCATGTGGTGCCAGCGAAAGCAGGTTGTTATAAAGAACTGTAGGGTATTCAATTACGCTTCTAACCTTGCACCGGGGCAATAGATCGGGAAACAACCGTTTGGTAATCTCCCTGTTTTCCAGCATATAACTTACGCCTGATGGCGTACGGACGTTGTCTTCAAGGATATAATAAGTGCCGTCGTTGTCCCTGATCAGGTCGATCCCTGCAATGTGAATGTAAATGTCGTGAGGCACTTTTACATTTACCATTTCACGTAAAAAATGCGGACAAGAGTAAATTACCTCAATGGGTACAATGCCATCTTTAATGATGAACTGGTCACTGTACACATCTTTCAGAAAAAGGTTCAGGGCAGTTACCCTTTGCTTGATCCCTTTTTCTATAAAAGCCCATTCTTCTGAGCTGATAATTCTGGGGATGATATCGAAAGGAAAGATCTTTTCAATACCTTCACCGCTATTGTAAACAGTAAATGTAATGCCCTGGCTCATGAAAAGCACTTTAGAAAGTTCCTCTTTCTTGTTGAGCTCTTCGGCAGATTCCAGATTGAGGTAGTCCATGACGGTTTTATACTCTTCTCTTACTGTTTTGGAATCATTAAACATCTCATCCCAGGTGTTTATTGGTGGATCGTATGATTTTGTATGACTTTTTTCTTCCATATCCGATCATTTTATGTGAAATTATTTTGAAATATAGTTATATCTTTATGTAAATTGATTTTTATGTTGAATAAAGACAGTGTTTTTGTGTATTATTTGATAACATTTTTGATAATTGTTGATTTTATCATCTGTTTTGTGCTTATTTATGAGTGAAACTGCTGATTAATTAAATTTACATCGTAATTATTTAAGGTGATATGAAATTTGAAGTGAAAACTAAAATAGTTTACGAAGTACTCGCACCCTCAACGCTGATCTTAAATGTTCAACCCCTTAAATCTGCCGGGCAATTTCTTGTAACTGAGCATATGGAGCTAAACAATCCGCTAAAAATGATTGAACTACTTGCAATCACCGGAGAGAAGAGGTTTAAGGTTATTGAAATTCCGGATAAGGGGAGTCTGTTGATCAATTATACTGCGGTGGTTGAAACTGAAGTTCGTGCAATTCCAGCAGCTTATCTGGATGATGTGCCGATTGCTCATTTGCCCGTTAGCGCTTTATTGTACTTAAATCCAAGCAGATATTGTCAGTCTGATCGGCTCTACAAATTTGCATTTCATAAATTTGGACATATAGACCATGCTTTTTATAAGGTTATGGCTATCCGTGACTGGATTTATGCCAATATAGAATATAGTGGAGGTTATACCAATGCCCAGACATCAGCTTATGATACCATAACTGAGCAGATAGGTGTATGTCGTGATTTTGCACATTTAGGCGTAACCTTGTGTCGGGCCCTGACCATTCCAGCGAGATATTTCACTGGATATGCGTACCAGTTACAGCCAGCAGATTTCCATGCTTGTTTCGAAGTGTACATCGGTGGGTATTGGATTATTGTAGACGCAACAAAGCTTGTTCCCTTAAACGGATTGATTAAAATTGCCACAGGGGTAGATGCTACTGATACGGCATTTGCCAGTATATTCGGGAATCTGCAGTTTGTGCAGCTGGATGTTGCTGTAAATTTAATGGATAAGGAGTTTTGTTATGCTGATCAGTATACTGCTGAACAGGGATATGCGTATGTTTAGGCCTTTAATTGCTTATCTGCAGGTATTTTGATTTGAATATATTAAACTTTCAATAATTATTGAAAGTTTAATATATTGTAGTATCTTTGTATATGGAACTGGCAGCAGCAAAATTAAAATTCATTGAAGCCTGGGGTAAGTTAGGCTCGGAATGGGGTATTAACCGTACCATGGCCCAAGTGCATGCTTTATTGCTGATCTCGCCGGAGGCGCTTACCACAGAGGAGATCATGAAAGAACTGAGCATTTCAAGGGGAAACGCAAACATGACCCTAAGAGACCTGGTCGGCTGGGGACTTGTGGAGAAACAGCATAAGGCAGGCGAGCGTAAAGAATATTTTTACGCAGATAAGGATACCTGGAATATCGCCAGGCAGGTAGCTAAAGAACGCAGAAAAAGAGAGCTTGATCCGGTTTTAAAAGTTTTAGAGGAGTTGACCAATGTAAAAGGTGATGCCAAAGATCCGGAATTTAAGACCTTCAGTAAATCGGTAAAGGACATCAATAAGCTGGCTAAAAATGTAGATAAAACCTTAGATACCATGCTTAAAGCTGAAGAGAACTGGTTTTGGAGCTCTATTTTTAAGCTATTCAAATAAACTATTTTTTTGAGATATATGTTTCAATTTTTACTGAAAATTCAATAATTAAAACTAAGCAGATGAAAACGCTTAAAAACCACCTGATCCTGTTTGATGAAGAATGTCCGATGTGCCGTATGTATACCAGCGCGTTTGTAAGTACTGGCCTTTTAGACAAAGCGGGCAGGTCCGCCTACCAGGAACTTCCGGCACAGGCTTGCCCGATGGTGGACAGGCAGCGTGCGGCGAATGAAATTGCCCTGGTAAACCAGGAGACGGGTGAAGTCAGTTATGGCATTGAAAGTCTCTTTAAAATCTTTGGCCTCGTTATGCCTTTCTTTGGCCCGCTTTTCAGGTTCAAACCTTTTGTATGGCTGATGAGCAAAGTATACGCTTTTATCGCTTATAACAGACGCGTAATTGTACCTCCTCCAAAAGCGGAAACTTTTCAGTTTCAGCCAACTTTTAAGCTGCATTACCGCATCGCTTATCTGATATTTACCTGGCTTTTAACAGCTTGGGTACTTTCCAATTATACCGGTTTAATGAAAGGACTTCTGCCTGCCGGCCATACGTACCGGGAATACTTTATTTGTGGCGGACAGATTTTTTTTCAGGGGCTGGTGATTACACTGATTAACAGGAAAAAGACCTGGGCTTATCTGGGTAATATGATGACGATCTCTTTTGCCGGGGCTTTGTTGTTGTTTCCAGGTCTGTTACTGGCGGTATGGTTCCAGTTAAGTCCCTTCTTTTACCTGGCCTGGTTTATGGTGGTGGCTGGCATGATGTTGCTGGAGCACATCCGCAGAAGCAATTTGTTAAAAATAGGCTGGACATTGACCATTACCTGGGTGTTATACCGTCTTGCGGTTCTTTTAATCATCATTTAAACGTATAGCCATGAAATATCATAAAATTATTCTGGCAGGTGGAAGGGGGTAGGTTAGACAGGTACATTCAGGGTATTCTTTTCCTGCGCTGCAATCAAACAGCCAATCTGACCATAATGATAATAATCATGCTGTAAAACTCCGTTAAGCAGGTACCTGAAATTGTACTCCCTTTGCGGAACGATGGTTGTCCATTTTTCATCTTGAAAATTGTTCAGGGCTTCGATTAAACTGCACTGCGACTGGTGAAAATTATTCAGGGTAAATTCCCAGCTGTCTACTTCCGGCCAGTCGCTGTTTGTATTGTCAATAATGTCAAATTCGGTATCGCCTTTTAGTTTTCTTACAGCAAAATAACGCCAGGCGGCCATATGTTCCACAATTTCTGCAATGGTATGATTAAAATCGGGAATGCGTTTTAACGCGGTATCTGCATCCATTGTGGCCACTTTATGCTCAAAGTTTTCCGTTACCCATGGGTCACCGCTATAAAACTCATTCATTTGATATATGATCTGTTCTTTGAAGCCATTCATCAGGATTGGGTTTTGTTCCTTCTCTAAAACAAAAAAAAATCTTAAAGGTTTATAGCAGCTTTAATGATTTCCGCAGGGTTATTATTTTGCTGTTATTAATGCATTCAGTTTATTAAACATTTTGATCCAGCTTTGGTAAGCTCCGGTTTGCTTGGCCTCTTCCTCGCTAACGGTTTGATGTATGGCCAGCTTGGTCTGTTTGCCGATAGCAGTAAAAGTTACAGTAGTCAGTAATTCTTCCGGCCAGTCTTCGGGCTTTCCTGCTGTTGCAGCGCGCACGTCTTCGCCTTTTTCATTGCTGAGGATCATAGAAAAAACCAGCTTTTCAGGAAAGTCGACCACTTTATAAATTCCTTTAATCCAGCATTGTCCGTGGACAGGGTCGTAAATGCAGGAATGAAAACTGCCGTTCACTTTAACATCAATTGCTTTAAATTCAATGGTACAGCCATCCGGAGCATACCAGTGTTTCAATTGATCAGGATTTGTCCAGGCTTTGAACACAATTTCCCTGGGTGCATCAAAAAGATGCGTAATAAAAAGTTCTTTTTTAGATTGTTCCATCGTTTTTGTCTTTAGCTTGTACTTTTTTGAGGTAGTTGTCCAGTTTTTCAAACCTGGAAACCCAATGTTTCCTCGATTGCTCAACCCAGGTAGTCACTTCATCGAGCTGCTCAAGCCGGGCTTCACAAAATCTTTCACGTCCCTTTTGGGTGATCTGGACCAGTCCACATGCTGTCAGGATCTGAATGTGTTTAGAAACCGCCTGCCGGCTAATGTCAAAAGTTTCAGCAACTGCATTTAAGTTCAATGGCTCGTGTGCTATTTTTTGAATGATGGCCCTCCTGGTAGGATCGGCTATGGCCTGAAATACGTCTCGTCTTGTAATCATAGTGCAACTATATGGTTGCAAATATAAACGCAATCATTTGATTGCGCAAGAGTTTAATGAAAAAATATTAGTACAGTTGTAGAGTCTACGATTACGGGAAAATAGAAAAAGTTATTCCATAGAAAAAAGACCAAATGGATTTCCCTCAGTATCGACACAAATGGAGCAAAATCCATATTCGCCGATAGAGAATTTAGAGCGGCTGACAATTCCTCCTGCTGATTTGATCCGGCCTTCTTCTATGCTGGCATCCTGACAAGGGAAATAAACCATGGTGTTTACACAATGACCATCGCCTTCTTTGGTGCCTGCCATTTCAATTAAGGCCCCAGATACCCCCTGGTTTTCCATAGACGAGAAGAAGGCCATTTTCATGCCATCAGGCGAATCTCCCGGGCCGGTACTGTCTATAAATTCGGTACCTAATACTGCGTTGTAGAATTTCTTCGCACGTTCGATATCCTTTACATAGATTTCAAACCAGCAGATGATGTTTTGATTCATTGTTGTAGATTTTAGTTTTGTCTGTCAAATTTAAGTTTAATGACGGGAAACGCTGATGGGTAATCGCGTCATATAACAGGGGGATTTACGACATCGGTATGTGAATTATTGCCGGTTAAGGTGTTAAGATCGGACCGGAATAGTCCGTGATTTTTGACTGGAATTTCCCTTCAGAAAATATCCTGGTCTCGATGACCTCTTCATCTGTGCCAATTTTGATAACAGCAACCTGTCCGGTGAACTGAAATTCACCTTTTATGCTTTTTCCGGCTGTATATTCGGTAATTTTAATTTTACCTTCTACACCAATAACGCTGGCATCTAGTTCCGGGGTATTGTACACAGCTAAAAAATCTGCTTCCGTGGTATATTCTCCAAGGCCATGGAAATTGTTGATGCTGAGCCCGATTTCCTCCTCGGCAGAAGCGTTGAGATTTCCATTAATCTGCACCAGGTTGTGATCTTTTATGAATACAGCGAATACATTTTTATCTCCTTTGGCTGCTTTGGATGCACCGTCAATTTTGAAGGAAATATTAGAATTTGTCTGGTTGATCACCGGTATTTTTTTGCATGCTCCGGATATCAGAACTACAAGCAGTAGCAGCGCAGGAAAGCTGAGTGGTTTCATTAGCGTTATTTGATTTAAAACCGGAAGGTAAGAAAAATTTGGAAAAAATATTGATGGCCTGAAATTTGTTTTCCTATAAAAGATAAGAACCTAACCAATTATGCGAGTGAATTTTGAATGTTTGTATTTTTTGGACAACAATGATTTATGCATTATAGAGATTAAAAAGGAGCAAAATAACCAGTGGTTCCTGATTAATAAAGAAAGCCTGAACATTAAACCTATGCAATTCAAGTCTATGGATGCCTCAGGCCAGATCGCAGAGCACTTTTTTGACCTTGGTTATTTAAAGTTTAACCCCATAGCAGGGATTTTTATTGAAAAATTTAATTCCGGCCAGCACCCATTATCTAATAAAAACTGTGAAGAAGTGCCCGATGTTTACCTGCACGCAATTGACAGTTTTTTGAGCAACTAGATTTCCTGCTTTCCATATTGTAGCGTATTTTTCTATGTTCGCCACAAAATAGGGTATATGCTCCACGTTTTTGTAACACATGCTAAAATTTTGCATGTGTTGCTTTCCTGCATTAAATGAATAAATTGAACAGCCACTTCTTGAGCTTACCTAATTATCTTCGGGGAACCCGAACCAACCACAAGGATAACAGCCAAAAAAATGAATGACAGCACTGGTAAAAAGATAAAAATACTAAGACGCCAGAAGAAATGGGCGCAAAAAGAAATGGCAGGTATGCTGGATATTTCTGTCCCCGCATATAGTAAAATTGAATGTGAAATTACTGACATCAACATCACAAGACTGATACAGGTTGCCGAAGTATTGGGGGTAGAACCTTGTACACTCTTACCCGGTCATAACCCGGAAGACCTGGTGAAGCAAGAGAATCTGCGGTTAAAACAAAAGATACAATATATTGAAAAAGAAATGATGTATCTGCAGGCAAAACTCATTGACATGTACGAGACAAAGTAAGTTAAAAAGATTTCCTGTCTATCATCAGAAACGGATTTTCAATCCGCCTGGGCTTATTTTTGATGATCATATCTGCCATTGACCTTCCCATTTGCTCAAAATCACTGGTAATGGTGGTAATACCATCAGCAATGATGCTTTTAAGCGGGGTTTCGTGATAAGAAAGGATGCCAATATCGGCCCCTAGCTGCCACTTATTTTTCCTGGCCATCCGCATTAACTTCACGAGGTCAGTATCGTCCATAATGATACAGCAATCAAATTGCTGCGGCTCATAATTATGGGTGTCCCTGATCACCCGGGCCGGAAAATCTGTTCTTTTGAATACAGAATTAAAGCCATTTACTATACCCTCCGTTTTAATGTTATCCGGAAACAATAAAATGATCCGTTTGTATTTCTGGAGTTGCCCGGAGTGTGCCGTCAGGATATCCGAAATATCTTTCTCATAATTCTGGCAAACACATGGGTAGTGGTTACCAAATTCATTTAAGCCTGAATCCAGTATGTATAATTTTTTAGGGTCAAGCTGCTTTAAGATGCCTGTTGTTTTCCTGTTGATCTCAGGCATGATCACAAAAGTGTTGTAATATGCTGCATGGTTTTGAATCAGCGTTTCAAACACACTGATGTTGTGGTGATGAAAATAAAGATCTACAGTAGCCTGATTTTTGATCTGGCCAATAAATGCGTTGTACAAAACCTCGCGATAAGGATTAAAAGTACTGAGCAGCAAAAAAATATTTTTCTTGGCCTGAACATTGGTGCTGGTCACAAAATACCCTTTTCCTGGAGTGGAGTCGATAATTCCCGCTGTTTTCAATTCATTATAAGCCTTAAATATAGAGCCTCTTGCCAATGAATGTGCCGATGCTATAGAATTTACGGAGGGTAGCATGTCCCCGTTTTTTAATACCCCCCTGGTTATGGCTTCGTGAACAGAAGCAACAATCTGTTTGTACAATGGCTGCGGTAAAGCATTGTCAATTTTTATGATCGCATCGTCATCCATGGTAAGGTGTCTTCATTTTTAGTGTTCACAAAAATAGCCCATAATTACATTAAATTATAGCATTTAAGATTTTAGGTTGCGCTGCTTAAATTCAGCAGGGCTTGTGCCGGTATATTTTTTAAAAACTGTAGCAAAATACTGGGAAGATGAAAAATTGAGTTTAAAGGCAATGGTTGTGACCGATTCGCCGGGCTTTAGCTGTAAAAGTTTTTTGGCCTCTTCAACCCTTGTTCTTAAAATATAGTCTACTGGTGGCATGCCAAATTCTTTTTTGAACCAGCTTTTAAAATGGGAGTCGGACATGTTGAGCAATTTGGCCAGCAGTTCAATGGGCAGGCTTTGATAAATGTTGTCGTCGATAAAGTTTTTAATCTCAGATATCCGGTCTGACTGTTCTCTGCCTACATTCTTTTGGGAATACTCAATTACCATTAACAGAAAATTGCTGATCAGGTTTAAGGTTTGCAGTTTATGTACAGGTTGGTGTTCAGGTTCCTCATGCAAAGTGAAAAGCTGATCCAGCATTTTCTTCATTACATCTGTTCCCTTAAAATGCCGTTCTTTTATGCCCATCAGCTCATTTATAAACACGGATGATTCTTCCGCATCATAATGAAGAAATCTTTCTTTTTCTGGTATCTGAACAATAAGCCAGTATAAAGTGCCCTTTTCTTCCGGATGACGGGCTGTTCCATGTGGTTCATTAGGAAAAGTGATGAAAATATCGCCACCCCTGATCTGGTATTCTTTTCCGTTTACTTCGTATACCTGCATGCCCTTATCGCAATAACAAATTTCCATCATACCGTCATGCGAATGGGTTTCCAGTTCTCCGTGTACATGTTTATAAGAGTATCGCCCCAATCTGACTTTTCCGTCAAGGTTAAACTTACTGAAATTTATAATGCTCCTTTCTGTAGTGGAGCGGGTATCAAAATCCGACATGTATAAAATTGTATGTTCCTACTAAATTGAAAGCTATGCTTGGGCTCAAGGGTTAAATTTGATAAAATAATTCAGCAAATCAAATATTGTGTAATTCGCCCGATGCTCTTGTTGTGATTTACAAACCTGGATTGCTGAATGATAAAACCAAATATATGTGTATGAGCCCTGTACATTCTCTTGTATAGCTTCATTACTTTTTTAAATATATACCTATGGAAAAAACGTATTTATCTGCCGGGCAGATTGCTTTTTTTAATCAGAATGGATACCTGACAGTTGAAGATATCATTACATCAGCTGAAGTGGAACAGTATAAGGCCATTTACAATGATTTCCTGACAAAGAAAATAGACGTCGGTGCAAACCGATCGGACCTTGGAGATGGATTGGGTGAGAATAAAAGCAGGGAAAACATTACCCAGATCATGTGGCCAAGTGACTTTGTGAAGGAGCTGGTAGCTATGCCTTTTCACCAGCGTGCGCTGGCCATCAGTCGGGAACTGATCGGAGCCGATGCCGAAATGGACTTCGATATGCTGATCAATAAAGCCCCCAATACGAATACGTCTACTCCCTGGCACCAGGACGAAGCCTATTGGTTAAATGTCCCTGATAAGCGTGCTGCAAGCTGCTGGCTTGCTTTAGATGAGGCTACGATAGACAATGGTTGCATGTGGTTTGTGCCGGGATCTAACCTAAAAGAAGTAAGGCCTCATCGCTTTGCGGGAAAGGAAGGGGGTGCATTAACCTGTGATGCTGCTGAAGAGGAGGGGGTATATATTGAACTGAAACCTGGTTCCTGTACTTTCCACCAGGGCCGGACATTGCATTACAGCAGGGGCAACTCCACAAATACTGAACGCAGGGCCTTTATCCTGAATTTCAGGCCTGCCGAGATGATTAAATATGAACGTGAGCGGGGATTTGATCATGGCAGAAATAATGCGGGCGACAGAAAACTAAAGAATGATGACTTTAAAGATTAGTCGAAGATGTTAAAATTCAGTTGTGGTTTGCAACTGATAAATATGTTGTTTATATTTATGTACCAGTATGTACTAGTTTATGTTTTTAATAATACATTGAGTAATGGAATATAAAGATTTGTCTAAATATCATGAACAGGTTTCAGGTTTATTTAAATGGCCTGAAAACCGGGAAGAGTGGGAGCAATACCGGCTTAATGAAAAACAGCTGGAATGCTATCGGGAGCATGGTTATGTAAGCGGTATCCAGTTTCTGGATGAAGCACAGATTGAAATTTTACAAAATGACCTCAATGCCATTGTTGACCCCGATCATCCAGGCAACAACTTGTTTCATGAGTTCCATTCCAATGAATCAGCTGATCCGGATGCAGTGTTGTTTCACGCACTGGGCGCCTGGCGGGTTACCCCCGGCTTTCATGACGTACTGTGGAACCCGGCCTTTGTGATGGCTGCCAGTCAATTGCTGGGAGAAAGGGGAGTACGCTTCTGGCACGACCAGTTGTTTTATAAACCCGCTCACCATGGTGGGGTAGTGGCCTGGCACCAGGATTATTCCTATTGGACCAGGACCATTCCTATGCATCACTTAACCTGCTGGATCGGCCTGGATGATGCAACTACCGGGAATGGATGTTTGTATTACGTACCCGGCAGTCATCGATGGGGTTTGCTGGACAAACCTGAGCTGGCGGGAGAAATGGACGGATTGCTGGCCCAGCTCAACGAACAGCAACGTGCGGAGTTTAAGCCGGTGCCGATTGAACTCAAAAAGGGCTATGGCACTTTTCATCATCCCTTGCTGGTTCATGGCTCTTATGAAAACAGATCAGCACATGCGCGCAGGGCTTTTGTATTGAATGCTTTTGCCGATGGCACCTTGTCAGATACAGACAAGGAACTCATGAAAGGTGCCATTCCTATTCCTAAAGGCGCAAAAATGACTGGACAGTTCCATCCCTTATTATTTAAAGAACCTTTAAAACAACGCTTATGAGGATACTTTACTTTTGCACAACGTGGGGACAAAGAACAGGCAGCTGGGATGATTTTTTTAACAGGATCATCGCACAGGGTTATCATGGCGTAGAAACCGATCTGCCTGCAGCAGCCGAAAGGGATGAGTTTATGGATGGGCTGAATAAATATGGATTGAAGTTTATTGCGCAACATTGGGAAACGACCGATACTGCTTTAGGAGTACACGGGCAAAAGTACGAGGACAGACTACGTCAGCTGGCTGTCTTGAAGCCGCTGTTTATCAATTCACATACCGGCAGAGATTTTTTTACGTATGCCCAGAACATTAAGCTGCTGGATATTGCGGAAAGGGTTGCGCAGGATACAGGTGTACAGGTAGTTCATGAAACACACCGAAGCAGGTTTGCTTATGCGGCACATGTTACCCTACCTTACCTTCAGGAACGGTCTGCATTACAGCTTACACTGGATATATCTCATTGGTGTGCCGTAGCCGAAACACTGCTTCAGGACCAGCAGGAAGCAGTTGATCTCGCCATAAAACATACCAGGCACATCCATGCCAGGGTAGGTTTTGAGCAAGGTCCACAGGTAGC
Source organism: Pedobacter heparinus (assembly GCF_032678725.1). Taxonomy (GTDB): domain Bacteria; phylum Bacteroidota; class Bacteroidia; order Sphingobacteriales; family Sphingobacteriaceae; genus Pedobacter; species Pedobacter heparinus_A. Next base: position 188,356 of record NZ_JAVTSC010000013.1, read on the forward strand.
AGATCCTTCATTACCTGTATATCGGGAAGCATTGGATTTTCATTTGAGCTGCTGGGACAAAGTGCTTGCAAATGCTAACCATGAATTCCTTACCATCACACCTGAGTTTGGTCCTGTGCCTTATATGCCGCCAGATCAGCCGGATGACCAGCAATGGCAAAACAACCTTTACCTCATGAATTTATTGAAAAACAGATATCAGCTAAACCCATCATGATCAAAGAAACTAAAGTTGGAAATTACAGGTGGTTCATTTGCTTCATGCTTTTTGCGGCAACAACCATAAACTATCTGGACAGGCAAATTCTGGGTTTACTGAAACCTACGCTGGAGAAAACCTTTAGCTGGACGGAAACAGATTACAGTCATATTGTGATGGCATTTACAGCAACTTATGCCATTGGGCAATTGTTATATGGAAAGGTAATTGATAAAATCGGGACTAAGCTGGGGTATACCATCTCTGTAACGGTATGGAGTATTGCTGCGATGCTGCATGCAGGAGTGCGGTCAACCTTTGGTTTCGTTGTGATGCGTGGCTTACTGGGGCTGGGCGAGTCTGGTAATTATCCGGGCGGTGTTAAAACCGTTGCCGAATGGTTCCCTAAAAAAGAAAGGGCCCTTGCAGTAGGAATTTTTGATTCAGGCTCTAATATCGGTGCTTGTGTCGGGCCGCTGCTGGTGCCCTGGATATTGGCTGTTTACGGCTGGCAAATGGCTTTTATCATTACCGGTGCTTTAGGCTTTGTATGGCTGGCAGCCTGGATCTCTTTTTACGAGATACCGGTTAAACAGAAAAAACTGAGCCCTGCCGAACTGGATTACATCAACAGCGATGAGGATGCACTGGCAGAAAATAACGATACCAGTACCGTAACCTGGAAAAAACTACTGGGACTTAAACAAACCTGGGCATTTATTGCCGGCAAGTTTTTTACCGATCCGATCTGGTATTTCTTCCTTTTCTGGCTGCCATCTTATTTCGCTACACATTTTCATCTGGACCTTAAAAAACCAAGCTTGCCCCTGGTGATCGTTTATACTGGCACCATGATCGGCAGTATTGGCGGCGGATACCTTTCGTCCTGGCTGATTAAAAAAGGCTGGCCGGTATATAAGGCCCGTAAAATTGCATTAATGGTGGCTGCGGTATGCGTTATTCCGATCATCGCAACCCGTTATACCACCAATATGTGGTTTGTAATTGCCCTGATCAGTCTTTCTGTGGCTGCAAACCAGGCCTGGAGTGCCAATATATTTACCGTTGTTTCTGATATGTTTCCAAAAAAGGCCGTCAGTTCCGTTGTTGGTTTAGGCGGCATGGCAGGTGCCATAGGGGGCGTATTGTTCCCGGTATTCATCGGTTTTATCCTTGATTTTTACAAAGGTGCAGGAAATATTGTAGCTGGTTATAACATTATATTTCTGGTCTGTGGCTGTTCATTCCTGGTCGCATGGCTGGTGATACACTTGCTGGTGCCAAAAATGGAAAAGGTTAAGCTTTAAGTTAATATAGTTTTTTATAAAATGAGTTTTATCAAAACAACTGAAATGCCATCTGTTTACCGTCACCTCGAAAAGATGTCGACACAAGAGCTATTGAATCACATCAATGATGAGGATGCTACTGTGGCAGCTGCGGTACGCAGACTGATCCCTGTCCTTACTGATCTGGTTGATGCTGCTGCAGAACGGATGGAACAAGGTGGCAGGTTATTTTATATCGGAGCGGGTACCAGTGGCAGGT
>NZ_JAVTSC010000014.1:0-168649 GCF_032678725.1 Pedobacter heparinus
AGCAAAGTTGTTTTCAAGGTTGAGTTTAAGTACGATTTAAGTAAAGAAGAGTTTCATAAAAGATCATATTCTTATTTGAATAATAAGTTAGATCCATATTCCGGACAGTTTATCATTGATAATAATGATAGTACTGTTTCCCGCATAATAGATTATCTCGATATTGATGGCAATATCATCCAAACATTCGGTATGTATATGACGTATAATTTAAAGCTTGTGTACGGGAATGCCTTATGTACTATGGTTCTTGAAGATATTACCTATATGGATAAACAATATTTTGAAACACAGGAAAACTCTCCACGTAAATTAATTATGCCGGTTTACTCTGGCAAAGATGTTATGATTGATAAGAAGTACGCTTCTCTTTTGAAAAGAAAAGCTTCCGAGAAAATTACTAATGCATCGCTTATCAGAATAAATGAAATCATAAAAAACTTAGATGCAAGTTTCGCGCAAAAATAATTAACTATAGCTGTCCAGCAAATAGGGAGTACTTCATTCCTATTTAATACGCTGTTCTTCTGCCCCTCAGGCTATAATAGAGGTTAAAAAGGTAACAAGGGATTAAAATAATGTAGGCATATTGATTATTGGTGTACTTGGCTAAAAGGCCATATGCCAATGGCATGATGGCCCCGCCGGCAACGCCCATAATTAAAATGGCAGAGCCCCTGTTCAGCATTTTTCCTTTTAAACCTTTTAGCGCCTGGGGCCATATGGCTGGCCATAATAATGCGTTTGAAAGGCCTAGTAAAGCAATAAATACGATGGAAGCAGTACCAGGCACAAAGGTGGCCAGCAGGGAAATCAGTATCCCCAGCCAGGCGGAATAGGTGAAAGCTTTTTCCTGGGAGATGTACCGGGGGATGGCGTAGGCGCCAAATAGATAGCCAACCATCGTGCTGGCCAGGGTATAAGCGGTAAGGTTCTTCGCAATGTTTAATGACATGCCCTGGTAAATTCCGTAATTGCCAATGGTGTCGCCGGCTATTACTTCCAGGCCAACCGTGGAAAATGTTGCAATAAAACCTAAAGTAAAGTTGGTCCGTAGTTTGGCTGCCTGTTTTACATCAGCAGGAACTTCATCGGCGGGGCTTGGCATAGCCGCATCAATTTCGGGCAGATGCGCAAATTTTATCAGGTAGGCAATGATCAGCAGGATGATAGTGAGTACAATGTAAGGTAATATCACTGCATGTGCCAGGTTGTCTAAACGTATTTTGCGTGCGGCATCGCTCATGCTTTGCAATTCGGCGATAAGCCCATCCGAATTTTTAAGGATAATCGCGCCCAGGATAAGCGGGGCAATCACCCCGGCAAATTTATTACAAATACCCATCATACTGATGCGCTGTGCCGCTTTTTCGGGAGGGCCCAATAAGGTGATGTAGGGGTTAACTGCAGTTTGTAATAAGGTTGTGCCGGTGCCCACCACAAACAGACCCAGTAAAAATAATGGGTAATAACGCATCAAGGCTGCAGGGATAAACAGCGCGCAGCCAATAGCCATGATGACCAGGCCAATCCGCATTCCTTTAACCATACCCGTCCTTTCCAGGATCTTGCTCGATGGGATGGCCATAACCGTATAAGAAATGTAAAAGGCAAAGGTAACCAGGTAGGCCTGCCATTCTTCCAGTTCACAGGCTATCCTGAGGTAGGGAATCAAGGTGCCATTAACCCAGGTGATGAAACCGAAGATAAAAAAGAAAGCACCAATGGTGGCGATCTGCATGGTCAGGGCTTTTTTAGACATAGTATCTGCTTTTAAGTAAATCTTTCATGTAATTATTCATGTCCCACTGATGTGCTGAAGCAGGGATATTGCCCGGAGCTGAGGACATGTACGGGAATGGGCCGAACTCAGAGGTAAAGGTAAAGTAAGGGGCAGCCCTTTCTTCATGCAGGGCAATGACTTTGTCCCAGTGTTTCAGGTGTTGCTGCAGGGCATCCTGCCATTCCGGATTGCGGGGGTCATTCACCTGCGACCCTTGCGTAAAACCAATCCGGGAATGAATGTGCCGGGTTCTGGATAAAGCCAGTGCGAGTGCCTCCTCCTGATCCTGTAAAAAGCTTTCCGCTACGTTAAACCAATGAGAAATGTCCAGGGTGAGGTTTAACCAAGGCAATTCCTCTAAAAAAGCCCTGGTACAATGTGCTGCGAAACTGAATTTCCCCCGGTGTGTTTCATGTAAAATGGTAACTCCTGTTGATTCGCTGATCTGTCTGGCCAGCGACAACAGTTCCACATTTTGTTCGAAACTGAAATGATCTTTCCCGGTATGGGAGGTAATGAACATCGGGTTAACCTGTGCAAGGCTGAGTAAACGGGCCTGCAACTCTTTCTTATGTGTATTAAAATCCGGCGTAACGGTGTCCCAGTGTACACCGATCAGTTTTAAATCAAAGGCTCCTGCAAGCTCTGCCATTTTTTTTTGTACTGCGGGATCTGGGGGCAGGCTGGCTTCGACGCCATCATAGCCGGCAGCTGCAGCCTTTTTTAAAAACATTGCCCAATCCATGTTTTCACTGCCCCAATAGGTACAAAAGAAAAATTTCTCCATGCTTAGCCTGCCAGTTCCTTTTCAGGATCCATCAATATGGGAAAGTATTGTCCGCTTATTTTTTCTCCTTTGGGGATGGCCGGGGTACCTGGCATCAGTTCTTTGTCGGTATCGGAAATGGTGCCGTCCGCAAACATATTTAATACAAAAGCCCTCCTTGACCTTTCAGACTTGTTTTCATAAGAACCATGAATCAGCAAGGGGTGATGGAAGGTGCCATGCCCTTTTTTGAGTTCGATCGGAACAGGTTTAAAGGCTGCTTTTTGCTCCGGAGTTAAAAACTCCATCAGACCTTCCATTTCACCGGCAAGCTCTGGTTTCTCCAGTAAGCCCCATTGATGACTTTTAGGTACATAATACATGCATCCATTTTCGGTGGTTGCGTCATCAAGCGCTACCCAGCAGGTTAAATGCTGTAAGGGAACGGTACGTGTCCAATAGGAATAATCCTGGTGCCAGGCCACTACACCGCCATGTTTGGCAGGTTTGCAAAAAAGCTGGTCATGCCAGAAACGAACGGCCTTATCTCCCAGCAACTGGCTGGCCGCCATTACAAATGCGGGGTTCCATAGAATGTCGTGAAAAGCAGGGGTGATGCGCCAGGCGCCCAAAGCATGGAACAATACCGAGTTCGGATCTGTGGAGGCATTGGAAAAAAACTGGTGAAACAGGGTGTGGTCGGGCAGGTTTGGATCTGAAATGCGCAGCAGGTCCTCGTTCAACTGATCTACCTGCCATTCTTCTAAAAATTTGATGTCACTTACATAACCATTCTCTTTAAAAAAGCGGACCTGCTCATCACTGAGCCTGTATTTTTCCCACTCTGTTTTATTTGCCGGCCATTTGAAAAAGTCTGATACCAGCTGGTGGTATACTGAAAGGTCTTTAAGTTGGTTCGTATTCATTTTGCTGATCTTTTTAGTCCAATTGATCTGTTAATTCATTGTTGCTAAATGGGTATGTTTATTTAAATAATCCAGGCTATGTAGCTTTTTTACAAAAGGGAAAGACCTGTCCTCAAAGGGAACTTCGTAGGGCAATACCTCTTTAACCGGCAGTTTTTGCCTGGAAATAGTGTTTAGTTCCTGTTGGTTGCCATTCAAATAGGCCAGGCTCCATTTTAAGGGTAAAGCATCCGGGTCCTGTTTTAACCAGTTGTCCAGAATCCGGCCTGCACCTTTCAGGTCGCCTGCTTCCTGCATCAGCAGGATGCTGATGAAATCAACAGAACCATAAGGGCTAAGCTCATGGTGCTTTCTGTAATTGATGATCTTATCGGTCAACGTTTGTCGTTCTTCTTTATTCTCCTGCTTCAGGCAAATGAGCTGCATATAGTCTTCCAGCCGCTCATCAACATGATGAGGTTTGCCAATGCCCATATTTTCCGGCCATGTTCTTGCCATATCAATGTGATGGGTCGCTTTTTTCCAGTTCTTGCTTTCTATGGCGTTAAATGCGCATAGCAAATGTGTTTCCCGCCAGCTGTTCCGGCCCTCAGAAGCCCCTTCATTAGGCAATACCGTCATATTGGTCATCAGGGAGATCCCTTGCTCAAATTTTTGGGTATACATGAAACATTTGGCAAGTTTCAGGCCCAGGTAATAATTGTCAGGATACAATTTATAACCTTTTTTGGTAATGGTCAGTGCCTGTTCCCAGTCTCCATGTGCGGCATAATAATTGGAAAGATTTAAAACAGTCCTCCATTCGCCTGGCGCAAGATGAAAAGCGTATTTCAGATCAGACAGGCAACCATCTTCCTGCAATTCCTTTTTTAGGTTTGCCCTTACAATATAAAAAGGATAAAAATCAGGGATTTGCTGACAGCTGTTCAACAATGTCAGCGCTTCTTCTTTACGTAGGTTCTGGATGTGTGCAAGGGCCAGGTAATATTTAAATTTCCAGGCGGGATGCTGATTAACTGCCCATTGCAATATGGCGATGTCTTCTTCGCGGTGTGGAAAAACAAAATCGGCAGGCATCCCTGCTGCAGCATCAAGTGTAGCAATAATGCCTGTGCCGGATCCCGAAAGCGAATGTAAATGGGCTTTCCAAAGCTGAACCATCGCATAATCAGGTGCAGCGTCCAGCAATTCCAGTGCTTCCGCGTATAAATTTAAGTTGTAGTAAAAGGCAGCTAGTTCTATATAGGTTTCGTAAGGCAGCTCGCTTACCGTAATGTTATCCACAGGAAGCCCTTCCGCCTTGTGGAGTTCAAATCTTGCGAAGTAATTGATCGGATCTGTATGTAGCAGCTGGTTGATCAGAAGCATAGCTTTATCCCTGTTGCCTTTAAGCTTGTTTATAATGATGCTTAAATATATGGATTGAAGATTAGCCGGACTGTATAGTCTTGCTTTTTTTACATAAGTATATGCCCTTTCAATCTGGCCTTCACGCAAAAATATTTTTGCCAGCTCAATAAAGGCGGCTACCCGGTACTCGACAGACTGGCTGGCGATTGAGAAGCCATCCTTTGCATCAGCGGTATTTCCTAACCTTTCATTTACCAGTCCGTATAAATAATTGGCCTCAGGATCATAGGTGTCAACAGCTAAAGCTGTGTTTAAAAGACACAGCGCCTCGGCAAACTTCAATTGTTTAAAATAAAGTCCCGCAAGTCCGTTAAGCGCTTCGGTATAAAAAGGGTCCAGGTTCAGGCAAAGCTGATAATGGGCAATTGCACGGTCAAAAAAGCGCTGTCTTTCCCATTCTTTAGCCTGTATACAGCGGGCCTGAACAGAATTGAAATTATAAGCTTTACTCAGTTTGGTGGGTCTTTTTAAGGGCGTATTTTGTTCGGGGCCATTATAAATTACCGAATCATTTAACCATACCTGCAGTTCTGCTGTCTTTACCGGATAAGGAAGACTAAAGCTGGTGTTCTGCATGGTTTTCAATTCCATATGCACACTCAGAATTTCTTGCTGCTGGTGCAAAACTTTAAGCTGATGATCCAGGGGTTCATTTGCGCAGATATTGATCAGCTGGCTTTTCTCCTGTTCAGTAATGTAAAAAGACAGCTGCTGGTTGCCATACGTTAATCCTCCGGTATTTTTAACTGGAAACCAGTGTTCTTCCCAGGTATCAAAGGTATAAGGCAAAAATGAGCGGTGCTTAAAAGGGGTTTTGGAACTGGCAGCCACGCTTTGGTTAAACAGCCGGCCACTTTGGACTTCTGTATATTGTCCATCCTCATCCGTTAACAGGTCTTCCCAGATCATGCCATAGCGGGAGAGTCCCCATATCCATATTTTTTTTCCCGGTTTTTCATCATAAGGAGCAGAATGCCCCATGCCGAATTGATCCTTATGCCAGTAACATCCCCAAAAATCAGTATAGGCACCAAACACATGGTAGGATTTATATTCTCCGTAGTTGTTCTGGTCGTAGAAAGATATCTTTCTTTTTTCTTCATCTTCGGGCCAGCTCTGCGGGCTGCCATCATGTCCCAGACGATGCTGCCCGGGGTAAATGTATTCCAGGTTTCCGGATGTTTTAATGCCCACATTATTCCACTGATAATAAGACTGGGGCATGCAACTGTTGTTATGCCACCAGCTTTTGGTGCTAAAACAGGCTGCATCTTTTGCCAGATTGATCTCTACTCTCCATTCGGTACGAGAAGGCCAGTCTGTTGCGCCAATAACGCAACTTACGCTGCCATCTTCATTTTCAATAGTTTTGTAATCAACCGGCGCAGAACAGGAGGGGGTATGACCGATGATGCCCATGTTTATTTCCATGCCGCCGGAAGTCCAGGGTCCCCGCATGGCTACATCTCTGAATTTTGCTGCATGGTTAAAATATATAAATTCCCTGGTGGTCGATTTTTCTATGGCACCCCATATTTTTCCCCCTACAGATGGATTGATCCAGATCTTGATGTAATTGTTTTCCATAACAATCATTTCCCAGGCCTGATCCATGCCTTTATTGGTATAGCCATCAAACCTGTTATAGGGGTATAAACGTCCAAATTCGGGAATAGGGCTCGGGTCCGAATAAGGGTAGGTTTTAAGCACAAGAACTTCCTTTCTGATGATTGCTTTTTCTATAATCTTGATGTCTTCCATTTGATGTCATTGGTTGAGCAGGGATAAGTACACAAGCTCAACAATATTTATATGATCAAACTTAGTTAAGAATAAATTAAGAACCAAGCTGTAAATTAAAAAAATGTGTGCGCACACACAGTATTATTTGTTGAAATAACCAATAAAATGTGTTTTATTTGCGATACGTATACATTTGGTAATAAATAAGAATGTTAGTAAAAAAATATGCTGTTTTGTGGAAATGTCATGTTGGTGAGGATTATCCGGGCAGACACGTATTTATGCTTATCTTCCAAACTAAATAAATACATTTGTTAAATTTTTTCAGCTGCAGCTGGTGATTGATTTACGGAACACCAGGCTGCTGTACAGGAAAGAGTATAACGCTTTGGCATTGTAACAGAAAGAAATATAAACAGAAAAATGAAGAACATCCGTATTAAGGATATTGCCGTTAAAGCTAAAGTATCCGCAGGTACTGTCGACAGGGTATTGCACGACCGGGGGAATGTTTCAGAAAAGGTAAAGGAGCGAATTCTCAAGATCATTGAGGAAATGAATTATGAGCCAAATTTTATGGCCCGTGCCCTTGGAACCAAAAAGGAATATCATTTTGCAGCACTGATCGGTGATCCGCGTTACGATCCGTACTGGCTTGATCCAAAAGCTGGTATTCAAAAGGCGGCCAAAGAAGCCCGGCAGTACGGCGTCAAGGTTACATTGTTTATGTTTAACCCCTACGATCCCCATTCATTTGTAAAAAAAGCGGAAGAAGTTAGCCGTGCCAATCCGGATGGTATCCTACTGGCACCAATGTTTTATCGCGAGGTACTTCCATTTTTCGAAGGCTGGAAAAAGCAGGAAATTCCCTTTGTGCTGTTTAATACGCAAATTGCAGAATTCGATCCTTTAAGTTATATCGGTCAGGATTCTTACCAAAGCGGGCAGGTAGCAGGTAAGCTGATCCATTATGGACAGCCGCAGCCGCCTTCGGTTTTGATTGCCCATATTGACGAAGAGATCAGTAATTCCGCGCACCTTACTAAAAAGGAGCAGGGTTTAAGAAATTACTTCATACAGAATAACCTGAATCATCAGTACGAGATCATCAAGGCCGAGCTAAATCTGCGCAATTATGCTTTATTTGTAGAGCAGCTGGATTCCATATTTGAAGGCAATCCCCAGTTGCAGTTTTGTTTTGTGACCACGTCCAAAGCTTTTGAAATCGCTAAGTATTTTGAGCAGAAATTCATCAATCATATCAAAATCATTGGTTACGATCTTATCCCTCAGAACCTGCATTACCTGAACAAAGGATCCATCAGCTTTTTAATTAACCAGAACCCATTAGGGCAAGGCTACTGGGGCATCAACCAGCTTGTTGATCATCTGGTGTTCAAAAAGGAAATCGCTGCGATAAAGTTTCTGCCACTGGATATTGTGACCAAAGAAAACCTGAATTATTATATAGACGAATCGATGCTTTACAACAGGTTCTGACGCTGTTCTTTTATAGATATGGATTGACAGGGATATGGACCAGGTGATAACCGGCCTGTTTTAATTTTTGCTGTTCCTGCTCATCCGGCGTTTCCTTAAAGATCAGGCTGGTCAGTACCTGGCTGCTGCATAATTTAAGGCTAACCAACAGGTCAAATATTTTTTTCCTGATCCTGAGTTTCAAAAACTTCATATTTCCCCGATTGGCCATCGTGGTTTCCGCGCCCTTGTAATAGAAATTGGAATTGATTCTTTTAAAAGCTACCAAACGCAGGTTTAAGCCTGCAGCCAGCTTTTCGAACTCCCTTTCAGATACTTTGTACACAAAATTTCCCACGGGTTCGTAAGAGAAGCGGTTTTTCCAAATCTTTTGCACCAGTTTGTCATTTATCGCCGCCAGCACATTGGTGATGAACAGGAATACAGGCATTTTGGTTACCGGGTCCTGGGGCTCGATCATCATTACCCCTTTTCTGGCAACCCTAAGCATTTCATACACCGCCATATATGGCCGTGGAAAATGGTGGTAGGTTTCCTTGCACAAAACATAATCAAAGCTGTTGTCTTCAAAAGACAGTTTCTCGGCATTTTCAGCTGAAAAGCTATGGATAAAACCTTCCTGATGGGAAACTTTGAGAAAGTCGCTTTTTAAATCGCTGGCATGGGCGGAATTGGCATTGCCTTTTGAAATGATATAATTGGCATCCAGACCATAAGCATCACCTACCGTTAACCAGGCTTGTCCCGGAACGCTGATCAAAGGGTCAAGACAAGAAAACTGGATGCTTTGCAACCAATTGTTAATGGTGTTCTGGTCTGCTTCTTTGAATTTCTGAAAATAAGCTTTTTTAGATTCCTCCGTTGGAAACAAAGTATTGTACCAGTTTCCATGTTTATTATAGCTCTCTTCTTGAAACATCTGCTTTTTTTAGCAAGGTTATAAAAAAAACGACAAAATGACAAGCTTTTAAAAATTACGCAAAATCAATAGTGCCGAAAAATTCAGGCAAATGAAAATTGGGACTGTCCGTGGCAATATTGTTCCAGGCCAGGTAATGAGGTGCCGGCAGGTCATCTCCGCATTTAAAGAAATTGCCCCTGCAGGACGGGCCTTCAAATTTACCGATGCTATGGAAACAAAATACCTCGAAGGGAATAAGCAGGGTCAGTTCCCAGCCTATCAATGCTTCCGTTCCCGTACTTTTAAATGACCGGCTGTACCTGATCTGATCAATAAGCGATTTCGGCAGGTACTTTCTTTCCCGGCCTGTTCCAAAACCCAATAAACAGGTTCCGGCATTGTTGAACTCAAAATTATAATATGCGGGATCGTTATTAAAGCCAATAAAAAACTCTACACAGCTGTCTTTGTATACCGGGTCGTTGGCGTTAAAATATACTGGCTTGCTAAAAGGTTCCCTTACGTAATATTTCAATGCAATGCAGTCGCTACCCTGAACAATGACAAAACAGGCGTGTACGTCTGAGACGGTAAACTCCTTCCAGGGTGAACAGCCTATGAGCTGTCGTTCTGCTTTGTCAAGCAGATCAGACAGCTCAAAGAGCCTGGTGCTGGTGCTGATTTCCGGCAGGTAAGTTACTTTTAGTGTCATTTTACTTTTTTATAGCCTATTTTTTCAAACGGGATATCCCTAAAACCAGGTATTTTTTTGAAGATCACTGCATCTTTGCGCAATTTGAAATGCTCCGCTCCGTAGTTTTCAAAACCCGGATCTTCATTCGTTTCGTAATTGCTGTCCATAAAGGGCAGCCGTTCCTGTATTCCTTCTACACGTTTTGTGATCTTCACCAGCACGTTTCTATAGAAAGTATCCCGCTTGGGAATTTCCGGATCATCTTCAAAGTATTTCGCCAGCGTTGGATATTGCGTAGCATAGGGTGGATTTTTATAATTTACCGCCTCCAGACGCTTTTGAAAGGTGCCGTCTTTATATAACATGGCCCTTGCCCAGTGCTTTAACCGGTCGTCAATATGGGCTGCATATTTTGTTTCAATAAAGATGTTGTTATGGTAAGGATTGTCCCTGCCTCCGCCAACAAAACCGGCAACCGTACCCGCTTTGTAAAATACATTGTCGTAAACTTCCATTCCACAAGCACCGTCATCGTGGTAAACCGCCATGGTCTTATGGTCGCCGCCTATATGGTGGAAATAATTGTAGCGTACAACCTGTCCCATTTCAGAAGGATTTCTGCCGAAATACAAGGCACCCATGTCATCTGAATCCATTACCAGGTGATGAAAATTGTTGTATTCCACCAGATGGTTGTTGCCGTGCAGCATTACTCCCGAGGAAGGGGCATTGTAAATGTCGCAGTTGGAAATGCTGTTGCCAACTCCGGTAATCCATATGCCGGGCCGATAGGAACGCTCAATCCGGTTAAAATCGTGAATGCTGCAGTTTTTGATGTAATTGTTGCCAGGCTCCAGCGTCAACCGGTTACCACCGCTGATCAGAAAGCCACCAGATCCGGTATTGTACACTTCACAGTTGATGATGCCATTGTTTTTTCCGGCCTCCCGGTCAAAAACCGTATGGTCATAAACATATTGCACCAGGCTGCCAATGGATCTGGATTTAGGGTTCACGGCAAACACACTCAAGCTATCCGATTCCGCTTCAACACCTTTGCCCATAAAAACAGCTACCATACCCAGGTTGGTAAATTTGCAGCCGTCAATCAGCACCTGCTCTGTTCTTTCCATAGTGATGCCGATGCCCCGGCTGCAGGTAAAACTTAAGTTTTGCAGCTTCACATTCCGTACATCATCTATGGCAAACAAGGGGCTCTCCAGTTCCGAAATTTCCAGTTTTTTTAAATCATCAGGTGGCAAAAAGTAGAGCATTTTGGTATCCGTATCCACATAGTATTCTCCCGGAACATCAATTTCTTCCGGTATATTGTAGGCATGCCAGGCCCGCCAGGGTTTTCCGCTTCCAAAGCCATAGGCATGTGGTTTAAGTGTGGTAATGGTTTGTTTTAAAGTATCTATACCCTTTAACGGAACAGCGTCATCAGCGTAACCCCACATAAAAAAACCGGCTATCCAGGCTTTATGAGGCTCTTTCCATCGTGAAGGCCGCTTAATGTCTTTATAAGTAAAGGTGCCGCCGCGGTTTGTGGAGTCGCCCCATCGGGGGATGGAACCCGTATCCAGCACAGCATGGATCGGCACAGTTCCTTTATTTGGCCACCTGGCAATCCTGCCCGGCTCATCATTCGTGAAAATCTCCAGCCATGCAGGTGCAAAAGGTCTGGTAAAACCCGTCATCCTCAATTTACCGGTATTGTTAATCCCGGCACCTTTTAAATTGACCTGCCTGATCCTGTTCCTGAATTCGGGTAAAAAGCGTTGGAGGTATCCCGCATCTGACACAGGTTTGATCAGGTTTGGTGCAACAATCTTTCCGCCGTGGATAACGGGTTTTTCCTGATTGTAAGCCTTTATAGTTAAGGGTACCAGCGAATTCCAGGTTTTGCCCTGCACGATTTCCATGGTGCTGGTTTGTGGATAAACACCACCCCGTAAAATGATCTCAATAGGGCTTTTGCTCTTTTTAGCAGCGGTATTCGCCATGGCCAGGGCATCAGAAACCGTTGCCAGGGGGTTTTTAAGCGTTCCGGCATTGTTCCCCTTTCCATTTGGGGCCACATATATTTTAACGGGCTGTTGTGCATAGGCCGATACAAAAAGGCCCAGGCTTAACAGCAGTAAACTTCCTAATCTTTTCATTAAAGCAGTAATCCTCATGTAAATCCTGTTTATGGTAATTGTTATTTTCTTTTGATCACGATGAGGAAGCCTTTTTCGCCCTCAAGGTTAATTTCCTTTTCAATATTGATGGAACGTTTGTCCTGGAATTCCTTTATTTCAGGTATTTCGGCTGTTACCTGATCAGGAGATAAGCCCAGTGCCTTCCAGTCTATTATAAGTTTGCATTTCTGCGGTTCAGCAGTCCAGTTTGCCACAGCAATGATTACTTCATCTTTACCCTTAAAAATAGTAGCTTCCGTTTTATCATTGTCGGTCTTAACCGGAATTTCATCATTCCAGAAGCCGATCATCTGTTTCTTTTCAATATGGTAATCATCCCAGAATTTCCAGATGTGTTCTGGTGTCTTGGCTTTAAACCAGGCCAAACGGTTGGTAATGCCGAATACCATACCCCTCCAGGGATTTCCGCCCTTGTTGAGCATTTGGGAAGAAAGGCCAAAAGGAACACCGCTTACTTCTATCAGCCAGTAATCAGAAGAGCGGTCGTAATCCCTTGCCTCACCAACCCATAAATGATCGATATAAGGAAGCATGTCCATGTAGAGATTTAGTGAAGAAGCCCATTTCGCGTATTTATTGTAATGGTTCCAGGTATGCATATCGATTTTTGCGCCCGGGCGGTCGCGTTCCAGAATTTTACGGGTCCTTTGCATGGTTTCCCGGTCAAGTGCCAGGTCATCCATGTAAATGCCATCAATATTCAGTTCTTTGCACATCCATTCCAGTCCGCCCAGAAAGAAATTATTTAAACGGGAATCCGGTCTGGTGAGAATCGACAGATCCTGGCGGCCTTTATATTTACCAGAGGTAAATGTAGCCACCCAGCCCGGTATAAAATCTTTCTTTAAATTTTGTCCCAGCCAGGGATGCACGCCATTAGGGTTTACCAGTGTCCGGGTTGCCATACCTGGCCCCGGGTAAATGATCTCATCACCTAATGCCCGCATGGCCCATAATTCAGGTGCATTTACACTAATCTCACGCGTAGTATAATAAAGCTTTGTTTTTATTCCCTTGGTATGTGTGCTGTCTATAAATGCTTTCAGGTCAGGTACGTTGTCATTGGCCATTGGATAGTCCAGAAAAGGGTAGATGTCCTTTTTATGATGGATGTTGATGATATTGGCCCCATGCTCCTCTGCCAGCCTGATCGTATTGCTGGTGGTGTCAATATCCGAATGGTAATAACGGTCATTAAACTGGATATCCTTATTGATGACTTTAAATGGAGTAACCAAAAACTCCGCATCAAACTGATAGGTTTCGCCTTTTTTTAGGGTGCGCTGGCCGGAATATGCCTTGATCATTACCGTTTTATCCTGTTCATAAATATCTACCCCGCCTTTATTGCCATTTCCCCAGGATTCAGGCTCATGTAAAGGGCCAAATGGATAATAGAGATTAACCAGCTGGCGCTGATAATTTTTTCCTTTAAGTTTTAGTTTCAATCCGCCATTTACTGCGCCCATCCATACTTCATCCTGGTGTTTTTCCAGTACATCCCACTTCCAGCGCCAGTCTTTCGGGCTAAATCCTCCTTCTTTATCCAATCCCATCATATAAGTTGCTTTCTCCGGGCGCATAGGAACCTGCAAACGGATGTCATTAATGGCAACATCCTTTAAAGCAGAAACTACAGCACTATACCCAATAAAACCGTCGTAGTCTGCGCGGCCCTTAACGGTAACGATAATGTCGCCATTCGTTAATTTGGTTTCCCAATGTGTTGATCCCGGAAAATGGTCTTCAAATTTCAGTGTGCTGGCTTTAAGTGGCAGCTCTTTGCCTCCCTGTTCAATGATAAACCTGATGGGAGCTGCAATAATAGGTTCGCCCTTAGGTAAGATGAGTTCATTGTTTTTGTCAAAATAAGTTTGGATATCAAGGGGCAGGCCCTGATCAGACAATTTAATGGTACGGCCCAATATAGAAATGTTCTTTTGTTCCCGGTCTACCTGTTTAAAACCGTTGGTCAGGCCATTGTCCAGTGCAACCTTTGTATTCAGCCAGGCCAGGCGGGACAATTTGGTCTCGTCATTATAGCCATGATTGGCAATGATGTTTCCCTTTACTTCTATGGTTACATGGATTAACGTAGCAAGCAAACCTTCCGGCTTCAGTTCCACGGTACCTTTATATACACCTTTATGATCTTCCGGTACCTGTATGCCAAACCAAAGCGGTAGTACTTTTTTCGGATCAAGCTGCAGTGATTTGGAAAACTTTTCTCCTTTAAAAGAGACCCCTTCCGAGTTGAAACAGGTTACCTCTTTAATAGACTGGCCATTGCCGTTGCTTAAAGGCGAAAAGCGGACCTTTATATTTTTTAAAGGCTGAGCTCCTCCATAAACGCCAACCTGAAATACATAATACTCTCCTGGTTGGGCTGCTCCTTTAAATGAAACCAGGTCAGCTGCCGAGTAGTTTGTCCATTTTTCTGGCAGGCTATCCAGCAGGCGGATAGAATTTTCTCTGCTTTCAGGAAAAGTGAAATATTTTTTGCCTGGAAATTTTTTGAGCAGGGCAGTTACCTGTGTCGTTGCTGCAGGTTTCGACATCACGGTAGGCGCCAATCCGATATAACCGGTCAGCTTGGTTTCACGTATGGCATCAATATCAATGGCATGTAACAGTTTGTCTTTGTTTTGTGCCTGAACAAATGGAGCGATCAGCATCAAAGTGGAGAATAGCAGTTTTTTCATCTGTATATAATTTTAATGGTGATGAAGCTATCATGAGCAATATTCATTACTGTTTGTGAGTGTTTGCTCTTAATGGTTTCATAATTTTTGATTTATTAAATAAATCAGCTGGTTTATTTTTGGTTTTGCAATTTGGCTGCTTTTAAGCATTTCCGGGTACAGGTTGCTCCTATATTTAAACGCTCAGCTGAGCTGAAAATCGAAAAACGCTGTAGCCAAACATAACAACAAAAAACCGGTAATAAAAAATAATTTCAAAATTGTGTTCGCACACATTAATATTTTATTATGTTTGTGTAAGCAATATGGTGTAATTACGTGTTCGCACACTTATACCTGGATTGGCTTTTTAGAAAAGCAAACTGATCAAAAAGCAATCGATTGCAAAATAGAACCAAATAGAATCTTTTAACCAACCTAAATTCATGAAGTATGACAAAACTCAAACTATTAAATTGTAACCTTTTAAACCTTAGGGTTACAAAAATGTTGCTTGCTTCTGTTTTTATAGTCTTACTGGTGGCCTCCGGTAAAGCTGTAGCAGCAAAAAAAATGCTTGCACCAATTACCATCTCCGGTAAAGTGATGGATGAAACTGGTGAAACGATTATTGGTGCAACCATCAAAAGCTCTGCAGGTGGCGGTGCTGTTACCGACGCCAACGGAAATTACTCCTTAACCACAGAGAGTAATGCAACATTGACAGTTAGCTATCTGGGTTATGTTTCCCAGGAAGTAAAAGTAAATAACCGGACCAAGATCAATATTACCCTTGTGCCTTCATCAAACCAGCTGAATGACGTTGTGGTAATTGGCTACGGTACCCAGAAGCGTAAAGATGTGACCGGTGCCATTACTACCATTAAGTTTGATGAAGGGCCTAAATCTTCTATGCCATTCATGAATGTACTGGAAGCTATTCAAGGCACACCAGGTATCAATGTTGGTCCTTCTACAGCGGCAGGTGCTACACCAAATATAGTCGTAAGGGGACAGAATTCCATTGCTGGTGGCTCGCCGATAATTGTGTTGGATGGTGTTATCTTTAACGGCGACCTCAATGAAATTAATATGAATGATGTGGCTACCTACGATATCCTCAAGGACGCCAGTGCTGCAGCCATTTATGGATCCCAATCTCAGAATGGAGTGGTGCTCATTACCACCAAACGTGGAAAAACAGATAAACCGCAGATAAATTTCGGTACTTATTATGGTATCCAAAACTGGACGCGTGTTCCCAAAATGAAATCAGGGGAGAGTTTCCTACAATGGAGAAAAGACAATCTGTCTATCCGCGGTCAGGACATCAGCGACATTACCAAAGTGCTTACTCCATTAGAACTCAAAGCCTATAATGAAGGTCATGAATTGAATTGGATGGATGAAATTACCCAATATGCTCCGGTTCAGAATTATGAGATGAATGTGTCAGGAAGAACAGAAAAGCTGAATTACTATTTTTCTGCTGGTTTTCTGGACCAGAAAGGAGTATTGTATAATGATAAATTTACCAAGCCCAATCTTACGCTTAAATTGGAGAATACCATTACGGACTGGTTATCGTACGGTGCAAATGCCTATTACTCTTCACGAGACTTTTCAGGTTTTTCGCCCAACTTATACATGGCTACTTATATGTCTCCTTTTAGTTATAAATATCTTGAAGGGACAGATGATCAGATCCTGCAAAGATATCCTTCAGGAAGCACCTCTTTATTTAATCCTTTCTGGGGAAACCCAACCAACGCGCTGTTCCCCGGAATGTATGATGATGATTTGAATAAGCAGTATAATATAAGAGGAACTGGTTTTGTAAATGTGAAAGTTCCATTTATAAAAGGATTAAACTATCGCTTTGAAGCTACAGGCAACAAAGCCACCAGTGAGCTCGGTTATTTTCACCATGAATTTGGTGAAGTAAATACCTTGCTTCCTGCAAATGTGGCGAACCCGCTGCAGTTCTTATCTACTACAAATGGTTACCGCTCCACCGAACAGGAAAATTCATGGCTGATCAACAGTTTATTGTCTTATACGCGGTCTTTTGGCGTCCACAATATCGATGCACTTTTAGGATATACCAGGGATTATTCCTCTACTCAGCTTACCAGGTTCAGTGGTGCAGACTTCGCAAAAGCGGGAACTACCGTACTTGGATATAATGGTCTTCATCTGGCTACCACAAAAGATGGCAAGACTGAGCTGGGGGACATCAAAAATGTAGGTTATTTTGGACGACTGGCATATAATTACAAGCAAAAATATTATGCTACGTTTACTTATAGAAAAGATGCGAACTCTGCTTTTGGCGAAGA
Organism: Pedobacter heparinus; assembly: GCF_032678725.1. GTDB lineage: Bacteria > Bacteroidota > Bacteroidia > Sphingobacteriales > Sphingobacteriaceae > Pedobacter > Pedobacter heparinus_A. The sequence continues at coordinate 16,948 of NZ_JAVTSC010000014.1, forward strand.
TAATAAATGGGGGTCATTTCCTAGTGCCTCGGTAGCGTGGGCTCTTTCTGAAGAAGATTTCATGAAAAACAACTCGTTTGTGGATTATCTTAAGATCAGGGGATCTTACGGCAAGCTGGGTAGTCAGGCAGGTACAGTTTATCAAACGATTGCCTTTACAAACGGGACTAATAATACCGTATTTGGAAATGTTACCACCCCAACCAGTACCCCTGCGAATCTTGCCAATCGTCAATATAGCTGGGAAACCACATTAGGTTTCAATTTTGGTATAGATTTCCAATTATTTAACAACAGACTTTCGGGTAATATCGATGGGTATGCCACTAAAACATATGATCAATTGTTAACACGTGCACTCCCTTACTTTACAGGTTTCGGCAGCATCAAAGCGAACACAGGTGAAGTACGTAACAAGGGGATAGAGATTTCCTTAAATTCTGTTAACATACAATCAGAGCGTGGGTTTAACTGGAGTACAGGTGTCAGCTTCTGGCTGAACAGAAATAAGCTGGTAAGTTTATATGGACTGGATGTAAATAAAGATGGTAAGGAAGATGATGATATTGCAAATGGTCTCTTTATAGGGAAATCGCTTGGTGCAAATTTTGACTATACCGTAGATGGGATTGTTCAAAGTTCTGATGCAGAATACATCGCCAAGTACAGAACAGCCAGTGGAGGGCAGCTATTTTTTCCTGGAGATTTGAAGATCCGTGACCTGAATAATGATGGGATAATTAATGAGGCAGATAAATCGGTAGTTGGATATGGAAAAGAAAATTTCAATTTTAACATTTCAAATACCTTCAGCTATAAAAACTTCCAGTTGTTCTTTAGCGTCAACGCTATTGTAGGCGGTGGAAAAAACAATTTCTTCAGTTCTACCAATTTAAGGGGTCAGTTTACCGGTGCTACCTTACCTACAGCAGGAAACTGGCTGGATCTGCCTTATTGGATGCCTGACAGGGAAAACAACAAATATCCGAGACCAAATTATGCGAATACCTATCTGTATGGTTTTTATCAATCAAGAACATTTGTTCGACTGCAGACCGCATCCTTAAGCTATAACTTCCCTAAAACCATTACCGAGAAGCTTAAAGTAGATAACCTTAAAGTTTATGTTAGCGGAACAAACCTGATCACTTTAACAGGGTGGACAGGACTAGACCCTGCAAATGGCGCTCAGATCGGTGGAAACGGGGGCTCTTCGAATGGCAGCGTTAATATCTCCAACCCTTTAATGCGGACCGTATCTTTTGGACTAAACCTTGGATTTTAATAAACACTATAGCTATGAGATCATATAAAAATATTATAATCGCAGCAACAGCAGGAATGATGCTGCTCAGTTCGTGTAAAGACGATGCCTTTTTAAAAGAAACTTTGAAAGACAGGTTGAATACAGAAACAGCTTATACCAATAAGGCCCAGTTTGACGCCTTAAGCGCAAATATGTACCGCTCTATACAGCTAATGTACAACACGGCGGATCTTACCCATGAAGCTTTTATACTTGGGCTGGGAACAGATGTGGCTTTTGATCCCCGGGACGATGCAGCCAAATATAACAACTGGGGACTGGTAACTTCCCGCGAACCTTTTTCTGAAGACTGGTTTAACCTGCAGTACTCCATCATCAGAGATGCCAACACCTTAATTGAAAATGCGTCCAGGCCCGGTGTACTGTGGGTAAATGATGCGCAAAAGAATGAAACGCTGGCTGAAGGTTATTTTTTCAGAGGTTTTGCCTATCGTAACCTGGCCAATATGTATGGCGGTGTACCCATTGTTGATAAACCGGTTGATAATGCTAAGATAGATTTTGTAAGAAACAGCAGGGAAGAAGTATGGACCTTTGCCAAAAAAGACCTGGAGTTTGCCCGGGCAAACCTGCCTTTAACCACAACAAGTCCTGGCAGGGTGATTCGCGCTGCTGCAGACCATGTTTTAGCGGAGGTAAACATTTGCCTTAAAGATTATGACGGTGCTATTGCGGCTGCTACCAGGGTAATTGATGGAACTGATGGCGCTTATTCATTAGTCAATGCCCGCTTTGGTGCCAGAAGTTCCGAAGCCGATAAGGATTATTATTACGACTTGTTTGTAATGGGCAACCAGAACAGACAAACTGGTAATAGTGAAGGTATTTTTGTCGCGCAGTTCGAACAGACATCGACAGGGGCAGCAGTTATAGGTGGCACGCAGTACGCCGGACGTCCATTAATTGAAAGGATGATGTGGTGTAACTACTGGGGATTGGTTAAAGCCGGTTACAACAACGTAGCACAGGATAGTACCGGCCGTGGAGTTGCTTATTGCCGCCCTACCAATTATACCAATTATACCATCTGGAAAAATGCAGGTACCGATATCCGCAATAATGAAACCAATATTAAGCGCAAATACTATTTCGCAGCTAATGTTGGCAGCTTTAAAAAAGGAGATATTATCCCTAAATCTTTCCTTACCACACGTGATGATACGATGATTTATGTATATCCAAACTGGGCCAAATTCGGAACCGATAAGCACATTGCACAGAAACCGGATAATGGTTATGTAAGGGACTTCTATTTGATCCGCTTACCTGAAACCTACTTTCTGAGAGCAGAAGCCTATCTGGGCAAGTCTAGAGCTGACCTTGCCGCAGATGACCTGAATGTAGTAAGGAGACGTGCCAAGGCACCTATTGTTGCAGCAGCTGATGTAAATATCGATTATATCCTGGATGAACGCGCCAGGGAACTGTATGGGGAAGAATTCCGGATGATGACCCTGACCAGGTTGGGCAAACTCTATGAACGTACAAAGAAATACGGTTATGAGCGTGCTCAGGAATCTGTTCAGACTTTTAATAACCTGATGCCTATTCCACAAAATGCAATAGATCGGAACGTAGGTGCCTTGATGCCTAACAATCCAGGCTACTAATTTTTAAACACATACACACAATACAGACTGTGCAGGTATTCCCTGCGCAGTTTATTCTTTTTTCGCAATCCATTGCAAAAATAAATGCTTATGAGGTTAATCCAATTTATACTATTCTTCTTTACAGGTCTGCAGCTTTTAAATGCCCGGGCACAGGAAAAAAGCGGTTATATTCCCTTAACCCAGCAAGAACGTCAAAAAGTGGAGCAGTTGCTGAGTAAGATGACTTTAGAAGAAAAAGCACATCAGCTGGCCTCTTTTTACCCCAATGCCAATAAAAGATTAAATATTCCCCATATGCAGGCCGGCGAATGCCTGCACGGAGTAGTGGCTGCCGGAACCACCTCTTTTCCGCAGGCCATCTCTATAGCCAGTTCCTGGGATCCCTCACTGGTAGAAAGGGTATCTACCGTGATCGCAAAAGAAGCCAGGGCTTTAGGCATACACCATTGTTATACCCCAATGCTTGGGGTATTGCGCGATGCACGCTGGGGGCGCTTTGAAGAAGGTTATGGCGAAGATGCTTACCTGGTCAGTAAAATCGGTGTGGCTTTTATCAATGGATTACAGGGCCGTGGCAAAGACCGCTTCGGTAAAGACCGTGTGGTGGCAACCGCCAAACATTTTGTGGCCGATAGCGAACCCCTGCTTGGGGCCAACGGCGCTGCGGTCGAAATTTCCCTGCGCAGTTTACATGAAGTCCATCTCCCGCCTTTCCGGGCTGCGGTAGAAGAAGCCCAGGTAGGTTCGGTGATGCCGGCCCACCATACCTTAAATGGTGTACCCTGCCACATCAATACCTATACTTTAAACGATGTGTTCAGAAAAGAGTATGGCTTTAACGGCCTTGGTGTTTCTGACAACAACGACCTGAGGTGGGTACAAGACCGTTTGTTCGCAACCGAAACCCGGGAGGAGACCATCAGAAAAGCGTTGGAAGCAGGCGTACATACCGAACTGGCCTTTAAACAAACCTGGGCAGATAAAAGAATGTATGGCCCGCCACTTGTTGCTGGGGTAAAAAGTGGAAAGGTTCCGCTGAAACTACTGGACGATGCCGTTCGGAAAGTGCTGGAATTTAAGATCGCCCTCCACCTGGATGAAGAAGAAAACCCATTGGGTAAAGAAATGACCGAACTGCAGAAAGGCACGAAAGATGCAGATGTAAATGCCGATGTATTCTTTTCGCAGATAGATGGTTCATTGTCCAGCCCAAGGGCAAACTATAAAACCGTATTAAACAATCCCGCACATGATGCCCTGGCACTCGAGGCAGCCCGTAAAAGTCTCATCCTGCTGAAAAACAACAACCTGCTGCCTTTTAAAAAGGACCAGTTCAAAAAGATAGCCGTAATAGGCCCCAATGCCGATACCATCCGTTTAGGCACCTATTCTACCCAGCAGCCCAAACATTTCATCACCGTAAAACAAGGCATTGAAACCGCAGTGGGCAAAAATGCAACCGTGCTGTATGCAAAAGGAACTGATATACAGCATCCTGATGATGCGCAGATTACTGAAGCGGTTGCCATAGCCAAACAAGCTGATGTATGCGTCCTGGTATTGGGTGATGACGATAAAACCGTGATGGAGAACGTAGACCGTGATGACATCACTTTGCCAGGCCACCAGGATAAGTTGATGCAGGCCATCATGGCAACAGGTAAACCTGTGGTGCTCGTTTTACTGCATGGTCGTCCTGCTGCTATTCAATGGGCTAAAGATCATGTGCCGGCCATATTAGATGGCTGGTTTCTGGGCCAGGAAACAGGAACTGCCATCGCAGAAGCCCTGTTTGGTGACATCAATCCATCCGGGAAACTGACCGTTACTTTTCCCCGTAATGTGGGGCAGGTACCTGCATTTTACAATACCTTGATTCCCGGCAGGCCAAGGATGATGTGGGGAACGACCGAAGGGGCTACCTATCCATTTGGCTACGGGATCAGCTATACGCAATTCAGGTACGGAAACCTAAAGCTGTCAAAAAGTACCATGAATGATAAAGAAACCATTTTTGCCGAGGTGGAGATAACCAATGCTGGTAAAATGGCCGGCGATGAAATTGTACAGCTGTACCTTCGCGATGATGTTTCTTCACTGGCAAGGCCGATCAAAGAATTGAAAGGGTTTAAACGCATCAGCCTGCGCCCGGGCGAAACCCAAAAAGTTTCCCTCCCGATTTCTTCCCGTTCGCTTGAGTTCTGGAAAGATGGGAAATGGATCACCGAGGCCGGCAGCTTCAGCGTAATGATGGGGCCAAATTCTGAGGAACTCCAAACCGTTAAGCTGCAATTAACCAAATAACCTAAACCGATCAAGATGTACAGGCGCCGATTCTTATCATTAGTACCACCTGCAGCCCTGATGGGATTGGGTTTGCCTGCAGCTGCCGCGCAAGCCACTCCCGAAAATCCTGCAGGTATGCAGAAAAAAAATGCCGAAAGCCGGAAATACTGGATCTATGTGCTCACAAAAATAGCCGATCCGGTACTGGAAAGTCTGAGCAGGGGCCGGCTTAAAATAGAGATGCCCGTAGAAGTGAACCCATCCAGTAAATTTGACAGGAGCAAGGTCACTTACCTCGAAGCATTTGGCCGTTTGATGGCCGGCATGGCCCCCTGGCTGGAGCTGGGCCCCGATCCGACAGCAGAAGGAAAACTCCGGGCAAAATACATCCTGCTCGCCCGTAAAAGCCTTGCGCACGCGGTCGATCCTTCCTCTCCGGATTTCATGCAGTTTACCTCGCAAAAATACGAACAGGCACTGGTAGATGCTTCATTTTTAGCACATGCACTCATCAGGGCACCCAAACAACTCTGGGAACCCTTAGACGAGGCAACCAAAACCAATGTCATCAATGCCCTCAAATCTACCCGCAACATTAAACCCACTTACAACAACTGGCTGCTTTTTATGGCCATGATAGAGACCTTTCTAATGCGTATAGGTGACGATGGGGATTCGGTACGCATCGATTACGCCATAAAAAAACTGGAAGAGTGGTATAAGGGCGATGGCATCTATGGCGATGGGCCAAAGTTCCATTTCGATTACTACAACAGTTTTGTCATACATCCCATGCTCATCGACATTGTCAAAACAATGGTCGATAAGGGCCTGGAAAAACAGGAAATGTACCAGACCATCCTGGAAAGGGCCGCAAGGTACGCCGATATCCAGGAACGCAGCATTTCCCCTGAAGGCACGTTTCCACCTGTCGGCAGGTCGCTGGTTTATCGTTTCGGGGCCTTGCAGGCACTGGCACAGGTTGCGCTGATGTCCAAATTACCGCCGGCAATTAACCCCGCACAGGTAAGAGGGGCCATGTCGCTGGTCATTAAACGGATGATCGAAGCCCCGGGTACATTTGATAAAAATGGCTGGCTGACCATAGGCTTTTGTGGTCACCAGATTGATATGGGCGAATATTACATGTCTACCGGGAGCCTGTACCTCTGCAGTGTGGGCTTGTTGCCCCTGGGTTTGCCTGCCAGCGATGTGTTCTGGACTGGTGCCCCGGCCGACTGGACCTCAAAAAAGCTATGGAACGGTGTAAACATGCCAGCTGATCATTCTATTCCTTAATCCAAAGCTTATGCAAGTGAAAAAAATACTCACCTTATCTCTGTTCAGCCTGCTGACACCTGCGTTTCATGCCGGGGCACAGGATATGGATTATTCCCGGAAAGTCATCAAAACCTTAAGTTCCCCGGCATTCAAAGGCAGGGGATATGTGGCGAAAGGTGACCAGATTGCCTCAGCCTTTATCGCGAAGGAGTTTGAAAAATCGGGACTTATCCCCTTAAACAAAGGCTCTTATTTCCAGGATTTTGAACTTTCCGTCAATACTTTTCCAGGTAAAGTAGCCGTAAAGCTCAACAACACCAAACTCAAAACAGCGGCAGATTACCTGGTTGATGCGACCAGTCCGGCTATCCATGGGAAATTTAACGTAATCCCCGTGAACAGGGCAGGGATCAATACCCCGGAAAAATTTGAAGACCTGATCCGTCAGGCTGCAACATCCTTCATCCTGCTTGATAACCGGGATGCCGGTAAAGAAAGTACAGCAGAACAAAGAACCATTTCTGCCCATGTAAGGGCTTTGCGCAGCAGCGAAAAACTGCATTTTAAGGGCCTGGTTATTTTTACCACCGAGAAACTGACCTGGACCACCTTAACCTATCAAAATCCAAGACCAGTTATACAAGTAAATAAGCAGGGGCTTGATCCCGGTTCCATTCAAACCATTACCATAGATCTGGACAGCAAACTGAGACCAGACTACCAGACCCGCAACGTAGCCGGAATGATCAAAGGCTACTCTGGTTCAGATTCTACCCTGGTCATTACCGCTCATTTTGATCACCTGGGCATGCTGGGCCGCAAAGTTTACTTTCCCGGCGCAAACGACAATGCCAGCGGAACCACCTTTATGCTCAATATGGTCCGTTATTATGCGCAGCATCAGCCCAAATACAATACCGTATTTATTGCATTTTCGGGCGAGGAGATTGGCCTGCTGGGTTCCAGGGCATTTGTGAAAAACCCGCTTATCGATTTAAAAAAGATCAGGTTCCTGGTCAATTTTGACCTGGCCGGTACCGGCGAAGAAGGCATTAAGGTGGTCAACGGAACCATTTTCAGAAACAAGTTCGATCAGCTGTCGCAGCTCAACACCAAATACCAGCTGGTACCAAAAGTAGAGATCAGAGATGAAGCCTGTAAAAGTGACCACTGCCCTTTTTACCAGCAAGGCGTACCTTCTTTTTTCATCTATACCCTGGGTGGGATACAGGCCTATCACGATATCTATGATAAAGCCGAAACGCTCCCTTTAACCGCGTTTAAAAATTATTTCCAGCTGATGATAAAATTCTTTGATACATTTTAAAAAACGAAAAACCAGGAAAGGAAAAGCCTATGATTTAATCAATACCACAGATCAACTTTAATGCGCTGTAGCGTATGGAAGCAAAGGAAATGAATTCATAACGAAAAGAGAAAAACCAGACAAACCTCTGTTTTCGTGAACAATAACACTTAACCAAGTTATACAACATGAAAAAAATACCTATTCTTCTTGCCTGTATCCTGATGTGCAGCACCATTTCGGTGTATGCCCTCCATACAAAAAAGCAGGAAGTTTTTAACAGTACTACCAACCATACCAATACATACAGGCAAACTGCCCAGCGTGTCATAACCGGAACCATTTTCGATGAAACAGGTGAAGCATTACCCGGTGCAACCGTTAAAGTACAGGGAACCGAACGCGGAGCTGTGACCAGCGCAGACGGGAAATATACCCTTCAGGTCAACAGGGATACCGAAGTACTGGTCTTTTCCTATATCGGGTACATCAGCCAGCAAATCCCGATCGGCAATAAAAAAACGCTGGACGTAAAATTACTGCCCAATCCAAAAAATGCCCTGGACGAAGTTTCGGTAGTGGCATTTGGCGTGCAAAAAAAGGAAAGCGTAATTGGCTCAATTACTACAGTAAAGCCAGGAGAACTGCGGGTTCCTTCCAGTAACCTCACTACGGCACTGGCCGGCAGGGTTGCAGGTGTTATCGCCTATCAGCGAAGCGGGGAGCCAGGAGCAGACAATGCAGATTTCTTCGTAAGGGGAATTACCACCTTTGGTACCAATACCAAACCCCTGATCCTGATCGATGGCATTGAACTGACCACAACAGATCTGGCCAGGTTGCAAACAGACGATATTGCCACCTTTTCCATCATGAAGGACGCTACTGCTACGGCATTATACGGTGCCCGCGGTGCGAATGGCGTCATCCTGGTTACCACCAAACAAGGGGTTGCCGGTAAGGCAAAAGTTTCTTTAAGAGTAGAAAACTCGGCCAGTAGTTCAACCAGCGATGTGGAGCTTGCCGATCCGGTTACTTATATGAAACTGGCCAATGAAGCTACCGCAACGCGGAACGCCCTTACGCCAATCCCGTATCTTGAAGATAAAATAGAAAATACAGCCAATGGCGTTAACCCCCTTATTTTTCCGGCCAACGACTGGCGTAAAATGCTGTTTAAAGATTATGCAAATACCCAGCGGTACAACCTGAACGTAAGCGGTGGCGGTACTGTGGCCCGGTATTATGTGGCCGGCGCATTCAGCAAGGATAACGGCTTGCTTAAGGTCGACAACAGGAACAACTTTAACAACAACATCGATTTTAAAAGTTATTCCCTGCGTTCTAACGTCAACATAGACCTGACCAAATCAACCGAACTGATAGTGCGGCTGAGCGGAAATTTTGATGATTATAACGGGCCTATAGAAAGCGGTACTACGATGTATAGAAATGTCATGCGGTCTAACCCGGTGCTTTTTCCGGCCTATTATCCTATAGATGCAGACCACTCCTTTGTCAAACACATCATGTTCGGAAATGCTTTTGGCAATAACTACATCAATCCCTATGCAGATATGGTAAGGGGCTACCGCGATGAAAGCCGGTCGCAAATGCTGGCGCAGTTTGAGCTGAAGCAAGGCCTGAATGCCATTACCGAAGGACTTTCCGCAAGGGCCATGGTCAATCTAACCCGTACCTCCAACTTCAGCTACTCAAGAGCCTACAACCCTTTTTATTATCAGCTGGGCGGCTATGACCTGCTTGCCAACCAATACAGCATTTCATTGGCCAACACTACAGGTAAAGAGTACCTGGGTTTTGCAGAACTGCCTAAATCGCTGAATTCGACCTTTTACTTTGAATCTACCGTTAATTATAGCCGTGCTTTTGCTAAAAAACATGAAATCGGTGGATTACTGGTGATGATTGCCAGGGAAAGCCTTGGGGGGGCAAATGCCCAGGATATCTTTCAATCCCTTCCTTCCAGGAACCTGGGTGTTTCGGGCCGTGCAACCTATGCCTACGACAGAAGGTATTTTGCGGAGTTTAACTTTGGTTACAATGGCACAGAACGCTTTGCTGAAAACAACAGGTTTGGCTTCTTCCCTTCAGCCGGTCTGGCCTGGAGTGCCTCTAACGAAAAATTCTTTGCACCGCTAACAAATATAATCACCAACCTCAGGTTCCGTTATACTTACGGTTTGGTAGGTAACGATCAGATCGGGAATATCAATGACAGGTTTTTCTACCTGTCTAATACCGACCTCGACAATGCCGGCCGGAGAGGCGTTTTTGGAAGGGACCTCAATGAGATAAAAAACGGGGTGGTGGTGAACAGATATGCCAATCCAAACATCACCTGGGAACGCGCAACCAAGCAAAATGTAGCTATGGAACTCAGCCTGCTGGGCAAAGCCAATATCGTTGCAGAATATTTTACCGAAAAGCGGGACAATATACTGATGACCCGTACATCCATTCCCAATACCATGGGCTTGTCCTCTGTTTCCAGGTCTAACGTAGGTAAAGCCAGCGGACGTGGCGTAGATATTGCGTTGGATATGCAGCACGCCTGGTCCAAGGATCTCTGGCTCTCTGTACGTGGAAACCTTACTTATGCCACCAGCAAATATGACGTTTATGAAGAACCACAATATGCAGAACCCTGGAAATACAGGGTAGGCAATTCTTTAAACCAAGTCTTTGGTTATATCGCAGAGCGTCTGTTTGTAGACGATCAGGAGGCCGCCAATTCACCACGCCAGGAGTTTGGCGGGCAATATGGTGGAGGAGACATCAAATATACCGATCTGAATGGAGATGGAAAAGTGAACGAAGCTGATATGGTGCCCATTGGTAACCCTAATGTTCCGGAAGTGGTTTACGGCTTCGGATTCTCTTTAAGTTATAAAAAGTTTGATATTTCTGCTTTTGCACAAGGTTCGGGCAACGAATCGTTCTGGATTGATCCTGCGGCAACGGCTCCGTTTGTATCTTATACCTATCCGAACACCACAGAACCAATTAGTGGAAGGGTATTTATGAACCAGTTGCTGCAGGCCTATGCCGACAGCTATTGGTCAGAAGAAAACAGAAATGTCTATGCTACTTTACCCAGGTTAAGCAATACCCCGAATGCCAACAACAACCAGACCAGCACCTGGTTTATGCGGAACGCGGCCTTTTTAAGGCTCAAACAGGTCGAGCTCGGTTATACCTTCCCGAAAGGATTGGTAGAGCGGATCAAGGCGTCCAACTTCCGCATCTATGCCAGCGCAACCAATTTGCTGATGTTCAGTAGATTTAAGATATGGGATGCGGAAATGGCCGGTAATGGCCTGGGATATCCCCTGCAAAAGGTCTTCAACTTTGGCCTCAACTTAACTTTTTAATAGCTATTTATATGTACGACATGAAATATTTAAGAAAAGGAAACTGGTGCCTGAAGGTAGCTGTCCTTATTTTTTTCTCTGCATTCAGCTCCTGCAAAAAATATCTGGACATTATTCCAGATAACATTGCCACCATAGACAACTCCTTCACCATGCGGGCCGAGGCAGAGAAATATCTGTATACCTGCTATTCTTATATGCCTAAAGACGGAAATCTTGACCTTGACCCTTCTATTCTTGGCGGCGATGAGGTCTGGGCAATTGACGGGCCGCCAAAACCAACGTTTAACCACCGGATATTCAACATTGCCATGGGCCGTCAGGCTACCGTTAACCCCATCGCCGACAGCAACAGCCCTACAGATACCTATAGCATTTGGGTAAACCTGTACAGGGCATTGCGGGATTGTAATATTTTCCTGGAAAATATAGGGAAAGTACCCGACCTGAAGGAAGAAGAAAGGGCACAATGGATTGCAGAAGTGAAATTTCTGAAGGCTTACTACCATTTTTACCTGGTCAGAATGTATGGTCCGATCCCATTGATCAAAGAAAACCTGCCTGTAGAAATGGACATCTCTACCGTAAAAATTTCTAGGGAACCGATAGATGAATGTTTTGCCTACATCGTACAACTGCTGGATGAGGCAAAAGACGATCTGCAACCGGTAGTCGCTGATCCTGTAAAAATGCTGGGCAGGATTACCAAACCCATTGCCTATGCCTTAAAAGCAAAAGTGATGGTAACGGCTGCCAGCCCGCTCTTTAACGGCAACTCAGAGCAGGCCACCCTGAAAAATCCGGATGGTACCCAACTGTTCAACCAGCAGTTTTCGGCTAACCGCTGGAGCGATGCCGCACAAGCCTGTAAAGAAGCCATAACCGTTGCCGAGGCAGCAGGACATCGCTTGTACAAATTTGACAGGGCCAGTTCCGCCTCGGTACTTACCGATCAGATTGTGCAGCAGCTGAGCATCAGAAATGCATTTACAGAAAGATGGAACCCAGAGATCATCTGGGCAAACAGCCAGAGTCTTTCCGCAGCTACACAACTGATCGCTACCCCGAATGTCGATTTTCGCTATCAGGACAACTCTGTGATTGGTTATGAACTTGCTCCGCCCTTAAAAATTGCAGACATGTTTTACAGCAAGAACGGAATACCCATAGAGGAAGATCCCAGCTGGAATGTAAACCAGCCTGCGATCAAAGCAGGTACAGCTGCTGATCAGCGTTACATCAAGCTGAACTATGAAACTTCGGCTACCAATTTTGACCGGGAACCCCGTTTTTATGCCAACCTCGGTTTTGATGGTGGCGTGTGGTACGGACAAGGATATTATAACGATGCCGTACCTACAGGCACTTATTATGTATCTGCCAAAAAAGGACAGCCAAATGGTAAAGGAAAAGCAGATTTTGGTTCGGTAACCGGTTACTTTATCAAAAAATATGTGCATTTCCAAAATACCCAGGGCGCATCTTCCGGTGATTACAGCATTAACAATTATCCATGGCCGATCTTCAGACTGGCCCAGTTGTACCTGTTGTATGCCGAAGCCTTAAATGAAAAAAACGGGCCAGACGCCGAAGCATATAAATATATCAATTTGGTGCGGGAAAGGGCTGGTTTACAAACCGTAGAACTATCCTGGTCTACCTATTCCAACAATAAAGGCAAGCATCTGACACAACCCGGTTTAAGGGCCATTATCCACAGGGAAACGCTAATTGAAATGGCATTTGAAGGTGCCCGTTTCTGGGACCTGAGAAGATGGAAAGAAGCCCCTCAGGAATATGTAAAACCGGTACAGGGCTGGGATATCGAACAAGCTACATCCGGTTTGTACTATCGCAAAAAACTGATCTTTTCTCCAAGGTTTGGATTAAAGGATTATTTCTGGCCCATCCGCGACAATAACATTTTAAACAACAGGAACCTGGTGCAAAACATAGGTTGGTAATTCACGAATAAAATAAATAAGTGATGAAAAAAATATTGTACATGATCTTTACCTTCCTGAGCGTCATCAGCATGCAGGGCTGTAAAGAAGATCCAAGGTTAGATCATTCGGATCCAAATGCAGCTGCCCCTCAGCAGGTAACTGATTTTAAACATGAAAACACTCCTGGTGGGGCAAATATAACTTATAAGCTCAATTCAGATGCGAACCTTGCTTATGTAAAAGCAGTGTATGAAATTCAGCCAGGGGTTTTTAAAGAAACCAAATCGTCCATTTATACCGATACCTTAAAACTGGAAGGCTTTGGCGACACTAAAGAATATGAGGTAAAGATCATCAGTGTAGGCCGGAATGAAAAAGAATCCGCTCCTGCGATTGTGAAGATCAAACCTCTGGCGCCACCAGTGGAGCTGGCTTATAACGCGCTCAGCATAGAAGCCGGCTTTGGTGGGGTAAAGGTGAGGTTAAAGAATGATTTGCAGGCCAACCTGGCTATTGTATTGGATGCGGATACTACCGGGAATGGTTTGCTCCGTCCATTACAAACTTTTTATACCAAATCTGCCGCAGGTTCCTTCTCGGTAAGGGGTTTATCGGCCACACCCAAGAAGTTTTCTGTATACCTCAGAGACCGCTGGGGCAATAAATCACTGGCTATTGTTAAAGATCTGACGCCTCTGTTTGAGCAAAGGGTACCCAAACCTTTTGCCAATTATGTTTTACCTACCGACCAGCCTGCTTTAAGTACCAATGTACTGGCCAATATCTGGGATGGGCTGGTTAACCTGAGCATTTATGCTTCCAACAACAATACCCCCATACCCCAATGGTTCACCGTTGACCTGAAAGTACCTGTGGTATTGAGCCGCATGAAAGCACATCAGCGCACACCTCCATATACTTACGTTGGGGCATGTGTAAAATCATTTGAGCTTTGGGGCTCCAATGCGCCGGCATCAGATGGCAGCTGGGCATCCTGGACACTGATCGGTAAATTTGATTCTTTTAAACCTTCAGGCGGGGTCAGTGTAACGGCAGAAGACAATGCCTACGGCTTTACAAACGGCGAAGACTTTGAAATGCCGGATACCCCTCCGGCATATCGCTACCTGCGTTTTAAAACAACCGAAACCTGGGGCGGTACCGGACAGGTTACTATCGCAGAAATCACTTTTTGGGGGAAATTATAATTAAGCTGTAATATGAAAACCAAGATATTTTTATCAATCGCGTTATCAGGTGTTTGTAGTTTTATAGCCTGTAAAAAGATGGACAGTACCTATGCGCAATATGTGGTTCCTAACGGGAAAATTTACCCTGGAAAAGCCACTTCACCCGACACCAAATCAGGCCTGAACAAGGTGCAGGTTTCCTGGTTGCGCGGCTCTGATCCTAAAGTAGTCAAAGCCAGGATCTTCTGGAACAATTATACCGATTCGGCAGAGGTACCCATACCTGCAAACCAGGAGCTGATCAGTTATACGGTAACTAATCTTCCGGAAAACTATTATAGTTTCATCATCAGAACCTATGATGCCGCTGGCCATGCCTCCGTACCTGTAGAGGTTTCCGGCGATGCCTGGGGCGAACGCTACCGTTCCACTTTATTGAACCGGGTGGTGCAATCTTCCACCTTTAACCTGGCGAACACCCTTAGCCTGCAGTTCGAGCCGGCCCTTCCGGGCAGTACCATTGTCAAATCTGAAGTGGAGTACACCACCACGGGGGGTGCCCAGAAAACCGTAAGCGTTTTACCCGGTACCCTAAGTTTACAGCTAACCGATTACAAACTCGAAACCGGCTATAAATTAAGGACCCAGCATTTAGGCGCTACTGCAATTGATCCGCTGTACACCAACGACCAGCTGGTCGAAAGCTTTTTGCTGAACAAGGCCGAATGGAAAGTAATCGATTTTTCTTCCCAGAACCCTGATGCCAATAACCTGAGTATCCCAGCAAATATGATCGACGGTAATCCGGCCACCCGCTGGGTTACCCAGGCTACCACATCCAGGTACCCGCACCACATTACGGTCGATCTGGGCATTGTACGCAGCCTTAAAACGGTAAGTTTATGGAGGTGGGTACAAGCTACACCCGATGAGCGGGGACCTAATGTAGTCCAGTTTTTTGGAAGCACCAATAATACCACCTGGAATGATCTGGGGACCTATAATTTTGACCGCCTGACCAATAATGAGCAGATTTTTGCTATCCCTGGCCTGCCCCAGGCCCGATACCTTAAAGTAGTGGCGGTAAGCGGGCCGCAAACTTTTGTGGTTTTAGGAGAAGTAAATGTAACTGTAAAATAAAACCCGATCCCTGCCAGGAAACAGCGCACTGGCAGGGATCTTTTAACCACATCACCATGAATAAATCAAACACCTGCTTATGTCTGCTGCTTGTGGTTGCAATTGCAGCAGGATGTACCGTAAAAGAACCGTTCTTCAAAACAGATCCGGAATTGTTAACAAACATCGACCGCAGTTTTGCCGATGCGGACCAGCAATACCAGCTGATGATGAAAAACCTTCCGCCCAACCAGTTCCCTAAAACCTTTTACCCCCTTACCGGAAAATTTGAAGCCTGTAATTCTGATTGGTGGGTGAGCGGATTTTATCCCGGTTCGCTGCTGTACATTTATGAGCAGACAAAAGATACCGTACTTTATAAAGAAACCGAAAGGATCTTAAAAGTACTGGAAAAAGAAAAATACAACAAAACCACACACGACCTCGGCTTTATGATGTATTGCAGTTTTGGCATGGCCAATGCAATCAGACCGAAGCCGGAGTACAAAGACATTTTAATAACCAGCGCCAAATCCCTGGCCAGCAGGTTTAATTCAAAGGTGGGCTGTATCCAGTCCTGGGACGCCAAACCCGGCGAGTTTCTGGTGATCATCGACAACATGATGAACCTGGAACTTTTATTCTGGGCAAGCCGGGAAACCGGCGATTCGGCCTATTATAAGATTGCTGTTACCCATGCCAACACCACCATGAAAAACCATTTCCGGGCAGATTACAGTTCTTACCATGTCATCGATTACAACCCGGAAACCGGTCTGGTACAAAAGAAAAGAACAGACCAGGGCTATGCCGATGAATCGGCCTGGGCAAGAGGCCAGGTTTGGGGGCTTTACGGCTATACCCTGATGTACCGCGAAACAAAAGATCGGCAATACCTGGAGCAGGCCAACCACATCGCTGGGTTCCTGTTGAAACACCCCAACCTTCCGGCAGATAAAATACCCTTTTGGGATTTCAATGCGCCCGATATACCCCATGCTTTAAGAGATGCTTCTGCCGGAGCGGTAATGGCATCAGCCCTGCTGGAACTGTGCCGCTACAATAAAGCAGATCAGGCACAGCTGTACTTTAAAACAGCCGAAAAAATGATCAGGACACTTTCTTCAGCGCAGTACAAAGCAATTATTGGTACCAATGGAGGCT
This sequence comes from Pedobacter heparinus, assembly GCF_032678725.1. Lineage (GTDB taxonomy): Bacteria > Bacteroidota > Bacteroidia > Sphingobacteriales > Sphingobacteriaceae > Pedobacter > Pedobacter heparinus_A. Next base: position 33,575 of record NZ_JAVTSC010000014.1, read on the forward strand.
TTATCCTGAAACATGGGGTAGGCCATATGCCCAAAGGATCCGAAGTGGATGTGCCACTTACCTATGGCGATTATTACTATCTGGAAGCCTTAAAAAGGTACAAAGATTATGCAAATTAAAGCGAACCTATTTTAAACAGAACGAAATGAAAAGCACAGTAATGATGCTCTCCTTATGTGGGATGCTCGGCCTGACACTCCATGCCGGACCGGCAGCTGCCCAAAAAAAGAACGGGCTCCCGCACGACACCAAGTTTAGCGGCTATCCGACCAGGGACCCGAATTTTGATGTGCGGCCAGGTTTCCGCAGCCCACCCAAGGGTTATGGCAATGTTCCTTTTTTCTGGTGGAATGGCGATACCCTGTCCCGTGCACGCTTAAGCGAACAGCTGGATATCCTCAAAGAGTCCTCCACGGATGGTTTTGCGGTCAGCTACCTGCATACCGATCCGCGTGGCGCAGATGCCGAACTGAACAAAAAGCTGGGCTACGGCCTTTATGGCCGTACAGAACCCGGAAATCCTGCCGTGTACTCTGATGAGTGGTGGAAAACCTGGAACTGGTTTTCCGGAGAAGCCGCCAAAAGAGGCATGGCCGTAGGTTTAGACGATTATACCATTGGCTGGGTAGGCAACGGCTATTCTACCGATGAGGTACGCGACCTGGAACGTTTTAAATCTTATAAAGGCACCCTGGTCATCAAAATTGACACCATAAAAGCAGGGGCTTCCCTGAATAAAATGGTGCCGCCAGACCTGGTCAGCCTAACGGCCTGGCCGGTAAAGGGCACTGCAGCCTTCATCGACCTTAAAGGAAAAGTTAAAAACGGGCATCTCCAGTTTAAAGCCCCGAACAATGGCGACTGGAAAGTGTATACCATTGTGGCCAGCAACAACTACATGTTGCATCCCGATCATGGCAAGGAACTGGTAAAACATTATTTTCAGCGCTTCGAAGATAAAATGGATGCCCAGGGCCGCAAAGGGATGAACTATTTTTTCCAGGATGAGTTGTTCATCCCATTTGACATGAACACCTGGTCGGAAGATTTTGCGCAGCAGTTTATCCGCATAAAAGGCTATGACGTGCTGCCCTATCTGCCCGCTTTAAAAGAAAGTATTGGCGCCATCACCCCAAAAATCCGTATGGATTATGCCGATGTCCTGATGGAGCTGGCCGAAGAAAGATATTTTAAACCCATATACAACTGGCATGCCAGCCGCGGCCTCATTTATGGCTCAGATAACCTGGACCGCGGACTGGAACCACTCAATTATGTAGATTATTTTCGTGTAGAAAGCTGGTATACCGCACCCGGAAATGATGCCCCGGCCAGGGGCTCGTCCTTTATACAGACCAAAGTATCCAGTTCTGTTGCGCATTTGTACAAGCGTCCGCGCACCTGGCTGGAAGCCTTTCACAGCATGGGCTGGGGCAGCAGCGGCGAATGGCTGACCGAGCAGCTGGACCACCATTTTATAGCAGGAGGTAACCTCATCTGTATGCATGGCCTCTACTACACCACGCATGGCGGATGGTGGGAGTGGGCACCGCCCGATTTCCATTACCGCATGCCTTACTGGCCGCACATGAAAAAATGGCTGGAATATGGCGAGCGTTTAAGCTATCTGATGAGCCAGGGCATCCATGTCAGCGATATCGCTCTGATGTACCCTACCGAGCCCATGCAGGCCTTTCCTGGTACCAGGCCCGATGTAAGTTTTGCTACAGCGAAAACATTAAGCAATGCTGGCCTGGATTATGATTTTATGGATTACAGGTCACTCCTTAAAACAGAGATCAGTGACAGATCCCTGAACGTGTCAGATCTGTCCTTCAAGGTCCTGATCCTGCCTGAAATGAAAGCGATGCACCATGAAGCCTTGCAGCAGGCACTTAATTTTTACCGTAAAGGGGGAATGATAGTGGCTATCGGCGCGTTACCTATGGCCAGCACACGCAAAGGCAGTGACGATCCGGAGGTTGATGCCATTGTAAAGGAAATTTTCGGGTTAACGGCAAAGGAACAGGAAGCCGGTAAAAAGGCAGGCCTCCATCAGAATGCTGCCGGCGGGAAAGGTTTACTGGCCGATACACTGAATATTGCAACTTTATTGGCGCAGCACATCACGCCGGATTTCATTCCCGGTGAAGGTGGCGGGAAAGTGCTGCACCGCAAGATCGGTGACAAAGACCTGTACATGACCATGAATGTAAAGCCGGGGAACGAAGTCTTTTACCGGGCACAGGGCCGTCCTGAATTATGGGATGCCAAAACCGGGCAGACCAAAGTTCTGCCGGTGGTTAAACAAACCAAAGCAGGTACCTATATCCGTTCTGATGCAGGGTATACCAATTCTTCTATCATTGTCTTTGCTCCCGGAGAACCAGTTCTGGAAAGCAAAAACGAGGCTGCAGCTGCAGCTGTTGAAAAAATCCCGCTTAACGGAGACTGGAAAGTGGAATTCCTGCCAACGATGAACAATAAATGGGGAGATTTCCGCCTGCCTGCTTTTGAAGGGATGATCAGTACCGAAGCCCGGACCTTTAAATTCAGCACTAAGACCAATGCTGGCAAAAACTGGGCGGAAAAGTCCTTTGATGACAGCAATTGGGGGGAAGGGATTTACGATTACGGCTACCAGATGCAATGGCTGCTGGATTCCAGTTCCAATAATTTTGAGGCTTTAATCCGCCAGGCACTCGACGAGAAGTCTGATGGCTGGAAACCTTACCGTTTCAGCTGGCGTTTTGGCGTCTGGGATCACCCGGGCCCGCAGGGTTATCATGGGTTAAAGGCCAGGGTAAACGACGGTTTTATCATTTTAGACGGGGCTGGTGACCACCTTTTCAAAACCTACGTTTATGCCCCTCAAGAGCAATTGTATCGTGTGGAGCTGGGTGAACGACTGCCCGATCGTTTTTATGTGGATGGGAAGGCTTTAACGGGCACTGAAATTAAACTGACTAAGGGTTGGCATGCTGTTTTGGCTGCTTATGCCAAAGTGCCTAAAAAAGGGTATAAAACGGGGCCAAACTCACGCGACGAACGTCCGAGAAGCGCCATCGTATTTTTACCGGCAGCAAATCCACTTCCGGAAAAAGTATCTCCTTATTCCAGCATTCTGGCGATGCGCTGGTACCAGGCACCACATCTGCAGTTTGATCCAGCTAAAGGTGAAAACAAAGCCTATTGTTACCGTTTTAAATCGGCACCAGGCCTGGAAAAAATGGAAATGGGCATTTACGGTAAGAACCTTCTGGTTTGGATCGAAGGGAAACAACTGGATAAAAAATACATCAGGCTGCTGAAAACGGAAGCTGGTTTAAATACTTACCAGGTAACTCTCCCTGCGAAGCAAGAAAAGATAGTGGAAGTAGCCATGCAGATCGAAACTGAAACCGGCATCCAGGACGTAGCAGCTTTCCCTTTCCCTGTGAAGCTATTCTGCCATACCGGTTTGCTGGAAGCAGGAGATTGGGCGGCAACGGGGCAAATGCGGCATTATTCGGGTGGTTTGTATTACCGGAAAACCTTAACCTTCAGTGCTGCGCAACTGCAAAAGGAGATTTCGCTTGATCTGGGTGAAGTTGTAGCCACCTGCGCCGTTAAAGTGAACGGACAAGAAGTGGTCACGATGATGTCTAAACCCTATAAAACGAACATCAGTAAATTCCTGAAAGCAGGTGAAAATGAGGTAGAGGTTTTGGTGTACAGCACCTTGTCTAACCATTACCAGACCATTCCATCTGCCTATCGCGGAAATCCAAGAGCTGGACTGATCGGACCGGTTGCACTGGAGATCCGGAAATAAGGATGTCATATAATATACAAAAGGAAGTGTGATTGTCTTCACACTTCCTTTTTTTTCAGGATGATTGGGTTAGCTCAACAATTCCTGCAGGTCACGGTCTGCGGTGGGTATCTTTTTCAGGAAATCATCAAAACCTGCATTTTCCTGTGAGCTGTACATGCCGTAAGCATCTAAAATATAACCGATCTGTCCGTCTTTATCTTCCAGTAAATAGAGCACAGAATTATCCCCGGGATCAGAATCACCCTCAAAACGATAGGTTTTGATGATGGACAGGTCTTCCGGGTTGTAAATCTTGTTTACGCCGACCCCCTGCATTTTGCCATGGTCGGTCATTTTAATTTCGTTATCTAAGCCTTTAAGCCTCAATTTCTCCAAAATCTGGCTCAGTGTATTCATTTCTATAGGATGTTCCATGGTTTTATTCTTTTTATATAAAACAACAGCGGGCATAAATAGTTTGGGTGAGGATTGTTTTAATACCAGGTCACATTAGGGATGCCTTGAAGATGAATTTGAATTTAAAACAAAATTTAAACGATATTAAAACTTTGCTTAAACAGTGTATAAATATTGTTTAAAACACAAACTCATCCCAAACTCATACAGAACCAGGGCGCAAAAAAAAAGTCCACTCTGTTAACAGGTGGACTTTCGGTATTTTGGCAAATTACTTGTTACAAAGCAAAAGCAGTTTTTACTTTATCTACAAAGTCCAGCTTTTCCCAGGTAAACAAGTCAACTGTAACGGTTTTTTCCTCACCGTTCGGTGACCTGAAAGTTTTGGTTACTGTTTCCGGCTTGCGGCCCATGTGTCCGTAAGCTGCGGTTTCGCTGTATATCGGGTTTCTTAATTTCAGGCGCTGCTCAATGAAGTAAGGGCGCATGTCAAACAGCTCCTCTACAATTCCGGCAATCTCACCATCAGTTTTGTTTACTTTACCCGTGCCATAAGTGTTGATATAGATACCCATTGGTTTGGCTACACCGATGGCATAACTCACCTGTACCAGGATCTCGTCGGCAACACCAGCAGCAACCAGGTTTTTGGCGATGTGACGGGTAGCATAAGCTGCAGACCTGTCTACCTTGCTTGGATCTTTCCCGGAGAAGGCACCACCACCATGGGCTCCTTTGCCACCATAAGTATCTACGATGATCTTACGACCGGTTAAACCCGTATCGCCATGCGGACCACCAATTACAAATTTACCGGTTGGGTTGATATGGTATTCAATTTTGTCGTTAAACAAATGTGCGTATTGCGGATATTTGGTGATGATGCGTGGAATTAAGATGTCAACCAGGTCTTTTTTGATCTTGGCCAGCATTGTCGCTTCTTCATCAAAATCATCGTGCTGTGTAGAAATTACAATGGCATCGATGCGTACGGGTTTGTTGTCGTCTGAATATTCCAGGGTTACCTGTGATTTGGCATCAGGACGTAAATAAGTGATTTCCTTGTTTTCACGTCTTAAGATGGCCAGTTCCTGTAAAAGGTTATGCGAAAGGTCTAATGCAAGCGGCATGTAGTTTTCCGTTTCGTTGGTGGCATAACCAAACATCATGCCCTGGTCGCCGGCTCCCTGCTCTTCTTTGCTGGAACGGTCTACACCCTGGTTAATGTCCTGACTTTGCTCATGAATGGCCGAAAGGATCCCGCAGGAGTTGGCTTCAAACATGTATTCGCTTTTGGTGTAACCGATCTTTTTGATCACATCGCGGGCAATTTGCTGCACATCCAGGTAAGTGGTAGATTTTACCTCACCGGCTAAAATTACCTGACCGGTAGTAACCAGGGTTTCGCAGGCTACTTTTGATTCTGCATCAAAAGCCAGGAAGTTATCGATAAGCGCGTCTGAGATCTGATCTGCAATCTTATCAGGATGGCCTTCGGAAACAGATTCTGATGTAAATAAATACGACATTTTAAATAATTAATTTAAACAGTAAACAATTATTAAAATGGAAGATGATCCTGTAAAACAGGCAGTAAAATGAAGTGTATGACAGGTTAGCACTTTTTTTTACGTGGTTGCAATCCCGCTATTTTTACATAGCATCGCAAATCAGTCCACTTTAGTGCCGCAAAATTACACTATATATTTAAATAGTCAAAAAATATCGATTATTTTGTACGGATTAATAACCGCGAAGCTTTGTCAAAATCGAATATTCTATTTATAATAAATCCCATATCAGGCGGGAAGGACAAATTGAAGATCCCCGGGTTGATAGATATGCATTTAGACCGCAACAAGTTTAATGCAAACTTTGCCTTTACGGAATATGTCGGACATGCCGCTGAAATAGCCGAGGAAGCTGCAAACAAAAATTTTGACGTGATTGTAGCTGTTGGGGGCGATGGTACGATTAATGAGATCGGGACCAAAGTGATGCAGCAGGATAAGATATTGGGGATTTTACCATTTGGTTCAGGGAACGGTTTGGCCAGGTTCCTGAAAATACCTATGAATACGGTTAGGGCCATAAAAGTAATCAATGATTTCCAGGTAAAAGTAATTGATACGGCTACTTTTAACGACAAGTGTTTTTTTAACATGGCAGGGATGGGCTTTGATGCACACATCAGTTCGGTTTTTGCCGGAAACAAGGGCCGGGGCCTGAGTGGCTATTTAAAACTGGGCCTGCGTGAGGTGCTGAGCTATAAGCCGCAAAGTTACCGGATCAGCATAGATGGCAGAGAATATATACGCACCGCATTTGTGATCAGTGTGGCCAATTCCTCCCAATATGGCAACAATGCCCATATCGCACCTACGGCATCAGTTACGGACGGTTTACTGGATGTATGTATTGTAAAGGAGTTCCCGATGTATAAGCTGCCCTTACTGGCCTACGAAATGCTGAATTCAAAAACAGACCAGTCCAAACTGGTAGAGATCATTAAAGGAAAAGATATACACATCAGCCGCGTGAAGGATGATGCCATACATATTGACGGGGAACCTTTTTTTATGGGGCAGGAAATCTCCGTATCGGTTAAGCCCTTATCCTTAAACATCATTACGCCCGATTATGAAGCCTAAGAAGAAAATATTAAATGATTTTGGCGGGATCATGTATTCTACAGATCCTGCATTCAGCTATGAAGAAGCAAATACCGGAGCGGCTGAGGAATTGTCAAATAACCAGCAGGATTTAAGGGTAATGCTGGACCGGAAAAACCGCGGAGGCAAAGCAGTGACGCTGGTTGCCGGTTTTAGGGGCAGTGATGAAATGCTGGATAAGCTGTGTAAAATGCTGAAAACCAAGTGTGGGGTAGGGGGGGCAGCTAAAGACGGGGAAATTTTGATACAAGGGGATTTTAGGGATAAAGTGCTGCTGCTACTGCAAAAAGAGGGCTTTAAGGTAAAAAAATCCGGAGGTTAAAACGGCTTTCTGAAATCGTTTTAAATTGTTGGTTTACAGTAGGTTATTTGTTAGTGTATCGGCGACAATAAGTAAATTTTTTCGGCTGAAAGCATGCTTTTTCCCTTTTAATCTGTATAACTTTGCCGCACTAACTTATTATTATGAGCAAAGCTTTAATGCTTAAGCCAGATCTGAGCTATCTGAATCTAAATTCAGATCAGGCGCGGTATCAGCTTAATGTAGCAGAACTGGTTGAAGAGGCCTTGAAAAACGGGGAAGGCACCCTTGCGGACAGCGGTGCGCTGGCCATTGATACCGGAAAATTTACCGGCCGGTCGCCAAAAGACAGATTTATTGTTTGTGATGCGGTAACGGAAAACACCGTTTGGTGGGGCGATGTCAACATCAGGTTTGATCCCCGGAATTTCGATTCCCTGTTTGAACAGATGACCAGACACCTGAACAGGAATGATTTTTATGTGCGGGATGCCTGTGCCTGTGCAGATGAACGGTATCAGACAACGATAAGGGTGGTTACCGAAACGGCTTATCAGAACCTTTTTGCGAATAACCTTTTTCTGAGACCGGAGCAGGAGCTGACAGATCCGGAATGGACCATTATTGCGGCCCCTTCCTTTTTGGCCAACCCTGTTGTGGATGGTACCCGGCAGTCGAATTTCTCTGTCCTTAATTTTACGAAAAAGATAATTCTTATAGGTGGTTCAGGTTATACCGGGGAGATCAAGAAAGGGATTTTTTCTGTGCTGAACTTCATTTTGCCGGAGCAAAGGCAAACGTTGTCCATGCATTGCTCGGCCAATGTGGGCAGGGATGGGGATACGGCGATATTTTTCGGACTTTCCGGAACGGGTAAAACCACGCTTTCCGCTGACGCTGAAAGGGGCCTGATCGGAGATGATGAACATGGCTGGAGCGAGGACAGTGTATTTAACTTTGAGGGGGGCTGCTATGCCAAATGCGTAGACCTTACCGCCGAAAAAGAACCGCAGATCTTTAACGCCATCAAATTCGGGGCATTGCTGGAGAACACCAGCTATTTTAAAGACACCCATACTGTTGATTTTTCCAACATTGACAAAACGGAAAATACCCGGGTGGCTTATCCGATCCATTATATTGACAATGCCATTATTCCTTCGATTGCCGGAATACCTAAAAACATTTTCTTTTTAACGGCAGATGCTTTCGGGGTGTTGCCACCGATCGCTAAACTGAATGCCGGTCAGGCAATGTTTCATTTTATATCTGGTTATACGGCAAAGGTAGCGGGTACAGAGGCCGGGGTTACGGAGCCCCAGCTTACTTTTTCGGCTTGTTTTGGTAAAGCCTTTTTGCCTTTGCACCCAACACGTTATGCCAGTTTGCTTGGTGAGAAGATGCGGAAACATAAAGTAAACGTATGGCTGGTGAATACCGGCTGGAGCGGTGGTGCTTATGGTGTGGGCAAAAGGATGAAACTGGCTTATACCAGGGCCATGATCACTGCGGCATTGCAAGGGGATTTTGGAAACCTGGATTTTGAAGCCGATCCGGTATTTGGATTGCATATACCGCTGAGTTGTCCGGGCGTTCCTTCGGAGGTCCTGAATCCAAGAAATACCTGGGCGGATGCACGGGAATATGACCAAAAAGCGAATGCGCTTGCGCAAGCTTTCGTAAGCAATTTTAAACAGTTTGAAGCCTATGCAACAGCAGAAATGCTGGCATCCCTGCCTAAAGTTGTTGAAAACACACATTAAAAGCATTTTTTTCTCGAAAAATTTGCATTTCAATTTTTTTTTAGTTTTAATTGCGAAAGATTGTCTCCCCAACGAGACAATCTTTTTTAATTATACAAACACGTAAGGGGAAATACTCGGGGAATAGGCTAACGATTATTTAATTTGGAATTAAAATCAAAATTATAAATTTGTTGTTACAACAATTGTTTATAATGGTCGTTGTGTGTATTACGGAATATTTATCTAATTTTAAAAAACAAAGTACTAAAACTAAAAAACTAAAAAAAAATGGCAAACGCACCAAAACCTACAACAGTAAAAAAAGAGAGCAGCTCGTCAGCTTCAAATTTATTCGCAACATTAACAATTCCTATTTGCATCATCATCGGGATCTGTATTTACAAATTTATCTTCGGCGATAGAGGTAACTTTATTGATGGTGCTGATCCTGATTTGCACGAGACACTGCCTAAAGTAGGTAACTACATGGGTATGGCTTACAAAGGTGGATTTATCGTACCTGTATTATTGGGGATGTTCCTGATGGTAATCGTGTTCTCTGTTGAGCGTTTTATCGTAATCAGCAAAGCAACCGGTAAAAGCGGACTGGATTCATTCGTTAAAAAAATTCAGTCACTTTTAAACTCCAACAACATCGAAGCTGCTATGGCTGAGTGTGACAAACAAGAAGGTTCTGTTGCAAACGTGATCAAATCAGGTTTGAAAAAATACCGTGAGATGGAAGTAGAACCGAATATGGATACAGATCAGAAATGTTTGGCGATCCAGAAAGACATTGAAGAGGCTACTACTTTAGAGATGCCGATGTTAGAGCAAAACTTAACCGTAATTGCTACTTTGGTTTCTGTAGGTACATTGACAGGGTTATTGGGTACGGTAACAGGTATGATCAAGGCTTTTGGTGGTTTGGCGAACTCTGGAGCTCCAGATCAGGCTGCATTGGCAACTGGTATTTCTGAGGCTTTGATCAACACAGCTACTGGTATCGGTACTTCTACTTTCGCTATTATCATGTACAACATCCTTACTTCTAAAATTGACAAGTTAACTTATGCAATTGATGAAGCAGGTTTCAGCATCATCCAGACTTACGCCAGCACGCATAAATAAAAAATAATGAATTTTTTTTACCGGCTTTATGGAAAACCGGTAGCATAAACATCATTAGTAAAAACATTAGTAATTTTTAAAATTATGCCAAGAGCAAAGGTTCAGAGAAAGAGTACTTCGATAGATATGACCGCCATGTGCGATGTGTCTTTCCTGTTGCTTACTTTCTTTATATTAACAGCAACTGCACGTCAGCCTGACCCTCTGGATGTAACCATACCTTCATCAACTTATAAAATTAAGGTTCCTGACACGGATATGGGTATATTATCTATTGGAAAGGGAAAGGTCTTTTATGAGATTCTGGGACAGGATATCAGGAAGGCTACATTACCTAAAATGGGTGAAAAGTATAACATCCAGTTTACACCTGAAGAGATTAAGCGTTTTTCGGTAGTCGGGTCTTTCGGAGTTCCGATCGAGAGTTTAAAACAGTTTCTCAGTATGAACGGGGATCAACGGAAAAAGTTTCAGGAAACATCAGGTGGGATTCCTGTTGATTCTACCAATAATCAACTGGCGGAATGGCTGATGCAGTCCCGTCATTCAGTAGCTGAACTTCATTCTACACAAATGCGTGTAAGTATTAAGGGTGATGCAAATGAGGAGTATCCTACAGTTAAAAAGGTGGTTGACATTCTTCAGAAACAAAAACTCAACAAATTTAGTTTAATCACATCTGCCGAAGGCAGCGCACAATAATTATATAATTATGGCAGAATTAGATACCTCCGGCGGGGGGGGCAAAAAAGGTAAAAAGGTAAGAAGTAAGAAAGCGAATACCAAAGTGGATTTAACCGCGATGGTGGATCTGGCTTTCTTGTTGATTACGTTCTTTATGTTAACTACCTCCCTGTCGAAACCGATTGCAATGGACATTGCAAAACCTGATAAAGATGATAATTCTCAGGAACGGAATGAGTTACGTGCATCGGAAACCATGACTATCTTATTGGGTAAAAACAATAAAGTAGCCTGGTATATGGGCGAAGCAGGTAAATCCAAACCTAATGTGGAGAGTTTTTCGGATATCAGGAGGTCGATATTAGATAATAAGAAAAAAGTAGCAGATGCTACCGGAGGAAGACAGATCATCATGGTGATCAAGCCAACATCCGGAGCTACTTATAAGAACTTTGTTGATATTATGGACGAGCTGGCGATCACTAAGATCAAAACAGCACCAGCAATCGACGACGAGAATATTCTTGATAGCGAAAAAGATTTTATGAGACAAGCTGGAATCTTAGATAAATAATTAACAATATTAAATACTAGGCTATGTTTGGTTCTAAAATAGATTTATTAAAAACAGAATGGCTTGATGTTGTATTTGCAAACAAGAACAAGAAATACGGAGCTTATGAGCTGCGCAGGGAAAGTTCTTCGATTACAACAAGAGCCTTACTTATGGCATCAGCGGTTTTTGTGCTGTTGTTTATAGCGCCCAAGATCCTGAGTGTGATCAAAGGTAAGCTGCCTGAAGACGAGGTAGTAAAACAGGTAGAGGTTGTGGTTGCGCCACCTCCGCCGGTAAACCCGGAGACACCTCCGCCACCACCGGTAGAGCCGCCGCCGCCTAAACAGGATCAGGTGAAATTCCCGCCTCCGATTGTAAAACCGGATAATGAGGTAATTGACAAAGAACCTGTTCAGATTGAAGATTTGAAAAAGGCTGATCCAGGCCAGAAAACTGTTGCCGGTGATCCGGATGCGGATATTGTAATTGCTGGTCCGGTTGGAGATGGCCCTAAACAGGCCGCTGTAGTGGAAGATACCAAGGTATATGACTTTGTGAGTATCGAAACCCAGCCAGGTTTCCCTGGAGGTATGGATAAATTTTATGCTTATTTAAAGAAAGCAGTAAGGTATCCGGCTATGGCCCAGGAAAATAACATCCAGGGTAAAGTGTTCTTGTCTTTCGTAGTAGAGAAAAACGGAGACCTGACCGATATCAAAGTGGAAAGGAAACTGGGTGGTGGCACCGATGAGGAAGCCATCAGGGTATTGAAAGCCAGCCCGCGCTGGACTCCGGGTATTCAAAACGGTAAACCTGTGCGTGTAAAGTATAACATTCCAATCAGCTTTACCTTATCGAATTAGAATGTTTAATTTTGAAACATTTAAACAGAAATCGCCTCAACAGCGATTTCTGTTCATTTTAGGCCTGGTCATGTTCCTCTTTTATCTGGTCCTTGGGGGAATGCTGATCTTTGGAACGCAGTTGCTGAACCAGATCCAGCCGCTGTACAGGATACTGCTGGGCTGTCTGCTGATCGTGTATGCACTGATCAGGTTTACGCGCCTAATTAACCAGAAACCTGAAGCAGAAGACTAACGATCATAACCTTAAAGGCTTTTATAATGTTTAGGATGAAGAATTTCAGTTTTATAATTTTATTGCTGGTATGTGCTGCCTGTAAGCAAAAACCGAAGCCAGACGCGGTTGCAGTAGAAGAAACGCGGACTTCGGGCAGTGTAACCATGCTGGTCGACGAATCGTTTTCGAAAGTGCTGGACGACCAGATTGCAGTGTTTAAAACCGATTATCCGGATAGCAAGTTTAAGGTAATTGAAGGGAATGAACAACAGATCCTCCCTACTTTTTTAAACGACAGTGTAAGGGTGCTCATTTCATCCAGGATGCTGACGCCTGAGGAGGACAAAATTTACAGAAACAGAAGTATTGTTCCAAAAACATCCAGGTTTGCGATTGATGGGATTGCTTTAATTACCAATCGGGAAAACCCGGACTCAAATATTAACGTAAATGAAGTAGTTGATATTTTGAAAGGGATATCGGCCGGTGGTAAACAACTGGTTTTTGACAATGCCTATTCGAGTACTTTGAGGTATTTTAAACAGTTGGCCGGCATTAAAACACTGCCTGTTAAAGGGGTTTATACCTTAAAGACCAATAATGACGTTATTAAGTATGTGGGTGGCCATAAGGGGTTTATTGGGGTAATTGGCGTAAACTGGCTGATTGCAAATAATGACAGCATGTCAGTTGAACTGGCCAGGATAAAGCCAATGGGCGTAAAGAACGAAAAAGGAAAAAAGGGAGATAATCAGTATTACAAGCCTACGCAGGCTAATTTGATTGATGGTATTTATCCCTTTTTAAGAAATGTTTATATCATTGATGCTGAGGGAAGAAATGGTTTAGGCACAGGTTTTGCAACCTGGTTGGTAAGCCCGCGGGGACAACTGATTGTACTCAAATCCGGACTAGGTCCGCATAAGATGGCTTCGAGAGATTTTAATTTTAAGAATACAAACTAAATTTTATATTTGAAAAATGAAGCCTGTATCCAGGCTGGATAATAAGAAACAATTTGGACCACGAATCTGCATGGCAGCATGAAAGCTGTTTGTGGGATTCATAGTAATAAAAACAATAAGAAACGATGAAACCTGCACAGCAAGCTTCATAACCAAAAAACAATAAAAAACGATGAAAATGACAAAGAAAGCAATAACCTTAGGTTTAGGTTTAGTAGTGATGGGTTCTGCCTCTTTTGCTCAGAGCTTAAGTGACGCAAAAAAGGCGATAGATGCCGAGCAGTATCAGAAAGCGACTTCGATGCTTAAAACTTTGGTAAGTTCTCAAGCCACTAAAGGCGAGAACTACTATAGTTTAGGAGAGGTTTATCTGAAAATGGATTATGTGGATTCGGCACGTGCGGTATTTACCAAAGGCGTTACAGCTGATCCAAAAAATTCATTGAATTATATCGGTTTGGGAGAAGCTGATCTGGTTTCCAATAACCCGACTTCAGCAAAAACAAATTTTGCTAAAGCAGTAGAGGTTTCTTCTAAAAAGGATTATATCCCTCAGTTGTATATAGGAAAGGCCTATATCGCAACTGATAAACCTGATTTCGAATCTGCGTTGCCATACCTGCAAAAAGCAGATGAACTGGATGACAAAGATAAAGATGCAGAGACTTTTTTAGCGTTGGGTGATTTTTATGCCTTGCAAAAGAAAAATTCTGAAGCTTTACAAAATTACATGAGGGCATTGAATATCAATGAAAACCTATTGAGAGGTACAGTTCAGATTGGCCGGATGTATAAGGAGTCGAGGGCATTTCCTGAGTCGGAAGAACGCTTAAAAGAAGCAATCAGCAAAGATGCCAATTATGGCCCTGCTTACAGGGAGATCGCAGAGCTGTATATGCAGTGGGCGATACAGTTGCCAAATGAGTTCGCAGCCAAATCGGCCCAGGCCCTGGAAAACTATAAAAAATACCTGGACCTGACTGATAAATCTTACGAATCAAGATTACGTTATGCACAGTTCCTGTTCTATGCAAAGGATTTTAAAACTTTGGAACAAGAATCAGCAGCCCTGGCTGCAATGAGCCCTAACGATCCTAAGAACCTTGTGGTTTCCAGGTTACGCGGTTACTCTGCATTTGAAAACAAAAACTTCCCTCAGAGTTTACAGTACATGAACGATTTCTTTGCTAAAGCAAAAGATACCTCACGTATTGTAGCTTCAGATTACCTGTACCTGGGAAGGGCCCAACTGGCCGCTGGAAACGATAGTCTGGCTTTGATCAACATTACCAAAGCTGTAGAGAAAGATTCTACTAACGTTGAAGCCCTGGCTGATGTAGCAAAAGCTTATTTTGATGCAAAGAAATATGCAAAATCTGCACAGGTTTATGACAAAGTGATCAAAGCCGGGCCGAATGCAAAAGGCGTGCTGTACAGCTATTTTTATAATGGACTGGCGTACTATTTTGATTATGCCAACCAGTATAGTGCTAAATTGAACCCTTCAAAAGACCTGCTGGTCAAAGCAGATTCGTCTATTGCTAAAGTAGCACAACTTGCCCCTGAAACTGCAGATGCTTATCTGTACAGAGGAAGGATCAACAATTTGCTGGATGATGAGGCTAACCCTAAAGGTTTATTGGTGCCACATTATGAAATGTTCATCAAAAAGGTAACGGTGGACAAACCTGATCTGGCTGCTGCGAATGCCAAGAAATTGTCTGAAGCATATGATAACCTTGCTGGTTTTTATGCCACAAGCGATAAGGCAAAGGCCATCGATTACCTGAATAAAAGTATAGCGGCTAATCCGGCTGGTACTTTTGCTCCGGTTAAACTGAAGGAGTTGACCGCACCAGCGCCTAAGGCCCCGGTAAAGAAAAAGTAATAAATTATCAATTAAATGAAAAGGCAGGGTTGTTATCCTGCCTTTTTGTTTTATTTTTGCCCTAAATTATTTTCAAATGGAAACGCAAAGTGTACCTGTAGATTTTTTACCGATTATATTTCAAGTAGTGGTTGCCTTAGGTTTTGTGGTGACAACCCTGATTGCTACGCACTACTTAGGCCCTAAAAGAAAGACCAAAGATAAACTGGAAACTTTTGAGGCAGGAGTAAAGATGATTGGTAATGCCCGTCAGCCTTTTTCTATTAAATATTTCCTGGTAGCCATCTTGTTTGTGCTGTTTGATGTGGAGGTGATTTTTATGTATCCATGGGCTGTTAATTTCAGGGAACTGGGCATGACCGGAATGATAGAGATGTTTGTGTTTATGGGTACTTTGTTACTGGGCTTTATTTATGTGCTAAAAAAGAAAGCCCTGGACTGGAATTAATCTATTTAGATCGTTTCTAAATGCAGATAGCGTAGGCCATTTGCTTCAAAAAATTGTAAATTTGTGGTTCATTCTTTAAAGGAATGAGCCTTTTTCGTTTTGTATCATGAGTGACATCAATATAGTAGACGCGCCGCCAGGCATTGAAGGATCTGGTTTTTTTGCCACCTCTTTAGATAAAGTTATTGGTTTGGCCCGCTCACATTCTTTATGGCCCCTGCCATTTGCTACTTCATGTTGCGGTATAGAGTTTATGGCAACAATGGGTTCCCACTATGATTTTGGCCGTTTTGGTTCTGAACGTCTGAGTTTTTCTCCGCGTCAGGCAGATTTGCTGATGGTGATGGGTACCATAGCCAAGAAGATGAGCCCGGTTTTGAAACAGGTTTACCTGCAGATGGCCGAGCCCCGCTGGGTAATGGCGGTTGGGGCCTGTGCATCAAGCGGTGGTATTTTTGATACGTACTCTGTATTGCAGGGTATTGATGAAATTATCCCTGTTGATGTGTATGTGCCAGGGTGCCCGCCAAGGCCTGAAGCGATTCTGGATGGTTTTGGAAAGATCCAGGAACTGGTGAAAAACGAATCTTCAAGAAGAAGGAATTCTGAGCAGTACAGGGAAATGTTGGCTTCATACGGAATACTATAATGGCAGAACTGATTAATCAAGCAATAGTTGAGGCCCTGGGCGCAAAGTTCGGTGATAAAATTATTGGGGTAAACGAGCCTTATGGCCTGCTTACTTTTGAGACCACTAAGGATGTGATCATCGAGGTCTTAAAATTCCTTAAAGAAAATGATATCGCCGGTTTTAATTTTTTAACAGACATTACCGCGGTGCACTATCCGGAGAAAAAGCATGGTATTGCAGTGGTTTATCATTTGCACAGCATGGTAAAAAGAGTCCGGGTAAGGGTTAAGGTGTTTATTGATGAACACAGTCCTTTCATTCCTACGGCTACCACCTTATGGAACGGGGCTAACTGGATGGAGCGCGAAACTTATGACCTGTTCGGTGTGAAGTTTGAAGGGCATCCGGATTTAAGAAGAATATTGAATATGGATGAACTGGGTGTGCACCCGATGTTGAAACAATATCCTTTAGAAGATCCGAATAGAGTAGATAAAAAAGACGAATACTTTGGTAGATAAGTAAATATGAACAATCAACCAGTATATACAGATAATGATCCGCAGAATGAATTGGTAACCCTTAACCTGGGCCCGACGCACCCTGCAACACACGGTGTTTTCCAGAATGTAATACAACTGGATGGGGAACGCATTGTAAGTGGTGTTTCTACCATAGGGTACATTCACCGTGCATTTGAAAAAATAGCTGAACACAGGCCTTTTTACCAGATCACTCCTTTAACGGACCGTTTAAATTATTGCTCGTCACCCATCAACAATATGGGCTGGCACATGACGGTAGAGAAACTGTTGAATATACAGATGCCTAAGCGCGTGGATTACCTGAGGGTGATCATCATGGAGCTTGCCAGGATCTCTGACCACATCATCTGCAATACCATCATTGGACAGGATACCGGCGCTACAACTACTTTCCTGTACCTGTTTCAGTTCAGGGAGCACATTTATGAGATCTATGAAGAAATATGTGGGGCACGCTTAACTACAAATATTGGCCGTATTGGTGGCTTTGAACGTGATTTCAATGACATTGCCTTTGCCAAGATCAATAAATTTTTAAAAGAGTTCCCGGTTGCCTTACGTGAATTTGAGAATCTGCTGAACCGCAACAGGATCTTTATAGACCGTACTTCGGGTGTGGCTGGTGTTACTGCGGAGCAGGCATTAGATTATAGCTGGACAGGCCCTTTACTACGTGCGGCTGGTGTGGATTATGATGTTCGTGTAAGTGAGCCTTATTCCTCCTATGAAGATTTTGATTTTGAAGTTCCGGTGGGTACCAGTGGTGACATTTACGACCGTTACCTGGTGCGCAATGAGGAGATGTGGCAGAGTTTGCGCCTGATTGAGCAGGCATTAGAAAAATTGAAAAAGGAACCTGCGGGAATTTTCCACGCAGATGTTCCGGAATTCTATTTGCCCGCCAAAGAAGAAGTATACAACAATATGGAAGCCCTGATCTATCACTTTAAAATTGTGATGGGAGAGATTGATGCCCCTAAAGCTGAAGTTTACCATGCGGTGGAGGGTGGTAACGGCGAGCTTGGCTTTTACCTGATCAATGATGGCGGAAGAACACCTTACCGTTTGCATTTCAGGAGACCTAGTTTTATAAATTATCAAATGTTTGCACCCATGAGTAAAGGTATGCTGTTATCGGATGCCATTATCAACATGAGTAGCATGAATATTATTGCAGGAGAATTAGATGCTTAAAGTAGAAGAACAACAACCTGTGGAGTTTTCATCAGTTTTGCTCGCAAAGTTTGATGAGCTCATTAAAAGATATCCGGAAGGCAAGCATAAATCGGCCTTGCTGCCTATTCTGCATGAAGTTCAGGCAGAGTATGGCTGGTTGAGTGCTGCTGCAATGGATAAAGTGGCTGCATACCTAGACATTCAGGACATTGAAGTGTATGAGGTAGCTTCGTTTTACAGCATGTATTTTTTAAAGCCCCAGGGCAGATATGTTTTGGAGGTTTGCAGAACCGGGCCTTGCTGCCTGGTGGGTGCTGAAAAACTGATGGGACATATCGAAAGCAAGCTTGGGGTTAAGGAAAATGAAGTGACTGCGGATGGTTTGTTTAGCTGGAGGGGTGTAGAGTGCCTGGCTGCCTGCGGTTATGGCCCTGTTTTACAGATCGGTCCTGAGTATACATTTTACGAGAACCTGAACGAGCAAAAGGTAGACGAATTGATAGACGATTTACGCAAAAAATAATGGCCCGGAAACTATTATTAGAACATATTAATGTACCAGGCATCAATACACTTGATGTTTACCGCCAGAAAGGCGGGTACCGTGCCGTAGAGAAGGCTTTGAAAACCCTTACACCTGATGAAGTGGTGGAAGAGGTGAAAAAGTCAGGACTGCGCGGCCGGGGGGGTGCAGGATTCCCTACGGGAATGAAATGGAGTTTTTTAGCTAAACCGGAGGGTGTTGCCCGTTACCTGGTTTGCAATGCAGATGAATCGGAACCGGGTACTTTCAAAGACCGGTACCTGATGACGCATATTCCGCATGCGCTGATTGAAGGAATGATCGTTTCCAGTTTTGCACTGGGGGCCAATGTTTCTTATATCTATGTGCGTGGAGAGATGATGCCACAGATCCGTATCCTGGAAAGGGCAATTGCTGAAGCAAAAAATGCCGGTTTTCTGGGTAAAAATATTTTGGGATCAGGTTATGACCTGGAACTTTACGTGCAACCGGGTGGTGGTGCTTATATCTGCGGTGAGGAAACCGCTTTGCTGGAATCCCTGGAAGGTAAGAGAGGCAATCCCCGGATTAAACCCCCTTTCCCTGCCATTGCAGGTTTGTATGGCTGCCCTACAGTGGTGAACAATGTGGAATCTATTGCTGCAGTGGTGCCTATCATAAACGATGGGGGTGATGAATATGCAAAGATCGGCATTGGCCGCAGTACAGGAACTAAACTGATTTCAGCTTCAGGTAACCTGGTCAGGCCGGGCGTATATGAAATTGAACTGGGTTTGCCGGTAGAGGAGTTCATCTACTCAGAGGAATGGTGCGGTGGTATTGCCAATGGAAAAAGGTTAAAGGCTACCGTAGCCGGAGGGTCGTCTGTGCCGGTATTGCCGGCCAACCTGACCTTAAAGCTGGCTAATGGCGAGCCGAGGTTAATGAGCTACGAGTCTTTGTCGGAAGGTGGTTTTGCTACCGGTACGATGATGGGATCGGGTGGTTTTATTGCCTTTGACGAAGACCAGTGTATCGTTAGAAATACCTGGAATTTTTCCCGGTTTTATCACCATGAAAGCTGTGGCCAGTGTTCGCCTTGCAGGGAAGGAACGGGATGGATGGAAAAGGTATTGCACCGGCTGGAATATGGTCATGGCAAAATGAGCGATATTGACCTGCTGGTTGATGTTTCTAAAAAGATAGAAGGAAATACGATTTGTCCGCTTGGGGATGCTGCTGCCTGGCCAGTTGCCAGTGCGATCAGACATTTCCGGGATGAATTTGAATGGCATGTAAAAGAACCGGTGAAATGCCTGGATACCAATTATGGCCTGGCCAATTATGCCGAGCCGATTGCGAAGGCCGTTACGACAGAGAATTAACATCAGACAAAAGAGATCTTTAACATGAGTGATAAAGTTAAGGTAACCATAGACGGAATAACAGTAGAAGTAGCGCCAGGTACCTCTATCCTGAATGCTGCAAGGCAGATAGGAGGAGATATTGTGCCGCCTGCAATGTGCTATTATTCTAAATTAGAAGGCAGTGGCGGTAAATGCCGTACTTGCATCGTTAAGGTGAGCAAGGGTTCTGAAAAAGATCCGCGACCGATGCCGAAACTGGTTGCATCCTGCCGTACTACAGTGATGGACGGTATGGAAGTGATGAACATTACTTCACCGGAGGTAATTGAAGCAAGGAGTGGCGTGGTAGAGATGTTACTGATCAATCACCCGCTGGATTGCCCGGTTTGTGACCAGGCTGGCGAGTGTGACCTGCAGAATTTAGGATATGAGCATGGCCTGCAGAAAACCAGATATGAGTTTGAGCGCCGTACTTTTGAGCGCATAGATATAGGTGATAAGATACAGCTGCACATGAACAGGTGCATTTTATGTTACCGTTGCGTATTTACCGCTGACCAGATCACGAACAAAAGGGTGCATGGTATACTGAACAGGGGAGACCATTCCGAGATTTCTACCTATATCCAGACAGCGGTAGACAATGATTTTTCGGGCAACGTGATTGATGTTTGCCCGGTTGGGGCTTTAACCGATAAAACTTTCAGGTTTAAAAACAGGGTTTGGTTTACCAAGCCTATTGATGCACACCGGGATTGCCCTACCTGCAGTGGTAAGGTAACTTTATGGTATAAAGGCGAGGATGTGTTGAGGGTTACCGCACGTAAGGATATTTATGGCGAGGTAGAAGAATTTATCTGTAATACCTGCAGATTTGACAAGAAGAAAACCGCAGACTGGGTTATTGAGCATCCGACGCACATCAGCGATACTTCGGTAATTGCATCGAACCACTATGAAACTTTAAAACCATTGCCGGTAATCCAACCCAATCCTACATTACAGGCCGCGAACAAGGTAGAACTAGAAAAAACCACTAAATTCTAATGGATATAGCTTTTGTAATAGAAAAATTTGTACTTGTAGCTATCATTTTTGGTATCAGTTTACTGATCGCCATGTATTCTACTTATGCAGAAAGAAAAGTGGCAGCCTTTTTACAGGACAGGCTTGGGCCAGACAGGGCAGGTCCTGCCGGGATGTTCCAACCTTTGGCCGATGGCTTAAAAATGTTTATGAAGGAAGAGATCATTCCTTCAAATGCCAGTAAATGGCTATTTATGGTAGGGCCTGGCCTCGCTATGCTCACCGCCTGTATTGGTACGGCGGTAATTCCATGGGGGAGCCCGGTTACCATTGGCGACCGTGTGATTCCTTTACAGGTTACGGATATCAATGTGGGCCTGCTGTACATCTTTGGCGTAGTTTCGCTGGGAGTATATGGAGTAATGATTGGTGGTTGGGCATCAAATAACAAATATTCTTTGTTAAGTGCCATCAGGGCGGCTTCGCAGAACATCAGCTATGAGATAGCAATGGGACTTTCTATCATCGCTTTATTGCTGGTGACAAATACGCTGAGTTTAAGAGAAATTGTAGAGCAGCAGCACGGCTGGCGCTGGAATGTATTGTATCAGCCGCTTGGTTTCCTGCTGTTTATGGTTTGTTCTTTTGCAGAGACCAACAGGGCACCTTTCGATTTGCCGGAATGTGAAACAGAGCTGATCGGGGGATACCATACGGAATATTCTTCTATGAAACTGGGTTTTTATCTGTTTGCGGAATACATCAATATGTTTGTTTCGGCGGCAGTAATGGCCACTCTGTATTTTGGTGGCTATAATTATCCTGGGATGGACTCGATGGCGGTATGGTTAGGACCAACATGGGCACCATTGTTTGGTACCGCTGTTTTCTTTCTCAAAATATTTGTATTTATATTTTTCTTCATGTGGGTACGCTGGACCATTCCGCGTTTCCGTTATGATCAATTGATGCATTTGGGCTGGAAAGGATTGATCCCTCTGGCGATAGCTAACATCGTGGTCACTGGTATTGTGATCGCAATAATTGAAGGATTTTAAACCCGCAGCTGCGGATAAATAATGAGGAGGTTTAATGGAACCATTGACCAGTAAAAAGAAAGTTTTAGAAAAAAAGCCTTTAACGCTTGCCGAGCGTCTTTATTTGCCGGCAATTGCAAAAGGGATGGCAATTACCATCAGTCACTTCTTCAAAAAAGAGGCCACCATCCGATATCCGGAAGTGGAAAGGGAATTCTCTACCAATTTCAGGGGGATGCACTCGCTGAAGAGGGATGAGGAAGGAAAAGAGCGCTGTACCGCATGCGGGCTGTGTGCACTGTCCTGTCCTGCTGAGGCGATCACGATGATTGCTGCAGAGCGTAAGCCGGAAGAAAAAGAGCTGTACCGTGAAGAGAAATATGCTTCGGTGTATGAGATCAATATGCTGCGCTGCATCTTCTGTGGCTTATGTGAAGAGGCCTGTCCGAAAGAAGCGATTTATCTGGATGGCCCGATAGTGCCTGCAGATTATCTGCGCAAAGACTTCATTTACGGCAAAGATAAACTGGTGGAACAGCCATTAACTAAGAAATAAACAAACTAAACAATAAAATTAATGGGTACATCGGTATTCTATTTTGTAGCAACATTAAGTGTCATATTTTCTCTCCTGGTTATTTTTTCAAAGAACCCGGTGCATAGTGTGCTTTACCTGATCGTTACATTCTTCACCTTTACGGTCCACTACATCCTGCTCAATGCCCAGTTTCTGGCCGTTGTGAACTTTATCGTTTACATGGGGGCCATTATGGTGCTGTTCCTGTTTGTACTGATGTTACTGAACCTGAATAAGGATAATGAGCCACTTAAATCCGGTCTGGTAAAGGTTGTCGGGATCATTGCAGGTTGCTGTTTACTGGTTACTTTGGTGGGCGCACTGAAAGCTACGGCAATTTCGGATCCGGTGGTATTGAGAAATCCTGGTCTCGGCCTGGTAAAGAATCTTGGAAAAGAGTTGTTTGGGCCGTTTATGCTGCCATTTGAACTTTGCTCTATTTTATTGCTTTCGGCAATGGTGGGCGCAATATTGTTAACTAAAAAAGAAAAAGTATAATGGGGAACATTACTCAGGAATTACAAGGAGTTCCGCTTAACCATTACATCTGGCTAAGTGCGATCATTTTCACCATTGGCGTGATTGGGGTATTGACCCGCAGAAATGCCATTGTGATCTTCATGTCTGTAGAGCTGATGCTGAATGCAGTGAATTTATTGCTGACTGCTTTTTCGGTACATAACAATGATCCTTCCGGGCAGGTGTTTGTGTTTTTCATTATGGCACTGGCCGCGGCCGAGGTTGCAGTAGGCTTGAGCATTATTGTGATGGTTTACAGAAATACACAATCTACAGATATAAATGTGTTGAACCGCCTTAAATGGTAATTATTAAGAAGATTATAAGATGATAAATTTAGTTTGGCTGGTTCCGTTGATTCCGCTGTTGGGCTTTGTAATAAATGGCCTTTGCAGAAATTCATTATCCAAAAATGGGATCGGTTTTATAGGGAGCGGTGTCATATTCATTTCGTTTGCCATCAGTTTAGGGATATTTTTTGAATTGGGGGCAGCTGCGAACAAATCGCATGAGATTTTTCTTTTTAACTGGATCAGTGCAGGAACACTGGATATTCCCCTGTCTTTCCTGGTAGATCCATTAAGTTCCTTAATGCTGCTGATCATTACCGGCGTAGGCTTTTTGATACATATTTATTCGATTGGCTATATGCACAGCGATGAGGGTTTCGGAAAGTTTTTCAGTTACCTGAACCTGTTCATTTTCTTTATGTTGCTGCTGGTTTTAGGTTCCAACTATATTGTGATGTTTATTGGCTGGGAGGGTGTAGGACTTTGTTCTTACCTGCTGATCGGCTTCTGGTACACCAACAGCAGTTATGCTTCGGCGGCCAAAAAGGCTTTTGTGATGAACCGTATCGGTGACCTTGGCTTTTTATTGGGTGTGTTTTTGATCTTTACCACTTTTGGTAGTGTGGAGTTTGGCAAAATATTCCCTCAGGCGGCAAATATGCTGCCAGGTAATAGCACCATTGCTTTAATTGCCTTATTTTTATTTATCGGTGCCTGCGGTAAATCTGCGCAATTGCCGTTGTTTACCTGGTTGCCGGATGCAATGGCAGGCCCAACTCCGGTTTCTGCCCTGATCCATGCGGCTACGATGGTTACCGCTGGTATTTATATGATTGCGCGCTCAAACCTGTTGTTTGACCTCGCTCCAATCATTCAGCATGTGATTGCGATTGTTGGTTTAGCAACGGCAGTTCTCGGTGCAATCATCGCTTTAACCCAGAATGACATTAAAAAAGTACTGGCTTATTCAACGGTTTCCCAACTGGGATATATGTTCCTGGGTTTAGGTGTAGGTGCTTATAACGGTGCGTTCTTTCATGTCATTACCCATGCTTTCTTTAAAGCATTGTTATTCTTATGTGCGGGTTCTGTGATCCATGCCTTGCACCATGAACAGGACATGCGCCATATGGGTGGTTTACGTAAGAAATTGCCGGTCACTTTTGTTACCATGTTAATTGGTACCATCGCTATTTCCGGTATATTTCCGTTCTCCGGGTTCTTCTCTAAAGACGAGATTCTGGCACATGTTTATATGCACGATAAAGTAATGTGGGGACTGGCAGTATTTACCGCTTTCTTAACAGCGTTTTATATGTTCAGGATGTTGTTCCTTACTTTTTACGGAAAATATCGTGGTACGCACCATGCGGAAGAAAAAATTCATGAATCGCCAAAATCGATGACAGTTCCTTTGATCGTACTGGCTGTCCTATCGGCTGTAGGTGGTGTAATTGGTATTCCGGAAGCTTTGGGTGGAAGCCACTGGTTGTCGCATTGGCTGTCGCCGGTGATTAAACATGCTGGTGAATCGCCTGACCATGCTACGGAGTATATCCTGATGGCGGTTTCTGTACTTGGGGTTTTGATCTCTATTGCCATTGCTTATGGCAAATATGTGAAACAAAACCACATTCCTGTACCTGATGAAGCTAAACGGCCGGCATTGGCCAGCTTGTCCTATCACAAGTTTTATGTAGATGAAATTTATGATGCGGTGATCAGGAAGCCTTTGGATGTGATTTCCGGATTCTTCTATAAAATTGTGGACAATAAGATTGTGGACGGTATTGTAAATGGTTTGGGCTGGAGCGCTTCAGAGGCCAGTAAAGGCTTGCGCCTGCTGCAATCCGGAAATGTCGGTTTTTATATTTTAATGATGGTGCTTGGCATCGTCTCGTTGTTATTGTATACTTATTTATCTCTATAAAAGATCGTTCAAGAAAAGATAATGGAACAACTTTTACTACTTCTCCTATTTTTACCACTGGTTGGCGCCCTGGTTACCGCATTTTCCGGAAATGCGGCAAAGCATGTTGCACTGGCTTCGGCAATCGCTTCTTTGGCCTTGGCCCTGGTTATGGTATGTAATTTTATACCAGATGCCAGTACGCAGTTTGTGGTAAACTGCCCCTGGATAAAGGACCTTGGCATCAGTTTTCATGCAGGTGTAGATGGGATCAGTATGATCACCATACTGCTGACCAATGTATTGGTACCATTGATCATTCTTTCGGCATACCAGCACTCCTATAAAAGTGCGCATGCTTTTTTTGCGCTGATCCTGTTTATGCAGACTGGCTTGCTGGTTGTATTTACGGCGATGGATGCTTTTCTGTTCTATATCGGATGGGAGGCTGCGCTGATTCCGATCTACTTTATCTGTGCCGTTTGGGGAGGTAAAAACCGCATTAAGGTAAACATGAAATTCTTTGTGTATACCATTGCCGGTTCTTTGTTTATGCTGCTGGGTATCATTTATCTGTATTTGCAGAACCCGGCCAATAATTTTGACATACAGGCTTTTTATGGCCTGAATTTAGATTCAAGCCAGCAGACCTGGATATTCTGGGCTTTCTTTGTGGCCTTTGCCATTAAAATGCCGGTGTTCCCTTTCCATACCTGGCAGCCGGATACCTATACAGAGGCTCCTGCGGCCGGAACGATGCTGCTTTCGGGTATTATGCTTAAAATGGGTATTTATGGGGTAATCAGATGGTTATTGCCTATTGTACCAGCGGGCGTGCAGGACTGGGGGCAACTGGCCATCATCTTGTCTATTACCGGTGTGGTATACGCCTCACTGATTGCTTTTACGCAGAAGGACGCCAAACGTCTGGTGGCTTATTCCTCTATCGGGCACGTAGGTCTGATCGCTGCAGGCATCTTTGCTTTGAATGTACAGGGGATGCAGGGGGCAATGATCCAGATGCTGAGCCATGGAATCAATGTGGTTGGTCTGTTCTTTGTGCTGGACATCATCGCCAGTCGTTTGCATACCAATAAAATAGCTGATTTGGGTGGAATTGCGAAACAAGCCCCTAAACTGGCCATCGTATTCCTGATCATTGTTCTGGGAACAGTGGCCCTGCCAGGAACGAACGGCTTTATCGGCGAGTTCCTGCTGTTGATCGGCATTTATCAGTACAGTCTTTGGGCTGCGGTATTTGCAGGCCTGACCATCATTTTTGGTGCGGTATATATGTTCAGGATGTACCAGAATATCATGCTTGGCAAAACCAATGAGCTGACCATTGGCTTTACGGACATTAAGGGCTCAGAACAGGTGGTATTGTATATCATCTGTGCACTGATTATTGTTTTGGGTGTGTATCCGAAACCAATTTTACAATTGTCGGAAGCGTCGGTACAACATTTAATAGAACAGGTAACTCAAAAATTAATTCGGTAAACTCAGGAAATGAATATCATCATAACAATAACTGTTACAGCTTTAGTGGTGCTTTATGCAGGTTTGTTTAAAGCTAAAAAAGCGTTATTACCCCTTACCTTACTTGGTTTGCTGACTTCGCTGGCATTTGTAGTGACCGCATGGAACACGGACCAAACGTATTATGGGATGATGCAAATGGACAATTTTGCACTGGCCTTTACCGGATTGACCATTGCAGGGACTTTCCTTATATTTATGCTTACCCAAAACTATTTTGCTGCAAACAGTGAAAATATTGCTGAATATTTTACCCTTATACTTTTTGCGCTGGCAGGTATAGTGATCATGGTTTCTTATCAGAACATGTCGATGCTGTTCATCGGCCTGGAGATCATGTCGGTTAGTTTATACATCCTTGCCGGTATCCGGAAAAGTAATTTTGCTTCTAATGAGGCGGCTTTAAAGTATTTCCTGATGGGTGCCTTTTCAACCGGCTTTTTGCTGTTTGGCATTACACTGATCTATGGGGCAACAGGGTCTTTCGATCTGGAGGTCATCAATAAATACCTGGTGGGTAACTACCAGGCCATTTCTCCGATGTTTTATCCGGGTGTGATCCTGCTGATCATCGGTCTGTGTTTCAAGATTGGCGCGGCACCGTTTCATTTCTGGGTACCCGATGTGTATGAGGGGTCGCCTACGTTGATCACTACATTTATGGCTACTGTGGTGAAAACTGCCGGCTTTGCGGCATTTCTACGTTTATTTGCGGGTACCTTTGCACCATTGCATGATTTCTGGCTGCCCCCTTTGATGGGAATCGTCTGCCTTACTTTGCTGATCGGTAATGTTACGGCCCTGTTCCAGAAAAACTTTAAAAGAATGCTGACCTATTCCAGTGTTTCACATGCGGGTTACCTGTTGTTCTCGCTGATCACGCTAACAGCAAGTTCGGCCAGCAATGTACTGGTTTATGCTTCGGCCTATACCTTTGCTACCATTATCGCCTTTGCGGTATTGATCCTGGTTAAACAGCGTACAGGTAATGATAATTTTGAGAGCTTTAATGGTTTGGCCAAACGCAATCCTTTCACGGCACTGATGCTTACTGTTGCCATGTTGTCTTTGGCTGGTATACCACTTACTGCTGGTTTTATCGGAAAATACCTGATGTTTGTGAATGTGATGAGCGAATACCAGGTATATCTGGTGGCTTTTGCCATTTTAAATGCGCTGGTAGGCTTCTATTATTACTTTAAAGTGATTGTGGCCATGTACTTCAAAGAAGGGCATGACACGGAACTGCAAACTCCTTTTCAGTATCAGCTGGTATTGGTTTTATCTGTTGTGATCACTATAATTCTGGGGGTATATCCATCAGTAATTTTAAATCTGATATAATGGATTTCATTGATAATTATTTGTAGTTTTACGAATAATTGAAATATGCAAGATTTCTGGAATTCATTACAGCACTTCATTGATCCCGAAAAATTACTTAGAGAAGGTGGTTTTTACGTTGTAATGTTTGTGATCTTTGCCGAGACGGGCTTGTTCTTTGGGTTTTTTCTTCCCGGGGATTACCTTTTGTTTCTTGCCGGGATGTTTGTTGCCACGGGTAAATTAGATGTGAACATATATGTCCTGATTTTTGGGCTGGTCGTTTCTGCAGTTTCAGGCAATTTTGTTGGCTACTGGTTCGGCCGAAAGACCGGCCCGGTGCTCTATCACCGGAAAGAGTCTTTCTTCTTTAAGAGACGTTATTTAAAGGCAGCGGAAGAATATTACCACAAGCAGGGCGCCTTTGCCCTGATCATGGGCCGGTTTGTGCCAATTGTAAGAACATTTGCGCCGATTTTTGCAGGGGTTGTAAAACTGGATTTTAAAAGATTTGCTTTATATAACATTTCGGGTGCAATAATTTGGATAGCATCCTTAACTTTGCTTGGTTATTTTCTGGGCAGAAGATTTGAAAAAGAAATTAACGACTATTTATTATACATAATTATAGGTTTTATTGTTATTACCACTATTCCGCTCATCGTTACATTTGTGAGAAAGAAAGTAGTGAAGGATAACAGTGACGAATTATCAAATACTGAACAATAAAAATGAGTAAAGACGACCATCACCCATGGCACAGTGTTTCTCCGGGCGATAACCTGCCGGAGATTGTGAATGCCATTATTGAAATTCCTAAAGGATCAAAAGCGAAGTACGAAATTGATAAGGATTCGAACCTGATCAAATTAGACCGTGTGCTGTTTTCTTCAGTAATGTATCCTGCAAACTATGGTTTTATCCCGCAAACGTATTGCGATGACAATGACCCATTGGACATCCTGGTACTGTGTTCTGTGGATGTATACCCGATGACCATTATCGAGGCCAAGGTAATTGGCGTCATGCATATGGTTGACAATGGCGAACAGGATGACAAGATCATTGCGGTAGCCAAGAACGACATGTCGGTGAATTACATCAACGACCTGGCCGAACTGCCGCCACACGCCATGAAAGAGATCGTGAAGTTTTTTCAGGATTATAAGGCATTGGAAGAAAAGAAGGTAACGATTGAACATTTATTGGGTGTACGTTATGCCCACAAAGTAATACAGGAAAGCATAGCGCTTTACGACGAGAAGTTTAGAAATAAATCTTAAATGGAAGCATTTAAAATATTTTTTACCTTTTTTCTGGTTGCCCTAAATGGCTTTTTCGTTGCTGCAGAGTTTGCAATTGTAAAGGTACGGGCATCTCAGATTGAGATAAAAGCTAAATCTGGTAGCCGGGTTGCGAATATCGCAAAACACATTACCCAGCATTTGGATGGTTATCTGGCCGCAACACAACTGGGGATCACTTTGGCCTCATTGGGTTTAGGTTGGGTAGGTGAGTCGGTCATGCACAGTATCGTACATGACCTGCTGATCAATTTCTCCCTTTCGGAGATCTATATTACCTCTATTTCTACCGGACTAGCCTTCCTGTTCATTACTGTAATGCACATTGTTTTCGGAGAGCTGGCACCAAAATCTGTGGCCATCCAAAGACCTGTGGCCACCACGCTTTTTATCGCACTGCCGCTACAAGGCTTTTATTTGATATTCAGGCCATTTATCTGGGTGTTGAACGGATTTGCCAATGTGGTACTTAAATTGTTTGGCATTTCGAGTGTTGGCGGACATGACGCCGTTCACAGCACTGAAGAGCTTTATTATTTACTGGATCAGGGTAAGGAAAGCGGGGCACTGGACACCAATGAACATGAGCTGATTAAAAACGTTTTTGATTTTAATGAGCGCGTGGTAAAAAATATCATGGTTCCCCGAACCAAAATTATGGGCGTAGAGCTTTCTACACCCAAAAGAGAAGTTGTAGAGAAAATCATTGCGGAAGGATATTCCCGCTTGCCGGTATATGATGATATCATTGACAAGATCATCGGTATTGTACATGCGAAGGATCTCCTTCCTTTATTGGCTGATAATAAGGACTGGGTATTAGCCGACATCATCAGGAAGCCTTATTTTGTTCCTGAGACCAAGAAAATTAACGACCTGCTGAGCGAGCTTCAGCAAAAGCGCATACAGATCGCCATCGTGATCGATGAGTTTGGCGGTACCGCTGGTATGGTTACCCTGGAGGATATCGTGGAAGAGATTGTTGGGGAGATACAGGACGAGTATGACGAAGAAAAACCTACGGTAGAGAAAATATCGGATACGGAATTTATCATCAATGCTTATGCCACTGTTTACGACGTAAACGAGCACCTGCCGCATGACCTGCCTGAGGACGAGGATTTTGATACGGTTGGCGGATTGGTTTCGCATGCTTTTGGTAAAATACCAGAGGTGGGCGATAGTGAAGAGTGTTATGGTTATTTGTTTACCATTTTAAAGAAAACGGAACAGAATATAGAGACCATAAAGCTGGAACTGGTGATCAGTAAGAGCGATATGGTGGACCTACACTAAAATCAAAGCCATGCATGTTTTTTATACGCCTGACATCAGCTCGGATGTGTATGTACTGAATGAGGAGGAGAGCAGGCATTGTACGAAAGTACTGAGACTGGGCATTGGTGCCCAGGTATACCTGATTGATGGCCTGGGGGGCTTGTACAAGGCGGAGATTACCGGTGAATCCAGGAAGCAGGTAAGCCTGAAAATCCTGGAGGTTCAAAAGGAGTACCATAAACGCCAGCACCACCTTCATATTGCGGTAGCGCCTACCAAGAACATAGACCGCCTGGAGTGGTTCCTGGAAAAGGCCACGGAGATAGGTATTGAAGAGATTACGCCCGTGATCTGTGAGCGGTCTGAGCGTAAAGTGGTCAAGGAAGACCGTTTGGCCAAGGTGATCACGGCTGCTGTAAAACAGTCCCTGCAAGCTTATCACCCTATTTTAAATCCGCAAACCAGTTTATCCGCTTTTTTAAATTCGGAGCAGGACAGCGTTAAAATGATCGCGCATTGTGTAGCTGGCGAAGCCAGGCAATTCATCAGCGATGTGATCAAACCTGCCGGCAGATACACCATACTGATCGGACCGGAAGGTGATTTTACGGGTAATGAAATTGAAAGGGCTTTGCAAAGTGGCTATAAACCCCTAACTTTAGGTGATACGCGGTTACGTACAGAGACAGCCGCGCTGGCCGCCTGTTTTGAAGTGAATTATTTAAACAGATGAAGATCAGGTTAATTGGACTTTTATGCTTATTGGTACTGCAGAGCAGTTTTCGGGTGCCTACCTATAAAATGGCCAAATTGAAATACAATGGTGGGGGCGACTGGTATGCCAATCGTACGGCGCTTCCTAACCTCATCGATTTTTGCAATAAAAACCTGAAAACCAATTTTGCCCAACAGGAAGCCATTGTAGAGGTGGGCAGTGCTGAACTGTTTAACTATCCTTTTGTTTACCTTACTGGCCATGGCAATGTGGTTTTTAGTACTGCTGAAGCCAGCAACCTGCGCAGGTATTTGGCTGGCGGTGGTTTTCTGCACATCGACGACAATTACGGACTGGACAAGTTTATCCGTACAGAGATGAAAAAGGTCTTTCCGGAATTGTCTTTTGTTGAACTGCCACCCAACCATATGTTGTATAATCAGAAATTTAAGTTTCCAAATGGATTGCCAAAGATCCATGAACATGATGGTAAAGCTGCGAAAGGATATGCGCTGGTATGGCAGGGCAGGATAGTTTGTTTTTACACTTATGAATGCGACCTGGGGAATGGCTGGGAGGATTTCGGGACTTACCCTGAGGATACCCAGGATAAGCGCAACATGGCACTTAAAATGGGCGCAAATCTGGTTCAGTATGCGCTAACACAATGATATATGAAAGTAAAAGTAAATGATCATTACGATTTCGATATAGAGGTTGCCAATAAGGTGCTTAGGGTAGACGGGCAGTCCATCTCGGTTGATTCCGCTATATTGTCCGAAAAAAATATGCACCTCATTTATCAGAACAGGTCTTACCAGATTGAGCTGGTTTCAGAAGAGAAGGCTGAAAAAAGCAGTGTCATTAAGGTAAATGGTACGGTATACCATGTTACCATTCAAGACCAGTACGACCTTTTGCTGAAGCAGCTTGGCCTGGATACGGCCATGGCCAGTAAGGTTCAGGAAATAAAAGCGCCAATGCCGGGCCTGGTGTTAAGCGTATTGGTGGAAGAAGGACAAGAGGTGAACAAAGGTGACAACCTGCTTGTACTCGAAGCCATGAAGATGGAAAATATCATCAAATCACCTGCCACCGGTACCATTAAGAAAATCCTGATCCGTAAAGGGCATAAAGTAGAAAAAAACGAAATTCTTATCTGCTTTTAAATGGTCTTGCCGGTTTTGACTTAAACTGAGGTTTACCTGATGACCTGATCTCTGGCGCACCCAGCATGGTCATGGCACACCTGAAGCCAATGTCTGCTGTAGCTTCATCCTGTTGCATGTATCTTCTGCTCGCAGGATTTAACCAGAGCGCCTGGTCATTCCATGAACCACCTTTGTATACCCTGGATTTGTCATTGATCAGGGTAATTTCGCCATAAAGCTCATTTTGAGGATCTCTGTAGCCCCTCTGGTCGGCATAAGTATTTTTTACCGAATCTGCAGGTTTCGCTGCTGCAGCCTGTTTTTCAGCCCAGGTTTGCTTTTTTGCATAAAGCGCATCGGTCATGACTGGTTTGTTGTACTTGTCAATTGCAATCTTTCCGGTAGCAGGATCGGCAATCTTTTTGTCCTGATAATAGTTACCCCGGTATGGATTAAAAGCATCCGCAGCCTCAAAAGTGTTGGAGCGGTATACATCTGCAACCCATTCATTTACGTTTCCAGCCATGTTGTACAGGCCAAAATCATTTGGTGTGTATGACCTGACTGCAACTGTGATACTTCCTTTATCGTTCAGGGACCCACCAACACCCATATAATCGCCCTTGGTCCTTTTGAAATTGGCCAGGATTAAACCCCTGGTGCTTTTCTTTGCAGAGCTCATACCCAAACCACTCCATGGGTAAATTTTATTGCTGCTGATGTTTTCATATTGGGTGTTGCCGATCAGTCCTAATGCGGCGTATTCCCATTCTGCTTCTGTAGGCAGGCGGTAAGGCTGTTTCAAAATACCATCTTCCAACCGTACATTTCTTTTAGGTGCATTCCGGCCACCAGCGGTAGCTGTGCCAGCCGCTGCATTGGCAGGGTTCAGGTCTTTCATGGCATTTTTACCTTTATCGTCATATTGTCCGCTCAGGTAAGTATCCGTATTAAATGGGCCTGTAGGCCTTGGCGTAGCAGCAGCTGTAGCATTACCCTTTGCACCGCCATTCAGCTCTTTAAAAGTGGTCATATAACCACGCTGGCGTAACAAATATTCATTCACCCGGTCTGTCCGCCACTCACAATACCTGCCGGCCTGTTCCCAGGAAACACCTACTACAGGATAATCCTGGTAAGCGGGGTGTCTTAAATAATTGTCTACATAAGGCTCATTATAAGAAAGCGGTCTGCGCCAAACCAGTGTATCGGGCATTTCATTATAATAGTACTCGTAATCTTTAGGGAAATTGGTGCTTATCCAGTTCAGGTATTCCAGCCAGTTGGTGTTGGAAACTTCTGTTTCATCCATGTAAAACGAAGAAACAGTGGTTTCCCGTTTGTGGTTATAAGAACTCAGTTCCTGTCCGGGCACATTGATCGCGCTGCCGCTCATCACAAAAACTCCACCTTCTATTTCTACCAGCCCTGGCCCCGGACCACGTCTGTACTTATTGTTTACCACAAAACCGCCGTATTCCTGTTTGTTGTAATCCATGCCGGTTTTGTCTGATTTGCCTGATTTAGATTTACAGGAAACCAGCCCGCTTGTCACCACAAAGGACAGGAGTAAGTATAAGTATATTTTCTTCATATGGGAATGATATAATGCTTCTTTTTCTACTAAGAGTTAAAATTACACAAAAAAAGGTTTATGTAACAAGAACATTGTTAATAAAGTTAGAATAGGATGCAATATTGTATCAAAAAATAACATAATAATACTATTAACAAGTCTGGCAATACTTTGAAATTATGGAACACTATGTTAACTTGCGAAACAATAGTTGTTTAGTTATAGCCTAGCGGATGAATTTGAAATGCCTTGTTGAAACTGCTTTGAGCTGCTTCGTTCTGGTTGCTGTCTGCAATGAGGCATTTGCCCAGGAGGTATTGCCTGGTACGCAAACTAATGGCAGTGAGCGCAATAGTATCATCACCGCTGTTCCTTTTTTACTGATCATGCCGGATGCCCGGGCCGGAAGTATGGGCGATGCAGGGGTGGCGGTTCAGCCCGATGCCAATGCAATGGGTATAAATCCTTCCAAACTTGCGTTTTTAGATAAGAAATATGGCTTTTCGGTTTCGTATAGCCCATGGCTAAAAAGTCTGGTCCCGGATGTAAACTTAACTTACCTGGCGGGTTTTTATAAACCGGATGCACGGACTACAATTGGCAGTTCCCTGCGGTATTTTAACCTGGGCGAGATCCAGTTAACAGACATCAATCAAAATGACCTTGGTGTTTATTCCCCGAGTGAACTTGCTTTTGATGTGACCTATGCCAGGCAGATGGGCGAATCTTTTGCTTTGGGCAGTTCTTTGAGGTATATTTATTCTAACCTGACTTCAGGACAGTTTGCTGCAGGGCAGCAAACACATGGGGGCACGGCGATCGCTGTGGATGTATCGGCTTATTTTAAAAAGCCTACCGTATTTCTAGGAAAGGATGCCATTCTTTCCGCGGGTCTTAACCTTTCCAATATCGGCACCAAAGTCAGCTATTCGGATAGTGGAACCAAGGGCTTTTTACCGACAAATATGAAAATAGGAGGGGCTTCAACTTTCCTTATTGATGACTACAGCCAGTTCACTTTTGCTTTAGACTTTAACAAGTTGCTGGTGCCTACGCAGCCTGTTTATGATGCAAATGGAAAGATCATTGCAGGAAAAGATCCTGACCGCTCGGTTCCTGCCGGAATCTTTGGGTCATTTACAGATGCACCTGGAGGTTTTAGTGAGGAATTGAAAGAGGTAAATATTGCCCTGGGCATGGAATACTGGTATAACCAGCAGTTTGCCCTCAGGGCCGGTTATTTTTATGAAAATCCCAATAAAGGGAACCGGCGTTACGCAACGCTTGGTGCAGGATTAAAATACAATGTATTTAATATAGATATCGCCTATCTGCTGGCCAATGCGGAAAAAAGCCCCTTGGCCAATACTTTAAGGTTTACGCTGCTGTTTAATTTTGGCAATAGTCAGTTTTAAGCCGAAAGGGCAGTTGGGTTTTGATCGGGCAGACCACACAATTGAAATAACAATATAGCATATCATGAAGATTAAAGTAGGTTTTGGGTTTGATGTACACCAGTTAAAAGAAAATCATCCGTTTATCATAGGGGGGGTTAACCTGGAACACCACAGTGGAGCTTTTGGGCATTCGGATGCTGATGTACTGTTGCATGCGATATGCGATGCCTTACTTGGTGCGGCCAATTTAAGGGATATTGGCTTCCATTTTAAAAATACTGACCCCCAATGGAAAGGGATCAGCAGTTTGATTTTATTGAAAGAAACGGTGAAACTGCTCAACGAAAGGAACTATGAAATTGGTAATATCGATGCGATGCTTTGTATTGAGGCACCAAAAATAAACCCACATATCCCGGCTATGCAAAAAAATATTGCCGAAGCAGCTGGAATTTCAACAGATGACATTTCTATCAAAGCCACGACCAATGAACAAATGGGATTTATAGGCAGAGAAGAGGGGGTGGTTGCGTATGCGGTGTGTTTGATTGAGAAAAAAATAATTTAGCGCAAAAAATAACCGTTTTCTTCATCGGCTGCATAATTCGCCGAAGGGGCGAAAGATGCTATGCCGCTTCAGAAAAGGTAATTTTTTGCGCTTAGCAGGGTGCTTTAGCATGACGCTGAATTAATTATAACATGTCATCCGGATTTTCTGCATACAGTTTGGGGAGATTTTCATTAAATACCCTGCTTATGCGCCCAGTTAACAGAAAAATTACCTTCTCTGAGAAGGCATAGGAATAATTTGCGCTTCTTCAGCGCAACTTTTTCCAGCCTTTGAAGAGAACGGTTATTTTTCTATTCTAGGTATCCGAATTTCCCCTGGTTATAATCACTGATCGCCTGCTGGATCTCCTCTGCGGTATTCATCAAAAACGGGCCGTACTGGGCAATCGGTTCATTGATGGGTTCGCCACTAAGTATCAGGACCACGCTGTTTTCCAAAGCTTCGACTTCAATTGTTGTACCCTCATTTTTAAAATGTACAAACTGATCGGCTTCAGCAATTTCTGAGCCGTTCACTTTAATCTGCCCCTCCACAATTACAAAACCGGTATTGTAGTTTGCCGGAAAATCAAATGTTGCTTTTCCGCCTTTGTTCAGCCTTGCATTAAATACCTGCATCGGAGAAAAAGTACTGGCAGAACCTTTTAGCCCATTGTATGCTCCGGCGATCACTTCAACTTCACCGGCATTGGCTGGCAATTCAAATTTCGCAAGGTCCTCATGTTTGATACCCTGGTATTTAGGTTTGCTCATTTTATCCTTTGCAGGCAGGTTAACCCAAAGCTGCACCATCTGAAAATCACCACCTTTTTTGCTGTATTCCGCTTCATGGTACTCTTTGTGCAAGATGCCGCCGGCAGCACTCATCCACTGTACATCACCCGGGTAGATCACACCACTGTTGCCTGCGCTGTCGTGATGTGCCACCGCACCATGATAGGCGATGGTTACCGTTTCAAAGCCCCTGTGTGGGTGTACTCCAACGCCCCGGGGTTCATTTCTTGCCGAGAATGCGATTTTGGCATTGTAATCGAGCAAAAAGAAGGGGCTCATTTTAAGCCGGTACCCACTTGGGAAAAAGTTATGTACCCTGAACCCATCACCAACCATGTGTGGTGCCGGAGCATTCAAAACCCCGGCAACCTCTTTAATATTCGCTTCCAATTTGTCTCCTTTCTTATTTTATTGACCTGGATGCTTATTGTATTTTGATCAGGCTTGTTTTACGAACTGTAATTCACCTAAAATTTTAACTTCTTCACTCACCATCACACCACCGGTTTCCAGGGCCGCGTTCCAGGTTAAACCGAAATCAGTTCTGTTGATTTTTCCACTGATCGTAAACCCAGCCTTGGTGTTGCCCCATGGATCTGTTGCAATGCCCCCAAATTCGACAGCTAATTTTACAGGTTTTGTTACTCCTTTAATGGTTAAATCACCTGTTAAGGTATAGTCATCACCGTCTTTGGTAAAAGCAGTAGATTCAAAAGTTACTTTAGGGAATTCATCGGCATTGAAGAAATCTCCGCTTTTCAGGTGATTGTCCCGGTCACTATTTCCGGTATTTATAGAAGCGGTTTCTGCTTCAAATTTTACCTGTGCATTTTCGAAATCATCAGCTTCAGCAGTTAAGGATGCAGTTAATGCATTCAGACTACCGGTTACTGTAGTAATCATCAGGTGTTTTACTTTAAATTGAAGTTCACTGTGTGTAGGATCTAATGCCCAGTTTGTAGTTGCCATAGTATTGTTGTTTTTAGTTTTTCTTAATTAACAACACAAAGTTACAGCACTATGTTTAGCCAGGCATTGATGTATGATAAGAAATCGTTAAGGTTTAAAGTGCTTATGGGCCAGGTCTTTGCGGACCCTGCTCAGCGATTCAGGAGTAATGCCCAGGTAAGAGGCGATCATCCACTGCGGTACCCTCAAAGTGAGGTTGGGATAGAGTTTGATGAAATTCAGGTAGCGCTCCTCTGCAGTTGCACTGAGCAGCATATTGATCCTTTTTTGCATAAACCTGATGGAATTGTTCAGTATGGTATGGTTCAGATCATGCATACAGGGTACAATCTTTGCCGCCTCATTGATATAATCCTTCGGGATGACCACTGCCTGTGTATGTTCAATGGCATCTATAAAGAATTCAGAAGCCTCGTTAAACAACATGCCGTTGCGGTCAGATAGCCACCATTGTTCGGGTGCGAACTGGATGATATGGGTTTTGCCCTTGCTGTCTATGGAATAACTGCGCAACAGTCCGCTCATTACAAAATAGCCATGTGCAGAAACTTCTCCTTTCATCAGGATCATCTCGTTTCTTTCAAAATTCTTTATTTTCAGCTTGTCGGAAATGAGCGTGAACTGCTCATCTGTAAGGGCTACTTTGTTTTGTAAATAGGCTTTAAACTGCTCCAGCATAGGTGATATCGCTAAGATCTATTTTTGTCAGGTTCAATATTGGAGAAATCCACGCTGCATTTACCGCAATTGGAGGCACAACCCCCGCTTTTAGGAGTTAGTGCACGATAAATGATGCGGCCCAGGTAAAATAAGGCGGCTGCAAAAAGTATAGCGACTAAAATGGTTTGACTATCCATAGTACAAAAATAATAAGCCCTGCTGCAAAGGGGGTCTGTTAAATGTAAATTTACTGTTCCATCAGGCCGATTGTTCCGCCTACCCAGTCAAAATCTTTATTGTACCTCACACCGATCATTTTGCCCCGGCTTAACCTGACCAGTGAAATGCAAAGCTTCGGGTCTTCTCCATCTGCCCATAAATACATCAGCCTGATCTCGGCTTTTACCCGGGCATCCGGGGCCTGCACTACCGGTGCATATTCCACTTTCCGCTGTAATATCCAGTTCTGAGGATCTGTAATCGCTTTAATATCTGCTGCCGTTACCTCAATAATTACCCCCATTCCGGCAAAAGAAAATAAAGGTTTCAATACGTAATTTTCCAGGTCGGCAGGGATGTTTTTCAGCTGGTCTAAAAACCAGGTTTCTGGTATAAAATTGCTTTTGAGGAAAGGCATGGTGTATTTGCTGATCCGGTAAAACCAGTTCGGATGGGTGATCCATTCTATGTTCAGCGCTTCCCTTGGGTCAAAACTTTGGCTAAACAGCCCGGTCTGCCCTGCAATCTCATCGAAGATCAATCGGTTGTATATCCTTTTTAACTGGATTTTTTGCCCCTGTTCATAATAATACAGGTTTTGACCCTCTTTAAAAATATCGGTCAGGCTCAGTATTTTTATCCCCAGGAATTCATGGGTAATCAAAAAGTCGATTAGTGTTTTTTGTGCCGGAGCGTCGATATCCATCAGGGCAACTTCATAAGGCTGATATGGCCCTAAGATCACTTTTTTAAGCATTGCGATGTATTCATCCTCTTTTAAACCTTCAAAATATGGAGTTAAACCATCTGGTAAATCAAACACTTCTTTATAAGTTTTGGCCAGTACAGGTTGGAAACCATATAAGGAGGGGAAGCCCTGCATTTCAATCAGTTTGGGTACCAGCCTGCCCTGCTCATCTTTGCAAATGCCGAAATCGAATGTCAGGAAGTGGGGATGGTCATTCTCCCCGGCAACATTCCATTCTGCTGGAATGGCAGCTGCGCTGAGGGATTTAAAATCAGGCCGTCTGATCAGTGCAATAATTTCTGCTCCGGCAGCAACCAGTTGATCTTTTAAATCAGTGGGGATAAATACCGGTGTTTCGGCAACCCTGAAGGGAATGGTAGTCAAACTCTTTTGCAGCGACAGGATCAACTCCTCATATTTTTCAACCGAAAAGGATTCGTTAAATGCTTTCCTGTATCCTTCAATCATGTTATGCCTCCTGTAAAGCGTTGATGGCCCGGTTTAAAAAATTGGGCAGCACGATCCGCTGGGTAAGTTGAATGCGTGCCGGATCTTCCAGGCTGTTCAGCATGTCCATATATTTCTCTTCCCCATGGTTGGCAATAATG
This sequence comes from Pedobacter heparinus, assembly GCF_032678725.1. Lineage (GTDB taxonomy): Bacteria > Bacteroidota > Bacteroidia > Sphingobacteriales > Sphingobacteriaceae > Pedobacter > Pedobacter heparinus_A. The sequence continues at coordinate 73,671 of NZ_JAVTSC010000014.1, forward strand.
CCCGCCTTCTTGTCTTCCTGTAACAGGTAACGTTTCATGCCAAGGGGGTCGGCCTCCGGATGAAACTGTGTGCCTACAATCTCGTTGGTAAAGCGGATGGCCATCACACAGCGGTCCAGGTCGACGTGCGGACGCTCTTTTTCGAGTGCCAGGACCTGGGTATCCGCAACCGCAAACAGTGCGTCCTCCGGGTTGGTGACCTGCCAGTCCCTGCTATCTACCGTAAAAAAGGGATTGGTCAGCCCACTAAACAATACATCATCTTCACCGGCTTCGGTTAAAAAAACAGGGAAAATACCAAAAGCCGTGGATCGTCTTTTGACCACCTGGCCAAGTCCGAATTTCCTGCAGGCCATCTGAAAAGAATGGCAGATTAAAAAAACATGTTTTTTGTTCAGTTCCTGCAGCGCATTAAAAGCTAAAATCTTATCCAGGAGGCTAAAAAAGTCATTTTCCCAAGGCTGCCCTTCTCCATCGTAAGGGCTGCCAGGCCCCCCGCTTGAAATGTAAATGTCATGGTCCAGGTCTGGTATTTCGCCTTTTTGCCTTAAATCAAATACCTCAAAATGCAGATCAATATCCATCTCCTCCCGGTAGCGTGTTAAGATCTCCTGTATCCCGCGCATCCCCTGGTTGATTACCCCGTTATTCATGTCAATAACCGCAACACTTATCTTATTTCTATCGCTCATTCGCTATTTCGCCCCAATTAAAGTTTGGGTGGTAATGTAGTCTACCACCGACTCAAAGTTACCAAATTGTTCGTAAACAGCCAATTGCCGGTCAGCTCCAGTGCCATTTGCCAATATCTGGTGCACATAGCTGATCTCCTCGCGGCAGCCCAGGCCATCTACCACATCATCCACGAAATCCAGCAGTTCCAAAACCAGGTTGCGGCAATTTACTTCCATTTCCTTGCCAAAATCGATCAGGTTGCCGTCAATCCCATAGCGTGCGGCCCGCCATTTGTTTTCGTTAATTAAGGCCCTTGAATAGCCTATAAAGCTCATGTTCTGCAGACGCAGCTTATACAGTTTGGCGCACAATGCCTGGAAAAGGGCCACAAAAGCCATTGTTTCATCTACCAGCATCGGGCAATCACAGATCCTGAACTCAATCGTTTCAAAAAAGGGGTGTACCCTGATGTCCCACCAGATCTTTTTGGCATTGTCAATGCTGTTGGTCTTGATCAGCAGCTTTACATAGTTGTCATAATCCTCGATGCTGTTAAACATATCCGGGATCCCGGTACGCGGAAATTTATCAAAAATCTTGGTGCGAAATGATTTATAGCCCGTATTCCTGCCTTCCCAAAAAGGGGAGTTGGTAGAAAGGGCAAATACATGCGGCAAAAAATAGCGTACCTGGTTGGCGATGTGTATGGCCAGCTCCCGCGATTGAAAACCTACATGCACATGCAGGCCAAAGATCAGGTTGGAGCGTGCAGCCTCCTGCAACTCGTTCACAATGTCACTGTAACGCGGATGTTCCGTGATCAGCTGTTTTTCCCAGTGTGAAAAAGGATGGGTACCGGCAGCGCCGATCCTTAAGCCCAGTTCGCCTGCCAGCTGTGAAACCGTATACCTTAACTGAGAAATTTCCTGTCTGGCCTGTTCGGTGTTCCTGCAAATGCCGGTTCCTACTTCTACCACGGCCTGGTGCATTTCAGCTTTCACCTGGTCTTTATGGATTTTTTGTGCGGCCTCAACTATTTTCTGATCGTGAGAGGTCAGTTCCCTGGTGACAGGGTCTACTACCATATATTCTTCCTCTATTCCAAGTGTAAAGTCGTTCATCATATCCTTTCCTTACTATAATTGATCTCCTGTTATTTTTTTGCTGCAGGTTTTTCTTTGTTTTTTGTGGCCGGCTCTTTTATGGAGATGGGTTTTTCCGTCAGAGGGATGCCCGAAGCTGCCGTTTTGAGGTATTCGCCCCAGGTCAGGTTGTCCTGTCCCTGCACCTGCGCCTGTGCCCTTTCTATGGCATACCTTGCACTGGTTTCCACTACCCATTCAAAATTTTCCCCGCCAACACTGGCGATATCGGCATCCGGGGCCGGATTACAAAAATCTATGGCATAAGGTATGCCATCGCGCACCGCAAATTCAACCGTGTTGAAATCATATCCCAGGTACTGGTTCAGTTTCAATACATGGGATTCCATAGTTTGCAATAGCTTTTTGTTGGTAGCAGGGCCATTTACTACATAACGCAGGTGAAATGGGTTTCGGGGTTCATAGGGCATGATGCGTACATATTTTCCGCCGATGCAGTAACACCTGAAATATTCCTCGAAAATAATTTCCTCCTGCAGCATCATCACCGTTTGCCGGCTGCGGCTGTGCTTTTCAAAAAAATCTTCTTTGTCATTTAGTTTATACACTTCTTTCCAGCCCCCGCCGTCAAAAGGTTTCATATAGGCCGGGAAACCTGTATACTCAAAAATGGCTTCCCAATCGAGGGGATAGACCAGGTTCCTGAACGAGGCATCTGAAGTGTCATCGGGCCGATCATAAGAGGGGAGCAGCGCTGTTTTAGGTACGGGTACGTTCAGCTTTTCTGCCAGGGCATTGTTGAAAAATTTTTCATCGGCGCTCCACCAGAAGGGGTTGTTGATCACGGCAGTTCCGGTAATGGCTGCATTTTTCATGGCCGCACGATAAAAAGGCACATCCTGGGAAATCCGGTCGATGATCACGGCATAATCCAGTGCCCGGGCCTGGAATATTTTATCTATGCTGACAAATTCAGCTTTATATGCAGTGCCGCCCAGCAGGTTTACACGTTTCACAAATGCCTCAGGGAAAGACCGTTCTTTCCCAAATAAAATTCCAATCTTCTTCATAAGGTACGGGGTTAAAGGCATGCCAATTAGCTGCTTTAAGTTAGGTAAACAATTTGTTAAACAACAAACAATGCTTACATTAATTCGGATGAATCTGTGTTTTTTGTAAAAAAGCAGGCCAGCTTAAGTATTCCTTTGGCAGAATATTAACTTTGCGGATTATTGTGAGAAAGGGAAATTGCTGAATTATGTATACCACGATGTTGCTTCCGGAAATTGTAAAAACCGAACGTGTTTTAAAATCTGCTCATTTGAAACGGGAAGTAGAACTGGATTTTTTTGTTCCTGAAAGCCTGATGGGGAATGAACAACTGAACCTTTTGCTGCTGAATGACGGACAGGATACCGCTGCATTGGATGTACAGCAAAGCATGAACCATCTTTACCGGAACTTTAAAATTGAGCCACTGGTGGTGGTGGCCATAAAGGCAGGTACAGAACGTCTGCAGGAATATGGCGTAGCTGGTCATCCTGATTTTTTGGGCCGTGGTGGCCAAGCAGCAGCTTATACCAGTTTTATCCTTAAAGAGCTCCTGCCCTTTATACAGGCAGAAGTGGAAACGCCCATAAAAGGAAAAAGGGCCATTGCAGGCTTTTCTCTGGGCGGGCTTATGGCATTTGACCTGGCCTGGAACAACGACAATTATTTTGATGCAGTGGGTGTATTTTCAGGTTCTTTCTGGTGGCGTAAAAAAGACCTTAGGGATGGCTATACAGATGATGACCGCATTTTACACCGGTGTATTGCCCTTACAAAAACAAAACCTGAACTGAAATTCTGGTTAATGACAGGTACGGAAGACGAACTGGCCGACCGGAACAGGAACTTCATTATTGATTCCATCGACGATACTGTTGATGTCATTAAGGAACTGCTGAAAAAGGGCTACCGTCGTCCGGAGGACATTACTTATTATGAAATGGTAGGTGGCCGGCATGATGTAGTTAGCTGGGGCAGAGCCCTGCCTGCCTTTTTACTTTGGGCCTTTGGCCGGAAAACGATCGCATCGCTTTAAGTTCAGCATACTGCAGGAATCTGCCTGAAATCAAAGAAACTCAGCGAAACTTAACATACGGGTTAAGCTAATTGCTTGATATGTCGATAATAAACCCTATCTTTGCGCCAAAAATCATACGCATTTTATGCAAAAAATTAGAAATATAGCAATCATTGCCCACGTTGACCACGGTAAAACTACACTGGTTGATAAGATCTTACACGCCTGTTCAATCTTCCGTGATAACGAACAATCAGGAGATTTAATACTTGATAATAATGATTTGGAGCGTGAACGTGGGATCACGATCGTTTCCAAAAACGTTTCAGTTCAGTACAAAGATGTAAAAATCAACATCATTGATACCCCTGGTCACGCCGATTTCGGTGGTGAGGTGGAGCGTGTATTGAAAATGGCTGACGGTGTATTGTTATTATGCGATGCTTTTGAAGGTGCAATGCCTCAAACGCGTTTCGTAACACAAAAAGCATTGGCATTAGGCTTAAAGCCAATTGTAGTGGTAAACAAGGTAGATAAAGAAAACTGCCGTCCGGAAGAAGTTTATGAGCAGATCTTTGAATTGTTCTTTAACCTTGAAGCGACAGAAGACCAGTTGGATTTTCCTGTAATTTACGGTTCGTCCAAACAGGGATGGATGAGTACAGACTGGAAAGTGCCAACTACTGATATTTTCGCCCTGTTAGATGCGGTTGTTGCTAATATTCCTGCTGCACCAACTAACGATGGTACTTTACAAATGCAGATCACTTCATTAGATTATTCCTCTTTCGTAGGTCGTATTGCGATTGGTCGTGTACACCGGGGTGTAATTAAAGAGAACCAACCGGTTACTTTGATCAAGCGGGATGGAAAAATTGTAAAATCAAGAGTAAAGGAATTGTATACTTTCGAAGGATTAGGTAAAATCCGTGCTACTGAAGTAAAATCAGGTGATATCTGTGCTGTTGTTGGTATCGATGGTTTCGATATCGGTGATACCATTGCTGATTTCGAAGCTCCGGAGCAATTGCCGGTTATCAAAATTGATGAGCCTACGATGAACATGTTGTTCACGATCAACAATTCACCATTTTTTGGTAAAGAAGGTAAGTTTGTAACTTCTCAGCGTTTGAAAGAGCGTTTGTATAAAGAGATTGAGAAAAACCTTGCCCTTAAAGTGATAGAAACAGAATCGCCGGATGCTTACCTGGTATACGGAAGGGGTATTCTCCATTTATCTGTATTGATCGAGACCATGCGTCGCGAAGGCTACGAAATTCAGGTTGGCCAGCCACAGGTAATCATCAAAGAAATTGATGGTAAAAAATGCGAGCCTATCGAGACTTTAATTGTTGACGTACCGGGTGAGGTTGCAGGTAAAGTAATTGAGTTGGTAACGCAACGTAAAGGTGAGTTGCTGATCATGGAGCCAAAAGGCGATCTGCAACACCTGGAATTTGATATTCCTGCGCGTGGTATCATCGGATTAAGAAATAATGTATTAACCGCTACTGGTGGTGAGGCGATTATGGCACACCGTTTCAAAGCTTATGAGCCCTGGAAAGGAACGATCCCCGGAAGATTGAACGGAGTATTGGTTTCTATGGAAAAAGGAAGTACAACTGCTTATTCGATTGACAAATTGCAGGATCGTGGCCGTTTCTTTGTTGATCCGGGAGTAGATATTTACGAAGGACAGATCTTAGGAGAGCACATCCGTGACAATGACCTGGTGGTTAATATTGTGAAAGGTAAAGCGTTGACCAATATGCGTGCCTCTGGTACAGATGATAGTCAGCGTATCGCACCGGCCATTAAGTTCTCTCTGGAAGAGGCTATGGAATACATCCAGGCTGATGAGTACATTGAGGTAACTCCGTTAAGCATGCGCTTACGTAAGATTCACTTAACTGAAGCTGCACGTAAAGTCAATAAAATCGTATAATTTTTAGAATTGTCCATATTTTAAAGCCCCTGAAGATCATCTTCAGGGGCTTTTCTTTTATAAATCCTTTTTTCTTAATCGTTTGTTTTTCCGTGCCTGAAATAGTATTGTGCCAGGTTGATGCTGATGAAGATGTGGTTGATCAGGTTGGGTACCAGTCCATAATATTTGGTAAATATCCGGAATCTTTCCTTTAAACTGGCCAGGTGTTTTTTCTTGGACAGGCCGCCAACCAGGTACTTGGCTACAAACATTCGTGTATTTACTATGCTCGACGCTTTTTTAGCTGCCTTGATGATCCAGTCAATGTCTGCGCTGTATTTGTATTTCAGGTCGAAGGGGGCCGCCAGGCTTCGTTTAAGGTAAATGGCCTGGTGACTGATGCTCATACCATACCGGAAGCTTTTCCAGTTGAAATGCTCAGGTGTGCAATGTCTGCGCTGACCCAGGCTTTCCCATTTTTCGTTGTACATTTCTGTTTCGCCATAATAAATATCGGCTGATGCAGCGGTCTCAAATACTTCTGCTACTGTTTCTGGAGCATAAATTTCGTCGCCTGAATTCATGAACAGCACGTAATTACCGGTAGCCAGCGCCAGCCCCTTGTTCATGGCGTCATAAATGCCCTTGTCCGGTTCGGAAATGAACTGTGCCAACCTGGATTTGTATTTATAAATGAGGTCTTTGGTGCCGTCAGTAGAATCCCCGTCGATCAGGATGTATTCAATATTCGGGTAGGTTTGGTTCAAAACAGAAAGCATCGTGCGCTCAATATCTTTTTCATTATTATAAACTACTGTAATTACGGATAAACTGGGTTTGGCTGCTGTCATGTGTTTACTAAGGATTGATAGACTTGTATATATTGCCGGGCGATGTGTTGATGGGTGTAATTGTGCAGCACTTTGTTGCGGGCCTGCAAAGCTATTTCTGCCGCCTGATCACTGCAAAGCATTTTCTGGATGCCATGGGCAAGATCACTTGCTGATTTGAATTTGGCCAGGTAGCCATTTTGCTGATGGTCGATCATTTCGGGAAGACCACCTGTGTTAAAAGCTACTACCGGTGTTCCGCAGGCCATGGACTCCATTACCGTATTAGGCAGGTTGTCTTCTATGGAGGGCATCACAAACACATCGGCCAGGCTGTAAAGTTCTGTCAGGTCCTGTTGTGAACGGATCGTGTTCAGTTCATGTACCGGAAAAGGTAGCTGGCTTGCCTTAAAGTGTTTATTTTTGCCGAAAATGACAATCTCAACAGAGACAGGCAGGTCGTAATTTTGCCTGAGGTATTGCAGGCCTTCTACCAGGTAGCTAATCCCTTTGCGCCTGTCGCCGATGTTGGCAGCGCCAAACAAAATGATTTTAACGTCCGGGCTGATGTTCCATTTGGCACGTGCAACTGCCGGATCCTGAGGGCTATATACCTCGGTGTCAATGGGGTTAGGGATGGCTTGTATAGGGAAAGCTTTGATCAGGGAGCTTTGGCGGGCAACTGAAGCCAGCCACTGACTACAGGTGACAAAACTGAGTTGCTGCGCAGCAGTATACAGATTTTCTTTATGCAGCCAGCCGGCATGCGAGATGTCGCGCGGGGCCGGATTTCTTAAAAAATAACAATTGCCGCATTGCCTGGTAAAATGATCACAGGTGCCTGCATAGTGACAGCCGCCTGTGAAAGACCACATATCGTGCAGCGTCCATACTATCGGTTTGCCCAGCTGCATCAGTTCTTTCAGGTCCTGAATGGACAAAAAGCCGGAATTGGTCCAGTGCAGGTGTAAAATATCTGCGTCTTTTACCAGTTGATGACTGGCAATACTTGTTCCGGCATTGGCGGTTGAAAAGGCGAAACGTACAGATTTATCTTTTTCGTAAAAAAAGAGGAAAGGCAGGCGTTCATACAGGAAGTTGAAGCGGGCTTTTAACCTGCGCCACCAATTGTTTTCAACAGCCTGAACGCGGATTTCGTTGGTTTGTTTTTGTCCAGCCAGGAAGTTTGCGTCAATATTTTCTGATGTCAGCGCTTTTAACAGGCGCATACTGGCTACGGGTGCTCCCCCGCCTGCATCGGATGTATTGATCAGAGTTACCTTCATGAATAAAATTAGTATTGGCGCGATATAAACAAAAATACTAAATTAATGCCCATAAATGGATTGCGAAATAGATATACTGAGGAAAATTACTTTATTTTACACTGGATGAATTTATTTAGTTACTTATTCCAGGATTGGACTGCAAATCCCGGGAACATCAAGGGACGCTTTGTGCTGTTCCTGTTCCGGCTGGTGCAGGTGATCAGCAGGTACACGGTATTGAAGATCGTTTTCATTTTATACCTGGCCTTTTATCATTATTATGTAGAATGGGTACTGGGTATTGAACTGCCACGTAAACTGAAAGTGGGCAAGGGCATGATGCTGTATCATGGGCAGGCCCTGGTGGTAAACCAGGGTGTTGTGATAGGCGAAGGTTGTACCCTGCGCAATTCGGTAACGATCGGGCATAAAAAGCTGACAGATGGTAGTTTCAGCAGATGCCCCCGCATTGGCAACCATGTGGACATCGGTGCGAATGTCTGTATCATTGGTGATCTGGAGATCGGCGATCACGTGGTGATCGGCGCGGGAGCTGTAGTAACCAAAAGCATCCCTGCAAATTGCATTGTGGTGGGCAACCCCGCCAGAATCCTGGAAAAGAAGAACGAGACCACTCAGATTTAACAGATTTTTCTTTTCTTTGAGGCCAGATATGGAAAACCTTTTAACAGACAGAGCATTTTGGGTGAATTATTGGGAGCAGAAACCCGACCTGTCGGTTAATATCCCTGCAAACTATATGTTCCATGAGCAGCTGGCAAAGATCATCAATACGCAAAAGGTGAAAACGGCCATTGAGCTGGGGGGCTTTCCAGGTTATTATGCTGTATTTTTAAAGAAGTACTTTGACCTGGAGGTAACCCTTCTGGACTATTTTGTACACCAGCCCATTACCAATAAACTGCTGCAAACCAACGGCCTGGAAGAAAAGGATATCCAAATTGTTGAAACCGACCTGTTTAATTATGTGCCGGAACAGCAGTACGATCTGGTGCTTTCTTTTGGCCTGATCGAACATTTTAAGGATACTGCAGATATCATCAACAGACACATTCAGTTTGTAAAACCGGGAGGCACTTTGTTCATTACCCTGCCTAATTTCAGGGCTTTGAATGGCTGGTTCCAAAAAAGGTTTGACCCGGATAATTACGACAAACACAATATTGAATGCATGGACCCTAAATTGCTGGCAGGGATTTGTGAACAGGCCGGGCTTCAGGTATTGCAGTCCCGGTTTTTTGGAAACTTTAGCTTATGGCTGCACGAGGAGGAACAAAAGCCTTTGATGCTGAGGTTATTAAAAAAGTCGTTATGGCTGACTGGTAAAATCCTGACGAAAATATTTCCCTTCAATTCCAGGCAGCTTTCGCCTTATATCATTTTAGAAGCCAGAAAACCTTAAACGTTGATGGACCGCTATTTAAAACGCTGTTCAATATAGCGTTTCAGCCGCTGCCAAAGGGAGCCTTTCCGGGTAGACAGGAAGCTTTTTATAGCGATATAAGCCTCGTGGTTTTCGCTGATCTGTTCCGGAAAATAGCTGATGGGTTTAGGATTGATGATGACATTGTAAATGTCGTTGATGCCAGAATGTACCCCGGTACCGTCGTGCCCGATGTTGTTGACCAGCGAATGGGCCGGGTTTAAGGTTAAACCCCCTTTTAAGAATATAGAGGCATACCAGCGGATAGCCCAGGAATTGTTTTTGCCCCTTTTGAAATCCCGCACCTGTTTCCAGAAGTTCATGGTATGTTCTATAGAAAATGCGCTTTTTTTGGATTGATCGAATCGCGCGATCAGGGTGTCTATATTTGGTTCAAAATGCTGCCAGGCCCTTTCCCAGGTTGCCCATCCCCAACTGGTGGCTACGCGGTAAAAAAAAGTTTCGGGCAATTGTGCGTCATTCACGTTGAACATATATGCGCCGATGTGCATCACTTTTTCTTCATCCCTGTAACGTTCCAGGGCTTCGTTAAAATAGGTCAGGGTATAAGGCGAACTGATCAGGTCATCTTCAAAAACAATGACCTGTTTGTAATCACTGACCAGACGGCTAACGCCGGTAATCACGGAATTGGCCAGGCCCATGTTTTCCTTACGTTCGATAATCTCAACCGATTTAAAACCGCTGATGTTTTTAAGAAGTTCCCTTACTGCTGTTACTTTGTCTTCATCTGCATTGGATTTTGGCCCATCTGAAAACACAAATAACCTGCTTTCGGAAGCCAGTTCGTTTTGTGCCAAAAATTTCAGCGTACGGGCAGTATGCTGCGGACGGTTATAGACAAATAAGGCAATGGGCGCAAAGGTTTGCATGTTTTTAGAAGATTTGCAGGTGATGTTAAGCTTTAAACATTCAAACAATTGTTTGGTTTGTAAAACACGGAGGTATATTTAGCGATGATTACGCCTGGTGCCATGCCGGAAAAAGGAAGGTATCTGAACCCCTGTTGTTTCAGGAAAGTATGGGCTTCTGCATATTCCGGCCTTTCGGAATCGTCCAGCACGATTACCCCGTTTTCGGTTAATGCCTGTACTGCCTGCTTGCAGCAGTTTACGCGGTCCCTGCCATCTACAATGATCATATGGAACTTTTTGCCTGTAGTAAGGGCGCTTTTACAATAATCAGCACCAGGGACCAGGTTACACAGGATCATATTTACATTGGGCAGGTTAATTTTGGAACTCTTTTCAAACCAGTCCCTGTCGTGCTCTACGGAATAGACTGAGCCTGCCATGGAAGCATAAAAAATGGTGGAATTTCCGGAGCCAAATTCAAAGATATCGTGCTGTTTGCTGATCCGTTCTTTAATGAAATCGATAAAGGAATAGGTTACCCAGGCGATGGGTTTTCCATTCTGGTCTATTGCCGATTTGGTACGGTAAGCATCAAACCAGCCCTTATCGGCTAAATAGCCTTTGATGCCAAGGGAAAGCAGTACTTTGAGCTTTGAGGGATTGAACAGGCTTAATGCAGATAATTTAGCTTCCATGTTTAGAATATTTCCAGGCTTTGGGTTGATTTTTTGGTAAGAACGGTATAAGCATTGCCAAATTGTTCTTTTTTATTTTTTCCGAGCAAGTTACCCAGTAACTGCTTAACCCTGTATTCCAGTGTTATCTTCAGGGTCTTCATCAGGCTTTTAGGGATTTTACGGACCACAAACTCACAGAATTTAGTCGTTTCGATGGAGGTAAGCGTGGTTTTGTCGGCTACAATTTCCAGGCCTTCGCTCTGCAAAAGGAAACGGATGAGGGTAGGGGTATACATATTGATATGCCCGTAATCCAGGAAATGTTTCATGCGCCGGTCTACTCCAAAACGATAATCCAGCGGAACCTCTATCACCAGGTATTTGGCAACCCTTTTCAGCTCTCTGATTAAAACCCGCTCATGTTCTACATGTTCCAGTACATGGGCTAAAATGACAAGATCAAAAGCATTGTCTTCATAAGGGATGGCATAACCATCAAAGCTGCTAACGGCCTTTAGCCTGGAAAGCTTCCTTTTTTCAATTAACGATACACCACTTTCTGAAATTTCCAGGGCATAAAGCGATTCGGCAAAGCCCATTTCATTCAGATAGTGAAGGATGCTTCCATCACCAGCACCTACTTCGAGTATCTTTTTAGGATGGATCCCTTTGCAAACTTCTGCGAGGTTTTGTGCTTTCGCTTTTGCCCCCAGCATGCGCCATTCTGTTTCGGCCCCGGTGTAGAAGTCCTGATAGGCTTCGGCGATATTGTCGGTTATTACTGTCATTTACGTAAATCGGGGAATGCTAATCTTTTATGCCGTCAACAATCAGCGAAGAATAACCGATTGGCTCATTAAATCGTTTGTCGTATCTTTTGGAACGATGTACATGGCCGTCTTTGCTGTCCCACTCGGTAAAATGGAAATGCCCTTGTTCATCGTAGTATTCAAGCGGAACGGCTTTGAAACCTGCATTCTCCAGTACTTTGCTTAATTTTTTATAATCGTACAGCAGCTTATGGTCATGTGCGCCCTCACCTATTCCTCCTGGCTTAACCATATTGATGTAATCGGGGTTGGGATGGAAGCCATCAGGAACTGCGATACGGATGGTCCCGCCTTTTTTCATATACTGGTAGCAGTTTTTTAGCGCAATAAGGGCATCATCGTAAGTAATGTGCTCAAATACATGCTCGGCTAAAAACCTGCTTACTTTTTTTTCTTCAAAAAGGTTTTGAAAAGCGGCCTGGTTCAACAGGTTGAGATTTTCTATATTGGTGGGCAGCCAGTTCTCGTAATTGGTGTTGTGTGCACCGATGATGATGTTCAGTTCGTCCCCAGTTTTCCTGATCTTGGACTTTAGCTGGATCTCATCAAGCATATGTACGGGCTTTAACAGGATTGACTTTGCTACCTCTTTTAAGGACTTCATCTGGTTGTTGATTTTAATGATCAAAGTTAAAATGTTAAACGCAAAAAACTAATATAAGTGTATAATTATTAGGGCTATTGTTTATTTGGTGCTGCGGGCAAGCAGGATGAACTTTTGAAAAAGGCTGACCATGAACAGGGATTTGAGCATGAGCAGGCCCTGCTGCCTGGTTTTTGGGATAAAGATGATCCAGAAAGTGGTGGTGATGCAGGCAATCAAGGTAGCAACGGACGCACCTACACCTCCATATAACGGGATGAGCCAGAGGTTGAGCAGAATGTTGATCACGGCGCCCGCAGCAGTGCGTTGAAAGGCGATGATGGTATAACCTTCGGCCAGCAGGTATTGGGAACTGGCACTACCCAGAAATACAAATATGCCCGACCAGATGTGTATGGAAAGCATAGGGCCGGCACCCTCATATTCCATGTCCCAGAGGAGATGAATGATTTCATTGCCGAAGATACCAACGAAGATTGCTACGGGCAGGCTGATGAAGACCAACAGGTCGTACAGGTTCTTTAACCTTTTGTTGTAGCGGTCCATGTCTGTTTTCCTGGCATTGATGATGGCAGGAAAAACGGAGCTGATGATGGCGGAAGGGATAAAGTACCAGGCTTCGCTGATCCTTGCAGCGGCACTATAAATACCGACCTCTGTGCTGCCGTTTTTTTTGAGCATCAGGATGTCTATTTTCATATAAAGCAGTACCATGACGCCGGATAAGATGAGCGGAAAAGATTGTTTGAGCAGGGATATGGCCCTGCTGCGGCTAAAGGTCCAGTTCCTGATGTTCTGGCCCTGGCTCTGATATAGGAAAACCAGACCTAGGGCAAGAATCAGGCTGTCAAAGGTTAAGGCCGCAGCAAACCAGATGAGGGGTGTTTTTAACCAGAGCAGCAAAATTTTTACCAGCGAAGAAAGAATCAGGCAGCTATTTTGCACATGAACCACGTATTTAGATTGCACCTGCGACTGGTAGTAAGAATCTATGATGTTAAATGATTTGAAAAATGAGACAAAAGATAGCAGCAAAACGATCCAGGTTAAGGGATTGCCAGGCTTATCCGAGAGGCTATGAAGCAGGAGGTATATGCCTATTGTTAAAGGAATTAGGAACAGGTTAACCCCCATGCGCAAAGCCAGGGAAGTGCCCAGGATCTCGTCTTTTTTTAAGGGGTTGTTGATGATTTCCCGGATGATGAAGGTATCCAGCCCGAGTGTACCCACTGCGGCAACAATTGCGGTTAAAGCATCGGCAAAGCTGAGGTCGCCAAAAGCATGAGGCCCCAGGTGGTGTACGATGACCAAGGCCACAACAAGAGCCAATGCTTTGCCGAACATAAGCCAGCCCGTATTTCTTAAATACTTGTCTAGCGCAGCTTCATCAAAACCTTTAACAAAGGGTATCTTCATTGGCACAAAGATGTAAAATTAAATGCGTTTCCCTTACATTAAAAATGGAGCAGCAGTTCTTCGAGGTTATTGATCTGCCATTCTACATCCTGAGGCTTTTCCTTATGCAGGGGGTTAAAATAAATGGCCCTGATGCCGTAATCCTGTGCACCCCTGATGTCGGCCTCGAGGCTGTCACCAACCATAATGCTTTCGTGCTTTTGCGCCGCTGCTTTATTTAAGGCATAATCAAAAATCGCCTTGTGCGGTTTATTGACACCTACATCTTCAGAAATGATGACATTCTGGAAATAAGGGTTCAGACCGGATACATTCATTTTGGTCAGGGTGGTTTCTTTAAAACCATTAGAAATGATATGGAGGCTGTATTTTTTTTGCAGATAAGCCAGTACTTTTTCGGAGCCCAGGAAAAGATTGGTTTTTGTAGGGCTGATGCGTACATAGTCTTCTTCAAACTGGGCCGGGATCTGATCCGGTTTTACACCGAGCTGCCTGAAGGTTTTGTTGAACCTTTGGGTCCTGAGCTGCTCTTTGGTAATTCTGCCCACATGGTATTCTGCCCAGAGCTGGTGGTTGTTCTCGGTATAGGTAGCAATAAAGTCCTGGCAGGATCTGAGGCCAAGCTTTTCCAGCTGATACAAATCATACAATTCCATCAGGGTTTCCTGCGCGTTCCTGTCAAAATCCCAGATGGTATGGTCTAAATCAAAAAATATATGCCTGATCATTTTTACAATTTTAAAAGGGTGGCAACTCAGATCTTAGTTCCGTAGGCCAGATCTCCTGCATCGCCCAATCCGGGCACAATGTACGATTTACTGGTCATTTCCTCATCAATTGCACCCAGCCATAATTTTGCTTTGGGCAAATTTGCCCTTACATGTCGCAGGCCTTCTGTGCTGGCAATGGCAGATACAATGTGCAGGGCCTTAATTTTATACCTGCCCATCAGTTCTTTACAGCAGAGTACCATGCTCATACCGGTTGCCAGCATGGGATCGGCCATGATGACGATTTTATCTGTTAAATCTGGTGTAGAGACATACTCCAGTGCAATTTCCAGGCTGCCGCTCTTATGTGCTTTCCTGTAGGCCGCCAGGAAGGCACACTCGGCCCGGTCAAAAATTCGGAGCATGCCACTGTGCATCGGAATGCCAGCACGGGTAATGGTAGCGAGCACAGGCTGTTCGGTAAGGCTGAGGGTTTTGGCCACGCCCAGCGGCGTTTGTGTTTCTGCTGGGCTGTAGCTAAGGGTTTTACTGATTTCAAGCGCAAAAAATTCTCCAAGCCGCTCCATATTGGTGCGGAACCGCATGGCATCTTTTTGAATGTGTTCATCCCTGATCTCCGAGATAAAAACATTGGCAATGGAGCTGGTTTTACTGAGGTCGAATATCATTACCTAAAGATAACAAATAAAAATGGCCATTAACCAGTTTTACATGATCTAAAAGTTCGTGGAGCTGTACCAACAGGGCTTCTGTGCTTTTGTTGCGCAGCAGCACCTGGTCTGTGGCAGCAATGGGATGGACGGTAAGCTGGGTCTTTTTATCCAGTTGCAGGTCGTACCAGGGAAAGGGACTGCAGGTGCCTGCCCTGAACCCGGGCTTGTCTTTATAGTACATGCTATAGTCGTTAATGGTATTGTTCTTTGTTAGTTTAACATAGCTTTTGGGCATCAGCATGACGGTGTCAAAATGATGCTGATGGTCTGGAGAAGGAATGAAGCGTATTGGATTTTCCAGGAGACTGCCGGATTGAAGGCTGCTGCTGACCTGTTGGATGCCAGCCATCTTTTCAGCATGTTTTGAGGTTTTGTCCTGCAATATTGACCTGAAGTAGTCCAGGGCATTGGCGAGCAGGTTCCGGCTGTTGTTCCTTGCAGCAGGATAGGCAGCATGTAAAGGCTCAAATGAAAAATACTTTTGACCAAAAGTGAGGGCAGGGAATTGTTTGAGCAGTATGTTTTTGAGAATGAGTGCCCATTCGTCAATAACGGGCAGTTTTAAGAGCCCAAGCTGATACTGCAGGCTATTTTCGGCAGCGTAGGGCTGGTCTTTCTGGCTTCCCTGGGATAAGTATTCTTCATAGCGGCTCAGGAAATAAAAAGATGCCGCAAAAACATCGAAGGGCAGTGTGCTTTTTTGTACCGCAAAAGGGACTTTCAGTTCGCCAAAAATACTGGTTTTAATGTCCTGATCACTGATCTTATGTTCCAGCAGCAGGTTCGTGCTTTTAAAAAACAGCTCGCCGCCGATGGGCTGGGCAGCATAGCAGAACTTAGGCAGGCCGGAATCCACAAACTCCCTGATGTTAACCGTAAAACCGATCTCAGTTTTTAAAACGTCATTGAATATAAAGCTGAAAATATACTTTATGCGGGGGGTAAGCAGTGGTACGTAAGCCAAAAGTTTCATGTGTCTATTTAATTATGTCGGGTTCACGGGGAATAAATTTAGCATATTATTCGTTATATTTGATGTTCATCTGGCCTCATTAAAACAAGATACTTTTAGGAATGAAATTTAAAATCGTTTCAGATTACAAACCGACAGGAGATCAACCCACTGCGATTAAACAACTGGTTGAAGGCGTAAATAACGAAGATCATTATCAGACTTTATTAGGGGTAACCGGTTCGGGTAAGACCTTTACGATTGCAAATGTGATCCAGCAAACGCAGAAACCTACACTGATCCTGAGTCACAATAAAACCTTGGCTGCACAGCTTTACGGTGAATTTAAACAGTTTTTTCCGGAAAATGCGGTGAATTATTTTGTTTCCTATTATGATTATTATCAGCCTGAGGCGTTCATCGCGAGCAGCAATACTTATATAGAGAAGGATTTAAGCATCAACGAAGAAATAGAGAAGCTGCGTCTGCGCACAACGTCGGCCCTGATGTCGGGACGTAGGGATGTGATTGTAGTTTCCTCCATTTCCTGCATTTATGGAATGGGTAACCCGGAGGACTTTTCCAGGTCTGTATTCCGCTTTTCGGTAGGCTTGCGGATTTCGAGAAATTCTTTTCTGCACAGCCTGGTAGAGATCTTATATGCCCGTACGACCAATGATTTTAAACGTGGAACGTTTAGGGTAAAAGGGGATACGGTAGATATTTTTCCTGCGTATCTGGACAGTGCTTACCGGGTTTCTTTTTTTGGGGATGACATTGAAGCGCTGAGCGTGATCGATCCGGTAACGGGAAAGACACTGGAAAAGCTGGAAGATATGGCCATATATCCGGCGAATTTGTTTGTAACGCCTAAGGACAGGTTCAACTCGTCTATATGGGGGATACAGGAAGAGCTGGAGATCAGGAAGAACCAGCTGATCGGCGACCGGCATTTGCTGGAAGCGAAAAGACTGGAAGAGCGGGTGAATTTTGATATAGAGATGATGAAGGAGCTGGGCTATTGTTCGGGTATAGAAAACTACTCCCGCTTTTTTGATGGAAGGGCCCCGGGAATGCGGCCTTTTTGTTTGCTGGACTATTTCCCGGATGATTATTTAATGGTAATTGATGAAAGCCATGTAACCGTGCCCCAGATCAGGGCGATGTACGGGGGCGACAGGTCGAGGAAAATGTCATTGGTGGAGTATGGCTTCCGCTTGCCGTCTGCACTGGATAACCGGCCATTGAACTTTGATGAGTTTGAACGCCTGGCACCGCAGACCATTTATGTAAGTGCTACCCCGGCCGACTACGAATTACAGAAATCGGATGGTATTGTGGTGGAACAGGTGATCAGGCCAACAGGATTGCTGGATCCTTTGATTGATGTACGCCCGGCGATTAACCAGGTGGATGACCTGCTGGATGAAATTGACAAGACCATTAAGCTGGGTGACCGGGTGCTGGTAACCACATTGACCAAAAGGATGGCAGAGGAGCTGACCAAATATATGGACAGGCTGAACATCAAATGCCGCTACATTCACTCCGAAGTTAAAACGCTGGAAAGGGTGGAGATTTTACGGGGCCTGCGCCTGGGTGAATTTGATGTGCTGATCGGGATTAACCTGCTGCGGGAGGGACTTGACTTACCGGAAGTATCACTGGTGGCTATCCTGGATGCAGATAAAGAAGGGTTTTTGCGGTCGGACCGGGCTTTGATCCAGACCATTGGCAGGGCGGCAAGGAATGACAGGGGCCGGGTGATCATGTATGCCGATAAGATGACGGAATCTATGGAGCGCACGATTGAGGAAACCAACAGGCGCCGGGAAAAACAGGTGGCCTATAACCTGGAAAATGGAATTGTGCCAAAAACGGTGGGTAAGAGCAGGGAAGCCATACTGGAGCAGACCTCAGTACTGGATTTTTCATCGGGCGAGCGCAAACGGGCGAAACCATATGTGGAGGTAGACGAGCTAAGCATTGCTGCGGATCCTATTGTACAATACATGACCAAATCAGAAATGCAGAAATCTATAGACAAAACCCGTAAGGAAATGAGTAAGGCGGCGAAGGATATGGACTTTTTGCTGGCGGCCAGACTGCGGGATGAAATGTTTGCTATGGAGAAATTATTTGATGAAAGATTTAGTAAATAGTAAGTTTGCAGGATGGATGGAAAAAGCAGAAAAGATATATACCCGGGGCTGGAAGTAGATATTATCCTTAAAAAGGACCAGAGGACAGGAAAACTGACAAGGGGTATTGTTGCAAATCTGCTTACTTCTTCCGCTTTTCATTCCCGTGGGATTAAGGTCAGGCTGGAAGACGGACAAGTGGGGAGAGTAGCAAATGTAATTGATATGCAATAATCTGAAGGGTTTTGTAATAACAGGAATCGAAAACAATCTATATTTGAAAATGTTAAGCATAAAATGGGCGTTATAAAATTCATATTGGTTACCCTGCTGATCCTGTACATCATCCGGATCATCCTGCGTTTGGTATTCCCTTATGTACTGAAAAGTATGTTCAGTAAGGTACAGCAGCAGGCCGAAAACCAGCAAAGACAACAAAAAAAGCCTGAAGGCTCTATTTCAATAGATTATATGCCCCCACAGCCAAAGGCTGGGAATGCAGATAAACTTGGTGATTTTGTGGATTACGAGGATGTAAAGTAGGTATTTTATACTTATCGATAAATTTACTTCTTAATCTGTTTCAATTTTATATTTTTGAGGTTGGTTTAATCTTAAACAACCCTTAATGAATAATTGGTTAAAAGCGAATGGCATTCATCTGGCCATCATTGGATTTTTTGTAATCATCTGTTTTGTCTATTTCAGTCCGGTTTTACAAGGTAAAGGTCCTCAGCAAAGTGACGTATTGCAGGCTAAGGCTACCGCCAAAGAGATCATGGACTACAAAGAGAAGGACGGCAAGGGCCCCTTGTGGACCAACCAGATGTTTGGTGGCATGCCCACTTATCAGATCTGGGTGCAGCACCCCAACAATGTCGCCACCTATGTGATCGATTTCATGAAAACGGTATTTCCGGATCCGGTGGATGTGGTTTTGATGTACTTGCTGGGCGCATATCTGTTGTTTTGTGTACTGAAGGTTAATCCGCTGCTGGCTGCTGCTGGCGCCATTGCATTCGCTTTCACTTCCTATAATTTCCAGATCATTGCTGCAGGGCATAGCAATAAGGCCCTGGCCATTTCTTTTCTGGCGCCAATTGTAGCCGGCATCATTTTGACGATCAGGGGTAAATACTGGCTGGGTGCAAGTTTAACCGCCTTATTTCTTGCGTTGGAAATCAGGGCAAACCATATCCAGATGACTTATTACCTCATGATCGCCCTGTTTATTTTTATAGGTATTGAGCTTTATCATGCAGTAAAGAGTAAAAAAGTAGCTGCTTTTGGGAAATCAATGAGCTTTTTGGCCATCGCCCTGGTTTTGTCGCTGATGGTAAATGCCGGCAAGTTATGGACGACTTACGAATATGGTAAGGAATCGAACAGGGGAAAATCTAACCTGACAACAGACAGCATGGAAGAAAAGAATGGCTTGTCTAAAGAATATGCTTATGGTTGGAGCCAGGGTGTGGGAGAGAGTTTTACCTTCCTGATCCCTAATTTATATGGAGGCGCTACGGGAATAGAGGAGCTGGTGAAACCGGAAAGCCATACTTATAAAGCTTTACAGAATGTTACTGGCGGAGATCCTACCCAGGCCATACAACAGCTGGCCGGACAGATTGGATTGCAGCAATACTGGGGTGAAAAGCCTTTTACTTCCGGACCTTATTATTTCGGGGCGATTGTGTGTCTACTTTTTGTATTTGGCCTGCTGATCGTAAAGAGCAGGTTAAAGTGGTGGATACTGGGTACGACAATTTTGTTTATGCTGCTTTCTTTTGGCCGGAATTTCCCGCTGGTTTCCGACCTGTTCTTTGAATATTTCCCAATGTACAATAAGTTCCGGGCAGTGGAGTCTATTCTGGCCCTGGTAGGTTTAATGGTGCCTGTGTTGGCTTTTCTTGCGGTAAAAGAAGTCCAGGAAGGTACTTTAGACCAGAAAACATTGGGTAAAAAACTGACCATTGCAGGTGCCATAACTGGCGGCTTTACTTTGCTGGTTGTAGTAATGCCGGGTGCTTTTTTCAGTTTTACAACCTCAACTCATCCGCAAATGCTGCAGGTACTGACGCAGATGTTACAGAACAATGCGGGTGTTGCACAAAGTATTGCCAATGCTTTGATTGAAGACCGTATTGGTATTGCCCGGGCGGATGCACTTCGGTCACTGTTGTTTATAGCCATAGGTTACGCGCTGATCTGGGCATTGATCAATAAAAAAATGGCTTTAAAAACAGTAATGGTTTTACTGGGCCTTGCTGTACTGATTGACATGTGGCAGGTAGACCGTCGTTATTTAAACAACAATAATTTTGTAAGTAAGTCGGACCTGAAAAATCACTTTCAGGCGAGGGAAATAGATGGGCTGATACTGGCCGATAAAGACCCAGATTATCGTGTACTCGACCTGAGCATTCCTACTTTCCAGGATGCCAGTGCTTCAGCTTTCCATAAAACCATAGGTGGTTACCATGCCGCCAAACTGAAGCGTTACCAGGAACTGATAGATAAACAGTTCTCCAAAAGTATCAACCAGGACGTACTGGATATGCTGAATACCAAATACATCATTACGCAGGACCAGCAGAATGGTTCGTATAAAATGCAACGGAACGCAACTGCTGCCGGGCATGCCTGGATTGTACCGCAGGTTCAGTTTGCAAAAAATGCGGATGAAGAAATGAAGGCCATCAATAGTTTTGATCCGAAAAAGGAGGCTATTGTTGATGTAATGTATAAAAACCTGATTGATGAAAAACGCCTGGGTCAGGGAACGGGTGCCTTAATTACGCTGGATAGCTATCACCCGGATCACCTGGTGTATTCGTATAGTGCGCCAACAGATGTCATTGCGGTGTTCTCTGAGATCTATTATGACAAAGGCTGGAACATGTATGTGGATGGGGTTGAAAAACCTTATTTCAGGGCCAATTATGTTTTACGTGCAGCCCAGCTGGAGGCAGGTAACCATAAGGTAGAATTTAAATTTGAGCCGGTATCCTATTATGCAGGTGAAAAGATTTCATTGGCAGGCTCAATTTTGCTGCTTGCAGGATTAGGGTTTGCGTTCTATTCTGAAAAGAAGGGAAAAAAACAATGATGTTGCTCATCGCCAAATCGCCGCTGAAGGGCAACGATTTGCATGTCTTCGCAGCACATTGATTTTTTCTTGTAAAGAGCTGAAAACCCCTGGCTAAGCAGCCAGGGGTTTTGTTATTGATAACACAGGCTTAACTTTTTGTTCATCTGAGTATTCCACATTTGTGGAATAAACTAATCTCCTTATGCAGGATTCTTTTTTTTATGTCTAAAAGAGAAGTTGAAATTGCGGTCATTTCGGATGTGCACCTGGGAACTTATGGTTGCCATGCGAAAGAATTGTTGAAATACCTGAAAAGCATAAAGCCTAAAGTGCTGGTACTGAACGGAGATATCATAGATGTCTGGCAGTTTAGTAAGCGGTACTGGCCTGAAACCCACATGAAAGTAGTAAGAAAGCTGATGAAATTTGTAGTAGAGGGTGTTCCTGTTTATTATCTGACCGGAAATCATGATGAGCTGCTGCGGAAATTTGCCGATATGCATCTGGGCGCGTTTCACCTTCAGAATAAACTGGTGATTGAGCTGGATGGAAAGAAGGCCTGGTTTTTTCATGGCGATGTATTTGATGTGACGATGCAGCACTCCAAATGGCTGGCCAAGCTGGGGGCGGTAGGTTATGATACCTTGATCCTGATCAATAGCTTTGTGAACTGGTTCCTGGCACTTATCGGCCAGGATAAAATGAGTTTTTCTAAGCGGATCAAGGCAAAGTTTAAAGATGCGGTAAAGTTTATCAATGGTTTTGAAAGTACAGCAGCGGAACTTGCTGTTGAGAAGGGCTATGAATATGTGGTTTGCGGGCATATCCATCAACCGGAGATGAGAACGATTTGCACGGAGCATGGGTCGGTAACTTATTTAAACAGTGGCGACTGGGTGGAAAACCTGACGGCGCTGGAATACTACGATAAATCCTGGAAAGTGTTTAAATATGAACAGAAAGACTTTCAAAAAGATGAAATTGAAGAAGGAGAATTATCGGATGGGGAAGACCTGCACAGTAAACTCGATATCAACGCACTGCTGCAAAAGATTAAATTGGAAATTGTCTGATTTTAATGAAAATTACAGATATTAGGTGCGGATGAAGATACTTTACGCGATACAGGGTACCGGCAACGGGCACATCAGCCGTGCCAGGGAGATTGTACCCTTACTGCAACGATACGGAGCTGTTGATCTGCTGATCAGTGGTACACAGGCGGATGTGAAACTGGCACAGGAGGTAAAATATCAGCTGCATGGTTTTAGCTTTATTTTTGGAAAGAAAGGTGGGGTGAACCATTACCAGACCTGGAGATCAATGGACCTGCCACGCTTTGTAAAAGATATGCGGCATATTCCGCTGAAAGATTACAATCTGATCCTGAATGATTTTGAGCCGGTGTCGGCCTGGGCCTGTAAAATGAAGGGGATTGAAAGTGTTGGTTTGAGTCATCAGGCTTCCTTCCAGTCTGCAAAGGTACCCAAGCCTAAAAGCATTGACTGGGCACAGCTTGTACTGAAATATTATGCGCCAGCCACACATTATGTAGGCTTTCATTTTGACCGCTATGATGATTTTATTTATACGCCGGTGATTCGTAGCGAGATCAGGAACATGCAAACCAGCAATCTTGGTCATTATACCGTATACCTGCCTGCAATAGACGACCAGTACCTGCTGCCTTTGCTTAAACAGGTACCTCAGGTAAAATGGGAAGTGTTTTCTAAACATAGCCGGCAAAGCTATACGGATGGAAATGTATGGGTAAGGGCGATTAATAATGAACAGTTTAACGAAAGCCTGGCTTCGTGCGAAGGTCTGTTTACCGGCGGAGGTTTTGAAGGGCCGGCAGAGGCACTTTACCTGGGTAAAAAGCTATTGGTGGCACCTATGAAGTTTCAATACGAGCAGCAATGCAATGCATTTGCACTGAAACAGTTTGGATTGCCGGTGGTTTGGGGTAGCAACAGGAACTGGGTGCCTGTCATTACAGACTGGGTAGAACGGCCACAGGAGCACCGCTTTCATTTTCCTGACGAAACGGCTGCAGTAATTGATAAAGTTGTGAAGCAGTTTGCCAGATAATTTGCTTTACTTTGCCTAAGGCATGATCAATCAATTTAGAAATTTAAATCCTATAAACCTGCTCATCCTGTTCGCATATACTTTTTTTTTGCGGATGGCTATATTTGCGGACCTTCCTGTTCAGCTTAATTTTGAGTTTTTAGAGTCGTATACAAAGTTTTTTATTCCTATACCGGTACAGGGTTTCTTTTCTCCGGCTGCCAATATTTTTTTTGCGGGGATTATTGTTTATGTTCAGGCAATTTTATTCAACCGGGTGATCAATAATCATGGTTTGCTCAATAAACCAGGATTTTTACCTGCGCTGATGTATGTGACAGGGGCGAGTTTATTTATGCCTTTTTTGGTGTTGAGCCCAACACTGATCTGCAATTTTCTGCTGATCTGGATGATGGACAAATTCCTGAAGATCGGAAAATCTCCCAATGCGATCATGATCATGTTTGATATCGGGATGATCATTGCGCTGGGTACGCTGATCTATTTTCCGTTTATTGTAATGCTGGTGATGATCTGGCTTACTTTGTTGCTGTACCGGAGTTTTGACTGGCGGGAATGGGTATCGGGCCTGGTTGGTTTTTTAACCCTTTTCTTTTTTGTCGGCGTGTTTTACTATTGGAACGACAGCTTGTCTATGTTTTATAAGATCTGGTTGCCGCTTGGCAACAGGTTCCCCTCTGTTTTCAAGATCAATTACAACGACTACCTGGTATTGGTGCCAGTTCTGGTGATGATGGTATTGGCCATACTGCAATTGAGAGAGAACTTTTTCAGGAGCTTTATCAGCACCAGGAAAGCCTTTCAGATGCTGTTCTTCATGTTTATTGTCAGCATCATCAGTTTTTATACAAAACCGGATTTCCGTTTATACCATTTCCTTTTATGTGTGCCGCCAGGTGCGGTTTTGCTGGCCTATTATTTTTCAAATGCCAGGAAGCGCTGGTTTTATGAGAGCTTGTTCCTGATCCTGGTTTTTGCCATCCAGTACTTTTTGTTTGTTTAACTTTTTTTAACAATTTGAGACCTTGAAACTTGCTAAAGATTGATAGCTTTGTGCAATGAAGTCTGGAGTAGTTAATGCATAACCTGGTTATAGATATTGGGAATACAAATAGTAAACTGGCTGTTTTTAAGGAAAAAACGTTAGTGGACTACCAGGTTCTTAAACAGATTGTTCCGGCTGATCTGCTTAAATTAATAAAGGCATACCCCATACTTAATGCTACAATTTCCAGTGTTGGCGAAGATTTGCAGGAAGTAATCAGCGTTATAAAGTCAAACACCAATTACATTCCTTTCTCTACGAAGATAAACACCGGAATTAAGAACAACTACCAAAGCCTTTCTACGCTTGGTTTGGACAGATGGGCTAAAGTTATTGCAGCAAATACCTGCTATACGGGGAAAAATTGTTTGATGATCGATGCAGGGACCTGCATTACCTATGATTTGCTGAACAGTGAAAGTGAGTATTCTGGAGGGAGCATCAGCCTGGGAGTCGCGATGCGGTTTAAGGCACTGCATCACTTTACCGGGCGCCTGCCACAGGTAGCCTGGGACCGGGAAAATATAGAAATTCCCGCTGGAACGGATACTGTTTCGGCGATTAAAAATGGTGTTTTACAAGGGATAATTCATGAAGTGGAAGGTTTTATATCCAGCTATAATGAAGAAAATAAGGGCCTGACGGTATTGTTAACAGGTGGTGATGCAGCTTTTTTGCTAGAACAATTAAAAAACAGCATCTTTGCGCCTCAAATTATACACGATCCGTATTTGGTATTAAAAGGATTAAATGAAGTTATTGCATTTGAATATGTACAAAAAAATTAATTATATAGTAGCGGTAATGATCTTACTGGCCAGTGTTAGCGTTAAAGCACAGGTAACTTCGCAATCTCCATATTCCAGGTATGGTCTTGGAAACATGAAAGGCTTGCTGCTGCCGCAGTTTAGGGCAATGGGAGGTATATCCACTGCGATTTATAAGCCTAATGCTTATTACAGTAATATCAATATGCAAAATCCGGCCTCTTATTCGGGCATTACCATGACAACCGTGGATATTGGGATGAGCGGAGGATTTAAAGAATTAAAGAAAGGCAGCCTTACTGAAGGCAGTTTTAATGCAACTTTGGGCCATGTGGCACTTGCCTTTCCGATAAAGGCCGGCCGTACGGGCTTGAGTTTTGGCTTAATGCCTTATACCGAACTTGGTTATGAATTTAGTAATACCGATAAACTGGATACCAACACCGTGAATAAATTGTATTCGGGCGAAGGGGGCTTAACAAAAGCTTATTTTGGTTTGGGACAGCAGTTCGGTGACCATTTCAGGATTGGGGCAAATGTGGAGTATGTTTTTGGAAATCTGGTTGAAAACCGCGCTTTAGAACTTCAGAGTGTGCCATCTGTAAATACCAAGCAACAGGATAAAAATAGTGTAGGTGGTATCGGTTTTTCTTATGGTGCACAATACGAGATTCCGTTGAGCTTAAAAAGCCGCATTACCATCGGATATTCAGGTTCTTCTCCTTCGAGCATCAATTCAAAGAAAACTTTTGTGGTTACCCGCTATTTCAGAGAGAGTACAGGAGATGAAGGTACTGCGCTCGATACCCCCGTGTTCCAGCAAAACAGCTCTGCAAAGCTGAAACTTCCGCTGGTGCATAATTTTGGTATTTCGATACAGAAAGACAATAAATGGCTGATCGGTGCTGATTACAGGATGGGGAACTGGTCTAAATTGAGTATTGATGGTGAAAATAAAGGACTGGAAGACAGCTGGGGATTTTCGGGCGGGGCGCAGCTTACGCCGGATATGACCTCTATAGGCAGTTACTTTAACCGGGTGGATTACAGGGTCGGCTTTACCTATGACAAAACTTATATCAAGGTTGCAGATCAGGATGTAAAGCAAATGGCAGTTACTTTTGGCCTGGGCCTGCCGCTGGCTTTCAATAGGTTTGCCTTCCATAAACTTAATTTTACAACAGAACTTGGCAGAAGGGGTACGCTCAACAGCGGCCTGGTGCAGGAAAACTATATCAACTTCCATTTAGGGTTTACACTTAACGATACCTGGTTCAGGAGATTTAAGTTTGACTAATAAAAAACAGCGCTATACTGATGAAAGGCAAAGGTATAATTTTAAGTGTGGTTATGCTTTTTGTGGTTCAGCTTTCCCTGAGCTCATGTGGCGAGGATGACCTGAAAAAGGCCGCCAAACTTTCTAAAAAGATCAGTTTAGATACGACCCGCACTACCGCAGTAGAAATCATATACAGTGACTCTGCAAAAGTGAAGGCAAAGGGCTTTGCCCCGGTATTGGATAAGATCACGCCATCAAGTGGCGCCATTTTGCAGGAAATGCCAAAAGGGGTAAAGATCGAGTTCCTGGATGATTCGCTGAAAATTACAGGTTCAATCACTTCCGATTATGCCATTATGAAGGAAGTAGAAAAACTGACCATCTTTAAAAAAAACGTGATAGTGGTAAACCAGAACATGACCTTTAATACAGAGGAACTGACCTGGGACCAGAATAAGCAGATGTTTTTTTCACCCAGGGGGGTTGTTACGCAGCCGGACGGTTCTTTTGCCAATGCTGAAAATTTTAGTGCCCCTCAGGATTTTAGCTATTACAAGACCGGAAGTGGCTATGGGGAGACTTATGTGAAGGAAAATTTTGGGGAATAATTTAATATTTTCTTTTTTTCGCAAAAGTTGTATCTTGCGCCCTCTTAAAAAGATTTATAAATAAGAATATTATGGGATTAATGACATTTTTGCGGAACCGCGCAGGCTATATCCTGATAGGGGCTATCGGTTTTGCAATTGTTGCATTTTTAGTTGGTGATGCAATTAACGTAGGTAAGCCTTTTTGGGCTGAATCTCAAAAAGTTGTAGGGTCAGTTGATGGTGAAGAAATTAGCATAGATCAGTTTGGTCCTAAAGTAGACCAGAGTTTAGCACAGTTTAAACAGCAATATGGTGGCTCTGGCAATGCGCAAATGCAGGCAATGGCCGTTGATAACGTATGGCAGGGTGAAATTGCTTCGATCCTGTTGGGTAAAGAATATAGCCGCCTGGGTTTAACGGTGTCCAGTGATGAGTTATTTGACTTGCTGCAGGGTAAAAATCCAAGTCCGCTGATTGTGCAGTATTTTGGCAATCCTCAGACTGGTGAAGTGAACCGCGCTGAAGTACTGGCTTCGTTGAAGCAGCAGGACAAAAATCCGCAGTTAAAACAACAGTGGGATCTATTGCAAAATGAGATCGAAAAGCAGGCACTTCAGAAGAAATATGCGAACCTGATCAGCAATTCTATTTATGTGACTACGCTGGAGGCGAATGATGATTACCAGAACCGAAATAAACTGGCAAGCTTCAAATATACTGTACTGGATTATACTTCCGTACCTGATGCTACTGTAAAGCCTGCGGAATCTGATTATGCTGATTATTATAACGAAAATAAAAAACGTTTTGAAAATCCTTCTGAGACCCGTTCATTTGAATACGTAGCTTTCAGTGTAAACCCTACTGCTGCTGATTCGGCTGCGGTAAAAGCACAGGTAGATAAAATTGCTGCTGATTTCAGAACTGCGGCCAACGATTCTTTGTTTGCTGCGGTGAACTCTGATGTGAAAGTTCCATATGCGTATATGTCCAAAGGAAAGCTGGACCCGGCGCTTGATTCGGTGGTGTTTAACCTTCCGGCAGGCAGTTATTACGGGCCTAGATTTTCTGGTAATTCCTATAAACTGGTTAAAGTAATTGATACCCGTTTTTCTCCGGATTCAGTGAAAGCCAGCCATATTTTAATTGACCCATCTAAACTGGGTGGGGTAGATAAAGCTAAAAAGCTGGCAGATTCTTTAAAATCACTTGTTCAGAACGGTGCCAGCTTTGCTGCACTGGCTAAACAGTACAGCATTGATGGATCTAAAGATAAAGGCGGAGAGCTGGGTACATTTAGCCGCGGACAAATGGTGCCTGCTTTTGAGGATGCAGCATTTAATGGTAAAGCAGGAGACCTGAAAGTGGTTGCCTCTCAGTTTGGTGTACACCTGATTAAAATTGAGCAGCAGATCGGTTCTTCAAAAGTAGCCAAGCTTGCCTATATAGAAAAAGGATTGGTTTCCAGTAATAAAACCAGGGACGCAGCGTATAAAAAAGCAAGCAGTTTCCTGAATGAGGTTAAGGGCAGTAATTTTGCTGAACTGGCCCAGAAAAAAGGATATACTGTTGGTTTTGCCGACAGGGTAACCCCTACACAAGGTTTTGCGCCTGGTTTAGACAACCCTCGTCAGCTAATCCGCGATGCTTACGATACGGATAAGGGTGAGGTGCTTAAGGAGGTCTATCAAATGGACAATGCTTATGTAGTGGCCCGTGTAACTGATATTAAGCCAAAAGGAACACTTTCGCTGGAAGCGGTGAAGAAAGAAATTGAGCCCATGGTTCGTACTGCAGTTAAAGCTAAAATGCTGACTGAAAAAATGAACAAGGCACTGGAAGGGGCTGCTAACCTGACCCAGGTAGCTCAAAAATTAGGTAAAACAGTAAACCCGGTAGAGAATATTGTCTTTGCAAACCCTATTATCCCGGGTGCAGCCCAGGAAAATAAGCTGGTGGGATCTGTTTTTGGTGCCCAGCCAGGAAGGCTTTCAAAAGCTGTTGATGGTGTTCAGGGCGTATATGCCTTTACTGTTGACGGATTTAGTAAACCAGCACCTTTGGCCAATACTTATAAGCAAAAGGAAGCGATGATGCAGGCAAATGGACAACGCGCTTTAGGTGCGGCATTCCAGGCCCTACAGGATAAAAGCAAGATAAAAGACAATAGGGTGAAATTCTATTAATCTTATTTTACGTAATTTTGTAACCGGAAGCTTTAGGTTTCCGGTTTTTTTATTTGGGGCCTGCTCACCTTATTGATCAGGGCCCGAACTATAATCGACATAAAAATGGATATTCAGGAAAATTTCGTCAATAAAGTAGCGGCAAGTGGTTTGATCACATTTAACCTGGAAGATTATTTTCATCCGGGGGAAAGGGTTGTTTACGACATCAAGGATAACCTTTTTCATGGGTTGATGTTAAGGGAAAAGGATTTCAGGGAGTTTATCAAAACGCATGACTGGCCGGCCTATGCAGGCAAGAATGTTGCGGTCATCTGCAGTGCAGATGCCATTGTGCCTACCTGGGCTTATATGTTGCTGGCTAATAAAATGAAACCTTATGCCAATGAGGTAGTTTTTGGGAGTCTGGAAACCCTGGAGGCTGTGTTATTTGCCAAGGCACTTTCTAAAATAGATATAAATGCATTTGCGGGTGAACGTGTAGTGATTAAAGGCTGTGCGGATATTGACGTTACTGTGGCCGCTTATGTGGAGATTACCAATTTGCTGACACCAGTGGTGAAAAGTATAATGTATGGTGAGCCCTGCTCTACTGTGCCTATTTTTAAGCGAAAGGATTAATTTGGATTGCTTTTTGTTTTGAGCTTAACTATGAAAAGATCGCTATTGTTTATTGCTGTTACATGGTTAAGCTTCAGTGGATTTGCACAGGAGCTGCCTTTTGTAAAGGAACCTGTCTTTCAGGCTGGGGAAGTATTGAAATATAAGCTGAAATATGGCTTTATCACCGCCGCCGAAGGAACACTTCAGGTAAAGGAGTCCGCGCTTAAATTTGATGAGAAGCCCACTTTTAACCTGGTTGTTGACGGGGAGACCTCTGGAACTTTTGATATCTTTTATAAAATAAGGGACCATTACGATTCCTACATAGATAAGGACAATTTAAAGCCGTACTTCTATCAGGAGAACATACGTGAAGGTGGATATAGGAGGCATGACAAGGCCAGGTTTAACCAGGAGGGTAAAAAAGTGGTGGCTACACAGGGTACATTTAATACGCCGAACACACAAACTTTTGACCTGGTATCTGCTTATTATTTTGCACGGAGCCTGGACATTTCCAGAATGAAGATCGGGGACTATGTAAAACTGAATTATTTTCTGGGTGATGAGATCAGTCAGCTGGAGATCCAGTTTGTAGGCAGGGAAGTGGTAAAGACAAAGATGGGAAAGATCAGGTGTTTGAAGTTTAGTCCTTCTATCAAACCTGGACGTGTTTTTAGAAAAGATAGTAAGCTTTACCTTTGGATTACTGACGATGGGAACAGAGTGCCGGTAAAAGCGCAGGTAGAGATTATCGTTGGCGCGGTAACGATGGAAATTAAATCGGCTGAGGGATTAAAATACCCTTTGGCCATAGTGAAGTAAAACAATTGCTGAAATTACAGCAGGAAACAGATCATGATAGAAGTACAAAATACACTGGTACATGAAGATGTCATCAGGGAGAGCTTTGTGTGTAACCTCAATAAATGCAAAGGTATTTGTTGTGTAGAAGGGGATGCGGGTGCGCCGCTGGATGTTGCAGAAACAGCAATCCTGGCCGAGGTATATCCAAAGATCAAACACTTGCTGGAGCCCAAGGGGATTGCTGCAATCGAACAGCAGGGCACTTCGGTAACAGATGCGGACGGAGACCTGACCACACCTTGTGTGGATGGAAATAAGGAATGTGCTTATGTGACTTTTGAAAATGGCATCACCAAATGTGGAATAGAAAAGGGATATGAGCAAGGCCTGGTAGATTGGCAAAAGCCCATTTCCTGTCACTTGTACCCGATCAGGGTTACCCAATATCCTGAGTTTGAGGTGCTGAATTATGACAGGTGGCACATTTGCCATGATGCCTGTTCGTTTGGCAGGGAACTTAAGGTTCCGGTATACCAGTTTTTGAAAGGGCCACTGATCAGGAAATACGGTGCAGAATGGTTTGAGGAACTGGAAAATACTGTATCTTCGAAAAAAGACGATTCTATTTAAACCATATATTAACCTCAAATATTTATAATGAAAGGAATAATTTTAGCAGGGGGCAGTGGTACCAGACTGCATCCGCTTACCCTGGTGATGAGCAAGCAGATGATGCCTGTTTATGATAAACCAATGATCTATTACCCCCTATCTATCCTGATGTTGTCAGGTATTAAAGAGATCCTGATCATTTCGACGCCGCATGACCTGCCCAACTTTGAAAAATTATTGGGCGACGGCTCGCGTTTGGGCTGCAAATTTTCTTATGCGGTACAGGAACAGCCCAATGGATTGGCACAAGCCTTTGTGATTGGTGCTGATTTTATAGGCAAGGACAAGGTAGCCCTGGTGCTGGGGGACAACATATTTTATGGCGACGGGATGTCGAGGTTGCTGCAGGCCAGTGCCGATCCTGAGGGCGGTGTGGTATTTGCTTATAGGGTGTCTGATCCTGAACGTTACGGGGTGGTGGAATTTGATGAGGAGAATACCGCTGTTTCTATTGAGGAGAAGCCAGTTCAGCCAAAGTCTGATTATGCGGTACCGGGCCTGTATTTTTATGACAATAGTGTAGTAGATATTGCCCGGAATATCAAGCCATCTCCAAGGGGGGAATATGAGATCACTGATGTGAATAAGGTATACCTGGAACAAGGTAAACTAAAAGTTGGTGTATTGAGCAGGGGTACCGCCTGGCTGGATACGGGAACATTTGCGTCGCTGATGCAGGCAGGCCAGTTTGTACAGGTGATCGAGGAGCGGCAGGGATTGAAGATCGGTTGCATTGAAGAGGTCGCTTACCGTATGGGATTTATTGATAAGGAGCAGTTAAGGAAAATTGCGGAGCCATTAGTGAAGAGTGGCTATGGGGCTTATTTACTTAAAATAATAAAATAAATGTGCACTTCATCGGCTGCATAATTCGCCGAAGAGGCGAAAGACGCTATGCCGTTTCAGCGCACATTTATTTTATTGATGATGTAAATTGGGTTCATAGGTAGTTTATGCATTGTGCTTTATGCGATTTGTTTCCTGATTGTAGCCTTTAAGCTTCATATATAGATTTTTAAGCTCCGGGAAACCGGGGCTTTTTTGTTTGGCAGCCTGGTTTGAGAATAATGTTACCTTCTCAGAAAAGGCATAGCGTCTTTGCACCCTTCAGCGCAATTGCGCAGCCTTTGAAGAGAATGGTCACTTTATATGCTAAAATCACTTAATGATATGATAATATCATAAAATAAATTAAGCCAGAATTCGCGTCCTTTGGATAACCAAATAGTTAAACCAGATGACGAAAAATAAATACCTCTTTCCATTTATCATGATCACCTCGCTGTTCTTTATGTGGGGGTTTGTACATAACCTTGATCCTGTACTGATACCGCATTTAAAGCGTTCCTTTAGCTTGAGTACTTTGCAAGCTTCGCTGGTAGATTCTGCGGTGTTTATTGCTTATTTTGTGATGGCTTTGCCGGCCGGCTTTATTTTAAAAAAATATGGATATAAAACGGGAATTATTATTGGGCTAGCTTTTTTTGCTTTAGGGTCTTTTTTGTTTATTCCGGCAGCCAATACGCAATTGTATGTGTTTTTTTTGGGTGCTTTATTCGTGATCGCCTGTGGCCTTACCATATTGGAAACCGCGGCAAATCCTTATGCTTCATTATTGGGGCCGCCGGAAACCGCGACATTTCGTTTAAATTTTGCACAGACTTTTAATGGTCTTGCTGCTGCAATGGCCCCAGTTATAGGTGCAAGGGTCATTTTGATCGAGGGCGTTTCTGATGAGCAATTGAAAACCATGAGCGCATCAGCCAAACAGCTAGCCCTGGCTTCGGAGGCTTCTTCTGTAAAAACACCTTATCTCATTTTGGGTAGCATGATATTGGTTATTGCAGTAGTGTTTCTTTTTTTAAAACTGCCTGAGATAAAAGAAGAGGAACAAAATGAAGAAAAGACAGGCATATGGCATACACTGCGCCACAGACACTTGTCCTGGGCTGTAGCTGCACAGTTTTTTTATGTAGGTGCACAAGTGTGTGTATTTAGCTTTTTCTTCCTTTATGCAACAGATGTGGCAGAAATTAGTCAGCGCGAAGCTGGCGTTTATGCGGGTGGTCTGGGGCTTGCTTTCCTGACCGGCAGGATAATTGGCACTTTTTTAATGAAATTTATAAAGGCAGAGTTATTGCTGGTGGTTTATTCAATAATCAGCATGCTGTTATGTGTGCTTGCAATGGTTGCCGGCGGGACCCTGGCCTTGTTTACAGTGATCGGGATTGCCTTTTTTATGTCGATCATGTTTCCGACCATTTTCTCACTGGGTATTAAAGATCTGGGGAGTGATACCAAGCTGGGTAGCAGCCTGATTATTATGTCTATCGTTGGCGGGGCTATCCTGCCTCCGGCAATGGGTTATATCAGTGACGTAACCCATGATATTCAGGTTGGGTACATTGTGCCCCTGATCTGTTTTGCTGTAGTATTTATGTTTGGTTTAAAAGGCCATAAGGTTATTAAAATTTAAGTTATGAATAAAAGACATTGCCTGACGCTTGACCTGATACCGGATGAAGGGCTGATTGCGGAATACGAAGAGATGCACCGGAAGGTATGGCCTGAAGTTATAGCCAGCATCAGGACTGCTGGTATTGAAGATATGGAGATTTACCGTGCAGGTAACCGCCTGTTTATGATTATGGAGGTAAATGGAAATTTCAGTTTTGATGAAAAAGCAGCGGCTGATGCCGGGAATGAAAAGGTGCAGGCCTGGGAAACTTTAATGTGGAAGTACCAGCAGGCGGTGCCTGGCGCCAGGCCTGGAGAGAAATGGATAATGATGGATAAAATATTTGAGTTAAACGCCTGATGTCGACGAATACAGTGAAAAGTTTTTTACAGATTCACCCGGATGATAATGTTCTGGTGGCTTTACAGGATTTGCCTAAAGGGCAAATTATAGAATGGAATGAAAAGGTCATCACTTTGCAGGATGATATACATGCTAAACACAAGTTCTTCATTACAGATCTCGAAATTGGCGGAGCGGTATTGATGTACGGTGTATTGGTTGGAAAGGCTACGGCCTTTATTCCTCAGGGTGGTTTAATGACTACGGCGAATGTAAGCCATGCTTCACAGGATTATGCATACCGGGAGCTCAATTATGAATGGCAGGTTCCGGATGTTTCAAAATTTAAGGACAGTAGTTTCATGGGGTATCATCGCCCGGACGGAAGGGTTGGTACTGCCAATTACTGGCTTTTTGTGCCAACCGTATTTTGTGAAAACAGAAATCTAGATGTGATCAAGGAGGCTTTATACAATACGCTGGGTTATACCGTAACAGATAAATACAAGCAATTTACGGAGCAATTGCTGGAGGCCCATCAGTCGGGACAAGATCTTACTTCCTTTAAGCTGGATGCACTTGTTCCTGTTGAGCCGCTTAAAAAGCGGGTTTTTAAGCATGTTGATGGAATTAAGTTTCTAAACCATCAGGGTGGTTGTGGTGGAACCAGACAGGATGCTGCGCTGCTCAGCAAATTGCTTGCCGCTTATGCGGACCATCCGAATGTTGCCGGAATAACCGTTTTGAGCCTGGGTTGCCAGCACCTGCAGACACAGGATCTGCTGGATGATATTAAACAGAGAAACCCTTTATTTGATAAACCGGTTTTAATATTTGAACAGCAACAAAGTCAGAGTGAGGAGCAACTGATCAAGGAGGCCATTCTCAAAACATTTGCGGGCCTAATAGAGATCGATAAAAACGAGAGAAAACCTGCTCCACTCAGCAAGCTATGTGTGGGGGTTAAGTGTGGGGGCAGCGATGGATTTAGTGGCATTTCGGCCAATCCTGCAGTTGGATATACTTCGGATTTATTAGTAGCTTTAGGTGCTAAAGTTTTGCTTGCAGAATTTCCGGAGCTTTGCGGTGCGGAACAAAATATAATTGACCGGTGTGTGAATGAACCAACGGCCGAGAAATTTATCAGATTGATGCAGGAGTATGATGCGCAGGCACACGCGGTGGGCTCGGGCTTTCATATGAACCCTTCACCGGGGAACATCAAAGATGGGCTGATTACGGATGCGATAAAAAGTACTGGTGCAGCTAAAAAAGCAGGAACATCGCCGGTGGTTGATGTATTGGATTATACAGAACCGGTAACTAAAGCAGGCTTGAGCCTGGTGTGTACACCTGGTAATGATGTGGAAGCAACTACAGGGAAAGCGGCAAGCGGGGCAACCTTGATTTTATTTACGACTGGTTTGGGTACGCCTACCGGAAACCCGGTTTGTCCGGTGATAAAAGTGGCAACCAATACTGCGCTTGCAACAAGGATGGGCGATATCATTGACATTGATACAGGGCCCATCATCAGGGGAGAAAAGACGATTGAAGAGATGGGGGCCGAGATTCTGGAGTATTGCATTAAAGCGGCCAGTGGGGAAGTCATTCCTAAAGCCGTTCAATTGAACCAGGATGATTTTATTCCATGGAAAAGAGGAGTTTCATTATAATTATTAAAAATGTTTAGTTTAAAAGGAAAATCAGCGATTGTTACCGGAGGAGGAAGTGGAATAGGCAAAGCCATATCTGTGCTTTTTGCAAAACAAGGCGCACATGTGCACATTGTAGAGTTAAATGCAGAGGCAGCCTTGCAGGCGGTTAATGAAATAACAGCCGCAGGTGGCCAGGCTGCTGCTTATGGTTGTGATGTCAGCCAGCAGCAGGCTGTTGTTGAAGTGTTTAATGCGATTGGTAAGATTGACATCCTGGTAAATAATGCGGGTATTGCTCATATCGGAAGGGCGGATAATACCAGTGAAGCGGAATTTATGAAGGTATTTGAGGTAAATGTAAAGGGTGCTTATAACTGTTTATATGCTGCAATCCCGGCAATGAAGCAGCAAGGTTCAGGTGTCATTTTAAATATGGCTTCCATAGGCGCCCTGGTGGGCCTGGCCGACCGTTTTGCCTATTCTATGAGTAAAGGCGCTATTTATGCCATGACACTTTCTGTAGCCAAAGATTATATGGCTGATGGTATACGCTGCAACAGCATCTCTCCGGCAAGGATCCATACGCCTTTTGTAGATGGTTTTATTGCCAAAAACTATGCCGGGCAGGAAGCGGAAATTTTCGAAAAACTGTCTAAAAGCCAACCTATAGGCCGAATGGGAAAACCGGAAGAGGTGGCGTCACTGGCCCTTTATTTATGTTCAGAGGAAGCTGGTTTTGTAACGGGAAATGATTATCCCCTGGACGGTGGTTTTATTAAATTGAACACTTAACGAAACCTATAGGAGCTGTGATGCAAATACATGCGCATATTATTCATAAATAGGGTGAGTTTTATTACTTTACAGCGGTAAAAACAAATTAAATAAAAAACAAAATTTATTCAGATGAAATTAATCAGATGGGGCGCTGCCGATCAGGAAAAAACCGGCGTAATTTTAAACGATACCTGGTATGATACTTCAGCTTTTGGCGAAGATTACAATGAAAAGTTTTTTAACGATAATGGCCTGGAAAGACTTGCCGGATTTGTTAAGGAAAACGAAGGTAAGCTCCCGGTTGTTCCTGCGGGAAGCCGGTTGGGCTCGCCAATCGCACGTCCGTCAAAAATTGTATGTATCGGATTGAATTATGCAGACCATGCAAAGGAAACGGGTGCCCCTATTCCACCGGAACCGGTTATATTTATGAAGTCGACTACTGCATTAATTGGTCCATTTGATGACATTGTAATTCCTAAAAACTCCGTTAAAACAGACTGGGAAGTAGAATTGGCCGTGGTTATTGGCAAGAAAGCTTCTTATGTTGAGGAATCTGAAGCGCTGGATTATGTTGCAGGTTATGTTTTACATAATGATGTATCGGAACGTGAGTTTCAGATTGAAAGAAATGGTACATGGGATAAGGGTAAAGGCTGTGATACTTTTGCACCGCTTGGTCCATTTTTGGCTACCAGGGATGAAATTGCCGATGTAGACAACCTCAGGCTGTGGCTTACCGTTAATGGTAAGAAAATGCAGGACGGCAATACCTCTAATTTTATATTCAACGTACCTTTTGTAGTTGCTTATGTAAGCCAGTTTATGACCCTATTACCGGGTGATGTGATCTCGACGGGAACGCCTGCAGGGGTAGGACTGGGCTTTAATCCTCCGGTATACCTTAAGGATGGAGATGTGGTTGAGCTGGGGATTGATGGCCTGGGGACTTCTAAACAGCGGCTAAAGAATTATGTTAAAAATTGATGCGCATCAGCATTTCTGGATATATGATGCGGTAAGGGACAGCTGGATCTCTGACGATATGGCTGTGCTGAGGGCTGATTTCAAGCCTGAGCAATTGCTGGCCTTACTTCAGCAGGAGCATTTTGACGGCAGTGTGGTTGTACAGTCGGATCAGTCTTCAGCGGAGAATATATTTCAGCTTAAAAATGCCGCAGGCAATGATTTTGTAAAAGGTATTGTCGGCTGGGTTGAGTTGCAGGCCCCGGATGTTGAAGCGCAGCTGTCGGCTTTACAGGAATATGATAAGTTAAAGGGTTTCAGGCATATCTTACAGGGTGAGCAAGACCGCGCGCTGATGTTGAAGCCGGCGTTTTTAAATGGCATAAGCAAGCTGAAACAGTTTGGTTACACTTATGATGTCCTGATTTTTCCGGATCAGTTGAAATATGCTGCTGAACTGGTTTCGAAATTTCCGGATCAGCCCTTTGTACTGGACCATATCGCAAAACCTGATATCAAAAATAAAAATACCGGCGATTGGAAAAGAGATATCATAGCGCTGGCGCAGCATGAAAATGTTTACTGCAAAGTATCGGGAATGGTAACGGAAGCCAACTGGCAACATTGGAAGACGGAGGATTTTGAGCCTTATCTGGACGTTGTTTTTGAAGCTTTCGGGCCGGAAAGGTTAATGTATGGTTCTGACTGGCCGGTTTGCCTGGTTGCAGCGTCTTACCGGCAGGTAGTGAGTTTAACGGAGCAGTATACTTTAAAATTGTCTGCCGATGAACAAAACATGTTCTGGGGTGGCAACGCAATAAAATTCTATAATTTATAAAATACAGCAATTTATGGATTTGCAATTAAAAGATAAAGTGGTAATTGTTACCGGTGGTGCAAAAGGTATTGGAGAAGGTATTGTAAGGGTGCTGGCCAATGAAGGTGCTATTCCTGTTATTGTTGGAAGGAACGAACAGGATAACCTGAAGCTTGCTAACGAGATCAGTGAAAATGGCGGGCAGGTTTTCCAGGTAGGTGCTGAACTTACGAACCCGACTGCGGCGGCACAAGCTATTAAACTTGTTTTGGAGGAATTTGGCCGGATTGATGGACTGGTCAATAATGCGGGGGTGAATGATGGTGTCGGACTGGAAAATGGTAATTATGAACGTTTTGTAGACAGCCTGCACAAGAATGTGATCCATTATTATTTAATGGCCCATCATGCTTTGCCTGCATTAAAGGCTTCCAAAGGTTCCATCGTGAATATTGGTTCAAAAGTAGCGGATACCGGACAAGGCGGAACTTCTGCTTATGCGGCCTCTAACGGCGCAAGAAATGCTTTAACGCGCGAATGGGCCCTGGAGTTACTGCCCTATGAAATTCGTGTAAATGCGGTTATTGTAGCGGAATGTTATACCCCTTTGTACCAGACCTGGATCAATTCAATTCCAGATTCGGAGGAAAAACTGGCTTCGATTAAGGCTAAGATCCCTTTTGGTCAAAGAATGACAACTGCTGAGGAGATTGCCAAAGCTACCGTGTTTTTGCTTTCCAGTGCTTCCAGTCATACAACAGGACAGTTGGTGTATGTAGATGGAGGTTATGTGCATTTGGATAGATCTATTAGTCCGTCATAGCCTCAGTTATATTGCTTTAGTTTCTGTTTTCAGCCAGGCCGCTTCATCAATAGTCAATAAAGGGCTTAGTTTCTCAAATACAGCAGTATTGTAATTGTTCAGCCATTCCAGCTGTGTCTGTTCCAGCAATTCTTTTTTAAGGATTTTGGTGCTGATAGGGGCAATGGTTAAACATTCAAAAGCGTAAAAGTCATTGAAATCGTTGCTGGTATCCTTAATGGTGTTGACCAGGTTTTCAATGCGGATGCCATGTTTGCCAGGGCGGTAAACTCCTGGTTCTACGGAGGTAATCATCCCCAATTCTACTGGCACAGGATTGGCGGTCGGGTTAAATACCTGCGGCCCTTCATGGACGTTGAGGAAATAACCAACGCCGTGGCCGGTTCCATGCCCGTAATTGATGGCATAATCCCATAAAGGTTTGCGGGTGATGGCATCGATCTGGTAACCACAGGTTCCTTTAGGAAAGCGTATTTTGCAGCCTTCTATCATGCCTTTTAAGACTAAGGTATAATCTGTTTTTTCTTCTTCAGTATTGTTTCCCATGGGTATGGTACGGGTAATGTCTGTAGTACCGTAAAAATACTGGCCTCCCGAATCCACAAGGAATAGGCCTTCGGCTTTTACCTCAACGTTGCTTTTCTCGGATGCACTGTAGTGTGGCAGGGCTCCATGGGCCTTATAAGCGCTGATGGTGGTAAAACTATCGCCAATAAAGCCCTCCTGCTGTTGTCTGAATTTGCGCAGTTGGGCCGCGGCTGAAAGTTCAGTGATGGTGCTTTTGCCAATATTTTCTGAAAGCCATTTTAAGAAACGGGTGATGGCCACACCATCTTTAAGCATTGCCGTCCTGGTATTGGCAAGCTCCGTTTCGTTTTTTACCGCCTTTAAATTGGTGCTTGGGTTAGTGTCCTTTATGATCTTTACGGTAGAGGGGATCAGCTTATAAAATGCAAAACAATTGCGTTTTGGATCGATCAGGATACTGTTGTTCGCCGGGATGCCAGAGATGGCCTGCTCTATATCCTGATAAGGCAAAACCATTACCCCGCTTTTTGCCAGGGTTTCCTTTTCTAATGTGCTCAGTTTGTTTTCGTCTATATACAACACTGCCTGATCCTGGCTGAGGAGCGCAAAACTCAAAACCACCGGGTTATAATTTACATCCTTGCCACGGATATTGAATAACCAGGCGAGGTCGTCCAGTGAAGAAATGAGGTGCTGGCTTGCACCTTGTTGTTGTAAAACCAACCTAACCTGCTCAAGTTTGGCCTTCACAGACTGGCCGGTATGCTGATCTTCAATTAAATAGGCTTTTTCTGCCGGTAATGCAGGCCTGTTTTCCCAGATTGGGCTTAAGTAATCCTTACTGATCAGCGCAATTCCTTTTGCAGCGAGTTTCTGGCCCAGCAGCTCTCCGAGCAATATGGATAACAATTTATCATCAGCGGCAACTGTAGCATCCTTACCTAGTTTTTCAGTCAGCCATTGGATGTATTCGGGGGCATGCTGTACCTTTTGTTTCATCAGCTCAAAGCCTGTGTCCTTTAACTCCTCGGCAGCCTGTTCGAAATACCGGAAATCGGTCCATAAGCCGGCATGTTCCTGAGTGATGACCAGCGTTCCTGCAGAACCGCTAAAGCCTGAGGCAAAAGGGATGCATTTGTAATGCTTTGGTAAATACTCACTAATATGTGGATCGGCAGATGGGATAATGTAAGCCTGTACATTGTCTGCCTTCATTTGGTTACGTATTGCGGTCAGTTTTTCCTGATGGGTCATATCGCTTTTTTATAAGTCAGTTTTACAGCAAAGCTATGAATTTATTCGCTTGCAACATATTCGCCTGGCCTTTCTTTAGCCAGGGACTATTTCTTTGATATTGAACCCATAATACGTCCAACATCCGTAGGAGAGCCGTTCAATTACCGACACCTATCTTTGCGCTTTTAATCGTATATTGGATGAGGATTAAGCAATTCCTTTACCTATCGATGAAAGGCCTTTTTAAGTTTTTTTTCACTGTTGTTTTAATCTGCTTTTCGAAATTCCCTTCTTTTGCGGCAGGACAGGCCCCCGTACAATTTTATTTTCAGCAATTTGACAACCGCAACGGTTTGTCGAACAGTGCCGTAAATATGGTATTTCAGGATAAGGACCAGCTGTTGTGGATAGGGACCTGGGATGGATTAAATATGTATGACGGCACAGACTTCAGGGTATTTAATTACAACAGTGAAAACCAGGGCGGCAGTATTGGCAACAATGTGATTCAAGACATCAAGGAAGATAAGATTGGTAACATCTGGATCAGTACCATTGGCGGGATTACGCGTTTTGAAAAACCGAGCGGTAAATTTTACCGGTATTTTTATAACCAGGCTACAAAAAGAAGTATTGCCGAGAAGGAGTATGAATTGGCGATAGCAGCCAATGGAACCGTTTTTTGTTACAGCAAGACCTATGGTTTAAGCCGGTTTAACTTGCAACTTAACCAGTTTAAACCCATCAATTTTCCAGGAATAAGCTTAAAGGCGATAAAAATGGAAAGTGGAATGGCTGAGTTGATGTGGCTTCTTAAAAATGATGGCACATTGCTGGCCTGTAAAGTTACTGGCACAGGGCTAAGCCCGTATCGCGTAATCAAAGCCACCGCCCCCATCAATAATTTCTTTCCGGTAAATGAAAGCCTGTTGTTTACGGATGCCGGTAATAACCTCTGGACGGTTGACGCAACGTTTAAGCCGAGAAAACTAAATAACATGGGCGCCGTCAAATCCGTCGTTCATTACCAGTCGCATTACATTGTGGCCTGGGATGGGCAGGGAATCGGTGTTTTTGACGATAATTTCCGGCCATCGGCTTTTATGCAGCAGGAAGCGAAGCAACTGGCGGGTAGCCGGGTTACTGCCCTTGAACCGGGAAAGGATGGGGTGCTTTGGATTGGAACTGATGGGAATGGGATGATCAAGATCTATCCAAAAGTGAACCATTTTGGGCTCGTAAACCGGAATGATT
The DNA here is from genome assembly GCF_032678725.1 of Pedobacter heparinus. Classification (GTDB taxonomy): domain Bacteria; phylum Bacteroidota; class Bacteroidia; order Sphingobacteriales; family Sphingobacteriaceae; genus Pedobacter; species Pedobacter heparinus_A. Next base: position 115,912 of record NZ_JAVTSC010000014.1, read on the forward strand.
TTGCTGATCTTAATAAACCTGTACGGTCTTTTGCCGAAGCTGAGGGCAATTTATGGGTAGGTACCAAAGGAAAAGGAATTGTAATTTTGAAAGATTTTCTGAAACGTTTTTCTGCTCCGCATCTGAAGGAGGGATTAAGTACGGCAAATGGATTGGACAACAATTCTGTGTATGCTTTAAAGCGTGGAAAGGAACCTTATATCTATATTGGTACAGATGGGCAGGGCATTGGAATTTATGATTTGCGTAAAAAGCGGATCATTGGCTGGCCTGAGGTTGCCGGAACTGCCCCCTTGCCAGCTTTTGGCTCCGTTTATGCCATTCTGGAAGATAAAGATAATTCTTTATGGCTTGGCACCAGCGGCAATGGATTGATCCATATCAAGCTTGCAAAAAATGCTTCAGGTATGTTAAGGGTAGCTTATTTTAAGCAATACCTTTCCGGTAGGCAAAATGGCCCGGCCAATGACATCATCTACGCTTTAAGTAATGATGATGACCGGCTTTGGATCGCCTGCAGGTATGGGGGCTTAAGTGTACTGGATAAAAAAGCAGGACGGTTTAAGACCTTTAAGGCTTTCTCTTCCCCCAACGGCCTTTCCAATAATGATGTACTTTCTTTGTATCAGGATGACAGCAAAAGGCTGTGGATTGGTACCAGTTATGGGCTGAACATGCTAAGCAAGGAAGAATCGCTGAAAGAAAACCCTGTTTTTAAGAAATTTACCATGAAGGATGGCTTACCGAACAATACCATCCATGCCATTGAAGCAGCAAATTCCGGAAATATTTGGGTAAGTACCAATAAAGGCTTGGCCAGGTTGAATCCTGCTGATGGTGCCATAGCCAGTTTCAGAGAAAGTGATGGATTGCAGAGCAATGAGTTTAGCGATGGAGCTGTTTGGAAATCGGCTTCGGGTACACTTTATTTTGGTGGGATCTATGGCTTCAATTATTTTATACCCGAACGCATTACCGGGAACAAGTTGCAGCCTAATTTATTGGTTTCGGGAATCCAGCTTGGGGGTAAAAATCTGGACGAAAACAGGTTACAGGTATTGAAGAGTGTTCAAGTGGCAATTCCGGAATATACGGTGCCCCGCAAAAGCAATTTCTTCCAGTTAAGTTTAAAACCCATGAGTTTCTTAAATGAGGCGAAGAATGAATTTGCTTATAAGCTGGACGGCCTGGACAAAAACTGGAATTATTCGGGCGGGCTCGGCAATATTGTATACAACAATGTGCCACCAGGTAATTATACCATGCGGGTAAGGTGGAGTAATGGTGAAGGGGTCTGGACGAATGGTGTGGGGGTTTTTAAATTGCATGTGGAGCAATATTTCTGGTTAACTTATCCGGCCTTGTTTACTTATTTTATGTTGCTCCTGGCTTCCGGCTATGCCTTCCACTTGTACAGGAAAAATAAACTGCAAATGAAATATCAATTGCAGATGGAGCATCTTTTAAGACAAAAGGATGAAGAGGAGCACCAGCAGCGCCTGAATTTCTTTACCAATATCGCACATGAGATCCAGACTCCTTTAACAATGATCATGGGTTCTGTTGAGCATTTTTTGCGCAGTAAAAAAACGGAACTGCTTAAAAACAGGGAGCACAATTATTTCATTTCTATTGTACACCAGCATACCGCAAGGCTAACTTACCTGGTGCAGCAATTGCTGGAATTCAGAAAAGCTGAGGCGGGTTACCTGAAAAGAAATGACGATTATGTAGACATCAGCAAGATGCTGGAAAGTTTGTCTGAACTGTTTGTACCTGCCAGCCATAAGAACAGCCAGAAATACATCAGAACGATACAAGGTGGTATTGCGGGTTTTATTGATAAAGATAAATTTGAAAAAATCCTGTTTAATCTTTTGTCCAATGCATTTAAGCATTCGGGCAAACAGGAAACGGTTGCATTTAAGGCCGCCTACGATCCGGATACACGCCTGCTGGAAATCAGTGTTTCCAACTCTGGCTGTACTTTAAAGCAGGAACACCTGGAGCAGATTTTCAATAAGTTTTATGTGAGTAATGAACAGCAGACGGAAAAGTTTAGCACTGGTATTGGCCTGGCTTTTACCAAAGAGCTGGTCAGCCTGATGGATGCGGACATTCAGGTGAATTTGCTGGACGACTGGATAGATTTCAGCGTTTGCGTACAACTATCGGCTGCAGAGGGTAAGGAGGCGAAAGTAATTACTTCTGCGCCATCTTCATTGTACCTGTCGCTGGTACAGGAATATGAGCAGCCGGAAATGGTTTCTGCGGAAGAAGAAAATAAAAATAGTCTGATTGATGATCTGCAGGCAGGGAAGCCAAGCATCCTTTTGGTGGAAGATGAACCGGAACTGAGGTACCTGATCCGGAATGTGCTGAAAGAACACTATATAGTGTATGAGGCGGGTACCGGTGTGGAAGCGCTTGCATTTTTGAATAAGACCATTCCCAGCCTGATCATCAGTGATGTGATGATGCCCGATATGAACGGCCTGGAATTGTGTCGGACGGTAAAACAGACACCTGCTTTGGCGCAGATCCCATTTGTGATTTTATCAGCCAGGGGTTCGGAGGACAACAAGGCAGAAGGTTATGAGCTGGGGGCGGATGCCTATATCCCAAAACCTTTCCAGATCAATTACCTGCATGTCAGGATCCGGAGACTGCTGGAGGACCAGGCAAAGATGGAGAGCCTGATCAAGGACCAGCACATTACCAATCAGTTTATGGATGCAGACATTGCTGAAACAGACAAGAAGTTTTTGGAAGAACTGTTGAAAGTGATCGAGCTGAATTTAAATGAGCCGGAACTGAACGCAGCGACATTGGAGGGTGCGCTTTCGATTAGCAAAATGCAACTTTACAGGAGGCTGAAATCCCTGGCAGGGATGACTCCTGGCGAATTCATTAAAAGGATCAGGCTGAAACATGCAGCAGATATGCTGGTCGCTTCGCAGTATACCGTTTCCGAAATTTTTTACCGCACGGGCTTTAACAATAAATCTTACTTTTTCAGAGAGTTTAAAAAGATTTACCATTGTGCTCCAAATGAGTACCGTCAGCAGCAGTACGCAGAAAATACCAGCGCTTTGTAACTATAGTGAACTAAAATGTAACTATAGTGTACCACTTCCGGAGGCGTCCTGTATAGCTTTGTTATAACCAAATATATCACAGATGAAAAGAAATCTACATTTCGCTCTGGCTTTGGTACTTTTAATAGTACTGTCGGGGTTTACTGCCCTGGCCCAGGTAAAATTAAGTGGAAAGGTTACTGATGAAAACAATCAGCCTTTTCCCGGAGTTGTTGTTCAGCAGCTCCATACACAAAACAAAACGGCCACAGATGTTAATGGTAACTATGTGATTACGCTGGTCGCCGAAGGCGAAAAGTCGCTGGTATTTAATTATGTTGGTTATACCCCTGTAACTGTTGCTTATACCGGGAATGCAACATTGAATACCGGTATGAAACCCAGTTCAGCAGATTTGAATGAAGTGATCGTAGTGGGCTATACCTCGCAGCGTAAAAATTCTATTTCTGGTGCTGTGGCTACTGTGGATATGAACGATTTATCTAAAACGAGAATTGCTGATGTAGCCCAGGCCCTTCAGGGACAGGTAGCAGGTGTTTTTGTGGCCGCCAATACCGGTGCGCCGGGCGATGGAATAAAAGTCAGGATCAGGGGAGAGGGCACACTTGGGAATAACGAGGTACTCTATATCGTAGATGGCGCACCTACCCGCGACATCTCTTTTTTGAACCAGTCTGATGTAAAATCCATGACAGTGTTGAAAGATGCTGCGGCGAGTGCGATTTACGGATCAAGAGCGGCTGGAGGTGTGATCATCATCACGACAAACAAAGGGCAAAAAGGCCAGTCAAACGTGAGCGCAGAGTTTTTCTCAGGTTTTCATCAGGCAACTAATTTGCCCAGACTGTTAAATACAGATCAATATTTAACGGTTAAAGATCAGGCCTGGCACAATACCTTAGGAAATGCGCCTTCGGCTACGAGCCCGTACCAGGCGGCCAGGAGCAGGACAGATCTGGCCAATACAGATTGGTTGGATGAGCTTTTTGAAACCGGAAAATCTAAAAATCTTCAGTTTTCTGTCGATGGGGGCTCAGATAAAGTACAGTATTTAATTTCCACTGGTTATTACAATCAGGATGGTATTGTGGTTGAAAATCACGACAAATACGAACGTTTCAATTTCAGAACAAATGTCAATGCTGAGGTAACCGATCGTTTTAGGGTTGGAACCAATGTACAGCTCAGTTATGCCAAACAAGATAAGCTTTCTTCCAGTGGCGATGTTCCGGGGATCATTCGTCACGCACTAATCAGGCCTCCTGTTTTAGCCGTGTACAAAGCTGTTAATGACCCGACATATTCCGTTAACAATCCGTATACCGATCTGCCATTTTATGTGAATAATAACAATGGGTGGGATAAAAATTTCGAATTCAGTTCAAACCCCATTGCCATAGTGCATTTTACAAACGACAAGCGGAAAACCTTTCAAACTTTTGGAAATATTTACGCCGAGTACGATTTTTTAAGTGATAAATCCTTAAAGTTCAGGTCAAATGTAGGTGTAGACATCAGTTTCTCGCATAACAAAAACTTTGCACAGAATTTTGGCGATGATAATGACAACAATCCGGATGAGCTGTATCCAGGTTTAGGCCGCAACAATAAGCCCAACAATCTGGACGAAAACAGGGGAGAGGGAATGGCATTTACTTTTACCAATACCTTGAATTATGTAAAAATATTAAATGAAAAGCATAACGTTAACCTTTTGTTAGGTACGGAGAACATCAGCAGCAAAACATCAGGAATCGGTGGAAGCAGGCAAAATTTTAGCAATACAACTTCCCCGTTCCAGTATCTTGATTATGGTGATGAGGGCACTGCCCGCAGTGGGGGAACTGAAAGCAGTTTTAACCTGGCCTCTTTCTTTGCATCGGCTACTTATGGTTACGATAACCGCTATTATGCTTCTGCAACATTCAGGGCTGATGGTTCTTCCAGGTTTGGCCCAAATAATAAGTGGGGTTACTTCCCCTCACTTTCTGCCGGCTGGATAATCTCGAATGAAGCATTTATGAAGGATGTGAGCTGGATCAGCAATTTAAAACTTCGCGGAAGCTGGGGTAAATTAGGGAACCAGGAAATTCCAAATAATGCATACGAGACCCTTGTATCTGAATCAGGAGGCGTGGTAAATGTGATTAGATATGGTAACCCTGATATTAAATGGGAAACCACTACACAAACCAATATCGGATTGGACATGGGCATTTTAAAAAATAAATTGTCTTTTACTGCAGACTACTTTGTTAAAAAAACCGATGATATATTGCTTACAGTAGGCTTGCCCGCCGTTTCTGTAGGAGTGATCAACAGAACTTATGTGAATGCCGGAGAGGTGAGCAACAAGGGGTTTGAATTTGGGCTGAACTTTCAGAACAATGATCATAAGTTCAAATACAATGTAAATGCCAACATGGCTACCTTAACCAACAGGGTAAATAAGCTTCAGGAATTTGTCAAAAACATTACAGATGATTATTCGCATACAAAAACTGAAGTTGGACAACCGATCAGTTCTTACTATGGTTATGCCTTCGAAGGTATTTATCAGAATGCTGCTGAAGTTAGCAACCATTTGTTTACCAATGTTAATGGAAAGCTTCCAGGGGACATCAGATTTAAAGATTTAAATCAGGATGGGCAAATCAATGCCGATGACAGGACCTTTATTGGTAACCCGATCCCTAACATCAGCTATGGCCTTGCATTTTCTGCTTCCTATCAGAATTTTGACTTCTCGTTTTTGTTCCAGGGGGTTGAAGATGTGGACAGATACACCGACCTGAAACAGATTTTAAACTACGACAGTCGTCCTTTTAATTCTATGGTATCTGTACTGGATAGTTGGAATGGAGAAGGGAGTAGTAACACTACGCCTAGGGTAACCTTCAACAATAACGGAGGAGGAGAGGTTTCCAGTGTATTTGTGGAAGATGCATCGTATTTGAGGTTGAAGAATATTGAGGTAGGCTATACTTTTAATGTTGCAAAAATAAACCTGAAAAACCTGCGCGTTTTTGCTTCCGGCCAAAACCTGCTCACTTTTACAGATTATACAGGTCTGGATCCTGAATCTACTTCTTTGATAGATAAGGGAACTTATCCGCAATCCAAAGCATTTATTGTTGGCTTAAAAATTAAACTTTAAACAAGCATTTTAAAAGTATTGTTATGAAAAATTTATCAATAATAGGTGTACTTTTTACCCTGGTTATTTTTGCCGGCTGTAAAAAACAACTCACCACTGAAGCTATTGGGTTAACCACATTAGAACAGGCGAATTCTACACCTACAATGAGTACGGTAGAGAATTCTGTCAATTCTTCCTATCAGCTGCTTTCGGAACGCCTCAATATACTGGCGGAATGGGACTGGAACGGCGGCTTGGTTTTTCAGAACGACTATATCATGCAGGATATCGCTTCTGATGACATGGAAAAAAAATGGAATCCCGATGGCGATCAGCCATGGATGGACGACATCAATAACTTCACATTTACTGCAACAAACGGTGGCCCGAATGGCTTATGGAAATATAACTATGAGGGCATCAAAAGATTAAATATTGCTATAGAACTACTTACAAAATCAGATATTGAGGCCATCACCGGTATCACCACAGCCAGGAAAAATCAGCTGCTGGCCGAAGCTTATTTCTTAAGGTCTTACTATTACTTCTCGCTGGTGACCAACTTTGGAGATGTTCCATTGATCACGCAACCGGTTAAAACCTATCAGGAAGCTTTTGAAGTAGCCGTAAAAGCAAATAAGACCATAGTTTGGGATAAAATAAAAGCAGATCTTGCCTTGGCGAAAGCAATGCTGCCAAATGCCAAGTTCAGTTCTGCAACCGAAAAATGGCGGGTTTCAAAAGGTGCCGTCATTGCTTTGCAGGCAAAATCAGCTTTGTATACCGAGAAGTGGGACGATGTGATTGCGCTGGTAACAGAACTGGAGGGGTTGCACTTTTATAATTTAAATGTGAATTATTTTGACAGTTTCAGTACAACCAAAGAGTTCATCGATGATGAGGTGATTTTTTGTTACGATCATCAGAGTAACCAGATACCCCGAAAAGGAAATGGGATCTGCGCGCCGCTTGGCTGGGGTTTTTTTGCGCCAAGTACGGATTTTCTGAATGCTTTTGAACCAAATGACCCAAGGAAACTGTACACTGTGGACGTTCCCAATCAAAATGTAAATAAAATGCTGGGGAGCCTGAACGGGGCAAATAAAGGAGATGATGATGCCCCGACCAATAAGGTATACATCCGTTTTGCTGACGTGTTGCTTTGGAAAGCTGAAGCCTACAATGAAAAGGGGAGTTATCCTGAGGCAATTGCCATCATCAACAGAATAAGGGCCCGGGCAAGAACTACGGTTAGCGCTACAGGAACGGTGCCGCCTGCAGGTACATTGCCTGACAGACCTGCGTCTGCCGTTAAAACGGTAGTCAAAGACTGGCTGATCTCTGAAAGAAGGGTGGAGCTTGGTTTTGAATCCCAAAGGATGTTAGACCTGAAAAGATGGGGAATAGCGAAAGCCGTTTTAACCGCACATGGCAAGAAATTTCTGGATAAACACTATCTGTACCCCATACCTCAGGCTGAAGTTGATGCTTCTGCCGGAACATTAAAACAAAATACCGGTTATTAATTTATTTACAGTACGAATCCGGCAGGCTGGTTTTTAAAGCCTGTGGGATGCTTGTACCCTTTTCAGAACCAGAGATATGAAAGATATTGCGCAAAGATTTATACAAAACCCCTTGCTCTCGCCCAAAGATCTAAAACCCAGCAGACCGGGGCTGGAGATTACCTGCCTGTTAAATCCTGGTGTTTTTACTTTTGAAGGTAAAACCTGGTTGCTGGTACGTGTGGCTGAAAGGCCGCGGCAGCAGGAAGGGGTCATCTCTTTTCCGGTATTAAAAGGTACGGGGATTGAAATCATTGCCATCTCCGCTGATGATCCGGATCTCAACACAGATGATCCGAGGGTGATCAGGTACAGGGGCCTGGACTATCTGACAACGCTTTCACATCTGCGTTTGCTTTGCAGCGATGACGGGCTGCATTTTTATGAGCCCGAGGGCTATCCACTTTTGCAGGGTGAAACCCCGCAGGAGGCTTTTGGTGTGGAAGATTGCCGCGTAGCTTTAATTGAGGGGATGTATTACCTGACCTATACAGCTGTTTCTGAGCGGGGAGTTGGGGTGGGCCTGCGCAAAACAAAAGATTGGAAAAACTTTGAGTCAATTGGAATGATCATTCCGCCGCACAATAAAGACTGCGCTATTTTTGAAGAAAAGATCAATGGGAAGTTTTATGCCCTGCATCGTCCAAGCAGCGTTGATATTGGCGGTAATTATATCTGGATTGCCGAATCGCCGGATGGCATACACTGGGGAGGACATAAATGCATCATTACCACCAGGAAAAACCACTGGGATAGTGCCCGGGTTGGTGCCGGTGCAGCACCCATCAAAACAGAAAAAGGCTGGCTGGAAATTTATCATGGGGCCAATGCGGGGCACAAGTACTGCCTCGGTGCTTTTTTGCTGGACCTGGAAGATCCTGCTATTGTGCTGGCACGCAGTGTGGAGCCCATCATGGAACCAATGGCCACTTATGAGCTGACTGGTTTTTTTGGGCATGTGGTATTTACGAACGGTCATGTAGTTCATGGCGACGAGCTGACCATTTATTATGGTGCTGCAGATGAATTTGTTTGCGGGGCTAAATTCTCTATTCATGAAATATTAACCTCCCTAACCTATCATCATGATTCATAAACTAAAATCTGAGATCGCACATTTTAAAGTGCAGTCGCATAACTTTAAGGTTCTTACCTTAACCAACCTGATCTACAGCATTGTTTTGCCTGTGATTGATATTTTTGTTGCGGCTTATGTCATGCGCAGCTCTAATGATCCGGTAAAGGTGGTGGTATATCAGCTTACGATTTATACCGGCATACCTTTGACCTTTCTGATCAATGGCTGGCTGCTAAACCGTTTTCCCATTAAAGTGTTGTATTCTCTGGGTATGGTGCTCAGTGCCATTTCCATGATGATCATGATGTCGCTGACCACACTTGACATTACAGGCATTGCCGTTGCGGGGATTGTGATGGGTATGTCCTTTGGCTTTTACTGGGCAAACCGGGATTTCCTGGCCCTGGCTACTACAAATGACAGCAACCGCAATTATTATTATGGTCTGGAGACATTTTTTTATACCATTATTGCAGTAGTGATCCCGGTAATGATCGGCTGGTTTATAGAGGGGCTGGCTGGCACCGGCGACGCAAAGCTGGCCTATAAAATTGTTACGGGAATTGTATTTGTGGTAACCATTGGGGCATCTGTTATGTGCTTTACCGGTAAGTTCAGCAATCCCATCGGCAAGAAATTTATTTACTTTAGATTTAACCCATACTGGTACAGGCTGATGTTTCTGGCGGTATTAAAGGGGCTGGTACAGGGTTTCCTGGTAACTGCCCCGGCTATGCTCATCATGCTGCTCCTCGGAAAAGAAGGGGCGCTGGGAACGGCGCAATCTGTAGGGGCTATATTTGCCGCCATCCTGATGTATATTATTGGCCGTAAAACGGGGCCCGAACACCGCATCTATGTATTCGGAACCGGCCTGGTCTTATTTACCGTTGCAGCGCTGATCAATGGGGTGCTGTTTAACGAAACAGGAGTGATCTTATTCATGTTGTTTTTGCTGCTGGCTAAGCCTTTATTAGACCTGGCTTACTTCCCGATTCAATTTAGTGTGATCGACATCCTGACGAAGAAGGAAAAAAGAAGTGAATTTGCGTATATCCTGAACCATGAAGCTGGCCTTTATATTGGCAGGCTTACCGGTGCGGGTACCTTTTTACTGCTGGCCTATTATTTTTCCAACGAGGTGGCCCTGCGTTATGCGATCATCATTGTGGCTGTATTGCAGCTGAGTTCTTACTGGGTAGCCAAGGGTATCATTAAAAAAGGTAAAATTATGAACGGGGAACTGGAACTGGATGAGAAAAGCCTTGCTGAAACCGCTAATCCCAGCCATTCGGTTGCATGAACCGGAATAAAAGTGTGATCTCCTATTTTTGATATATTTAGACGAAACCATGATGAAATTTAAACTGAATGCAGCATTTACACTACTTTCTTTATTTATTGCGACGCTTTGCTTTGCTCAGGTTAGACAAGTCGGCATTAACCGCGTGAATGCCATGGCCAACCTGCCCCGGCCACTTCAAATTATAGACTGGAAGCAAATGGCACTTGATTTTGACCGTAAGGTTTATGACTTTAAGGCCGAGGGAGATTACTGGCCAATGGTTTGGATGGACAGTACCGGTAAAAATTTTAAGCAGCCTGTCCTGGGCATGTATACTGCTGTTGGTGATGTCAGGCAGGGCCTGCAGCACAATAAAGGCATGTTCCATGAGGCACTTGCCAATATGGGGGCTGTTTTAGGTGCCAGCCTGGTGGGTCTGGACAAGCGCAAACAGCAGGGTTTGAATTATGTGGCTATGCTGAAGAATTATTTTAATAAGGATACCGGCTGGGACATTATGATGAACAATACAGCACCAGAAGTGGCTTTACTGGGTGGCGGGTATGGCCGCGACTGGTGGTACGATGTATACCCGAACGTTTTATTTTATGCCATTTATGATAAATATCCTGCGGAACCGGATTTTGAAAGGTTAGCGAGGCGCATTGCCGATCAGTTTTATAAAGCGGACTCTGTATTGAATGGCAATTACCATTATTCTTATTTTGATTATGGAAAGATGAAGCCCATGTCTACCCAGATCTGTGCACAGCCAGATGCGGCTGCAGGACATGCTTACGTATTGTATACGGCCTATAAGAAATTTGGCGACCCGCGTTACCTGAAAGGTGCTATCAGCGCAATGAAGGCGCTGGAAAGCCAGGAAATTAATCCTACCTACGAATTGCTGATGCCCTTTGGCGCTTACCTGGCGGCCAGGATGAATGCAGAAGAGGGCACATCCTTTAACCTGGCTAAAATGCTGGACTGGACCTTTGATGGAACTGCTGTATGCAGGGAGGGCTGGGGTTTTTTAGTGGGTAACTGGAATGGCTTCGACATTTCGGGCACTGTTGGAAGTACGGTTGACCACGGGGGCTACGCCTTTTTAATGAATACTTTTGATGCGGCATGGCCATTGGTACCCCTGGTGAGGTATCGGCCAGAATATGCTACTGCGATAGGTAAATGGATGCTGAATGCCGTAAATGCTTCCCGGTTGTTTTATCCGCAGTACATGCCGGCTGAACACCAGACCATACCAGGGCTTGCTGCAGTTACCAATGGTGTAATTGCTTATGAGGGCTTTGCAAAGGCGTCCACATTTGATACTTTATACCAGTCATTGAAAGGCCCCGTTGCCCAGGGTGACGGGCCGAAATGGGTGCCTGGTAAAAATCCGGAGGTATCCCAGTTTAGCGTGTACGGCAGTGCGCATGCCGGCATTTTTGGAGGAATTGTAAAAGAAACGGAAGTAAAAGGGATACTTGGGCTGGACTTGCTGGCTACTGATTTTTATGCCGCAAAGGCATACCCAAGTTATTTGTTTTACAATCCTTATCAAACGGCTAAGACGATAGGGTTTAAATTGCCAACAGGTCATAAAGGTAAAAAAGATATCTACGACCTGGTTAGCCAGCGCTTTGTTGCGCGAAGTGTATCAACCGTTACCAGGGTGCTTATCCCTGCCCTGCAATCCGTAGTGCTGGTCTGTGTACCAGCAGGCGCTAAGTTGCAGGTAAAAAATAGGCGGATGCTCATTCATGGAATAGCCGTTGATTATCGGTACCGCAAATGACTGGAGGATTTGTAAATCTGCAGCTGTAAAAAAACAAATTATTCCGTATGTTTACGGCTGTAATTTAAAATAGAAAATTGATGAAAGTTGCGTTAATAACTGGTGTTACCGGACAAGATGGAGCATATTTAGCTGAGTTTTTGCTTAAAAAAGGATATTTTGTTCATGGTTTAAAAAGACGGGCTTCCTCATTTAATACAGACAGGATTGATCATTTATACCAGGATCAGCATGAAAATGGGGTAAATTTTAAATTGCACTATGGTGATTTAACAGATTCTACCAATCTGATCCGCATCATCCAGGAAACCCAGCCGGATGAAATCTATAACCTGGCCGCGATGAGTCACGTAAAAGTGAGTTTTGAAATGCCTGAATATACTGCCAATGCTGATGGGATCGGTACGTTAAGGCTGCTGGAGGCCGTACGTATTTTGGGTTTGGAAAAGAAAACTAAAATTTACCAGGCTTCTACTTCAGAACTGTATGGTTTGGTGCAGGCCGTTCCCCAAAGTGAAACTACGCCATTCTATCCACGTTCGCCTTATGCTGCTGCAAAAATGTATGCCTATTGGATAACTGTTAACTATAGAGAGGCTTATGATATGTATGCTTGCAACGGTATACTATTTAATCATGAGAGTCCTTTAAGGGGCGAGACCTTTGTTACGCGTAAAATTACCCGCGCAGCCTGCAAAATAGCTTTAGGGCTACAGTCTTGCCTGTTTCTGGGTAACCTCTCCGCCCAGCGGGACTGGGGACATGCCAAAGATTATATTGAGGCCATGTGGCTGATCCTTCAGCAGGAAAAACCAGAAGACTATGTAATTGCCACAGGTATTACCACAACTGTAAGGGATTTTGTAAAAATGAGTTTTGCCGAACTGGGTATAGAGATCGAGTTTAGCGGTAAAGATCAGCATGAACGGGGAGTGATCATTGACGTAGATCAGGAAATGGTGCTTAAAATGGGTTTAAACGATGTAAACCTGAAGCCTGGCGCCGTTGTGGTACAGGTGGATGAAAAGTATTTCCGCCCTACAGAAGTTGATTTGCTATTGGGTGATCCAACCAAGGCCAACACCAAACTGGGTTGGAAACCCAAATACAATTTGGCACTGCTGGTAGAAGACATGATCCAGTCAGATCTGCACCTGATGAAAAAAGATGAATACCTGAGACAGGGTGGATTTAAAACCCTGAACTATTTCGAGTAGGCCATCTCCTTTTTAAGGTTGTTTTCTTTTCTGTATTTGGCCAGGTTGATCAGTAAGACACTACCAAGGATAACGATTAAGCCTGCAATCTGGATGAGGGTAACCCTTTCACTGGTAAAAAGTACACTCAATAAAACTGCTACCACAGGATTGACATAGGCATAGGTGCTTACCTGGGTGGCCGGGCGTACGCTTAGCAGCCATACATAGGCACTAAAGGCGGCAATAGAACCAAATATAACCAAGTAACCTACTGAAAACCAAGCATCTGCAGATACTTCCTGCCAGTTGAACCTTGTCAATTCTGAATTGATGAGGATGCCTGGCATAAAGATAGCCCCTGCGGCCAGCATTTGCCATGAGGTACTTACAGATACGGATACGGTAGTGGTCCCATTGTATTTTGAATACAAAGACCCTGCTGCCCAGCCAATAGGGGCAAGGAGCAACAATACAATGCCCACGATCTGCGTGCTGCCCTGGCTGTTATTTAAGGTCTGCATTACCTGTTCAGCGAACAACAGGATGACCCCTATAAATCCGATAATGAGCCCCAGTACTGTCGATGTATTGCGCAGGTTCTCTTTCCATTTCGGTTTATCTAAAATTACAAACCACATTGCAGCCGATGACACCAGGATGGCCACCAGGCCGCTAGGGATAAATTGTTCTACCCAGATCACCAGTCCGTTGCCTACGCCAAGCATCAGTATGCCTGCTACAGCTGCGTGTCTGATGCTTTTTTTATCAAAGATCTTTTCTCCTTTTATGCTGCACCAGGTCATTAACAGCAGTCCTGCTGCAAGGAACCTAAAGGCACCGAGTATAAAGGGAGGAAAGCCTGCCAGGGCTTTTTGTATAAAAAAATAAGTGGAGCCCCATACGATATAAACTATAGCAAAGGCAATGATAACCATTATTGGCGAGGCTTTTTTGTTTAACTGTTCAGGCATGATGCGTTATTTTTCGGGAATGACTAATTGTTGTTGTTCTTTTACGGTTTCCAGTACAATGGTGCTGCGGATGGATAAAATGTTGGGGATCTTACTGAAATGATCGCGCATCAGGGCCATTAACGAAGCCGAATCGGTGGTCCTTACTTTGACCAGATAACAATCCTCACCGGCTATATGGTGTACTTCCTGTACCTCAGGGATCTTGGCCAGTTCCAGGGCTGTAGTACTGCAGCCAATGCTATCTGAAGCCTTCATCGAGATAAAGGCCAGGAGTTTTAAATTCAACCTGGCAGGATTGATCCTTGTAGTATACTGAAGGATGACGTTTTTTTGCTCCAGTTTTTTTACCCGTTCCAGTATTGCTGAAGGTGCCATGTCCAGTTCCTTTGCCATCTGCACATTGGAAATTCTTGAATTTTCCTGCATCAGCCTTAATATGGATAAGTCTGTTTTATCTAAACTGAGGTTATTTTCAGTGCTCATTCGGTAAATGTAGTAATTTTATGAATATTATTCTGTTATACTTTGTTATTTTGATTTATATTCTTTTGTACGCCCGCTTGCATGTGTTTGCGCAAATAATCAAATTTGGCCGGGAATGCCGCCCAGATATTGCTATCTTGCTTTTTTATTTTTGAATAGGGATGATCATCATTATACAATGCAAAGACCAGGTAGGGCTGGTGGCGGATATTTCTGCAATATTATCAACTGCGCAATTGAACATTATTTCTATGCGTGAGCATGTTGACAAAGCAGACAATCGTTTTTTTATGCGTTTGGATGTAGATGGTACCTCGGACGAAATATTACTGGAAAAAAAAATGAAAGCTGTTTTGCCTGGAGGGGCCATTATTCAGGTAAATCCGGTACCAGATAAAAAGATAGTAGTAATGGTGACTAAAGAATATCATTGCCTTGCTGATATTTTGATCCGCAACAATTTTGGTACACTTGGTGCTCAGGTGCTTTGTGTAATTGGAAACCATGATGTGCTGCAAAAGATCTGTGACCGCTTTGACATTCCATTTTTTTTAATTGCTTACCATGAAGATAAAGGCATTTCTGAGGGAGAAATGATCAGGAAGATCAAATCATATGATCCGGACTATATTGTGCTGGCCAAATTTATGCGCATTCTTTCGCCCGAATTTGTGGCCAATTTTCCCAATAAGGTAATCAATATTCATCATTCCTTTTTGCCAGCTTTTGCAGGAGCAAATCCTTACAGAAAGGCTTATGAAAGAGGAGTTAAGTTAATTGGGGCAACGGCACACTTTGTAACCGATGACCTTGATGAGGGGCCCATTATTGCGCAGCAGATCATCCCGGTGAACCATTCATTTACTGTAGCCGATATGGTAAAATCTGGTCAGGAAATTGAAACCGCAGTTTTGGCAAAGGCTTTAAGGCTGGTACTGAACGATAGGGTATTTGTTTACCGCAATAAAACGGTAGTATTTGAATAAGGACGAAATGTATCGGGAGTAATCATTCCAGAAAATATTTTTTCCTGAAAAATGTCCCATTTGTTGTACAGCTTTATCTTTTAAAAATATAAGGCAATGCAATCAAAGATTAAACTTCATTTGGACGCT
The DNA here is from genome assembly GCF_032678725.1 of Pedobacter heparinus. Classification (GTDB taxonomy): domain Bacteria; phylum Bacteroidota; class Bacteroidia; order Sphingobacteriales; family Sphingobacteriaceae; genus Pedobacter; species Pedobacter heparinus_A. The sequence goes on from NZ_JAVTSC010000014.1 coordinate 131,646, forward strand.
GTGCAACCAGAAGATGTGGCTGCTGACAAAATTAATGCGCATTGTTCAACCCCGTTAAGAACGGCGGTTGCAAAAAAACTGGCATTAAAGGAAGGCTACATTCTCCTGCAATCCAGCAGCAATTACTTTGGGCATATTGAAATGTTCGAGTATGCTTTTAAACAAACTGCATTTATCGATTTTTCGGTAATTGAGCCATCCTATTTTATGCATGTTGACTTAGCGCAGAATTCCTGCTACCTATGCTACCGCCCAATGGGGAAGTACCGAAAAACGGTGCCGGCAGGAAAAGGGCAGATCATGCTCATTACCTTCAATCCGGATTGGTTCATTTATAAATGCCAGAAATTGCCGGAATTAAAACTCTTTGCTACTTCTTTTTGCAACCCCGAAAATACGTCAATGAGCCTTTCGTCGGTTGGCATTGCATATAGCTTGTTTAAGGCGGTACAAAAGATGGATGTTGCGGCAGGTAATTTAAATACGGATGATGAGGGCTATAATTTTATCAATGGCTGTATCAATAAGTACTTCAACAGCATAAAAAGCAGAAATGCGACCTCACGTGAACATCACCTCAAGGGACAGGCTATTGCCAGTTTTATAAACGAAAATTTTACTACAGAAATGGCTGATGATGCGCCTAAGCTGGCTTACAGGTTTATGGTATCGGAGCGAAACCTGGCGCGTTTGGCCAAAAATGTATTTGGCATCCCCCTGCATGAACAGGTGATCAAGCTGAGGATGGATTATGCACGGCGTTTACTTTCAACTTCCGGTAAACCAGTTAAGGAAATTGCATTGCTGGCGGGCTATAAGGAACCGCACTATTTTAGCAAAGCTTTTAAGAAGTATTATGGAAAATGTCCTAAATCTGTTACTGCATTACAGTTACCCGTTTGCCTTCTACTTTAAAACGTACATTGGCAGTGAGCTCCAGTGATTTCAGGATATCTTTCATGTCAGGTGATTTGGACAGCACGCCTCCCAATAATTCGTTTTTTTTATGGTCTTCTGTCTGGTAGATCACCTCCACATCGTACCAACGTGCAATAACCAGCATAATGTTCTCTAAAGGTGCATTCCTGAATATATAATCACCTTTTCTCCAGGCAATAGCCTCAGCGGCATTTACCTTATTAACGGTAATTTCATTTCCTGTTAAAACCGCTTCTTCATTGGGTTTAAGCAACGCTCCCTGCGCCACATTCATCATTGCCAGTGGATCAGCTACTGATGGATCGGCACCTTTAAAGCCTTTACGTATGCGCAATGGGGTAACACGGACCAATCCTTCCAGCAAAGTTGTTTTAATGGTCGTTTCATCAGGATAAGCCTTCACATTAAAATGCGTACCCAGCACTGCAATCTCCTGGCCCCTGCTCAGTACGGTAAAGGGCAATCGTTTCAGTCTTTGTGCGGAGGCGTAGTTATGCCTGGCAACTTCGAAATATGCTTCCCCGATCAGCTCAACCCGGCGCTTTTCTCCATTGGTAAAGGTAGCAGGAAACTTAAGCCTGGAGCCGGCATTTAACCAAACCTTTGTCCCATCCGGCAGTTGTACCTGGTATATCCCTCCGCGGGAGGTGGATACACTTGCCATTCCGCTAATGCCTGATATCGACAAGGTTGTACCATCGTGATAAGTTAACTTGTTCCCTGTAATGCTGATCCCGCCTTTATCTTCGTTAAGGGCAATTTTTTTTCCGTTTTCTAAAGTAAGGACAACCCTGTTTAAACCGGCGATGGTCTGACTGCCCTGAACAACAGGAGCTGATGCAGAGGGGTTAAAAAATAACCATGCCAGGCCCGCAATTATACATAAAACTGCCGCTGCAGTGATAAACTGCCAGGCAGGAGCTTTCTTGCTGTCATCTGGTAAGGCCGCGTGGTAATATTTAAGTTTCATGGAATGGATGGCATGCATTGCACTTTTGATGTCGAAATGCATTTTATGCGCACGAATGCTGTTGTCCTTTTCCTCATCCTCCAGAAAAGCAATAAGATCATCGTAATGAAGCTTGCCAATAATACGACCGTTTTCATAAACTGGCAGAGAGTGGGGCTTATCGTTGCCCATTAGGTTTAGCGCTTCGCTAACAACCTGGTGAGAGTGTAATTTTATAGGGTTCAATTTCTTGTAATATGATAAGTTAATATAGGTAATCTCTTTCACAATCCATGCCAAAAGTATATATTTTTTCCTTACAAATCACAACGCTATAGTACTATAATATTTTATTGCACCTTTGATTATCAGTGTTTTATAGTAAAAATGTGCCTTTAGCGTATAAAAACCAAGAAAATAATGGAAAAATTATTTTTTGTTTTTTTTATTCATTTTTGGCTTAGGTGATTTATTCTTAAATCGCTGGGGATCGCTAAAAAATAAACTAAGAAAACAGATCTTTAAGTACGGTTTTGGCGGCATGAAACCCACACATGCCATGTACACCAGGTCCGGGAGGGGTAGAAGAAGAGCAAATATAAATGCGTTTAGCAGAGGTTCTATAGGGAGACGCCCTTAATACTGGACGGGTGTACAATTGGGAGAAGTCTACAATCCCACCATTGATGTCTCCGCCAATGTAATTTGGATTGTACGCTTCCATTTGCCGGGCATTCATGGTATGTTTGGCCAGTATCAGCGCCTTAAAGCCAGGGGCAAAACGTTCTACCTGGTTTTCTATAGCAGCAGTCATGTCCTGCTCTGATCCATTTGACACATGACAGTAAGCCCATGCGGTGTGTTTTCCAGCCGGGGCCCTGGTGTTGTCAAAAACACTTTGCTGGGCAAATAATACAAATGGCTTTTCCGGCTGTATGCCCGCAGCAGTTTGCTGTTCCGATAATGCGATTTCCTCATAGGTATTTCCCAGATGTACAGTCGCTGCTTTGCTGCATTCGGAGGCCGTAAAGGGCACAGGCCCGTCCAAAGCCCAGTCTACCTTAAAAACACCCATTCCCTGTTTATACCTTCCCAGCTGCCGTTTGTAACATGCAGACAATTCCTCCCCTGCAATTTGCAATAGCTGTTTAGGGGTTACATCAAACAATACAACCTGATGAGTGGGAAGTTCCTTTACCGATCTTACCATCCGTCCGGTTTCCACTTTTCCACCTAAATCCAAAAAATAGGCCAGCAGGGCATTGGCAATAGACTGAGATCCGCCTTTTGGAATGGGCCAGCCATATTTATGCCCCACAGCAGACAGAACCAGGCCAATAGCCGCAGATGTCAGGTTGCTAAAAGGTTGTATGGCATGGGCAGACATCCCCCCCCATAATCCTTTAGCAGCTTTTGTGGCAAATTTTGCTGCAATTGCGTTGGCGGGCCTTACCGCGTTCCACCCAAATTGAGCCAGCAAGAAGGGATGTGCAGGAAAGTGTAGGGGGGCCATAATGTCCCCGGCAATTTTTTCCCAGTTGTTTACCAGGGGGCTGATCAATTTTAAATAGGCCTCTTCGTCCTCGCCTAAAGCAGCTGCCGTTTCTGCTATTGATCCGGATAAAAAAGCAGCGCTGCCATCGTCAAAAGGATGGGCGGCCGGCAGGGGAGCCTGAATAAAGTCCAATCCATATTTTGCCAGCGGTAAATCTGCAAAAAAAGGGGATGCCATGGCCATAGGATGAATGGCGCTGCACACATCGTGTTTAAATCCCGGAAGCGTAAGCTCCCGGGTACGCATTCCACCACCAATGGTTTCCTTAGCCTCTATCAATAATACAGCCTGCCCAGCCCGCTGCAAGGTAATGGCAGCGGCGAGGCCATTGGGACCAGAACCTACTACAATCGCATCATACTCATTTTTAGCCATAAATTTATTTATAGGTCTGTACCGCTTCTCCTAAATCTAAGATCAATAAACCGTTTAGGTTATACCGCAACAGGCTGCTGGCTATCGCTGAGCGATAACCTGAAGCGCAATGTACTACTACCGGCTTATCCAAGGGGATTTCTTTCAGTCGGCCCGATAGTTCTGACAAAGGGATGTTTACCGATTTTTCAAATACCTTTTTGTCTTTAACCTCTTTAGCTTCCCTTACGTCCAGTATATAGTAATCATTGGTGTTCCTGTCAAATTTTTCTTTATCAACTATGGCAGGTGACGGCTTTTTTTTATTGAAAACAAAAGCACCTTTTATGGCACTTTCGTAGCCAATTTTGGCTGCTTTATAGCTCAGGGCATTTAATTGTGCCGGATTTTCTCCAACAATATAGAATTTTTGCGATGGGGCAATAACGGTGCCCAGCCAGGTCTCAAATTTTAGTCCATCAGGAATATGAATGGCTTTATCGAGAAATGAAGCATTAAATATCACATTAGAACGGCCGTCTACCATCACTGCATCGTCCTCCGTTATAAAATTATCTGGCAGTAGCTTAATCTCAGATAAACCCTGCTTCAGGTCAGCAGCACCTTTTTTATTCAACTCTACATCATAAGGAAAATACTTCGGTATGAAAGGCAGGTCTTTCAGTAACAAGGCCACAAATTCAGCTTCCGGGTATTTCTTAAATGCATAATTGTGTTGTCTTTCATAGCCGATCGTGCTGGAACTTACATCCCTGATGTTACCCCCACATAAAGAACCGGCCCCATGTGCCGGGTAAAGAATCACTTCATCAGCCAGTCTGGCAAATTTTTGATGTACGGTATGGTACATCGCTTTTGCCAGGGCAATGCGCTCTGTTTCCTTTCCGGCCTTATATTCCCGCAGATCCGGACGTCCTACATCCCCGAATAATAAAGCATCACCAGAAAAAACCACCAGATCTTTATCCTTATCGGCTAAAACCAGTGAAATGCTGTCGGGAGAGTGCCCGGGGGTATCCAATACCCTTAAATGCAGGTCCTGGTATAAAGGGATGCGGTCATTGGCATCCAGGGCATGATGTTTAAAACTTGCCCCTACCTTTCGGCCCAGGTATACCGGCACATTTTTGTTCCGCTGAATTTCCGCGTGTGCGCTGATAAAATCTGCATGGGGATGTGTTTCTATTACACCAACAATTTCTGCATTGTTCTTTCTGGCATATTCGTAGAAGGGCGCAGCATCTCTTGCCGGATCGATCAGCAATATTTTGTTATTGTACAGCAAGGCGTATGAAAACTGGGCCAGGCCTTTGTCTGAAAATTGTTCCACGTGCCATACTGCCGCTCCGGAAGAATGGCTTCCTAATAATTGCCGGGGTACAACAAGGCCTATCGCCAGGGCTTTGGTACTATTAAAAATGAAGTTTCGCCTTTTCATGTCTTCTTTTATGTGCTACTGGATTACAAAATTGATCTTATCCACCCCTGCATTTCCATCCTTCGGATTGAAAGCATAGACAAGCAATTCGTAGCTACCTTTTGCTGTAATGTTTAATGCTCCTGCAAATAGATTGTTTTCTGGTAGCTTTTTCAAATTATATGCCCCTTTTTCAATTCCATCTTTTTTTAATGTTGCTTTTACCTCAAATTCGTCCGAATTCCAGACGCCGCCCTTGGAAATTGCACATCCGCATAACATGGTCAGGCTGATCTTAAATTCGAGCAGGCCCTGATTTAAGGACGATAAGGTGATGGCCTGATGACTGGTAGGGCTCAAAACATCCAGTATCAAGCCCGGTAAATCGATTACGATCCCTTCACCCAGTATATCTTTACCCGGAATCAGCCATACCTGCAGGCTACCTTTAATGGCTGCAGCCTTTCGGCTCAAAGGCGCAGTTACTTCAATATCTACCAAGGTAGGCTCATTGATGTCTACAATGGCCTCGTAACTGGCCGTTTTTTCATCTGTTATTCTTTGCCCGCGGATCAGCGGGCTTTGAAGGATGAGTTTGGTATCGCCTGAACTCCCGGAAGTGACGCCATTTGCCAGAAGCTGTGCAGTAAGGTGGTTTTTGATCAGGACGGCTGCGCCTCCTATCCCGGTGCCGATAAATTTGGCATCTTTAGCTTTTACCCTTACGGTAACCCTGGTAGGTGTAGCCATTAAACCGTTTGCAAGCAGCACCGCAAGGGCTGTCATTGCGATCTTTTTTATCCTGTTAATTATTCGCATAAGTATATAGGTTATTTTTGGTGTACCATCCCTGACCTATAGGATAGTCTTTTTTGATTTTGTTGAGTACGATATGGACAGTATCCTTTTTGTTGATCAGACCGGTGATGACGATCTCGCCATTCAGCGGCCTTTTATAATCCCACTTCAGGATGCCGATGCTGCCGCGTATGGCCGTTTTATATAGTTTTTTTAACCCTACGGCAACTTCTTTTTGTCGTTTGAACAGTTTTTTGCTGAATTCCTGGTTTTTATCTACCAGGTAAATCTGGTGATTTGCCGAATCGATTTCGTAGTACAAGTACCGCCATCCGCCAGCCCTGCCGGTCAGCTCATATTTTCTCAGGATATCCTGAGGTTGAGGAACCCCATTTGAGATGTCAATTTTAAAAGCTTTATGCACCTTGTAGGCTAAGGTAGAATAGCGTTCAAAAATTGCCGTATGCCATCTTACGGAATCCTGAGGCGAATAAGGGATAGTATCACCATTCAAGGCAAAAGAACTCACCTCATAATTTCCCTCTGCATTCGGCAGGCCAGGGATAACAGGCTCCTTTAAGCGGGCCCCGTTGTAATGCAGATCGTACCTGTAATACCCGTATACAAAAACAAAAAGAAAGACGAAGAGGTATTTTGAACCGTAAAAGGCCAGTCGCTGGCCGGCACTTTTCAATTTGGGATAATAATAGGCGGGTTTTACATTTTCTTTTTTGATCAATAGCTTCCAGATCGCCGGAACATAATAAACCAGTAAAAAAGCCGACAACAATACGAAATATCCGCTGTATACATGCACCCCTCCATCATAGGCGATGTTGGCATGTGCAATGTTATACAACACCCCCGCATTCAGAATGGCTCCTAAAGCGGTGGTTGCCCTGAAGAACATCAGTACACCGGTACCTATTTCCAGTAAGCCGAGAAATATCTGGTACCATAAAGATACGCCTACAGCTTGCCAGTACAATTTGAACTGTGCATAGTCCCCCAGATCGGTACTCAGATTCGTAATCGAAGGAAAGGGCATCTGCATCGGATAAAGCTTTAAAAATCCGAAAGCAATAATGCCTATTGCAATCCGGTAGCGGGTAATTACCCTTAGCCAATAATACAGCAGGTTATAATTCGCAATTTTCCTGTTCCGTACCAGGATTGTCCATACGGCTGCACCCAGTAAACCGGTTAAAGCCGCAATGCCCCAGGTAGAAAATGAAGCCAGGCCCCATCTTCCGCTCTCAGAGGCCACTTCGATAAAACTTGGCCGGTAGCCAGCCAGTTTTGAAAGCAGGTCATACAGGGACTTTATTGGAAACAATGCTGCATACCAGCTTGGTTTAACAGGAATGATCAATAAAGCGATAAAAATAAATGCAAACCTAAAGCTTATTTTTTCAAAACGACTCCAGTAGGAAACCTTGTCCTGCACGATATTTTCGTCTGATTTTTTAATAGTACCCATGTCTTTTTGTTTTTAGTAAATTTTAATTGGTTTGCGACGGCCTTCCCTCAGCAAATAAGTTTTTGCGAAACGCGTTAATACCACTGATAAAGAATCCCCGTTTTTGCTGAATCCTTTTAAGGTAATTTCCTGGTCACCCCGTCTGGATAGCGCGAAAGTGTAGCCGTCATTCACATCCGTTTTGTTTTCCAGTATGATCTTGTTACTGTCTGCATCGGCCTGGTACCTGTAAAAGTGACGGCTACCATTACCCAGGTCTTCAAAATTTCGCTCCTTGCTGTCCTGATAAGTTATTTCGGGCCTTAAGCGGTCTATCTTAACTGGTTTATTGTCCTGGATGCTGATCGTGTTCCATTTTTCAAATACCACATTTTGCCAGCGGTCCGGATCGGTTAAAGAATAGGGGATGGTATCGTTATTTAAAATGAATTTCGATACATCATAGATCCCTTCTGTATTGGCTAAGCCCCTGTTTGCCGGATAAGGATATCTGGTGTTTTTCCAGGCTCCATAAGTAGCCAGGCCAAAGCCAAACAAGATCAGCAGAAAAGCCAGCTGCAGGTACTTCCTGGATTTTTTCAGGAGCGGGGTATAGCGGGGCACAAAATTATCCGCCAAACTACTGACCTCCAGAAAAAACAGGTTGAAGATCCTGGGTAGGTCATAGGAAAGGATAAATATCGCGATCAGCAATAAAAAGGAACTGTATACCTGGTTTCCTATACCGTAGGCAAAATTTACCAGCACAATATTCAGCAATAGTGCAATGGCCAGGCCGGCACCTATGGCTGTTGTCCGGTGGTAGATCAGCAGCAGCCCCGCCGCAATTTCCAGCAGGCCTAAAGAAACCACATAATAGGCAGAAGACACAGCCGTGCTCAGAAAATATATTTTCCAGGGCAGGAAATCGCCATAGGGTGTGTGCAGGTCGCTCAAGGTAGGCAGGGGTAGCTGAATAGGGAATAGTTTAACAATGCCAGTAGCAATAATGGCAAGTGCCAAACGGTAGCGCAACAATACCCGCAGCCAATAATACAGCTGCAGATAAGCCTTTTTAGCAGGCGATAACTTTTGCCAGATCAATGCCGCGATCAGGGCTATTACAAAGGCAATGAGCCAATTGTAATAGCCTGATAAATTGATGCCGGTAACAGGGTTTTCTGTAATAAAGGAAGTTTGAAAAGTTGCCAGCTGGTAGAAACTTTGAAAACTCCATATCCTGGCACCAATATGCTGAAAGCTGAGCGTATTAAAAGGGATGGAAAGGACAATAAAAAAGATAAATGACAGCCGGAATAAAAATATTTCGGGTTTTGTCCATGTGCTGTTTTCTTCTGGAGAACTCATGATCAGGTATTTTAGTTGGATGAATAACCCGGGTTTTGAATCAGATTTGGATCTATTAAGATCTGTGAATAAGGTATAGGTAACAGCAGTTTGTTGACATCCGTTATCGCCAGTGCATCTTTTGCCCTGTTTGTTCTGATCAGGTCATACCAGCGGTGGTTCTCCAGCGCAAATTCCAGTCTGTTTTCATCTTCAATGGCCAGCAATACCTCGGCTTTTGTGCCGCCTGTCAGTATACCCACATTTGATCTTTTCCTGATCTCATTCAGGTCATCGCGGGCATCGCCCAGGTTTTCCTGCTGCGCCCTTGCTTCGGCACGGATCAGGTACAACTCCGCCAACCTGATTAAAAATGCAGGATCCGTGCCGTTGGTACGGTAATACAGGTTTCCAAACCAGTTGTCTGTGCCATTGATAACCTGTTTCTCTACCAGGGCCTTCCGGTCTCCGCCAAGAGCCGGGTTGTTCAGCAATTCTGCCAGTTTATCCGTTGGCCTGATCCAACCCACGCCACCTTTGGACGAAGGCTGCCATTGGTAGGCCTGTGTATTGGTTACATTGATATTGTAGTAAAGTTCCAATACCGATTCTGTAGTACCAGCAGCATTATTGGCATAAAAAGAATTGTAGGGTTTTACCAGGGTATAACCGGCCTTATCTGCAATAATTTTACCGGCATAGCTTTCTGCCTGCGGCCAGTTGTTCTGATATAGGTAAAACCTGGCCTTTAGTGCCCAGACCGTTTTTTTGGTAGCCCTTATCCTGTTAGTGGTTTCCGGCAGCAGGTCTTCGGCAGCGTTCAGGTCTTTTAATACCTGTGCATAACTTTCTGCAACGGTATTCCTTGGTGTGGCCGGCCGGTCATTGGGTGAAGTGGTTGGGTTGAGGATCAGCTGTACACCACCCCAGGTTCTTGTCAGGTCGAAATAAGCCAAAGCTCTTATGAAATAGGCTTCGCCTATCAGTTGGTTTTTGACAGCCTCCGTAAATGTCGCAGTAGTACTGAGCTGGGGAACTTTGGCAATCACATTGTTTGCCCTGTTTATGGTATTGTAAATTGCTGTCCAGGAAGTAGCCAGCACAGCCAGGTCCGATTTTACATCATGGTTGGTTAACTGGTTATTTACAGTTTGCGAACCTGTGTAACGGATATTATCGCCCGAGAAGAAACCCAGGGTCTGAAAGGAATACCCGTAATACCCATCGGATTGCAACTGGTTGTATATCCCCCTGACTGCTGTTTTTGCAGAGTTTTCATCTACTATCGTGATTTCATCAGAAGTAGATTTTTTGGGTTCAACATCTAAAAATTTACCGCAGGATACCAAAAATAAGGATAGGGCGGCGAATGAGGTGACTAAAAATATGTTCTTTTTCATATGCTTGCTGATCTGTTTATAGTTTTACATTAAGCCCAAACTGAAATCCCCTGGGCTGAGGAGGGGTCCCAAAACCACCAAGTCCCTGTGCATTTGGGTTTGAAGTGATGCCTGATTCCGGATCTCCGGTGTATTTGGTCCATAGGAACAGGTTTGAGCCCACAAAGTATACCCTTACGCCAGAAAGGCCCAGTTTCGAAAACGTCGATTCTGGCAGGTTGTAACCTAAAGTGACTTGTTTCAATCTTAAGAAGGAGGCATCTTCCAGGTACCGGCTGCTCTGATCAATCGTGTAATTGCTGCCTACAGAGGTAAGGCGCGGGATAGCTGTGATGTCCCCTTTTTTCTGCCACCTGTTTAAAACATTGGTAACGACACTACCGGCAGATGCATTCCTTTCCTTGAAGTACCTTTGTAGGTTTAACGTATAATTGCCGTACTGAAAGCTGAAGGCAACACCCAGGTCAAAGTTCTTGTATTTGAAATTGTTGGTGAGGCCTCCATAAAACTTTGGATAGGCACTATGGATGATTTTCCGGTCTTCAGCCGTTACGTTTCCATTCGCATCCTGGCCTTCAAATACAGGCGCCCCGGTATCCGGATTTACATACAACTGATTGTAAAGCCAGAAGGAGTTCATGGAATAGCCCTCTTTTAAAATCACCCAATCCCTGGTATATTGTGTAATCTGGCTGGGCAGTTTTTCGATCTTATTTTTATTACCAGAGATGTTAAAATCGGTGTTCCAGGTAAAATGTTTTGTCCTGATATTGCTGGAGTTTATGGTCAGTTCATATCCCTTATTGCTGATCTCGCCTACATTGGCCCAGTATACGGAAAAACCTGTGGCTGAAGGGATGGGCTGCTGCAGCAACAAATCAGATGTATACTTGTTGTATAAATCTAAAGTTACGCTCAGCCTGTTGTTGAAAAAGGAAGCGTCCAGCCCTATATCTGTTTGTTTGGTCTTTTCCCAGCGTAAATCAGCATTTCCCAGTTGTTCCGGCCCGATACCAGGCAATGGAGAACCGATCACATCTGCGTAGCCACTGCCACCAGACCATAGCCCCCTGGCCGCGAAGTTGTCTATCCCAGATTGATTACCGGTTATCCCATAGGAAGCCCTTAATTTTAAATTGTCTTTTATTCTCCATCCCAGTGAAAATGCCGGGAAATATCCCCATTTGTTATTTTTTCCAAATTTTGAAGAGCCATCGGCCCGTAAGGTTGCTTCGGCAAAATACTTACTCTGGTAATTGTATCCCGCACGCCCGAAAAAGGAAGCCAGGTTATATCCCGTCCAGCCTTCAGATGCGCTGCGGACTGATGCCGAAGAGATCAGTTTGTAATTGTCGTTGGCAAAGCCGGTTCCAACTCCCGAATTTACAGCCAGGGTATTGCTTTGGAATGAATTTCCGGCAAGGAGTGTTAAGCTGTGGTCGTTAAATTGCTTCTGATAGGTTAAGGTTTGCTCGTTTATCCAGGTATTGTTTTGGGTAATGTCTGAATTGGCCTGACCACCAACCGCTTTGCCGATACTGGTATTGGTATTCCAGTAGGCCGCTTCGTTGTAATTGTTATAGTCCAGGCTAAAGCTGGTTTTAAATTTCAGGCCCTTGGCCAGCTCCGCTTCCCCAAAAATACTGCCCACATATCGTAAACTGCGTGTCCTGACGTCGTAATTTTCCATCAGGGTATAGGTATTGTCTACTCCGCTGGGCAGTCCGTCTTCCCCATATTTTGGGGTAAAAGTAGCTGTAGAGACAGCAGAGTTCCATAAACTTACCTGGGGTCCATCTCCGGTACGTGCCTGGTTCCGGTCACTTTTTGAAAAGCTGTTGGTTAATCCGATGCTTACTTTTTCTGAAAGCTTCTGGTCAAAATTGAATTTTAAACTGGCCCTTGAAAATTTGATCACATGGATCAGTGCTTCCTGGTCTGTATATCCACCGCCAATGTAATACCTGGATGCATTTGTGCCACCCTGTATGGCCAGGCTATAGTCTTGCACATAGCCTTTTCTCAGTAAGTCACCCAGCCTGTCAAAGGTCGGCTGTTCCTCAGGAAGCCCACGGCCACCTTGCGATACAGGACGAAAAGGCCTGTTCTGAAAGATCTGGTTTAAAGCGGGGTTGTCAATTCCTGAGTTGATCCACCATTCATTGGCCAGCAACGCTGCATCAGGCCCGGAAGTAAGACTGGGTACCGTGCTTTTATCTGCCTCCACCCAGCCATTTGATGCGCTGAAATTAACAGTAGATTTGTTGTTGTAGTTTCCTTTTTTTGTGGTGATCAGTACCACTCCATTGGCTCCTCTTGAACCATAAATCGCCGTTGCCGATGCATCCTTTAAAACTTCTATGGATTCGATATCGGCCGGATTGATATCCGCAAGCGGGGAGGTAACCCTTCCGCCGAGATTGGTGGCCTGTAAACTCGAATTGTTCAGAAATACCCCATCTACAATGTAAAGCGGATCGCTGCTGGAATTGATGGAGGTAGTTCCCCTTACCCTTAAGAATATACCTTCACCGGGAACACCTGAATTGGTGATGACCTGCACCCCAGAGGCTTTTCCCTGTAACTGTGCATCAAAGCTGGCCACAGGTTGCTGCACCACTTCCGAAGCTTTGATTTTGGCTACTGAGCCGGTAACGTCTCTTTTGTTCTGGGTACCATAGCCCACCACAACAATTTCATTCAATTGTTTCTGGTTCTGGTTCAGTTTAATGGTTACAGGTGTATTGGAAACTACAAGGCTGGCCTTCTCGTAACCCAGATAACTGATAATTAAAGTCACAGGGAGTTTTTGCCCGGTTACAAAACTGAATTTACCCTCCCGGTCTGTTTGAACGCTATGTGTTACGCCCTGCAGTTGTACCAAAGCGCCGGGCAAGGGGTCGTTGGTGCGGGAATCTATCACCTGTCCGCTAAGTGTGGCATTTACCAGCGGTTTGGTTGGGGTTTGCGCAATGGCAAACATCGGGAATATAAAGAAGAGCGAGGGAGCGATTGATCTTATTTTTTTTAACAAAGACAGGGGAATAAAAAAGCGCCTGGCCTTTTCAAAATTTTGCATATTTTTACATTAATGATTTGACAGATAAAACAGGGCCAACTCCAATTGATATCCTGTTTTTAGAATTGTTTATTAGGGGGATACATTGTATTCCCCTTTTATTATATTACTGCGTGTAACATCGCATCATCGGAACCCCCTTGTCATTAACTGGTGAAAAATCATGGCTGAAATAAAGTCTACTAAATTTGTCGACAATATTAGGGTATTTTATTTATTCTGCAAAATAAAAACTACCAAATTAGTATACTTTTTTTATTGCTATTATTTTTGGCTGGTAAAGCTTATGGATTTCCTGATACTCCCATCAAACAATTAACAGGAGGGGGCTGTTGTTAGCTTAATGGAAAAGCAGCTTTGGTGGCATAAAGGAATCATTTACCAGATCTATCCCAGATCTTTTCAGGATAGTAACGGAGACGGGGTTGGCGATCTCCAGGGTATCATCAACCGGCTTGATTATTTAAAGTGGCTGGGCATACAGGTGATATGGCTCTCGCCGATATATCCCTCACCAATGGCCGATTTTGGTTATGACATCTCCAATTACGAAGACATTCATCCTTTATTTGGCACTTTATCGGAATTTGACCAGCTCGTTTCAGAAATCCATAGACGCGGATTAAAGCTGATATTGGATCTCGTTCCCAATCATACTTCAGACCAGCATCCCTGGTTCCTGGAATCCCGTTCGTCAAGGACTAATCCCAAACGCGACTGGTACATCTGGGAAGACGCCCGACCGGACGGTTCCCTGCCCAACAACTGGCTGAGCGTTTTTGGCGGGAACGCCTGGGAATGGGACGAAAAGAGGGGGCAGTATTATTACCATGCCTTTTTAAAAGAACAGCCCGACTTAAACTGGCGGAACCCCGAAGTGCAGGAAGCCATGCTAAATGTAATGCGCTTTTGGTTAATGCGGGGAGTTGACGGGTTCCGGGTAGATGTCATGTGGTACATGATCAAGGATCAGCAGCTGCGGGATAATCCTATAAATCCCGATTATCAGCAGCACAGGCCTACCAGCGAACAGTTACTGGATGTTTATTCCACTGATCAGCCTGAGGTACATGAGCTGGCCAGAATGATGAGGAAGGTGATGGATGAATTTCATGAAAGGGTGATGATCGGGGAAATCTATTTACCAGTGGAAAAATTAATGAGCTATTATGGCGCTGATCTTGACGAAGCACATCTGCCATTTAATTTTATGCTGCTTTCCCTGCCCTGGGATGCGGAACAGATTGCGGCAGCCATTGATGCCTACGAATCCGCACTTCCGGAAGGAAGCTGGCCCAACTGGGTATTGGGTAACCACGACCGGCCGAGGCTTGCCAGCCGGATAGGCCGCGAGCAGACGGGTGTAGCGGCTATGCTGCTCCTGACGCTGCGCGGAACACCGACAATTTATTACGGAGAGGAGATTGGTATGCGGGATGTACCCATTCCTTTTGAAGAAATACAGGACCCCCAGGGACTAAACATGCCGGATAAAAACTTAAGCCGGGATCCTTGCCGCAGCCCAATGCAATGGAATGATAAAGAAAATGCGGGTTTTAGCGATATTGAGCCCTGGCTAAGACTTGATCATGCGTACCGGAGGAACAATGTAAAAGTGCAAAGAGCAGATCCGTATGCTATGCTCTCTTTTTACAAAAGACTGATCGCATACCGGCAAAAAGAGCCTTCCCTGCAAACCGGAAATTATCAGCTGGTAGCCGCAGACCGGCAAATACTGGCTTACATGAGGTATGCCGAAGGGGAAAAGGCTTTTTTGGTCGTACTCAATTTAAGCCATCAGCCCTGCTATTTTAAATCGCCGAATCGTTTAAGAGGTATAATTGAAATCGCAACTTCGCCGGAACTGGAGGGTACAAAAGTAACGGAGAACATTTGTATGGCAGGTGACGAAGGGATCATTGTAAAGCTTGAAGGCTGAATAAAACGGTGATTAGTATACGTTTAAATTATTTTTTTATTTATATATTCGTTTACGTACACTATATAATCATTACCATGACACATTTTAACATTTCCAGGAGAAGATTCCTCACAACAGGTTCTATCGCATTGTCAGGGCTAGCTACAGCTGGTATGCCGGCATTCGCTTTTGGCAGGTACGATCAGGAAGTCAGACTTGGTCTTATTGGCTGCGGCCAGAGGGGATCGGGTGTGGCGAGCATCATTAAAAAGCTTCCCGGAATGGATCTTATTGCTTATTGCGATCTTGTCGATGCCAATTTGAAGCCGATGAAACAGTATTCCAAAACGGCTGATCCGAAGTTTTACAAAAACTACCATGAACTGTTAAATGATAAAGCAATTGACGCAGTGTACATCGCTACACCCTTACACTTACACTATCAGATGGTAGTTGATGCCCTGAATGCAGGGAAACATGTGTACATAGAGAAGACCATGACTTACAACATTGAGCAGGCACTGGATCTGGTAAAGCGTATGAAAGACAGCAAACTGGTTTTGCAGGTAGGGCATCAGTACCGCTACTATGCGATGTACCATAAAATTAAGGAAATTATTGACGACAATTGGTTGGGTAAGGTTACCCATATTGAAAGTCAGTACAACCGAAATTCAGACTGGCGCAGGCCGGTAGCTGATCCGAAGATGGAGGAGCAGATCAACTGGAGAATGTATCGTAAATATTCGGGAGGGGTAATGGCTGAGCTGGCTGCACACCAGATCGATATCGTAAACTGGATGCTGGGCGGCCACCCTTTAAAAGTTGTGGGCCTGGGAGGAATTGATTTCTGGAAGGACGGCAGGGAGACAAACGATAATGTACGCGCTATTTATGAGTATAAAAACGGGGTAAAATCCAGTGTCACTTCTATTCTGAGCAATCAATACAACAGCTATTCTATGCGGATTTTAGGGTCGAAAGCTACCCTGGAAGTAAAGCGGGACAGTGCATTGCTCTATCGGGAGCCTGTTACTAAAGTTCTGGGTACTGTTGATGGGGTTACAGGGGCAACAATTGAATCTGTAAAACCCGGACAGGGCATCCCTTTGGTTTATCAGAATGCAGACAAAAATAATCCTGATCCTACAGCTTCTGCATTTATGTCTTTTGCCGATTGCATTAGAAACGGCAAGAAGCCCGGATCTAATGTGTTTACCGGCCGGGATGCTGCCATTGCTGTGCATATGGGAAATGCTGCTGCCGATACCGGTAATATGCAGTTGTGGAAGCCGGAGTATTCGGCGACAAAATTCACCTGATGAAAAATACGATACTGATTACCTGCTTTACCCTGTTTTTTCTCTCGTCAGCACTCGCTTTTACACAGCAGCCCGATCAAAATATGCACATCTATATTTTGATGGGCCAATCGAATATGGCAGGCAGGGGTGAAATTACCGAACCTTATAAAAAACAGGAACATCCCCGGGTAGTGATGCTGAATAAAGAGAAGGAATGGGTACTGGCTAAACACCCTTTGCATTTTGATAAGCCTAAAGCAGCTGGTGTTGGCCCGGGTTTGTCTTTCGGCATAAAAATGGCAGAGGCCTATCCAGGTGTTACCATTGGACTTGTTCCCTGTGCCGTAGGCGGAACCTCGATCCGAAAATGGGTTCCCGGCGGATATGACAAAGTTACTTTAAGCCATCCTTATGATGATGCAGTTTTAAGAATTAAGGAGGCGATGAAAAAGGGCGTGATAAAGGGTGTATTGTGGCTTCAGGGCGAAGGAGACAGCGGATCGATGGCTGCAATTTATCTCGATAAGCTGGATACCTTAATTGCAGAAATCCGTAAGGAAGTGACTGATTCCCAATTGCCGTTTGTGGTTGGAGAATTGGCGCGGTACAGAGAAAGCTACCTGAAACTAAATAAGGAGTTTACAAGGCTTTCCTCAAAAATACCCTATACCGCTGTGGTTTCTTCGGAAGGCTTATGGCATAAAGGAGACGGAACACACTTTGACAGCCCTTCAGCGTCCGCATATGGAAGGCGTTTTGCTGAAGGAATGCTGTTGCTGCAGCACAAGGGCGCAAAAATGGTTAAGCCTAAATCAGCAGGAAAGGTTAATCAGCTTACAGATCAGGAAAAGAAAAAGGGATGGGAATTGTTGTTTGATGGAAAAGATCCGGATATCAAATGGCGAAGCATAAATGAGGATACCTTCCCTAAAGAAGGCTGGGAGGTCCGGGACGGAATGCTTGTTTTGCTTCCAGGCCGTAAAGGCCGGGATATCATTACCCGGGAGCAGTTTTGCGATTTTGAATTGGTAATGGATTATAAACTGGCTGATTCTGCCAATACAGGAATAAAATATTTTGTTTCAGCATTAAAAAAGCTGAAAGGAGGGACTGAGCTTAATGGGCCTGAATTTCAGTTGATTGATGATTTTAAACATGAGACTATAAAAGACAATAAGAGCCCAGAAACCAGCACCGGATCACTGTATCTTTTATATGCCCCACAGCACAAGGCCTTAAATAAGCCCGGGAAATGGAACCAGGTCAGGATAGTGGCAACCGGGAAACATGTGGAACATTGGCTTAACGGGCAGAAGATATTAAGCTATGAACGTGGCTCAGAAGAATTGCGCAAACTTGTTGCCGGTACAAAATTTAAGGAATATCAAGATTATGGCGAAACGGGCATCGGTTATATCCTGCTGCAGGACCATGGAGATAAAGCATATTTTAGAAACATTAAGATCAGGCGAATAAAATAGGGAGCCAGGACCGGGCTGTTGCTACGCTACGGTGTTGAAGGTTACGTCTAAAACATTTACAACAAACAAATGTTTTTGAAGGAATCGCTATAGTTTTTAAAACGAAAACTATAGTGATAAACATTACGTAACTAAAATATGGTCTTAACTCAATCTTGTATTTGGTAATTCATGGCAGTCAATTATACCAGAGTATTAGCACGAAACGTATTGATTACTTTTTTGGCCTTTACGCTGGTTTTTGCTGTTGCCGCCCTTTTTCTGTACAATAATATCAGTAAAAAACTTATCGGTATTTCAGCTTTAGCCAGTAATATTGAACTTGAGCAAAAAAAGCCCGAACGGGTTGTATTGTTGTTACAGCAAGCAGAAAACGATTTTCAGCAATCTCTTTTAGATACAGGCAAGAAAAATAATTCAGCTTATAGTGTTAAGCTGTCAAAGGCTTTTGACGAAGTAGATGCTTTGATAAATGATAGTAACAACACGTATGTAGATGTTGAGCAGACTAATAAAATAAAACAATGGCGTCAAAAAAGGAAGGGACTTTCGGAAGAATTTTTCTTGCTGAAGCATGAATTCGATTCCCTGTTGTCCGTTTATGCTGATTATAGTCATGTATCCGGTGTTACGCTGACTGAGCCTGACCTGTCTTTACCGCTTGTCAAAATAGGTCAAATTGATACCGTTCAAAAGATTATCCCTGCAGAAAAAAGAAATTTTTTTAAAAGATTAAAAGAAGCGGTCTTAAACAAAAGCAGCTCCACCACTACTAAAGTTATTGAAATTCGTCCGAAGGATCTTCCAACCAACATTTTGTCTTCAAAAAAAACGGAAAACGTATACAAAGATGCCTACAGAAAAAGATTTCAACAGCTTAAGGAACAGAATGAAAAGGTATTAAACATGCAGGGGAAACTGATTTCACTTAATTCGTATATCAGCAGCGAACTTAAACGCATCAACAGCAGTGTTCAGGAAATTAATTTCAGTATGTCTGATGCGCTTAAGACCATGGCTTTTAAGAATTATCGTGAAACAACAGAATTGCTAAATAAGGTTCACCTGGCAGCTTTAGTCCTTGTGTTGGTATTTGCCACTTTGCTGATCATCTTCATCACTCAACTTAATAAATCAGAGCAGCATTTAAGAAAGGAAAACGAGCGGTCTGTTACCATGGCCCAACAAAAAATGGACTTACTCCACCAAATGAGCCATGAAATTCGTAACCCTTTAAATGCCATCAGGAGTTTTCTTTATGTATTTGGCAAAACCGGCCTTACAAAGCGACAGTCAGGGATGCTTGATTCTATAAAATTGTCGTCAGACATGTTGCTTCAGACGCTGGATGATACCCTTGACGCTGCTAAAATGGAAAATAGTCAGTTCCAGCTCAACAATGAACCCTTTAATCCTGATTTAACCCTGCGAAAAGTGATGGAAAGTATGGAGTATAGTGCTGCTAAAAAGAGATTGGGAATGGAATACTATTTCGAGGGGGATACTGAAACTATGGTTGAAGGTGACAGTTTCAGACTTAACCAGATATTGGTTAACCTGCTCAGCAATGCCATAAAATATACCAGCGAAGGAGAAATTGTGGTTACAGCCAGGCTGAACAGCGAAGACAATAGATTATATGTAGCCGTTGAGGATACCGGCACCGGGATCAGCGAGGACCAGCAGGCGGCGTTGTTCTCTAAGTATTATCAAACCAGTTCTGCTAAAGGGCAAACAGGTACCGGTTTAGGACTATTTATTTGTAAGCAGCTGGTTGAACTGCAGGGTGGGAAGATTGGTGTAAAAAGCTTGCCAGGCCAGGGGAGTATTTTTAACTTCTATATTCCTTACCGGAAAGCTGAACATAAACCTGCTGTTAAACAGTTAGCTGACAGCCAGTCGATATTGCTGTCGGGTCTCCGTATCCTTGCAGTAGACGATAGTGAGCTTAACCTTAGTTTTTTAAAGATGATGACAAGGGAATGGAATGTGAAGTTCCATGAAGCATCTAATGGCAAACAGGCCCTGGATATCCTTTCAAAAAATGAAATCAATATTGTGTTAACAGACATCCAAATGCCCGAAATGAATGGCTATGAATTGCTGTCAGCGATCAAAACTTTAGGTAAACCTTTTGATAAACTGCCAGTGATCGCCGTTAGCGGAACATCGGAGCCGGATAGTAGTGCACAACTAATTTTGAAGGGTTTTTCAGGCTTGGTTAATAAGCCCATTGATCGGGAAACTTTAAAGAAACAGCTAATTTGGGCGTTAAACAGGCAGTGATCATAGCTACGGAAAAAATAAAGTTTGTAAGTTTAAACGATTAAACATAACTTTAATTATTGTTACCAATCATATATATCATCAATCCATCCTGACCATTTAACGAAATAACCTCATAATATAAGAACTACAACCCTTGCGTAAACTGTAGATAGCTAATAGCTACAAAACTTTTGTTTAAACGATTAAACCATATAAATTTAAACCTTTTACTAACCAAATTATGAACACAATTACTAAAATTGCCCGGAGCTATTGGTCTTTATTGCTGGTATTCTCCATCTCGTTAATGTTTGCGTCCTGCCAGAAAGCATTGCTTGATGACAATAATCTCGCAGTACCGCCATCTGATAACGTTAATAATACTAATGATTTAATGATGCTGGCCCTGCCTGACCATCAATTTAAAGTGATGTCATTTAATGTCAGGCATGATGATCCTAGCGATCCTCAGACTCTTGCACAACGACAAGGAATGATTAAACAGATTATTGTAGACAACTCGCCTGATATTGTTGGTTTACAAGAGTTTTCCAATAGCCCTTTCAAAACCTGGTTTCTGGCAGAAATGACGGCATTGGGATATGGCCGCACATCTCTTGAAGATTTTGGCAGTCCTAAAGTCATCTTCTTTAAGAACAGCAGGTTTACGCTCATCAATGATGATATGGAAGAACTAGATCCGGGGGTGCAAGACAGGGCGCAGAATGTGTCATGGGCGATATTACAAGACATTGCTACTACAGCGCAATATTTTGTATGTAACACGCATTGGTCATCTATCAGCCAGGCGTTCCGTGCCCAGAATTCACAACACATGGAGACTATTATCCAGAGTAGCAATACAGGAAATCTGCCCGAAATTGTTTTTGGGGATTTCAATGCGGCCCCGGGTGCCTCAGAAATTGAAAGTTTAAAAACTAATCTCGGTTTAAAAGATGCTTTGGGAGATTATCAGGGTGATCCTACTTATCATAAATGGGGCCTTACTGGTACATCAAAAATTGACTGGCTGATGAGTGATGTTAAAATGGCCTATCACTCTCCCCAGGTAATTACTACAAGCTACAACGACAAGTGGCCATCAGACCACTGGCCAGTAATGGCCACGTTTATCCCGGCGATATTTGGCGAGCCAAACACAGATCCTAATGGAACCAGCCAAAGTGACAAGACTGTTTTTAATTTTGCAGATGTTAACGGGGATGGCAAGTGCGATAAAATATACTGGAATTATACTGCTGATAGCGGCAAGCCTGCAGTTTATCTTTCTAATGGTAATGGCACATTTACCTATGCTGCAAAGATAACAGGGGCCGCCTCAACACTGGCGGGTACCAGCTATAATTATGCCGATGTGGATGGTGATGGCAAAGCTGATGCGATTGTGTGGAATGCTACTCAGTTTTCCGGACGCACCCGTGTTTTCCTGGCCACATCTGCTGGCAATTTTAGCACCACAGCGGTAGAAAATCCAGAAAATTCAAGTGCAACAGCCACTACCATTTACAGGTTCGCAGACGTAAATGGCGACGGCAAAGTAGATAAAATCAGGTGGACCTCCAGTTTCGAATCCGGCAAAACCAGGATTAACCTGGCTACATCCGCTGGAAATTTTAATGGATCTACCGTTATTGATCCGGTTGGGCCAAGTACAACGGCTGGAACCAGTTTTTACTATGCAGATGTAAATAATGACAATAAAGCCGACAAAATGGTTTGGCATCCTTCATTGAATTCCGGAAAAGTAATGGTTTATCTTTCTAATGGAGATGGAACATTTACCGCTTCAAGCTCTTTTAGCAATTCCGGGGCAGTTGGACTGGCATCCACTACTCAATTCTATTTTGCCGATCTAAATGGCGACGGTCGCGCTGAGAAAATATATTGGAACCCTGCCAACTTTCTTGGCAAGTTGAAAGTTTATTACGCAACAACAGCAAATACTTTTGAAGGTACGCCAGTCTATACGCTTAGAGGAATTTCCGAAAGCACAGATACCAGATTCTACTTCTTCGATATCAATGGTGATGCCGGGGGCAAAGCAGACCAGATACGCTGGAATTATCTGCAGAACAGTGGCGAACTAAGAAACTATTTATCCAACTAAACAGCTTACAGTATGCTATAATAAAGCCCTTTTAGGGGCTTTATTTTTAAAGTACAACGAGTTCCGGATATTTTCATTGAACTGGCAGGCTTATTGACATTACATGTCTTAAAATGCTCGTATGCAACTTAAGATGATAGTGAGATTGTGCCTGTTCAACCTGCTGATGTGTTGCTGGGCTTTTTCTTTTGGACAAAATGCTGGTGATGCGATCATTCAGACCAAAAAGGGTCAGGATACGACCAGGCAAACAGACCTGATCGATATCGGAAAAGCACTATTTCGCATCCGCCCTGGGAAGATCAGGGAGGAAAAAGACAAGAAGCTTTATTTTTCCATTCTTCCAATTGGGGGTACAGTACCCGGCGGTACCGGAAATGCGCTCATCACCAGCACTTCAGCTGCGATGTACCTTGGTCCGAAAAGGACAACAAACCTTTCAACAGCCACCTTTACACCTTACTGGAATCTCGGAAGCCGTTTTGGATTGCCAGTCAGGACCAACATCTGGCTTCCTGACAACACCTGGCTGATCCAGGGGGACACCCGGTTTCTGGTCTATCCCCAGTTCACCTGGGGGCTTGGCGAATCCAAAGGGGACAAGGAGCAGGCACTTGTAAATTATAAATATATCAGGTTCTATCAGAGTGCCCTGAAAAGGATCAAACCTTATTTGTACGCCGGTCTTGGTTACAACCTGGATTACCGCTTTAACATCAATACCGAGGATCCCTCCCCAGAGCTGGAGCAGTATTCCGGCTATCACTACGGCACCGGCAAAAACTCCTTCTCCTCGGGAATTAGCTTGAATCTGGTTTATGATAGCAGGAGCAATTCCATAAACCCTATGCCGGGAATGTATGGAAATTTAGTTTACCGGGTGAATCCAACGTTCTTAGGCAGTGACAACAACTGGAGCTCCATTTACCTGGATGTGCGTAAATACATTTCGATGAATCCTGGAAAACCCCACCAGCAGAATACACTGGCGCTATGGTCATACTTCTGGACGGTGCTGAATGATAAAACGCCTTACCTGGATCTGCCAAGCACCGGATGGGACCCTTATAACAGATCAGCCAGGGGTATAGATCAGAACAGATACCGTGGAAGGACACTGTTTTACCTGGAGAGTGAATACCGCAGAGACCTTACTGCCAATGGATTGCTGGGCTTTGTTGTGTTTGCAAACATGAATACAGTCAGCGGTTCTGGCTCATTGTTTACCTCCTGGAAACCTGCAGCGGGAACTGGTCTGCGCATTAAGTTTAACAAGGCCTCCAATACCAATATCGGTATTGATTATGGCCTGAGTAAAGGATACAGTGCAGTGCTGTTCAATCTTGGAGAAGCATTTTAAAATGATCACCTGATTATCTATGAGCTTTGTTGGTAAGGATAACATAAGTAATCATATTTAGCTACATTTGAAAAACAGAAATTATTTGTTCAAATTCCATCTAAATGAACGCTGAAATACAAACACTCCACAATGTCTGGTCTGCTAACAGATCAATAAATGTAACAGACGGTCACCAGATCTCTTTTAATGAATTAACTAATTCCATTGTAAGTACCGGCCCGTTTTCTTTTTTCATTATCGATTTCTATGATATGTCTATTTCCCATGTCAGTGACTCAGTTTATGAAATTCATGACCTGAATCCTGGTAGCATCACAATTAATGACATATTGGGTTTGCTCCATCCGGACGATATTAACTTTGTTATAAAAGCAGAAGAATTTTTAACCACGTTCTTTGTAAACAAGGTTGGCAGAGATAAGTTAATGAGCTATAAGATTAGTTACAATTATAGAGTCAGGTTAAAAAACGGGAGTTATGTTTTATTTAACCATCAGGCGCTGATGCTTACTTTAGATGAAACTGGGGGGTATGGGAAGTCGTTAATTATTAACACCCGGATTGACCATCTTGGTCATACACCCAACTATAAGGTTTCGCTTATCGGTTTACATGGCGAACCCTCATTTATGAATTTAAGTATTGACGAAAATACGGAAGTGCCCATTTCATTTTCGAAAAGGGAGATCGATATCATTAAAAATATTGCAGAAGGTCTGAACAGTGGAGAGATAGCTAATAAACTATTTATCGCTGAATCAACAGTGAAACAGCACCGGAAAAATATTTTAACCAAGGCAGAATGCAAAAACACTGCACAATTGGTTAAAACCTGTATTCTGCAGGGCTTAATTTAATCAACCCCATTTTTTTTACTATAAAATCGATGCCTTGGTAGCCTCGACATTCTCCTTGCATTTGCCAATGCGTGGTTCGGTTCCGGTATTTCACCTACTCGGGTTTTGCAGTTTATCGCAAGTGGAGTAATGGGCGAAAAAGCGTTTCAGTATTCTTACGGCATTACTCTGCTTGGTTTGCCAGCGAGGTGTTGAACATCCAGGTTGATAAGCATATATTATGTTACATCCCAAACACGATTCCCATCATCTGCATGCCTACAGTCATCTTGTCTTTTCCAAAGTCGTGGATTTTTGCCGTTTTCTGAATCTGCATTTCTTCAGTTGTTACTACCCTGTTTTCAACTTTTGTAAATTCATACAGGAATTTAAGTGGGCTATCTTTTTGATACTGGATCATAATTTTCATGATACCGGCGTCTTCTTTGATGTACAGCGGGTGAAGAAAGTTTACCGACTTGGGCATCTCAGTCGAGGTCCAGACTTCAAGCTTGTAAACGGATGCGGCCGGAATGACGCCCGGGGTATTATTTGCCGGAGCAGGCTTTTTTAAAGTGTATATGCATTTGCTACAGTTATATCCTGCTACGGTACTGGTTTCCCCAGTCTCTTTGATATTGTAGTCTGCTGTCTTAAGTTCGTTCTGCGCCATTTCCTTAAAGCTGTCGCCTGTATAGGCGATGGTCATGGCTTTGCTGCTGTTTTGGGATTTGACGTACATCATACCTTCTTTCTTTGCGTCGTTTACCGTATTTTCGCCATGGAAAGTTAGGGCGTCAAACTTGGCAGTGGCCTGATCCCCTTTGATATAGATCACCGATTTCAGCGGGAGCATCAATATCGCCAGGTTCATCATTCCTGCTTTCTTATTTTGGGCTTCCAGTTCAGCGCGATCTTTTACCGAAAGTTTCTCCGAGAGTTTTTTGATCTGCGCGGATACGTTACCCTTAGTCGGGTCTACCTGTTGGAGCAGTTCTCCCAAAGCTGAGCCGGGTGTAGTGATTTTCAAGTCGATTTTACCTTCGGTAAAAGGAACTTTTGCCGCTTCAGTTTCATCTGCCTGCGCCTTGCGCGCGACATTTTCTTTTTCTGCCAACGGGTTATTGCGTCCGGAGTGATTTTGGTTACAGGCTGTCTGGCTGAGCAGCAGAATGGATGCTGCCAGCAGGGTTTCTTTAAATTTCATAACAATTCGTTTGTTATTTTTTTACCAGTTCTACTCTTCGGTTCTTTGCCATGTTTGCTTCACTGTCGTTTGCAACTAACGGACGCTCTGCGCCAAATCCTGCGGCGGTAAGTCTGCTTGCGGGAATGCCATTACTGGTTAAGAATTTTAGGATGGTATTCGCCCTGTCTGCGGAAAGCTTTTTGTTGTGATCGGCCGATCCGGTATTGTCTGTATGTCCTTCAATCGAGATTTTTAGCACCGTGTTGTTTTTCATTAGAGTCAGGATTTCATCGACAACTTTTTGTCCTTCCGGTTGGAGGGTAGACTTGTCTGTGTCGAAGTTGATGTTCAGGATGGTTTTGCCGTTGGCGTCTATGTCTTTTTTCATCTGGACAGCAGTCGGCGCTTTGATAGTCTGCTCAAAAGCAGCAAGTTCTACTACACCTATCTCGCCAGTGGCGGAGTTTGAATAGACCTGGAACATGATTTTGCCTTTCGGATGGTTAAGGGCATACATCCGGACAGGCTCATTATAGGGATCACCAACAATGTGGTGATGGATCGTCATGTCATCATCCTTATTTAAAAATTTTTCCTGCTCATCAGTAAGTTTTAACGTTCCTATTAACTTTGCGCCGATGCTGCTCAGGTATTTGTCCACACTGCTATCAAACTTGTACTGGTTCCAGTCCGTTTCCTCACCCTTCATCTGGAATTTCAGTTCTGCAACTTTACCTTCTGCGTTGTAAAAGGACTGGCCATTGAATATGATCAGCTTATTAAAATCTTTGAAATGTGAGTATCCTGTTTTTGATTCGCTGGATCCATCTTTTTCCTGTACGTAAAAGCCGTCAGGAGCGGTGAGGTATGGAAATGCCCCGATTGTCGCAGTCGATTGGGGAACAGTATTCCAGTCAAAATCTTTAAATGTTTCGGTGCTGGTAGCTGGTTGATCTGGAGTAACTGCAGTTGTGGTGGCAGTCGTGTCGGTGGTAGTTTCCTGTTTTTGATCACCAGATCCACAGCTGGATATTGAAGCAGTAAGGGTGAGTGCGAAAAATAAATTTGCAAGGGCAGTGTTTGTTTTCATAGTGGTTTTTGTTCCTAAGTAACAAAAACTAAACCATAAAATGCTGACTAGGTTGTTGGTTTCGAACGATCGCCGCTATGGCGAGCTGCGGACGACCCGGTCGCTATTGATTCGATTTAATCCGCCCATGGAGAATGCAGGATAGCATCGCAAAAATTCTTTCTGTGAAAATCAGGCGCCATACATGCGCATATATCTGCATTCATATTACCAAAGGTAGTATCAGGCTTATGCTTAATCCCCTCATAAAAAGTAGGAATAATCGTATCCCATCTTGCCTTAGGTAATACTGATGAATACATCCCTTTACAATGAAGAACTTCTCTTGCAGTAAATTAAGTTAGGTATTCCTTAGAAAATGGCCGCGATGGCTTTGTGCAGCAGGCTGCTGAGCAGTTCGTTAGGGTTCGGAATGCTTTCTGTAAAACAAATTGAGGCCGGGAATGTTATTCTTGTTCAAAAATACCGACTTATGAAAACGACAACAATTTTAAATGAACTGACTGAAATTAACAATGACCGTGCGGATGGATTCCAAAAAGCACTGGCCGATATTAAAGATGAAAATATCGATTTGAAAGGAATCTTCCAGGAGTACAGTACCCAGAGCCGCAAATTCAGCCAGGAGCTGGTTGCTTTGGTAGCTGGTCTTGGGGGCGAAGCGGAAACTGGTAACAGCGTAGCAGGTACTTTGCACCGTGCCTGGATTGATGTGAAATCCCTGTTTGGCGGCGATGACCGTGAGAGCATCCTGAATGAAGCAGAACGTGGTGAAGATGCGGCCAAAGCGGCTTATAAACTTGCGCTGGAAAGAGGTGAATTAAGTGGTGAGGCTTTGTCTACCGTGAGCCGTCAGGCAGAAGACATCAAAGCTGCCCATGATGCGATTAAGGCGTTGCGAGATGCCGCCAGAATCATCAACTAAGACAATTTCATTTGATCATAGGAGCCGCATCGTTGATTCGGCTTTTTTTGTTTCTCCTTGTGGTTGTTTCAATCCTCCTTTAGCCCTCCATTCTGTGAGTAGCTGGAGCAACTCTTTTAACCCTCTTAAATAGTGGCTCTATGCCCCAACTTTTATCAAAATATCCAGATCATTAAAGCAAAATGACAGTATGGAGATTTTGAGATCTTTCTGAAGTATGTGTATCTTTATAACCTACCCTATAAACTACCATATCCATTGAAGAACCTAACTCTGCTTATACTTTTACTACTAGGCCAGCTATTTGGTCTGTCTGCTACTTTATTTGCCCAGGAACCGGGACTTGATACCGTAAAAACCGGTATTTACATCACGAGTATTCATGACATAGATTTTAGGGAAAAGGAATATACCATTGACTTCTGGCTCTGGCTTAAATATAAAAACAAGGAATTTAATTTTGTAGAAAATCTGGAGATTCCCCAGGCAAAAAGTGTAAATAAATCCTTTTCGACGTTAGATTCATCTGGCACTGAAGTATATCTTTTAATGAAGATTCAATGTGTAATGAAGGACTCCTGGGCAATTGATAATTTTCCATTTGACCATCAAACGCTGAGATTGTCGATTGAAAACTCCCAGTTTGATTCCCAATCCTTAATATTTCAACCAGATACACTGGGAAAGCAATTCGACCCCAGGTTTACCTTAAGAGGTTGGGAAATCGACAGTTTAAAAGTTTCCAATGGCATAAAATTATACGAGACAGCTTTTGGAGACACTTCAATCGCTAAACCCCATACAGAGTACAGTAATTTTAAGGTAAGAGTCGGCATCAGCCGTGATGCCATGGGCATATTCTGGAAAATGTTTCTAGGCATGTATGTAGCCTTCCTAATTGCATTTATGTGTTTTTACATACATTCAGACAGTATTGATTCACGTTTCGGATTGAGTGTAGGGTCACTATTCGCCGTTATCGGTAACAAATATATTGTGGATGCATCGCTTCCTGAAACTACCACTTTTACTTTAGTGGACACCCTTCACGGCATAACATTGATTTTCATATTGACTGTAATCATCTCAACGGCATATTCTTTACGGCTCATCAAGCGAGACAAATTGGTTGCTTCCAATAGATTTGATAAGGTGACTTCTCTATCATTGCTGACTGCCTATATCCTATTAAACGCGTTCTTTATTTTTCAGGCTATTTACGATTAGTCTTGAACCGATGAGCTAAACGAATGTTTTAAATAAGGTTTTCATACTACCGCCTTTTGTGAATGGCTCATTTTTCACTGAACATTTATTGATTTTTCGTACTTTATGCCTGTTGAGGTAAATACATCATTAAAGGCCTTTAAAATAAGACATGGATAAGAATTTTAGCAGAAGGCAATTCGTTACCGCAGCGGCAGCTGCTGGTTCGCTGGCTGCATTTGGTACTATAAGCCCTGCATCAGCAAACCCATCTGCTGGAGAGCTTGTTGTATCTGCCGAACGTAAACAAACCTGGAAAAAGGTAGGGAGTACTATTTACGGAGCTAAAGCCGATGATAGTGGCCCTATCGGAGGTGGCCAGGGATACAAACGAATAGTTACAAAAGGTGATTTTGTTGCTGAAGATGTAGAAACACTTATCGAGGCTTTGGGCAAGGCCAAACCTGGGCAAGTAGTGTTTATTCCGGGCAATGCCGTTATTGATATGACCACGTTCATCTATATTCATAAGACCACCTTAAATGTTTCCGAGGGTGTTACCCTGGCGAGCGACCGTGGTTACAATGGCTCTCCGGGTGCTCAGATAACGAGTGACAGTCTCGAGACTCCCTTGATCATACAAATAATGGGACCAAATGTAAGGGTAACCGGCATACGCTTGCAAGGACCTAACCCGAAACGATATTTAGATCATCATAAACGCGCCTTTGGGAAAGGGGGACCTGGTCATACTTACTACTACCAATTCCCAATTTCCACCGGGATCAACGTTAAATTCCCAAAAGCGGAAATAGACAATTGTGAGATATCCGCATTTTCACACGCAGGTGTAAATCTGTCTGACGGGAACGGACATCAGGTTCACCATAACTATATTCACAAGTGCCAGTACAGCGGCCTGGGCTATGGTGTAGCTCTCGATAACGCTGACGCCATGATCGAATATAACCTCTTCAATGAAAACCGTCATTCTATAGCCGGAACAGGAAGGACCGGATGCAGTTACACCGCGCGTCATAATGTCCATGGGGATATCTCATTAAGCCACTGTTTTGATATGCACGGCGGCCGAGATCGCAAAGACAATACAAACATTGCCGGCACGCTGATTGAAATCTATAACAATACCTTCTACGCCCCGCAAACAGCAGTTGTTATACGTGGTGTGCCACAGGAAAAATGTAACGTCCGTCAGAATTGGCTGACCACTCATCAGGATGCTAAAGCAGGCGTGAGAGCCGAAGAGAAAACATTTGTAACCGACAACTTGTACGGGGAAAATCCGTCCGGGCCGGCTTAGATAAAAATTATCGATTTCTATGATGTCTATCTCCCATGTTCTTTCAATCATCTGTTTTTTATATATTTAGATAACCGAATATCTTATCAATTGAAATATATCCCCGTGTCGTTAATTAGCACCCCATTCTGTGAGTAGCTCCGCAACAAATCCATATTTGTATTCTAGCGATCGAGCCCATAGCAACGCTTTTAACCCCTCTTAAAAATTTATGGAGAACGCTCAATTAAAAAAATACATGATGAAAAAGCTTATCGTCGTTCTGTTATTTGTAGTCACAGCACTATCTGCGAAAGCTCAAGAGAATGATCATGGCGTTGAGCAATTAAAAAAGCAGCTGTCGGTTTATTTAACCCATCACCCATCCAGCAATCTCTACCTGCAACTGGATAAGAACATCTATTCACCCGAAGAAAATATCTGGTTCAAAGCCTACCTGTTATCCGATACCTCCACAGCCAACAAAGTATTATATGTGCGCATCACCGATGAAGCTAAAGAGATAGTACATAACGCCCAGTTTCCCATGTACGATATCCGCTCGCATGGCAATATTCAGCTGCGCAGCAATCTGGAAGAGGGCAAATACACCCTTTATGCCTATACCGACCGAATGATCAGCTATGGAGATACCAACGTGTTTGTTCAGCCCATTCAGATTAGAAAGATGACCGGCAAGAAACTGGAAGCCGAAGCCTCGGTAGCAGATACCACCCGGCTCATCCGGGGCGGTAAGGTGCAAGTGATCACTATTATCCGTGAAAGCGGCAAACTGGCAAAAAACGTTAAAGGCGAATACGAGCTGCTTGCAGGAGAAAAAGCCATTAAATACGGCAGGCTGAGTACCAATTTGTTTGGCGAAGCCTTTATAAATTTCACTTACCCGGAACTAAAAGACAACCAGTCGCTGAAAATCAATATGCTCTTTCGCCGGGATAATGATTACGCCGAGCTGTCGCTGAATCTGCCCCATGAAGGCAATCCGCTGAAAGTAAGTATTTATCCCGAAGGCGGACAGCTACTGGCTGGTGTCAGCGGCAAGGTAGCCATCGAAGTACTGGATATCCATCAGAATCCGATACCTACCGAACTGCTGGTAAAAAATGCGGGTCGGCTTATAGCCAAATTAAGAACCAATAAGCAGGGAATCGCTACCCTGAGCCTGAAGCCTGAGCTTGGTGCCACTTATACTGTAGAAACAGCAGGCAAAATGAAGCAAACAATTGTCTTTCCAGAAATTATAAAACCCGCAGGCTACAGCCTAAAGCTGCACATGAATAAAGAAGAGATAGAGGTAACGGTCTACAATAAAAACAAAGCAGACAATGCCTTACTGGTACTACGCTCAGCAAAAGAAGTGCTGTGGAGTCAATCCTTAAAGATTCCACCGGACGACTCGGTAAAAGTCCCTGTACCGGCAGCAGGTTTCCCCAAGAATATCCTGAGCCTGGCGGTACTTGACGGGCAGAATAAACCGCAGGCAGAGCGTCTGTTTCTGAATAAAGCCCAGGAAGATTATAAGGTAAGGATCAGCACCGACCGGAAAGATTACGGCCTTCAAAAGAAAGTGACGGTTACTGTAAAGATATCTGATACAGCAGGAAACCCTGTGGTGGCCAATCTTGCGGTAGGAGCTACGGAAAAGAACCGGATCGACAGCGTGGGTTACCGGACCATTTTACAGTCCTGGTATTACCATCACTTTGAGCATGCCAGCAGGAACAGGTTGCTGTCGGCCAAATCAGCAAACGAGACGGACGGTTTACTGATGGTAAACACCTGGGGCAACAACCAGTGGAAGACCATCAGTGATTACCAGCCCACAGGTCTTCCATTGCGCCTGGATAATACAGATGCTGCAATTGGAATGGTGATACCGACCGGTAAGAAGGAGATAGAGGAGATTGACATCAAATCCACCGATGTTAATTTCTCTCTAGCGGAGTTAAACAAGAAAAATATTCTCCAAACCAGGCGATTTACCATTAAACTCGATAAAAATAAGATGTTTATGATACCGGCTTCTGAACTGTTGTCTTTTAAAGGGAAAGAATGGATGTTGGATATATACAAAGTGGTAAAACCTGCTCCCGATATCAATTTTGAGGTGCAATGGAAGGATCATGATATCCATTATGATAACACTGTAGTAAAAGGAAGATCACTATTCGTGCCGGAAATTGTAAACTTTTTTTCGAGGCTCAAGAATCCTGTGGTATCTGATTTCAAAATGAACGGGATAAACCAATTAGCAGAAGTTACTGTAGGGGGTAAAGATGAGATAATCAGAAAGAGGCTAAAAGATAAATGTGCAGATTGGGTGTGTGGATACAATAACATTAATTGTTCAAGACATCCCACAGGTACCAAACCAGTAAAGGGCAAAACTTATTTTAAAAGGTCTAAAGGCATAGTGAACCTAGTCACCAATATAGGTTGCGACAACTACAGGGATGTCAGTTATATCAAAAATATCACCATTCCGGAGGAGTTCTATTTGCCCGATTATGATAGTGCACCATTTGGAAAATTCGATCCCCGGTCTACCATTTACTGGAACCCTAATTTGGTTACCGATGCAAACGGAACGGCAACATTTAGTTTTTTTACCTCAGACATTATGGGAGAATTTGAGATCATAGCCCAGGGACTGGAAGTGAATACTTTTAAGGCCTTGATGGGAAGAGGAGGTTTCAAAGTTACACCTAAATGAATGGAAATCTTATCACCATCTTAATGTTGCCTTCGCCAGATTGCTGCTTGTTAAATGCTGCGGTTTTGCTTACGTTTATGTACCTAAATTAACGATGGATCAAACTCCACAATCCATTCAATACCATATTTGTCTCTGAACATCCCGGCATAGGTACCCCATGGACTTTCGCCAATAGGCCCCTCCACCTCAGCGCCAGCGGATAGTCCGTTAAATACTTTGTCTGCCTCTTTGCGGCTTTCAGCACTCAGGGCTATTTTGGATCTGTTCTCATTTTCGCTTACCCGGCCCATAAACTCAGGGACATCATTGGCGATCAACGTATTGTTTTTGCCAATAGGCAAAGCGATGTACATGATCTTATCAGCCTCGTGATCAGGTACCGGAAACTCCTCGCTGGCAAGGTCTTTGAAACGAATGATCTTTGTAAACTCTCCGCCAAAAACTGATCTGTAAAAAATGAATGCTTCCTCGGCATTGCCGTTAAAATTGATCCAGGGATTAATTGATCTCATGATGTTTAGGTTTAATGGTTTAATTTTCTTCTAAGGTTGCAAATACTGGCGAAATCTGCAAGTTGTGGTCGCCTTTACCTGGTAAATTTATGCTTCGATTTTAATTCGAGGATTTTGTCGGCAGATACATCGAGATCAGCCAGCAATTCATAACATTGCATTTCTTTATTGTGGTCTTTTAATAGTCTGGCAAGTTCAGCCCCTATGATCAGGGCTTCAGCCATACGGTCTTTCTCAACCTCAATTCCAGGTTTTTTAAGGGCATTGTCAAGTGTTCTGCAAGCAGCAGGGTAATCTTCTTTAAAATCCCTTAATCTTACCGCAAGTGCAATTGACTTCCCGAATTCAGTTAAGGCCTTTTGATCTGCACTTTCATAATCGGGATAAGCCGCCTTTCTTTTAAATTATAATTGGATAAATTTGATTCATGCAGGATTTTATACACAATAAAAAACTTTATTACAGCGCCGTTGAATTTGCTTTTTCCCATATCGGAGGTACTTGGAAAATACCCATTCTGTTATGTCTGGAAGATGGGCCGGTAAGATATGGAGGCCTGAGGAGCAGGATTCCGCACATCACAGATAAGATACTGCATACTCAACTGAGAGTATTGGAAAGTAAACAAATGATCAGCCGGAAGATCTTCCGGGAAAAACCTCCGAAGGTAGAAGACATTTTTAAAGTTTCTGTAATTCCCATAGTATTTTTATCTTTAGTTAGTTTCTCGATCTGCTGATCGGATTTTCAGGATTCTGTATAAGCTTGACTAAGAATATCAAAGGGATTGGATTTCTTCTATTGAAAGTTTTGTGTATTTGACAATCTTTTCAATAGGTTCGTTATCGGCTAACATTTCACGAGCCAAATCAAGAGCTAATTCTTTCTTTTCTGCCAACGCTTTGGCGCGTTCCCGCTCTGTAGCTCTCTGATCTGCCTTTTGCGTAGCGGTTTCAACTGCGTAATCCAACACATTCTTATTATCCCACTTTCGCTTTAAACTTGCATTGTACATAGCTCGCTCTTCTTTTGTTAGATTGGCATATTTAGCCAGGTTAAATAACTGATCAAATTCCGGGCCGAATAAGTATTCGGGACGTTTTGTAAATTCTGTTAAATGCTTCAAGGCATATAACCATTTATCCAGTTCGGTATACAGTTCGTCCGGGCCTTTAACAAAGTTAAGCATCTCAATGAATATAAAGCCCAGCTTATCATAGAATATTTTACCAGTGTGCCTGTTGGCCAGGCAGATGTCTTGAACATATTCGCCTTTCATGCCATCCGGTAACCTGAAATCTTCCAGAAAGGCGATTACATAGACCTCATTGAGATCGTAAGCCCATTCTTTCCGCCCCCCTTTTGGGGCTTGTTCACTGATTGCTTTGGATGCGTAAAAAATTGATCTTTCTTTAAAGTATTTTTGGTAGCCCCGCTGTATTTCTATGATGAAATGAGTTCCGTCAGCATCTGTGCAATACACATCAAATATAGCGCCTCCTTCTTCGGCATTTTCGCCGTGATGTTCATTCTGACCATACTCGATGTCTGTTATGTATTTTCTGCCTTTGAAAAGATGGTTCAAAAGCCCGATCAGAATTGGTTTACTTTCTTCAGTGGCAAATAACCTTTTCCAGGCGAAGTCTACAAACGCATCAATGTAAGTAGTTGGTTTGGGGGTTTGGCTGGCCTTTGGATGTTGGTTCTGTTGTAAAGTAATGGTTTCTTCTGACATTTATTGCTGTTTATATTCAGCAAAGCTACAGTACGGAATATGCGTTGCCAACGATTTAGGAAAGATCAGCTCGAAACACTAAATTTTTTGGGATTTGCAGAATTTAGTTCGGAATGGGGGATAAAATCGATTGCGAAACCGGTAAAATGGTAATGGATTTTTGCTGATTGAATTCGAAGCCAGTGCTTTATGCTACTTTATAAATAGTTGATTTCTATTTATTATTAAATAATTTTTTTTACATTTACTCATCTCTATTTAAACGTTTTTAATCATCCTAAATTATGGTAAAATCTCTCCAAAGCACTCGATCGAATACAAACAATCCCCAGCGCATTTCGCTTCTATTTAGGATATTGAAAACTGCCTCGTATTTCAATAAAAATAGCTGATTACTTATTAATTTTTTTCTAACTATTCAATCGCTGTATAAAAATCCGGGGAAAACTCGCACCATTAATGTAGCCATTGAATAGTTTAGCTGCGCATAAAGCGTGTATAAGCCTGATCATCTAAATTCCTCTTAAATTCTTTTATGATAAAACATCTGCCTTTTTCTAAATCATCTCAAAATCATATCTAAATTAAAGCTAACCATCCCCTAAATGAAAAAAATCTTACTCTTTTTTCTCCTGACTTTAACATTCTCAATCGCAAAAACACAAACACCAACTACCCTGGCACAGGGTGACATTTCCATTATTGGTGTTAATGCCAATTCGCCGGATGGTTTTGCATTTGTTAACTGGGTAAACCTGGCTCCGAATACAGTAATTAAGTTTACTGATAATGGGTTCAGCAATAACACAAACAGTAATACTGCTGGTATATACAGAGAGCAGGAACAATACACTGTATGGACGAATAATACGGGAAGCACGATAGCTGCAGGTACTATTATTACGATTCAGGCGAATTCTGCTACAGCTCCAACCGGATCAGTAACAAATATCGGTACAATCACATCCGTTACCAATTCCTCTAATGGAAGTGTCGCAACGAACATGTCATTAACCAACACATCCGGTGATCAGGTTTTTGCTTTTCAAGGTGCAGGTGGTCCCAGTTCTAATTCTACAACTTTCAGCGGTACCATTATCTTTGGCCTGGGTTTTTCAGGTTCTACAGGAACCGCAACCACCTGGGTTACTACCGGAGCTATTAACGGATCAACGTCCTATCTTCCCGGAGATGTTTCCGGAAACAGTAAGATTTTCTTGGGCCCGAATATTGTTGCCGGACAATATACAGGCCCTACAAGTGGACAATCTTCTTTGGCTGCGTATAAAGCATTGATTGCAAACCCTGCGAACTGGACTACTGTAGGTACTACAGGAACAGTTACATTTACTACTGCTGCCTTTACAGCGAGTGCTCCTCCATCCATTACCGCAGAGCCATCAGCAAGTGCGATCTGTGCAGGAGCTACTACAACTTTCTCTATAACGGCAACGAATGCTACGGGTTACCAGTGGCAGGTAAACACTGGCAGTGGCTTCACAAATATTAGTAATGGGGGTGTTTACAGCGGGGTTACTACTGAAACACTTTCTATTACCGGTGCTACGGCAGGAATGACTGGCTATACTTACCAGTGTATAGCTAGCGGAACCGGATCGCCTGCTACATCTAATACGGCTGTTCTAACCATCAATGTCGCACCGACGATTACTTCTCAGCCATCGGCGAGT